>NZ_JAGPXL010000001.1 GCF_018070565.1 Streptomyces sp. B93
GGAGATCCGGCTTGGCCAGCCACTGAAGGCCTTCCTCCGGCATGCAGTACGTGCAGCGCAGGTTGCACCGGTCGGTCAGCGAGACCCTCAGGTCGGTGGCCACCCGGCCGTAGGTGTCGATGAGCACGCGGCCCCCTCCAGTCTTCCTACTCACACGAGCGTACGCGACGCCTCCGACATCGACAGTCCCCGATCCCACGACATGGACGCGGCCGCGTCGTGGACAGCTACGACGCGGCCGCTTCGGCGGGGGTGCGGTCAGTGGGCGCCGGTGCCGGTCAGGGACCGGACCTCCAGCTCCGCGTACTTCTTGGTGTCGGGCTCCTCCTTGGACAGGACCGTGCCGAGCCAGCCCATCAGGAAGCCGAACGGGATGGAGATGATGCCGGGGTTCTTCAGCGGGAACCAGGCGAAGTCGACGTCCGGGAACATCGCCTTGGGGTCGCCGGAGACCACGGGCGAGAACAGCACCAGGCCGGTGGCGACGATCAGACCGCCGTAGATCGACCACAGGGCGCCCTGGGTGGTGAAGCGCTTCCAGAACAGGCTGTAGAGGATCGTCGGCAGGTTGGCGGAGGCGGCGACCGCGAAGGCGAGCGCGACCAGTCCGGCCACGTTCAGGTCGCGGGCGAGGGCGCCCAGGAGGATGGAGACGGCGCCGATGCCGATGGTGGCGAGGCGGGCGGCGCGGACCTCCTCCTTCTCGGTGGCCTGGCCCTTCCTGATGACGTTGGCGTAGATGTCGTGGGCGAACGAGGACGAGGACGCCAGGGTGAGGCCCGCGACCACGGCGAGGATGGTCGCGAAGGCCACCGCGGAGATGGTGGCGAGCAGGATCGCGCCCCACGCGGAGTCCACGCCGCCGAGGTGCAGGGCGAGCAGGGGTGCCGCCGTGTTCCCGGACGGGTTGGACTCGATGATCTCGTCCTGGGAGATCAGCGCCGCGGCGCCGAAGCCGAGGGCGATGGTCATCAGGTAGAAGCCGCCGATGATGCCGATGGCCCAGTTCACGGACTTACGGGCGGCCTTG
This sequence comes from Streptomyces sp. B93, assembly GCF_018070565.1. Classification (GTDB taxonomy): domain Bacteria; phylum Actinomycetota; class Actinomycetes; order Streptomycetales; family Streptomycetaceae; genus Streptomyces. The sequence continues at coordinate 1,031 of NZ_JAGPXL010000001.1, forward strand.
GCGGTGGGCACCGTGTAGAAGCGGATCAGGATGTGCGGCAGACCGGCGGTGCCGAGCACCAGGGCGATGCCCAGGGAGATGAAGTCGATCTTGGTGGTGGCGGTGGCGCCGTACTGGAGGCCGGGCTCCAGGAAGGCCGCGCCCTTGCCGCTGTTGTCGGCGGCGGTGCCGAGCAGGTCGGAGATGTTGAAGTTGAACTTCAGCAGCACCAGGAAGGTGATCAGCAGGGTGCCGCCGATGAGGAGGACGGCCTTGACCATCTGGACCCAGGTGGTGCCCTTCATGCCGCCGATGGAGACGTAGATGATCATCAGTACGCCGACCAGGGCGACGATGAGGATCTTGCCCGCGTCGGAGGTGATGCCGAGCAGCAGCGAGACCAGCACACCGGCGCCGGCCATCTGGGCGAGCAGGTAGAAGATCGAGACCACGATGGTGGAGGTGCCGGCGGCCGTGCGGACCGGGCGCTGGCGCATCCGGTAGGCGAGCACGTCACCCATCGTGTAGCGGCCGGAGTTGCGCAGCGGCTCCGCGACCAGCAGCAGGGCGACGAGCCAGGCGACCAGGAATCCGATGGAGTAGAGGAAGCCGTCGTAGCCGAAGAGGGCGATGGCGCCCGCGATGCCGAGGAAGGACGCGGCGGACATGTAGTCGCCGGAGACGGCGAGGCCGTTCTGGAAGGCGCTGAACTGCCGCCCGCCGGCGTAGAAGTCGGCGGCGTCCTTGGTCTGGCGGCCCGCCCAGACGGTGATGCCGAGGGTGGCGACGACGAAGAGTGCGAACAGGGTGATGATCAGCGTGCGGTGCTCGCTGGCCTCGTTGGCGGCCAGGGTGATCGCGGGGCTCATGCGCCGCCCTCCATACGGGTCTTGATCGCCTCTGCCTTGGGGTCGAGCTTCGCGTTGGCGTGCCGCGAGTACCACCAGGCGATGAGGAACGTGGTGACGAACTGGGCGATGCCGAGGACGAACGCGACATTGATGTTGCCGAACAGCTTGGTGCCCATGAAGTCGCCCGCGTAGTTGGAGAGCAGGACGTACATCAGGTACCAGACGATGAAGGCGACGGTCAGCGGGAAGGCGAAGGAACGGTGGGAGCGGCGCAGTTCACTGAACTCCGCGCTCTGCTGCACCTCGACGAACTCCTCGGCGGAGGGGAGTTGGTGTGTTGTCTTCGAGGGGGGCGGTGCGTCGGTTGCCACGGAGTCTCCTCGTACGACGGACATGACGGCTCTGCATTTCTTGTGATGTGGATCACATTGGCCGGTTGGCGATGGTAGGCGCCGTGGGCTTGATCCAAAAGGGGCGCCCGACGGTTCCGGCGTTCCCTGCCCAAGGTCCACGGCGCCGCGCGATGACCGGTTCAACGCGCAATCGGTTCTTTCGGAAACCACCCAGAAATCAGTTCGAGGAAGTCATTGCTGGCCAGCGACCGCGGGAGATAGCTTCAGCCTGCAAGACCCGTCATGTACCTGCCCGAGCAGCACCTGTGCCTCGGGCCGGTTTCGTTTCCGGATGATGTGGAGACCCCATGTCTCATCTGCGTTCCAGACGGCGGCTCGCCCTCGCCGTCCCCGTGGTGCTGTCGCTGACCGCCTCGCTCGGGTTCCTCCCGGCCGCCGCGTCGGCCGCGCCCGCCGCGGAGACCACCGCGCAGCGGGCTGCCCAGGGCACGCTGACGTACGTCGTGAACACCAGGGCGGACCGGGGCACGATCGCGGCGGTGAAGAAGGCCGTCGCCGCGGCCGACGGCACCGTGGTGACCACGTACGACAAAATCGGCGTCCTCGTCGTGCACTCGGCGAACCCGGACTTCGGGACGCAGATACGCAAGGTCCGCGCCGTGCAGTCGGCGGGCGCCACCCGCACCGCGCCGCTGGCCGCCGCGGGCACCACCGACGTCGGCGGGGCCGACTACCTCACGGCCGCCGAGGCCACGCGGACCGAGGCCGCCTCGGGGGCGGTCCCGGGGAGCGAGCCGCTGGAGGCCGACCAGTGGGACCTGCGGGCCATCGGCGCCGACCGGGCCGCGCGGATCAACCCCGGCAGCAAGAAGGTCACCGTCGCCGTCATCGACACCGGCGTCGACGACACCCACCCCGACCTCGCCCCGAACTTCTCCGCGGCCCAGTCCGCCAACTGCGTCGGCGGCGTCGCCGACACCACTGAGGGCGCCTGGCGGCCGTACACCGCGGACGACTACCACGGCACGCACGTGGCCGGTGAGATCGCCGCCGCCCGCAACGGCATAGGCGTCGCCGGGGTCGCGCCCGGCGTCAGGGTGTCCTCCATCAAGGTGAGCGAGCCGGACACCAGCCTGTTCTACCCGGAGGCCGTGGTCTGCGCCTTCGTCTTCGCCGCCGACCACGGCGTGGAGATCACCAACAACAGCTACTACATCGACCCGTGGCTCTACAACTGCATGGACGACCCCGACCAGAAGGCGGTCGTCGACGCGGTCAACCGGGCCCAGCTGTACGCCCAGAAGAAGGGCACCCTGCACCTGGCCTCGGCGGGCAACTCCAACCACGACCTGGGCGGGGACGCCATCGTCGACACGACGAGCCCCAACGACACCACCCCGGTCGAGCGGACCGTCGACCCGAGCGAGTGCCTGGACCTGCCGACCCAGCTGCCGGGCGTGGTCACCGTCAGCGCGACCGGCGTCGACGACGTGAAGTCGTACTACTCCTCCTACGGCCACAAGGTCGTCGACGTGGCGGCGCCGGGCGGCGACCGGCTCTACCAGATCCCTGACACGCCGTCGAAGAACGGCCGCATCCTGTCCACGATGCCGAACAACCAGTACGGCTTCCTCCAGGGCACCTCGATGGCCGCGCCGCACGCCTCCGGCGTCGCCGCGCTGCTGAAGTCCACTCACCCGTGGGCGAGCCCCGCGCAGTTGCAGGTCCTCCTCAAGGCGCAGGCGAACAACCCGGGCTGCCCCGAGTCGTACGACCAGAACGGCGACGGAACCCAGGACGCGGTGTGCGAGGGGGGCACACGCGTCAATGGTTTCTACGGTTTCGGGATCGTCGACGCGCTGCGCGCGGTGAAGTAGACCTCGTACCCCTTTCCGGGTGGCACCGCCGGTCCGGGGTGCCACCCGGCCGCCCGCACGGCCTCACCACCGCAGGTACCGCGAACGAACTGGAGAACACGACACATGACAGCGACCGCTCCGCGCCACCGCCGCGCACTGGTGATCCCGGTCGGCATGGCGATGGCGACCGCCCTGGCGTTCCTGCCGAACGCCACGGCCTCCGCCGCCGGGTCCGTCCCCGCCGTCACGGCCGAGGCGACCCCGCTGAGCTACGTCGTCAACATCCGCCCCGGCGACGGCCCGTCCCCCTCGCTGAAGAAGGCCATCGGCAAGGCCGAGGGCACCATCCTGACGTCGTACGACAAGATCGGCGTGGTCGTCGTCCACTCGTCGAACCCGGACTTCGCCACCACCATCCGCAAGGCGCGCGGCGTCCAGTCCGCCGGGGCCACCCGGCACGCGCCGCTGCCCGCGCAGTCCACCACCGACGTGGGCACCCCGAAGGTGCTCACCGCCGACGACCTCGCCGAGGTCGACGCGGTCGCCGGCGAGGACCCGCTCCAGCCGCTCCAGTGGGACCTGCCCGCCATCAAGGCCGACCAGGCGCACGAGAAGTCCCTCGGCAGCAGCAAGGTGACCGTCGCCGTCATCGACACCGGCGTCGACGACACCCACCCCGACATCGCCCCGAACTTCGACCGCGACGCGTCCGTCAACTGCGTCACGGGCAAGCCGGACACCGCCGACGGCGCCTGGCGGCCCGGGGCCACGGAGAGCCCGCACGGCACCCACGTGGCCGGTGAGATCGCCGCCGCCAAGAACGGCGTCGGCATGACCGGTGTGGCGCCGGGGGTGAAGGTCTCCGGCATCAAGGTGTCCAACCCGGACGGCTACTTCTACACCGAGGCCGTCGTCTGCGGCTTCATGTGGGCGGCCGAGCACGGCGTCGACGTCACCAACAACAGCTATTACACCGACCCCTGGTACTTCAACTGCGTCGACGACCCCGACCAGAAAGCGCTCGTCGAGGCCATCACCCGGGCGTCGCGGTACGCGGAGAAGAAGGGCGCGGTCAACGTCGCCGCCGCGGGCAACGAGAACTACGACCTGGCCGCCGACGAGATCACCGACCCGGTCTCGCCGAACGACACCCCGGCGCCCACCGAGCGGGTCATCGACCCCTCCGAGTGCTTCGACATCCCGACCCAGCTGCCGGGGATCGTGACGGTCGCCGCGACCGGTGCGAAGGGCATCAAGTCCTCGTTCTCCAACCACGGTCTCGGTGTCATCGACATAGCCGCCCCCGGCGGTGACTCCACCGCCTACCAGACCCCGCAGGCGCCCGCGACCAGCGGTCTGATCCTCGGCCCGCTGCCCGGCGGCCGATGGGGCTACATGGCCGGTACGTCGATGGCGTCGCCGCACGTCGCGGGCGTCGCCGCGCTCATCAAGTCGACGCACCCGCGCGCCACCCCCGCCCTGGTGAAGGCCCTGCTGTACGCCCAGGCCGACGCCACGCCGTGCACGGACCCGTACGACATCAACGGCGACGGCAAGATCGACGCCGTGTGCGAGGGGCCGAAGAACTACAACGGCTTCTACGGATGGGGCACGGCGGACGCCCTGGACGCCGTGACGAAGTAGCACAGGAGCACAGGAACAGCGGGTGCGGGCCGGGCGCCGTCGAGGGCGTCCGGCCCGTCCGGCATAGTGCGGCCATGGCCTCCTCCTCGTCGTCCGCCCCACTCACCGCCCATGCCTGGGACGCCCTCGGCGGCGATCCCGCACTGCTCGCGCGGGTGTCCCCCGTCGTCCGTCCCGGGGTGCTGGAGGCGCGGCTTCCAGTGCGGGAGCTGGCGCGGGCCTGCGTCGGCGCGTGCGCGCTGGCCGCGGCGGAGCTGGCGGCCGTGCGCGGGGGCGGCGCGGTGCCGGGGGTCACGGTCGACGACGGGGCGGTGGCCGCCGCGTTCACCAGCGAGCGGCACCTGCTCGTCGACGGGCGGGCGCCGGTCACCTTCGCGCCGCTGTCGCGGTTCTGGCGCACGGCGGACGGCTGGGTGCGCACCCACGCCAACTATCCGCACCACCGGCGACGGCTGCTGGCCGCGCTGGACCTGACGGAGGGTGAGGTGCCCGCCGTCGAGGCGGCGCTCGCCGAGCGGTCCGCCATGGAGGTCGAGGAAACCGTGTACGACGCCGGGGGCCTCGCCGTCGCCCTGCGCACGCCCGAGCAGTGGGCGGGGCATCCGCAGGGCGTCGCGGTGGGGCGGCTGCCGCTGGTGGAGCGAGAGCGCCTGGACGCGGCACGCGCGCGTGCGTTCCCCCGTGCCGACGCCGGCCGGCCGCTGCCCGCCGCCGGGGTGCGGGTGCTGGACCTCACCCGGGTCATCGCGGGTCCGGTCGCCACCCGCACGCTTGCGCTGCTCGGCGCGGACGTGCTGCGCGTCGACCCGCCCGGCCTGCCCGAACTGCCCGACCAGCACGCCGACACCGGGTTCGGGAAACGTTCCACCACGCTCGACCTGGTGACCGGCCGTCATCTCTTCGAGGAGCTGCTCGCGTCGGCGGACGTCGTCGTCACCGGGTACCGGCCGGACGCCCTCGACCGCTTCGGGCTCTCGCCACGGGCCCTCGCCGAGCGGCGGCCCGGCCTGGTCGTGGCCCAGCTGTCGGCCTGGGGCGGTGCGGGCCCCTGGCGGGCCCGGCGGGGCTTCGACAGCCTGGTGCAGGCCGCCACCGGCATCGCGACCACGGAGGGCGTACCGGACCGGCCGGGCGTCCTGCCCGCCCAGGCGCTCGACCACGGCACCGGGTACCTGCTGGCGGCGGCCGTGCTGCGCGCCCTGACGGAGCAGACCCGCACCGGTGGGACGAGGGTCGTACGGCTGGCCCTGGCGCGCACGGCCGCCTGGCTGACGGAGAGTCGCGGGGCACCGTCGGAGGGGGCGCCCGCGGGGGTGGAGCGCTGGCTGCGCGAGCGGGACAGTGGCCTCGGGCGGTTGCGGTACGCGCTGCCGCCGGTGGCCTTCGACGGCGGCCCGGACGACTGGGCCCGGCCTCCGGGGGTCTGGGGCGCGGACGACGCCCGCTGGTGCTGAGCGGACAGAGCCCCGCGGCCGTACCCGTGGGGGGAACGCCGTCCGCCGGTTGTTCCCCTGAACTTGCCCGGTTCTGTGACGGCTGGTGAAGATCCTGAGGTGACGTTGATACGACCGACCCCCGAGGCCGCCGACGGAAGCGCGGCGCCCGGCGGCGCCGGCACGGGCCGGGCCGCCGCCGTCCTCGTCCTGGTGGCGCTGGGGGCGCTGATACCCCTGCTCGGACCGTCCACCGCCCTGCACGGCACCGGTGAGGCCGCCGCGCCCGGCGCCGGGGGCATAGCCCTGCTGCGCACGGTGCTGTTCGCGGCGCTGTGCGTGCCGCTGGGCGAGATGTTTGTGGGCCGGCTGGCCCGCGGGGTGCCCGGCGCCCCCGCTGAGCGGCCCCGCAGCTGGGCGCCGGTCGCCGCGGCCGTCGGGTTCGGCGCCGCGCTGGGCCTCGCGTCGGTCGTGGCGACCGGCAATCTGATGCCGACCAGCCTCTCCGAGATGGACCCGGGCGGACTGTACGAGTCACGGGACGGCAGGCTCGCGCTGCTGGAGGTGAACGCGTTCGCGGCGGCGGGCCTGTGCGCCCTGTCGCGGCGGCCGGGCACCCAGGTGTGGCCGCTGGCGGCGATCGTCGTCGCGGAGGCGCTGCGGGCGCATCCCCCGACCGAGCACACCCCACTGGTCGGCTCCGGGCTGACCCTGGCCCATCTGACGTGCGCGTCACTGTGGGTCGGCGGTCTGCTCTACGCGCTGCGCACCCTGCGCGGCTGGCGCGCCCCGGCGGCGGGTGCGGCGCTGCTGGGGCTCTACGCGCGCGTGGCGGTCCTGCTGCTGGCCGCGATCACCGCGACCGGGGTGTGGAGTTCGCTGCGGCGGATGCCGCCGGAGACGGTGGTGGAGCAGCTGACGTCGACGGCGTACGGGCGGACCCTGCTGGCCAAGGTGCTCCTCGTGGCCGCCGTCGCGGCGCTCGCCCTGTGGGCGCGGCGGCGGCTGCGCCGGGCGGCCGATCCGCTGGCCGCCTGCTCCCCCGCGCGGGCGGAGGTGGTCGCGCTGGGCGCGGTCGTCGCGGTGTCGGGGCTGCTCACCGCGCTGCCGCTGCCGATCCGCTGGTGAGGGGCGCGGCCGTCAGACGGTCGCGGGACGGCGCTCGGGGGTCCCGGCCGCCGCGAGCACACCCCGCACCAGCAGGGCCTGGGCTGCGGCGTAGGTCAGCATGATCCAGAAGTCGGGTGCCGGGAGCTGCGGCCAGTCGGCGACGCCGGTCGCGATCAGGGTGTCGGAGAGCAGGAACAGCGCCCCACCCACGGCGGCGAGGGGCCCGAGCCGTCTCGCCCGGAAGGCCATGGCGGTGAGCAGCAGGCTGTATCCGGCGACGGGGGCGCGGAGGTCGGCGGGCAGTCCGGGCCACAGCAGCGCGAGGGTGACGGTCAGGGCGGCGGCGTAGGCCACGCGCAGGGCAGGCGTGCGTGCCGGTGGCGTGTCGCGGCGGCCGTACCGGGCGAACAGGACGAGGTAGCACACGTGGCCGCCCGCGAAGGAGGCCATGCCCGCGAGGAAGGCGGGGTCGGCGTCCGACAGCAGCAGGAGGTCCCCCACCCAGCCGAGGGCGAGGGCCGCCAGCAGGAGCCTCGGGGCGCCGCTGACGAGGGCGTGGGCGGCGAGCAGCGGCATGAGGAGCGGTTTGGCCGCCGTGTGCCCGGTGTCGAGGCCCGTCACCAGGCAGGCGAGGTCGACGGCGACGGCGAGGCAGAAGGCGGCGAGCAGGGCGCGCGGGAGGCTCACGCGGCCACGGTCTTCTCTGCCGCCTCGGTGGCCGCCGGGGGTGCCGGGGTCCAGCCGGGGCCGCGGAAGACCCGCCCGGCCCGCTCGCGCCAACCGCGCGCGGCCCTGAGGTCCTTGGCGATGGCGACGTACTCGTGGGTGGCGACCTTCAGCGGGTTGTAGGTGTCGATGTTCTTGGTCAGTCCGTAGACCGGGCGCTCGGTCTCGGCGACGAAGGAGCCGAAGAGCCGGTCCCAGACGATGAGGATGCCGCCGAAGTTGCGGTCCAGGTAGCCGCCCTGGGAGGCGTGGTGCACCCGGTGGTGGCTCGGCGTGTTGAGGACGAACTCGAACCACCGGGGCATCTTGTCGATCCGCTCGGTGTGGATCCAGAACTGGTAGACGAGGTTCGCCGAGGAGCAGAACGCGAGCGCCGCGGGGTGGACGCCGAGGGCGATGAGGGGGACGTAGAAGGGCCAGACGGTCAGCGAGGTCCAGGGCTGGCGCAGCGCGGTGGTGAGATTGAACTTCCGGCTGGAGTGGTGGACGACGTGGCAGGCCCACAGGATGCGGATGACGTGGTGGCCGCGGTGGGACCAGTAGTAGAAGAAGTCCTGGGCGAGGAGCATCAGGGCGACGGTCCACCACAGCACGGGGACGCGCAGCGGGGTGAGTTCGTACACCGCGGTGTAGATCGCGACGATCGGGATCTTCCAGAGGAAGTCGAAGAACAGGCTGCCGAGCCCCATGGTGACGCTGGTCGTGGCGTCCTTCGTCTCGTACCCGGCGGCGTCCTCGTCGGGATGGAGCCGGACGCTGATCACCTCGACCACGGTGAGCAGCACGAAGGCGGGTATCGACCAGACCACGACATCGGGGAGGTTCGGCATGGCTGCACGGTAGGACGGTCGCCGGGCCACGGCTAGACGTTGTTACCGACAAGCATTACCGAGGGTACGCGCTTGCTTGTTGGCGATCTCCGCCAATGGTCACTGGCAGGATCGCGGCGTACGCGCGCGTCACACCCCCGCCGCCCCCAGCAGCGACCCCGCCACGTACGTGACCCCCATGGCCACCGCTCCCCCGCCCATGTTGCGGGCGACGGCCCGGGCGGGCGGTGCGGCGCCCAGGCGGGCGCTGCTCCAGCCCGTGCCCGCCAGCGCGAGCAGGACGGATCCCACCGTCACCACAAGGCGCCAGTCCGCGCCCGGCAGCACGATGGCGAACAGCGGCAGCAGGGCGCCGACGGTGAAGGCGAGAAAGCTCGCCCCGGCCGCGTGCCAGGGGTTGGTCAGCTGGTCGGGGTCGATGCCGAGTTCCACGCGCGCGTGCGCCCGCAGGGCGTCCCGTTCGGTGAGCTGGGCCGCCGCCTCACGGGCCACCTCCCTCGACAGCCCCCGCCGCCGGAGCAGTTCGGCCAGCTCCGCCAGTTCCTCCTCCGGCCGTTCCCTCAGTTCCCGTCGCTCCAGCGCGATCGCGGCCCGCTCGGAGTCCCGCTGGGTGGAGACGGACACGTACTCGCCCGCCGCCATCGACATCGACCCGGCGAGCAGTCCGGCGAGGCCCGCCGTCAGCAGTGCCGAGCGGTCGTCGGTGGCACCGGCGACGCCGACGACCAGACCGGCGGTGGAGACGATGCCGTCGTTGGCGCCGAGCACGGCCGCGCGCAGCCAGTTCAGCCGCGCCCCCAGCGCGCTCCCGTGCGCCTCGTCGTCGTGCGGTGCACCCGCCGTCGGTCGCGTCACCCCCGGAGAATGTCACCCCACGCGCCGTACCGGGGCCGGAACTTGACGCGCTGTCCCCGACAGACACTCGAACGGACGGGCGCCGCCGCCCACCTGACGGGGCACCGCGGGCGTGCGCTGTCAGTCCCGGCCCGTATCCTCAGGGACCATGCTCGAAGACCGCACGACCGCAGCGTCGTCCCCCACCGTGTGGCCGACCGCGTATCCCCAGGGGTACGCGGTCGTTGACGTGGAGACCACCGGCCTGGCCCGGGACGACCGGATCGTCTCCGCCGCCGTCTACCGGCTGGACGCGCGCGGCGAGGTCGAGGACCACTGGTACACGCAGGTCAATCCGCAGCGCGACCCGGGCCCGGTGTGGATCCACGGTCTGACGAGCGAGGTGCTGCGGGACGCGCCGCTGTTCGCGGACGTCGCCGAGGAGTTCGCGACCCGTCTGGAGGGCCGGGTGCTCGTCGCGCACAACGCCGTCTTCGACTGGCAGATGATCGCCCGGGAGTACGCCCGCGCCCGGCGCGAGGCCCCGGTGCGGCACCGGCTGTGCACCATCGCCCTCGCCAAGGAGCTGGCGCTGCCGCTGCCCAACCACAAGCTGGAGTCCCTCGCCGCGCACTTCGGCGTCGTCCAGCGGCGGGCACACCACGCGCTGGACGACGCGCGCGTGCTGGCCGAGGCGTTCCGGCCGAGCCTGCGGGCCGCGGCCGAGGCCGGACTGCGGCTGCCGCTGCACGAGTGCCGGCCGCTCACCGAGTGGACGGACCGTCCGGCGCCGCGGATCGGGCAGCAGGCGGGCGGACCGGGCGGCTACGGCGGGTACCGGCCGAGCAGTTGGCGCCCCTCCCGCAAAAGGCCCGCCTGCCCCTATCCCAACCCAGGCCGGTATGAAGTGGGCAAGCGCCTCAAACAGGGCATGCGGGTGGCCTTCTCCGGGGACACCTCGGTCGAGCGCGAACTGCTGGAGGACCGGGCGGCCGAGGCCGGGCTGCATGTCGCGACGAGCCTGTCCCGGCTGACCAGCCTGCTGGTGACCAACGACCCCGACTCGGGCACCTCGAAGGTGGTCAAGGCCCGCCAGTACGGCACACCGGTGGTCGACGAGGCGGCCTTCGGGCAGCTGCTCGGGGACGTGGAACCGGCGGACGAGTGAGCCGTACGGACGGGTGATTGCCGGGCGACTCGCCCACCGCCCGCTCGCCCGCGCCACGGCGACGGCCCACCCTGTGGCCCATGGCGACATGCGAAGTATGCGGCAACAACTACGGCATGACCTTCGAGGTGCACGCACAGGGCGCGGTCCACGTCTTCGACTGCTTCTCCTGCGCGATCCACCGCATGGCCCCCATCTGCGAGCACTGCCGGGTGCAGATCATCGGCCAGGGCGTCGAGGTCGAGGGCCACTGGTACTGCGGCGCCCACTGCGCCCGCGCCGAGGGAAAGGCGGGCATCGTGGACCGGGTCTGAGCGCTCCCCCGGAAGCGGGGTCCGAGCACCCCCCTGGGGGCACCCCGCGGCGTGAGAGGTACCGTCGTGGGGTGTACCGCTTCCTGTTGTCCCGGCAGTGGGTGATCACCACGCTGGTCGCCCTGCTGCTCATCCCCACGATGATCAGGCTGGGCATCTGGCAGATGCACCGGCACGACGAGCGCGCCGCCCGCAACGACCTGGTCGCCGAGGCGCTGGCCGCCGACCCGGTGCCGGTGCAGCGGCTGACCTCGCCGGGACACGCCGTGACCACCGAGGAGCGCTACCGCACGGTCACCGCGAAGGGGCACTTCGACACCGACGACGAGGTCGTGGTCCGCCGCCGCACCAACGGCAACGACGAGATCGGCTACCACGTCCTGACCCCCTTCGTCCTCGCCGACGGCAAGGTGCTGCTCGTCAACCGCGGCTGGATCCCCTCGGACCCGCAGAGCCAGAGCGCGTTCCCGAAGATCCCCGCGCCGCCGCGCGGTGAGACCACCGTCACGGGCCGGCTGATGCCCGACGAGACCACCGAGGCGAGCGGGATCAAGGACCTCGAGGGCCTGCCGGACCGGCAGATCATGCTCATCGACAGCGAGCGCGAGGCGGAGCGGCTCGACGCCGAGGTCCTCGGCGGCTACGTCGTGCAGACGGCCCCCGAGCCCGCGGGCGGCACTCCGCAGCAGCTGGGCAACCCCGGCAGGGAGAACGCCGCGCTGAACTTCGCCTACGCGATCCAGTGGTGGCTGTTCGCCGCGGGCGTGCCCCTCGGCTGGATCGTCCTGGTCCGCCGCGAGTCCCGCGACCGCGCGGCCGCGGCCGAGGCCGACGAGCAAGAGCCGACGGAGTCGGAACCGGCGACGGTGTGACGCCGCCGGCCGTCCTTCGTCACCCGCCCGGCCCTTCACGCTGATTGCGTCCCCCCTTCGCAGGGAAACCGCACCTGCGTGAACCGGCGTATCGAGGACTACGCGATCATCGGGGACGAGCAGACCGCCGCCCTCGTCGGCAGGGACGGCTCGGTCGACTGGCTCTGTCTGCCGCGCTTCGACTCGGGGGCCTGTTTCGCGAGACTCCTCGGGGACGAGGACAACGGCCACTGGCGGCTCGCCCCGAAGGACGCGACCGGGCCCTGCACCCGGCGCGCGTACCGCCCCGACACCCTCGTCCTGGACACCGAGTGGGAGACGTCCGAGGGCACCGTCCGGGTCACGGACCTGATGCCGCAGCGGGACCGGGCACCCGATCTGGTGCGCATCGTCGAGGGCCTGAGCGGCAGCGTGACGATGCGCAGCACGCTCCGGCTCCGCTTCGACTACGGCTCGATCGTGCCGTGGGTGCGCCGCGCCGACGGCCACCGGGTGGCGGTCGCGGGCCCGGACTCGGTGTGGCTGCGCAGCGAGCCGGAAGTGCCCAGCTGGGGCGAGGACTTCGGCACGCACGCCGAGTTCACCGTCGAGGCGGGGCAGAAGGTCGCCTTCATCCTGACCTGGCACCCCTCGCACGAGCCACGCCCGCCGCTGGTGAACCCGTACGAGTCGCTGCGCCACAGCGTCACCGACTGGCAGGAGTGGGCGTCGCACTGCCGCTACGACGGCCCGCACCGCGACACCGTCGTCCGCTCCCTGATCACCCTCAAGGCGCTCACCTACAAGCCGACCGGCGGCATCGTCGCCGCCCCCACCACCTCGCTGCCCGAGGAACTCGGCGGGGTGCGCAACTGGGACTACCGCTACTGCTGGCTGCGCGACTCCACCCTCACCCTGCGCGCGGCGATGGCGGCGGGCTATGTCGAGGAGGCCGAGGCCTGGCGCGACTGGCTGCTGCGCGCGGTCGCGGGCGACCCGGCGGACCTCCAGATCATGTACGGCGTGGCGGGCGAGCGGCGGCTGACCGAGTTCGAGCTGCCCTGGCTGCCCGGTTTCGGCGGCTCCGCACCCGTCCGGGTCGGCAATGACGCCGTACGCCAGTTGCAGCTGGACGTCTACGGCGAGGTGATGGACTCGCTTGCCGTGGCGCGCCGTGCGGGCCTGCACTCCCGGCCGGACATCTGGGCGCTGCAAGTGGCGCTGATGGAGTTCCTGCGCACGGCGTGGCGGCAGCCGGACGAGGGGCTGTGGGAGGTGCGCGGCGGGCGCCGCCAGTTCGTGCACTCCAAGGTCATGGTGTGGGTGGCCGCCGACCGCGCGGTGCGGGCGCTGGAGCGCTACCCGCAACTGGAGGGCGACCTGGAGGGCTGGCGGGCGATGCGCGACGAGGTGCACCGCGAGGTCTGCGAGAAGGGCTACGACCCCGAGCGGAACACCTTCACCCAGTTCTACGGCTCCCGGGAGCTGGACGCCGCCCTGCTGCTCATCCCGCGCACCGGGTTCCTCCCACCGGACGACCCTCGGGTGGCCGGCACCATCGACGCGGTCCGCGCGGAGCTGGGCCACCACGGTCTGCTGCGCCGCTACAGCGCCGCCGAGACGGCCGTCGACGGGCTGCCCGGCGGTGAGGGCACGTTCCTGGTGTGCTCGTTCTGGCTGGCCGACGCACTCCTCGCGACGGGCCGCCGCGCGCAGGCCGAGGAGCTGTTCGAACGGCTGGTCGGCCTCACCAACGACGTCGGGCTGCTGTCCGAGGAGTACGACCCGGTGGCGGGCCGGCAGCTCGGCAACTTCCCGCAGGCGTTCAGCCACATCGGCCTGGTGAACACCGCCCTCGCCCTCTACGGGGACGACGGGGCAGGATAGGGGCCATGGATCTTGGACTGAAGGACCGGGTGTACGTCGTCACCGGCGCCACCCGCGGACTGGGCAACGCCACCGCGCGTGCCCTGATCGCCGACGGCGCGAAGGTGGTCGTCACCGGGCGGGACGAGCAGCGGGCCGCCGAGGCTGCGGCCGGACTGGGCCCCGACGCGGTCGGGGTGGCGGTGGACAACAGCGACCCGGAGGCGCCCGCTCGGCTGGTCGCGGTGGCCCGGGAGCGGTTCGGCGGCTTCGACGGCATCCTCGTCAGCGTCGGCGGCCCGCCGCCCGGCTTCATCGCCGACAACACCGACGAACAATGGCGGTCGGCGTTCGAGTCGGTGTTCCTGGGCGCCGCCCGGCTGGCCCGGGCAGCGGCGGCGGAGCTGGAGGCGGGCGGGGTCATCGGCTTCGTGCTGTCGGGCTCGGTGTACGAGCCGATCCCCGGGCTGACCATCTCCAACGGGCTGCGTCCCGGGCTGGCCGGGCTCGCCAAGTCCCTCTCGGTGGAGCTGGGGCCGCGCGGCATCCGCGTCGTCGGGCTGCTGCCGGGCCGCTTCGACACGGACCGGGTGCGGGAACTGGACTCCCTGTCCGCCGACCCCGAGGCGACCCGGGCGGCGGCCGAGTCCCGTATCCCGATGCGCCGCTACGGGACGCCGGAGGAGTTCGGCCGTACGGCGGCGTTCGTGCTGTCGCCCGCGGCGTCGTACCTGACGGGTGTGATGCTGCCGATCGACGGCGGCGCGCGGCACGGCTTCTGAGGCAGCGCCTCCCGGCCGCCCGTCAGCTCACCCTCCCCGGCCGGTGCCGCACCCCGCGCAGCCGTACCTCCGTCGGCAGGGACGCCAGGCCCGCCGAGCCACGGGCGTGGGTGAGGGCCCGGTCGGTGAGGTGGTGCAGGGCGGTCGCGGGGGCGACATGGGGCTCCACGTTGAGGCGCACCCGGGCGGCGGGCGCGGTGCGGCGGCCGGTGAGGTGGACCCGGGCGCGGGCGACGCCGTCCAGCGCGGCGGCCTCGGTGGCGAAGGCGTCCTCCATGGCCCGGCCGCGCAGCAGGGCGCCCTCGCCGTCGCCGGTGTCGACGAGCACCTCGCCGAGCCGACGGCGGCGCAGTACGGCGGTCAGCCACCACAGGGCGAGCAGGACGACGACGGCGAGCGCGGCGATGACGACCGGCCACCACCAGCCCTCGTCCCGCCAGCGGGTCCGCTCGGCATCGCCGAGCAGTACGTCGTCGGGCCCCTGGTGCAGCCACCAGGCCGGCGGCTGAAGACCGAGACCGACGGCGAGCACGGCACCGCCGAGCACCACGAGGACCAGGCCCACGAGCCCGATCAGCACCCGGTTGACGGTCCTGAGCACCGCTGTCACCCCTTCCGGCCGGGCCGCCGCACCCGCACCGACAGTGCCGGCGGCCGGGCCAGGCCCAGCTCCTCCATCGCGTCGGCGAGCACGGTGTCCAGATCGGTGTGTACGTCGTCCAGTTCCCGGAAGTGCGAGACCGCGCGGACGTCGGCCTTGCGGCGGCGCATCCGCACCCGCACCGACTGCACACCGGCCACCTCGACGGCCCGGTCCCGCAGCACGGTGGCGGCGGCGTCGCGGTGCAGACCGGCGCGCACATCGGGGTGCGTGCGCCGCATCGGCAGCACGGCACGCACGCCCGGCGTCGCCGCCAGCACCAGCAGCCACAGTCCGAGGGCCGCGGCGACCCCGGCGCCGACCAGCACCCAGATGTCGTCGAGCTGACGACGCGCGAGCTGGT
This sequence comes from Streptomyces sp. B93, assembly GCF_018070565.1. Taxonomy (GTDB): domain Bacteria; phylum Actinomycetota; class Actinomycetes; order Streptomycetales; family Streptomycetaceae; genus Streptomyces. The sequence goes on from NZ_JAGPXL010000001.1 coordinate 16,635, forward strand.
CGGCGAGTTCACGGCGCCAGCGCATGCCCGGCTGATCGGCGCGCACGGCGGCGATGTCGTAGAGGAAGAGACCGACGACGCCCAGCACCAGCACGGCGACGACGGCCGCGGGGACGCGCCGCGCCGACCAGAAGCGGCGTCCGCGGTCACCCCCGTCGTCCTTCGCCGGTGGCACCGGCTGGTCGGCGCCGCCCGCGTCGGCCCGCGGCTTCTCGATGACCGGCAGCCGCTGTGTGCCGCCGTCGGAACCCTGGGGCTCGCTCATCGGGTCCTCCCCTGTGCCACGCCGTGCGCCGGGAGCACATGGAGCCGCTCCACCTGGACGGCGACCTCCGGTACGTCCATTCCCACCAACGTGCCCACCCGCTCGGCCACATGGCGGCGCACCGCCCCGCAGCGGGCGCCGATGTCACCCGGATAGTCGAGTTCCAGGTGGACCCGGACGCGCGCGACCTGGTGGTGTACGACCACGGTGGCGTGCGGGCGGGAGGCGTCCGGCGGCAGGGCGCCGAGCGCCTCGCGCGCCGCCTGCCCGGCGATCTTGGCCACCACCCGGTCGGCGATCCGGGTGGCGCCGCGCTCCCCCGGTGGAACGGCGGCCAGGGGGTCGCGGGTCTCACCGCGCGCCTCTTCCGCCGTGGCGTCCACCGGCGTCACCGCCGCCGGTCGTCGCGCGGACGGAAGAGGTCACCGAGGTCCATGTCGCTCTCCAGGAACCGGCCGACGATGAACCCCACGGCGCCCAGGGCCGCCACCAGCAGGAAGGCGCCGAACCCGCCGAAGTAGCCGGCAAAGCCCAACGCCATCCCGGCGATCATGCCGACCACGGCCATGCTCATGGTGCGCTCCTCAGCATTCAGTTGTACGGGTCACTGGATCCGGGGCTCCGGCTCCTCTTCCTCTTCGTCGGGGAGCTTGACGTCGCTCACCGCGATGTTGACCTCGACGACCTCAAGGCCGGTCATCCGCTCCACGGCCGCGATCACGTTCTCGCGCACGGCGCGGGCGACATCGGCGATCGACACTCCGTAGTCGATCACGATCTCCAGGTCGAGCGCGGTCTGCACCTCGCCGACCTCGGCCTTGACCCCTCGGGTCACCGACTTGGTCTGGCCGGGCACGCGTTCCCGGACCGCCCCGAAGGTGCGGCTGATCCCGCTGCCCATGGCGTGCACGCCGACTACGTCACGGGCGGCCATCCCGGCGATCTTCTCCACGACGCCGTCGGCGATGGTGGTGCGGCCCCGGGTCCCCGGGTCCCCGCCACCGCGCCGGGTGGCCTTGCGGGTCGACGTCTGCGACTGCTCCCCCTGGCCCTCGGTGGTCTGCGTTCGATTCCGGTCCATATCGGTCATCGCCGTACGTCCCTTTCGGTGGTCGTCCTTCGACCACCGTAAGCAAGGTTGCCCCACCTCGCTCCATGAATGCGGCAGGCTGGAGCAATGACGGCGGACTGGACACAGGCGGTACGGCAGCAACTCGGCCTCGGACGGCTCCTCCCGCTGGGTGGCCCGCGCGACGGCGCGTGGCTCTCCGAGGACGCGGCGCGCACGGCGCTCGCGCGGGCGGTGGAGGCGGTACCGGGCACCCGGCTGGGCCGGGTCCGCATCGGCCTGGCCGACCCGGAGCAGACCTACGACCCCGCCGTACCGCCCCCGCCGAGCGCGCTGCCGCCCGGGCCGCTGCGGCTGACCGCCGACTTCGCCGCCACCGCCGCCGAGCCCCTGCCGGCCTCGGCGTCCCGGCTGCGTACGGCACTGGCGACGGCGGCGGAGCGACGGCTCGGTCTGACGGTGACGGAGATCGACCTGCGGGTGATGGGCCTGCTGGGTGACGACGAGGAACCGCAGGCCCCGGCGGCGACCGCGCCGGAACCGCCGACGGCCCGCGCATCGACGGACCCCACGCAGGCACGGGCCGCCGCCACCGCCCTGGCCGTACCCGGCGTGGCCCGGCTGACGGCCCTCCTGGGACCTGCGGTGCACCTCACGGAGACCACCCGGGAGGCCACCCTGCCCCGCCCCCACGTCCAACTGGAACTGGCCGTGCAGGCGACCCACCGCACCCTGGACGTCACCCGGGAGGTCCGCACCCAGGTAGCCGAGGCGCTGCCCGACCACCCCACGGTGGCGGTACTGGTAACCGCCGTGATCTGAGACGCCCCCGGCGGCGCTACTCGCCGACCCCCGCGAGATCCCGCAGCCGACGCCCCTGCGCCGCCCGCTCGGCGACCCGCTGCTCCTCGTACGTCCGCTCCCCCACCCCCTGCAACAACGCCTTCGTCTCGATCACGGCGTCCCTCGGGGCGCTGAGCAACGCCGCCGCCAGATCCCGTACGGCGTCGTCGAGCTGGTCGCCGGGCACGGCGAGGTTGGCGAGCCCGGTGCGCTCGGCCTCCTCGGCCTGGACGAAGCGCCCGGTCGCGCAGATCTCCAGCGCCCGCGCGTACCCGACCAGCGAGACCAGCGGATACGTCCCCGTCAGGTCGGGCACCAGACCGAGGCTGGTCTCGCGCATGGCGAACTGCACGTCGTCGGCGACGACGCGCAGGTCACAGGCGAGGGCGAGCTGGAACCCGGCACCGATGGCGTGTCCCTGCACCGCGGCGATGGAGACGATGTCGCTGCGCCGCCACCAGGTGAACGCCGCCTGGTACTCGGCGATGGTCGCGTCCAGCTCGGCGTCGCCACCGCGCGCGAGGTCGATGAACGACGGCTCGCCGTCGAAGCCCTCGGGCGTGAACGCCTGCCGGTCGAGACCGGCCGAGAAGGACTTGCCCTCGGCGCGCAGCACGACCACGCGGACGGTGCCCGGCAGCAGCCGGCCCGCCTCGGTCAGCGCCCGCCACAGAGCGGGGCTCTGCGCGTTGCGCTTGGCCGGGTTGGTCAGCGTCACCGTGGCGATCGCGTCGTCGACGGTGAGCCGTACGCCGTCCTTGTCGAGTACCGGATCGATTACCGAGTCGAGCGAAGCCATGGGGCGCCTCCGATGGGTGCGGTCGTAAGTGACTGCACAGTAACCACCCGGCCGATCGGTTGCCCGACCGGGTGGTCACCATCGAAGACGGTGGGCTGCCCGGGGGGTCAGGCCGAGGCGGCCTTCTTGCCCCGCGTCGCCCCGCCACGCCCTCGGAGCGTGACGCCCGACTCGCTGAGCATGCGGTGCACAAAGCCATACGAGCGGCCGGTCTCCTCGGCCAACGCCCGGATGCTCGCACCGGCGTCGTACTTCTTCTTCAGGTCTGCCGCGAGCTTGTCGCGCGCGGCGCCGGTCACCCGGCTGCCCTTCTTCAGAGTCTCGGCCACCCGTGCCTCCTCATGGGAAGTGCGCTCTGGTCTCCTCATGATCACCCCTCCGCGCCGTCCTGGCCACCCATTCGGCAAGGTCCATGCGAGAGGGTTTTGACGACAGGAGCACATCCCCACAACCGGAATTGCCAATTCCGAAGCGTCGGGCGCGTCCCGCCGAACGGACCTCTCCGCGAAGGCGCAGGTCAGCATGGTGTGGCGGCCGAATCTCCGTCGACAGGGGACTCGGCCGCGAAATCGATGTAGGACACACCCCGGTACGAGGAGATCTCACACAGATGGTGGATCACCGATGGGCCGAATGATCCATACGCTGTGGATCACTCATTCGATCAAGCGGGGGGACGGGGCCCGATCAGGCGAGGGCGACCAGATCCGCGTAGTCCGCGCCCCACAGGTCCTCGACGCCGTCGGGGAGCAGGATGATCCGCTCGGGCTGGAGCGCCTCGACGGCGCCCTCGTCGTGGGTGACCAGGACGACCGCGCCCTTGTAGGTGCGCAGCGCGCCGAGGATCTCCTCGCGGCTGGCCGGGTCGAGGTTGTTGGTGGGCTCGTCGAGGAGGAGGACGTTCGCCGAGGACACCACGAGGGTGGCGAGGGCCAGCCGGGTCTTCTCGCCTCCGGAGAGCACCCCGGCGGACTTGTCGACGTCGTCGCCGGAGAACAGGAACGAGCCGAGCACCTTGCGGACCTCGACCAGGTCCATGTCCGGGGCGGCCGAGCGCATGTTCTCCAGCACGGTGCGGTTCTGGTCGAGGGTCTCGTGCTCCTGCGCGTAGTAGCCGAGCTTGAGGCCGTGACCGGGGACGACCGCGCCCGTGTCGGGCTGTTCCACACCGGCGAGCAGCCGCAGCAGCGTCGTCTTGCCCGCGCCGTTGAGGCCGAGGATGACGACCCGCGACCCCTTGTCGATGGCCAGGTCGACGTCGGTGAAGATCTCCAGCGAGCCGTACGACTTCGACAGGCCCTCCGCCATCAGCGGGGTCTTGCCGCAGGGCGCGGGCTCGGGGAAGCGCAGCTTGGCGACCTTGTCGGACTGCCGGACCGCCTCCAGACCGGCGAGCAGTTTGTCGGCGCGGCGGGCCATGTTCTGCGCGGCGACCGTCTTGGTGGCCTTGGCGCGCATCTTGTCGGCCTGCGAGTGCAGGGCGGCGGCCTTCTTCTCGGCGTTGGCGCGCTCGCGCTTGCGGCGCTTCTCGTCGGCCTCGCGCTGCTGCTGGTAGAGCTTCCAGCCCATGTTGTAGACGTCGATCTGGGCGCGGTTGGCGTCCAGGTAGAACACCTTGTTGACCACCGTGTCGACGAGGTCGACGTCGTGGCTGATCACGATGAAGCCGCCGCGGTAGGTCTTGAGGTAGTCCCGCAGCCAGACGATCGAGTCGGCGTCGAGGTGGTTGGTCGGCTCGTCCAGCAGCAGGGTGTCCGCGTCCGAGAACAGGATGCGGGCCAGCTCGATACGGCGGCGCTGTCCGCCGGAGAGCGTGTGCAGGGGCTGGCCGAGCACCCGGTCGGGAAGGTTGAGCGCGGCGGCGATGGTGGCGGCCTCGGCCTCGGCGGAGTACCCGCCCTTGGTGAGGAACTCCGTCTCCTGGCGCTCGTACTGCTTCATCGCCTTGTCGCGGGTGGCGCCCTTGCCGGTGGCGATGCGCTCCTCGTTCTGGCGCATCTTGCGGATCAGTACGTCGAGGCCGCGCGCGGAGAGGATGCGGTCGCGGGCGAGGATGTCGAGGTCGCCGGTGCGCGGGTCCTGCGGGAGGTACCCGACCTCGCCGGAGCGGGTGATGGTGCCGGCGGCGGGGATGCCCTCGCCCGCGAGGCACTTGGTGAGGGTGGTCTTCCCGGCGCCGTTGCGGCCGACCAGGCCGATGCGGTCGCCCTTGGCGACGCGGAAGGTGGCGGACTCGATGAGGACGCGGGCACCGGCGCGCAGCTCGATGCCGGAGGCGGAGATCACGGACAGACTCCAGGGCGGATGGGGAGGGGCGGGGTGGGCGGCTGAGGTCGTACCCGCCGCTAATGCGCGAGGAGAATGGCCATGGGGCCAGTCTAACGGGGCGGCGCAAGCCCTTTTTCCCGCGTCCGGGGGTTCGGCTTTCGGCCAGGCCGCGGGCGGGGCGTCCGCCGTTCGGCTCTCCGCGGGGGCGTTGTCAGTGGTGGCTGCCAGACTGTGCAACAGGCCGGACCCGACCCGGGTCGAGGGACCACCGACGAGGGAGTGATCGGTATGGCAGGCACGAGCGGCGGGCGGCCGAGCATCTGCCCCACGTTGTTGTACGCCGACGCGAAGGCGGCGATCCGCCAGCTCACGGAGGCGTTCGGCTTCACGGAGCTGTCCGTGTACGAGGGCGAGGACGGCTCGGTGCTGCACGCCGAGCTGGCGCAGGGCAACGGCGCGGTGATGCTCGGCTCCAAGGGCCGCGGCGGCCGCTTCGACGAGGCGATGAAGGGCGCGGGCCCGACGGGGGTGTACGTCGTCGTGGACGACGTCGACGCGCACCACCGACGGGCCGTGGACCACGGCGCGGAGATCCTGATGCCCCCGACGGACCAGGACTACGGCTCGCGGGACTACATGGCCCGTGACATCGAGGGCAACATCTGGAGCTTCGGCACCTACGCGCCCGAGATAACGGCCTGAGGCCTCGGCATGACGGCCTGAGGCCCGGCCCCGGACGCGCCCGGGCCGGTCAGCTGCCCCCGGTGTGCACCTGGAAGGCCGCCCGGCGGACCGCCTTGGCCAGGGCGGGGTCGGGATGGGCGGCGGCGAGCGCCACCAGGACCTGCACGGTGCGCGGATGGCCGACCGCGCGCACCTCGTCCAGGAGCGCCGGGACGGTCGCCTGCACGGCCGACTCCAGGTGCCGCACCAGCAGCGGGGCCTCGCCGTGGTCGGCGACGGCGGCGGCGGTGTCGACCCACAGCCAGGTGGCCTCCTCCCTGGTGAGAATCTCGTGGGCGTCCTCGGGGTCGGTGCCGTCGTGCTCCGCGAGCCACAGCAGGGCGTAGGGCCGCAGCGTCGGTACGTCGAGGACGCCGCGCACCTCGGGCTCGGCGGGGGCGCCGACGACCCGCAGCGCCTCGAAGGCCAGGCCGCGCAGCAGGGCGTCCTCGCCGCGGGCGGCGTCGAGGAGTTCGGTGACGGCGCCGCCGACGGGGCGGGCGGCGAGCCAGGCGCGGTACTCGGCGCGGGCGGCGTTGGGGCGGAGCTGGGCGCAGCCGCGCAGCATCTCCTCGGCGGAGGCCTCGATGTTGCCCGCGGGGCTCTGGGCGGCGACGCAGATCTGCTCCAGCTTGACCCAGACCGCCCAGCTGCCGAGCGGGGTGAGCGTGGCCTGTCCGTCGCCGTAGGTGAGGGCGCCGACGGCGGCGAGGGCGCCGAGGGCCCAGTCCAGGAGCGGGGCGAGCGGGGTGTCGTCCCCGGGCTGCGGCTGGGGTTCGGGCTGGGGGCCGTAGGGGATCTCGCAGCGTTCGGTGCGCAGTTCGCGGACGCGTTGTTCGAGGAGGTCGAGGAGCTGGGCGACGGGGACGGGCCCGGCGGACAGCTGGAGGAAGGAGAGGAGCTGGGGCATGGCCGAGACGACCTCGGCGACGGCCGCGGGCTGCTGCTCGGGCTCGGGGCGGGCGAGCGACCAGGCGTCGAAGAGGGCGACCCAGCCGCGCAGTACGGCGCTGTCGTCGCGGTCCCAGGCGCGCAGCCGCCAGCCGGGGCGGGCGCTGTCGCCGTGCACCTCGACCAGCCCGGCGAGGCGGGCGGTGTCCCAGTCGACGCGGACCTGCGCCGGTGTCAGACCCAGGTCGTGGGCCGCCCGTTCGGCGGTCGCGTCGGCGAGGGTGGCCTTGCCGTCGGCGGTGGCGCCGGTCCGGCCGGGGCGCAGCGCGGCGTCGGCCCAGCGGGCGACGCGGGCGGCACCGGCCAGATGGGAGCGAGCCATTTTGGCCAGCTCCGCGGGGGCGGGTGTGCCCTCCGGCGGGCGCGGTGCGGGGCGGCGCGGGCGCCGCTGGTCCATGGCTCGGGGGGCGGCGGCCAGGGGTCGTGGGCGGACGAGTCGAAGCCTGGAGTCGCGCGGGATACGGGACGTCACGGGGGCAGTCTTCCGGTTGACGGTCCGAAAACCCAAACGGAATGTCACGGCGGGCGACGGGGCTGGCCAGAGCACGGGGTCCAGCAGGGGGTCGGGAGGGGTGATCAAGCCACTGATACGGCCTTGAACGGATCGCAAACGGAATGGTGACGGGCGGGTGGACGGGGGGTGCCCGGCGAGGGTCACATCAGGGGGGTGAGAAAGCGGCGGAGGGATTCCTCGTAGCCCTCGGGATCGGCGTTCCACATGGCGCCGTGCGGCGCCTGGCGGACGGTGCGCAGGGCGACGCGGTCGGGACGGCGGGCGGCGAGGCGCCGGGAGGGGGCCCAGGGGGCCACGGTGTCGTCGGGGCCGTGGAAGATCAGGGTGGGGACGTCGAGGCGGTCCGGTGTGGCGGTGCTGTCGAGGCGGTCGCCGTGCAGGCCGGCGCGGCCCTGGGCGGCGCGGACGGCGAGCGGCAGCAGCACGCCCGGGGTGCGGTGGGCCGCGGCCAGGGCGCGCAGGGTCGCCTCCCAGTCGAGCACCGGGGAGTCCAGCACGAGGCCGGAGACGTTCTCGCGTACCGGGGAGTGGGTGGCGGTGTGCAGTGCCATGGCGGCGCCGGTGGACCAGCCGTGCAGCACCACCCGCCGGGCGCCGTATCTGAGGGCGTACCGGATGGCGGCGTCCACGTCGCGCCACTCGGTCTCGCCGAGGTGGTGCAGGCCGTCCGGTGAGCGGGGGGCGCCGAGGTCGCCTCGGTAGGCAAGGGAGAGCACGGGGAAGCGGAGGCGGTGCAGCAGGCCCATGACGTTCATGGGGTGCTCCCGGGTGGCGCCGAGGCCGTGCACCATGATCATCCAGGTGTCGCGGGCACCGGGCACGAACCAGGCGGGCAGGGGACCGAGTTCGCCGGGGATGTCGACGTCGGCGTGGTCGAGGCCGAGGGCGGTGCCCGGGTTGCCGATGTGCACGGTCGGGGTGAGCCAGACCCTGTCGCCGGGTTCCAGGGTGCCGTGGGTGACGCGTTCCAGTCGGCGTACGACGGTGTCGGCGGGGTGGGAGTCGGTGCGCAGGACGGGGCCGACGACGGCGTGGGAGCCGTCCCCGGCGAGGCCGTAGCGGCCGGGGCGCAGGGAGGCGAGGTCGCGGGTGAGGGCGATCTGCCCCGCGGCCGTGCCGTGCACGGTGAGCCGGAGTTCGGTGGGCAGGGGCCGTCCCGGTGGCGCCTTGAGCGCCGCGGCGCTGGCGAACCGGCCGACGGCGACCGCTGCGGCGCCGGCCCCTATCACGGCGGTGACGGCCGCGGCCGTCGCTCTGACAGTGCGCACGGCTCCAGTGTCGGGGCGGACCTGGTGACGGGCCAGCCGGAGGACGGGGCCGGGTGATGCGAGGGGGGAGGGAGGCGGGGGCGTGCCGGGGTCAGTCGCCGGGCGCCGGGTCGCGCTGCCCGTACCCCCTCAGCCGCTCTCCGGCCTCCCTCAGCTGCCGTGCTGACAGCAGGGCGGGCGAGCGGCCGGGCAGGGCGGAGGCGGTGAGCCAGAGGCGGCACATCCACTCCAGTTGTGCGGTGCGGTCGTAGGCCTGGTCGAGGGTGTCGCCGTAGGTGAGGGTGCCGTGGTTCTGGAGGAGGCAGCCGGAGCGGCCGGTGAGGGCGCGCAGCATGTTCTGGGCGAGTTCGTCGGTGCCGTAGGTGGCGTAGGGGGCGACCCGGACGGGTCCGCCGAGCGCTCCGGTCATGTAGTGGATGGGCGGCAGTTCGGGGACGAGGGTGGAGACGGCGGTGGCGTGCACGGCGTGGGTGTGGACGACGGCGCGCGCGTCGGTGGCGCGGTAGACGGCGAGGTGCATGGGCAGTTCGCTGGTCGGGACCAGGGTGCCGCGCACCTGGTGTCCGGCGAGGTCGACACCGGTCAGGTCGTCCGGGGTGAGCCGGTCGTAGGGCACGCCCGAGGGGGTGACCAGGACGGTGTCGCCGACGCGGACGGAGACGTTGCCGGAGGTGCCGACGACGAGGCCGTCGGCGACGGTGCGGCGGGCGGTGGCCACGAGCGCCTCCCAGGCCCGCGCCTCCTCGCCGTCCGCTGCGCCCCGGTCGTCTCGCTGATCGTGTCGTGGTCCGGCCATGCCGTGATCCTGCCAGCCGTGCGAGGGGGGCGGCGAGCCGCGGGGTGACCAGGATCTCCTCGGTCCATACCTCAATCCATACTCACGGACACCCTGAAGCCCTCCTCAGTTCACCTTTCGTTCACCTGGGTTACCTACGTTCATCCAGCCAATGACCTCGAACGATTGCCCGGGTAAATGGAAGGCATCTCGCTGATCCTCGCGATTGTGGTGGTAACCGCACTCGCGTTCGATTTCACGAACGGTTTCCACGACACCGCGAACGCGATGGCCACCACCATCTCGACCGGTGCGCTGAGGCCCAAGGTCGCGGTGGCCATGTCCGCCGTGCTCAACCTTGTCGGTGCGTTTCTCTCCGTGGAGGTCGCCAACACGATCTCCAAGGGGCTGGTCGACGAAAGCGGTATTCGTCCCGAGGTCATCTTCGCCGCCCTGGTCGGCGCGATCCTCTGGAACCTGGCGACCTGGCTCGTCGGACTGCCGTCCTCCTCCTCGCACGCCCTGATGGGCGGTCTGATCGGCGCCACCATCGCCTCCGCGGGTGTCGGCGCCGTCCACGGTGACGTGCTCGTCACCAAGGTGCTGATCCCCGCCATCGCCGCCCCGCTGGTCGCGGGCATCGCCGCGATGCTGGCCACACGCCTGACCTACCGCCTTGGCCGGAAGGCCGACGGCAAGGCCGCCGAGAAGGGCTACCGCGCCGGGCAGATCGCCTCCGCGGGCCTGGTCTCCCTGGCGCACGGCACCAACGACGCCCAGAAGACGATGGGTGTCATCACCCTCGCCCTGGTCGCCGGAGGCGCCGTCGCCCCCGACTCCGACCCGCCCATGTGGGTCATCCTCTCCGCGGGCATCGCCATCGCCCTCGGTACCTACCTCGGCGGCTGGCGCATCATCCGCACCATGGGCAAGGGCCTGACCGACCTCCAGCCGCAGCAGGGCTTCGCCGCCCAGACCAGCGCGGCGACGGTCATCCTCGCCTCCTCCCACCTCGGCTTCTCCCTCTCCACCACGCACTCCGTCTCCGGTGCGGTGATGGGCGCGGGCCTGGGCCGCAAGGGCGGTGTGGTCCGCTGGTCCACCGCCACCCGGATGTTCGTCGCCTGGGGCCTGACCCTCCCGGCCGCCGCGCTGGTCGCCGCGCTCGCCGAGTACGTGACCGGCTTCGGGGACTGGGGCACCGCGCTGGTCGCCGTCTTCCTGGTCGCCTCCAGCGCCTACATCTGGAAGATGTCCCGCCGTGAGGTCGTCGACCACACCAACGTCAACGACACGGACGACACCGGCCCGGTCACCGGCGCCGAGGAGTCGGCCGGGGTCGTCACCGCGGCCATCGCCGCCGTGACCCCGCCCCCGACCGCCGCCGCGGCCGAGGAACTGGTCGCCACCGTCCCCGCCCAGGCGGAACCGGCCAGCCCGGACACCAAGGCACCGCAGGCCACGGTCTGAGCCCGCATCCAGGTACGTAAGGAACTCAGCAGATGAAGATCGACTGGGCGGCCCTCGGCTCCGTCTTCGGCGTCAGCCTCGTGGCCACCGTGGCCCTCGTGGCCCTGTTCACCCTCGGCATCGCGGGCCTCTCCCGTCATGAGCGCGCCTCCCAGCGGGGCGGCTCGGACGCGGTCGCGGTGACCGGCGCGTACGCCTGCTTCGCGGCCTGCGCGGCGGCGGTGGCGTACGGGATCTATCTGATCGTGGCCTAGGGCCGCGACGCACTCCGCCCTGCGGGGCGCCCACGAGCGCTCCCCGCAGGGCGGAGCCATGTCCGCACGCGTCCCGGTGTGGGCCTCCACACACTCCAGCCTCGCAGGTCAACGGCAAGTTGACGGCCCTTCGGGGGGCATGGTGGACTGCCCGGGCCATGTACGGCGGCAGGAGAGGAAGCCCGGTGCGAATCCGGCGCGGTCCCGCCACTGTGACCGGGGAGGACATCCCCGGGAGCCAGGAACTCTCACCGCCGGTCTCGTCGAACCAGGGCGTGGACACCCTGAGTGAGGACATACCGCGATGCTCGGCTGCCGATTGCGCCCCCGGACGACAAGCGCCCCCCATCCGTCCGACCCCACGGTCGGCTGAGCCCGATGCGTGCCGGTCGCGTCTTCGCGTACGGCGCCACCGTCGGCCTCCTGGGTGACCTCCTCCTCGGCGATCCGCGCCGCGGGCACCCGGTGGCCGTGTTCGGGCGTGCCGCGAGCGGTGTGGAGCGGGTGCTGTGGCGTGACCACCGCGGCTGGGGCGCCCTGCACACCGCGGTGTGCGCCGGTGGCGCCGTCGCCCTGGGTGCCGTGGCGTCCCGGGTCGTACGCCCCTCCCCCACCGCCTCCGTCGCGCTGACCGGCGTCGCCACCTGGGCGGTCGTCGGCGGTGCCTCGCTCGGCCGGGAGGCCCGGGCCATCGGGCGTGCGCTTCAGGCCGGGGACGTCGAGGGGGCGCGGGAGCGGCTGCCGCACCTGTGCGGGCGGGACCCGCAGGCGCTGGACGCGGACGGGATCGCCCGCGCGGTCGTGGAGTCCGTCGCCGAGAACACCTCCGACGCGGTGGTGGGCGCCCTGGTGTGGGGCGCCGTCGCCGGGGTGCCGGGGCTGCTCGGCTTCCGCGCCGTGAACACCCTGGACGCGATGGTCGGGCACAAGTCCCCCCGGTACCGCCGCTACGGCTGGGCCTCCGCCCGCCTCGACGACCTCGCGGGATGGCCGGGGGCACGGCTGACCGCCGTACTCGCAGCCCTGGCGGGAGACGATCCGCGCGGTGCCGTACGGGCCTGGCGTGCGGACGCGGCGAAGCATCCGAGCCCCAACGCGGGGCCGGTGGAGGCGTCGTTCGCGGGCGCGCTCGGGGTGCGGCTCGGCGGGACGCTGTCGTACGGGGGGCGGGTCGAGCACCGGCCGGTCCTCAACGGGGACGCCGGGCGGTCCGTCGCCGTGGCGGACGTGGAGCGGGCGGTGCGGCTGTCGCGCCGCGTGGGGCTGCTCGCGCTCGGCGCGTGTGCCGCCGGGCGGCTGCTGATCGGCAGGAGAAGGGGGCGTACGTCATGACCGGTGGGGGGCTTCTCGTCGCGGGCACCACGTCCGACGCCGGGAAGAGCGTCGTCACGGCCGGGATCTGCCGGTGGCTGGTGCGGCAGGGCGTGAAGGTGGCGCCGTTCAAGGCGCAGAACATGTCGCTGAACTCGTTCGTGACCCGCGAGGGCGCCGAGATCGGGCGGGCGCAGGCCATGCAGGCGCAGGCCTGCCGGGTCGAGCCGACCGCGCTGATGAACCCGGTGCTGCTCAAGCCGGGCGGGGAGCAGTCCAGTCAGGTGGTGCTGCTCGGCAAGCCGGTCGGTGAGCTGAGCGCCCGTGGGTACCACGGCGGGCGGCAGCAGCGGCTCCTCGGGACCGTGCTGGACTGTCTGGCCGAGTTGCGGGGCACGTATGACGCGGTGATCTGTGAGGGGGCGGGCAGTCCCGCCGAGATCAACCTGCGCCGCACCGACATCGTCAACATGGGCGTCGCCCGCGGCGCCCGGCTGCCCGTGCTGGTCGTCGGGGACATCGACCGGGGCGGTGTCTTCGCCTCCTTCTTCGGGACCGTGGCACTGCTGTCGCGGGAGGACCAGGAACTGGTCGCCGGGTTCCTCGTCAACAAGTTCCGCGGGGACGTGTCCCTGCTGGAGCCGGGCCTCGACATGCTGAACGGCCTCACCGGGCGCTGGACGTACGGGGTGCTGCCGTACCGGCACGGGCTCGGCATCGACGAGGAGGACGGACTCCGGGTCTCCCTGCGCGGGGCCGTGCGGGAGTCGGACGTCGCCCCGCCCGTCGGCGAGGACGTGCTGCGCGTCGCCGTCTGCGCCGTGCCGCTGATGTCCAACTTCACCGACGTCGACGCGCTGGCCGCCGAACCCGGCGTCGTGGTGCGGTTCGTGGACCGGCCGGAGGAACTCGCCGACGCGGACCTGGTCGTCGTACCGGGGACGCGCGGCACGGTCCGGGCGCTGGAGTGGCTCCGGGAGCGAGGGCTCGGGGAGGCGCTGGTGCGGCGGGCCCGCGAGGGGCGCCCCGTGCTCGGGATCTGCGGCGGGTTCCAGGTCCTCGGTGAGCGCATCGAGGACGAGGTGGAGAGCCGCCGGGGTCAGGTGGACGGGCTCGGCGTCCTCCCCGTACGGGTGCGGTTCGCCCGCGAGAAGACTCTCACCCGGCCCGTCGGCGAGGCCCTCGGCCAGCGGGTCGACGGCTACGAGATCCACCACGGGGTCGCCTCCGTCGAGGGCGGCGATCCCTTCCTCGACGGCTGCCGGGTCGGTCAGACCTGGGGCACCCACTGGCACGGCTCACTGGAGTCGGACGGCTTCCGGCGGGCCTTCCTGCGCGAGGTCGCCGCCGCCGCGGGCCGCCGCTTCACCCCCGCCCCCGACACGTCGTTCGCCGCGCTGCGCGAGGAACAGCTCGACCGGCTCGGCGACCTGATCGAACAGCACGCGGACACGGACGCGCTGTGGCGGCTCATCGAGTCCGGCGCGCCACCAGGACTGCCCTTCATCCCACCGGGAGCGCCCGCATGAGCACAGTGTTGTTGTTGTCGACCGCCGACACCGATCTGCTGGCCGCGCGGGCCTCCGGCGCGCCCTACCGGATCGGCAACCCGACCCGCGTGGACGTCGCCGCCGAGCTGCCCGCGCTGATCGAGGGCGCGGACCTGGCCGTCGTACGGCTGCTGGGTGGCAAGCGCGCCTGGGAGGAGGGGCTGGCCGCGCTGAAGGCGTCCGGGGTGCCGACCGTGCTGCTCGGCGGGGAGGCCGTGCCCGACGCCGAGCTGATGGCGGAGTCGTCGGTGCCCGCGGGGGTGGTCGCGGAGGCGCTGCGCTACCTGGTGGAGGGCGGGCCCGCCAACCTGACCGAACTCGCCCGGTTCCTCTCCGACACCGTGCTGCTGACCGGTGAGGGGTTCGAGGAGCCGCGGAAGATGCCGGAGTACGGCGTCCACGGGGAGCGCCCGCTCCCGGACGGCCGTCCGACCGTCGGCGTGCTCTTCTACCGGGCCCATGAACTCAGCGGCAACACCGCCTTCGTGGACACCCTCTGCGACGCGATCGAGGCGAAGGGCGCCAACGCGCTGCCCGTGTACTGCGGTTCGCTGCGCGACGCGGACGCCGGGCTGTACGAGCTGCTGGGCCGGGCCGACGCGCTCGTCGCCACCGTCCTCGCCGCGGGCGGCACCCACGCCTCGCAGGCGTCCGCGGGCGGCGACGAGGAGGCCTGGGACGTGGGCGCGCTCGCCGAGCTGGACGTGCCCGTGCTGCAAGGGCTCTGCCTGACCTCGTCGCGGGCCGCGTGGGAGGAGTCGGACGCCGCGCTCTCCCCCATGGACGCGGCGATGCAGGTGGCGATCCCGGAGTTCGACGGGCGGCTGATCACCGTGCCGTTCTCCTTCAAGGAGCAGGGCCCGGACGACGTCCCGGTGTACGTCGCCGACCCGGAGCGGGCCGCGCGGGTCGCCGGGATCGCCGTGCGGCACGCCCGGCTGCGGCACAAGCCGAACGCCGAGAAGCGGATCGCGCTCGTCTTCACCGCCTACCCGACCAAGCACTCCCGCGTCGGCAACGCGGTCGGCCTGGACACCCCCGCCTCGGCGGTCCGGGTGCTGGACGCCCTGCGGGACGCCGGGTACCGCGTCGAGGGCCACCCCGACCAGGGCGACGAGCTGATCCACCGGCTGATCGAGGCCGGTGGCCACGACGTGGAGTGGCTGACGGAGGACCAGTTGGCCGCCGCTCCGGCGCGGGTGCCGCTGGCGGACTACCGGGCGTGGTTCGAGAAGCTGGACCCGCGGCTGCGGGAGGCGATGGTGACGGCGTGGGGCGAACCGCCGGGGTCGCTGTACGTCGACGGGGACGACATCGTCCTGGCGTCCCTGCGGTTCGGGAACGTCGTGGTGATGATCCAGCCGCCGCGCGGCTTCGGCGAGAACCCCATCGCCATCTACCACGACCCCGACATGCCGCCGTCGCACCACTACCTGGCGGCCTACCGCTGGCTGGAGAACGGCTTCGGCGCGGACGCGGTCGTGCACATGGGCAAGCACGGGACGATGGAGTGGCTGCCGGGCAAGGGCCTGGGGCTGAGCGGCGGCTGCGCCCCGGACGCCGTCCTCGGCGACCTCCCGCTGGTCTACCCGTTCATCGTCAACGACCCCGGCGAGGGCACCCAGGCCAAACGGCGCGGGCACGCCACCGTGGTCGACCACCTGGTGCCGCCGATGGCCCGCGCGGACACCTACGGGGACCTGGCGAAGCTGGAGCAACTGCTCGACGAGTACGCGCTGGTGTCCGACCTGGACCCGGCGAAGGCCCCGGCCGTGCGGGCGCAGATCTGGACGCTGGTGAAGGCGGCCGAGCTGCACCACGACCTGCATGTGGCCGAGCAGCCCGACGACGACGCGTTCGACGAGTTCGTCATGCACATCGACGGCTATCTGTGCGAGATCAAGGACGTGCAGATCAGGGACGGGCTGCACATCCTCGGCGGCGGCCCGGTGGGCGAGCCGCGCGTGAACCTCGTCCTGGCGGTGCTGCGGGCCTCGCAGGTGTGGGGCGGGCAGGCGAACGCGCTGCCCGGGCTGCGGGCGGCGCTGGCGGCGCACTTCGGGCTGGTGGAGAAGGAACTGCTGGCCGAGCCGGGGGCGCCGGTGAAGGTGCCGGTGGAGCTGACGGACCTGGTGGACGGCCCGGCCCGGTCCGCCGCCGACGCGGTCGACCTGCTGGAGCAGCTGTGCAGGCGCGCCGCGGAGGGCATGGAGGCGCGCGGCTGGGACGCCGCGGCGGTGCCCGCGCTGGTCCGTGAGGTCATCGGCACGGAGCTGCCGGAGGCGGTGGCGGTCCTGGAGTTCGCCTGCACGGAGGTCGTGCCCCGGCTGGCGCGTACGAGCGACGAGATCGGGCACATCCTGCGCGCCCTGGACGGCGGTTACGTCCCGGCCGGGCCCTCCGGTTCGCCTACGCGCGGGCTGGTCAACGTCCTGCCGACGGGCCGCAACTTCTACTCCGTCGACCCCAAGGCGATCCCGTCCCGGCTGAGCTGGGAGGTCGGGCAGTCGCTCGCGGACTCGCTGGTGCAGCGGTACCTGACCGACACCGGCGAATACCCGAAGTCGGTCGGCCTCACCGTCTGGGGCACCTCCGCGATGCGCACCCAGGGCGACGACATCGCGGAGATCCTGGCGCTGCTGGGCTGCCGTCCGGTGTGGGACGACGCCTCAAGGCGGGTGACCGGCTTCGAGGTGGTGCCGCTCGCGGAGCTGGGACGGCCGCGCATCGACGTCACGGTGCGGATCTCCGGCTTCTTCCGGGACGCGTTCCCGCACGTGGTGGGGCTGATCGACGACGCGGTACGGGCGGTGGCGGAGCTGGACGAGCCCGCCGACGCCAACTACGTACGGGCGCACGTGGACGAGGACACCGCCGGGCACGGCGACCGGCGGCGGGCGACGGCCCGCGTCTTCGGCTCCAAGCCCGGGGCGTACGGCGCCGGGCTGCTGCCGCTGATCGACGCGCGGAACTGGCGGTCGGACGCGGACCTCGCCGAGGTGTACGCGGTGTGGGGCGGCTACGCGTACGGGCGCGGCCTCGACGGGCGGGCGGCCCGGGGCGACATGGAGACGGCGTTCCGGCGGATCGCGGTGGCGGCGAAGAACGTCGACACGCGCGAGCACGACCTGGTCGACGCGGACGACTACTTCCAGTACCACGGCGGCATGGTCGCCATGGTCCGGCACCTGACGGGCGCCAGCCCCGAGGCGTACGTCGGTGACTCCGCGACACCGGACCAGGTGAGGACGCGGACGCTGGGCGAGGAGACCCACCGGGTGTTCCGGGCGCGGGTGGTCAACCCGCGCTGGATGGCAGCCATGCGGCGGCACGGCTACAAGGGCGCCTTCGAGATGGCGGCGACCGTGGACTACCTCTTCGGCTACGACGCCACGGCGGGCGTGGTCGACGACTGGATGTACGAGAAGCTCAGCGCCGAGTACGTCTTCGCCCCGGAGAACCGGGACTTCATGAAGCGGTCCAACCCGTGGGCGCTGCGCGGCATCACCGAACGGCTGCTGGAGGCGGCGGACCGGGGGCTGTGGGCGGAGCCGGACGCGGAGACGCTGGAGCGGCTGCGGGCCACCTATCTGGAACTCGAAGGCGACCTGGAGGGTGACGACAAGTGACCACCCCGTTTCCGTTCTCGGCCGTCGTGGGTCAGGACGACCTGCGCCTGGCGCTCCTGCTGAACGCGGTCTCCCCGCAGGTCGGCGGTGTGCTGGTGCGGGGCGAGAAGGGCACCGCCAAGTCCACGGCCGTACGGGCGCTCTCGGCGCTGCTGCCCGGGGTCGCGGTCGTCCCGGGCTGCCGTTTCTCCTGTGATCCCACGGCACCGGACCCCTCCTGCCCGGACGGGCCGCACGAGCGTGGCGACGGTGCCGCACGGCCCGCGCGGATGGTCGAGCTGCCCGTCGGCGCCTCCGAGGACCGGCTCGTCGGCGCGCTGGACATCGAGCGGGCGCTCGCGGAGGGCGTGAAGGCCTTCGAGCCGGGCCTCCTCGCCGACGCGCACCGGGGCATCCTCTACGTCGACGAGGTCAACCTCCTCCACGACCACCTCGTCGACCTGCTGCTGGACGCCGCCGCGATGGGTGCCTCGTACGTCGAGCGCGAGGGCGTCTCCGTGCGGCACGCCGCGCGGTTCCTGCTGGTCGGGACCATGAATCCCGAGGAGGGCGAGCTGCGGCCCCAGCTCCTCGACCGGTTCGGGCTGACCGTCGAGGTCGCCGCGTCACGGGAGCCGGAGCAGCGGGTGGAGGTCGTACGGCGGCGGCTCGCCTACGACGACGATCCGGCGGGTTTCGCCGCGCGGTGGGCGGACGAGGAGGCCGCCGTACGGCAGCGGATCGGGGCGGCGCGGGAGTTGCTGCCGTCGGTCCGGCTGGGCGACGGGGCGCTGCGGCAGATCGCGGCGACCTGTGCGGCCTTCGAGGTGGACGGCATGCGGGCCGACATCGTGATGGCGCGGACGGCCACCGCGCTGGCGGCCTGGGCCGGGCGCACGGAGGTGCTGGCGGAGGACGTGCGGCAGGCCGCGCTGCTGGCGCTGCCGCACCGCAGGCGCCGCAATCCCTTCGACGCGCCGGGCCTCGACGAGGACAAGCTCGACGAGACGCTGGAGGAGTTCTCCGGGGAGGGGGACGGGGGCGGGGACGACGATCCGGACCCGGGGCCCGGTGGGCCCGGCGGTGGCGGGCAGCCCGGTCCGCAGGACGGTGACGGCTCCGCGCCCCCTGAGGCCGGGGACGGGGGCGAGTCGCGGACTTCGGCAGCCGGGGCGGGTGAGCAGTCCGCCGTGCGGGCCGCCGAGCCGTTCCGGACGAAGGTGCTGAGCGTGCCCGGGATCGGCACGGGTGCCGCCGGGCGGCGGTCCCGGGCGCGGACCGAGCAGGGGCGGACGATCGGGGCCCGGCGGCCCCAGGGGGTGCTGTCGAAGCTGCACCTCGCGGCGACCGTGCGGGCGGCGGCACCGCACCAGCGGGCGCGGGGCCGCGGCGGGGCCGGGCTGGTGCTGCGCCGGGACGACCTCCGGCAGGCGGTGCGCGAAGGGCGTGAGTCCAATCTCGTGCTGTTCGTCGTGGACGCCTCCGGGTCGATGGCGGCGCGGCAGCGGATGAGTGCGGTGAAGGGGGCCGTGCTGTCGCTGCTGCTGGACGCGTACCAGCGCCGGGACAAGGTGGGGCTGGTGACGTTCCGGGGGTCGGCGGCCGAGGTCGCGCTGCCGCCGACGTCGTCGGTCGACGCGGCGGCGGCCCGGCTGGAGTCGCTGCCCACGGGTGGCCGTACGCCGCTGGCGGCCGGGCTCCTCAAGGCGCATGACGTGCTGCGGGTGGAGCGGCTGCGGGACCCCTCGCGGCGCGCGCTGGTCGTCGTGGTGACGGACGGACGGGCCACCGGCGGGCCCGAGCCCGTGGCGCTGGCCTCCCGCGCCGCGCGGCTGCTCGCGGCCGAGGAGGTCGCCTCGGTGGTCGTGGACTGCGAGTCGGGGCCGGTGCGGCTCGGGCTCGCGGGGCGGCTCGCCGGTGAGCTGGGCGGCAGTGCCGTGACGCTCGACGAGCTGCGGGCGGACGCGATCGCCGGGTTGGTGAAGGACGTGACGTCGAGGAGGGCCGCGTAGTGCCGCAGGGGCAGCCGAGTGTCGTGCCGGAGGACGGCCTGACGACACGTCAGCGGCGTAACCGTCCGCTCGTCGTCGTGCACACCGGCGTCGGCAAGGGGAAGTCCACCGCCGCCTTCGGGCTCGCGCTGCGGGCCTGGAACCAGGGGTGGCCGATCGGGGTGTTCCAGTTCGTCAAGTCGGCGAAGTGGAAGGTCGGCGAGGAGCGGGCGCTGCGCGTGCTCGGGGACTCCGGGGAGGGCGGCTCCGTCGCCTGGCACAAGATGGGCGAGGGCTGGTCCTGGGTGCAGCGCGACGCGCAGCTCGACAACGAGGAGAAGGCCCGGGAGGGCTGGGAGCAGGTCAAGCGTGACCTGGCCGCCGAGACGTACCGGCTGTACGTGCTGGACGAGTTCGCGTACCCGATGCACTGGGGGTGGGTCGACACCGACGAGGTGGTGGAGGTGCTGCGGGCGCGGCCCGGGACCCAGCACGTCGTCATCACCGGGCGGAACGCACCGCGGAAGCTGGTCGACTTCGCCGATCTGGTGACCGACATGTCCAAGGTGAAGCACCCGATGGACGTCGGGCAGAAGGGGCAGAGGGGCATCGAGTGGTGACGTGTGCCGTCCCTCGGCTGGTCGTCGCGGCGCCGTCGTCGGGCAGCGGCAAGACCACCGTCGCCACGGGGCTGATGGCCGCGTTCGCCGCGCGGGGGCTGGCCGTGTCGCCGCACAAGGTCGGGCCCGACTACATCGATCCCGGCTACCACGCGCTGGCCACCGGGCGGGCGGGGCGCAACCTCGACGCGTACCTGTGCGGGACGGAGCTGATCGCCCCGCTGTTCGCGCACGGTGCGCGGGGGTGTGACATCGCCGTCGTCGAGGGTGTGATGGGACTGTACGACGGGGCCGCGGGGGAGGGTGAACTGGCGTCCACCGCGCAGGTCGCGAAGCTGCTGCGGGCGCCGGTGGTGCTCGTCGTGGACGCGTCGGCGCAGTCGCGGTCGGTGGCGGCGCTGGTGCACGGGTTCGTGTCGTGGGATCCGGAGGTGCGGGTCGGGGGCGTGATCCTCAACAAGGTGGGGTCCGACCGGCACGAGGCGTTGTTGCGGGAGGCGCTGGAGTCGGTCGGGGTGCCGGTGCTGGGGGTTTTGCGGCGGGTGGATCAGGTGGCCACGCCGTCCCGGCACCTGGGGTTGGTGCCGGTGGCCGAGCGGCGGGGTGCGGCGGTGGGGGCGGTCGCGGCGATGGGGGCACAGGTCGCGGGCGGATGTGATCTGGAGGCGTTGGCCGCGTTGGCGCGTAGCGCTGGGGCGCTGGCCTGTGCGGGGTGGGAGCCGGGTGCGGCTCTGGCTTCTTCGCCCCCGCCGCCCCTTCCCTTCCCGACCCCGGGGGCTGTGCCCCCGGACCCCCCTTTCGGCCCTGAACGGGCCTCGTCCTCAAGCGCCGGACGGGCTGAGAGTGCCGGGTCGGGTGGTACGGCTCCTGTCGTTGCCGTTGCCGGGGGGCCCGCCTTCACCTTTTCCTATGCCGAGCATGCCGAGCTGCTCGCTGCCGCCGGGGCCGAGGTCGTCGTCTTTGATCCGTTGCGGGACGAGGCGTTGCCCGAGGGGACTCGGGGGCTCGTCGTCGGTGGAGGCTTTCCCGAGGTGTACGGCGGTGAGCTGTCGGCCAACGAGGTGCTGCGCAAGGCCCTGCGGCAGCTGGCCATGAGCGGGGCGCCGGTGGCGGCCGAGTGTGCGGGGCTGCTGTATCTGTGCCGGGAGCTGGACGGGCGGCCGATGTGCGGGGTGCTGGACGCCGGCGCGCGGATGTCGGAGCGGCTCACGCTCGGGTACCGGGACGCCGTGGCGGTCAGTGACAGTGTGCTGGCCGCGCCGGGGGCCCGGATGCGGGGGCACGAGTTCCACCGGACGGTCGTCGAGCCGGGGGCGGGGGCGGCGCCCGCGTGGGGTGTGCGGGGCGCGCGGCCCCGGGTGGAGGGCTTTGTGGAGCGCGGTGTGCACGCGAGTTATCTGCACACGCACTGGGCGTCGGCGCCCGGTGTGGCCCGTCGGTTCGTGGAGAGGTGCCGGACGTCATGAGCAGCGACAGCACGTTGGTCGGGGTCGGGGTGGGGCCCGGTGACCCGGAGCTGGTGACCGTCAAGGGCGTCAACGCGTTGCGTGCCGCGGACGTCGTCGTCGTACCGGTGATGGACACGGGTGAGCGGGGGCGGGCCGAGGCGACGGTGTCCCACTACGTGCCGGCGGAGAAGGTCGTGCGGGTGGTGTTCGCGCTGAACGAGCGGACCGACCGGGCACGGCGGGAGGCGGCGTGGGACGCGGCCGGTGAACGGGTGGCGGGGCTGCTGCGGGAGCACGCCCGCGTCGCCTTCGCGACCATCGGCGATCCGAACGTGTACTCCACCTTCACCTATCTCGCGCAGACCGTCGGGGAGCTGGTGCCGGGGCTGGTCGTGGAGACGGTGCCGGGGATCACCGCCATGCAGGACCTCGCCGCCCGGTCGGGTGCCGTGCTCACCGAGGGGACGGAGCCGTTGACGCTGGTGCCGGTGACGGCGGGCGCGGCGGTGCTGAAGGACGCGCTGAGCGGGCCCGGGACGGTCGTCGCCTACAAGTTCGGGCGGCATGCCGCCGAGGTCGCGGAGGCGCTGTGGGACAGCGGGCGGCTGGAGGGTGCCGTGTGGGGGTCGGCGCTGGGGCTGCCGGAGGAGTCGATCCGGCCCGCCGCCGATCTGGAGGGTGCCGTGCTGCCGTATCTGTCGACGCTCATCGCGCCCGCGCGGCGGGACGGTGGGCGGGGCGGGAAGCTGTGACGGAGCGCCGGGCGGTGTCCTCCGCTCATTCGCCGACTCCGACCGCCAGCCCCTTCGCTCCGTGCGCGGCCTGACGGGCCGCCAGCGTCATCAGGAACGCGCCGAGCGCGACGAAGACCGTCGTCCGTAGCAACCGCAGTACACCCAGACACTTCTCAGGAGAGGACTCCGACTCATGGCCGATGCCTCCACCGGCAAGGTGACCTTCGTCGGTGCCGGGCCCGGCGCCGCCGATCTGCTGACGTTCCGGGCGGCGCGGGCGATCGCCGGGGCCGATGTCGTGATCTGGGCGGCGAGCCTGGTCCAGGCGGAGGTCCTGGAGCATGCCCGTGAGGGCGCGGAGGTCCTGGACTCGGCGGCGATGTCGCTGGAGGACGTGGTGGCGGTGTACGAACGCGCGTACGCCGAAGGGCTGCGGGTGGCCCGTATCCACTCCGGTGACCCGGCGCTGTGGGGCGGCACGCAGGAGCAGCTCGACCGGTGTGCGGAGATCGGGATCGAGACCGAGGTGGTGCCGGGTGTCTCGGCGTTCTCCGCGGTCGCGGCGATCGCGCGGCGGGAGCTGACGATCCCCGAGGTGGCGCAGTCCGTCGTGCTGACCCGGCTGGGCGGCGGGAAGACGCCCATGCCGCCCGGTGAGGAGGTGCGGGAGTTCGCCCGGCACGGCACGACCATGGCCGTGTTCCTGTCCGCGGCCCGCAGCGGGCAGCTGGTGCGGGAGCTGCTGGAGGGCGGCTACCCGACGTCCACGCCGGTGGTCGTCGCCCATCAGGCGACCTGGCCGGAGGAGCTGGTGGTGCGGTGCACCGTCGGAACGCTGGAGGAGACGGTCAAGGAGCACAAGCTCTGGAAGCACACCCTCTTCCTGGTCGGCCCGGCGCTCGACGCGCACGGCACCCGCTCGCACCTGTACCACCCCGGGCACTTCCACGGCTACCGCAAGGCCGACCCGGAGGCCCGCAGGGCGCTGCGCGCCGCCCGGGGGACGCGGACGTGATCACGGTCGTCGGTACGGGGACGGGGGCGCCGCCCCCCGAAGAGGCGGTGGCGGGGGCGGAACTCGTGGTCGGCGGGCGGCGCCATCTGGACGCCGTACGGCTGCCCGAGGGGGCGGAGCGGGTGGTGCTCGGGCCGCTGGCGCCCGCGCTGGACACCATCGGCGAGTACGTCGCCAAGGAGCGGCCGGTGGTGGTGCTGGCCTCCGGGGACCCGGGGTTCTTCGGGATCGTACGGGTGCTGGCGGAGCGGTTCGGGCCGGGGCTGCTGGACGTGCGGCCGGGGGTGTCGTCGGTGGCCGCCGCGTTCGCGCGCCTCGGGCTGCCGTGGGACGACGCGGTGGTGGTCAGCGCGCACGGGAGGGCCCTGCGCACGGCGGTGCAGGTGTGCCGCGCGCGGCCCAAGGTGGCGGTGCTCACCGGGCCGGGCAGCGGTCCGGCGGAGCTGGGCGCGGCGCTGCTGCACCACGACCGGATGCTGGTCGTCGCGACCGCGCTGGGCGACCCGGTGCGGGAGCGGGTGGAGCGGGTGACGCCCGCCGAGGCCGCCGCGCGGGACTGGGGTACGGCGGTGAGCGTCGTGCTGTGTCTGGACGGGGCGCGGGCGCTCGGGGCGGCGCGCACGGTCGCGGGGCCGGACGCGATGGGGCCCGGGTGGGCCCTGGACGAGGACGCGTTCGCGCACCGGGACTCGATGATCACCAAGTTCGAGGTGCGGGCGCTGGCGCTGGCCCGGCTCGGTCCGCGCCTCGGTGACCAGGTGTGGGACATCGGCGCGGGGTCCGGTTCGGTGGCCGTGGAGTGCGCGCGGTTCGGGGCCGCCGTCACCGCCGTGGAGAAGACCGCGGACGGGGTGGGGCGCATTCGCGCCAACGCCGCCGCGCACGGTGTCGACGTGACGGTGGTGCACGGGGCGGCGCCGACGGTGCTGGCCGGGCTGGACGACCCGGACGCCGTGTTCGTCGGCGGTGGGGGGCGTGAGCTGCCCGCCATCGTCACCGCGTGCGCGCGGCGCGCCCGCCGTGCGGTGGTGGTGGCCATGGCCGCGCTGGACCGGGTGCCCGCCGCGCGGGCGGCCCTGACACACGCCGGTCTCGACTGCGACGGGGTGCTGTTGCAGTCGTCGCGGCTGGCCCCGCTGCCGGGGGACGTGACCCGGCTGGCCGCGGCCAATCCCGTTTTTCTGCTGTGGGGCGTGCGACCGCGCGCCCGTGACGAAGGAGTTGACCAGTGATCGGCCTGATTTCCGCCACCGCGGCGGGGGCGGCGGCCCGGGACCGGCTGGCTGCGGCCTGGCCGGACCGGACGCGCGTGTACGACGGTGCCGTGCCGGACGCCGTACGGGCCGCGTACGCGCAGTGCGAGCAGCTGGTGTGCTTCCTGGCGACGGGCGCGGTGGTACGGCTGCTGGCGCCGCTGCTGGCCGACAAGCGGACCGACCCGGGTGTGGTGTGCGTCGACGAGGGCGGCCGGTTCGCCGTGTCGCTGGTCGGCGGGCACGGCGGCGGGGCCAATGAACTCGCCCGTGAGGTGGGCGCGTTGCTCGGCGCGGAGCCGGTGGTGACCACGGCGACGGACGCGGTCGGGCTGCCCGGCCTCGACACGCTCGGCTTCCCGGTGGAGGGCGATGTCGCCGGGGTGACCCGGGCGCTGCTGGACGGCGAGCCGGTCGCGCTGGACGCCGAGGTGCCCTGGCCGCTGCCCGCGCTGCCGCTGACCGGGCCCGGGGCGGCGGCGTACACCGTCCGGGTCACCGACCGTGCCGTGGCGCCGGGTGAGCGGGAGGTGGTCCTGCGTCCGCCGTCGCTGGTCGTGGGGGTCGGCGCGTCGAAGGGCGCGCCGGTCGGGGAGGTGCTGGCGCTGGTCGAGGGCGCGCTGCGGGACGCCGGGCTCTCCGCGCGCAGCGTCGCCGAGGTGGCGACCGTGCACGCGAAGGCGAAGGAGCCCGGCATCGTCGGGGCAGCCCAGCGGCTGGGGGTGCCCGTGGTCACCTACTCGGCCGAGGAGCTGTCCCAGGTGGAGGTGCCCAACCCGTCGGACGCGCCGCTCGCCGCGGTCGGCACGCCGTCGGTCGCGGAGGCGGCGGCGCTGGTGCGCGGCGGTGAACTGCTGGTGCCGAAGCGGAAGTCGGCGGCGCGGCCCGCGATGGCGACCTGCGCGGTGGTACGCCGTCCGGGGCGCGGACGGCTCGCGGTGGTCGGGCTGGGGCCGGGCGCGCGGGACCTGCTGACGCCGCGTGCGGAGGCCGAGCTGCGGCGGGCGTCGGTGCTGGTCGGGCTCGACCAGTACGTCGACCAGATCCGCGACCTGCTGCGGCCGGGCACCCGGGTCCTGGAGTCCGGGCTCGGCGCGGAGGAGGAGCGGGCGCGCACCGCGGTGGCCGAGGCGCGGCGCGGGCGGGCCGTGGCGCTGATCGGCAGCGGTGACGCGGGCGTGTACGCGATGGCGTCGCCCGCGCTCGCGGAGGCGAGCGACGACATCGACGTGGTGGGGGTGCCGGGGGTGACGGCGGCGCTGGCCGCCGCGGCGGTCCTCGGGGCGCCGCTCGGCCACGACCACGTCTCCATCAGCCTCTCCGACCTGCACACCCCGTGGGAGGTCATCGAGCGGCGGGTGCGGGCGGCGGCCGAGGCGGACATCGTGGTGACGTTCTACAACCCGCGCTCCCGGGGCCGGGACTGGCAGCTGCCGAAGGCGCTTAAGCTCCTCGCCGAGCACCGGTCGCCGAGGACCCCGGTCGGTGTCGTGCGCAACGCCTCGCGCGCGGACGAGTCCAGCCGGGTGACGACGCTCGGTGAACTCGACCCGGCGACGGTCGACATGATGACGGTCGTGACGGTCGGCAACACCGCGACCCGGCGGATAGCGGGCCGCATGGTGACCCCGCGCGGCTACCGCTGGCAGGAGGAACCCAAGTGAGCCGTGTCGTCCACCCCATCGAGCAGGAGTCCTTCCGGCGGCTGCGCGCCCGCCTGGACACCTCGGGCCTCCCGCCGCTGACCCGGGCGGTGGTGGAGCGGGTCATCCACTCCGCCGCCGACCTGGAGTACGCGGACGACCTCGTCATGACGGAGGAGGACCTGGTCACGGCCCATGCCGCGCTGCACGCCGGGGCGCCCGTCGTCGTGGACGTGGAGATGGTGGCCGCCGGGATCACCCGGCGCGAGACCGTCTGCCGGTTGAGGGACGCCGTCGCCGGTGACGGGCTGACCCGCTCGGCGCACGCCGTCCGGCTCGCCTACGAGCAGGTCGGGCCCGGCGCGCTGTGGGTGATCGGGTGTGCCCCGACCGCCCTGGAGGAACTGCTGACGCTGGACGCCTCCCCCGCGCTCGTCATCGGTCTGCCCGTCGGCTTCGTCGGCGCGGCCGAGTCCAAGGCGGCGCTGCGCGAGAGCGGACTGCCCGCCGTCAGCAACGTGTCCGAGAAGGGCGGTTCGGCGGTCGCCGCCGCCGCCCTCAACGCCCTGCTGTACCACCCGATTTCCGCCGAGGAGAACCAGTGACCACCCCGCCGCCGCCCGCCCTGCTCATCGCCGGTCACGGCACCCGGGACGACGCCGGGGCCGAGGCGTTCCGTGACTTCGTGCGCGAACTGGGGCGCCGCCACCCCGAACTGCCCGTCGCGGGCGGTTTCATCGAGCTGTCCCCGCCGCCGCTGGGCGAGGCGGTGACCGAGCTGGTGGAGCGCGGGGTACGGCGCTTCGCCGCCGTACCGCTGATGCTGGTGTCCGCCGGGCACGCCAAGGGCGACATCCCCGCGGCGCTGGCCCGCGAGAAGGAACGGCACCCGGGGATCTCGTACTCCTACGGCCGTCCCCTGGGCCCGCACCCGGCGCTGCTGTCCGTGCTGGAGCGGCGCCTCGACGAGACGCTCGGCGGCGGCGCGGGCACCCCCGTTGACCGGGCGGACGTGACGGTGCTGCTGGTGGGGCGCGGGTCGACGGACCCCGACGCCAACGCCGAGGTGCACAAGGCGGCGCGGCTGCTGTGGGAGGGGCGCGGGTACGCCGGGGTGGAGACGGCGTTCGTGTCGCTGGCGGCGCCGGACGTGCCGAGCGGGCTGGAGCGGTGCGCGAAGCTGGGCGCGCGGCGGATCGTCGTCCTCCCCTACTTCCTCTTCACCGGCATCCTCCCGGACCGCGTCCGGCGGCAGACCGAGGACTGGGCGGCGGCGCACCCGCAGGTCGAGGTGCGGTCGGCGGACGTCATCGGGCCCGAGCCGGAGCTGCTGGACCTGGTGATGGAGCGGTACCGGGAGGCGGTGCGCGGCGATCTGCGGATGAACTGCGACTCGTGCGTGTACCGGATCGCGCTGCCCGGCTTCGAGGACAAGGTGGGGCTGCCGCAGCAGCCGCACTTCCACCCCGACGACGACGGGCACCACCACGGTCACGGCCACCACCATCACGGAGGGCACACGCACTCCCATGCGCACTGACGGACACGATCTGCGCCACCACGGCGACGCGGAGGTACGCGACGACGGCTCGGCCCTCGTCGACCTCGCGGTGAACGTCCGCGCGGACACCCCGCCGGAGTGGCTGCGCACGCACATCGCCGCGTCGCTGTCGTCCCTCGCCGCCTACCCGGACGGGCGGGCGGCACGTGCGGCGGTGGCGGCGCGGCACGGGCTGCGGCCGGAGCGGGTGCTGCTGACGGCGGGCGCGGCGGAGGCGTTCGTGCTGCTGGCGCGGGCGCTGAAGGTACGGCGGCCGGTGGTGGTGCACCCGCAGTTCACGGAGCCGGAGGCGGCGCTGCGGGACGCCGGGCACAGTGTGGACCGGGTGCTGCTTCGGGCGGCGGACGGCTTCCGCCTGGACCCGGCGGCCGTACCGGAGGACGCGGACCTGGTGGTCGTGGGCAACCCCACGAACCCGACATCGGTACTGCACCCGGCGGCCACCCTCGCGGGGCTCGCCCGGCCGGGCCGGTTCCTGGTCGTCGACGAGGCCTTCATGGACGCGGTACCCGGCGAGCGGGAGGCGCTGGCCGACCGGACGGACGTCCCGGGCCTGATCGTCCTGCGCAGCCTGACCAAGACGTGGGGCCTGGCCGGGCTGCGCATCGGCTACGTGCTCGCGGCACCGGAGACGATCGGCGACCTGGAACGCGCCCAGCCGCTCTGGCCGGTGTCCACCCCGGCGCTGGCCGCCGCCGAGGCCTGCGTGAGCCCACGCGCCCTCGCGGAAGCGGCCCACGCGGCCCACCGCATCGCCGCGGACCGCGCCCACCTCCTCGCGGGCCTGGCGGAGTTCACCCCGGCGGGGCTGACCGTGGCGGGGCCCGCCGAGGCCCCGTTCGTCCTCATCCGCCTCCCGGAGGCCCCCACCGTCCGCCACCGCCTCCGCTCCCTCGGCTACGCGGTCCGCCGCGGCGACACGTTCCCGGGCCTGGACGACCAGTGGCTGCGCCTCGCGGTACGCGACCGGGGGACGACGAACGGGTTCCTGGCCTCGCTGCGACGAGCGATAGCACGGACGTAGCCGCCCACAGCTGCGGGGAGGGACCCTGTCAGCGCCGGGCCGCGCGACCCATCCGACGGCACCACCGGCAGGACTCACGCCCCCCGACGCCGCCGCGCCACCGCCACCGCTCCCCCACCGGCAACCAGCAGCGCCACCGCTCCGCCCACCACATACGGCGTAGCCGAACTACCCCCGGTCTCAGCCAGGTTCGCCTCCGCAGGGGCCCCCTGCGGCTTGACACCCGCGGCAGGCGGCGCGGACGACGCCTCGGCCGAGGCCTCGACGGGGGCGGGCGGCGCCTCGCACCTTGCCTCGGCCAAGGTGACCGCCCCCGTCACCTCCGCCACGTTCAGCTTCAGCGGGTTCACCTCCACGGCGAGTTCCAGCGCCGTCGCACTCGCCGTACTCGTCGTCGTCTCCCGCTGGGACAGTTCGAGTCGCACCTCACCGACACCCGGCACGGCCACCTTCGTCGGCCCGCCCGCCGTCAGGCTGACCCGCTTGCCGAGCACGGTCACCGCCCCCAGCACGTTGGACTCGGCGACTGGCGCCTTCCCGGCCTCGCAGGTCGCCGTGGAGGTGACCCCCTCGATCTCGATGAGGGAGAGCAGAGGGAGGCCGGGGACATGGACCTTGGCGTGCGCCAGCCGCGTGGACGCCTCGGCCTTCGCGTCCGTCACCGTCGCCCTGGCCTGGGCGACGTCCGCGCCCAGGACGGTGAAGGGCTGTCCGCCGTCGACGCCGTCCAGTCGCGCCGTCAGGGCGGTCTTCTCGGCGCTCCGCGGTGCCTCGACCTCGTTGAGGGAGACCGTGAGCGGGACCTGCACGGTCTTGTTGAGCAGGGCCACGTCGAGGCCGGTGCGCAGCACCACGGCACTCGCGCGGCCCTCCTCGGTGGCGTGCGCGGTGCCCGCGCCGGTCAGGGCGGCCGGTCCGGCGGCCAGGGCGGTCGCCGCGGCGACGGTGGTGAGACGGCGTGCGGGCAGGCGGAAGGTGTGGCCGTTCAAGGTGGTGGGACCCCTCAGAAGACAAGAGACTTGCTTGGGACCCGGCAAGAATTACGCACTGAGAGTGAACACGTGGCGATCCTGCGTGACTTCACCCCATCGTGGGGATTCCGTGCGGACTTTCGAATCTGTCGGCACGGTTGTTCCCCGCCGTCACCCACATCCCCCCACCCGGGGGCGCCGACCCGGCGCATGAGCGAGGTTCAACGACCGCTGCCGCCCCCCGTCACGCCCCGTCAACGACCGTCCCGTTGAGCACGATCCGCCGCGGCGCCGCCAGCACCCGTACGTCCGCCCGCGGGTCCTCGTCGTACACCACCAGGTCGGCCGGTGCGCCCTCGTCCAGCGCGGGACGGCCCAGCCAGCGCCGGGCGCCCCAGGCCGCCGCCGACAGGGCCTCGACGGGCGGGATGCCCGCGGTGACCAGCTCCGCCACCTCCCCCGCCACCAGACCGTGCGCCAGCGCTCCCCCGGCGTCCGTGCCGACGTAGACCGGGATGCCCGCGTCGTAGGCGGCCCGGACGGTGTCGTAGCGGGCGTCGTACAGCCGTCGCATATGGGCCGACCAGCGGGGGAACCGGGTCTCGCCACCGGCGGCCAGCTTGGGGAAGGTGGCGATGTTGACCAGCGTGGGGACGATGGCGACGCCCCGTGAGGCGAACAGCGGGATGAGGTCCTCCGTCAGACCCGTGGCGTGCTCGATGCAGTCGATGCCCGCCTCGACCAGGTCCTTCAGGGAGTCCTCGGCGAAGCAGTGCGCGGTGACGCGGGCGCCCAGGCGGTGCGCCTCGGTGATCGCCGCCTCGACGGCCTCGCGCGGCCAGCACGCCGACAGGTCCCCGAGGTCGCGGTCGATCCAGTCGCCGACCAGCTTGACCCAGCCGTCGCCGCGCCGGGCCTCCTGGGTGACGTACGCGACGAGTTCGCCGGGCTCGATCTCGTGGGCGTAGTTGCGGATGTAGCGGCGGGTGCGGGCGATGTGCCGACCGGCGCGGATGATCTTCGGCAGGTCGTCGCGGTCGTCGGTCCAGCGGGTGTCGGAGGGTGAGCCGGCGTCGCGCAGCAGCAGGGTCCCGGCGTCGCGGTCGGTCAGCGCCTGCTTCTCGGCCACGTCCCGGGGCACCGCCCCGTGCGCGTCCAGGCCCACGTGGCAGTGGGCGTCGACCAGGCCGGGCAGCGCCCAGCCGGAGACCGTGCGGACGTCACGGGCGCCGACGGGACGGTCGTAGGAGATCCGCCCGCCGATCACCCACAGCTCGTCGCGGATCTCCTCCGGTCCGACCAGTACCCGCCCCGTGACGTGCAGCACTTCGCTCATGCCCCGCACGATAGCCAGGCGCTACGGGGTCTTGCCCACCTGGTCCGACGTCTCCTCCTCGACCTCGGCCATCGCGGGGTCGAGGAGGCGGGAGAGGAAGTGGCGGGTGCGTTCGTGGCGGGGGCTGCCGATGACCTGCTCGGGGGTGCCGTCCTCGACGACCACACCGCCGTCCATGAAGACGACCCGGTCGGCGACCTCGCGGGCGAAGGTCATCTCGTGGGTGACGACCATCATCGTCATGCCCTCGGTCGCCAGCATCCGCATCACCGCGAGGACGTCTCCGACCAGTTCGGGGTCGAGTGCCGAGGTCGGCTCGTCGAAGAGCATCACCTCGGGGCCCATGGCGAGCGAGCGGGCGATGGCGACGCGCTGCTGCTGGCCGCCGGAGAGGGAGGAGGGGTAGGCGCCCGCCTTCTCCGCCAGTCCCACCCGCTCCAGGTTCTCCGCGGCCACCTTCGCCGCCGTCGCCTTGTCCCGCCGGAGCACCCGTCGCTGCGGAAGCGTCAGGTTCTCGGTCACGGTCAGGTGCGGGAAGAGGTTGAACTGCTGGAAGACCATGCCGATGCGGCGGCGTACGGCGTCGATGTCGACGTCCGGGTCGGTCAGTTCGGTGCCACCGACGAAGACCTGGCCCTTGGTCGGCTCCTCCAGCAGGTTCACGCAGCGCAGCAGCGTCGACTTGCCGGAGCCGGAGGGGCCGATGACGCAGACCACCTCGCCGCGCCGGATCTCCAGGTCGATGCCCTTGAGGACCTCGTTGTCGCCGAAGGCCTTGTGCAGCCCCCGGACCTGGATCTCGGGGACCTCGGGGGTCTCGGCACGGCTCATTTCACGGCCTCCTGGGCCTTGGCCTCCATGCGGCGCACGACGAAGCCGAGCGGGATGGTGATCAGCAGGTAGCACAGGCCCGCCACCAGGATGGGCGTGGAGTTGGCGGTCTGGCTGGCGAGGTCGCGGCCGAACTTCGACAGCTCCCGCTCCTCCAGGGTGACGCCGAGGAACAGCACCAGGGAGGAGTCCTTGAAGAGCAGGACGAGTTCGTTGGTGAGCGGCGGCAGGATGATCCGGAACGCCTGCGGGATGATGATCGAGACCATCGCGCGGGCCGGTGAGAAGCCCAGCGAGCGCGCCGCCTCCATCTGGCCCTTGGGCACCGCCTGGATCCCGGCGCGGATCGTCTCCGCCATGTAGGCGGCGGCGACCAGGCCGAGCGCGAGCGCGACCTTGCCGTAGGTGCCGCCGGGGATCTGCGTGCCGGGGAAGGCCAGGGGCACGGCCACGCCGATGAAGATGAAGATCAGCAGGGCGGGCAGTCCGCGGAAGATCTCGATGTAGACGCCCGCGAGCCAGCGGTAGGGGCCCACGGACGACAGCCGCATCAGCGCGATGAGCATGCCGAGGGCGAGTCCGACGGCGAATCCGGAGACCGTGTAGAGCACGGTGTTCTTCAGCGCCAGCGTGATGACCTCGGGGAACATCTGTTCCGCGATGGCCTTCTGGGCGAACTGGTTCCTCAGCCGGTCCCAGTCCGCCGCCACCGCGAAGGCGATCACGGCGGCGACGAAGACGACGTACTGCGCCCCACGCGACAGGCTGCGCTTCTGCCGTCGCGTGAGGCTCTTCTTCTTCGGCTGTACGGGTGCTGCTTCGATGTCGGCCATGGGGTCAGGACGCGGCCGGGGAGGCGGCGGCGTCCTCGTCGTACGGGCCGATCCACTGCTCGTACAGCTCCTTGTAGGTGCCGTCGGCCTTGGCGTCGGCGAGCGCCTTGTTGATGGCCTCGCGGAGCTTGTCGTTGCCCTTCTTCACCGTGAAGCCGTACTGCTCGCCGGTGTTGATCTGCTCGGCGACCTCGAAGGCGTCGGCGTTGGCCTGGTCCTTGAGCCAGCCCTGGACGACCGGGTAGTCGATGACGACGGCGTCGACCTGGCCGGTGCGCAGGCCGTTGAGGACGGCGTCGGAGGACTCGAAGGAGACCGGGTCGAGGCCCTGGCTCTTGGCGTAGTCCTCGCCGGTGGTCTGCGCCTGGGCGCCGACCTTCTTGCCCTTGAGGTCGGCGAAGGAGGCGATGCCGCTGTCCTTGTCGGCCAGCACGGCCTGGGTGGCCTCGAAGTAGGGGTCGGAGAAGTCGACGTTCTTCTTGCGCTCGTCGGTGATGGTCATCCCGGCCGCGGCCAGGTCGCACTCGCCGGAGTTGAGGAAGGCGCCGGTCTTGAAGTTCTCGAACGGGGTGTCGAGGATCTCCTGCTGCACCCCGAGGTCGTCGGCGACCAGGTCGATCAGGGCGACGTCGAAGCCCTGGACCTTGCCGTCGATCTCCGACTGGAAGGGCGGGTAGGGCAGGTGGGTGCAGGTGGTGAGCTGACCGCCCTTGACCAGTTCGACCCCGCCGGCGGCGGTCTTGCCGGCGCCGCCGCCGTCGTCGTCCGAGGAGCAGCCGGCCACGAGAACCAGCCCGGCCGTCGCGGTGGTGGCGGCCAGAACGCGGGCCCGGCGCCCAAGGAGCGTGATCACGGGGGACCTCCTGTGCAGAAACTGTGGGTTCCGATTATAAGGAGATGTTTGGGTTCCTCAAATTAAACCGATGGTCTCGGGGCCGCCCGGCCTAAGAAGTCGCCAGTGGTGGGGGTTGGCACGGCCTGACCTAAGCTCGGCAGCGACCGTCCCGCCGCACCCGGAGAGAGCACCGCCGTGACGCACCCCTTCCTGGACCTGGCCCCGCTGACCGCCGAGCGCTTCGCCTCGATCGAGGACCGGGTGGCCCGGCTGCTCGGCACCGCGCAGGACGTGGTGGTCATGCAGGGTGAGGCGCTGCTGCCGCTGGAGGGCGCGATCCGCGCCACGGCCGGTCCCGGCACCACCGCGCTGAACGTGATCACCGGCCCCTACGGGCAGACCTTCGGCGACTGGCTGCGGGACTGCGGGGCGACGGTGATCGACCTGGCGGTGCCCTTCCACACGGCGGTCACCGCGCAGCAGATCCGGGAGGCCTTCGCCGAGCACCCGGAGATCGACTTCGTCTCCCTGGTGCACGCGGAGGCGGCGACCGGGAACACCAACCCGGTCGCGGAGATCGGCGCGGTGGTACGGGAGCGGGGCGCCCTGTTCTACCTGGACGCCGTGGCCTCGGTCGGGGCCGAGCCGGTGCTGCCGGACGCGTGGGGCGTGGACCTGTGCGTGATCGGGGCGCAGAAGGCGATGGGCGGTCCGGCGGGCGTCTCGGCGGTGTCGGTGAGCGAGCGGGCGTGGGCGCGGATGGCGGCGAACCCGAGGGCGCCGCGCCGGTCGTACCTGTCGCTGCTGGACTGGCGGGAGCGCTGGATCGACGGTGGCCGCCGGGTGCTGCCGCACGCGCCCGCCCAGCTGGAGATGCTGGCGCTGGAGGCGTGTGTGGCGCGGATCGAGGCGGAGGGCCCGGACGCGGTGATGGCCCGGCACGCGCGCGCCGCCGCGGCGACCCGGGCTGGTGCGCTGGCCCTGGGCGGCGGTCTGGAGCCGTATGTGCACGAGGCGGCGCAGGCGGCGCCGGTCGCCACGACCCTGCGGGCGCCGTCCGGCACGGTCGCCGCGGAGCTGGTCGCACGGGCGCTGGCGGCCGATCCGGCGCTGCCGCTGGCGGCCGGGGGCGGCGCGCTGGCCAAGGAGATGATCCGGGTCAACCACTACGGCGCCGACGCCACGCCGGGCGCGGTGCGGGGCTGTCTGGTGGCGCTGGGGGCGGCGCTGGCCCAGGGGGGTCTTCAGGTGGACCCGGGTGCGGCGCTGCGGGCCGCCGGGGAGAGCTGGCACGGATGACGGTTTCCTGAATTCCTGACCTTCACCGGATTCCACAATCCCCAATTCCATAATTCTACGGAGCGTAGCTTCCCGTATTCTTCTGCCCGCTTTTCTCCGGCCTAAACACAAAGATTTCGCTAACCCCAAGCGACATAATTCGGGCGCGTCTCACAAGGGTTACGCGTTTGTGACTCGTCACACAAGTGCGTCCGATTTGCGATGTATTTACGGGCCAAATCACCCCATAACCCCCAGCGTCTGAGTGATCACTCGCGCCCGCGTGATAACACATCGGGCCACGGGACCCAAGGGTTCGCAGCCATGCAATTTCAGTTTTCTCTCGGTAAATTCAATTCGCATGACTGCCGCGCAAGCCGACCTGCACATCGATCGCCCGGAGGTGGCCGACGGGGCCGCTCTCTGGCGGCTCGCCAAGGAATCCGGAAGCCTCGACCTCAACTCGTCGTACGCCTATCTGCTCTGGTGCCGTGACTTCGCCGGCACCTCGGCCGTGGCCCGCGGGGACGACGGGCGGCCGGTCGGCTTCGTCACCGGGTACGTGCGTCCGGACCGCCCCGGCACCCTGCTGGTGTGGCAGGTGGCCGTCGACGCCGCGTACCGCGGCCGGGGTCTCGCGGCACGGCTGCTGGACGCGCTGACCGCCCGGGTCGCCGCCGAGCGGGACCTCACCGCCGTCGAGACCACCATCACGCCCGGCAACACCGCGTCCGAGCGGCTGTTCACCTCCTTCGCCGCACGGCACGGCGCCCGCGTGGAGCGCGAGGTGCTGTTCGCCACCGACCAGTTCCCGGACGGACCGCACGACCCCGAGGTCCTGTACCGCATCGGCCCGCTGACCGACCTGCCGAACCACTGACCGATCAGTCGAACTCTGTCCGACCACTCGCACCATCCGTATCGCAGGCCCACTGTCGCACCGAGGAGCGATTCGCCGTGACCATCACCCAGCCCGACCTGAGCGTCTTCGAGACCCTGGAGTCCGAGGTGCGCAGCTACTGCCGAGGCTGGCCCGCCGTCTTCGACCGCGCCCAGGGCAGCCGTATGTACGACGAGGACGGCCACGAGTACCTCGACTTCTTCGCCGGAGCCGGTTCCCTGAACTACGGCCACAACAACGCCGTCCTCAAACGCGCCCTGATCGACTACCTGGAGCGCGACGGCGTCACCCATGGCCTCGACATGTCGACGACCGCCAAGCGCCGCTTCCTGGAGACCCTCCAGAACCTGGTGCTGCGCCCCCGTGACCTGCCGTACAAGGTCATGTTCCCGGGCCCGACCGGCACCAACGCCGTGGAGTCCGCGCTGAAGCTGGCGCGCAAGGTCAAGGGGCGCGAGGCCATCGTGTCCTTCACCAACGCCTTCCACGGGATGTCGCTGGGCTCCCTCGCGGTCACCGGCAACGCCTTCAAGCGGGCCGGGGCGGGCATCCCGCTGGTGCACGGCACGCCGATGCCGTTCGACAACTACTTCGACGGGCAGGTCCCGGACTTCCTGTGGTTCGAGCGGCTCCTGGAGGACCAGGGCTCCGGCCTGAACAAGCCCGCCGCCGTGATCGTGGAGACCGTGCAGGGCGAGGGCGGCATCAACGTCGCCCGCCCGGCGTGGCTGCGGGCGCTGGCCGAGCTGTGCGAGCGCCAGGACATGCTGCTGATCGTCGACGACATCCAGATGGGCTGCGGCCGTACCGGCGCCTTCTTCTCCTTCGAGGAGGCCGGCATCACGCCCGACATCGTCACCGTCTCCAAGTCCATCAGCGGTTACGGCCTGCCGATGTCGCTGTGCCTGTTCAAGCCCGAGCTGGACATCTGGGAGCCGGGCGAGCACAACGGCACCTTCCGCGGCAACAACCCGGCGTTCGTCACCGCGACGGCCGCGCTGGAGATGTACTGGACCGACGGCTCCGCCATGGAGAAGCAGACCCGCGCCCGCGGCGAGCAGGTCGAGCAGGCCATGATCGCCATCACCGAGGAGAACCTCGCGGACGTCAAGGAGTACCGCGGCCGGGGCCTGGTGTGGGGCATGGAGTTCCACGACAAGGACCGCGCCGGACGCGTCGCGCAGCGCGCCTTCGAACTCGGGCTGCTGGTGGAGACCTCCGGCCCGGAGAGCGAGGTGGTCAAGCTGCTGCCCGCCCTGACCATCACCCCGGACGAACTGGACGAGGGCCTGCGCACGCTGGCCCGTGCCGTCCGGGAGACCGCACCGACCACCGCCTGAGAGACCAGCACCACCTGAGGAGGCATCGCAACACCGTGATCGTCCGATCCTTC
This sequence comes from Streptomyces sp. B93, assembly GCF_018070565.1. GTDB lineage: Bacteria > Actinomycetota > Actinomycetes > Streptomycetales > Streptomycetaceae > Streptomyces. The sequence goes on from NZ_JAGPXL010000001.1 coordinate 53,970, forward strand.
AAGGACATCGAAGGCACCGACCGGCACGTCAAGTCCGCGTCCGGGACCTGGGAGAGCAAACGCATCGTCCTCGCCAAGGAGAAGGTCGGCTTCTCCCTGCACGAGACGATCCTCTACGCGGGCACCGAGACGTCCATGTGGTACGCCAACCACATCGAGGCCGTCGTGTGCACCAAGGGCGAGGCCGAACTGACCGACCGTGAGACCGGGAAGACGTACACGATCACTCCCGGGACCATGTACCTCCTGGACGGGCACGAGCGGCACACGCTGCGCGTGAAGGAGGACTTCCACTGCATCTGCGTCTTCAACCCGCCCGTCACCGGGCGTGAGGACCACGACGAGAACGGCGTCTACCCCCTGCTCACCGAGGAGGTGTGAGTCCCCAGTGACCACCACGACCACGAACACCACCGTCACCGACCTCTACCCCAGCCGGGGCACCGCCGAGGTGAAGATCCCCCGCAAGGACCCCGTCGTCTGGGGCGCCCCGGGCACGCCGGGCCCGATCGCCGGGACCGACCTGGAGTCGTTCGACCGTGACGGCTTCCTCGCCATCGAGGACCTGATCACCGACGACGAGGTCAAGGTCTACCGCGACGAGCTGAACCGGCTGATCGCCGACCCGGCGATCCGCGCCGACGAGCGGTCGATCATCGAGCCGAAGTCGCAGGAGATCCGCTCGGTCTTCGAGGTGCACAAGATCAGTGAGCTGTTCGCCTCGCTGGTGCGCGACGAGCGGGTCGTCGGCCGCGCCCGGCAGATCCTCGGCTCGGACGTGTACGTCCACCAGTCCCGGATCAACGTCAAGCCGGGCTTTGGGGCCAGCGGCTTCTACTGGCACTCGGACTTCGAGACCTGGCACGCCGAGGACGGTCTGCCGAACATGCGCACGGTGTCCGTCTCGATCGCGCTGACCGAGAACTTCGACACCAACGGCGGCCTGATGATCATGCCGGGGTCGCACAAGACCTTCCTGGCCTGCGAGGGCGCCACCCCGAAGGACAACTACAAGAAGTCGCTCCAGATGCAGGACGCGGGCACACCGTCCCACGAGGCGCTGACCGAGATGGCGGGCGACTACGGCATCAAGCTGTTCACCGGCCGCGCCGGTTCGGCGGTGTGGTTCGACTGCAACTGCATGCACGGCTCCGGCGACAACATCACACCGTTCCCGCGCAGCAACGTCTTCATCGTGTTCAACAGCGTGGAGAACCAGGCCGTGGAGCCCTTCGCGGCCCCGGTCCGGCGGCCGGAGTTCATCGGCGCACGGGACTTCACCCCGGTGAAGTAGGCCGTGCGCAGCGGGCGGGCCCCGTCACCACCACCGGTGACGGGGCCCGCCCGCGCGCTCAGCCGGACAGCGCGTCCAGCAGCCGGTCCACGTCGGCCGGGGTGTTGTACAGGTGGAACGCGGCCCGCAGATTGCCCGCCCGGTCGGACACCTCGATGCCCGTGCCGCTGAGCGCGGACTGCCGGTGGCCGAGCCCCGGCACCGACACGATCGGCGATCCGGGCGCGGGCACCGGCGCGTGCCCGAGCGCGACGAGCCCCGCCCGGAACCGCTCGGCCAGCGCCAGGTCGTGCTCCCGTACGGCGGCCACGCCGATCTCCTCCAGCAGGGCGAGGGAACGGCGGGCACCGGCGTAGGAGAACAGGGCGGGGCTCTCGTCGAACCGGCGGGCGGAGCGGGCGAGTTCCTCGACCGGGCCGTAGCAGCTGTCCCAGGGCTCCTCGCCCGCCACCCACCCGGCGAACACCGGCGACAGTCCGCCCAGGTCGCCGGGGACGGTCAGGAAGGTCACCCCGCGCGGGCAGAACAGCCACTTGAAGGCGACGGCGGCGGTGTAGTCGTAGGCGTCCGCGTCGAAGTCCAGCCAGCCCACGGCCTGGGAGGCGTCCACATAGGTGCGCGCCCCGTGCGCTCGGGCCGCCTCCCGGATCGCGGGCAGGTCGGCGATCCGGCCGTCCGCGGACTGGGCGGCGCTCACCGCGACCAGGGCCGTACCCGGCCGCACCGCCTCGGCGACCCGCTCCAGCGGAACGGTGCGCACCTTGAGGTCGGAGCGGACGTGGAAGGGGTTCACCACCGAGCTGAAGTCGCCCTCCGCGGTGAGGACTTCGGCGCCCTCGGGCAGTCCGGCGGCGATCAGCCCCGAGTACACGGCGACCGACGCCCCGGCCGCCACCCGGTCCACCGGCACGCCGGTCAGCCGGGCGTAGGACGCCCGGGACTCCTCGACGTCGGTGAGCATGTCCGTGGGCCGCCCCACGGCCGCCGCCTCCACCGCCGTACGCATCGCGGTGACGGTACGCGCGGGCAGCAGCCCGGTGCTCGCGGTGTTCAGGTACGTGGTCTTCGGGGTGAACTCGGCGCGGACCAGGCTCTCGAAGGTCTCCATGGGTCCACTGTGCTGCCCGCCCGGACCCTCGTCCATTGCGAATATTTACGTGGTTCCGCTAAGGAGCCCTTATACGTCCGCGCCGACCTGCGGCTTTCAGCCGCGCTGCGGCACCGCGCACCCGTCGGGCCCGCAGGCGTCCGCGTCGCCCTGGTCGATCAGGGTCAGCGGCGAGCGCTCACCCCACGCCTGCGCCAGCGCCCGTCCGAAGACCTCGGCGGGCTGGGCACCGGAGACGCCGTACTTGCGGTCGAGCACGAAGAACGGGACCCCGGTGGCCCCGAGCTGGGCGGCCTCCCGCTCGTCGGCCCGGACGTCGTCGGCGTACGCGCCGGGGTCGGCGAGCACCCCGCGGACGCCGTCCGCGTCGAGCCCGACGGCCACGGCGATCTCCACCAGCCGCTCGTCGTCGCCGAAGAGCGACCGCTCCTCGGCGAAGTTGGCCTGGTAGAGCGCCTGCAACAGCTCGGCCTGGCGGCCCTGCTCCTTGGCGTGGTGCAGCAGCCGGTGCATGTCGAAGGTGCCGCCGGTGTCCCGCCCGCGCGTGCGGTACGCCAGCCCCTCGGCGGCGGCCTGCGCGCCCACGTTGTCCTCGGCCCCCTGGGCCTGCGCCTCGCTCATGCCGTACTTCTTGGCGAGCATGCCGAGCACGGGCTGGACGTCGTCCTTGGCCCGCCCGGGGTCCAGCTCGAACGACCGGTGCACGACCTCGACGTGTTCCCGGTGCGGGAAGCCCGCCAGCGCCTTCTCGAAGCGGGCCTTCCCCACGTAACACCAGGGACAGGCGATGTCGCTCCAGATTTCGACGCGCATGACGGGGGCCTCACTCCAGGGGGTACACGGATTTACGTGAACCTTAAAACACCCCGAGCTATTCCCACCCCAGGGGCGCGGGGAACTGCGCGAGCAACCCCCCACGACCCGCACCCGGCAAACCACCGAAACCCGGCTACCGCTCCAACCGCCCATTGAACCTACGCGGCAACCCCAACGGGTTGTCATCCCGCAGCTCCGCCGGCAACAACGCCTCCGGCGCGTTCTGGTACGCCACCGGCCGCAGCCACCGCTCGATCGCCGTCCCGCCCACCGACGTGGACGTCGAGGTCGTCGCCGGGTACGGCCCCCCGTGATGCTGCGCGGGCGCCACCGCCACCCCCGTCGGCCACGAGTTGACCAGTACCCGCCCGGCCAGCGGCGTCAGCTCGGCCAGCAGCTCGGGGCCCCGCCCCGCACCGGCCGCCTCCTCGGAGGAGAGGTGCACCGTCGCGGTGAGGTTCCCCGGCAGCCGCGACAGCACCGCCTTGGCCTCCGCCTCGTCGGCGTAGCGGGCGACGACGGTCACCGGCCCGAAGCACTCCTCCAGGAGCAGGTCGTACTCGCCCTCCTCGGCCAGCTTCTCGGCCGGAACGCTGAGGAACCCCGCGCTGACGGTGTGCTCGCCGCCCGCGCCGGGCGTGACCGGGGACTCCACCCCGGGCAGCCGGGTGCGCTCGGCGATCCCGGCGAGGAAGTTGTCCCGCATCCGGTGGTCGAGCAGGACGCCCGCGTCGGTGTCGCTGACCGCGTCGGTCAGGGACTTCAGCAGCCGGTCACCGGCCGCGCCCTGCGGGGCGAGGACGAAACCGGGCTTGACGCAGAACTGGCCGACGCCGAGGGTCATGGACCCGGCGAGCCCGCCGCCGATCTGCTCGGCGCGCTCGGCCGCCGCGGCCTCGGTGATCAGCACCGGGTTGAGGGAGCCCAGCTCGCCGTGGAAGGGGATCGGGACCGGGCGGGCGGCGGCCGCGTCGAAGAGGGCGCGCCCGCCCCGTACGGAGCCGGTGAACCCGGCCGCGGCGACCAGCGGATGCCTGATCAGCTCGACGCCCGCCTCGAAGCCGTGCACCAGGCCGACGACGCCCTCGGGGACGCCGTGCTCGGCGGCGGCGGTGCGCAGCACCTTGGCGACCAGCTCGGAAAGGGCCGGGTGGTCGGGGTGGGCCTTGACGACGACCGGGCAGCCCGCGGCGAGCGCGCTCGCGGTGTCGCCGCCCGCGACGGAGAAGGCGAAGGGGAAGTTGGAGGCGGAGTAGACGGCGACGACCCCGAGCGGCACCTTGTAGCGGCGCAGGTCCGGGATCGGCGGGGTGGCGGTGTCGTCGGGGTGGTTGATGACGACGTCGAGGAAGGCGCCCTCGTCGACGATGTCGGCGAAGGCCCGCAGCTGGTAGCAGGTGCGGGCGAGTTCGCCGGTGAGGCGGACCGGGCCGAGCGCGGTCTCGGCGTCGGCGGCCTCGACGAGCTGGTCCTTCGCGGCCTCCAGCCGGTCGGCGGCGGTGCGCAGGAAGGCGGCGCGGACGGTGCGGTCGGTCAGTGCGGACCGGGCGTCGTGCGCGGCGCGGACGGCGGTGTCCACCTCCTGGGCCGTGGCCTCCACCGCAACCTGTTCACGCTGCTTCCCGGTTCGGGGGTCGACACTCCAGACTGGTGCTGCTGCCACCGCGGGTCCCTCCACGTATAACTGGGTCACCCACCAGGGGCGTTCGATATACTGAACGCTGTCTCTGATGGTGAATATGCTGTTGGAGACTATTTCCCGTCCAAGGAAGGGGTCAAGGGCGATGTCGGTCGGCGAGACGGGGGGCGGCGCGCAGGTCAAGTCCGCGGTCCGGACGGTGGAACTGCTCGAGTACTTCGCCGGACGCCCCGGCATGCACTCCCTCGCGGCGGTCCAGGAGGCCGTCGGATACCCCAAGTCCAGCCTCTACATGCTGCTGCGCACGCTGGTGGAGCTGGGCTGGGTGGAGACCGACGCGACGGGCACGCGGTACGGCATCGGCGTACGGGCCCTGCTGGTCGGCACCTCCTACATCGACGGCGACGAGGTGGTCGCGGTCGCCCGGCCCACCCTGGACCGGCTCTCCGACGACACCACCGAGACCATCCACCTGGCCCGGCTGGACGGCACCAACGTCGTCTACCTCGCCACCCGCCAGTCGCAGCACTACCTGCGCCCCTTCACCCGCGTCGGCCGCCGCCTGCCCGCTCACTCCACGTCCCTGGGCAAGGCGCTGCTCAGCACCCACACCGACGAACAGGTCCGCAAGATGCTGCCGGAGACGCTGCCCGCGCTGACCGAGCACACCATCACCGACCGGGAGAAGCTCATCGAGGAGCTGCACCAGGTCCGGGAGCAGGGCTTCGCCGTGGACCGCGAGGAGAACACGCTGGGGCTGCGCTGCTTCGGCGTGGCCATCCCCTACCGCACCCCGGCCCGGGACGCGATCAGCTGCTCGATCCCGGTGGCCCGGCTCACACCCGCCCATGAGCAGATGGTGAAGGACGCCCTCTTCGACGCCCGCGACCGGCTCACTCTCGCCACCCGGAGGCTCTGAACAGCATGCACATCGCGCTGCGCGAGGTACACGACAGCGACCTGCCGGTGTTCTTCCGGCAGATGAACGACCCGGAGGCGCTGAGGATGGCCGCCTTCACCGCGAAGGACCCGGCCGACCGGGAGGCATTCGACGCCCACTGGGCGCGCATAAGGGCCTCCGGCGACGTGGTGCGGACCGTGCTGGCCGACGGTGACGTGGTGGGCAGCGCGGCGGTGTACGGGAGGCCGGGCGAGCGCGAGGTCACGTACTGGATCGACCGCGCCTACTGGGGGCGCGGCATCGCCACCGCCGCCCTGCGGCACCTGCTGGCCGAGGTCCCCGACCGTCCGCTGTACGCCCGCGCGGCGGCGGACAACGCCGGGTCGCTGCGGGTGCTGGAGCGCTGCGGCTTCCGGGTGACCGCGCACGCCACGGGGTTCGCGCAGGCGCGCGGCGAGGAGATCGCCGAGGTCGTGCTGCACCTGGAGGGCTGACGCCCCTTTTCCCGCCCTTCATGAACATCCGATGAGAAGGGGGCCGGACGGGAACGATCCGGTCGGGGCCGCTCGTCTTCGGTGCGGGATGAACAAGACGATCAGGCGCGCCTCGGTCTTCACGCTGCTCCTGGTGTTCGCACTGCTGGTGCGGGCGACCTGGGTGCAGTTCTACGAAGGCCAGGCCCTCGCGGACGACAGGAACAACCGGCGGAACGCGATCGAGACGTACGCGGCCCCGCTCGGCGACATCATCGTGGCCGGTGACGCGGTCACCGGCTCGGCCCGGACCTCGGGCGGCGACCTCGCGTACAAGCGCACGTACACCGACGGCGAGCTGTACGCGGCGGTGACGGGCTACGCCTCGCAGGCGTACGCGCCCACCCAGCTGGAGGGCATCTACGCGGACCTGCTCAACGGCACGGACACCCGGCTGAAGACGGTCATGGACACCCTCACCAACCAGCGGGCCGACCCGGGTGATGTGGTCACGACCATCGACCCGGACGTCCAGAAGGCGGCGTACGAGGCGCTGGGCGACAAGAAGGGCGCGGCCGTCGCAATCGACCCGTCGACGGGCCGCATCCTCGGTGTGGTGTCGACACCGTCGTACGACCCGTCCTCGCTGACCGACGCCAACACCGCCGGGTCGGCCTGGCAGCGGCTCAACGCCGACGAGGACAAGCCGCTGACCAACCGCGCCCTGCGCCAGCCGCTGCCGCCGGGCTCCACGTTCAAGCTGGTGGTGGCGGCCGCCGCCCTGGAGGACGGGCTGTACGGCTCGGTGGACGAGAAGACCGACAGCCCGGACCCGTACACCCTGCCGGGCACCACCCGGGTGCTGTCCAACGAGAACCCGGACGCCCCGTGCGAGGACGCCACGATCCGTACGGCGCTCCAGTACTCGTGCAACAACGTCTTCGGGAAGATGGCCGTCGACCTCGGCGAGGACAAGGTCCGGGCGATGGCGGAGCGGTTCGGGTTCAACGACGACGAGCAGGACGTGCCGGTGCGCGCGTACGAGAGCGTGTACCCCTCCGGCATGGACGAGGCGCAGACCGCGCTGACCGGCATCGGCCAGTTCGACGTCACCGCGACGCCGCTCCAGATGGCCATGGTGTCGGCCGCCCTCGCCAACGGGGGTGAGCTGGTCTCGCCGCACATGGTGTCGCGGATCACCGACAGCGACGGCGATGTGCTGGAGGACTACGACGACGGGGCCTCGTCGAAGGAGATCGTCAGCTCCGCCACCGCCGAGCAGCTGACGTCGGCGATGCGCACGGTCGTCGACGAGGGCACGGGGTCGAACGCGCGGATCGCCGGGGCCGAGGTGGGCGGCAAGACGGGCACCGCCCAGCACGGTGAGAACAACGGCAAGACGCCGTACGCCTGGTTCACCTCCTACGCGAAGTCGGACAGCTCGGACAAGCAGGTCGCCGTCGCGGTGGTCGTCGAGCAGTCGGACGCGGCCCGCTCCGAGGTCAGCGGCAACGGTCTGGCCGCCCCCGTGGCCAAGGCCATGATGGAGGCGGCACTCGACGGCTGACGGGCCGGTTCACTTCACTCCGAGGAGCTGTTCGATCGGGTCGATGGCGAAGTAGACCAGGAACAGCGCGGAGGCGCCCCACAGCAGCCAGTGGACGTCCTTCGCCTTGCCGAGGACCGTCTTGATCAGGACGTAGGCGAGGAAACCGGCGCCGATGCCGTTGGTGATCGAGTACGTGAACGGCATCACGGCGATGGTGAGGAACGCCGGGATGGCGATCTCGTAGCGGTCCCAGTCGATGGACTTGACCTGGGTCATCATCAGGAAGCCGACGGCGACCAGGGCGGGGGCGGCGGCCTGGAGGGGGACGATGGTCAGCAGCGGGGTGAAGAGCAGGGCGAGGGCGAAGAGCGAGCCGGTGACGAGGTTGGAGAAGCCGGTGCGGGAGCCCTCGCCGACCCCGGCGGCCGACTCGATGTAAGAGGTGGCCGACGACGCGGAGGCCGCGCCGCCCGCGACGGCCGCGGCGCCGTCGATCAGCAGTACCCGGCTCAGGCCCGGCACCCTGCCCTTCTCGTCGAGCAGTCCGGCCTCGGCGCTGATGCCGACGACGGTGCCCATGGTGTCGAAGAAGTCGGACAGGATCAGCGTGAAGACCAGCAGGACGACGGTGATGACGCCGACCTCCGGCTCGCCGAACGCGCCGAAGAGGCTGAACTCTCCGATCAGCCCGAAGTCGGGGCTGTCGACGACCTTGTCCGGCCACTCGGGCGTCGTCAGGCCCCAGCTCTTGATGTCGGCGATCGAGTTGATGGCGATCGCGACGAGCGTCATGGTGACGATGCTGATCAGGATGGCGCCCTTGACCTTGCGGGCGAGCAGCCCGATGGTCAGCAGCACGCCGACGCAGAAGACCAGGATGGGCCAGCCGGTGAGGGTGCCGGTGCCGCCGAGCTGAACCGGCACGGTGGTGTTGGCCGCGTCGGGGATACGGCTGACGAACCCGGCGTCGACGAAGCCGATGAGGGCGATGAACAGGCCGATGCCGACGCTGATCGCCTGCTTCAGCGACTGCGGGATGGCGTGCATGACGGCCTCGCGCAGCCCGGTCACCACCAGGACGCAGATCAGCAGCCCTTCGAGGACGATCAGGCCCATCGCGTCGGCCCAGCTCATCAGCGGGGCGATCTGGAAGGCGACGACGGCGTTGAGGCCGAGTCCGGCGGCGAGGGCGATGGGCAGATTGCCGCCGACGCCCATGATGACGGTCATCACGGCGGCCACCAGGGCGGTGGCGGTGGTGAGTTGGACGGCGTCCAGCTGCTGGCCGTACTTGTCCTCGGCGCTGCCCAGGATGATGGGGTTCAGGACAAGGATGTAGGCCATCGTGAAGAACGTGGCGAAGCCGCCGCGTATCTCCCGGGCGAACGTGGATCCCCGCTCGGATATCTTGAAGTACCGGTCGACGCCGTTCGCCGCTGGTGGCTGGGGACTTGGCCGGTCGGCCACCTGCTGCGTGTCTGCCATGGGGACGCTCCCTGGTGCCTGAAGTGATCAGTGTGCGGATGCTGGCTGGATTGTTCCCTCGCTGAACCGGTTTCAGGTTTTCTCCGTGTTACGGAATCAGGGTCGGTGCGTTCGGTACCCCATACGGCGTTCGATCCCTCGTACGGCACCCTCAGCGATCACTGGTACAGTTCCGGATCCCGCCCCGGCGCACGGCTGTTCGAGGCCCGTCCAACTCTGCGACGCCGGGACACCGTTGTGAGAAGAGGCCACCCGTGGGGACAGTCGTCGACGACGCCGCCTCCGTGGAGTTCCACGCGTTCTTCGAACGCCACCACGCCGAACTGGCCCGGCTGGCATTCCTGTTGACCGGTGAGCCGGACGCCGCCGACGATCTGGCCGCGGACGCCCTGCTGGCGCTCTGGCACCGCTGGGACCGGGTCCGCGCGGCCGACCACCCGGCGGCGTACGCGCGCGGGGTGGTCGCCAACCTGGCCCGCACCCGGATCCGCAGCGCGGTGCGCGAGCGGCGGCGGATCGCGCTGTTCTGGTCCCAGCGCGAGGAGAGGACCGAGAACCCGGATGTCGCGGGCGTCGTCGATGTGCGCACGGCACTGCGCCGGCTGCCGTTCCGCAAGCGGGCCTGTGTGGTGCTGCGGCACGCCTTCGACCTGTCGGAGAAGGACACCGCGCTGACCCTCGGGGTGTCGGTGGGTACGGTGAAGAGCCAGACCTCGAAGGGGATGGCCGAACTGCAACGGCTGCTCGGTGCCGAGGGCGCGCCACGGCGGCTCCAGGCTGCGATGGCGAGATCCGCGAACGACGCGGACGGTGCGGACGGCGGAGGAAGGAACCGATGAGGCGGGACGTGCACGACGAGCTGCGTGCCCGGCTGCACGAGGCGGCCGAGGAGCACCGGCCGGACCGCGCCCGCATGCTGGCCCGGATCGAGCGCGGGATGGCCGAGGAGGACCAGGGCGCCGGTCACCGTGCCGTGCTGCCCCCGGTGTTCGGCTGGCTGCGGGTCGCGGGCGCCTCGGCCGCGGTCGCGGCGGTCCTCGGCATCGGCGGCTACGCGGTGGCGTCCGCGGTCCGGGAGGAGCCGCCCCCGCAGGGCACGGTCGCCGCCTCGCCGACGCCCACCCCGTCACCGGACGCCACTAGCCGCCCGCCCGCGGACCCGTCGCCGGAGGCGACCCCGGAGAACTCCGGGAGCGCGGAGGGCCGGGAGGACGGCGCGCCCGCGTCCACCGCCCCGGAGAGTCCGCCCGCGTCGTCCGCCGCCGGGGACACCGGGAGCGCCCAGAACCCCGGGCAGGTCGAGGACGGCCCGCTGTGGTCGGACGGTTCGGTCGACCCGCACAGCAACGAGTTCTGGGCGCAGTCCAACGTCACCCTGAGGTCCACCGAGCGACTGACCGCCCTGACCGTCGAGTTGCGGATCGCCCAGACCGGCGGGGTGACCTCCACCGGGGCGTGGCGCTCGCTGCCGGAGTCCGACTTCGACCTGACCGTGGCCGAGCGGGACGGCTTCCTCGTCTACACCTGGGTCCTCAAGGACGGCCGTACGGTCCCGGCGGGCGAGTTCGTCTTCGCGGGCCAGTACGACCACGACCGCGGCGGCCGGGACGCGGGCGACGACGACTACTCGGCGACGGCGGACACCGACGGGGGCGCGGAGCTGTCCGTGTCCGGCGATTTCGCCCCACGGAAAAAAACCTCGTAGCGCGGCAACCCCTTCGGCACCGGTGGCGACCAGAAGGCGCAACAGTCACCACCCCACGAAGGAATCAGCACATGAGTGCTCCAGCAGAACAGCGCGCCCGGCACCGCCGCCGGCTCACCAGACGGCGGGCCGTGATCGGCTCGGTCGCCGCGCTCGGCCTCACCGGCGCGGCCCTCGCCACCACGTCGCTGCTCTCCACCGCGGGCGCGGCGAGCGCCTGGCCGACCGCCAAGGGCAGCAAGGCGGTCTCCAGCACGATCTCGGTGTCCGGCACCTACGACGGCGGCTACCAGCGCTTCTACGGCAGCGGCGCGCTCGGCGGCAGCGGCCAGGACGAGGGCCAGGACCCGGTCTTCAAGCTCGCCGACGGCGCGGTGCTGAAGAACGTCATCCTGGGCTCCCCGGCCGCCGACGGCGTGCACTGCACGGGCAGTTGCACGCTCCAGAACGTCTGGTGGGAGGACGTCGGCGAGGACGCCGCGACCTTCAAGGGCAAGTCGTCCTCGGCGGTGTACACCGTCTACGGCGGCGGCGCGCGGAAGGCCAGTGACAAGGTCTTCCAGTTCAACGGCGCGGGCAAGCTGGTCGTGACCAAGTTCCAGGTCTCCGACTTCGGCAAGCTGGTGCGCACCTGCGGCAACTGCTCCACGCAGTACCAGAACCGCCAGGTCATCATCAACGACGTGGACGTGACCGCCCCGGGCAAGTCGATCGTGGGCATCAACTCCAACTTCGGTGAGACGGCCGCCCTGCGCAATGTGCGCGTCCACGGCGACAGCGGCAAGAAGATCAAGCCCTGCACCCGCTTCCAGGGCAACAACACCGGTGCCGAGCCGAAGGAACTGGGCTCCGGCCCGGACGGCACGTACTGCCGCTACACGGACTCCGACCTCAGCTACCAGTAGACCCCGCAGGAACCGCGCCCAGCCAGGCGGCGACCTCGTCCTGCATGGGCCGGGTGAAGGCGTGGCCGACGTCCGGCCACGTCTTCACCCGCAGCCGGTCCGCGGCGTCCAGCGAACGCCAGACGGCGCGCAGCCGGGAGTACGCGGCGCGCACGCCCTCGCGGGGGAAGAGCGGGTCGAGGGCGCCGTCGAGGAAGAGCATCGGCCGGGGCGCGGCGATGCTCGCCACGTCGGGGAAGTCGAGGTGGCGAGCCAGACCCGGGTGCAGCATGTGGAACGCCGACTGCCCGCGCAGCAGGTTGTTGCCGGGCACCAGCGTCTCCTTCAGCCGGGTCATCCAGCAGACACAGGCCGCCGCGGTGATGTCGTCGCTCAGCGCGGCGGTCTGCCAGGCCCGGTAGCCGCCCAGGGAGAAACCGACGGCCGCGACCCGCCGCCGGTCCACCCGGTCGAGCCCGGCGAGGAAACCGGCGGCGCGCACGTCCTCGCGGGCGAGGAGCCCGGCGAGGGAGGAGCCGAGGTGGAAGAGGTTGCTGGCCAGTGCCTGCTGCTCTGGGTAGGTGAGCGGGCCCCGGTCCCCCCAGCCGAGCGCGTCGGTGGCGAGGACGACATGGCCGCGCCGGGCCAGTTCGTCGCCCGGGAAGCGTCCGCCGTAGCACCGTGCGGCCCACTCGTGCGCCGATGCGGCGCGGGTGTCGTCGTACCAGGGGCGGACCACCTTCTCCTTGCCGATGTCGAACCTCGACCCGTGGTCGTGCAGCAGCAGTACCGCCGGGAAGGGGCCGTCGCCGTGCGGGGTGAGCAGGGCGGCGCGGACGCGTTCGTGGCGGGTGAGGGAGAGGGTGACCAGCTCCCGGGTGCAGCCGTCGCCGGAGCCGCCGTCCTCGAAGCGGGGCTCGTACGGGGTGGTGTCGTCCCGTTCGACGAGGAGCAGTTCCTCCACCTTCGCGCGGGCGGCCCGCCGCCAGGTGCCGAAGTCCCGGTACGGCGCCCGCCCCCAGGCGAGCGGGAAGTCCAGCTCGGCCCTGAGGGCGGGGTGGAAGGCGGGCAGCGGCCCGTCAGTGATCATCGTGGTCGTACGGCCGCCAGTCGCCGAGGTACCGGCGCCGGGTGTGCGCGGCGGCCTCCTCGGGCGTGAGCTGGGGCCGGTTCTCCGGGACGGGGACGACCGCGCCGGGGCCCGAGTTGGCGTACTCCCGGAACCGCATCGACTGCCATGGATGGGCGGCGCTCATGTTGGTGTACGGCGCCACCGCGTCGATGCCGGGGCCGAGCCAGGTGTCCCGGACGGTGAGCATGGGCAGCGCGGTGGGGTCGGAGCTGGGGACCCAGGGGCGGGCCAGCTTGTAGTAGCCGTCGGGGGCCTCGCTGGTGACGCGGCTTCGGGTGACCAGGTAGCCCAGCGGGTTGGCGCCCGCGGTGGAGGGCGCGAAGACGAACCCGTAGGGGGCGCCGGTCAGGTCGGTGCGGGTCAGGGTGCGGAAGTGGCAGTGCTCGTAGACCGCGGTGGCCCGGCCGAAGACGAAGTCGACGTCGCCCTCGATGTAGCAGTGCGCGTAGTACTGGCGGGCGAAGGCGGTGAGGGAGCGGCTGTCGGCGTACAGGGTGTCCTGGTGGCCGAGGAACCGGCAGTGGGTGAAGGCGCTGCGGTCGCCCTGCACCTTGACGGCCACGGCCTGGGTACCCGGGACGCCGGGGTGGTCGGCGCGCAGCCAGTCGTTGGCGAAGGTGATCCAGCGGGCGGTGAAGCCGTCGGCGGCCACGGTGGTGGTGGCGGAGCCGCTGGTGCCGTAGGTGCCGGAGCCGTCGGGTTTCTGGGTGCCCGCCGCGTTGTCGTACACGACGACGGTGGCGCGGGGGTCCTCGGCGGCGCCGATCCAGGTCATGTCGGTGCGGGCGGAGCCGACGGCGACGGTCTCCCGGTAGGTGCCGGGGGCCAGGACGAGCGTCCAGCCGCTGCCGGAGGCGGCGGTGACGGCGGCCTGGACGGTGGTGAAGTCGCCGCGGCCGTGCGGGTCGACGTAGCGGAAGCGGTCGTCCGGCCGGGCGGCGGGTGAGCCGTAGCGGCCGAAGGGGCGGCCGGTGGCGGCGGCGGGGACGGCGGCGAGGCCCAGGGCCGCGCCCGCCCCGGCGCCCGCCAGGAGGAGGTGTCTGCGGGAGAGGGGCATACGGGTGGTGGTCCTTCGTCGGTGGGGGCCGGGGCGGGGGGCCGCCCCGGCCGGTGGGATCAGCGCAGCCTGCCCGCGCCCGCGCCCAGGTCGACGATCACCGGAACCGTCCTGGGGTGGTGGACCTTGGTGCGCAGGGTGGGCGTCCAGCCCGCGCCGGACTGGAGGGGCTCGGCGGGGATCTCCGCGTTGTGCACGGCGATCAGGTCGACCTCTCGGCCGTTGACGTAGTTGTTCTCGGCGGTCAGCGGCGCCTCGCTCCACTTCTTCAGCGCCTTGCCCACGCTGACGCCCTTGGCCAGCGACAGCGCGTTGTCGGTGGCGTACAGCTGCGAGTCCTTGCCGATGCCGTAGACGTAGCCGAAGGGCTGGTCCTCGGTCACCACGAAGTGGTTGTTGTACGAGTCGACCTGCCCGAACCTGACGCGCGGCGCCCGCTCCACGATGCCCTCGAAGCGGTTGTGGTGGAGGGTGACCTTCAGCTTGCCCGCGTCGGTGGCGCCCGCGCTGTCGCTGTTGCCGATCAGCATGGTCTTGTCGTGGTCCCGGAAGGAGTTCCAGGAGACGGTGACGTGGTTGGCGCCGCGCACGATGTCGAGGAGCCCGTCGTGCTGCTGGTAGGTCTTGCCGTAGTACGACGGCAGGGTGCTGTCCGGGTAGCGGCCGTCGGTGAGGGTGTTGTGGTCGATCCACACATGGGTGGAGCCGTAGACGACGACGCCGTCGTACTCGGAGTTCCAGGCACCGGTCTTGTTGTCGTCGGTGGGGTCCCACTGCGGGAAGCAGTCGATGGGCGCCTCGATGGTGAGGTTGCGGACGATGACGTTGTCGACGCCCTTGATCTGGAGGCTGCCGCCGAGGACGGCGGCGTCGCGGCCGACGCCGACGATGGTGGTGTTGGCCGGGATGTCGACCTTGATGGCCTTGTCCTGGTTGGCGGCGGACGCGGCCCGCAGGTCCTCCTGTTCGCCGCTGACGGTGGTGTCGTGGCCCCAGACCGCGGGGTCGTAGTCGGCGAGGTACTGGTCGAAGTCGTAGCCCTCGGCCTCGAACGCGGCGCAGCCCTGGGAGACGGCGTCGATGGTGCCCTTCACCCTGACGATCTTCGGCGCCGATCCGCCGTCGGCGAGGGCGGCCCGGAACTCCTCCCAGGTGGTGACGGTGTACACGTGCGCGGCGTCGGCCGCCGCGCCGCCGGTCGTCCCGGCCCCTTCGGAGGCCCAGCCGTCACCGGTCCCCAGCACCTGACGGCCGAGGTCCCGGCCGCCACCGGCCTGGGCGGCGGTACCGGTCAGGGACAGCACGAGGGCGGTGCAGCCGACGACCGCGGCAGCTCTGGCATGCCCATGCCACTTCTTGCGTTCCATTGTGCGGCTCTCCTTCTCTCACGTTCAGGGGGTTACGCGGCGGGTTCCGGCCAGGTGATCCACTCCTCGGGGATCTCCTCCTCCAGCCGCCGTACGTCACGCGGCGCGAGCACCCGCGTCCGCAGCAGCTCCCGCACCACCAGCCGGGCCACGGCGATCGCGCCCGGCGGATTGAAATGGGTGTTGTCCTGCTCGGTGGCGGTCCAGTTGAAGTACCTCTTGGTCTCCTCGGCCCCCAGCTCCTGCCACAGCGCCAGCGACAGCGCCTGCACGTCGAGCAGCGCCACGCCCTCCCGCCCGGCCAGCGCCCGTATCGCCGCCGGGTACTCGCCATGGCTCGGCACCGCGTTGCCCGCCGCGTCGAACCGGCGCCGCTCCACGGCCGTCGCCAGCACCGGCCGCGCCCCGCGCGCCCGCGCCCCGTCGACATACAGCCGCAGGTGCTCCTGGTACGTCGTCCACGGCTCGGTGTACCGGGCCGGGTCGTCCTTCTTCTCGTCGTTGTGCGCGAACTGGATCAGCAGCAGATCACCCGGCGCGATCGCCTCCAGGATCGCGTCGAGCCGCCCCTCGTCGAAGAAACTCCTCGAACTGCGCCCGTTCACGGCGTGATTGGCGACGCGCCATTCCTTGTGCAGCAGAAAGGGAAGCGCCATTCCCCACCCGGTCTCGGGCGCGGCATCGGTGAATTTCTGCGCGGCGGTGGAGTCCCCGGCGATGAAAAGGGCCCGGGACCGTTGCCCACCGGCGTGCGCGGTACCAGCGGTGAGCGGAATGGCAGCCAGAGCGGCACCAGCGACTTGCCTACGACTAAGAGACACAACGGTGCCTTCCAAAGAGGGGGTGGGCCACGCCCTCAGGGGCGCGGGGAACTGCGCGAGCAACCAGGGACGGCCCGCAGCCCGAAAACCACGGGCCGCCCCACGACGAACCGGCGCCGATCAGCCCTTCTGCTCATTCCACTCGGCCTGCGCCTCGTTCAGCTGGTCCGCGAGCGTGTCGCAGAACTCCTCCGCACTCATCTTCCCCAGCAGCACCTTCTGGAAGTTCGGCTCGTTGTCCGCCTTGGAGATGGTGTTCCAGTCCGGCAGGTAGTACGGCAGCTGCACGATCGTCGTCGACCCGTCCGACAGCGCCTCCGCCGCCAGCTTCGTCGGCTCCGCCTCCGAGACCCACGGGTCCTTCGCCGCGTCGAGGTTCGCGGGCACCTGCCCGGCCGACTGGTTGAACTTCGAGTTCGACTCGTGCCCCGCCGCGAACTCGATGAACTTCCACGCGGCGTCCTTGTTCTTGCTGCTCTTGAACATGCCGAGCCCGTCCACGGGGTTCGACACCTGGACCCGCTTCCCGTCGGCCCCGGAAGGCTGCGGAATACCGCGGAACTTGTCCGCGCCGAACGCCTTCACATGGTCCTGGTAGGAGCCCAGATTGTGGTTGAGCATGCCGATGGTGCCGGAGTCCCACTGGGCGACCATCTTGGTGAAGTCGTTGTTGAGGTCGGCGGCCGGGGTGACCTTCTTGAAGAGGACGGCGTACTTCTCCAGCGCCTCGACGTTCTTCGGGTCGTTGACGGTGGTCTTCTCACCGCTGGAGTCCCAGAAGGACGTGATCCCGGACTGCCCGTACATCGCGTCCAGCGCCTGCGCGATGGACCCGGCGCCGCCGCGGATGGTGTAGCCGAACTCGTTCCTGCCGGCGTCGGTCAGTTCCTCCGCGGCCTTGTAGAACGCGTCCCAGGTGGTCGGCTCGTCCAGACCGGCCTTCTCGAAGAGGTCGGTGCGGTAGTACAGGACGCCGTTGTTGGCGGAGGTCGGGACGGAGTAGAGGCTGTCGGAGTCACCGGCGGCCTTCAGCGACTCGAGCATGTCGTCGTTGAGCTTGCCGTTGAGCGAGGACCCGGCGAGCCGCTTCTCCAGCGGTTCGAGGGCGCCCTGCGCGGCGAACCCGGCGAGCATCGCCGCGCCGACACCGCCGACGTCGGGCAGGCCGCCGCCCTGGATGGCCGTGTCGACCTTGGACTGGTACTCGGTGGAGGCGATCCCGACGTACTCGACGTCGATGTCCGGGTTCGCCTTCTCGAAGTCGGCGATGATCTCCTTCCAGACGTCGGTGCGGACACCACCGTTGTTGTCCCAGAAGACGATCTTCCCGGTGCCGCTGCCGTCGGCGCCCTTGTCGCCGCCCGCGCCGCTGCCGTCGTCGCCACAGGCGGTCGCGGTCAGCGCCAGGACGGCGCTCAGGGCGACGGCGGCCGTCAGCCGCTGCCTGCCGGTGCTGCTTCTGTGGTTGCTGTTCTTCATGTGGTCGGCTCTCTTCTTTGGGATCCAACGGTGATGTGTGGAGGGAGATCAGGGGTGACTCGGCGCGGGGGTGCGGCGGTCAGCGCTGCGGCGCGTCGATCCTGAACCGCGTGAACGTGGCCGCTCCGGCGTGCCCGGTGCCCTCCGGCACGAGGGCGAACAGGCCGAGCAGGGCGCCGACCCAGCGCCAGGGGGTGGCGGCGAACACCGGTCCGGAGGGACGCGGGCCGTCGCCGGTGTCGTAGAAGAACCGGCAGCGGGCCCCGGCGCCGATCTCGACGCGCAGGACGGCCCGCGTCCCGGGTGCGAGCCGCGCGTGGTCGGCGTCGCGCTCCCGTTCGGCGACGGACTCGGCGAACCGGTGCACCAGGTGGACCGTCCCGTCGGTCCCGCGCTGGAGGCCGATCCAGCCGTACGCGTCCCCGAGCACCGCGAGTCCGGCCCGCGCCCCGGGTTCCTCGCTGTCCAGCCGCAGTTCCACCTCGACCGCGCTCGGGGTGCCGGGCAGCCGCTGGGTCAGTACGTTGGGCAGCCTGCGCAGGTCGTGCGCGGCGGCCGAGCGGACACAGGTCAGCCGGAGTCCGTCGCCGGTGTGCTCGGTGGCCCAGCCGTCCTCGGGGTTGGCCGTCCACTGCCACTGGCGGCCGTACCGTCCGCCGGGGAAGTCGTCGTCGGTGGCGGGCGCGGCGGGCGGCTGCGGGGGCAGCGCGGGACGCCGGTGCACGGCGACGGGGGCGCCGTCGTCGCCGAGCACCGGCCAGTTGTCCGTCCCCCAGCGCATCGGCTGGAGGTGGACGACCCTGCCGTACGCGCCGCGCTGCTGGAAGTGCACGAACCAGTCCTCACCGGACGGGGTGCGCACCCAGCCGCCCTGGTGGGGGCCGTTGACGTCGGTGTCCTTCTGCTCCAGGACGACCTTCTCCTCGTACGGCCCGAAGAACTCGCGTGAGCGGAAGGCGCCCTGCCAGCCGGTCTCCACTCCCCCGGCGGGGGCGAGAATCCAGAACCAGCCGTCGTGCCGGTAGAGCTTGGGGCCTTCGAGGGTGAACCAGCCGGGGATGCGGTCCGCGTCGACGATCAGCTTGCCCTCGTCGAGCAGTGAGGTGGCGTCGGGGTGCATCCGGTGGCCGGTGAGGCGGTTCTTCACGCCCGACCGGGACTTCGCCCAGGCGTGCACCAGATAGGCCTCGCCGGTCTCCTCGTCCCACAGGGGGCAGGGGTCGATCAGGCCCTTGCCCGCCTTCACCAGGTGCGGCTCGGTCCAGGGGCCGCGGATACCGGGGGCGTTGACCTGGAAGATCCCCTGGTCGGGGTCGCCCCAGAAGATCCAGAAGCGGTCGTCGTGGTGGCGCAGGGAGGGCGCCCAGACCCCGCAGTCGTGGCGCGGGACGCGGAACTCCTCCGCGGGCTCCAGGCGGTTCAGGGCGTGCCCGACGAGGGTCCAGTTGACCAGGTCGCGGGAGTGCAGCAGGGGCAGTCCGGGGACGCGGCCGAAGCTGGAGGCGGTGAGGTAGAAGTCGTCTCCGACGCGGACGACGTCCGGGTCGGACCAGTCGGCGTTCAGGATCGGGTTGGTGTAGGTGTCCGCGGTCACTGGGTCACCGCCTTGCGGACCAGGGCGGCGGCCTCGTCCCGGCCGAGGCGGCCGTCGGCGACGACGGTGACGATCCGGCGGACGAGGGTGTCGCCGGGCGGGATGGGGACGCGTTCGGTGTGGGCGAGGGAGGAGCCGACGCCGGGGTACTCGGCGGTGCGCACGAACCACGGGTCGCGGCGGGTGGCGTCGGTGGCCCCGGCGAACACCAGCGTCCAGGTGGTCCCGGCGAGCGCCAGCCAGTCGGCGGGGCGGCCGTGCACGGCCTCCTCGCCCTCGGCGCCGGGGGTGAGGACGTCGGGCGCCGTGTCCTCCTTGCGGGCCCGCCAGAAGAAGCCGCCGTAGGCCGCGCCGGGGCGCCCGTTGGTGGCGGGGCTGCCGATGGTGAGCGGGCCGGGGGTGGTGTTGGTCAGGGCGAAGGTGAAGTCCAGCGCCCAGGCGGTGCCGGTGAGTTCGGTGGCCGCGACGGTGCGGCGCTCGCGCAGCAGCTCGCCGCCCGCCGCCATCCAGCGCAGTTCCTGCACGAAGCCGTCGGGGTCGCGCAGCTGGAAGGCGACGTGGCGCTGGGCGCCGTGGTTGTCCAGCTCGGTCGGCCCCTGGTCGCGCACGAAGGTGCGTCCGCCCCAGAAGTTGTGCCCCTCGACGTCGGGGACGGCGACACCGACGCCGAGGTGGTGGAGGTGGTCGGCGGGGCTCAGCTCGGTGACCGCCGTACCGGACAGGGTGGTGACGGGGTGCAGGAAGGGGCGCGGGGAGAACCGGGCGGGCAGTTCCGGCCGGGTGACGTAGCGGCCGACGGGGCGGCCCGCGACCCGCAGCACCGGGGAGTCGGGGGTGGTCATCGGGTGGTCACCTCTTCTCGCGGGGCGTGCGGCTGGTACGGGGCCCAGTCGGCGCCCAGTTCCGAGTACAGGGAGAGGGTGTCGGCGGCGGCCGCGACCAGCCCGTCCACCCCGGGCACCACCCGGCGCCGCTCGGCGGGCAGCGACCGCCAGGCGGTGGGCGGCAGCGGGGCCGGGTCGGGCGCCCGCCGGACCGCCTCCACGACCTGCATGAAGGCACCGGTCGCGGCCGGGGGGACCAGCAGGTCGGCGCCGGTGGTGAGGTGGTCGAGCAGGTTCTGCAGCAGGTCGGTGCGGCCGTACTCGTACTCCTCGGGGCCGTGGTCGGCGCGCTGGAGCAGGACGCGGTCCTGCTTGTACCAGAAGGTGATCCGGCCCCGGCTGCCGTGCACCAGGACGTACGGGTCGCCGGGGTGCTCGGCGCACAGCGTGGCGGCGACGGTGACCGCCCGGCCGCCCGCGGTGACCCGGACGCAGGAGGTGTCGTCGGCCTCGATGGCGTTGGCGTGCCACAGCTCGGTCTCGATGCCGGTGACGTCCTCGGCGCGGGTGGTGCCGTTCAGCGCGAGGCCGGTGGCGACGGCGTGGGCGAGCGGGTTGGTGAGCGCCCCGTCGATCACGTCGGCGCCGTTCAGCCGCCGTCGGCCCGCCCAGGGCGCGCGCCGGAAGTAGGCCTCGTCGCGGGCCCACGCCCCGGCGCCGCCGACGCCGCGCGGCTCCCCGATCGCGCCGTCGGCGATCAGTTCGCGGATCGCGGGCAGGGCGAGTGAGCCCAGCGACTGGAAGCCGATCTGACAGGCGACGCCCGCCTCGGCGACCCCGTCCGCCATCCGGCGGAACTCCGCGTACGACGGTGCCGGGGGCTTCTCCAGCAGGAGGTGCACGCCCCGGCGGGCGGCGGTCAGGGCGAGGTCGGTGTGGGTGGGGATCGGTGTGCAGATCACCGCGACCCGGGCGCCGGTGGCGTCCAGCAGCGCGCCGAAGTCGTCGGACTGGGCGGGCGGTTCACCGCCGTACTCGGCCTCGGTCAGCGGGGTCAGCTCGCAGATGCCCACCAGCCGGACCAGGCCCTGGTCCTGAAGGCGGCGGATGTTCTCGACGTGCCAGCGGCCGTGGCCGCGGGCGCCCGCGAGGACGACGGGGACGGGGGTCCGTACGGCGGGCGTGCTGGTCGTCCCCGGTGTGCTCATCCCCGGTGTGGTCATCCCCGGTGTGGTCATCCCTTCACCGCCCCCGCGCTGAAGCCGGTGATCAGCCACTTCTGGATGAAGGCGAAGACGAGGACCACCGGCACGGCGGCGATGATGCCGCCCGCGGCGAGCGCGCCGAGGTCGACGCTGTCCGCGCTCATCAGGGTGTTGAGGCCGACCGGGATCGTCTGCTTGCCCTGGTTGTTGAGGAACATCAGGGCGAACAGGAAGTGGTTCCAGGAGTGCACGAAGGCGAAGGAGCCGACGGCGATCAGGCCCGGCCGCAGCAGCGGCAGGACGACCAGGCGGAAGGCGGTGAAGCGGCTGCACCCGTCGACCCAGGCCGCCTCCTCCAGGGAGTAGGGCACGTTCTTGATGAAGTTGCTGATCAGGATCATCGACAGCGGCAGCTGGAAGACCGTCTCGGCGATGATGACGCTGCCGAGGGAGTTGATCATCTGGAGTTCGGCGAAGATCTCGAAGAGCGGGACCAGCAGCAGCGCGCCGGGCACGAACTGGGAGCAGAGCAGGGCGAGCATGAAGGCCCGCTTGACCCGGAAGTCGAACCGGGCGAGCGCGTAGCCGCCCGCGAGGGCGACGACGGTGGTCGTCACCAGGGTGGCGATGCCGACGTAGACGCTGTTCTCGAAGTAGGTGCCGAAGCTCCGCTCGGTCCACACCTTCTCGAAGTGCTCGAAGGTGACCGGCCAGGGCACCAGCGAGGTGGAGCCCGCCGGGCGCAGCGCGAACAGCAGCATCCAGTAGAAGGGGACGAGGGTGAAGAGGAGGTAGATCGACAGGGGCAGGTAGATCTGCCAGCGGGGTGCCTCGTCCCAGGCGCGCTGCCGCTTCGGCGGGCGCTGCGGCTGGGGGGTGGCGCGGCGGGGCGCGGGCAGGACGACGGCGGCTTCCTTGGTGGCGCTCACTTGGTCTCACCTCCGAACTTGCTCAGCCGCAGATAGACGATCGAGCAGAAGAGCAGGATCACGAACGCGACCGTGGTCAGGGCGGACGCGTAGCCGAAGTTGTGGGCGTCGACGCTGGTGTTGGCGATGTAGAGGGGCAGGGTGGTGGTCTCGCCCGCTGGTCCGCCGCCGGTGAGGGTGTAGAGCAGGTCGACGTTGTTGAACTCCCAGACCGCGCGCAGCAGCGTGGACAGCACGATGGCGTCCTTCAGGTGCGGCAGGGTGATGTGCCAGAACTGCTTGATGCGGCTGGCGCCGTCGACCTCGGCGGCCTCGTAGAGGTCCTTCGAGACGGACTGGAGGTCGGCGAGGATGAGGATGGCGAAGAAGGGGACGCCGCGCCAGAGGTCGGCGACGATCGCCGCCGGGAAGACGGTGGAGGGGTCCGACAGCCAGCTGGTGCCGTAGGAGCCGATGCCCATGTCGGCGAGGTAGCGGGTGATGCCGGTCTGGGAGTTGTAGAGCAGCACCCAGATCGCGGAGGTCAGTACGCCGGAGACGGCCCAGGGGGAGAACACCAGGGCGCGGCCGAGGGCGCGGCCGACGAAGGTCTGGTTGACGATGAGCGCCAGCGCGAGTCCGAACAGCAGCTGGAGTCCGACCTCGACGACGACCCATTTGGCGCTGAAGACCAGCGTGTCCCAGAAGAGGGGGTCCTCGGTGAAGGCGTGGACGAAGTTGTCGAAGCCCGCGAAGCCGTTCCGCCACGGCTTGGTGGGGTTGTAGTCCTGGAGGCTGTAGTAGAAGACGCTGAGCACCGGGTAGGCGATGAATCCCAGCATCAGCAGGGCCGCCGGGGCGATCAGCAGGTACGGCAGTCTGCGCGGTGTGGCGGAGGCACGGCGCCGCCTCGGTGGCGCGGGCGGTTTCGCCACGGCTGCGGCTTGGGCCATGACTGTTCTCCGTTCTCGGTGAAGCGTGTGAAGCGCTTTCTCTTACTGCGCGATGCGTTCTTGGCCGTGCTGGGCGAAGAGGGGTCCGTCAACCCGCGTACGGGTCGGGCACATGGCCCGAGCGGGCCAGGAACTCGAAGTCGCAGCCGGTGTCGGCCTGCGTGATCTGTTCGTTGTAGAGGGCGCCGTAGCCCCGCTCGTAGCGGGCGGGCGGCGGTGTCCAGGCGGCCCGGCGGCGGTCCAGTTCCTCGTCGTCCACGTGGAGGTGGAGGGTGCGGGCCTCGACGTCGAGGGTGATCGGGTCGCCGGTGCGCACCAGGGCGAGCGGTCCGCCGACGTACGACTCCGGCGCCACGTGCAGGACGCAGGCGCCGTAACTGGTGCCGCTCATCCGGGCGTCGGAGATCCGCACCATGTCCCGCACCCCCTGCTTGAGCAGGTGGTCGGGGATCGGCAGCATGCCGTACTCGGGCATGCCGGGGCCGCCCTTGGGCCCGGCGTTGCGCAGCACCAGCACGCTGTCGGCGGTGATGCCCAGCTCCGGGTCGTTGATGGTCCGCTGCATCGCCCTGTAGTCGTCGAAGACGACGGCGGGGCCGGTGTGCTTGAGCAGGTGCGGCTCGGCGGCGATGTGCTTGATGACGGCGCCGTCCGGGCAGAGGTTGCCGCGCAGGACCGCGACCCCGCCCTCGGCCGCGACCGGGTTGTCGCGCGGGCGGATGACGTCGTCGTGGTGGACCCGCGCCCCGGCGAGCTGTTCGCGCAGGGTGTCGTGGGAGACCGTGGGCCGGTCCAGGTGGAGCAGGTCCGGGATGCGGGAGAGGAAGCCGGGCAGGCCGCCCGCGAAGTGGAAGTCCTCCATCAGGTACGTCTGTCCGCCGGGGCGGACGTTGGCGAGCACGGGGACCGTGCGGGCGATGCGGTCGAAGTCGTCGAGGGTGAGGCGGACGCCCGCGCGTCCGGCCATGGCGATGAGGTGGATGACGGCGTTGGTGGAGCCGCCGAGGCCGAGGACCGTGGTGACGGCGTCCTCGAAGGCCTCCCGGGTGAGGATCTCGGAGAGTCTGCGCCCCTTGTGGACTTGTTCAACGATCCTCATGCCGGATGATGCGGCCATCCGGTCGTGGCCCGAGTCCACGGCCGGGATGCTGGACGCGCCCGGCACGGTGACACCCAGGGCCTCCGCGGCGGCCGTCAGCGTGGACGCCGTGCCCATCGTCATGCAGTGGCCGGGCGAGCGCGCGAGGCCGCTCTCCAGCTCGGCCATCTCGCAGTCGCCGATGAGCCCGGCGCGCTTGTCGTCCCAGTACTTCCACATGTCCGTGCCGGAGCCGAGGGTCTCCCCGCGCCAGTGGCCCGGCAGCATCGGCCCGGCGGGCACGAACACGGCCGGCAGATCGGCGCTCGCGGCGCCCATCAGCAGGGCGGGCGTCGACTTGTCGCAGCCGCCCATCAGCACCGCCCCGTCGACGGGGTACGACCGCAGCAGCTCCTCCGTCTCCAGGGCGAGGAGGTTGCGGTAGAGCATCGGGGTCGGCTTCTGGAAGGTCTCGCTGAGCGTGGCGACCGGGAACTCCAGCGGGAACCCGCCCGCCTGCCACACCCCGCGCTTGACCGCCTGCGCCCGGTCCCTGAGGTGGACGTGGCAGGGGTTGATGTCCGACCAGGTGTTGAGGATGGCGATGACGGGCTTGCCGAGGTGCTCCTCGGGGAGGTAGCCGAGCTGGCGGGTGCGGGCGCGGTGGCTGAAGGACCGCAGTCCGTCTGTGCCGTACCACTGGTGGCTGCGCAGTTCCTCGGGGCGCTTGCGGGGGGCCGGGGTCGTGTCGCTCATATCGACCACCCGGCGGCTATGGCGGCGACCTCGGCGCGCTCGCCGTCGGGCAGCGGCCTGCTCGGCGGGCGGACCTCGCGGCGGCACAGTCCGAGGGAGGCCAGGGCCTCCTTGACGACGGTGACGTTGTTGGCGGAGCCGTGGGCGGCGCGCAGTTCCTCGAAGCGGCGGATCTGCTCCCACACCTTCATCGCGCCCGGGTAGTCGCCCGAGCGCAGCGCCTCGATCATGTTCCGGGAGACGGCCGGGGCGACGTTCACCAGGCCGGAGGTGAAGCCGGTGGCGCCCGCCGAGAAGTAGGACGGCGCGTACGGCTCGGCGAGCCCGGCCACCCAGACGAAGCGGTCCAGACCGGCGTCGCGGGCGAAGGCGGCGAAGCGGGCGGCGTCCGGGACGGCGTACTTCACGCCGATCACGTTCGGGCAGTGGTCGGCGAGTTCGGCGAGCCGGGCGCCGGCCAGCTGGGCGTTGCGGATGTAGGGCACCACGCCCAGCTCGGGCACGGCCTCGGCGATGGCGCGGTGGTAGTCGACCCAGCCGGACTGGGAGACGTAGGGGTGGACGGGCTGGTGCACCATCACCATCGCCGCGCCCAGTTCGCGGGCGTGCCGGGCGGAGGCGACGGCGGTGGGGACGTCGTGTCCGACGCCGACCAGGATCACGGCCCGGTCCCCGGCCTCGTCGACGGTCAGCTCGGTGACCAGGCGCCGCTCCTCGGGGGTGAGGGCGTAGAACTCGCCGGTGTTGCCGTTGGGGGTGAGGGTGGTGATGCCGCCGTCGAGCAGCCGGCGCAGCAGGGCGCGGTGGGTGTCCTGGTCGACGGAGCCGTCCTCGGCGAACGGGGTCACCGGGATGGCCACCACCTCGGCCAGGGCGGCCCGCTGGGTCTCGAACGTGGTGGTCATGCCTGGATGTCCTCTCCCTGGGCCCCGGTCCCCGCGTCGGGAAAGGCCTTCAGCACGAACGACTCGATGTGGGCGTGCAGGGCGCGCGCCGCGCCGTCGGCGTCGCCCTCCGTGGCGAGCCGCAGGATCTCCCGGTGCTCACGGGCCTCCCGCTCCCAGGAGGGGTCGGCGGCCCAGGCGACGGCGGAGACGAGCGCGGCCTGGTCGCGGACCTCGTCGAGCATCCGGCCGAGCAGCGGGTTGCCGCACGACACGTACAGGGCGCGGTGGAACTCCCGGTTCGCGAGGGAGCGTTCGGCGGTGTCGGTGGCCCCGTCGGCGCGGGTCAGCGCCTCGCGGGCGGCGTCCAGGGAGGACCTGCGGCGCACGGTGCGGCGGAGCGCCTCGGGCTCCAGCAGCAGGCGTACGTCGTAGACCTCGCGCGCCATGTCCGCGTCCACCATGCGCACCGTGACGCCCTTGTACTGGCTCATCACGACCAGTCCGGTTCCGGCCAGGGTCTTGAGCGCCTCGCGCACGGGGGTCTTGGAGACCCCGAACTGTGCGGCGAGTTCGGTCTCGACCAGGGCCTGACCTGGCGTCAACTGCCCGGTGAGGATGCGGTGTTTGATCCCCTCCAGCACGTACTGCGTGCGGGAGGGGATCGGGGTGGGCACAGAGGTCATGCGCGCCTCTCGGATCTCGCGTATCGCGTCTCATATATGACGTACGACGTACGACGCGTTGAAGTTAGAAGCGCCCCCGTGTTTCGTCAATGCTTCCGGCAAAGAAACCTGCGGCCCGCCCAACGCCTAGGGCATCTGCCCGATCCCGTGCCGCCCTCCTTAGACCCACGATGTCCAGGCATGACGACGACGTGGACGGCCGTGCGCGTGCTGCGCGACGGCGACGCGCGGCGGTGTCTCGCCGCGGTGGTGGTGTCCGGCTTCGGCACCTCGGCGCTGTGGCTGGCGTCGGGTGTGTGGGTGAAGGACCTGACGGGCTCGAACGCGCTGGCCGCGCTCACCCTGCTGGTGATGTGGACGCCGGTGCTGTTCGGCCCGCCGCTGGGCACCCTCGCCGACCGGGTCCGCCGCAAACCCCTCCTGATCGCCACGAACCTGCTGCTCGCGGCGGTGCTGCCGACCCTGCTCACCGTCGACTCGGCCGGTGACGTGTGGCTGGTGTGCGCGGTGCTGTTCGTCTACGGCGCCGCGGGCGTCGTCCAGGACGCGGCCGAGGCGGCGCTGGTCGCAGCCCGCCTCGACCCTGCGCTGCTCGGCGACTTCAACGGGCTGCGCATGACCGCGGGCGAGGGCATGAAGCTGCTCGCCCCGCTGGCCGGTGCGGGCGTGTACGCGGCGTACGGCGGTGCGGCCGTGGTCCTGCTGGACGCGGGGACGTTCGTGCTGGCCACCGCCCTGTACGCCGGTCTGCGGGTCCCCGAGAGGCGGCCCGGGACACCGGCGTCCGGCTGGTGGGCGCGGACCGCCGAGGGCGCCCGTCGCCTGTGGGGGCACGCGCGGCTGCGGCCCCTGGTCCTGGCCGCCGGTACGACGATGCTGTGCGCCGGGGTCAACGGCGCGCTGGTGTACGCGGTCGTCGACGGCCTCGGCCGTCCGCCCGCGTACGCCGGTGTCCTCGCCGCCGTGCAGGGCGCCGGGTCGGTCGTGGCCGGGCTGGCCTCGGGCGCGGGCCTGCGGCGGCTGGGCGAGCGCGGGTTCGCGGTCTGCGGCATGGCGGTGACCGGCGTCGCGGTGGCGCTGCGGGCCGTGCCGTCGGACGCGGTGGTGCTGCTGGGCAGCGCGGCCGTCGGGGCGGGTCTGCCCTGCGTCCTGATCGCCGCGTTCACGGCCGTGCAGCGGAGCACGCCGCACGCCCTGCTGGGCCGTACGGCGGCCACGGCGAGCACCCTGGTGTTCGTGCCGAACGTGCTCGGCCTCGCCGTGGGGGCGGCCCTGGTCGGACCGCTCCCCCACGGCCCGCTGCTCGTGGCGTTGGGCGCGGCCCAGCTGGTGTCGGTGGTTCAGCTGCCGCCGAGGGCCTCCCGCACCGCCGAGAGGTCGTCGTCCGACGCCAGCCCGGCGTGATAGAGCCGCAGTTCGGTCGCCCCGAGGTCCCGGGCGCGCCCGGCGTCCGCCGCCAGGGTGGCGGGGCTGCCGCCCATGCCGGAGACGACGGTGAGGTTGGCGGCGAGGACGGCACCTGCCACGCCCTGCTCGGCGAAGGGGGTGAGCGGACCCGCGCCGCCGGTGCAGGGGACCACCACGCCGTCGGCGACGGAGAGGATGTGCGCGGGGTCGACGCCCGCGTTGGCGCCGCAGTGGTAGGAGACCGGGTCGGCGTGCAGGAGGATCTGGAAGCCCTCCGGGGCCGCGGCGCGGACCGCGGTGACCGTCTCCTCCTGGAGGGTGCGGGCGGTGTCGTCGCGCCACGCGCGCGTGGCGGCCGCCTTGCCCTCACCGAGCAGTTTCCCGACGCCCGCCCAGCCGCCGTCGGAGGGCGCCCCCCGCCACACCGGCTCCAGCGCGGCCCGTACGTCGGCGGCCAGCCGGTCCGCGTCCAGCCCCTGCGCGGCGTACCCCGCACGGCAGGCGTGGCAGAAGCACAGGGACATCAGGTACTGACCGGCGTCGCCGAGGCCCACCCCGCCGGTCTTGTCGTGGGCGTGCAGATGGGCGAGCCCGTACCAGCCGAGGGACTCCAGTTCGGTGCCGCGCGCCCCGGGCCGTACCGCCGACTCCACCGCCAGACCGGTGAGGTACGCGCGCGTGCCGGGCTGTGCGATGCACGGCGCCCACGGGTAGCGGTCGCCGTAGGCGTTGACCACCGAGGTGTCCGGGTGCTCGGCGCCCAGGCGGGAGTTGTGCGCGAGGACCACCCAGGTGTGCACCTCGAGACCGGCCTCCGCGAGTGCGGCGGCGGCCTCGCCGTGGGCGTCGCCGGGCGCCCAGTCCCCGGCCGGGTAGGGGCGCAGCGCGCGGCCCGCCCAGCGGTCGGCGTCGACCGGGTACAGCACCGCGGCGTACTCGGCGGTGACGACGCGGTGGCGGGGGTGGCGGGGAGTGAGGGCGCGCGTGGAGTGGTAGGCGGCGGCGAGGGTCACCTGGGTGACGCCGAGCGCGGCGATCCGCCCGGGTGCCTCCGGGTCCCCGTTGACGTCCCAGGGGTAGACGAACGCCGATGTCTTCACTTGGCCTCCTGACAGGACTTCACAGCAGTGCGTATCCCCGCTCGATCACCTGAGCGAGCCGCTTGACATGATCGTCGTCCGGCTCGTGCAGCGGGGGCCGTACCTCGCCGACGTCCAGTCCGCGCAGCCGTACGCCCGCCTTGACCAGCGAGACGGCGTAGCCGCGGCCCTGGGCGCGCAGTTCGACGAACGGACGGTAGAAGCCGTCCAGGAGCCGGTCGGCCGTGGCGCGGTCGTCGGCCTCCAGCGCCCGGTGGAAGGTGAGGGCGATCTCCGGGGCGAAGCAGAACACCGCGGAGGAGTAGAGCGGCACCCCGACGGCGCGATAGGCGAGCTGGGTCTGTTCGGCGGTCGGCAGCCCGTTGAAGTAGAGGAAGTCGCCGGACGCCCCGGTGCGTACGGCACTGACGATCCGCTGCATCAGGTCGAGGTCGCCGAGCCCGTCCTTGAGGCCGACGATCCCGTCCGTGCGGGCGAGCCCGACGACCGTCGCCGGGGTGAAGACGGCGTTGTCACGCTGGTAGACGACGACGGGCAGCGCGGTCGCGGCGGCGATCTCCCGGTAGTGCCGCAGCAGCCCTTCCTGCCCGGCGACGACGAGGTACGGCGGCATGGCGAGCAGCCCGTCCACCCCGGCCGCCTCGGCGAGCCGCGCGTACCGCACGGCGAGCGCCGTCCCGTACCCGGCGCCCGCGAGGACCGGTACCCGGCCGTCGCTCTCCTCGACGGCCGCCCGCACGCACGTCCCGAACTCCTCCGGCGTCAGCGCGTGGAACTCCCCGGTGCCGCAGCAGGCGAAGACGGCGGCGGCCCCGGCCGCCACACCCTGGCGTACGTGCGCGCGATAGGCGTCGAGGCCGACGGCGCCGTCCGGGCCGAAGGCGGTGACGGGGAAGAACAGCGGCCCGCTGGGGATACTGAGCCGGGCGGCGAGGTCGGCAGGCGTCACAGGCTCTCCCTAGAACAGGGTGACTACAGGGGACGTACAGGTTTCTGATCGAAGTTTATGTTTATGAACAGAGCCCGCGCCACCCTTGACGAGCCACGACCCCGCCCCACACCTTGTCCACGCATGTGAATCCGGGATATGAATACGGCTGACCGTCCAGGAAACCGAGGAGACCGAGGATGCCCGCTCCCCGCACCGTTCTGCTCACCGGCGCCGCCGGCGGGCTCGGCACCCTGATGCGGGAGCTGCTCCCCGACCACGGCTACCGGCTGCGCCTGCTGGACCTGCGCCCCGTCGAGGGCGAACCGGACGCGATCGTCGCGGACCTCGCCGACCGGGCGGCCCTGCGCGAGGCCGTACGCGGTGTCGACGCGATCATCCACCTCGCGGGCATCTCCCTGGAAGCCCCCTTCGAGAAGATCCTCAAGGCGAACATCGAGGGCACCTACAACCTGTACGAGGCCGCCCGCGAGGAGGGCGTCGGCCGGATCGTCTTCGCCTCCTCCAACCACGCGGTGGGCTGCACGCCGCGCCCGCGGGGCGACGACCCGCTGATCCCCGTCGACACCCCGCACCGCCCGGACACCTTCTACGGCCTGTCCAAGTCCTTCGGCGAGGACCTCGCCCAGTTCTACTGGGACAAGCACGGCCTGGAGACCGTCTCCGTGCGCATCGGCTCCTGCTTCCCGGAGCCGACCAGCGTGCGGATGCTGTCGCTGTGGATGAGCCCCGCCGACGGCGCCCGCCTCTTCCACGCCGCCCTCACCGCCGAGCACGTGGGCCACACCGTCGTATACGGCTCCTCCGCCAACACCCGGCTGTGGTGGGACCTGACCTCCGCGCGGGCCCTCGGCTACGCACCGCAGGACGACTCCGAGCCGTACGCCGAGAAGCTCATCGCGGAGCAGGGCGAACTGGACCCCGGCAACCCGGCCCACGCCCGCCTCGGCGGCCACTTCGTGACCGACCCGCCGATCTGGCCGTACTGAGCCGTGTCGCGCGGATCGCTCAGTCACTGATCCGGCCGACACGGCCGAAACCAGGCGTTCGCGGGAGCGGGCGGGCACCGAACGGGCCCGCCCGCTCCCGCATTCGGGCATCCACCGTGCCCGATCCCACCCCACCCGTCACACCCGCGCAGGTCCGAGACGGACTCTGCCGCAGTCAAACGGGCACAACCGGGCAGCATCGGATCCGTAACAGGCCTGTTCAGCGTCGAATCCCCGCTGTAGAACTTCCCCCATGACTCCCTCGGGGCCCGAACGGGCAGCTCCGGCGGCCGAGGGACCGAGTACCACAGCGAAGCACGGAAGCGGGTGTCGACGATGACGACGGCGAAGGCGGCGAGGAGCGCCGAAGAACGCCAGCGCGAGATCGTGCGCATGGCGCGCGCCACCGGCGCGGTCGACGTCACCGCACTCGCCACCGACCTGAACGTGGCAAAGGAGACGGTACGGCGGGACCTGCGCGTCCTGGAGGACCACGGCCTGCTGCGCCGTACCCATGGCGGCGCCTACCCCGTGGAGAGCGCCGGGTTCGAGACGACGCTCGCCTTCCGCGCCACCAGCCACGTCCCCGAGAAGCGCCGCATCGGGGCCGCGGCGGCCGAGCTGCTCGGGGACGCCGAGACGGTCTTCGTCGACGAGGGGTTCACCCCGCAGCTCGTCGCCGAGGCCCTCCCGAGGGACCGGCCGCTGACCGTGGTCACCGCCTCCCTGCCGGTCGCCGGTTCGCTCGCCGAGGCCGAGAACGTCTCGGTGCTGCTGCTCGGCGGCCGGGTCCGCTCCGGCACCCTGGCCACCGTCGACCACTGGACGACCAAGATGCTCGCCGGTTTCGTCATCGACCTGGCGTTCATCGGCGCCAACGGCATCTCGCGCGAGCACGGCCTCACCACCCCCGACCCGGCCGTCAGCGACGTCAAGGCACAGGCGATCCGGTCCGCCCGGCGCACCGTGTTCGCCGGTGTGCACACCAAGTTCGGAGCGGTCAGCTTCTGCCGGTTCGCCGACATCGGCGCCCTGGAGACGATCGTCACCAGCACCTTGCTCCCCGCCGCCGAGGCCCATCGCTACTCCCTGCTGGGGCCTCAGGTCATCCGCGTCTGAACACCCGCCTCCCACCTTCCTCCGACACCCCCTCCGTAAGGCCGCACACCCCCACAAGTCCCCTTTGTTCAAGAATGTCCAGGAGCATCGCATGCGAACCCAGAGCCGACGCGCGCCACGCACCCTCTTCGCGGTGGCAGCCATAGGGACGCTGATCACTCCGCTCGCCGCCTGCTCCGGCGCGGGCGGCTCGGGATCCTCCGACGGCAACGCCATCAACGTCCTCATGGTGAACAACCCTCAGATGGTGGAGCTCCAGAAGCTCACCGCCGACCACTTCACCAAGGACACCGGCATCGAGGTGAACTTCACCGTCCTGCCGGAGAACGACGTCCGCGACAAGATCAGCCAGGACTTCGCCAACCAGGCGGGCCAGTACGACGTCGCCACCCTCAGCAACTACGAGATCCCCATCTACGCCAAGAACGGCTGGCTGCACTCCCTGGACTCCTACGTCGAGGGCGACACCGCCTTCGACCAGGACGACGTCCTCACCCCGATGACCCAGGCCCTCACCGCCGAGGACGGCAAGCTCTACGGCGAGCCCTTCTACGGCGAGTCCTCCTTCCTGATGTACCGCAAGGACGTCTTCGAGAAGGCGGGCCTGACGATGCCCGAGAAGCCCACCTGGACCCAGGTCGCCGACCTCGCCGCGAAGGTGGACGCCGCCGAGTCCGGCATGAAGGGCATCTGCCTGCGCGGACTGCCCGGCTGGGGCGAGGTGATGGCCCCGCTCACCACGGTCGTCAACACCTTCGGCGGCACCTGGTTCGACGAGAACTGGCAGGCCCGGCTGGACTCCAAGGAGTTCAAGGAGGCCACCCAGTTCTATGTCGACCTGGTCCGTGAGCACGGCGAGTCCGGCGCCGCCCAGGCGGGCTACGCCGAGTGCCTGAACAACATGACCCAGGGCAAGACGGCCATGTGGTACGACGCCACCGCGGGCGCCGGTTCCCTGGAGGCCAAGGACTCCCCCGTCAAGGGCAAGATCGGCTACGTCCCCGCGCCGGTGGAGAAGACCGACAGCTCCGGCTGGCTCTACACCTGGGCCTGGGGCATCCAGAAGGCGTCCGGCAACGCCGAGAACGCCTGGAAGTTCATCTCCTGGGCTTCCGGCAAGGAGTACGAGAAGCTCGTCGGCGAGCAGATCGGCTGGTCCAACGTCCCGGCGGGCAAGCGCGCGTCGACGTACGACATCCCGGAGTACCGCTCGGAGGCCGCCGCGTTCGCGGACGTCACCCGGGACGCCATCGCCGGGGCCAAGCCGGAGGACCCGGGCGTGCAGCCCCGCCCCGCGCCCGGCATCCAGTTCGTCGGCATCCCCGAGTTCACCGACCTGGGCACCAAGGTCTCCCAGGAGATCAGCTCCGCCATCGCCGGACGGCAGTCCGTGGACAGCGCGCTGAAGAAGG
The DNA here is from genome assembly GCF_018070565.1 of Streptomyces sp. B93. Classification (GTDB taxonomy): domain Bacteria; phylum Actinomycetota; class Actinomycetes; order Streptomycetales; family Streptomycetaceae; genus Streptomyces. Next base: position 87,544 of record NZ_JAGPXL010000001.1, read on the forward strand.
CGCAGTCGCTCGCCGAGGCCGTCGGCAAGAAGTACGAGGGATCATGACCGTCACGACTCCCCCCACCCGGGTCGCCGCCGCCCCCTCGCGGCCGGCGGCCCGGCGGCCCAACCGGATGCGCGCCTGGGCCACCCGGGCGCCCCTGCTGCCCGCGCTGATCTTCATGATCGTCGTGACGCAGCTGCCCTTCGTGGCCACGCTGGTGATCTCGTTCCTCGACTGGAACTCGCTCTATCCCCAAGACCGCAAGTTCGCCGGGTTCTCCAACTACTCCGAGGTCCTCAGCACTCCTGAGCTGCGCAAGTCGGTCTGGACGACGATCCTGCTGACCGCCACGGTCGTCCTGGTCAGCCTGCTGCTCGGCCTGCTGCTGGCGCTCCTCCTGGACCGCCGCTTCCGCGGCCGGGCCGCCGTACGCACCATGCTCATCGCGCCCTTCCTGCTGGTGCCGATCGCCGCCGCGCTGCTGTGGAAGCACGTGCTGTTCAACCCGGAGTACGGCCTGTTCAACGGCGTACTGCGGTGGATCGGCGGCGAGGGCGCCGTCCAGCCGGACTGGATCTCCGAGATGCCGCTGATGGCGGTGGAGGCCTCGCTGATCTGGCAGTGGACCCCGTTCATGATGCTGATCCTGCTCGCCGGGCTACAGAGCCGCGACCCCGAACTGGTCGAGGCGGCCCGGATGGACGGGGCGGGCGACTGGCAGGTGTTCGTCCACATCACGCTGCCGCACCTGCGCCGCTACCTGGAACTCGGCATCCTGCTCGGCTCCATCTACATCGTGCAGAACTTCGACGCGGTGTTCACCATCACCTCCGGCGGCCTCGGCACCGCCAACCTGCCCTACACGATCTACCAGACCTTCTACCAGGCCCATGAGAACGGCCTCGCCTCCGCGGCGGGCGTCATCGTCGTCATCGGCTCGATCATCCTGGCGACCTTCGCGCTGCGCGTGGTGTCGTCGCTGTTCCGTGAGGAGGTGTCCCGCTGATGGCCACCACCACCGCGACCCCGGTCCGCGCCACCGCGACCCCGGCCGGCCCCCGAAACGGCCGGCTCAAGGGCGCCGTGCTGGGCGTCACCGCCTGGCTGGTCGGACTGCTGTTCGTCGCGCCCATCCTCTGGATGGTCCTGACGTCCTTCCACTCCGAGGCCGACGCGGCGACCAACCCGCCGTCGCTCGCCGCCTCGCTCACCCTGGACAGCTACCGCGAGTTCTTCGGGGTGGCGGGCGGCGCCAGCCCCTGGCCCGCCCTGATCAACAGCATGACGGCCTCGGTCGCCTCCACGCTGATCACCCTGCTGCTGGCGCTCCCCGCCGCCTACGCGCTGTCGATCCGCCCGGTCAAGCGCTGGACCGACGTGCTGTTCTTCTTCCTCTCCACCAAGATGCTGCCGATGGTGGCGGGCCTGCTGCCGATCTACCTGTTCGCCAAGAACAGCGGCCTGCTCGACAACATCTGGGCGCTGGTCATCCTCTACACGGCGATGAACCTGCCGATCGCGGTCTGGATGATGCAGTCCTTCCTCTCCGAGGTACCGGTCGCGATCATCGAGGCCGCCCAGATCGACGGCGCCAGACTCCCGACGATCCTGGGGCGGGTGGTGGCCCCCATCGCCCTGCCCGGCATCGCCGCCACCGCCCTGATCTGCTTCATCTTCTCCTGGAACGAACTCCTCTTCGCCCGGGTCCTCACCGGGGTGGTCGCCGAGACGGCCCCCGTCTTCCTCACCGGCTTCATCACCAGCCAGGGCCTGTTCCTGGCCAAGGTGTGCGCCGCGTCGCTCGTCATCTCCCTGCCGGTGCTCGCCGCGGGGTTCGCCGCCCAGGACAAGCTGGTCCAGGGCCTGTCGTTGGGAGCCGTCAAATGAAGGCCGCCGTCATCGAGTCCGTGGGCCGGGCCGTCGTCGCCGAGGTCCCGGACCCGACGCCGGGCCCGCGCGAGGTCGTCGTGGAGGTCGCCGCGTGCGGCCTGTGCGGCACCGACCTGCACATCCTCCAGGGCGAGTTCGCGCCCAAGCTGCCGATCGTGCCGGGCCACGAGTTCGCGGGCGAGGTGGTCGGCGTCGGCACACAGGTCACCGAGGTGTCGATCGGCGACCGCGTGGCGGTGGACCCCTCCCTCTACTGCTACGAGTGCCGCTACTGCCGCAACGGCCACAACAACATGTGCGAGCGCTGGGCGGCCATCGGCGTCACCACGGCGGGCGGCGCCGCCCAGTACGCGGTGGCGCCCGTCGCCAACTGCGTGAAGCTCCCCGAGCACGTCCGCACCGAGGACGCCGCCCTGGTCGAGCCCCTCTCCTGCGCGGTACGCGGCTACGACGTCCTCCAGTCCCGGATGGGCGCGCACGTCCTGATCTACGGCTCGGGGACGATGGGCCTGATGATGCTGGAACTGGCCAAGCGCACCGGCGCGGCAAGCGTCGACGTCGTGGACGTCAACCCGTCCCGCCTGGAGACGGCCCGCCGCCTAGGCGTGACCGCGTCCGCGGCGAACCCCGACGAACTGGACCGCCCCCAGGGCTGGGACCTCGTCATCGACGCGACCGGCAACGCGGCGGCCATCCAGGACGGCCTCGACCGCGTCGCCAAGGCGGGCACCTTCCTCCAGTTCGGCGTCGCCGACTACGCGACCCGGGTCCAGATCGACCCGTACCGCATCTACAACCAGGAGATCACCATCACCGGCTCCATGGCCGTCCTCCACAGCTTCGAACGCGCGGCGGAACTCTTCGCCAACGGCGTCCTGGACCCGGACGTCTTCATCAGCGACCGCATCCCGCTGGACCGCTACCCCGAGGCACTGGACCAGTTCAAGGCGGGGGTGGGCAGGAAGATCGTGGTGGTGCCGTAGCCTTTCAGCCACGCCCATTCAGCCCGTCCGGCGATTGAGGACAAGGCCCGTCCAGGGCCGAAGCGGGGGCTTGGGAGCGGCAGCCCAGGGCCGGGAAGGGAAGGGGCGGCGGGGGCGAAAAGGACCCTTGCGCCAAGCCCTCATCACCCGACCGGAGTAAGGGAACGGTAAGAGCCCTTCGATCGTTCACCCGGCATGACCGCTATGACCCCCGGCTCGAACATCCCACTCCCCGCCCCCCGCGTGGCGGTGGACGTCGCCGCCCCCGTGCGCCTCGACGTCTCGGGCCTCCTCCTCACCGCCGACGGCAAGGTCCGCTCGGACGACGACTTCATCTTCTACAACCAGCCGGCCGGCCCGGGCGTGACCTACCGCTCGGGCGGCGGCACGGCCCCCGACGCGATCACCGTCGACACCACCGCCCTCCCCCCGGGCATCGAGAAGATCGTCGTCACCGCCAGCCCCGACGCCGCGGGCCAGACCTTCCAGGGCGTCGAGCCCACCGCCACCCTCCGCAACGCGGACGACAACACCGTCCTGGCCACCTTCACACCCCCGCAGCTCGGCAACGAGACGGCCCTGGTGGTCATCGAGATCTACCTGCGCAACGGCCAGTGGAAGGCCCGCGCGGTCGGCCAGGGCTACGCCAACGGCCTGGCGGGCATCGCCACCGACTTCGGCGTCACGGTCGAGGAACCGACGCCCACCCCGGTGACGCCCCCGGCTCCGGTGACGCCCCCGGCCACGGTGACCCCGCCGGTCGCGGCACCCCCGGCCCCCGCCGCACCCCCGGCCGCCGCCCCCACCGGCAAGATCAACCTCGACAAGGGCCGCGTCAGCCTCCAGAAGAACCAGACCGTCTCCCTGGTCAAGGGCGGCCGCCCGCTGCTCTCCCAGGTCAAGATGGGCCTCGGCTGGGAGCCCGCCTACCGCGGCAAGGACATCGACCTGGACGCCTCCGTCATCGCCTACGGCCCCCAGCGCAACCACATCGACAGCTGCTACTTCGGCAAGCTGACGATCGTCGGCGGCGCGATCAGGCACTCCGGCGACAACCTCACCGGCGAGGGCGGTGGCGACGACGAGGTGATCACCGTGGACCTCGGCCGTCTCCCCCAGGAGGTCACCGGCCTGGTCTTCACCGTCAACTCCTTCTCCGGCCAGAAGTTCACCGAGGTCGCCAAGGCCTACTGCCGCCTGCTGGACGCCGCGTCCGGCGAGGAGCTGGTCCGCTTCGACCTCACCAACGCCGAGGCGCAGACCGGCGTGATGATGGCCAAGCTGATCCGGCAGTACTCGGGCGAGTGGGAGATGACGGCCATGGGCGACTTCGTCAAGGCCCGCACGGTCCGCAACATGGTGAAGCCCGCGGCCCAGGCCCTCTGACCAGTCGGGAAGGTGGGGCCACCAAGGCCCCACCTCCGCCCGGCTTGCCGGTCCCCGCCCCTCAGTTCCCCTGTTGCGACCGCGCCTTGAACGCCGCCTTCCGGGCCTCCTTGGCGACCTTCTTGTCCGGGTGCAGCCGTCCCATGGCCTCCAGGACGTCGGCGGTGGCCGGGTGGTCGACGCGCCAGGCCGCCGCGAAGAAGCCGCTGTGCTGCTGGGCGAGGCCCTGCACCAGGGCGCGCAGCTCCTCGGAGTTGCCCTCGGCGGCCAGCTGGGCCGCGAGGGTATCGACGGTCAGCCAGAAGATCATGTCCTGGGAGGGCGCGGGCACGTCCGGCAGCCCGTGCTCGCTCAGCCACACCCGGGCGAGCCCGCCGAGTTCGGGGTCGTCGAGGACCTCCCGCAGCGCGGGCTCGGCCTCCGCGCCGACCAGCGACAGCGCCTGCTGGCAGCGCAGCCTGCGCAGCGGCGCCCCGGGGTCGGAGCCCCGCGCGGCGGCCAGCAGTTCCCGGGCGGCGGCCAGCGGCCGGCGGCGGGCCAGCCACTGCTCGGTCTCGGCCTGCGCGGCCCGCGGCCCGAACCCGGCGGTGCCGTCCAGCAGCGCGTCCGCGCCCTTGTCGGCGAGGTCACCGACCATGGGCGCCTCGACGCCGGACTCCAGCAGCCGCGCCCGCAGCCCGTAGAGGCCGAGGGGCGTCAGCCGGACCATGCCGTAGCGGGAGACGTCGGTGTCGTCGACCGCCGGGACGGGCTCCTCGTCGGCGTCGGCCATCAGCGCCTCGTCGACGGGCTGGTACTCGACCAGCCCCACCGGTTCCAGGGTCCGGAACTGGTCGTCCAGCCGCATCATCGCGTCGGACACCTGCTCCAGGACGTCGTTGGTGGGCTCCCCCATGTCGCTGGGCACGATCACCGACGCGGCGAGCGCGGGCAGCGGCACGGGGGCCTCGCCGGGCCCGTCCTCGCTGGCGGAGAGCAGGTACAGGTTGCCGAGGACCCCGTCGAGGAAGTCCGCCTCGGCCTCCGGGTCCCAGTCCAGCGTGGACAGGTCGACCCGGCCGCCCTCGTCCATCGCCTCCAGCAGACCGTCCAGGTCGGGCACGGCGGCATCGGCGAGGACGGTCTCCAGGGCCGCCAGCCACACCCCGAGCACGTCCTGCGGCGAACCGCCGGTGAGCAGCTCCAGACCGGCGCCCGCCGTCACGGTGCCCTCCTCCTCGTCGACGATCTCGACGAGCCCGGTGTCCACGGCGACCCGCCAGGCCTCGCTGGCGTACGCGGCGACGTCCTCACCGGTCAGCCCGAGCGCCTCGGCCGCGGCGGGCAGCTGCTCCTCCACCAGCCCGCCCCCGGCGTCCACCCGGGTCGCGGGTCCGGCCCAGCGGGCGAGCCGGGCGGCCCGGGACAGCACCGGCGTGGACAGCGCGGCACGCGCCAGCTCCGCTTCGGAGGACAGCCGCACCGGCGGCAGGGAGGAGCTGTCTGACATGGGCTGGTTCTCCTAGGGGGTTGGGTTCAACCGCTCAGCCTAGACGGGTTTCCACCCATGCCGCCCGGTTCCTCTCCGCACCGCCCGCCGTACATGGCCGAAACCCCGGCAAGTGGCCGGTGCGCACGGGCCATTGACCCGCGTGGCAGCCCTGCGGGTCACCCCGGGACCAGCCCGAGGGCGTGCTCGTACCGGCTGCCGGTGAAGCCCTTCACCCCGGGGTACGTGCGGACGCGTTCCCACAGCGGGGTCGGCGCCCCGATGCCCGCGCCGGGGGCGGCGAGGGCGGCGTCGTAGGCCTGGTCGCTCTCCCACTCGGCGTAGTTGAGGACATGGCCGCCGTCGCCGCTGAGGTGGAAGTGGGCGGCGATCAGGCCGTCGTGGCCGTCAGGCTCCTCGGTGAGGGCGGTCAGCACGGTGTCGGTCCAGTCGCGGCGGCGCCCGCGGGCGTCCGGTTCGAAGTCGATGCGTACGGTGACGACGAGGCCCGGCACCCGGGTGTCACCGGCGGCCCGCGCGTGGGAGCGGTAGTGGCGGTACCGGTCGAGGCCCTGACGCCGGATGCCGGGCACGGCGGTGTCGATCTCGTCGACGCGTTCCTGGCGTCGGGTCCTGGCGAACGCCTCGTACGCGTGCTCGGCCGTCCACTGGGAGTGGTGCAGCAGGGTGGCGCCGTCGCCGCCGGTGTAGACGTGGTAGGCGAGCAGTCCGGGGGCGGGCCACTCGCGGCGCTCCCAGGTGTGCGCGATCGCCGCGACGGTCGCCCGCTGCCGGTCGGGGGTGTCCACCCGCCAGGTACTGAAGAAGGGCGCCCCCACGTCGGGACGGGTGAGGTCGGGGTGGCTGTCGGTACGGCGGGTCACGGGGGCCTCCCTGAGCGGTCGCTGATCGGACATGCGACCCACCCTTCAACCTCGACCAAGGTTGAGGTCAAGGGGGTGCCGGAGGCGAGGGCTCACGGAAAGGCCCGGACGGGCACGTCCCCCGCCCGGGCCGCTTCCGGCGTGTTCACCGTCCGCCGTTGTGCCGCCGTCGCAGGACGTTCGCCGCGACCACGGCGGCACCGGCCGCCGCACCGGCCATCAGCACCGGCCGGGGATGCCGCAGCCCGGCCTGGACGGCCGTGCGCACCGGTGTCGGCGCACGGTGTTCGACGGCGTGACCCGCCTGGGTCGCCTTGTCCTGCACAGTGTGTCCGGCCTGTGCGGCGCTGCTGCGCAGCTGGACCGTCATCGCGCCCGCCTTGTCGCGGAAGTCGGCCGCCCGGGCGCGGGCACGGCCCTTCACATCCGCCTTGGCCGCCAGTTCCTCGACGGTGTCGCCGAGGCGGCCCCTGGTCCGCTCCACCTGCTGCCGCAGCTCGTCGGGACCCTTGGCTCCACCGGCCCCCTTGGCTGCCCTGTCCGTCATCGATGTGCCCTTTCCTCGGATGCGCGGCGTCCGGGTACCCCGACGCGCCCGCCGATACCCCTGCGTGACCGCCCGGAGACGGCACCCACCCACACTCCACCATCACTTATCGATACCGCGTAGCAGAATTAAGTAGATCTGAACAATCGGGATGCCGACACTGCTCTCATGACCTACACCGGCTCCACGCCTCCCTTCGGCCGCGCCCTCTGCGCGATGATCACGCCCTTCACCGAGTCGGGCGGGCTCGACCTGGACGGCGCCCGGCGGCTCGCCGCCCGTCTGGTGGCGGAGGGCTGCGACGGCCTGGTGCTGTCCGGGACCACGGGCGAGTCCCCGACCACCACGGACGCGGAACAGACGGCGCTGGTCGAGGCGGTCCGGGAGGCGGTGGGCGACGGCGCCACGATCGTCGCGGGCGTGGGCACGGCCGACACCCGGCACACCATCGAACTGGCCTCGGCCGCCGAACAGGCGGGCGCCGACGGCGTACTGGTCGTCACGCCGTACTACAGCAGGCCGCCGCAGGACGCGGTCGAGGCCCACTTCCGCGCCGTCGCCGACGCGTCCGGGCTGCCGGTCATGCTCTACGACATCCCCGGCCGCACGGGCACCCGGATCGAGCCGGACACGGTGCTCCGACTCGCGGAACACCCCCGGATCGTCGCGGTGAAGGACTGCTCCTACGACTTCCTCGCCGCCCAGAAGGTCATCGCGGCCACCGGGCTGGCGTACTACGCGGGCTGCGACGAGCACAACCTCGCCCTGTACGCGGTGGGGGCGGCGGGGTACGTGAGCACGGTGGCGAACGTGATCCCCGGTCGGCTGCGCGCGGTGCTGGACGCGTTCGACGCGGGCGACACGGCGACGGCGGCCCGTCTCCAGCGGGCGGCGGTGCCGCTCATCGAGTCGATGATGGCGGCGGGCCTCCCCGGCGCGGTGACGGCCAAGGCCCTCCTCAACCGCCTCGGTCTGCCCGCCGGCCCGGTCCGCGCTCCGCTGCGCCCGGCCTCCGCGGCGGCGACGGACGGCCTGCTGGCGGCGTACGGACAGGCGACGGGGCCCACCGCCTGACCGGCGGTGGGCCCCCGGTACGACGTTCAGTCAGAGGCGACCAGTTCGTCGCCGATCAGCCGGAAGTGCTCCAGCACGTCTTCCATCGGGTCATCGATCTGGCCGACGTTGACCAGCCCGACCCGGGGACCGTTGTGCGAGGCGGTGTTGGTCTCGTCGGCGTGCGCGACACCCGCCGCCGACAGCCAGCACACCGCCGCCGCCGTGGCGACGGCCACCCCGGTCCCCAACCGCTCGTTCCTCATCGCTCCACCCTCGTCTCTCGGACCCTGCGTTCACCCGTTCATCGGGAAAAACGCCTCCGAGGTCACGGAGGGTAATCCTTTTAAGCGATGTTCGTGATCAGTTGTGGGCGTGCAGGACGTCGTTCAGGCCGCCCCACTCGGCGTTGTTGGGGCGGGCCTCGACGGTGCCGGTCACCGAGTTGCGGCGGAAGAGGATGTTGGAGGCGCCGGACAGCTCACGGGCCTTGACGATCTCTCCGTCGGGCATGGTGACGCGGGTCCCGGCGGTGAGGTAGAGCCCCGCCTCGACGACGCAGTCGTCACCCAGCGCGATGCCGATCCCGGCCTCGGCGCCGACGAGGGACCGCCGCCCGATGGCCACCCGCTCCTTGCCGCCGCCGGACAGCGTGCCCATGGTGGAGGCACCGCCGCCGATGTCGGAACCGTCGCCGACGACGACGCCCTGCGAGATCCGGCCCTCGACCATGGAACTGCCGAGGGTGCCCGCGTTGAAGTTGACGAAGCCCTCGTGCATCACGGTGGTGCCGGAGGCGAGGTGGGCGCCCAGGCGGACGCGGTCGGCGTCGGCGATACGGACCCCGGCGGGGGCGACGTAGTCGGTCATCCGCGGGAACTTGTCGACACCGAAGACGCTGAGGTGCAGGCCACGGGCGCGCGCGGCGAGCCGTACGGTCTCCAGGGTGTCGACGGCGACCGGGCCGAGCGAGGTCCAGGCGACGTTGGCGAGCAGACCGAAGATGCCGTCGAGGTTCGGCTGGTTCGGCTGCGTCAGCCGGTGCGAGAGCAGGTGCAGCCGCAGATAGGCGTCGTGGGTGTCGAGCGGCTTGTCGTCCAGCGAGGAGATGACCGTGCGGACCGCGACGACCTCCACACCGCGCACCTCGTCCTTGCCGAGGGCCGCGACGGCGTTCGTGCCGAGCAACTCGGCGGCGCGCTCGGCGTCCAGCCGCTCACTGCCGGCGGGGCCGGGTTCGGCGGCCAGCTCGGGGGCGGGGAACCAGGTGTCGAGAACGGTGCCGTCAGCGGCGATCGTGGCAAGCCCGGCGGCCACGGCGCCGGTCGTACGAGGAGCAGAAGTGTCGGTCATAAGGGCAACCTAACGCCCTCGGCCCTACGGGAGCGAACCGGTCCAACGGCTGAACAGCCCACCTCAAAGGGGCGCGGGGAACTGCGCGAGAACCCCCCACGACCGCACCCGGCAACGAAAAAGCGACCACACCACCCGTCACCCGATGACCCTGCCGAGCATCTCCCGAACCCACCCCTCGTCATACGGCACATCCAGCAACAGCACCTCCAGACAGATCCCGTCCATCAACGCCACCACCGCCCGAGCGGTCGCGGCATCCGTACGCCGCACCAGCCGCGCGGTGATGTCATCGACCCACTCCGCGGCCACCGGCCGCAGCGCGGGTCGCCGCAGGGCCGCCAGATACAGCTCGTACTCCAGCTCGACCCCGGCGCGGTCACCGGAGAACCACTCGCCCATCAGAGCGGCCAGCTCCGCGGCGAGGTCGCTCGTGGGATCGCTGAGACCGCCCCTCGCGGCGACCAGCCGTGAGAACCCCTCGTTCGCCTGCCGCAACGCGGCGACCATCAGCTCGTCGAGAGTCTTGAAGTGGTACGTCGTAGAGCCCAGCGGCACATCCGCCTCGGCCGCCACCGTCCGGTGGCTGAGCCCGGCGATGCCCTTCTCCTCCACCACGCGAATGGCGGCGTCGATGATCCGACGCCGCCGGTCGGGGTCGTAGCGCCGCGCCATCAGTGCGCTCCGCTGAGATTGAGCACGACCACGCCGACGACGATCAGTGCGATCCCGGTGGCCTTGGCCACGTCCATGCCCTCACCGAGGAAGAGCATCCCGATCGTCGCGATGACCGCCGTGCCGGCTCCGGCCCAGATGGCGTAGGCCGTGCCCACGGCCACGGTCTTCAGGGTCTGGGCGAGCAGGGCGAAGGCCACCAGGTACCCCAGCGCCGTCACCACCGACGGCCAGAGCTTGCTGAAGCCGTCGCTGTACTTCATCGCGGTGGTCGCGGCCACTTCGGCCGCGATGGCACCGGCGAGCAGCAGATAACCCATACGTACGAGCGTACACATCGCTGTGTACGCCCGTACGCAAAACGCCTCAGACGTTGAAGCCCAGCGCTCGCAGCTGCTCGCGCCCATCGTCCGTGATCTTGTCCGGCCCCCACGGCGGCATCCAGACCCAGTTGATGCGCAGCTCGTTGACGAGGCCGTCCGTGGCGGACTTGGCCTGGTCCTCGATGACGTCGGTGAGCGGACAGGCCGCGGACGTCAGGGTCATGTCGACGGTGGCGATGTTCGCGTCGTCGACGTGGATGCCGTAGATGAGGCCGAGGTTGACGACGTCGATACCCAGCTCGGGGTCGACGACGTCCATCAGGGCCTCGCGCAGCTCCTCCTCGGAGGCGGGCTTGGTCTCCACGGTCTCGGTCATGCCGTCTTCCTTTCGGCGTCGGCGCCGCCCAGCGCTTGGGCCGTCGCGTCCTTCCACGCCATCCAGCTCAGGAGGGCGCACTTGACCCGGGCCGGGTACTTGGAGACCCCGGCGAACGCGACCGCGTCCTCCAGGACGTCCTCCATCGCGTCGTCGGGCTCGATCCTGCCCTTGGACTGCATCAGCTCCAGGAAGGTCTCCTGGATCCGCCGCGCGTCGGCCACGTCCTTGCCGACGAGCAGGTCGTTCAGCACGGAGGCGCTGGCCTGGCTGATGGAGCAGCCCTGGCCCTCGTACGAGACGTCCTCGATGGTCGTGCCGTCGTACTTCACACGCAGCGTGATCTCGTCACCACAGGTCGGGTTGACATGGTGCACCTCGGCGTCGCCATCGCGCAGACCACGCCCGTGCGGGTTCTTGTAGTGGTCCAGGATGACTTCCTGGTACATCGAATCCAGCTTCACGGTTTCCAGCACGCCCTTCAGCCGAAGAAGTTCCGTACGTGCTCCAGTCCGTCGACCAAGGCATCGACCTCGGCCGGCGTGGAGTACAGATAGAACGACGCTCGCGTGGTCGCAGGAATTCCGTAGCGGAGGCAGACGGGGCGGGCGCAGTGGTGGCCGACGCGGACCGCGATGCCCTGCTCGTCGAGGACCTGGCCCACGTCGTGCGGGTGAATGTCACCGAGCGTGAAGGAGATCGCGGCGCCGCGCTCCTCAGCCGTGGTCGGGCCGATGATGCGCAGGTCGGGGACCTCCAGCAGCCGCTTCACCGCGTACTCGGTGAGGGCGTGCTCATGGGCGAGGATCTTGTCCATGCCGATCGAGCCCAGATAGTCGATCGCCGCGCCCAGACCGACCGCCTGCGCGATCGGCGGGGTGCCCGCCTCGAACTTGTGGGGCGCCGGGGCGTAGGTCGAGGAGTGCATCGACACCGTCTCGATCATCTCACCGCCGCCCAGGAACGGAGGCAGGTCCTCCAGCAGTTCCTGGCGGCCCCACAGGACGCCGATGCCGGTCGGGCCGCACATCTTGTGGCCGGTGAAGGCCACGAAGTCGGCCTGGAGGCTCTGCACGTCCAGCGGCATGTGCGGCGCCGCCTGCGAGGCGTCGACGCAGACCAGTGCGCCGACCTCCTGCGCCCGGCGGACGATCGCCTCGACCGGGTTCTGGGTGCCGAGGATGTTGGAGACCAGCACGAAGGAGACGATCTTCGTCTTCTCGGTGATGACCTCGTCGATGTTGGAGAGGTCCAGGCGGCCGTCGTCGGTCAGGCCGAACCACTTCAGCTTCGCGCCGGTGCGCTGCGCGAGCAGCTGCCACGGCACGATGTTGGAGTGGTGCTCCATCTCCGTGATGACGATCTCGGTCTCGTGGTCCACCCGGTAGGGCTCGTCGGCCCAGCCGAGCATGTTGGCCACGAGGTTCAGCGACTCCGAGGCGTTCTTGGTGAAGATGACCTCGTCGCGGCTGGGCGCGTTGACGAACGCGGCGACCTTGTCGCGCGCGCCCTCGTACAGCGCCGTGGCCTCCTCGGCGAGCACATGCACACCGCGGTGGACGTTGGCGTTGTAGCGCTCGTAGTACTCGGCGAGTGCGTCCAGCACCTGGCGCGGCTTCTGCGAGGTCGCCGCGTTGTCCAGGTACACGAGCTTCCGGCCGTCGTGGACCTGGCGGTCCAGGATCGGGAAGTCCTTGCGGATCGCCTCGGTGTCGAGGAGGCCCGGCAACTGTGTCACGCTGATACGCCACCCTTCGTGTAGGCCTCGTAGCCCTCGGCCTCCAGCTTGTCGGCCAGCTCGGGGCCGCCCGACTCGACGATCCGGCCACCGGCGAAGACGTGCACGTGGTCGGGCTTGATGTAGCGCAGGATGCGCGTGTAGTGCGTGATCAGCAGGGTGCCGACCTCACCGGTCTCGCGGACGCGGTTGACGCCCTCGGAGACGACGCGCAGGGCGTCGACGTCCAGGCCCGAGTCGGTCTCGTCGAGGATCGCGATCCGCGGCTTGAGCAGCTCCAGCTGGAGGATCTCGTGGCGCTTCTTCTCACCGCCGGAGAAGCCCTCGTTGACGTTGCGCTCGGCGAAGGCGGGGTCCATGTTGAGGCGCTGCATGGCCTCCTTGACCTCCTTCACCCAGGTGCGCAGCTTGGGGGCCTCGCCGCGGATGGCGGTGGCGGAGGTGCGCAGGAAGTTGGAGACCGAGACGCCGGGGACCTCGACGGGGTACTGCATCGCCAGGAACAGGCCCGCGCGGGCGCGCTCGTCGACGGACATCTCGATGACGTCCTCGCCGTCGAGGGTGACGGTGCCGCCGGTGATGGTGTACTTCGGGTGACCCGCCAGCGAGTAGGCGAGGGTCGACTTGCCCGAGCCGTTGGGGCCCATGATGGCGTGCGTCTCGCCCTGCTTCACGGTGAGGTCGACGCCCTTGAGGATCTCCTTCGTGGCGTTGTCGGCCTCGACGGTGACGTGCAGGTCTCGGATTTCAAGCGTTGCCATGGGTGCCTCAGGACTCCTGGGAAAGGGAGACGAGCACGTCGTCCCCTTCGATCTTTACGGGGTATACGGGGACGGGGCGCGTCGCGGGGAGGCCGGACGGCTTGCCGGTACGGAGGTCGAAGCTGGAGCCGTGCAGCCAGCACTCGATCTGGCAGTCCTCCACCTCGCCCTCGGAGAGGGAGACGTTCGCGTGGGAGCAGATGTCGTGGATCGCGAACACCTCACCCTCGGTGCGGACGACCGAGACCGGCGTGCCGTCGAGTTCCACCCGCTTGGGGGTGTCCTCCTCCAGCTCGCTCAGCCCACAGGCGCGTACGAACGTCATGCGACGGACGCCTCCAGCTCCTCGTCGATCTTCTCGAGGAGCCGCTGCTCGATGTCCGCGACGCCGATCTGCTGGACCAGCTCGGCGAAGAAGCCGCGGACCACCAGGCGGCGGGCCTCGTACTCCGGGATACCGCGGGCCATCAGGTAGAACAGCTGCTCGTCGTCGAAGCGGCCGGTGGCGCTGGCGTGCCCGGCGCCGACGATCTCACCGGTCTCGATCTCCAGGTTGGGGACCGAGTCGACGCGCGCGCCGTCCGTGAGGACGAGGTTGCGGTTCATCTCGTAGGTGTCGGTGCCCTCGGCCTTGGCCTCGATGAGCACGTCACCGATCCACACCGCGTGCGCCTGGTCGCCCTGGAGGGCGCCCTTGTAGACGACGTTGGACTTGCAGTGCGGCACGTTGTGGTCGACCAGGAGACGGTGCTCCTGGTGCTGGCCCTGGTCGGTGAAGTACAGGCCGAGCAGTTCGGCCTCGCCGCCGGGACCGGCGTAGGTCACGCGCGGGTGCAGCCGTACGACGTCGCCGCCGAAGGTGACGACGACCGACTTGAAGGAGGCGTCGCGGCCGACGAGGGCGTTGTGCTGGGCCACGTGGACGGCCTTGTCGTCCCAGTCCTGCACGGAGACGACGGTCAGCTTGGCGCCGTCGCCCAGGAGGTAGTCGACGTTGGCCGCGAGCACGGCGTCGCCGGTGTGGTCGATGACGACGACGGCCTCGGCGAACGCACCCAGCTCGATGACCTGGTGGCCGTAGGCGGTGCCGCCCTCGCCGTGCACCGCGATGCGGATCGGCTCGGTGAGCACGGTCTCCTTGGGGACGGTCACGACCGAGGCCTGCCCGAAGGCGGAGTAGGCCTGCGCGGCGACGCGGTCCACCGGGGTGCCCGCCTTGCCGAGCCTCGCGTCGTCACGGCCGACGGCCTCGACGGTGACGCCCTCGGGGGCGTCGACGGCGACCTTGACGCCCTCGCCGGTGGCGACGGCGGTGCCGTCGTGCAGACCACGCAGCCGCTCCAGCGGGGTGAAGCGCCACTCCTCCTCGCGGCCGTGCGGCACGGGGAAGTCCGCGACGTCGAAGGACGGGGGCGCGCTCATGCGCGTGGCGACGGTCGAGTCCGCCTCGGCGGCGACCGCGATGGCACCGGCGGTCGTCGAACCGACCGGGATGTTCTGAGCCTCAGCCATGGCTGTCGTAGTGCTCGCTTTCCGTTACGTAAGGGGCGTGATGGGACGGCGGGGGCGGCCCCCTGCGGCGCCGCCCCGGTCGGTCGGTCGTTAACCGACCGCGCCCTCCATCTGAAGCTCGATCAGCCGGTTGAGTTCGAGCGCGTACTCCATGGGCAGTTCCTTGGCGATCGGCTCGACGAAGCCGCGCACGATCATCGCCATCGCCTCGTCCTCGCTCAGACCACGGCTCATCAGGTAGAAGAGCTGGTCCTCGGAGACCTTGGAGACGGTCGCCTCGTGGCCCATGGACACGTCGTCCTCGCGGACGTCGACGTAGGGGTAGGTGTCGGACCGGGAGATGGTGTCGACGAGCAGCGCGTCGCAGAGCACGTTCGACTTGGCGCCGGGGGCGCCCTCACCGATCTCGATCAGACCGCGGTAGGAGGTACGTCCGCCACCGCGCGCCACCGACTTGGAGACGATGTTCGACGAGGTGTTCGGGGCCATGTGGACCATCTTGGCGCCCGCGTCCTGGTGCTGGCCCTCGCCCGCGAAGGCGATGGACAGGGTCTCGCCCTTGGCGTGCTCGCCCATCAGGTAGACGGCCGGGTACTTCATCGTCACCTTGGAGCCGATGTTGCCGTCGATCCACTCCATGGTCGCGCCCTCGTAGGCCACGGCGCGCTTGGTGACCAGGTTGTAGACGTTGTTCGACCAGTTCTGGATGGTCGTGTAGCGGCAGCGGGCGTTCTTCTTGACGATGATCTCGACGACCGCGGAGTGCAGCGAGTCCGACTTGTAGATCGGAGCGGTGCAGCCCTCGACGTAGTGCACGTAGGCACCCTCGTCGACGATGATCAGGGTCCGCTCGAACTGGCCCATGTTCTCGGTGTTGATCCGGAAGTAGGCCTGGAGCGGGATCTCCACGTGGACGCCCGGCGGCACGTAGATGAAGGAGCCGCCCGACCACACGGCGGTGTTCAGGGCCGCGAACTTGTTGTCACCGGCCGGGATGACGGTCCCGAAGTACTCCTTGAAGAGTTCCGGGTGCTCCTTCAGCGCGGTGTCGGTGTCGAGGAAGATGACGCCCTGCTCCTCCAGGTCCTCGCGGATCTGGTGGTAGACGACCTCCGACTCGTACTGCGCGGCGACACCGGCGACCAGGCGCTGCTTCTCCGCCTCCGGGATGCCGAGCTTGTCGTAGGTGTTCTTGATGTCCTCGGGAAGGTCCTCCCAGGACTCCGCCTGCTTCTCCGTGGAGCGCACGAAGTACTTGATGTTGTCGAAGTCGATGCCGGAGAGGTCGGAGCCCCAGTTCGGCATGGGCTTCTTCTCGAAGAGCTTCAGGCCCTTCAGGCGCAGCTTGGTCATCCACTCCGGCTCGGACTTCTTGCCCGAGATGTCGCGGACGACCGCCTCGCTCAGACCGCGCTTGGCTGCCGCACCGGCCTCGTCGGAGTCGGCCCAGCCGTATTCGTACTTGCCCAGCCCTTCCAGCTCAGGGTGGGCAGTCTCCGTGGGGAGAGTCATGCGGGGTTCCTCCCGGCCGTGCTTGCAGATGCGTCGGTATCAGTAGGGGAAATCTTGGGGATGAACGTCGTGCAGACGCCGTCGCCGTGGGCGATGGTCGCCAGCCGCTGGACGTGGGTCCCGAGCAGTTCGGCGAAGATCTCGGTCTCCGCCTCGCACAGCTGCGGGAACTTCTCAGCCACGTGGGCGACCGGGCAGTGGTGCTGGCACAGCTGTTCGCCGACCGGTGCGCTGCGCGCCGTAGCAGCGTACCCGTCCATGCTCAGGGCCTTGGCCAGCGCCTCGGTGCGTTTGTCCGGGGCGGCCGACTCGACGGCCCGGCGGTACGCGCCCGCCTGGGCGGCGACCCGCGCCCGCGCGAAGGCGGCGACCGCCTCGCTGCCGCCCTCACGCTCGGCGATCCAGCCGAGGGCGTCCGCGGCGAGCTTGTCGTAGGACTGGTCGAAGGCGTCCCGGCCGCAGTCCGTCAGGGCGAAGACCTTGGCGGGCCGCCCGCGCGTGCGCGCGCCGTAGACGCGTCGCTCACGGGCCTCCACCACGCCGTCGGTGCCCAGGGCGTCCAGGTGCCGCCGTACGGCCGCCTGGGTGAGGCCGAGTCGTCCGGCGAGTTCGGCGACGGTCGAGGGCCCGTGGTCCAGGATGGACCGCGCGACCCGGTTGCGCGTGGAACGCTCCCCGGTCGCGAACTCCTCCTGAGCTGCCCCGTGAGGGGTCTCGCGAGCCTCGCCGACCTTTTTCACAACGCCATTGTTGCGTAATTCCTCGAGCCCCGGCAAGCCGCGTCCCGATCACCCGGTGGTGCGCTGCGTCACTTAGGCATACCTAATCTGACCTGCGGAAACGATCTTTGATCGATCAAACCGGTGACCTCTCCGCCCCCGTCCGGAAGGCTCCCACCCCACGCCCGCACCCCCTCCGACCGGCCCACTTGTCCCCGCGACAGCCTCGCCGCCGCCCCGGCCGCGCCCCCGCGCGCCGGAGCCTCCCGCGGGTCCGGCGACTTCCCGAACCCGCCCACCGGACGCCCCCGGCGCCTACCTAGACTCAGGGTCCATGCGATACGAGCCCGTGGTCCAGGTCCAGGCCCTGGTGCAGCGGTACGGCGACAAGACCGCCGTGGACGGCCTCGACCTGGTGGCCGGCGCCGGGATCACCGCCGTCCTCGGACCCAACGGCGCGGGCAAGACCACCACCGTGGAGACCTGCGAGGGCTACCGCAGGCCGCGCTCCGGGACCGTACGCGTCCTCGGCCTCGACCCCTTCCGCCAGTCCGCCGAGCTGCGGCCCCGGATCGGCGTCATGCTCCAGTCCGGCGGCGTCTACTCCGGCGCCCGCGCCGAGGAGATGCTGCGCCACGTCGCCAGGCTGCACGCCGACCCCCTGGACGTGCCCTCGCTCATCGAACGGCTCGGCCTCGGCTCCTGCGGCCGCACCCCCTACCGGCGCCTCTCCGGCGGCCAGCAGCAGCGGCTCGCGCTGGCGATGGCCGTGGTGGGCCGCCCCGAGCTGGTGTTCCTCGACGAGCCGACCGCCGGACTCGACCCGCAGGCCCGCCGCGCGACCTGGGACCTCGTCCGCGACCTGCGCGCCGACGGGGTCTCCGCGATCCTCACCACCCACCACATGGACGAGGCCGAGCAGCTCGCCGACGACGTCGCCATCATCGACGCGGGCCGGGTCATCGCCCAGGGCTCCCCCGAGCAGCTGTGCCGCGGCGGCGCCGAGAACACCCTCCGCTTCACCGGCCGCCCCGGCCTCGACGTCGGCTCCCTGCTCAAGGCGCTCCCCTCGGACAGCACCGCCGCCGAGCTGACGCCGGGCGCCTACCGGGTCACCGGCAAGGTCGACCCGCAGCTCCTGGCGACGGTCACCTCCTGGTGCGCCCAGCACGGCGTGATGCCGGACCGCATCTCGGTGGAACGGCACACGCTGGAAGACGTCTTCCTGGAGCTGACCGGCAAGGAGCTGCGCGCATGACCACCCCGACCGCCCCCACCGGGACCTACGCGCCCCGGCCCGGCGCCGCTCCGCTGCCCCGCATGATCGGCGCGCAGGCCGCGCTGGAGACGCGGATGCTGCTGCGCAACGGCGAGCAGCTGCTGCTGACGGTGGTCATCCCGACCCTGCTGCTGGTGCTGTTCTCCACCGTCGACATCGTCGACACCGGCGAGGGCGAGGCCGTCGACTTCCTCGCCCCCGGCATCCTCGCGCTCGCCGTGATGTCCACGGCGTTCACCGGCCAGGCCATCGCCACCGGCTTCGAACGCCGCTACGGCGTGCTGAAGCTGCTCGCCTCCTCCCCGCTGCCCCGCTGGGGCCTGATGACCGCCAAGACGGTGTCCGTGCTGGTCACCGAGGTCCTCCAGGTCCTCCTGGTGACCGTGATCGCGCTGGCGCTGGGCTGGTCGCCGCAGGGCAACCCGGTCGCCGTACTGCTGCTGCTCGTCCTCGGCACCGCCGCGTTCTCCGGGCTCGGACTGCTCATGGCGGGCACGCTGAAGGCCGAGGCGACGCTCGCCGCGGCCAACCTGGTCTTCCTGCTGCTGCTCGTCGGCGGCGGCGTCATCGTGCCACTGGACAAGTTCCCGGAGGGCGCGCAGGACGTGCTGGGGCTGCTGCCGATCGCGGCGCTCTCCGACGGCCTGCGGGACGTCCTCCAGCACGGCGCCGGGATGCCGTGGGGCGACCTGGGCGTCCTCGCGGCCTGGGCGGTGGCCGGACTGGCCGCGGCCGGGCGGTTCTTCCGCTGGGAGTGAGGCACCCGTGGACCCTCGTGAAAGCGTGCACAAGCCCCGGCCTACGATGGTGGGCGTGCCAAACGTGACCCGCGCGGACGCCCGAGCGATCCTGCGCAACCCGCTCGCCTTCATCGCCGCACGCTGGACCCCGGACCCCCGGACGGTGCGGCGGGCGGCGCTCGCCGCGCTCGTCATGTCGGTGGTCATCGTGGTCACCGGCGGCGCCGTCCGGCTCACCGGCTCCGGCCTGGGCTGCCCGACCTGGCCCAAGTGCACCGAGGACTCGCTGACCAACACCAGCGAGATGGGGGTGCACGGCGTCATCGAGTTCGGCAACCGCCTGCTGACCTACGTACTGTGTGCCGCCGTCGGCTGGGCGATCATCGCCGCCCGCTCCCAGAAGCCGTTCCGCCGCGGCCTCACCCGGCTCGGCTGGGCACAGTTCTGGCTGGTGATGGGCAACGCCGTCCTCGGCGGCATCGTCGTCCTCGTCGGCCTCAACCCGTACACGGTCGCCGCGCACTTCCTGCTCTCCTCCGCCCTGATCGCGGTCGCCGCCGTGATGTGGCAGCGCACCCGGGAGGGCGACGCGGCGCCCCGGCCACTGGTCGGCAAGTCCGTCCAGCAGCTGGTGTGGGTGCTGGTCGGCGTCTCGGCGCTGCTGATCGCCGTCGGCACGGTGGTGACCGGCGCGGGCCCGCACGCGGGCGACTCCAGCGAGGTCCCGCGCATGGACGTGCCGTGGGAGGCGGTGACCAAGCTGCACGCGGTGCTGGCCTGGGTGGTGGTCACCCTCACCTTCGCCCTGTGGTTCGTCCTGAAGGCGGTGGACGCCCCGCGCGGCCCGTTGCACCGCACACGTGACCTGTTCCTGGTGCTGCTCGCGCAGGGTGTCATCGGGTACGTGCAGTACTTCACCAGCCTCCCCGAGATCCTGGTCGGCCTGCACATGTTCGGCTCCTGCCTGGTGTGGATCGCGGTGCTGCGGGTGCTGCTGTCACTGCGCGAGCGCCCCGAAGTCACGGTGACCGGCGTCCCGGTCCCGGCCGCTCAGGCGTACGACGCCACCAGCGCGTCGATCGCGGGCCCCAGGTAACCCCGCACCAGCTCGCCGCGCCGCGCCGTCCACTCCTCGGTGGGCGGGTCGGGGCGGTCGTAGCGGCGTAGCCGGATGTCCTCGACGACCTCGGCGGGGGCACCGAGGGTGAGCAGTTCCGCGAGGGACTCCCGCTTGGTGATCAGGCGGCCGTCGCGCAGGGTGACGCTGGCGCGGGCGAAGGTCGTCAGGCCGACGTCGACCCAGACGTCCTGCCGCCAGCGCGGGGCGTGGTCGACGGCGGGCCGCCAGTAGTCCCGCTGGTCGCGCACGAGGTAGGCACGCAGTTCGTGGTCCGGCACCGGGGGCAGCAGCCCGGCGGGGCGGACGCCGTGCAGGACGCGGCCGAAGGTGTGCAGCTCGCGGCGGGTGACGGGGCTGACCGGCCGCTTGAACAGCCGCCCGTGCGCCCAGGTGAGGTGCCGCCGGTCCGCGCCCGCCGCCGTACCCGGCGTCAGATAGGTGCAGTGCAGCTTCTCGGCAAGCGGCTCGGCGCGCAGCCGGGCGTGCAGCCGGGCCACCCGCCACACGGTGCGCGCGGTGACCGGGTCGTCGAGGACGGCGATCAGGTCGAGGTCGCTGTGGCCCTCCCGGTAGTCGCCCCCCGCGAGGGAGCCGTGCGCCCACACGGCGACGGGGGCGAGGTCGCTGAGCCCGGTGAGGAAGCGGTCGAGAGTCGCGTCGGTCGGCATGCGTGCAGTCTGTCCGGCCGCCGCCGCGCGCGTACAGCCTCATCCCAGCCCGTACACCCGTCGGGCGTTGTCCGCGGCGATCAGCCCGGCCACCCGCTGTGCGTCCGTCAGCGACCACGCCCCCTCGGCGACCCAGGTGCCGAGCACCCGCGCGAGTGCCTCCCGGAACAGCCGGGCGCCGACCACGTGCAGTTCCGGCAGGCCCTGCGCCCCGCTGGAGAAGAGGATCTTGCCGAAGGGGGCCAGCTCCAGGATCTCGGCGAGGACGGTGGCGGCGCGGGCGCCGGTGCGCACCAGGGCGGCGCCGGAGTCCGCATAGACGTGCGGGAAGACCCCGGCGAGGTGGGCGGCGTGCCGGTGGTACGGGTAGCCGTGCAGCAGGACCAGGTCGGTGCCGAGCCCGGCGGTGGCCCGGACGAAGTCGGTCAGCAGCACGGGGTCGGTGCGGTCGATGCGCAGGCCCGGCTCCCCGAGCCCGGCGTGCAGCTGGAGCGGTCTGCCGGTGGCGACGGCGATCCACAGCAGGTGCCGGAGCAGCACGGGGTCGCTCAGCTCGCCGCCGACCCGGCGCCCGGCGAGCCAGCGGGCCGCCGCGCCGCGTACCTCACCGGGGCCGGGCGGTTCGGGCGCGAGGGCGAGGCCGTGCCGTACGCCCGCGACGGAGGTGAAGGCGACGGCGTGCGCGGCGGCGCCGTGCACCGACTCGGCGAGGTTGGCGAGGAGGGCCTCGACGGTGCCGGAGGTGTCGGCGACCTGCTCGGCGAGGAGTTCGAGGCGGACGATCTCATGGGCTTCGGCGGCGGAGGCGGCGGCCAGTTCCGGCGGCGGGGTGAGGTCGCCGGGGAGTCCGGTGTCTACCAGGTAGGTGGTGATGCCGCTGCCGCGCAGCAGGCGGCGGCCCGCTTCGACGGCGCCGAGTTCGCGGCGCCGGGCGAGGTAGCGGGCGGGCGGGCAGTGCGGTTCCAGACCGAGCAGCGGGGGGCACCAGCGGCGTACCGCGAACCCGGTCTGGGTGTCGAACAGGGTGGTGCCCGGCGCGGGTGGCCCCTCGGTGCGGGCCAGCTGGGCCTCGAAGGTGCCGAGGCCCAGCTCGGCGCGGAGCACGCCGTGGCAGTACTGGTCCACGAGGGACGGCGTTTCGATCATCCGGGCTCTCCCCGTGTCGGACCGCTCGCAAGAGCCGTAGCGCTCTCGGAGTCCTAACGGGTGAACCCGGTGTCAGGTGTTGCGTCCGGCGCCGGTCGTTGCCGGACCGCCGGTCGTCGCCGGTCCGCGGGGCGTTGCCGGGCCGTCAGTCGTTGGCGGGGCCGCCCATCTGGGTCCCGGCCATCCGGCTCCACTCGTACGGCCCCGTCCTCACCTTGGCCGCGAACTCGCCGTCGAACGACTCGTGCACGGTGATCCCGGCCTTGCGCACCGCCTCCTCGGCGATGGCGTGGGTGGGCGCCACCAGGTCGCCCCAGCCGCCGTCCGCCCCGACGAGGACGATCCGCGCGCCGCGCTCGCCGAGGTACGCCACCTGGCCCTCGGCTCCGCCGTGCGCCTTGCCGAAGGCGTCGATCTGCCGGGCGAGGCGGGCCGCCTTGCGTTCGGCCCTCTTGTCCCCGGCCTTCGCGTCAACCTCTTGCGTGTCTGCCATGGTCAGGATGCTACCGACGGGTAGATCAAACGGCGACGGGCGGGGTGCGTGGCCTTGACCACGCACCCCGCCCACCAGGACGTGCTAACGGAGGAAGGGGTCCACCGCGACCGCGACGAACAGCAGCGACACATAGGTGATGGACCAGTGGAACAGCCGCATCTCCTTGAGCTTCGCGCCCGTCACCTCGGCCTTGGCCCGGTTCTGGAGGGCGTGCGCCTCCCACAGCCACCAGCCGCCCGCGGCCAGCGCGACCAGCGTGTAGAACCAGCCGGTGTAGCCGAGCGGGGTGAGCAGCAGCGAGGCGCCGACCATCACCCAGCTGTAGAGGACGATCTGCCGGGCGACGACCTTGT
Organism: Streptomyces sp. B93; assembly: GCF_018070565.1. Taxonomy (GTDB): domain Bacteria; phylum Actinomycetota; class Actinomycetes; order Streptomycetales; family Streptomycetaceae; genus Streptomyces. Next base: position 110,511 of record NZ_JAGPXL010000001.1, read on the forward strand.
TGGAGGCGATCACCGGCAGCATCGGCACGCCCACGCGCGCGTAGTCCTCCTTCACCTTCATGGACAGCGGCCAGTAGTGCGGCGGCGTCCAGAAGAAGATGACGAGGAACAGGATGAGCGGCGCGTACGACATCGAGTTGGTCACCGCCGACCAGCCGATCAGCACCGGCATACAGCCCGCGATGCCGCCCCAGACGATGTTCTGGGAGGTGCGGCGCTTGAGGATCATCGTGTAGACGACGACGTAGAAGAGGAGCGCGCCGAGGGCGAGCCAGGCGGAGAGCCAGTTGACGGCGAAGCCGAAGAGCAGGGTGGAGACGACGCCCAGGGTGATGCCGAAGGCGAGGCACTCGCGCGGGCTGACCATCCCGGTGACCAGGGGCCGCTGCGAGGTGCGGTCCATGAGGGCGTCGATGTCCCGGTCGATGTACATGTTCAGCGCGTTGGCGCCGCCCGCGGAGAGGTACCCGGCGAAGCAGGTGATGAGCACCAGGCGGAGGTCGGGCACACCCTGCTCGGCCAGGAACATCACCGGAACGGTGGTGATCAGCAGCAGTTCGATGATCCGCGGCTTGGTCAGCGCCACGAACGCCTTGACCCGGGCCCCGAACGGCCGGTGAGTCGGGCTCTGGCTCGTCCCGAATACCCCCGCAGGACGGGATTCAACGGCCGTCACACACACCCCTGACAGAGACATCCCAGCGAGCCTCCCCGGGTTAAGCCGGGGTAAAGGCTCGCGCGTACCACGCCACTGTAGACGTTGCCCATACCTCCGCCTTCGCGGGGGTGGGTTCGTGTTGGCGGCCCCCTCGGCGGCCCTGTTCCGAGGTGCGCGGCACGGCTCGATTGAGCACTCGGATGAGGGGCTCCGTATTCATGTGTCGACCGTGGTCGGACCTGGTCGGGAGGCGGATTGAAAAGAGTCCCGGCAGTCTGGAATGACTCGAAAAGACGCACGTCCCTCCGGGGGTAGGCTCGACTGCGGCCGGTGTGCCAGAACACACCGGCATCCGACATGTGGAGAGGAGCCCTGACCCAGGGTGAGCACCAAGCCGACCACCACAGACCTCGAGTGGACCGAGCTGGACCAGCGGGCCGTCGACACCGCACGCGTCCTGGCCGCCGATGCCGTACAGAAGGTCGGCAACGGCCATCCGGGTACGGCGATGAGCCTCGCGCCTGCCGCCTACACCCTCTTCCAGAAGGTGATGCGGCACGACCCGGCCGACCCGGAGTGGGTCGGCCGCGACCGCTTCGTGCTGTCCGCCGGCCACTCGTCCCTGACCCTCTACACCCAGCTCTACCTGGCCGGTTTCGGCCTTGAGCTGGACGATCTGAAGGCCTTCCGCACCTGGGGCTCCAAGACCCCGGGCCACCCCGAATACGGCCACACCAAGGGCGTGGAGACCACGACCGGCCCGCTGGGCCAGGGTGTCGCCAACGCGGTGGGCATGGCGATGGCCGCCCGCTACGAGCGCGGTCTGTTCGACCCGGAGGCCGCCGAGGGCACCTCGCCCTTCGACCACTACGTGTTCTGCATCGCCGGTGACGGCTGCCTCCAGGAGGGCATCTCCGCCGAGGCGTCCTCGCTCGCGGGCCACCAGAAGCTGGGCAACCTGGTCCTGCTGTGGGACGACAACCACATCTCGATCGAGGGCGACACGGAGACCGCGGTCTCCGAGGACACCGTGAAGCGGTACGAGGCGTACGGCTGGCACGTCCAGCGGGTCGCCCCGAAGCCGGACGGCGACCTCGACCCGCACGCCCTGTACGACGCCATCGAGGCCGCCAAGCGGGTGACCGACCGGCCGTCGTTCATCGCGATGCGCTCGATCATCGCCTGGCCCGCCCCGAACGCGCAGAACACCGAGGCCGCGCACGGCTCGGCGCTGGGCGACGAGGAGGTCGCGGCCACCAAGCGGGTCCTCGGCTTCGACCCGGAGCGGTCCTTCGAGGTGTCGGAGGAGGTCATCGGCCACACCCGGCAGGCGCTGGAGCGGGGCCGCCAGGCCAAGGCCGAGTGGGAGAAGCAGCTCCAGGAGTGGCGCAACGCCAACCCGGAGCGCGCCGCCGAGTTCGACCGGATCAGCCGCGGTGAGCTGCCCGAGGGCTGGGAGCAGAAGCTGCCGGTCTTCGAGCCGGGCAAGGGCGTCGCCACCCGCGCCGCGTCCGGCAAGGTGCTCCAGGCGCTGGGCGCGGTGATCCCGGAGCTGTGGGGCGGCTCCGCCGACCTCGCGGGCTCCAACAACACCACCATCGACAAGACGTCGTCGTTCCTCCCGGCGGGCAACCCGCTCCCGGAGGCCGACCCGTACGGCCGCACCGTCCACTTCGGCATCCGCGAGCACGCCATGGCCGCGGAGATGAACGGCATCGCGCTGCACGGCAACACCCGCATCTACGGCGGCACCTTCCTGGTGTTCTCCGACTACATGCGCAACGCGGTGCGGCTGTCGGCGCTGATGCACCTGCCGGTGACGTATGTGTGGACGCACGACTCGATCGGTCTCGGCGAGGACGGCCCGACCCACCAGCCGGTGGAGCACCTGGCGTCGCTGCGGGCGATCCCCGGTCTGAACGTGGTCCGTCCGGCCGACGCCAACGAGACCGCGGTCGCCTGGCGCGAGATCCTGAGGCGCTGGACGAAGGAGTTCGGCAAGGGCCAGCCGCACGGTCTGGCGCTGACCCGGCAGGGCGTGCCGACGTACGAGCCCAACGAGGACGCGGCGAAGGGCGGCTACGTCCTGTTCGAGGCCGAGGGCGGCGAGCCGCAGGTCATCCTGATCGGCACCGGTTCCGAGGTTCAGGTCGCGGTCGAGGCACGCGAGCAGCTCCAGGCCGCGGGCATCGCGACCCGGGTGGTGTCCATGCCGTCCGTGGAGTGGTTCGAGGAGCAGGACCAGGGGTACCGGGACAGCGTCCTGCCCCCGAGCGTGCGGGCACGGGTCGCCGTCGAGGCGGGCATCGGGCTCACCTGGCACAAGTACGTGGGGGACGCCGGCCGCATCGTCTCCCTGGAGCACTTCGGGGCCTCCGCCGACGGCAAGGTCCTGTTCCGCGAGTTCGGCTTCACCGCCGAGAACGTGGCCGCGCAGGCGCGGGAATCGCTGGCCGCCACCCAGCGCTGACGCTCACATACGACACGTAGGAGATGCAATTTCCATGACAGACGCACTGAAGCGCCTCTCCGAGGAAGGCGTCGCGATCTGGCTGGACGACCTCTCGCGCAAGCGGATCACGTCCGGCAACCTCGCCGAACTGCTGGCCGAGCAGCACGTCGTGGGCGTCACCACCAATCCGACGATCTTCCAGAAGGCGATCAGCAGCGGGGACGGCTACGAGCAGCAGCTCACCGACCTCGCGGCCCGCAGGGTCACCGTCGAAGAGGCGGTCCGCATGATCACCACGGCGGACGTCCGGGACGCCGCCGACATCCTGCACCCGGTGTTCGAGGCCACCGGCGGCCAGGACGGCCGGGTCTCCATCGAGGTCGACCCGCGCCTGGCGCACCACACCCGCGCCACCGTCGCCGAGGCCAGGCAGCTGGCCTGGCTGGTGGACCGGCCGAACACGCTGATCAAGATCCCGGCCACCAAGGCGGGTCTCCCGGCGATCACCGAGGTGATCGGCAACGGCATCAGCGTCAACGTCACCCTGATCTTCTCGCTGGAGCGCTACCGCGAGGTGATGGACGCCTACCTCGCCGGTCTGGAGAAGGCCAAGGAGAAGGGCCTGGACCTCTCCAAGATCCACTCGGTCGCCTCCTTCTTCGTGTCCCGCGTGGACACCGAGATCGACAAGCGGCTCGACGCGCTCGGCACCGACGAGGCCAAGGCGCTGCGCGGCAAGGCCGCCGTCGCCAACGCGCGCCTCGCCTACCAGGCGTACGAGGAGGTGTTCTCCACCGGCCGCTGGTCGGCGCTGGAGGACGCGGGCGCCAACAAGCAGCGTCCGCTGTGGGCGTCGACGGGCGTGAAGGACCCGGCGTACAAGCCGACCCTCTACGTCGACGACCTGGTCGCCCCGAACACGGTGAACACCATGCCGGAGGCCACCCTCCAGGCCACCGAGGAGCAGGGCGAGATCAGCGGCAACACGATCGCCGGCACGTACGAGCAGGCCCGCGCCGACTTGGACGCGGTCGAGGCGCTCGGCATCAAGTACGACGACGTGGTGCAGCTGCTGGAGGACGAGGGCGTCGAGAAGTTCGAGGCGTCCTGGGTCGACCTGCTGACGTCCACCGAGGCGGAGCTGAAGCGCCTCGCCCCCTCGGAGGGCTGACACCTTGTCCCCCTATGTCACCGGAGCGAACCCGCTTCGTGACCCGGCGGACCGACGGCTCCCGCGGATCGCGGGGCCGTCGGGCCTGGTGATCTTCGGCGTCACGGGCGATCTGTCGCGGAAGAAGCTGATGCCCGCGGTGTACGACCTCGCCAACCGGGGTCTGCTGCCGCCGGGCTTCTCGCTGGTGGGCTTCGCCCGCCGCGACTGGGAGAACGAGGACTTCGCCCAGGTCGTGCACGACGCCGTCAAGGAACACGCGCGCACCCCGTTCCGCGAGGAGGTCTGGCAGCAGCTCCTCCAGGGCATGCGGTTCGTGCAGGGCACCTTCGACGACGACGACGCCTTCGAGCGGCTGCGGGCCACCATCGAGGACCTCGACAAGGCACAGGGCACGGGCGGCAACTTCGCCTTCTACCTCTCCGTCCCGCCGAGTTCCTTCCCGGTGGTCATCCAGCAGCTGAAGAAGCACCAGCTGGCCGACCAGAAGAACGGTTCGTGGCGGCGCGCGGTCATCGAGAAGCCGTTCGGGCACGACCTGAGGTCGGCCGAGGAGCTGAACAAGGTCGTCCACGAGGTCTTCGCTCCCGACCAGGTCTTCCGCATCGACCACTACCTGGGCAAGGAGACCGTCCAGAACATCCTGGCGCTGCGGTTCGCCAACACGATGTTCGAGCCGATCTGGAACCGGTCGTTCGTCGACCACGTGCAGATCACCATGGCCGAGGACATCGGCATCGGCGGCCGGGCGGGCTACTACGACGGGATCGGCGCCGCCCGAGACGTCATCCAGAACCACCTGCTCCAGCTGATGGCGCTGACCGCGATGGAGGAGCCCGCCTCCTTCGACGCCGACGCGCTCGCGGCGGAGAAGACCAAGGTGCTCGGCGCGGTGCGGCTGCCCAAGGACCTGGGCCGGGACACCGTGCGGGCGCAGTACGCGTCCGGCTGGCAGGGCGGCGCGAAGGTCATCGGCTACCTCGACGAGGAGGGCATCGACCCCAAGTCGAAGACCGACACCTACGCGGCGATCAAGCTGGGCATCGACAACCGCCGCTGGGCGGGCGTCCCCTTCTACCTGCGCACCGGCAAGCGGCTCGGCCGCCGGGTCACCGAGATCGCGGTGGTCTTCCAGCGCGCCCCGCACTCCCCCTTCGACCACACGGCGACGGAGGAGCTGGGCAAGAACGCGATCGTGATCCGCGTCCAGCCCGACGAGGGCGTCACGGTCCGCTTCGGCTCGAAGGTGCCGGGCACCTCGATGGAGATCCGGGACGTGTCCATGGACTTCGCCTACGGCGAGTCGTTCACGGAGTCCAGCCCGGAGGCGTACGAGCGGCTCATCCTCGATGTGCTGCTGGGCGACGCCAACCTCTTCCCGCGCACCGAGGAGGTCGAGCTGTCCTGGAAGATCCTCGACCCGATCGAGGAGTACTGGGACTCCAACGGCAAGCCCGCCCGGTACCCGGCCGGGACCTGGGGGCCCACCGAGGCGGACGACATGCTTCAGCGCGACGGACGGAGCTGGCGCAGGCCATGAAGATCGACCTCACCGACACCACCTCCAGCAAGATAAACAAGGCGCTGGTGCAGGGCCGCCGCGCCATCGGCACTCCGGCCGTCGGCATGGTCCTGACCCTCGTCATCGTCACCGACGAGGAGAACGCCTACGACGCCCTGAAGGCCGCGGGCGACGCCTCGCACGAGCACCCCTCGCGCACCCTGGTCGTCATCAAGCGGGTCTCCCGCTCCCCCCGCGACCGCACCCAGTCCCGCCTCGACGCCGAGGTCCGCCTCGGTCCGGAGGCGGGCACCGGTGAGACGGTCGTGCTGCGGCTCTACGGCGACGTGGCCGAGCACGCCCAGTCGGTGGTGCTGCCGCTGCTGCTGCCGGACGCCCCCGTGGTCGTCTGGTGGCCGGTGAACGCGCCGCTGGACCCGGCGAAGGACCCGCTCGGCGCCCTCGCCCAGCGCCGGGTCACCGACACCTACGCCGCCGAGCAGCCGATCGAGGACCTCACCGCCCGCGCCGGGACCTACACCCCCGGCGACACCGACCTGTCGTGGACCCGCATCACGCCCTGGCGTTCGATGCTGGCCGCGGCCCTGGACCAGGTCACCTGCCAGGTGCAGGGCGTCGAGGTCGAGGGCGAGGAGTTCAACCCGAGCTGCGAGCTGCTGGCGATGTGGCTGGCGGAGCGGCTGGCCGTGCCCGTGCAGCGGTCGGTGTCCGCCGGCCCCGGGCTCACCGCGGTGCGGATGACGACCGACTGCGGCCCGATCGTCCTGGACCGGGCCGACGGCACCCTGGCCACGCTCGCCATCCAGGACCAGCCGGAGCGGGCGGTGGCCCTCAAGCGCCGCGACACGGCCGAGCTGATCGCGGAGGAGCTGCGCCGGCTCGACCCGGACGACACCTACGCGTCGGCGCTGCGGTACGGGGTGAACCGGCTGAACCCGTCCACCGGGTCCGACGGGTCCGCCGGTGAGCCGGTCGCGGTGCCCGCCCCGGAGGAGACGTCGCCGAAGGCGTCCGCGAAGAAGGCCACCAGGAAGGCCCCGGCGAAGAAGGCGGCGGCGAAGTGAACACCCCGCAGCTGGTCGTGCACCACGACAAGGAGCTGATGGCGCAGGCCGCGGCGGCCCGGCTGATCACGAAGATCGTCGACGCCCAGGCCTCGCGCGGCTCCGCGTCGGTCGTCCTGACCGGCGGTCGCAACGGCAACGGCCTGCTGGCCGCGCTGTCGGCGGCGCCCGCCCGGGACGCGATCGACTGGGGCCGTCTTGACCTGTGGTGGGGCGACGAGCGGTTCCTGCCCGAGGGCGACCCGGACCGCAATGTCACCCAGGCCCGGGAGGCACTGCTGGACGCGGTGCCGCTGGACCCGAAGCGTGTGCACGCCATGCCCGCGTCGGACGGCCCGTGGGGCGGTGACGTGGACGCGGCGGCGGCCGCCTACGCCGAGGAGTTGGCGGCGGCGGCCGGACCGGAGAACCACGGCCCGGTGCCGTCCTTCGACGTGCTGATGCTGGGCGTCGGCCCGGACACCCATGTCGCCTCGCTCTTCCCCGAGCTGCCCGCCGTACGGGAGACCGAGCGCACCGTCGTCGGGGTGCACGGCGCTCCCAAGCCGCCGCCGACCCGGGTCAGCCTGACCCTGCCCGCGATCCGTGCCGCCCGTGAGGTGTGGCTGCTGGCCGCGGGTGAGGACAAGGCGCAGGCCGCGGCGATCGCGCTGTCCGGCGCCGGGGAGATCCAGGCCCCGGCGGCGGGCGCGAGGGGGCGGGCGCGCACCCTGTGGCTGCTGGACGACGCGGCGGCCTCGCAGCTGCCGCGGTCGCTGTACCCACCGGCGTCACCGTGACGGACCGGGTCCCCGCCCGCCGCCGCGGGCGGGGACCCGGAACTCATGGGCCCTATTTGACCGAGCCCGCCATCACGCCCTGCACGAAGTGCCGCTGGAAGGCGAAGAACACCGCCACCGGCACGATCAGGGAGAGGAAGGCGCCGGGCGCGAGCACATCGATGTTGCTGCCGAACTGCCGGATCTGCGACTGGAGTTCCACGGTGAGCGGCTGGGCGGAGCTGTCCGCGAAGAGCAGCGCCACCAGCATGTCGTTCCACACCCACAGGAACTGGAAGATGGCGAGGCTGGCGATGGCCGGGCGGCCCACCGGCAGCACCAGCCGGGTGAAGATCCGCCACTCGCCGCCGCCGTCCATGCGGGCGGCCTCCAGCATCTCCTTGGGCATCTCGGCGAAGTAGTTCCGCAGCAGGAACACCGCGAACGGCAGCCCGTAGGCGACGTGGAAGAGCACCACGCCGGGGATCGTGCCGAACAGGCCGAGCTGGCCGAAGAGTTTGGCGACCGGCAGCAGCCCGATCTGCACGGGCACCACCAGCAGCGCCACCACCACCAGGAAGATGGGCTCCCGGCCGGGGAAGTCCAGCCAGGCGAACGCGTATCCGGCGAGCGCCGCGACCCCGACGACCAGGACGGTCGTGGGCACCGAGATCAGGACGGTGTTCCAGAAGGCGCGGGTGATCCCGGCGTTGTCCAGCAGGGCCGCGTAGTTGTCGAAGGACAGCTGCCCGGGGCTGGTGAACACCGTCCACCAGCCGCCCTTCGCGGTGTCCTCGGTGGAGCGCAGCGAGGAGAGCAGCAGCCCGGCGAGCGGGGTCATCCAGACCAGGCCGATCACGACCAGGAACGCCTGGACCACACCGCTGCCCAGGTAGCGCCGGACCGCGTTCATCGCTGACTCCTTCGAAAACGCCGGACGTTGAACACCATCGCCGGGACCACCAGCAGCAGGAGCAGCACGCCGAGCGCGCTGCCGAGGCCCTGGTCGTTGCCGCCGCCGAAGGAGACCAGCCACATCTGGGTGGCGAGCACGGTGGCGTCCTCCTGCACGGGCCCGGGCGCGATGATGTAGACGAGGTCGAAGACCTTCATCACATTGATCACCAGGGTGACGAAGACGACCGTCAGCACGGGCGCCAGCAGCGGCACGGTGATCTTCCGGAAGATCTGCCACTCGTTGGCGCCGTCGATCCGGGCCGCCTCCAGCGCGTCCCGGGGCAGCGCGGAGAGGCCCGCCCCGATCAGCACCATCGCGAACCCGGTCCAGATCCACAGGTACGCCCCGATGATCGCCGGGGTGACCAGGGCCGGCCCGAGCCAGGAGATCCCGTCGTAGGGCGGCGCGAAGTTGCCGGCGGGCAGCCTGAGTTCGTAGCCGCCCTGGTCCAGGCCGGTGAAGCGGAACGTGCCGTCGGCGCCGGTGGTGGTGCTGGCGACCGTCCGGCCGTCCCGCACCGCCTCGACCGTCAGCTCGGGCAGCCCGCTCTCGCCCGGGTCGACCTCGCCCTGCCTGCCGCCGCCCCCGGGCGTGAAGTCCAGGTAGACCACGCCGCGCAGTTCGCCGGGGGTGGGCTCCAGGCCCTCGGCCCGCTCGGCGGGCGCCGCACCGCCCGGCAGGTCGTCGGGTGCCACGCCGACCAGGCCGAGCGCCACCGAGTCCCCGGGGGACACGCTGGTGCCGGTCCGGTAGGAGCCGTCGCCGTCCTCGGCGAGCCCCTGATCGGGGCGCGGCCGGGCGGTCGGGTACGACGAGCTGCCCTTGAAGGCGTCGTGCACCGAGACCACGGCCGCGTTGAGCACGCCCTTGTCGGGGTCCTCGTCGTAGGCGAGGCGGAAGATGATGCCGGCGGCGAGGAAGGACACCGCCATCGGCATGAACAGCAGCAGCTTGAACGCGGTCGCCCAGCGGATCTTCTCCACCAGCACGGCCAGGATCAGCCCGAGCCCGGTGAGCAGGGCCGGGGCGACGACGACCCAGATCGCGGTGTTGCGCACGGCCTTGAGGGTGGCCGGGTCGCGGAACATCTCGGTGTAGTTGTCGCCGCCGACGAAGCGGTCGCCGGAGGCGTCGAAGAAGCTGCGTCCGATCGAGAACAGCGCCGGGTACAGCACGAGGGCGCCGAGCAGCAGCAGGGCGGGGAAGACGAACAACAGGGCGATGACCCGCCCCCGCCGCCGGGTGCGCCGGGCGCCCGGCGGCGGGGGGACCGGCGGCGGAGTGCTCGCCGGGCTCGTCTCCTTGGCGAAGGTCGCGGTCATCGCCGTATCAGCCCTTGTACGCCTTGGCCGCCGCCTTCTCCAGCTCGGCGGCGGTCGCCTCCGGGTCCGAGGGGTCGCGCAGGAAGTCCTGGAGGATCTTCCACTCGCCGACGCCCTTGGTGCCGCCGAAGGCCGCGGGGGCCTGGTCGGACATGTCGAAGCGGACCGAGTCCCCGGCGTCGACTAGGGACTTGGCAGTCGCCCGGGTGACGTCGTCGCCGTAGGCGGTGAGGTCGAGCGCCTTGTTCGGGGAGAGGAATCCGCCCGCCTCGGCCCACACGGCGGCGGCCTCCGGCGTGGCGAGGTACTCCAGGAGCGCCATTCCGGCCTTGGCGTTCTTGCCGTCCTTCAGGACGACGGCCGCGTCACCGCCGCTGACGACCGGCGCGGTGCCGCCGTCGACCGGCGGGAACGGGAAGAAGTCGGCGTCCTTGCCGATCTCCTTGCCGAACTGGTCCTTGGCGACGCCCGCGACGAAGTCGCCCTCGTAGACCATCCCGGCCTCGGGCTCGGGGCCGAAGACCTTCTCCACGGAGCCGGGGAAGTCGGTGTTCAGGGCCTGCTTCTGGCCGCCCGCGATGAGCTGCTCGTCCTTGAAGAGTTCCCCGAGGGTGCCGAGCGCCTTCACCACCGAGGCGTCGGTCCACTTCAGTTCGTGCGCGGCGAGGGCGTCGTACTTCTCGGGGCCCGCCTGGGAGAGGTAGATGTTCTCGAACCAGTCGGTGAGGGTCCAGCCGTCCTGACCGGCGACGGAGAACGCGGCGAGCCCGGAGTCGGAGACGGTGTGCCCGGCCTCGAGCATCTCGTCGTAGCTCGTCGGCGGCTCGACTCCGGCCTGGGCGAGGGCGTCGGGGCTGTACCAGACCGTCGACTTGTGGGCGGCCTTGAAGTAGAGGCCGTAGAAGGTGCCGTCGACGCTGCCGTAGTCCTTCCAGACGGGGGCGAAGTTGGCGTCCACGGCCTGCTCGGCCTTGCCGGACAGCGGCGTCAGCCAGCCCTCCTTCGCGAACTGCTGCAACACGCCGACCTGCGGGACCATCACGACGTCGGGGGCGTTGCCGCCTTCTATCTTGCTGCCGACGACGGTGGAGACGTTGTCGCCGGTGGAGACGAACTGGGTCTTGGCGCCGGTCTCCTCGGTGAACGCGTCCAGCACCTTCTGGAAGTTCTTCTGCTCGGTCCCGGACCAGACCCCGGCCACGGTGACGGTCTGGCCGCTGAGCGACTGGTCGCCGCCGCCCGCGGTGACGGGGTCACTGTCGCCGCAGGCGGTGGCGGTGAGCGCCAGGACAAGGGCGGTGCAGCCGGTGAGCAGGGTGGTACGTCGTCGCATCATCGTTGATGTCCCTTCGGGGAATGAGTGGGTGACGGGAGGTTCAGAGGTCGCTGGTCCACCAGGCGGCCGTGGAGCCGGGCAGCACCCCCGCCGGGCAGGGGCCGCTGGCGAGCAGCGGGGTGCCGGGGACCGGCGCGGGGATGGGCGCGGTGGTGAAGTTGACGGCGCAGACCAGGCCGTCGCCGCGCGCGAAGGCCAGCACGCCGGGCGGCGTGTCCAGCCAGGTGAGCGTGCCCTCCCCCAACTGGGGCAGCCTGGCGCGCAGTTGCAGGCCGTCGCGGTAGAGGTGCCAGAAGGAGCGGGTGTCGGCGAGGGCGCGGTCGGTGGCGTACTCGGCGAAGTACGACGGCTGCGGCAGCCAGGGCTTGGCGCTCTCGGCGCCCGAGGTGAACCCGAACGGGGACGCCTGCCCCGACCAGGGCAGCGGCACCCGGCAGCCGTCCCGGATGCGGGCCCGGCTGCCGGTGCGCCGGAAGATCGGGTCGGTGAGCACGTCGTCGGGCAGGTCGACGACCTCGGGGAGCCCCAGCTCCTCGCCCTGGTAGATGTACGCGGCACCGGGCAGCGCCAGCATCAGCAGCGCGGCGGCACGGGCGCGGGCGGCGCCCAGGCCGCTGCCCTGGGGGTGGGGTTCGCCGTAGCGGGTGACGGTGCGGACCTGGTCGTGGTTGTTGAGGACCCAGGTGACCGTGGAGCCGGTTCCGGCGATGTCCTGCATGGCCTCGTCGATCACCTTGCGGAAGGCGTCGGCGTCCCAGGGCGCGCTCAGCAGGTCGAAGAAGAAGGCCTGGTGGAGTTCGTCGGGGCGGACGTAGCGGGCGTGCTCGCGGGCGGTGGGCACCGACACCTCGCCGACGAGGAGCCGTTCGCGGCCGTCGCGGGCGGTGTACTCCTCGCAGACCGCGCGCCAGTGCCGCCACACGTCGTGCACCTCGGGCTGGTTCCAGGCGAGCGGGTTGACCGAGTCGCGGGTGCGGGCGTCGGCCTCGGGATCGGGTGAGTCGGGGAGGTCGGGGTGCTTGAACAGTCCGGCGGCGACGTCGATGCGGAAGCCGTCGACGCCCCGGTCGAGCCAGAAGCGCAGGGTGTCGTCGAAGTCGGCGGCGACCTCGGGGTTGCGCCAGTTCCAGTCGGGCTGCTCGGGCGTGAACATGTGCAGGTACCACTGGCCGTCGTCGACGCGGGTCCAGGCCGGGCCGCCGAACATGGCGTGCCAGTTGTTGGGCGGCTCGGCGCCGTCGGGGCCGCGTCCGTCGGCGAAGTGGAAGCGGGCTCGGGCCGGGCTGCCGGGCGCCGCGGTGAGTGCCTGCCGGAAGCTCGGGTGCTGGCTGGAGCAGTGGTTGGGGACGATGTCCAGGAGCACCTTGACGCCGAGCCGCCGCGCCGCCGCGATCAGCAGGTCGAACTCGGCGAGGTCACCGAAGAGCGGGTCGACGTCGCGGTAGTCGGCCACGTCGTAGCCGTGGTCGTGCTGCGGCGACGGGTAGAAGGGGCTCAGCCATATCCCGTCCACCCCGAGCTTCCTGAGGTACGGCAGTCCGGCCCGCACCCCGGCGAGGTCGCCGACGCCGTCGCCGGTGCTGTCCAGGAAACTGCGGACGTACACCTGGTAGATCACCGCGTCGCGCCACCAGTGACACTTACTTGACATGCATGCATGTTAAGTAGCCGTGTCGCGAGGGTGTCAATGAACGAACGCGAAGCTACTGAGGAGTTGGCTGTTTATATCCGGACTTATCCACCCAGTGCAGCCATAGATGAGACGTCGGCGTTACCTAACATGTAACTAGGAGCCGTCGATTCAGCGGGTGATGGCGTCAAGTTCCCGCGCCAGCCGCCGCACGGCCGCCTCGGGCGTGTGCCGCCCGGTCAGCGCGTCGTGCACGACCGCCTGCACCACCAGGCTGACCTGGTCGTAGCGCGCGCTCTTGGGGCGCGGCGCGGCCGTCAGCACGCTCTCGCGCAGGGTCGGCAGATAGGGAAACCGCCGCACCAGCTCCGGGTCCTCGTACAGGTCGGCACGGACCGGCGGCAGCGCGCCCCGGGTGAGCACCTGGCGCTGCACGCTCTCGCTGGTGAGGTACGCGATCAGCCGGGCCGCCGAGTCGGGGTGCCGGGCGTGGCTGCTGACCGCGAGGTTGGAGCCGCCGAGCACACTGGTGCCGGGCCCGTCGGGTCCGGGCAGCGGTACGGCGCCGATCCGCCCGGCGACCGGGGAGCCCTCGGCCGACGCGCCGACGTACGCGTAGGGCCAGTTGCGCAGGAAGAGCAGACGACCGCTCTGGAAGGCCTGCTTGGACTCCTCCTCCTTGTACGTCAGCGCCTCCTCGGGTATCCACCCCTCGCGCACCCCGCGCGCCAGGAAGCCGATGCCCTCGCGGGCCGCCGCGGAGTCCACGGTCACCCGCTCGCCCTCGCCGCCGAGGATGGTGCCGCCCGCCGAGTACACGGCCTCGGCCGCGTTCACGGTCAGGCCCTCGTAGGGCAGGAACTGGCCCGCGTACCCGTCGAGTCCGTACTTCGGGGCGACCGTGCCCGCCATCTCCTCCAGCTCGGCCCAGGTGCGCGGCGGGTCCAGGCCCTCGCGCTCGAGGACGTCCGCGCGGTAGAGCAGCAGCCCGGCGTTGGTGACGTAGGGGACGGCGTAGAGGCGTCCGTCGTAGGTGGCGGTGTCGACGACCGGCGGCAGGAAGGCGCCGAGCGGGAAACGGTCGCGCGGCAGCGGGCGTATCCATCCGGCGGCGGCGAACTCCGAGGTCCAGTTGACGTCGATGTTGAGGACGTCGAACCGGCCGCGCTGGTCGCCGCGCAGATCGATGGCCATCTGCGCGCGGGTCTCGTCGGCGGAGTCCGGCAGTTCGACGAGCGTGACCCGCTCGTCGGGGTGGGTGCGGTTCCAGCCTTCCAGCAGGGGGCCGAGGTAGCCGGTGAGGTCCCCCGCGGTGGCCAGGGTGAGCGGCCCGCGCCCGCCCGTGGCGGCGTCGTCGGCACGGGCGCCCGAGGCGACGTAACCGGTCAGGACCACCACGAGGACGAGGAGGCCCCTACCCGCGGCACGGATCCACCGCATAGGTTCCTCCCTGTACCCGCAGCCGGGCGCCTTCGCCCGGGATCAGGGGCATGTATACCGGTTAGGTATGGGCGATACTAGGGCCTGGACCACAATACGAGGACAGGAGGACAGCACGAGTGCGTCTGCCCCTCCTGGCACTCCTCGCGCGCGGCCCGGCCCACGGCTACGAGCTGAAGCAGGACCTTGAGCAACTGCTGGGCTCCGCGTACCCTCAGCCGAACGTCGGCCAGATCTACGTCACCCTCGGTCGCCTGGAGAAGGCGGGCCTGATCGAGGGCGAGGACGTGGAGCAGTCCAGCCGGCCCAACAAGAAGGTCTACCACCTCACCGACGCCGGGCGGGAAGCGCTGGGCGTCTGGTACGAGGAGACCGCGGACGAGCCACGGGTACGGGACGAGTTCTTCATGAAGCTGGCCCTCGCCCCGCAGACCGGTCTCGCCGACCAGATCGCCCTCATCAACAAGCAGCGGCGCCAGTACCTCAACACCATGCGGGACCTGTCGAGACTGGCCGCCGCCGAAGACCGGGACAACCGCATCGCCCAGCTGCTGATCGAGGGCGCCATGCTGCACCTCCAGGCCGACCTCGACTGGCTGGAGCGGTGCCAGGAAGAGCTGGAGGAGCTGGAGTGAGCGAGGATTCCGCTCCCGTGCTGCTGCGCGCCGAGGGCCTGGTCAGGACGTACTACGGCGAGGGTGCGCCCGCGCATGCCGTGCGCGGCGTCGATCTTTCCGTGCGGCGCGGCGAGTTCGTCGCCGTCACCGGTCCGTCCGGGGCGGGCAAGTCGACGCTGCTGCACCTGCTGGGCGGGCTCCAGCGCCCCGACAGCGGCAGCATCCGGCTGGACGACGAGCCCACCGACGGCTGGAGCGAGGCGCGCTGGGCGGTGGAGCGCCGCAAGCGCATCGGCATCGTCTTCCAGTTCTTCAACCTGGTGTCCAACCTGTCGGTCGCCGACAACGTCGAACTGCCCGCCCTGCTCGCCGGGGCCACCCCGAAGCGGGCCCGCGCCGAACGCGAGGAGCTGCTGGCCGAGCTGGGCCTCGCGGGCCGGGAGCGCAGCATGCCCGGTGAGCTGTCCGGCGGCGAACAGCAGCGCGTCGCCCTCGCCCGTGCCCTGGTCAACCACCCGCCCCTGCTGCTCGCCGACGAACCCGCGGGCAGCCTGGACAGCAAGGGCACCCGCGAGGTGATGCGACTGCTGTCCCGCTTCCACCAGCGCGGCCAGACGATCGTCCTGGTCACCCATGACGCCCGCCTCGCGAGCGCCGCCGACCGCGTGATCAGCTTCTACGACGGCCGCATAGCCGACGACGCGGATCTGACCGGCGGCCTCCCGCCCCGCAGGCCGGGCATATCGGGCGTGCTGGAGCTGAAGGACTGACATGGCCCCGCACAACGACCCCACCACCGGCCTTCGAGTGACCTCGCCCCTCACACCGGGAACACCCGCACCAGCCCGACCCCACAAAGCCCTGACACCGGCGACACCTGCGCCAGCCCAACCCCACAAGGCCCCGACACCGGCGACACCCACGCCAGCCCGGGCACGGAGGTTCTCGACACCGGCGACACCTGCGCCAGCCCAACCCCACAAGGCCCCGACACCGGCGACACCCACGCCAGCCCGGCCACGGAGGGTCTCGACACGGGGAACGTCCGCACCAGCCCCGTCCCGCGGGACCTCAGCCCTCGCACCGGCCGCACCCGCGCCGGCCCAGCCCCAGGGCCACCGCCCGGTTCCCCGGCCAGGGAACCCGGCCCGCACTTCCCGCCGTATCCGCCCCCCAGAGGGCCCCGCGCCCGATCGGCCGCGCGCCCACGACCGAGGAGTCCCGCTCCTCGCGCACGGAGTGCCCGCACCAGCCCGGCCACAGGGCCACCGCCCCGCGCCACCGTGCCGCGCGCACGACCAGCGCGGCGTGCCGGAAGGCCCGGCGCGCCCCCGCCCCGGGCGGCGCGCCCGCCCCGGGACGAGGGGCTGAGGCCCGTGCGAGCCACCTTGCGCTGGGCGCACTCCGATCTGCGTACGCACCGCGGGGAAGCGCTGTTCCTGGTGCTGGCCACCGCGGGCATCGTCGTGTCGCTGCTGCTGGCCTCGGCCCTGTTCGGGTACGCGACCAACCCCTGGCAGCGGGTGTTCGCGCAGGCCAACGGCGCACACGTATGGATCCACACCGGCGCGACGGCCGACGCGGGCAGACTGGCGCGGCTGGAGGGCACCGAGGCCGTCGCGGGCCCCTACCCCACCGAGTCCGTCACCGTCACCGCCCGCGGCAGCCGCGCCTTCGTCGAATTGCGCGGCACCCCGGGCCAGCTCCCCGTGGGCCGCCCGCTGGTCACCTCGGGCCGCTGGCTCGACCCGGCCACCCCGAACGGGGTGGTGCTGGAGAGCACCCTGGCCTCGACCCTGCTCGCCGAGCCCGGCGACACGCTGACCCTGCCCGGCACCACCCGCACCCTGACCGTCGTCGGCGTCGCCGACAGCGCCGAGCCGCGCTACCGCCCCGGCGAGGGCCCCGGCCTGGTCTGGGCGCTGCCGTCCGCCGTACGCGCCCCCGACGGCCAGGTGACCGGACTGCGCCTGACCAACCCCGAGGACACCGACTACGCCGTCCAGCGCGCCGTCACCGCCCTGGGCGCCGGAGCGATCGGCGAGGTCTCCACCTGGCAGCAGGCCCGCGCCGACGCACAGGGCGGCAACCGGCTCCTCGGCCAGGTGCTGGGGCTGTTCGGCCTCGGCGCGCTGGTCGCCGCGGGCCTCGCCGTGCACGGCGCGATCGGCACCCGCATCCGCGGCCATCTGCGGGACATCTCGGTGCTGAAGGCGATCGGCTTCACCCCCGGCCAGGTCGTACGGGTCTTCCTGCTCCAGCACCTCGCCTACGCGCTGCTCGGCGCGGTGGCCGCGGCGACGCTCACGCAGGCCCTGGGCAGCCGTACGCCGGGACGGCTGGGGGACGCGGTCGCGGTCTGGCAGGGGCTGCCCGGGCACAGCGTGACCCTGGTGGCGGTGCCCGTCGGCGCCGTGCTGTTCATCGGCGCCACCACGGGCCTCGCCGCCTGGCGTGCGGGCCGGGTGCCGCCGGTGCCGGTGCCGCGGCCCGCCGCGCCGCCCGGCGCCGGGATGTCGCGCTTGGCGCGCCGCGCCCTCGGCGTGCGGGTGCCGCCCGCGCTGGTGCTGGGCTGGCACAAGGCGTTCACGCGCCGCTCCCGCTCACTGGCCGCCGTCGGCCGTCTCACGCTGCCGCTGCTGCTGATCGTGGTGGCGATGAGCGCCTGGACCACCCTCGACCGCTTCCACAGCAGGCCCGAGCAGATCGGTCTGCCCGCCGCGCTCACCGTCCGCCCGGACACCGCCCTCGGCGATGGCGAGGCCCGCGCGCTGCTGGAGCGCGACCCCCAGGTCACGGCCGCCCACCCGGGCGTCGAGGTGGCCGCCCTGGTGCCCGGCCAGACCGGCACCATCGCCCTGCGCGGCCTCGGCACCCGCGAGGCCCCCTACCCGTACGCCGTCGCCGAGGGACGCCCCGCGCGCGGGCCCGACGAGGCCGTGGCCGGGCAGGGGCTGCTCGACCTGCTGGAGGTCAGGGTCGGCGACTGGGTGCGGATGACCGTCGGGGACCAGCCGCAGATCCTGCACATCGTGGGCCGCAGCATCGAGCCGGAGAACGCGGGCCGCGTCATCTCGACGTCCCTGGACACCCTGCGCGCCAACGACCCGCGGCTCACGCCGACGCTCTTCCAGGTCCGTCTCGCCCCCGGCGCCGACCGGCACGAGGTCGCGGACCGGCTGGCGGCGGCCGGACGCGGGCACCTGGACGTGCACGCCGTCACCAACCCCGCCGACGGGCTGTCGCCGCTGCGCGGGGTGGTCGTCGGCCTGATCGCCGTACTCGCGCTGATCGGGCTGATCGAGCTGCTGACCGCGATCGGCGGCACCGTCCGGGAGGGCGAGCGGGACCTGCTCGCCCTGAAGGCCATCGGCCTGTCCCCACGCCAGATCACCGCCGTCACGGTCACCGCCACGGGTTGTACGGCACTGGCGGCGGCCGTCCTCGGTACGGCCCTGGGGGTGCCGCTGGCACGCTGGCTGATCGACCTCCAGGGCCGCTCCAGCGGCGTCGGCGCGGGGATCGCGCAGGTCCCCTCCCCCGCGTTCCTGCTGCTGTTCGGCACGGCCGCCGTGCTGGGCGCGGCGGGACTGGCGGCCCTGCCTGCGGCACGCGCCGCGCGCCGCAGGCTGGCCGACGCCCTGAACTCGGTGGCCTGACCGGGCCGGACTACCGGCGTCCGCGCAGCTCCCGGTACTTGGCGACCAGGGTCCGCGTGGACGCGTCCAGACCCGGCACCTCGGCGCCTCCGGTCAGCGCGGGCTCGACGCGCTTGGCGAGCACCTTGCCCAGCTCCACGCCCCACTGGTCGAAGGAGTCGATGTCCCACACCGCGCCCTGCACGAACACCTTGTGCTCGTAGAGCGCGACGAGCTGCCCGAGGACCGACGGGGTCAGCGTACGGGCGAGGATGGTGGTCGTCGGGTGGTCGCCCAGAAACGTCTTGTGGGCGACCAGCTCCTCCGGCACGCCCTCGGCGCGCACCTCGTCCGGGGTCTTGCCGAAGGCCAGCGCCTGGGTCTGGGCGAAGAAGTTGGCCATCAGCAGGTCGTGCTGCGCCTTCAGCTCGTCGCTCAGCTCGGCGACCGGCTCGGCGAAGCCGATGAAGTCCGCCGGGATCAGCTTCGTGCCCTGGTGGATCAGCTGGTAGTAGGCGTGCTGCCCGTTGGTGCCCGGCGTGCCCCACACCACCGGCCCGGTCTGCCAGTCGACCTCGGTGCCGTCCCGGCCGACGTACTTGCCGTTGGACTCCATGTCGAGCTGCTGGAGGTAGGCCGTGAACTTCGACAGGTAGTGGCTGTACGGCAGCACCGCGTGCGACTGCGCGTCGTGGAAGTTGCCGTACCAGATGCCCAGCAGGCCCAGCAGCAGCGGGACGTTCTCCTCGGCGGGCGCGGTGCGGAAGTGCTCGTCGACGATCCGGAAACCGTCGAGCATCTCCCGGAACGCCGCCGGGCCGATCGCGATCATCAGGGCGAGGCCGATCGCGGAGTCGTAGGAGTAGCGACCGCCGACCCAGTCCCAGAACTCGAACATGTTGGCCGTGTCGATGCCGAACTCGGCGACCTTCTCGGCGTTCGTCGACAGGGCGACGAAGTGCTTGGCGACGGCGGCCTCGTCCCCGCCCAGCGCGTCCAGCAGCCAGCTGCGCGCCGAGGTGGCGTTGGTGACCGTCTCGATGGTGGTGAAGGTCTTGGAGGCGATGACGAACAGCGTCTCGGCCGGGTCCAGGTCGCGGACCGCCTCGTGCAGGTCCGCGCCGTCCACGTTGGAGACGAAACGGACCGTCAGGTCCCGGTCGGTGAAGGCGCGCAACACCTCGTACGCCATCGCCGGGCCCAGGTCGGAGCCGCCGATGCCGACGTTGACGACATTGCGGATGCGCTTGCCGGTGTGGCCGGTCCACGCGCCCGAGCGGACCCGGTCGGCGAAGTCGGCCATCTTGTCGAGGACGGCGTGCACACCGGGGACGACGTTCGCGCCGTCGACCTCGATCACCGCGTCGCGCGGGGCGCGCAGGGCGGTGTGCAGCACGGCCCGGTTCTCGGTGGTGTTGATCTTCTCGCCGCGGAACATGGCGTCCCGCAGCCCGAAGACGTCCGTCGCGGCGGCCAGCTCGCGCAGCAGCCGCAGCGTCTCGTCGGTGACCAGGTGCTTGGAGTAGTCGACGTACAGGTCACCGACCTGGAGCGTGTACCCGCTGCCGCGCCCGGGATCGGCGGCGAACAGCTCGCGCAGTCCCGTCCCGTCGAGTTCCTCGCGGTGTTTGACCAGCGCGGTCCACTCGGGCGTCTGGTTGAGCCGGGTACGGCCGTCTGCGTTCATCTGGGACTTCAGCCTTCTTTCCTGCCTGCGCACACGTGCGTTGCTTGCCCCGCTGCCACCCCCAACCTAATGGAGCCAACAGCACCCCGCCGCACAACAGACAGTCCCAGCCGGGCACTCACGCACCCGGCCGGTGTGAAGACCCGGGGCAGGCCCTAGATTTCGCCCCGCAGTTTGGCGAGCGCCTCGGCGAGGATCGCCTCGCCGTCCGCGTCGCTGCGGCGCTCGCGCACGTACGCCAGATGCGTCTTGTAGGGCTCGGTGCGCGGCGGGTCCGGTGGGTTGTCCCGGTCCTGCCCGGCCGGGAAGCCGCAGCGCGGGCAGTCCCAGGTCTCGGGGACCTGCGCGTCGCTGGCGAAGCTCGGCTGTGTTTCGTGCCCGTTGGAGCACCAGAAGGAGACGCGCAGACGAGGCGCGGACTCGCCGCGCTCGGCCTCGCCCATCGGCCCCGCGCCGACCCGGCTTCCCCGGATCGCGTTGCCACTTGCCACGGTCGTAACTCCCTGCGTGATGGTGCCGCAAAGCGAGTCGGCGTTTCGCTTCGCTGCGAGCGCCTCAGTCTACGTAAGGCCCAACGCGCGTCCAGTGATTGGAGTTACAGGCCCCACACCTAGACGCAAGCCCCATGATAGGCCGCGCTCAGGGGCGCGTACCGAACATGGGGCATTACGTGCGGAATGTACGCGTCGGTCAGTTGTTGATCTTCATCAGCAGACCGAGCACGACGATGCAGGCGAACCAGAGGAGACCGACGACGACGGTGATGCGGTCGAGGTTGCGCTCGGCGACCGAGGAGCCGCCGACGGACGACTGCATACCGCCACCGAACATGTCGGAGAGGCCGCCGCCCTTGCCCTTGTGCATCAGCACCAGCAGCATCATCAGCAGGCTGAAGACGATCAGGGCGATCGTGAACCCCATAACCACGGCTGGACCAACTTCCTCGGATTCGGATGGACGACAGGGGGCGCGGCCGTCGGGCCACGCCCCCGCAAGGGTACGACGGATCCCTGCTAGCGCATACTCACTGGTGGCGTCACTGGTCGCGGAAGCGGACGATCTTGACGAACTCGTCCGCGTCCAGCGAGGCACCGCCTACCAGCGCGCCGTCGATGTCGGCCTGCGCCATGATCTCGGCGACGTTGCCCGACTTCACGGAGCCGCCGTACTGGATGCGCACCTTGTCGGCCACGTCCTGCGAGTACAGCTCGGCGAGCTTGCCGCGGATGGCGGCGCAGACCTCCTGCGCGTCCTCGGCGCCGCAGACCTTGCCGGTGCCGATGGCCCACACGGGCTCGTAGGCGATCACGATGGTCTCGGCCTGCTCGGCCGGGAGGTCCTTCAGACCGCCCTCGACCTGGGCGAGGGTGTGGCTGACGTGGTTGCCCGCGTCACGGACCTCCAGCTCCTCGCCGACGCACATGATCGGGGTCAGCCCGTGCTTGAACGCGGCCTTGACCTTGGCGTTGACGATCTCGTCGGTCTCGGCGTGGTACTGACGGCGCTCGGAGTGGCCGACAGCCACGTACGTGCACTTCAGCTTGGCCAGCATCGGGCCGGAGATCTCTCCGGTGTAGGCGCCGGAGTCCTGGGCCGAGATGTCCTGGGCACCGTACTTGATCTTCAGCTTGTCGCCGTCGACCAGGGTCTGCACGGAGCGCAGGTCGGTGAAGGGCGGCAGGACGGCGACCTCCACGGCCTCGTAGTCCTTGTCGGCCAGGGCGAAGGCGAGCTTCTGGACGTGGGCGATGGCCTCGAGGTGGTTGAGGTTCATCTTCCAGTTGCCCGCCATCAGCGGCGTGCGCGTGCTCATGCTTGGTCAGTCCTCCAGTGCGGCGAGGCCGGGGAGCGTCTTGCCCTCGAGGTATTCGAGGGAGGCGCCGCCGCCGGTCGAGATGTGGCCGAATGCCTTTTCGTCGAAGCCCAGGATGCGCACGGCCGCGGCGGAGTCGCCGCCGCCGACCACGGTGAAGCCCGGTGAGTCGAGGAGGGCCTGGGCGACCGCCTTGGTGCCCTCGGCGTAGTCGGGGTGCTCGAAGACGCCCATGGGGCCGTTCCAGAAGACGGTGGCGGCGTCGGCGAGCTTCGAGGCGTACAGCTTGCGGGTCTCGGGACCGATGTCCAGGCCCTGCTGGTCGGCGGGGACGGCGTCCGCGGCGACGGTGGTGGGGTTGGCGGGCGCCTTGGTCTTCAGGTCCGGGAACTCGGGCGCCACCAGCACGTCCACCGGCAGGACCAGCTCGACGCCGCTCTTCTCGGCGCGCTCCAGGTACTCCTGGACCGCGGGGACCTGGTCCTCCTGGAGGAGGGAGACGCCGACCTCGTAGCCCTTGGCCTTGAGGAAGGTGTACGCCATGCCGCCGCCGATGAGGATGCGGTCGGCCTTGCCGAGCAGCTCGTCGATGACGGCGAGCTTGTCGGAGACCTTGGCGCCGCCGAGGGCGACGACGTAGGGCCGCTTGACGTCCTCGGTGAGCTTCTTCAGGACGCCGACCTCGGTGGCGATGAGGTAGCCCGCGTAGTGCGGCAGCCGGGCCGGGAGGTCGAACACGGAGGCGTGCTTGCGGTGCACCGCGCCGAAGCCGTCGCCGACGTAGACGTCCGCGAGGGCGGCGAGCTGGTCGGCGAAGGCGGCGCGCTCGGCGTCGTCCTTGGACGTCTCGCCGGGGTTGAAACGCAGGTTCTCGATGACCGCGACATCGCCGTCGCCCAGGCCCGCGACCGTGGTCGTGGCGGACTCGCCGACGGTGTCGGAGGCGAACGCCACCGCGCCGCCGAGCAGTTCACCGAGGCGGGAGGCGGCGGGCGCGAGCGAGAAGGCCGGGTCCGGGGCGCCCTTGGGGCGGCCCAGGTGGGAGGCGACGACGACCCGGGCGCCCGCGTCGGCGAGCGCCTTGACGGTGGGCAGCACGGCGCGGATGCGGCCGTCATCGGTGATCATGGTGCCGTCCAGCGGCACGTTCAGGTCGGCACGGACGAAGACCCGCTTGCCCGCGACGCCTTCGGCGAGCAGGGCGTCGATCGTCTTCATAGGGAACTCCTGGACTCCTGAGGAGGGCTGTTGATCGTACGAGGCCGGTGGGGGCGGACGCGAGTCAGGGCTCGGACAGCGCGATCATGCACTGTCCGAGCCCTGCCCTCACATTCGGGTCCCCGCTCGGGGGATCAGAGCTGGTCGCCGACGAAGACCGTCAGGTCGACGAGGCGGTTGGAGTAGCCCCACTCGTTGTCGTACCAGCCGATGATCTTCACGTTCTTGCCCTCCTGGACCATCGTCAGGGAGGAGTCGAAGGTGCAGGACGCCGGGGCGTTGACGATGTCGGAGGAGACGATCGCGTCCTCGGTGTACTCGAGGATGCCCTTCAGCTCGCCCTCGGCGGCCTTCTGGAAGGCGGCGTTGACCTCTTCCTTGGTGACCTCGCGGGACAGCTCCACGACCAGGTCGGTGACCGAGCCGGTCGGGACCGGGACGCGCATGGCCATGCCGTCCAGCTTGCCCTTGAGCTGCGGCAGCACCAGCGCGGTGGCCTTCGCGGCACCGGTGGTGGTCGGGATGATGTTCTCGGCGGCGGCGCGGGCGCGGCGCAGGTCCTTGTGCGGGAAGTCCAGGATGCGCTGGTCGTTGGTGTACGCGTGCACCGTCGTCATCAGGCCCTTGACGATGCCGAAGCTCTCGTCGAGCACCTTCGCCATCGGCGCCACGCAGTTGGTGGTGCAGGAGGCGTTGGAGATGACGTGGTGGTTCGCCGCGTCGTACTGGTCGTGGTTCACGCCCATGACCAGGGTGATGTCCTCGTTCTTCGCCGGGGCGGAGATGATGACCTTCTTGGCGCCGCCGGCGATGTGCTTCTCGGCGTCTTCCTTCTTGGTGAAGATGCCGGTCGACTCGATGACGATGTCGACGCCCAGCTCGCCCCACGGGATGTCGGCGGGGTTGCGCTCGGAGAGCACCTTGATGGTCTTGCCACCGACGGTGATCGTGTCGGCGGTGTGGGAGACCTCCTGCTTGAGGCGGCCCAGGATGGTGTCGTACTTCAGCAGGTGAGCGGTGGTCGCGGTGTCACCCAGGTCGTTGACAGCCACGATCTCGATGTCTGCACCCTGCTCCAGCAGCGCGCGGAAGTAGTTACGACCGATGCGGCCAAAGCCGTTGATGCCTACGCGGATCGTCACGAACCGATCTCCTCGTTGGTACGCCGGCTCCGTTGTCGCCGGCGAGCTGTATGGGATGTCCCCGACCGCCTACGACCCTACCCTCCCGGGGCCTTCTCAGTGACATCGAGTTGGCCCATACACGGCACGGCGGCCCGTACCCGCCAGTAGGGGTACGGACCGCCCGCCGGGAAACCCGGCTCACTCATATCGGCCACGGGGTGTGGCCCGCCGTTGACGTGCCGGTCGGATCAGCTGCCGAGCGCCGCCAGCGCCTTGCCCAGCAGTGCGGTGCGGGCCGCCGGGACCGTCACGTGCTCAAGGCCGAAGCCCAGCAGCACGGTGTCGTCCGTGGCGACCGCGCCGAATGTCCGGAACAGTTCGCCCGTCAGCTCCCAGTCCCGCACCACAGCGGGGCTGCCCGCGGGCGGACCGGCGACGGTCCAGGGGCCGAAGGACGTCTCGAACCCCTCCGTGGCCGCCTCGCCGCCGATGACGACGGCGGTGTTGTCCAGGAGGACGCCGCGGCCACCGGAGCCGGGGTCGGTGACATAGCTGACGGAGAGTTCCACGGTCTTCCCGGCGTACGCCGACAGATCGAAGGACAGCGCCTGCCAGCCCGACGAGACCCCGGTGAGGCTGTTGAAGGAACCGGAGGTGCCGGTGGCCGTGCAGCCGCCGTCACCCAGCGTCAGGTAGCGCTTGAGCGCGGGGTGGGCCTGGATGAAGTACCCGGCCTCGCACTCCTCGGGCACCGCGGTGCCCGTCGCGCCGCCGCTCTCCGGGAGCGTGGTCCAGTCGTCGCCCCCGGCGGTGCGGGCCTCGATCAGGACGTGGTCGTAGCCCTCCTCCGTGTCCCAGAACATCCGCGTGCTCAGCGCCGGGGCGTCGGAGGCGGTCACCGAGGTGAGGTCGACGGTGCGGGTGAGCCGGTTCCAGGCGTAGTCGGAGTGGCGTACGGCCGCCATGGACGCGCCCTCGTAGGGCCCGTACGGGTTGACCGTGCCCGGGTACTGGCCCGCACCCGCGCTGGCGAACTGCGGGAACGTGGAGACCGGCAGGGTGTCGGAGGTGACGCCGAAGGAGCCCGCCGTGTTCAGCGGGTTGCCCGGCGCGTCCCCGAGCGCCCCGGTGACCCCGGCGAGCGCGCCGGTGCCCTCGAAGGAGGTCACGGCCGGCAGCGTCGTACGGGTGTAGGCGCCCAGGTAGTACTGGCTGAAGTCGTTCGACGGGGTGCCGTCGCCGAGGTCGACGCTGCCGCCCGCGCGCTCGCCGGCCTCGATCAGCTTGCCGCCCTCGTTGAGGTAGGCCCGCAGTTCGAGCTGGGTGGCGATGCCCGGGAGGGCGGCGCCGGTGTAGTGCACGACCGCGTCGAAGTGGGCGAGGACGCCGAGCGCGTCGGGCGCGCCCTGGGTGGCGACGTCCCAGACGACCGCCTTGTGCCCGTTGGCCTTCAGCGCGTCGACGTAGGTCCCGGCCTGGGTGGCGGCGGTGCCCTCCTCGGCGACGACGAGGACGTCCGCGCGGGGCCGCTCGGCGACGGTGTAGGTGAAGTGCGCGCTGGAGGTGGGCTTGCCCTTGCGGGTCTCGCCGGTGAACCAGACCTCGACCTCGTCGCCGGGTCCGCCGTGCCGCACCTTGGCGCGGTACTCGTCGAACCAGAGGTTGTCGTCACCGCCGTAGGTCTCGCCGCCCCGCCAGGGCCGCAGCGCCACGGTGTGCACCCGGCCGCCGTCGACCCGGTACTTCAGCTCCTTGTCGCGCACCGACTTGCGCGCGACGACGGAGACCTCCTGGTCGGCGCCGCGGGAGTACGACGTGCCGAACGGGGCCGTGGTGAAGCCGGGCGCGTCGATGCCGACCGAGGACTTCGGCTGGTCGGGGGTGGCGGCGGACTCGGCGACGGAGAGCGCGAAGGGGATGTTCTTCTCGAACTCCTCCTGGATCAGCTTCTCGTCGTCGGGGAAGTTGAAGACCGACTGGCAGTCGGCCGCGTTCCAGGCGTCGTCGGGGTAGAGGTTCGAGACGGTCTGGCAGGTCGACATCTCGGGGGTGAACATCGCCGTGCCGTTGACGTTGGCCGCGTGGCCGTCCGCCTCGCCGTTGGTGGTGTACAGCTCCGAGGACACCTGCGGGCGGTAGCCCGGGATCGCGGAGTTCTCCGGGGTGCCCGCCAGCGACTTGTACAGCACGTCGTCGGGGGTGTCGGTGGCGACCTGCCAGCCGACGCCGTAGAGGAGGAGTTCGGCGGCGGAGTGGTAGTTGATGCCGTACTCGAAGCCGATCCGGCGTTCGAAGGCGTCCAGGGCCTTGGTCTCGGGCTCGGAGTTCGGGCCCGCGCCGCGGTAGGTCTGGCTGGTGGGGTTGGGGGACGAACCCTCGTCGTCGTAGCCCCACTTGTAGGCGAAGTTGCGGTTGAGGTCGACGCCGTCGCCGGTGGTGATGGCGCCGTCGCCGTTGACGTCCCGCAGGTTCTTGCGCCAGAGGCGGTTGTCCTCGTGCTGGAAGGTGTGGTCGTAGCCGTCGGGGTTGGCCGAGAGCACGAACCACAGCTCGGTGGTGTCGACGATCTTCTTGACGCGCTTGTCGGTCCTGTAGCTGTCCAGGTAGTGGTGGAGCAGTCGCCGGGTCATCTCCGGCGTGATCCATTCGCGCGCGTGCTGGTTGGACAGGTACAGCACGGACGGCCGGGCGCCGTCCTTGGTCTTCTTGGCGTTCTTGGTGAGCTTGAGGGCGAGGATGTCCTGGCCGTTGATGGTCTTGCCGATGGAGACCACCTTGGTGAGGGACGGGTTCGCCTGTGCGGTGGCGAGGATCTCCTCCTTGAGGCCGCCCTCGCCGCCGTACGGGCGGAACACGCCCTCGGCGGCGGCCTCGACGCGGCTCTCGGCGCGGGCGGAGAGGGTGTGCTCGGTGAGGTCGACGCCCTTCTTCTCCAGTTGCTTGGCCTGCTGGTCGGTGAGGTAGACCTCGACGGTGGCGGTGCCCTTCGCGGGTACCGTCTCGCTGAGTTCGTGGCCGTCCTGGCCGGCCTCCAGCAGCAGGGGTACCTGCTGCTTGGTGACCTCGGCGCGGAAGACCTTGACTTCGTCGGCGTCCCCGGTGGCCGGGGCGCCGGGCAGTGCCTGGGCGATGGGTGCGATGCCCGCTCCGGTGAACAGGAGCGCGCCGACAGCGAGGATCGATCTCGCTCTGTGTCTCATGAACCCCCCTACCTGTGATTCGCCACGCGGCGAATGGATGCCAGGCTCATGTCAGTCCATGATCGAGTCAAGGGTCCGGCAGCGGTGTCGGCATTCTTGCGCGAACGCCGGTGCCGGAGGCCAAGTGGACTCCGGCACCGGCGGACTGATCATGTGTCAGCCCGCGAGGTTGTCCGCCAGTTCCTCGGAGAGGTTGGCCTCCGTACCGGGGATACCGAGATCGGCGGCGCGCTTGTCGGCCATCGCCAGCAGTCGGCGGATACGGCCCGCCACCGCGTCCTTGGTCAGCGGCGGGTCGGCGAGGGCGCCCAGCTCCTCCAGGGAGGCCTGCTTGTGCTCCATGCGCAGGCGTCCGGCGGCGGCCAGGTGCTCGGGGACGTCGTCGCCGAGGATCTCCAGGGCGCGGGCCACCCGGGCACCGGCGGCGACCGCCGCGCGGGCGGAACGGCGCAGGTTGGCGTCGTCGAAGTTGGCCAGGCGGTTGGCGGTGGCGCGGACCTCGCGGCGCATCCGGCGCTCCTCCCACGCCAGCACCGACTCATGGGCGCCGAGCCGGGTGAGCAGGGCGCCGATCGCGTCGCCGTCCCGGACGACCACGCGGTCCACGCCGCGCACCTCGCGCGCCTTCGCGGCGATGGAGAGTCTGCGGGCGGCGCCGACCAGGGCGAGCGCCGCCTCCGGACCCGGGCAGGTCACCTCCAGGGAGGAGGAACGGCCGGGCTCGGTGAGCGAGCCGTGCGCCAGGAACGCGCCGCGCCACGCCGCCTCGGCGTCGCAGGTGGCGCCGGAGACGACCTGCGGGGGCAGACCGCGGATCGGGCGGCCCCGCCCGTCGACCAGACCGGTCTGCCGGGCCAGCTGATCACCGCCCGCGACGACCCGGACGACATAGCGGGAGCCGCGGCGCAGCCCGCCGGGCGCCATCACGATCAGCTCCGAGCTGTGCCCGAAGATCTCCAGGATGTCCCGCTTGAGGCGGCGGGCCGCCATCGCGGTGTCCAGCTCCGCCTCGATCACGATGCGCCCGCTGACCAGATGGAGGCCGCCGGCGAACCGCAGAATGGCGGAGACCTCCGCCTTCCGACAGCAGGTCCGGGTGACGGGGAGCCGGGCGATCTCATCCTTCACCGCTGCCGTCATCGCCATGGGCCGATCCTTCCATGCATCCGAAAAATACGGTCGTACGCGGCGGCCAGCAGCTCCGGGTCGTGCCGCGGAGTTCCGTCCGTCCGGGCCACCGGAGCCAGCTCGACCGCGGCCCCGAAACGCTTGGCGGCGTCCGTCAGCGAGTCGCGGTCGGGCACGGCGGCCTCGTCGGCCAGCACCACGTCCAGGGCGAGTTTAGGGGCGTGTCGTCCCAAAACCTCCAAATGACGCTGCGGGGAGAAGCCTTCGGTTTCTCCCGGCTGCGGGGCGAGGTTCAGGGAGAGTACCCGGCGCGCCTTGGTCTCCATGAGCGCCCCCACCAGGTCGGGCACGAGCAGATGCGGGATCACCGAGGAGAACCAGGAGCCGGGGCCGAGCACCACCCAGTCGGCGTCCAGCACCGCGGCCACCGCCTCGGGGACCGCGGGCGGGTCGTGGGGCACCAGGTGCACCGACTGCACCTCGCCCGTGGTGAGGGCGACGGTCGCCTGGCCGCGGACGGTGTCGATGTCCTCGGGGCGCTCGGGGTCATGGCCCTTCACCAGGGCCTGGAGCTCCAGCGGCACGGCCGACATGGGCAGCACGCGCCCGTGCGCGCCGAGCAGCTTGCCGACGAGGTCGAGCGCCTGCACGTGGTCGCCGAGCTGCTCCCACAGGGCGACGATCAGCAGGTTGCCGACCGCGTGGCCGTGCATCTCGCCGTGGGACTGGAAGCGGTGCTGGATGACCCGGGACCAGGTCTGGCCCCAGTCGTCGTCGCCGCAGAGCGCGGCCAGCGCCTTGCGCAGATCGCCGGGGGGCAGCACGCCCAGCTCGTCCCGCAGCCGGCCGCTGGAGCCGCCGTCGTCGGCGACGGTGACCACGGCGGTGAGGTCACCGGTGATCCGGCGCAGCGCGGCGAGCGAGGCGGACAGGCCCATGCCGCCGCCGAGGGCGACCACCTTGGGCTGGGCGCCCCGGCGGCGCGGACGGCCGCCCCGTGCCTCGGCGGATCTGGCCCCGCGGCCTTCGGCTGACTTGCCGCCGCGTCCCTCGGGGGTGATCCGGCGCAGCCTGCTCAGCCGCAACGTACGTCCTGTCATTCGCGTCCCATGTCCCGGTGCACGACCACCGTCTCCACGCCCTCGGCCGCCAGACGGGCGGCGAGCTTCTCCGACATGGCGACCGAGCGGTGCTTGCCGCCGGTGCAGCCGACCGCGATGGTCACATAGCGCTTGCCCTCGCGGCGGTAGCCGGTGGCGATCAGCTGGAGCAGCTCGGCGTAGCGGTCGAGGAACTCCTTGGCGCCGGGCTGGTTGAAGACATAGCCCGATACCTCCTCGTTGAGGCCGGTGAAGGGGCGCAGCTCCGGCACCCAGTGCGGGTTGGGCAGGAAGCGGCAGTCGACCACGAGGTCGGCGTCGACCGGGAGGCCGTACTTGTAGCCGAACGACATCACCGTGGCCCGCAGCTCGGGCTCCTCCTCGCCCGCGAACTGGGCGTCCATCTTGGCGCGCAGCTCGTGCACGTTGAGGCTGGAGGTGTCGATCACCAGGTCGGCGTCGCCGCGCAGCTCACGCAGCAGCTCGCGCTCTGCGGCGATCCCGTCGACGATACGGCCGTCGCCCTGGAGGGGGTGCGGGCGGCGCACCGACTCGAAGCGGCGCACCAGGGCGTCGTCGGAGGACTCCAGGAAGACGATGCGCCGGGTGACGTTCTTCGCCTCCAGGTCGGCGAGGGACTCCCGGAGGTTGTCGAAGAAGCGGCGTCCGCGTACGTCGACGACGACCGCGATCCGGGCCACATTGCCCTGGGAGCGGGCGCCCAGCTCCACCATGGTGGGGATCAGCGCGGGCGGGAGGTTGTCCACGACGAACCAGCCGAGGTCCTCCAGGCACTTCGCGGCGGTGGACCGGCCCGCCCCGGACATCCCGGAGATGATCACCAGCTCGGGGATGGCGGCGTCGGGGAGGCCGCCGCCGGTGCCGGTGCCGGTCGCGGGGGGCGCCTGACCCGCCGTCGGTTCCGTCGGCTGGGCCGTCGCTCGGTCTGTGGCTCGGTCTGTCGTTTGTTCCGTCGTCTGTTCCGTCGTCTGTTCGGGCTCGTGCTCGGTCATGTCTCCTGCCCCCGTCGCTCGTCCGGGGATCCCGCGGTCACGGGTTCCCCCGGGGCTCCCGCCGTCGTCTCGGGCGCCCCGTTGTCCCTGTCCTCGTCGTCTTCCATGATCTCTCCAGTCGCCGTGTTCACGGCGGGTACGGCCGGGGCCGACTGGGCGAGGGCCACGGCGATCGTCTCGGCCGTCTTGCGACCGATACCCGGAACCTCACAGATCTGGTCAATTGTCGCGGATCGGAGCTTCTTCACCGAACCGAAGTGCTTGATCAACGCCTGTTTGCGTGTGTCGCCGAGCCCCGGCACGTCGTCCAGCGGGCTCGACCGGAACCGCTTGGCCCGCTTGACGCGCTGGTAGGTGATGGCGAACCGGTGCGCCTCGTCCCGCACGCGTTGCAGCAGGTAGAGACCCTCGCTGCTGCGCGGCAGGATCACCGGGTCCTCCTCGCCGGGCAGCCAGACCTCTTCCAGCCGCTTGGCGAGGCCGCAGACGGCGATGTCGTCGATGCCCAGCTCGTCCAGCGCCCGCTGGGCCGCCGCGACCTGCGGCCTGCCGCCGTCCACGACGACGAGCTGCGGCGGGTAGGCGAAGCGCTTGGGGCGGCCGTCGTCCTCGACGACGCCGGGCGCGGCCGGGACCTCCCCGCTGCCGTTCATGACGTGGGGGTCGCCCTCGGCCCACTCCCCCGTGCGCTCCTTCTCCGCGAGGTAGCGCCGGAAGCGGCGGGTGATCACCTCGTGCATGGACCGTACGTCGTCCTGCCCCCCGAAGCCCTTGATCTGGAAGCGCCGGTACTCGCTCTTGCGCTGGAGCCCGTCCTCGAAGACCACCATGGAGGCCACCACGTCGTCGCCCTGGAGGTGGGAGATGTCGTAGCACTCGATCCGCAGCGGCGCGCTGTCGAGGTCGAGCGCGTCGGCGATCTCCTCCAGCGCGCGCGAGCGGGTGGTCAGGTCGGAGGCGCGCTTGGTCTTGTGCAGCACCAGCGCCTGCTGGGCGTTGCGCTGCACCGTCTCCATCAGCGCCTTCTTGTCGCCGCGCTGCGGGATGCGCAGGGAGACGTTCGACCCGCGGCGGTCGGTGAGCCACTGCTGCACCGGCTCCACCGGCTCGGGCAGCGCCGGGACCAGCACCTCGCGCGGGACGGCGTCGCCGGTCTCCTCGCCGTAGAGCTGCTGGAGGGCGTGCTCGACGAGGGCACCGGTGGTGATCTCCTCCACCTTGTCGGTGACCCAGCCGCGCTGGCCGCGCACGCGTCCGCCGCGGACGTGGAAGATCTGCACGGCCGCCTCCAGCTCGTCCTCGGCGACCGCGACCAGATCGGCGTCGGTCGCGTCGGCGAGCACGACCGCGTTCTTCTCCATGGCCTTCTTCAGGGCCTCTATGTCGTCGCGCAGCCGGGCCGCGCGCTCGTACTCCAGTTCCTCCGCGGCCTCGGCCATCTGCTTCTCCAGGCGGCGCAGATAGGTGCCGGTGCGGCCCGCCATGAAGTCGCAGAACTCCTCGGCCAGGTCCTGGTGGTCCTCGGCGGAGATCCGCTCGACACAGGGCGCGGAGCACTTGCCGATGTAGCCGAGGAGGCAGGGGCGGCCGGTGCGCGCGGCGTTCTTGAAGACCCCGGCCGAGCAGGTGCGCACCGGGAAGACGCGCAGCAGCAGGTCGACGGTGTCGCGGATCGCCCACGCGTGCGCGTACGGCCCGAAGTAGCGCACGCCCTTCTTCTTGTGGCCGCGCATCACCTGGACGCGCGGGAACTCCTCGTTCATCGTCACCGCGAGGTAGGGGTAGCTCTTGTCGTCGCGGTACTTGACGTTGAACCGGGGGTCGAACTCCTTGATCCAGGAGTACTCCAGCTGGAGCGCCTCGACCTCCGTGGACACCACCGTCCACTCCACGGACGCGGCCGTGGTGACCATGGAGCGGGTGCGCGGGTGGAGGCCCGCGAGGTCCTGGAAGTAGTTGGCCAGGCGCTGGCGCAGGCTCTTCGCCTTTCCGACGTAGATCACCCGGCGGTGCTCGTCGCGGAACTTGTAGACCCCGGGGGAGTCCGGGATCTGTCCCGGCCGGGGGCGGTAGCTGGAGGGGTCGGCCATGTCTCACACCCTACTGGCGAGGGGTGACAGTCCGGCGAGCCTGTGGACAACCCCCGCCAAACCTGTGTTACCGAGGGTAAACAGCCTGCCCGGAGGCAGTGAACAGGTCCGTCTCCTCTCGGCCAGCGGTACTCGGCGGTTGGGCGTCAGGTGTTGTCCGGACTTGGTCAACACGCTTCAATGCGGAGGAACTCGGGACCGGAGCGACGGCGTACGGATGTGCGTGCCGCGCGAGGTGCGCTCGCGCGAGCTGCACGGACACGCGAGACACACCGCCGTACGGGACGTACTACGTGTCGTACCACGTGTCGTACGCACGGATGTACGCGAGAGCCCGCCGCACCCGGGGTGGTCCCGAACCTCGCGTGAACGGTCTGACCAGCCGTTGTGAACCAGCAGAGAGAGGCCCCTGCATGCCGCACGCCACACAGCACGCGGACGTCGCCACCGCGGAACTGGACACGGCCCTGCGCGGCGGCCCGTTCCACGTCGCGCTGCGCGCCGCGATCGCCGCCCGCGGACTGCCCCTCCAGCGAGTGCAGCACCATCTGTCGCGCCATGGCGTCAAAGTCGGCGTCACGAGCCTCAGTTACTGGCAGCAGGGCGCCCGCCGCCCCCAGCGCCCCGAGTCGCTGCGGGCCGTGCGGGCCCTGGAGGAGATACTCCAACTGCCGGACGAGTCACTGATACGGCTCCTCGCCGACGGCGACGAACGCCCGGGCGGACGGCAGCCCGCCACCCGCACCTACCGCTCCCTCGTCGCGGCCTCCGGCGTCCTGGAGCGGCTGCTCGCCGACCTCGACTGCTCGCCCGACGCCGGGCTGCACATGCTCGGCCACCACGAGCGGGTCCGCATCGGCGCCCGCCGCGAGCTGCTGGGCCGCGAGTCCCACCACATCGTGCGCGCCCACCGCGACGGCGTCGACCGCTTCGTCGCCGTCCACCACGGCGACCCCGGCTGCGCGCCCGACGAGATGACGGCGCGGGCCCTGGACAACTGCCGCACGGGGCGCGTGCTCCGGGACGACGAGACGGGCGTGCTCGTCGCCGAGCTGCTCTTCGACACCCGGCTGCGGGCCGGGGACACCTTCCTGTTCAGCTACGCCATCGAGGACGGCACCGCCGGGGTCTCGCGGGAGTACGTCCGCGGCTTCGGCCCCGCGGGCGGCCAGTACGCGCTCCAGGTGAGCTTCGACGAGAACGCCCTGCCGGTGCGCTGCCACCGGTTCACCCAGCACTCCGCCGCCGCGCCGCGCAGCGGCCGCCAGGAGCTGACCATGACCGGACGGCACCACTCGGTGCACCTCGTCGAGCCGCGGGTGCGGTCGGGGCTCGTGGGGATCGGCTGGGACTGGGAGTGACCGGCCCTGTCGGGCGCCGTCCGGCGCCCGGCTTCCGGCGCCCGATTTCCGGCGCCCGGTCAGGCCACCGGCCCGGCGATGATCCGGCCGCCCTCGGCCTTGACCGGCAGTTCCTGAAGCGGCTGGGTGGCGGGGGGCACCACCGCCTCCCCGGTCACCACGTCGAACTCACTGCCGTGGCAGGGACAGATCAGCCGCGTCCCCTCCAGCTTGTTGGCGGCGCACTGCGCGTGCGTGCAGATCGTGCTGTACGCCTTCAGCGTGCCGTCCTCGGCCCGGCCCACCACCACGTTGTGCTCGGCGTACAGCTTGGCGCCGCCCTCCGCGACCTCGCCCTCCGTGCCCAGCTCGACCGGCGCGGTCGGCAGCGCCCGCGTCGCCCGGTCGGGCCCCGGGGAACACGCGGCGATCCCGAGCCCCGCCGCGGGCGTGAGCGCCACCCCTCGAAGAACGGTACGACGGCTGGGGGTGGGGCGGGCGGACATGCGGTGCTCCTGTTCGGGTGGGCTGCCTGCCGACGATAGCCGGGAGCACCGGGCGGGAGCGGGGTGGGGTCCGCGCGTGGACGTAAACGTTTGCGCAAGCGTTTACGTCGGGCACCGAATGGGATACGTTCCAGCCGAGCGGTAGGCAGGTGGGCGAGCCCAGCGACTGCGCGCGGACGGGCCGAGCGGTGGGTTGCGGCGAGCCGAGCGGTGGGGCGTGAGCGAGCGGAACCATTCCGCGCGGACGAGCCGGGCCGGGAACCCACCGCCCCGGAACAGCGGACCAGAGGGGAACCCATGGCGACCATGGCCGACGTCGCCCGGAGCGCCGGAGTCTCCGTGGCGACGGTCTCACACGTGCTCAACGGCACCCGCCCGGTCCTCCCCCACACCCGCCAGGCCGTCCTGGACGCCATCGACGCACTCGGCTACACACCCAACACGCTCGCCCGTTCCCTGGTGACCGCCCGCACCCACTCCATCGGGCTCGCGGTCTCCGCCATCAGCAACCCCTACTTCACGGAGATCCTCCAGGGCGTCGAGGCGGCGGCCCTTGACAGCGGCTACAGCCTGCTCATCGCCGATCCGCACGACGACCCCCGGCACGAGCGCAAGGTCGTCCAGCTGCTGCACGAGCGACGGGTCGACGGCATGATCGTCGCGCCCTCCGCCGACCCCCGTGAACTCCTCGCCTACCTCGGCCGTCACAACGTCCCCACCGTCCTCCTCGACCGGCTGGTCGACCCCCCGGCCGGCTCCGCTCCCCGCTTCGACCAGGTCTGCGCCGAGAACGCCGAGCCGACCGCCGGGCTGGTCACCCATCTCACCGGGCTCGGCCACCGGCGCATCGGCCTGGTCGCCGGACTGCCCGGACTCAGCACCACCAGCGAACGCGTCTCCGGCTACCGCCACGGCCTCGCGGCCGCCGGGCTCCCCCACGACGAGCGGCTGGTCGTGCACGGCGACTCCGACGCGGCCGGCGGCGAGCGGGCAACCGCCGCCCTGCTGTCCCTCGCCGCCCCGCCCACCGCGCTGGTCACCGCCAACAACGCCATGACCATCGGCGCCCTGCGCGCACTGCGCGACCGCGGGCTCTCCGTGCCCGATGACATCGCCCTGTGCTGCTTCGACGACTTCGCCTGGGCCGACCTGTTCTCCCCCCGGCTGACCGCCGTCGCCCAGCCCAGCAAGGAACTCGGCGCCGAGGCGGTCCGCATCCTCCTGGAACGTCTCGCCGCACCGGACCGGCCCGCCAAGACCGTGCGCCTGCCGTGCGCCTTCGTCCACCGCACGTCCTGCGGCTGCCCCGAAGTCCCCGCCCCGGACGGGGAACGGCGGCGCGCGCAGAACCCGCCCCCGCAGCACCGGAAAGGAACCACCTCATGATCGTCGTCGCCGGTGAGGCCCTGATCGACCTGGTACCGCAGGGCACGGGCGCCCTGGCGAGCCTCAGACCGGCGCTCGGCGGCGGCCCGTACAACACCGCCGTGGCGCTGGGCAGGCTCGGCTCCCCCACCGCCTTCTGCTCCCGCACCTCCTCCGACGCCTTCGGCGAGGCCCTTCTCGACGGGCTGCGGGCCGCCGGGGTGGACGTGTCCGGTGTGCAGCGCGGGCCGGAGCCCACCACCCTCGCGGTCGCCACCGTGGACGGCGACGGTTCGGCCGCCTACTCCTTCTACGTCGACGGCACCGCCGACCGCCTCTTCACGGCCCCCGACCGGCTGCCCCCGACGACCCGCGCGGTGTCCTTCGGCACCTGCTCACTCGTCCTGGAACCCGGCGCGACCGCCTACGAGGAGCTGATGCGCACCGCCTCCGGGAACGGTGTGTTCACCGCGCTCGACCCGAACATCCGGCCAGGCCTCATCCCGGACCCGGACGCCTACCGGGCCCGCTTCCGGAGCTGGCTGCCGTCGATATCGCTGCTCAAGCTCTCCGAGGAGGACGCCCGCTGGCTCGGCGGCACCCCCCGCGAGTGGCTGGCCGCCGGACCCTCGGCCGTGGTGATCACCCGGGGCGGCGACGGGCTCACCGCCTTCACCCGGGACGGCGCGGAGCACTCCGTGCCCGGTGAGAAGGTCACGGTGGTGGACACCATCGGGGCGGGTGACACCGTGAACGCCGCCCTGCTGCACGGCCTGTCCGCCTGGGACGCCCTGACCGCGGACGCCGTGGCGGGCCTGGACGCCGAGCAGTGGACCCGCCTGCTGGGCTTCGCGGCCCGCGCGGCGGCGATCACCTGCTCACGCGCGGGCGCGGAGCCGCCCTACGCCGACGAGCTGGACGGCGTCTAGACCCGGCACGGCACCCGGCGGGCGGCCGGTCAGCCGCGCACCGCGCGCAACGCGCCCCGGGTGCGGCCGTTGAGCCGGTCCAGGGCGGTGGCCGTGGCCTCGTCGGCGGGGAGGTGGACGATGAGGCGCTGGCCGTCGTCGGGCAGGACCAGCGTCTCGAAGGAGAGGCGCAGCCGCCCCACCTCCGGGTGCTCCACGAGATCCGTGCCGGACCGGGGAGGCAGGGCCGGAACGGCGGCGATCCGCTCGGTGAACTCCGCCCCGGCGGTCACCGTCAGCTCGTCGACGAGAGCGGCGACATGGGGGTCGTGCAGCGAGGCCTCGTGGCGCAGGTGGGCGATCTGCTCGCCGGCGAGCCGCTCCCAGCCGGGGTACACGGCGCGGGCCCGCTCGTCGGTGAACAGGTACCGCATGACATTGGGCGGGTTGCCGTCGAGCAGGCCCAGCGGGCGGGCGAACCGCTCGTAGCCCGCAGTGCACGTCACGATGTCGCCGAGCCAGCTGAGCAGCACCGCCGGGGTGGGCTCCAGACGGTCGAGCAGTGCCTGGACGGTGGCCCGGACGGTCAGGACCCGCGGGTGCACGGCCGAGCAGAGCGCCTTGTCCTCGCCGTGCTCCTTGGCCAGGCGGCGCATCAGGATGCGGTCCGGCACCGGCAGGCGCAGGGCGTCGCCGAGGGCGCCGAGGACCTGGGGTGAGGGGTTGCGGTCGCGTCCCTGTTCCAGGCGGGTGAGGTACTCGACGCTGATCCCGGCGAGGGTGGCCAGCTCGGAGCGGCGCAGGCCCGGGGTGCGGCGGCGCGGGCCGGTCGGCAGGCCCACCTCCGTCGGGGTGACGGCCTCCCGGCGGGTGCGGATGAAGATGCCCAGCTCGTTGTCGCTCACCTGGCGAACGTACAACGCCCGCCGCGCGGGATGGTGGCCCTGTCACTACCACCATCGGCCCGGTCTCCCTACCAGCCGCCGTGGCCCGGAGGGTGGAGGGCATGACTCAGGACGACCTTTCCAAGACGCTGACCGCTTCCCCGCTCCCGCTGTCGTCCGGCGACTGGGAGCTGGACCCGCTGCACTCCGCCGTCAACTTCACCATCCGCCACCTCGGGATCGCCAAGGTGCGCGGACGCTTCGCCGATGTGCGGGCCGGGCTGTACGTCGGGGAGACGCTGGAGGAGGTGCGCGTGTCCGCCGAGATCGCGCTTGCCTCTATTGACACCGGGAACGCCGACCGGGACGCGCACACCCGCGCGGCTGATCTGCTGGACGTGGAGAAGCGTCCGACGATGGCCTTCCGTTCGACGCGTGTCTTCGGGGAGGGCGAGGACTGGACGATGGAGGGGGACCTGACCATCGGGGACGTGTCCCGGCCGGTGGTGCTCGCCGTCGAGTTCGGCGGGGTGGTGGACTCTCCCGTGGACGGGAGGAGGCACGCCGGGTTCGAGGCGACGGGTGAGATCCGCCGCAGCGACTTCGGGCTGACCTTCGGGGCCGGGTTCCTCGGTGATGTTGTCAAGGTTCAGCTGGACATGCAGTTCGTCGAACCGCAGGGCCAGGGCGGCTGACTGTGCAACGAGCGGCGCCCCGCGGGGAGTTCCCGCGGGGCGCCGATCCTTTTCTTGCTGTCCTTCTTCGCTGTCTTCCTGAGCTGTCTTCGCTGTCTTCCTTGGCTGTTCGCCGTCAGGCCTTGCGGGCCCGTGCCGTCCGCTTGGCGGGCGCGGCCTTCTTCGCCACGGCACCGGCGGTCTTCTTCGTGGCCGTCCGGCGGGGCGCCTTCACGGGCTCGGCGTCGCTGATCCGGTCGGCGCCGAGGATCTCGCGGAGGAACTTGCCGGTGTGGCTGGCGGGCACCCCGGCCACCTGCTCCGGCGTGCCCTCCGCGACGACCAGGCCACCGCCCGCGCCGCCCTCGGGGCCCATGTCGACGACCCAGTCCGCGGTCTTGATCACGTCGAGGTTGTGCTCGATGACGATGACCGTGTTGCCCTTGTCGACCAGCCCGGAGAGGACCTTGAGCAACTTGCTGATGTCCTCGAAGTGCAGACCGGTGGTCGGCTCGTCGAGGACGTAGACCGTGCGTCCGGTGGAGCGCTTCTGCAACTCGCTGGCGAGCTTGACGCGCTGCGCCTCACCGCCGGAGAGGGTCGTCGCCGCCTGGCCGAGCCGGACGTAGCCGAGGCCGACGTCCTTCAGCGTGTTGAGGTGGCGGGCGATCGCGGGGACCGCCTCGAAGAACTCCGTCGCCTCCTCGATCGGCATGTTCAGGACCTCGGCGATGGACTTGCCCTTGTAGTGGACCTCCAGGGTCTCCCGGTTGTACCGGGCGCCGTGGCAGACCTCGCACGGGACGTACACGTCCGGGAGGAAGTTCATCTCGATCTTGATCGTGCCGTCGCCCGCGCAGTTCTCGCAGCGGCCGCCCTTGACGTTGAAGGAGAACCGGCCCGGCAGGTAGCCGCGGACCTTGGCCTCGGTCGTCTCGGCGAACAGCTTGCGGATGTGGTCGAACACGCCGGTGTAGGTCGCCGGGTTGGACCGCGGGGTGCGGCCGATGGGCGACTGGTCGACATGGACGACCTTGTCGACGAGGTCGTCGCCGTCCACGCGCGTGTGCCGCCCGGGCACACTGCGGGCGCCGTTCAGCTCGCGCGCCAGGTGGGTGTAGAGGATGTCGTTGACCAGGGTCGACTTGCCGGATCCGGAGACACCGGTGACCGCGGTGAAGACGCCCAGCGGGAAGGACACGTCGATGTCCTGGAGGTTGTTCTCGCGGGCGCCGTGCACGGTGAGCTGCCGGGACGGGTCGTGCGGGCGGCGGATGTCCGGCAGCGGGATGGACTTCTTGCCGGCCAGGTACTGGCCGGTCTGCGACTCGGCGTTGGCGAGCAGCTCCTTCAGGGAGCCGCTGTGCACGACCTTGCCGCCGTGCTCGCCCGCGCCGGGGCCGATGTCCACGATCCAGTCGGCGACCTTGATGGTGTCCTCGTCGTGCTCGACCACGATCAGGGTGTTGCCCATGTCGCGCAGCCGGACGAGGGTCTCGATCAGCCGGTGGTTGTCGCGCTGGTGCAGGCCGATGGACGGCTCGTCGAGGACGTAGAGGACACCGACGAGTCCGGAGCCGATCTGGGTGGCCAGCCGGATGCGCTGGGCCTCACCGCCGGAAAGGGTGCCCGCCGCGCGGTTCAGCGAGAGGTAGTCCAGGCCGACGTCGACCAGGAACCGCAGTCTCTCGTTGACCTCCTTCAGCACGCGCTCGGCGATCTTCTTGTCGCGCGCGGTGAGCTTCAGCTCGCCCAGGAAGTCCGCGCAGTCGCTGATGGACATCGCGGAGACCTCGGCGATCGACTTCCCCATGATCGTGACCGCGAGGACGATCGGCTTCAGGCGGGTGCCCTCACAGGTGGGGCAGGGCACCTCGCGCATATAGCCCTCGAAGCGCTCCCGGCTGGCGTCGGACTCGGCCTCGCTGTGCCGCCGCTTGACGAACGGGACGGCGCCCTCGAAGGGCGTGGTGTAGACCCGCTCCCTGCCGTACCGGTTTCGGTAGCGGACCTCGATCTGGGTCTTGTGGCCGTGCAGAAGGGCCTTCTTGGCGCGCTGGGGCAGACCGGCGAAGGGGATGTCCGTCCGGAACCCGAGGGCGTCCGCGAGGGCGCCGATCAGCCGGCCGAAGTAGTCCTTGGTGTGTCCGTGGGACCAGGGGTGGATGGCGCCCTCGTCGAGGGTCTTGTCCGGGTCCGGGACGATCAGCTCGGGGTCGACCTCCATGCGCGTACCGATACCGGTGCACTCGGGGCAGGCACCGAAGGGCGAGTTGAAGGAGAAGGAGCGGGGCTCCAGCTCCTCGAAGGAGAGGTCGTCGTACGGGCAGTACAGGTGCTCCGAGTACATGCGCTCGCGCTCGGGGTCGTCCTCGGGGAGGTCGACGAAGTCGAGCACGACCATGCCGCCGGAGAGGCCGAGGGCGGTCTCCACCGAGTCGGTGAGGCGGCGCTTGGCGGAGTCCTTCACCGTGAGCCGGTCGACGACCACCTCGATGGTGTGCTTCTCCTGCTTCTTCAGCGTGGGCGGCTCGGAGAGCTGGACGGTCTCGCCGTCCACACGCGCGCGGGAGTAGCCCTTGGTCTGGAGGTCGGCGAAGAGGTCGACGAACTCGCCCTTGCGCTCACGGACCAGCGGCGACAGCACCTGGAAGCGGCTGCCCTCGGGCAGCTCCAGGACCTTGTCGACGATGGCCTGCGGCGACTGGCGGGAGATCGGACGGCCGCACTGGGGACAGTGCGGCTTGCCGATGCGGGCGAAGAGCAGCCGCAGGTAGTCGTAGACCTCGGTGATGGTGCCGACCGTCGAGCGCGGGTTGCGCGAGGTCGACTTCTGGTCGATGGAGACCGCCGGGGACAGGCCCTCGATGAAGTCGACGTCCGGCTTGTCCATCTGGCCGAGGAACTGGCGGGCGTACGAGGAGAGCGATTCCACGTAGCGCCGCTGGCCCTCGGCGAAGATCGTGTCGAAGGCCAGGGAGGACTTGCCCGACCCGGACAGGCCCGTGAAGACGATGAGCGAGTCACGCGGCAGGTCGAGCGAGACGTTCTTCAGATTGTGCTCGCGCGCGCCACGGACGATGAGACGGTCGGCCACGCCGGTCCGCACCTTTCTTGAGAGAAGTGACAGGGGCGAGGCCCCCGTCTTCCTCAGACTAGGGGGACCCACTGACAACGCCGGTCGGATTCCCCGGGTTGCACAACAATCCCCGGCCCTCCAGCATGCCCGACGCCATGAACGACCTTATAGCACGTGCATTCGATTTAAGGGCCGGGCTCCAGACCTTCACCTGAAGGTGTGGCGCGGCTAGTGTCAGCACCATGATTGATCACGCTCGTGACCTGGCATCTGTACAAGACGCGACCGATCGGCTGCTCACCGCAGCCGCCAAGCTGGACGACTCGGCAGTGACGCAACCGTCACGCCTGCCCGGCTGGACCAGGGGCCACGTCCTCGCCCACCTCGCGCGCAACGCGGACGCCCTGGTGAACGTGTTGGAGGGGCGTCCCATGTACGCGTCGGCCGAGGCCCGGGACGCCGACATCGAGCGCGACGCGCCCCGCCCGCTCGACGTCCACCTCGCCGACGTGCGCGAGACCGCGGCCCGCTTCCAGGAGACCGGAGCCGCGCCCGCCGACTGGTCCCGCACGGTCGCGCTGCGCAACGGCGTCACCGACGCCGCGGCCCGGGTGCCGTTCCGCCGCTGGGTGGAGGTGGAGCTGCACCACGTGGACCTCGGGACCGGCTACGAGCTGGAGGACGTCCCGGCGGAGTTCGCGGAGCGGGAGACCGCCTTCCTCGCCGAGCGCTTCACCGGCAACCCCGACGTCCCGGCGGCCCGTCTGACGGACGGCACGCGCGCGTGGACGACGGGCCGGGCGGCCGAGACCCCCGAGGTGACCGTCACCGGCACGCTCCCCGACCTCCTGGGCTGGCTGGCGGGCCGCCGCGACGGCTCGTCCCTGACGGTGACCGACGGCCCGCTGCCGGTGCTGCCCCCGCTGTAGCCCCCCCGGGAGGGGGCGCGGGGAACCGCGCGCACGGCATAGGCTGACGGACATGACGTACAGCGGAGCGGTGAAGGTCGGCGGCCCGGCCGATGTGCACGAGCTGCGGGACCTGATGATCACGAAGATCGCGGTCGGCCCGATGGACAACAACGCCTATCTGCTGCGCTGCCGGGCCACGGACGAGCAGCTGCTGATCGACGCGGCGAACGACGCGGACGCGCTGCTGGGCATGATCGGTGACGACGGCATCGCGTCCGTCGTCACCACCCACCAGCACGGCGACCACTGGCAGGCGCTCGCCGCCGTGGTCGCCGCCACCGGCGCCCGCACCTACGCGGGCCGTGACGACGCCGACGGCATCCCGGTGCCGACCGATGTCCCGGTCGACGACGGCGACACCATCCGGGTGGGTCATGTGGAGCTGACCGCGCGTCATCTGGTCGGCCACACCCCGGGCTCGATCGCCCTCGTCTACGACGACCCCCATGGCCACCCTCATGTGTTCACCGGGGACTGCCTCTTCCCGGGAGGTGTGGGCAACACCCGCAAGGACCCCAAGGCGTTCGCCAGTCTCATCCATGACGTCGAGACCAAGATCTTCGACGTGCTCCCGGACGAGACCTGGGTCTACCCCGGCCACGGGAACGACACCACGCTGGGCGCCGAGCGGCCACAGCTCCCCGCGTGGCACGCGCGCGGGTGGTGAACGGAGGGCGCGCATCGCGCCACGCGCGCCCCGTGTGAAAGCAGTGCACAGACCGGCGCGCCACGCGCACTCCCCGACATAAGTCGTTGCGCGGTCAACTGGGATCAGCCCCGCGCGGGACGACGGCACCCGCGCGGTACGGGCCGCCGGTCCCTCATACCCCGCCCTCGACCGGCGGCCCCGGCGCCAGTCGCCGCCCTGCTACGCCTGCGCGCGGGCCGCTCCCACCAGCGCCGCGACGCGCTCCACCCCGAACACATAGCCCTGCACGCCGCACCC
The DNA here is from genome assembly GCF_018070565.1 of Streptomyces sp. B93. Taxonomy (GTDB): domain Bacteria; phylum Actinomycetota; class Actinomycetes; order Streptomycetales; family Streptomycetaceae; genus Streptomyces. The sequence continues at coordinate 154,123 of NZ_JAGPXL010000001.1, forward strand.
CGCGATGACGCCGTCGGCGCGCAGCGAGACGTAGGAGTGGTGCCGGAACGACTCGCGCTGGTGGATGTTGGAGATGTGCACCTCCAGCACGGGCATGCCGTCACAGGTGTTCAGCGCGTCCAGGATGGCGACCGAGGTGTGCGAGTACGCACCCGGGTTGATCACGATGCCGCAGTGGCCCAGCCGTGCCTCGTGGATCCAGTCGACCAGTTCGCCCTCGTGGTTGGACTGCCGGAAGTCCACCGTGCCGCCGTGCGCCGCCGCGGCCTCGGCGCACAGCGCCTCCACGTCGGCGAGTGTGCCGGAGCCGTAGATCTCGGGCTGGCGCCGGCCGAGGAGGTTCAGGTTCGGCCCGTTGAGGATCATGATCGGGGCGCTGGCGAGGGTGCGGGGCACGGTTCCTCCGGTCCGTCGGGTGGGCGGTCCGCGGGGACCGCTGCTGGCACCCGGTTTATCACGGTGCGCCGTCGCGGAGACCCTCGTATCCTCGCGAAATGATCACACCTGCCTATCCTCCGAAGCCCGCACCCGGTGACCGCATCGCCGTGATCTCGCCCTCCGGCGGCCTGCCCGGCCTCCTCCCCCTGCCCTACGAGTTGGGCCTGAGGCGGCTGCGCGAGGAGTACGGCCTGGAACCGGTCGAGTACCCGACGACGCGGAGGATGGAGGCCACTCCCCAGGAGCGGGCCGACGACATCCACGCCGCGTTCGCCGACCCCGAGGTGAAGTCGGTGATCGCGTCGATCGGCGGCTCGGACCAGATCACCGTGCTGCCGCTGCTCGACCGGGAGCTGATCCGCGCCCATCCGAAGCCGTTCATCGGCATGAGCGACAACACCAACCTGCTGGCGTACCTGTACAACACCGGTATCGTCGGCTACCACGGCGCGAGTGTGATGGCGGAGCTGGGCCGCCCCGTCGCCATGCACCCACAGACCGCCGACTCCCTGCGGGCGGCGCTGTTCACCTCCGGGGAGTACGAGTTGCGGCCCGCCGAGCGCTGGCGCGACACCAGCCGGGACTGGGCCGACCCCGCCACCTTCGACGCGGAGCCAGAGACCCGGCCCGGCACCGGCTGGACCTGGATGAACGCCGACCAGGTCGTGGAGGGCCGTGGCTGGGGCGGCTGCCTGGAAATCATCGGCTGGCTGCTGATGGCCGACCGCGAAATCTCCCACGACCTGTCCGACTACGACGGCCAGGTGCTGTTCCTGGAGACCTCCGAGGAGTTGCCGAGCGGCGAGGAGGTCTTCCGTACCCTGCGCGGCATGGGCGAGCGCGGACTGCTCCGGCGCTTCTCCGCGCTGCTGATGGGCCGCCCCAAGACCTGGGACTTCGCCCGGCCCAACAGCCCCGAGGAGGGGGCGCGTTACGCGGCCGAGCAGCGCGCCGCCGTACAACGCGCGCTCAAGGCGTACGCCCCCGATCTGCTGACCGTCTTCGACGTGGACCTCGGCCACACCGATCCCCAGCTCGTCATCCCCTACGGCGGCACGATCCGCGTCGACGGCTTCGCACGGCGCATCACCGTCACCTACTGACGCGGACCGCACCCCTGTGCGCCCCCGTAACCCGTGGTCACTCTGGGTAGTTGACGCGGCATGCACGACGTACAGACCGTGAAGACCCCGGGCATGCTGCGCATCGCCACCGCCGCGCTCGCCGGAACCGCCATCGAGTTCTACGACTTCTTCGTGTACGGGACCGCGGCGGCGCTGGTGCTGGGGCCGCTGTTCTTCCCGACGTTCTCACCGGTGGCCGGGACGCTGGCGGCCTTCGGCACGTTCGGCGTGGGTTTCTTCGCCCGGCCGCTGGGTTCGGTGCTGTTCGGTCACATCGGGGACCGGCACGGACGACGGCCGGTGCTGGTGATCTCGCTGCTGCTGACCGGCGCCTCGACGGTCGCGGTCGGCTGCGTACCGACGTTCGACACGATCGGGGTGGCCGCCCCGGTGCTCCTGCTCGTCCTGCGCTTCCTCCAGGGGCTGGGACTCGGCGGCGAGTGGGGCGGGGCCGTACTGCTGACCGCCGAGCACGCGCCCGCCCGGCACCGCGGACTGTGGTCGAGCTTCCCGCAGGTCGGCCCCGCGGTGGGCTTCCTGCTCGCCAACGGCGTGATGCTGGCCCTCTCGGCGACGCTCACCGAAGCGCAGTTCGACCAGTGGGGATGGCGGGTGCCGTTCTGGGTGGCCGGGGCGCTGGCCGTGCTGGGCCTCTGGCTGCGGTCCTCGCTCACCGAGAGTCCCCGCTTCCTGGAGATCGACGACCACGCGCGCGTGCCGCTCGTCGAGGTGGTCCGCGACCACTGGCGCCTGGTCCTGCTGACCGCCGGGGCCCTCTCCGTCGGCTACGCGATCTTCTACGCCGTGACCACCTGGTCCCTCGCCTACGCGACGGAACGGCTCGGGGTGAGCCGTACCGTCATGCTGTCCTGCGTCATGGCGGTCGTGGTGGTGAAGGGGGCGCTCACCCCGCTGATGGCCGTCCTCGGCGACCGGTACGGGCGGCGGCCGCTCTGTCTGATCGGGTGCTCGGCCGCCGCCGTGTGGATGTTCCCGATGGTGGCGCTGCTCGCCACCGGAGCGCCGCTGTTGATGTTCACCGGGTTCCTGGGCGCGATGCTCGCCTTCATCACGATGTTCGCCGTGATCGCCGCCTATCTGCCGGAGCTGTACGAGCCACGGGTGCGCTGCACGGGCGCCGCGGTCGGCTACAACCTCGGCGGGGTCCTCGGCGGCGCCCTCACCCCGATCGTGGCCACCGCGCTCGCGGACCAGGGCGGCCGGGTCCCCTGGGGCGTGGCCGCCTATCTGACCGGCATCGCGCTGCTCAGCCTGACCTGTTTCGCCCTGCTCCCGGACACCCGCCCGGCGCGGGTCCCGGCGACGGAGCCGGACAGGGCCGTGGAGGCGACGACCGGCCGGTGACCGTGCCGTGCGCCCGGGACAGGGGCGGCAGGGTCACCGGGCGCGAGGCTACTTCAGCTCGCTCGCGTCGAGCAGGTCGCAGTCGGTGTAGCGGGGCTCCCGGCTGCACAGCGCGCCCAGGCGCTGGGCCAGCTTGCTCGTCTCGGGGTCGTCGCTGTTGCGCATCGCCTCGTCGTACGACTCGAACTCGATCAGCGCGACGTAGCGCCCCGGGGTGTCCCGGTCCTTCAGGAAGATGCGGTGGGTGGGCCCGCTCTGCTTGCCCGCCAGGCCCTGCCGGGCCTCCTCCAGCAACTGCTCCATCTCCTCGAGCCGCTCGGTCTCGAAGTCGATGATCTGCATGAACTTCATGGTTGCCTCCGCCGGTCCCAGCGCCCCCGAGGTGGGAAAAGCGCTCGCAACCAAGCAAGCACCGGGAGTGGTTGTCGGCAATTCGCCGCGCACACTCCCGGTGCTTGTTGTGCCTACGCAGGACGTGGTCAGCCCTTGATGCTGTCCTTCGGAGCGCCTTCGGTCTCCTTGTGCGCCGCCTCGGCCGCGTCCTGCTTCCGGGAGGCCCACAGGCTGGTGATCGTGGTGACGATCAGGACGGTGCAGATCACGCCGAGCGAGACCGGGATGCTGATCTCGGGGACATGGACGCCCGACTCGTGCAGAGCGTGCAGGACGAGCTTGACGCCGATGAAGCCGAGGATGATCGACAGGCCGTAGCTCAGGTGGATCAGCTTCCTCAGCAGCCCGCCGATGAGGAAGTACAGCTGCCGCAGACCCATCAGCGCGAAGGCGTTGGCGGTGAAGACGATGTACGGGTCCTGGGTGAGGCCGAAGATCGCGGGGATCGAGTCGAGCGCGAACAGGACGTCCGTGGTCCCGATCGCCAGCATCACGACCAGCATCGGGGTCATGACCCGCTTGCCGTTCTGCTGGATCCACAGCTTGGTGCCGTGGTAGCGGTCGGCCACGCCGAAGCGGCGCTCGGCGGCCTTGAGGAGCCTGTTCTCCTCGTACTCCTCGTCGTGCTCCTCGGCGCGGGCCTCCTGGATGAGCTTCCAGGCGGTCCAGATGAGGAAGGCGCCGAACAGGTAGAAGACCCAGGAGAAGCTGGCGATGATCGCGGCACCGGCCGCGATGAAGATGGCGCGCAGCACCAGGGCGATCAGCACACCGACGAGCAGCACCCGCTGCTGGTACTGCGAGGGCACGGCGAACTTCGCCATGATCAGGACGAAGACGAAGAGGTTGTCGACGCTCAGCGACTTCTCGGTGATGAAGCCCGCGAAGAACTCTCCGGCCGGCTGGCCGCCACCGAAGACGAGCAGGCCGACCCCGAAGAGTCCGGCCAGGACGATCCAGACGACGGTCCAGATCCCGGCTTCCTTGATCGACACGTCATGGGGCTTGCGCCCGATGAAGAAGTCGACGGCGATCAGGGCGCTCAGGCCCACGATGGTCAGGACCCACAGGGTCAGGGAAACATCCACTGCGCCTCCGGCAGTACGTAACGGCAAACAGTCAGTCAGCGTCGTCGCTGCCGGAGGTCTCTTCCACCCAGGGTGACCGGTGTGCCCGGCGCCCTTGGGCCGACGCCCCGGGATCTGGCCTGATCCGTATTGACGGGGACGCCGCAAACTGGCAGGGAGTACTCCCCTCCGTGCCGTCTACAGTAACCCAATCACCAAGGAACGGTAAAGCGGTCGGCAAAAGACATGCCAAAGCCGGAGGTCAGAGCGTTTTACCTGGTCTTGATCCGGAGGGAGGGGCAGGTCAGCGCTTCCAGGCGCGGCGGGCCGCCGCCACCTGGGTGAGCACCTGCTGGACGACCTGGCTGCCGGACGGGACGAGCGGCGGCTCATAGGTCCAGGCGTGGCCGACCCACGGGTCGGCGAGGTGGTCGTCGGGCACCGGAGTCAGTCGCAGCAGCGAACGCCACAGCGGATCGAGCAGCGGGCCGTACCCGGCGGCGTCCTCCCGGTCGGCGACCATCATGAGGTGGACACCGACGTCCGGGCCCTCGTCGGCGAGGTAGCGCAGCTGGGTCACGGCCCGGTCGTCGAAGCCGTGCGGGAAGTCGTTGACCACCAGCAGCTGCTGAGCCGTGTCGAGGTCCGGCGGGAGCGAGTCGGCGGCGCCGCCGCGCAGCGCCATCTGGACCAGGTCCACCCGTTGGGTGAGCCGGGCGAGCACCTCGGTGACACCCGCCGCTCCGACGGCGGGCGGGGCGGCGAGCACACCGGTCTGCACCAGCGGTGCCAGCGCCTGCGCACCCGAACCGGCGGGGTCGATGACATGGACGGTGAACTCGCCCGCCGGGTGGACGGCCAGCAGCCGGGCGGCGTGCGCCACCGCCGCCTCCATCGCCAGGCGGCGCAGGTCGTGGGAGTCGGTGAAGGAGCCGTCGAGCGATCCGGCGCGCCCGCTGTCGATCCACAGCCCGCGCTCCAACGGCAGCCGGACCAGCATCGGTATGCGCAGCGGGGCGCACTCGGGGAGATGGAGGTCGCCCAGGCGTACGGCCATGGGGATCTCCATCGGGACCCGGTAGCCGTGCCACACGGGGTTGTCCCAGCTGGCGAACATCGGCGGCAGGGCCGGTTCCACGACGTCGGCCTCGGCGGTGAGGTGGGCGAGGTCGCGGTCGAGGGCCTGCCGGGCCTGGTCGACGAGCTGGGTGTGCCGGGCGCGGGCGGAAGCCCGGGCGGCGTCGGCCTGGCCGCCGATCCGGCTGCGCGGATCGGACAGGACCTGCTCCAGCTCCTTCTCCATCCGGGAGTCGGCGAAGTCGACGGCGCTGCGGTACGCGGCCGTGGTGCGGGCCAGGTCCTCGAACATGCCCCAGACCTGGTTGTAGAGCCGCTCGTCCATGGACCAGCCGGTCGCGTCGCCCGCCACCGGCTGCCGGGGCTGTCCGGGCTGGGCCGGGGGCGCGGTGGGCGGCGGGGGTGGGGGCGCGGAAGTGCCGCGGCCGGGGTGGGTGTAGTCGATGGGTCCGCCGGTGGTCTGCTGCGCGGCGGGGTCGGCCGGGGCGCCCGTCGACGGGTAGCCCGGATGGTGGCCGGTGGTGCCCTGGGGGCCCTGGTTGCCGTACGGGGCGTTGGTCTGGTCGCCGGTGCCGTAGGGCGCTGCGGCCTGCCGGGAGCGGTCGCCGTCCGCCGTACGGGGCGGAGGGGCCGCCACCGAGCGGGCCATGCCCTGGCCGACCGCGTCGAGAATGGTGCTCGCGAGCTGGTGGGAGTGGAGGAGTCCCTGGTCGGCGAGGAGTTCGGCGAGGCCGCCCGCGTAGCCCTGGCCGACGGCGCGCACCTTCCAGGAGCCCTGCCGCCGGTACAGCTCCAGCGCCACGACGGCGGACTCGACGTCCAGGCCGGTGAGGGTGAAGCTGGCGATCTCGGTGCCGTCCAGGCCGGTGACCGCGACGAAGGGGGCGGCGACGGCGCCGAAGCGGACCGGGCCGCCGCCCTGGCCGACGGGCAGCGCCAGCAGGATGTGGATGCGGTGCACGGCGTCCGGCATGGCGTCCAGGTCCACCGCGAGGCGATGATCGGCGGCTGCCTGCCGGGACACCTCGAGACCGGCCAGGGTGGGTGTGCCCGGATGGGCCACCCACTCGGCGCCGTGCACCTGGTGCTGCTCGTCGCTGAGCGTCGCGGCGGCCACGATCGGCGTGCCGGCCGAGACCCGGATCTCAAGACGGGTCTGGGAGAGCGGGTGGTTCTGTCCCCGCGCCAGCTCGGCCGTCATCGCCTTCTGCCCCCTGTGTCGCTGTGTCGCTCGTCGCTGTCGGGTAACGCCTCGCCCTGCCGGGTCAGAGGACCGGCAGGATCGCCGGCATCAGGTCCTGGAACGTGCGACCGTTGGCGGGGGTGCCGATGGCGGTCATCGTCCATCCGGAGCCGCTGCGGTGCACCTTGGCCATGATCTGGGCGGTGTAGGCGCCGCCACCAGCGAGGGTGTAGCGGGCCAGCTCCTGGCCGTTGGTCTCGTCGACCAGGCGGCAGAAGGCGTTCTGCACCTCCTGGAAGGTCTGGCCCGTGAAGGAGTTCACGGTGAAGACGATCTGGTCGATGTGGACCGGGATGCGCTGGAGGTCGACGAGGATCGCCTCGTCGTCGCCGCCCTGGCCCACGCCGCCGACGAGGTTGTCACCGGTGTGCCGGACGGAGCCGTCGTCGCTCACCAGGTGGCGGAAGAAGACGACGTCGACCGGCTGCTTGTCCGCGAACAGGACGGCGGAGGCGTCGAGGTCGATCTCCCGGGTGCGCGAGCCGAACAGGCCGCGCCGGGGAGCCGCCTGCCAGCCGAGACCCATGCGCACCGCGGTCAGGCTGCCGCCGTCGTTCTTCTGAAGACTGATGGCCTGACCCTTGGTCATGTTGACGGTCACGCGCTGATTCCCCTCTCGAACGTCCCCTGTTGACCGCGAAATCGCGGATGCGGAGAACACTACGCAGGGGCACTGACAGTGACGTACCCCGGTTCGGACTTTGTGTCGGTCTTGCAACACTGCGCGTTCCCGGCAGGTCCCGGGGGTGCGTTCGGGGAGCACCGGCCACAGAGGTGACCGGTGCCCGCCCGGGCCCGTCAGGCCAGGCCCGCCTCCCGCATCTGGCGCAGTTCCTTCTTCATCTCGGAGACCTCGTCGCGCAGCCGGGCCGCGATCTCGAACTGGAGGTCGGCGGCGGCGGCCCGCATCCGCTCGGTCAGCTGCTCGATCTGCTCGGCGAGTTCGGCGGCGGGCCGGTCGGTGGGCACCGCCTCCTTGGTCCTGCCCTTGGCTCCCTTGGCTCCCTTCGCGCCCTTGGCCGCCTTGTCGCCCAGCGAGGGCACCGGGGCCTTGGTGCCACCGCCGTCCTTCTTGGCGCGGTACCCGGTGCCGAGCAGCTGCGCGGTGTCGACGTCCTCGCGCGCGATCTGGGCGACGATGTCGTTGATCTTCTTGCGCAGCGGCTGCGGGTCGATGCCGTTGGCCGTGTTGTACGCGATCTGCTTCTCCCGGCGGCGGTTGGTCTCGTCGATGGCCTTCTCCATCGCCGGGGTGATCTTGTCGGCGTACATATGGACCTGGCCGGAGACATTGCGCGCGGCACGGCCGATGGTCTGGATCAGGGAGGTGCCCGAGCGCAGGAAGCCCTCCTTGTCGGCGTCGAGGATGGCCACCAGGGAGACCTCGGGCAGGTCGAGGCCCTCGCGCAGGAGGTTGATGCCGACCAGGACGTCGAACTCGCCGGACCGCAGCTCGCGCAGCAGCTCCACCCGGCGCAGGGTGTCGACGTCGCTGTGCAGGTAGCGCACCTGGATGCCCAGCTCCAGGAAGTAGTCGGTGAGGTCCTCGGCCATCTTCTTGGTGAGCGTGGTGACCAGGACGCGCTCGTCCTTCTCGGTGCGCTGACGGATCTCGTGCACCAGGTCGTCGATCTGGCCCTCGGTCGGCTTGACGACGACCTCCGGGTCGACCAGGCCGGTGGGGCGGATGATCTGCTCGACGACGCCGTCCGAACGGGACAGCTCGTACGCGCCCGGGGTGGCCGACAGGTAGACGGTCTGCCCGATGCGTTCCTGGAACTCCTCCCACTTCAGCGGGCGGTTGTCCAGGGCTGAGGGCAGCCGGAAACCGTGGTCGACCAGGGTGCGCTTGCGGGAGGCGTCGCCCTCGTACATGGCGCCGATCTGCGGGACGGTGACGTGCGACTCGTCGATGACGAGGAGGAAGTCGTCGGGGAAGTAGTCGAGCAGGGTGTTGGGCGGGGAGCCGGGCGAGCGGCCGTCGAAGTGCATCGAGTAGTTCTCGACGCCGGAGCAGGTGCCGATCTGGCGGAGCATCTCGATGTCGTACGTGGTGCGCATCCGCAGGCGCTGGGCCTCCAGCAGCTTGCCCTGCTTCTCGAGCTCGGCGAGGCGCTCGGCCAGCTCCTTCTCGATGTCGTTGACGGCCCGCTCCATGCGCTCGGGACCGGCGACGTAGTGGGAGGCCGGGAAGACGTACAGCTGCTGGTCGTCGCTGACGATCTCGCCGGTGAGCGGGTGGAGGGTGGAGAGCGCCTCGATCTCGTCGCCGAACATCTCGATACGGACGGCCAGCTCCTCGTAGACCGGGAAGATCTCGATGGTGTCGCCCCGGACGCGGAAGGTGCCGCGGGTGAAGGCCATGTCGTTGCGCGTGTACTGGATGTCCACGAAACGGCGCAGCAGCTCGTCCCGGTCGATCTCGTCGCCGACGCGCAGGGGGACCATGCGGTCCACGTACTCCTGGGGGGTGCCGAGGCCGTAGATGCAGGAGACCGAGGCGACCACGATGACGTCGCGGCGGGTGAGGAGCGAGTTCGTCGCGGAGTGCCGCAGCCGCTCGACCTCCTCGTTGATCGAGGAGTCCTTCTCGATGTAGGTGTCCGACTGCGGGACGTAGGCCTCGGGCTGGTAGTAGTCGTAGTACGAGACGAAGTACTCGACGGCGTTGTTCGGCAGCAGCTCGCGGAACTCGTTCGCCAGCTGGGCGGCCAGGGTCTTGTTCGGCGCCATCACCAGGGTGGGGCGCTGGAGCTTCTCGATCATCCACGCGGTGGTGGCGGACTTGCCGGTGCCGGTCGCGCCGAGCAGGACGACGTCCTTCTCGCCGCCTTCGATGCGCCGGGCGAGATCGGCGATGGCCGTCGGCTGGTCGCCGTTCGGCTGGTAGGGGCTGACGACCTCGAAGGGCGCCACCGTGCGTTCGATGTGGGAAACGGGCCGCATGCCATCCACCGTACGACCCACCACTGACAACGGGCTCGGATCAGCGGTTCTGCGGGGTGCGCGAGCCCCGGTACCCGACCTGGCGGCGCGGACGGAGCGGGCGCAGGGGGCGGCGGCGCGCGGAGTGCGCGACCACGGCGTGCGCCGGGACGCCCGGCTTGTCCTCGATGGGGGGCCAGACGGGCTTCCCCATGACCATCAGCGGGTCGAACATCATGACGACGCCCGCCAGGCAGAGGAAGGCCAGCGGGCCGATCAGCATGGGTGCCAGCAGGGCCGCGGCCGAGTCGCCGGGGGTGGCGGCCGCGGAGGTGTCGTGGAGGTGCACGCTGAGGGCGGCCATGCCCGTGTAGTGCATCCCGGAGACGGCCAGTCCCATGACGAGGCTGGCGCCCACGCTCCACAGGAACCCCTTGACCTGCCCGGCCGCCCACAGGGCGGTGGTCGCCGCGGCCATGGCTATCACGACGGACAGGGCGACGGTGAGGGTGTTGTACTCGAAGGTCCCTTCGAAGCGCATGCCCGCCATGCCCAGGTAGTGCATGGTGGCGATGCCCAGGCCGGTGATGGTGCCCCCGGTGAACAGGGCCGCCCCGCGCGCGCCCTTGTAGCCGACGATGAAGATCCCGACGCCCACCATGAGGATGGCGACGCCGAGGCTGGCGAACGTCATCGGTTTGTCGTAGCGGATGGGCGCCTCGTCGATGGTGAAGCCCATCATCGCGACGAAGTGCATGGTCCAGATCCCGGAGCCGATCGCCGCCGAGCCGAGGGCGAGCCAGCCGGGGCGCCAGGAGTGGGTGACCAGCATGGATCTGGTGGTGCAGCGCAGCCCCAGGGCACCCCCGAGGCAGGCCATGAGAAAGCCCACCAGCGGGGTGACGAGGCCGTAGCTGAATCCGTCGACCGTGCCTTGCATGCGCGGCTGCCCTTCCGCCCTCTCGCGTCCCGAGATCTGTCGATGTCCGCCCCCTCCCAGGACCGCCCGCGCGGTCATGGTTGAGGCGAAGAGTATGACCCCGATCGGGGCGGTCGAACGATTTTCCGGCAAAGAAACACGGCCTTGCCCCACTTGTGCCGCTGAGGTGACCGCCGGCGTGGCCCACCGTCCCCCATGTGGCTTTCCGGTCGGTTTCCCGGCCCCTCGGCGGCACCGGAGCCGGCGACTCGGCGGGCGATGTCAGTGGCGGGTCGTACGGTGAGGCGCATGGACAAGGATGGGCAGTACGAGCGGCAGGACGAGCAGCAGGTCGTGTGGACCGTCGTCGACACCGGCATCGGTCCCCTGCTGCTGGCCGCGACCGGGCAGGGCCTGGTCAACGTCGTGTTCCACGCCACGGACGCCGTGCGCGAGCGGGCCCTCGCCCGGCTCGCCTCCCGGCTGGGCACCGAGCCCGTCGAGGACCCCTCCGCCGCCCTGCTGACGGAGGCGATACGCCAGGTCGAGGCGTATTTCGCCGGTGCCCGCAAGGACTTCGAGCTGCCCCTGGACTGGTCGCTGATCTCCGGCTTCAACCGGCAGGTGCTGCGCGCGCTGGCCGCCTCGGTGCCGTACGGCGCGGTCGTCGGGTACGGCGATCTGGCCGACCGGGTCGGTCAGCCCGGCGCGGCACAGGCGGTCGGGGCGGCGATGGGCGCCAACCCGCTGCCCGTCGTCGTGCCCTGCCACCGGGTCGTGGAGAGCGACGGCGGCATCGGCGGCTTCGGCGGCGGCCTGGAGACCAAGCGGACCCTGCTCGCCCTGGAGGGTGTGCTGCCGCAGCCGCTCTTCTGAGACCGGCAGCGGCTCGTGCGCTACGTGTAGTGGCGGATCTCGAAGACGTTGCCGTCCGGGTCGCGGAAGTAGAAGCTGCGCCGGGCCGTGCCGCGGGCGCCCAGGAGGTCGGGGACGATCCCGGAGACGGGGACGGCGTGCTCCTCCAGGCGGGCGCGGAGGGTGTGGAAGTCCTGCTCGGGCAGGGCCAGGCAGACATGGTTCACGGGGTGCCCGGCGCTCTGTGCGGCTCCGGGCAGCATGTTCATGTGCTCCGCCATGGTCAGGGGCGCGAGGTCGAAGATCGTCTCCTCGTTGAGGCGCACCGAGGGGAAGGACACCTCTCCCGCGGCGAACTCGGTCACTCCCAGCGGCTCCAGGCCGACCGCCTTCTCGTAGAAGTGCGCGGCGGCGACCGGGTCGCGCACCCAGAGGACGACATGGTCGAGACGTGTCGTGTTGTCCGTCATGCACCCAAGGCTGGTGGGGTCCGTCACGGACGGCAAGGGTTTGACCGGGCGCGCCGCCCGCCAGGGATGAGGGGAGACCGACAGACGGGAGGCACGCGCGTGTCGCTGGTGGTGTCCGAGGAAGTGCGGGAGGCGGTCGACGCGGGTCGGCCCGTGGTGGCGCTGGAGTCCACGATCATCGCGCACGGGCTGCCCCGCCCGCGCAACCTCCAGGTGGCCCTGGAGCTGGAGGATGCGGTACGGCGCGAGGGTGCCGTACCGGCGACGATCGCCGTCCTGGACGGGCAGCCGCGGGTGGGACTGGACAAGGAACAGCTGGAGCGGATCGCGAACGAGGACGGCATCCGCAAGCTGGGCCACCGTGATCTGTCGCTGGCCGTCGCGGGCGGGGCGAGCGGCGCGACGACGGTGTCCGCCACGGCCCTGCTGGCGTCGCTGGCCGGGGTGCGGGTGTTCGCCACGGGCGGTCTGGGCGGTGTGCACCGGGAGTGGACGGTGACGCAGGACGAGTCCGCCGACCTGGGGCTGCTCGCGCGGACCCGGATCACGGTGGTGTGCGCGGGCGTGAAGTCGATCCTGGACGTACCGGCGACCTTGCAGCGACTGGAGACGCTGGGCGTCTCGGTGGCCGGATACGGCACGGACCGCTTCCCCGGCTTCTATCTGTCCGACTCGGGGCATCCGGTGGACTGGACGCTGCGAACGCCGGGGGAGGTCGCGGACGTCATGCGCGCGCAGGACACGCTCGGCGGGCCCGAGTCGGCGCTGATCGTGGCCAACCCGGTCCCCCAGGCGGAGCAACTGGATCCCGAGTTGCACGCGCGCGTGCTCGACGAGGCGCTGCGGGCCTGCGAGGGGGAGGGGATCACCGGCCAGGCGGTCACACCGTTCCTGCTCGACCACCTCGTGCGGCACACGGACGGCGCCTCGCTGAGCGCCAATCTGGCGGCGGTGCGGGGCAACGTACGGCTGGCGGGGAGGATCGCGGCGGCCTGGGCCGGGGTGTGAGCGGGGCGGGCGGCGAGGCCGTGGGGGCGGGTGGTTCGGGCGCGGGCGCGCTGCTGGTCGTGGGGGACGTCGTCACCGACGTCGTGGCCCGTCACCGCGGCCCGCTGGCGTCCGGCACCGACACGGCGGCATCGGTGCGGACGCTGCCGGGCGGGGCGGGTGCCAACGTGGCCTGCTGGGCGGCGCACAGTGGCTGCGCGGACGTCCGGCTGCTGGGCCGGGTCGGGGCCGACGCGGCGGCGTGGCACGAACGGGAGCTGACCGCTTCCGGCGTGCGGGCCCGGCTCGTCGTCGACCCCACGGCGCCGACCGGCACGGTGATCTGCCTGGTGGACACGGGCGCCGCGGCCGAGCGGACGTTCCTCACGGACAGCGGGGCATCGCTGCGGCTGGATCCAGGCGACTGGTCGGAGGCGCTGCTGGACGGGGTCGCGCGCCTGCATCTGTCGGGCTATCTGCTGTTCTCCGAGCCGAGCCGGGCGCTGCTGACGTCGGCCCTGGCGTCGGCACGCGCGCGTGGGGTGCCGGTAAGCCTGGACCCCGCGTCGGCGGGGTTCCTCAGCGAGCTGGGCGTAGACCGCTTTTTGGACCTGGTCGCCGGTGTGGAGGTGCTGCTGCCCAGCCGTGACGAGGCCTGCCTGCTCACGGGGCTGCCCGACGCGGCGGACGCGGCGGCCAAACTGAGCCGCCACGTGCCACTGGTGGTCGTCAAGCTGGGGGCGCGGGGCGCACTGGTCGCCAGGTCCGGCGCGGTGTGCGCCCGGGTGCCCGCCGTACGGGCGACGCCTCGGGACACCACCGGCGCGGGCGACGCCTTCACGGGCGGCTTCCTCGCCGCACTGCTCGCCGGGGCCGCGCCGGAGGCGGCCTCCGTTGAGGGGTGCCGCGCGGGCGCCCTGGCCGTGGAGCGGGTGGGTGGGCGGCCGGGCGGAAGACCGCCGGGAGATGCTCAGCAGCGGATGCGACAGGGGATCTGACTGCCTTTCGAACTGCCGGGCACCTACGCCCTGCGCCCCCACGCCGAGATCATCGGTGCGGTGGCCAGGTCCATGGAGCCGGAGGCGAGGTTCTCCAGGTGGCGGTCGATGTCCTGGCCGCTGCCGAAGCCCGCGGCGACGAGTTCGTCCCGGAACTGACGGATCGTCGCGGACTCCAGCGCGGCGCAGGCGGGCGAGGCGACCGGGAAGTAGGCGTCGGCACCCACCCGGCGCAGTCCGGCCGCACGGAGCTGGCGCGGGAGTTTGCGCCCGTGGGAGAGGTCCTCGCCCCGGCCGATGAGCAGCCGCAGAAGACCTTTGCGGAGCCGGTTCGCCAGTTGTTGTTCGGGGCCGTGCTCGTCGGGGCAGGCCAGGTGTTGCAGGGCGGGGTCGGTGTCCTCGACCAGGAGCCGTCCGCCGGGGCGCAGCGCCTCGGCCATGGACCGCAACGCCCTTTCGCGGTCGGGCACTCGGGCCAGCGCGAGCCGGGCGTGCACCAGGTCGAAGCCCTCTCCCGGCGGTCGCTCCACGCCCACCTCGTGGACGCGCACCTCCACCGGCGGTCGGGCCACCGAGGCGATCCACGAGATGTCCGTGGCGGTCGCGACGACCTTGCCGGTCGGGCCGACCTTCTTGGCCAGCCAGGACACGACGGAGGTACCGCGGGCGCCGACCTCCCAGCACCGCCAGCCGGGCCCGACCCCGAGGGTTTCGAGGTGCCGGAAGGTCGTGGGGTCGAAGAGGGCGGCGAGGGCGTCGGAGCGCGCTGCCGCCTCGGGCCGGTTGTCGAGGAGATGACCATCGGTTCGCATCATGCCGAGATCATCCCAGTTGTCCGGCTTGTCGGGTGGGGGCGACGCTCCGGTACGACGAGATGTCCGGCGAAGTCCCGTTGTCCACAGGCGGGAACCAAGCGGAACGGAGCGTTTCCACAGGCTTCCCCGCGGGACTCGCACGGCTGGCAAACTGGCGCGGCAGGGCGTGGAAACGCGTCACGGGGGAGCAGCGAGGAGAACCGGATGTCCATGGCAGGGAATCTGCGGAAGGTCAGGCGTCTCGGCACGGTCGGCGGCCTGCGCAAGGTGGCCGGACTGACCCGGCGACGGCGCCGCGTCGACCTCAGCCATCCCGCACGCTCCCCGCTGGGCTCCTCGGTGGTCAACTGCGTGGCGTACGAGGACGGGGTGCGGGTCCCCGTCGAGGGCGAACTGGCCGACGCGGTGGAAAGGGTGCGCAAGAGCGGCGACGGCTTCGTCTGGCTCGGGCTGCACGAACCGACGAACGACGAGTTCGCGGGTATCGCCGAACTGTTCGATCTGCACCCGCTGGCGGTCGAGGACACCATCGAAGCCCACCAGCGCCCTAAGCTCGAGCGGTACGGCGAGACGCTCTTCGCGGTGTTCAAGACGGTCTGCTACGTAGAGCACGAGGAACTCACCGCGACCAGCGAGGTGGTGGACACCGGCGAGATCATGGTGTTCCTGGGCCATGACTTCGCCATCACCGTCCGGCACGGACGGCACGGCTCGCTCGGACCGGTGCGCGAGGAACTGGAGTCGCACCCGCTCCAGCTGGCCAAGGGCCCGTCAGCCGTGCTGCACGGCATCGCGGACTACGTCGTCGACGAGTATCTCAGTGTCGTCGACGCCGTGCAGGCGGACATGGACCTGGTGGAGACGGACGTCTTCGCGGAGCACGGCGCACGGGTCGACCCCGGCCGGATCTACCAGCTCAAACGCGAACTGCTCGAGCTGAAGCGGGCCGTGGTCCCCCTCGGCCGTCCCCTCCTGGAACTCGCCGATCGGCCGATACGGGTGGTGGACCCGGAGATACAGGCCTACTTCCGCGATGTCGCCGACCATCAGCTCAGAGCGGCCGAGCAGATCGCCGCCTTCGACGAACTGCTCAACTCGATCCTCCAGGCGCACCTGGCCCAGGTCACGGTGGCGCAGAACGAGGACATGCGGAAGATCACGGCCTGGGCCGCGATCGTCGCCGTGCCCACCATGGTCTGCGGCGTCTACGGCATGAACTTCGAGCACATGCCGGAGCTGAGCTGGCGGTACGGCTACCCGCTGGTCCTCGGCGTCATATCCGCGGCCTGCCTGGTGCTGTACCGCGGCTTCAGACGCAACGGCTGGCTCTGAGCGGAAGGCGTCAGCGGGCGCCGCTCTCGGCGTAGACGCGTCCGGCGAAGGAGGCGACCTGGTCCCCCGTCAGATGGCGGGCGATGTCGGCCTCGCTGATCATGCCGACGAGACGCTTGTTCTCGATGACGGGGAGCCGACGGATCTGGTGGGTCTGCATCTCGCGCAGCACCTCGCCGACGTCGGCGCTCGCCTCGATCCAGCGGGGGGTGCCCTGGGCCATGTCGCCCGCGGTGACCTTGGCCGGGTCGTGCCCCATCGCCACACAGCCGACCACGATGTCGCGGTCGGTGAGGATGCCGCAGAGTCGCTCGTTCTCGTCGCTGATGGGCAGGGCCCCGACACCCAGCTCACGCATCAGCTGAGCCGCGCGGTCGAGGGTCTCGTGGACGGGGATCCACTGGGCGCCCCGGTGCATGATGTCTCCGGCTGTGGTCATGGAGTACCTCCCGGTGCCGGACGGCCGGCGCGGCACGGAGGGCACCGCTAGTCCCGGCGCCCTTCATTCTCGCCGCGCCTCCGGGTGGCCGCACCTGGAGCGTCCGGTCAGCCGCGCCACGCCGGGTGGCGCGGATCGTCGGCCCGCACGAGAACGTCGGCCGTGGCGGCGGGGTCGGTCTCCTGCTCGTAGCGTTCGAAGGCGGGGAGGGTCCAGTGGTCGGTCTCGGGGGTGCGGCGGCGCAGGGCTCCCCGGGAGAGGAGGAGATGAACGGACAGGTCGAAGGGGAACCAGTGGCGCAGCAACAGGGGGCCGTGGAGGAGGAGCAGACCGCCCGGCGGGAGCTGAACATAAGGGCTGCGGGTGGCACGGTCGGTGACCGGGTCCCGCAGGTCGGGCAGGATCTGCCCATTGCCGCCGGGTTCGAGGGGGCCGAACACCTCGCGCCACAGCGCGCCGGTGTCGAACCAGCCGTCGTAGTAGGAGTCCACGTCCTGGCGGCCGTGTTCGAGACGGAGCGAGGCGGGGCGCAGAAAGCCCTCGGTGCTCACGACGAGCGAGGGACGGCCGCGTATCCGCAGCGCCTCGTGGACCCGCTCGGCGAGGTCACCCGGGCGCGCCGCCGGGGCGCCGTCGAAGGCGACACGGGTCCAGGGGCTGCCGTCCTCCGGCTTCAGGTCGAGCAGCCGCTCGGCGAGCCCTTCGCCGAGCCGTTCCCACGTGATCGCTTCGAGTCGCACACGGCCATCATGCCTGTGGTGGCGGGAGAACAGCCGGGCGCGAGCCCGGACGCACGCTGACGGAGGGGAAACGACATGATCGACGGGCCGTTCCTGGTGCTGACGGTGCTGGGTGTGGTGGGGAACGGCCTGGTGGCCGGGGTGTTCTGTGCCTTCTCGACGTTCGTGATGCGAGGGCTCGCGGCGCTGCCGCCCGCGCAGGGCGTCGCGGCGATGAAGGCGATCAACGTGGCGGCGGTGCGTCCGGCGTTCATGGCGGTGTTCCTGGGGACGGCGTTGCTGTCCGCGGTGATCGCGGTGGTGACGCTGGTGGTGTGGCCGGACGAGGGAGCGGTGGCGCTGCTGGTGGGGAGCGGGCTCCAGCTCGTGGGGTCCTTCGGGGTCACGGTCGGCGCCAACGTGCCCCGCAACGACCGGCTGCTCCGGCTGGAGGCGGGTACGGCGGAGGCGGACGCGTACTGGCCCATATATGTGCGCCAGTGGACGCTGTGGAACCACGTCCGGACGGTCGCCTCGGCCCTCGCGGCGGTCGCCTGCGTGCTGGCGCTCATCTGAACCCGGCCCACCGGCAGGCGTCGGCGGCACCAGGCCCCGCACCTCGCAGAAAGCGCTGTCCGGCCCTCTGCGCACCAGGCGGAAGAGACGTATCGTGGCCGAAAGCGTGCCGCCCGACGACGCACGGCCGACGGTCCGCGTGCGCGGCGACAGGGGCGTACGCCCGGAAGACGTAGGGAGACGGCCATGGCCGATCCCAAGGGTTTCATGACCACGCCTCGGCAGGACTGGCCCCGGCGGCCCGTCCAGGAGCGGGTCCGGGACTGGGACGAGGTGTACGTCCCCGGCGCCCTGCTGCCGATCGTCAGCAAGCAGGCCGACCGCTGCATGGACTGCGGGGTCCCGTTCTGCCACGAGGCGTGTCCGCTGGGCAATCTGATCCCCGAGTGGAACGACCTGGTCTCCCGGGAGGACTGGTGGCGGGCGAGCGACCGTCTGCACGCCACGAACAACTTTCCGGAGTTCACCGGGCGGCTGTGCCCCGCGCCGTGCGAGGCGGGGTGTGTGCTCGCCATCAACCAGCCCGCGGTCACCATCAAGAACGTCGAGTGCGCGATCGCCGACCGGGCCTGGGAGGAGGGGTTCACTGAGGCGCGGCCACCGGACCGGCTGTCCGGGCGGACGGTGGCGGTGATCGGGTCGGGTCCCACCGGGCTCGCCGCCGCGCAACAGCTCACCCGGGCCGGGCACACGGTCGCCGTGTACGAGCGGGACGACCGGCTCGGCGGGCTGATGCGGTACGGCATCCCCGAGTTCAAGATGGAGAAGCACTATCTGGAGCGGCGCCTGGAACAGATGCGGGCGGAGGGGACCAAGTTCCGTACGTCCACGGCGGTCGGCCGGGACGTCGGGGCGGCGGAGCTGCGGGCGCGGTACGACGCCGTCGTGATCGCCACGGGGGCGACGGCGTGGCGTGAACTGGACGTGCCGGGGCGCGAGTTGACCGGAGTCCGGCAGGCGATGGAGTACCTGCCGCTGGCCAACCGGGTGTGTGAGGGCGATCTGCGGACCTCCCCGCTGTCGGCCGCGGGGAAGCACGTGGTCATCGTCGGCGGCGGCGACACCGGCGCGGACTGTCTGGGCACGGCCGTACGGGAGGGTGCCGCGTCCGTCACCCAGCTGGACATCTACGCCCAGCCGGGCACGGAGCGCGACGAGGACACCGAGCCCTGGCCGACGTACCCCCGGATCTACCGGCTGTCGGCCGCCCACGAGGAGGCCCGCGCGCTGGGCACCGCACCGGCGGCGGACGCGGACGCGCGGCTGTTCGCGGCGTCGACGTTGCGGCTCACCGGTGACGCGGACGGTCATGTGCGGTCACTGCACCTGGTGGAGGTCGACGCACAGCGCCGCCCGCTGCCCGGCACCGGCCGGGCGCTCCCCGCCGACCTCGTCCTGCTCGCGCTGGGCTTCTCCGGCCCGGACCGGACGGACGGGCTGATCGACCAGCTGGGGCTGGAGCTGGACCCGCGCGGGACGATAGCCCGGGACGCGTCCTTCGCCACCAATGTGCCCGGGGTGTTCGCCGCGGGGGACGCCGCGCGCGGGCAGTCGCTCATCGTGTGGGCGATCGCCGAGGGGCGGGCGGTGGCGGCGGCCGTCGACCGCCATCTGACGGGCAGCTCCCGGCTTCCGGCGCCGATCGGACCGTACGACCGTCCCATGGCCGTATGACGGACGGCCCCGCCCTGCGCAGGCAGAGGCACCGGCTACCGGCACCGGCACAAGCCCTAGGCACAGCGCCAAGGGCCCACGCCCAGGACCGGAAACAGACCGAGGCCCAGGCCCGGAACCGACCGAGGCCCAAGCCCCGAAACGGACCCGGGCCCAGGCTCAGCACCCCGCTCCGGTCAGGGCTTGCGCCCCACCGCGCCGTACCCGGGGATCACCCCGTCGTCCTGCCCCGGGACCGGCTCGCCCAGTTCCGGGTGCCAGTCGGGGACCACGACGACGCCGGGGTCGACGAGTTCGAGGCCGTCGAAGAAGTGGGCGAACTCGGTGCGGGAGCGCAGGGCGAGGGTGATGCCCGCCGCCTTGAGCTTCTCCGTCGCCGCCGCCGACTCCTCCGGCGTGAAGTCGCCGGTGGCGTGGGTCATCATCAGGTAGCTGCCGGAGGGCAGTTCGGCCAGCAGCCGGTTCACCAGCTCGTGCGCGCCGTCCGCGTCGGAGACGAAGTGCAGCAGCGCGATGAGGGAGAGGGCCACCGGTCGGTCCAGGTCGAGGACCTTCTTCGCCCCGTCGATGATGGCAGCCGGGTCCCGCACGTCGGCCTGGAGGTACTCGGTCATCCCCTGCGGCGTGCTGCGCAGCAGCGCCGCGGCGTGGGCCAGCACGATGGGGTCGTTGTCGCAGTAGACCACGCGTGCGTCGGGGGCGACCTGCTGGGCGACCTGGTGCAGGTTCGGCTCGGTCGGGATGCCCGTGCCGATGTCCAGGAACTGCCGGACGCCCTGCCCGGCCAGCCAGCGGGTGGCGCGGTGCATGAACGCCCGGTTGACCCGCGCCATCACCGGCACGCGCGGGTCCAGCGCCAGCATCTGACGCCCCATCTCCTCGTCGACGGGGTAGTTGTCCTTGCCGCCGAGGTACCAGTCGTACATCCGTGCGGGGTGCGGTTTGCTGGTGTCGATCTCGATGTGGTGCTGCCCGGTCATGACGCACTCCATAAGGGTCTCAAGCAGTTAATGATCAACTCAGTGCCAACGTACGGGAATCGCGGTTCTTCTGAACAACAAGCAGGGGTGCGGTTCAGGACAGCAGGAAGTCCGCCTCCCCCGCCTTGGCGCCTTCTATGAAGGCCGTCATCTCGTCCGTCGTGTAGATCAGCGCCGGACCGTCCGGATCGGTGGACTGCCGGACGGCGATCCGGCCGTCGGCGAGCTTCATGGCCTCCAGGCAGTTCCCGCCGTTGCCGCCGCTCCACGGCTTGTGCCAGCCTTCGCTGCCCAGCTCACGCGCGGGCATGCCGTTGTAGACGCGAATGCGCGGCTTGATGCGATCCATTCACAGCTCCTTGCGGAGATCCTTGAGGATCTCGGTCGTGCGATGTGCCGTAGCGGCCTGCGCCGCCATGCGGTCCATGACCTCGAGGTAGGTCGCCACCTCCGAGCGCGCGTCCAGGTAGACGGCGCCGGTCAGGTACTCGCTGTAGACCATGTCCGGGAGTTCCGGCATGGCGAATCGGAACAGCACGAAGGGCCCGTACGTGCCGGGGTGCGGTCCCGTGGCGAACGGGATGACCTGCAACGTCACATTGGGCAGCTTCGTGATGTCGAGCAGCTTGTCGATCTGGGCGCGCATCACCTCCGGGCCGCCGACCTGGCGGCGCAGCACGGTCTCGTCCATCACGACCCACATCCGGGGGGCGTCCTCCCGGGTGAGGAGCGCCTGGCGCTGCATGCGCAGCGCGACGTGCCCGTCGATGTCCTCGGGACTCGCCTGACCGACGGCGCCCGAGGTCAAGACGCCACGGGCGTAGTCCTCGGTCTGGAGGAGTCCGGGCACGAAGTGGGGTTCGTAGCTGCGGATCAGGGCGGCGGCGCCCTCCAGGCTGACGTACATGGAGAACCAGCCGGGAAGGATGTCGTGGAAGCGCTGCCACCAACCGGGTTTGTTGGCCTCCTCGGCCAGATGGACGAAGGCCTCGGCCTCGTCGTCGGGAACGCCGTAGGCCTTCAGGAGCAGTTGGAGGTACGGGATCTTGAGCGCGACCTCGGCCATCTCCATGCGGCGGACCGTGGCGGGGGCGACCCGCAGCACGCGGGCGGCCTCCTCACGTTTGAGGCCCGCGCGTTCTCGCAGGTCCAGCAGGCGTCGGCCGAGGACGACCTGGCCGACCGTCGGCGCGGACCGTGGCTCACTCACGCTCCACCTCCAGCAGGGAATCGCGCACAGCCCGACGGCGCCATTCGAAGACCCTTTCGAAGAACTGACCTGACACATGCCCTCAAATTGCGCGCCGATCCGCAGGAAAACGGACCGATCGGACACCTTCGGCCAGACCTTCGGCGGTCCCAAGTGGCGCCGTTCGACGTGCTGTTGCGAGCAGTGTGCCATGGGCTTCCACTACGTCACACAGCACTCTGCAATTTTCAGAGTGACACTTGCCAAGTGTTCACGACGGGGAGATAGTGGCAAGCGTGATTCCGTCCGCGCCCTTAGGAACAGACGCCGCCATGGGCTCATCCGGCCTTGGCGCCACCACGGGAGCCGGCCCCGCCGGGGCCCCTTCCGAGCGCCGGTTCCGCTTCGAACTGGCCGCCCATCCGGGCTCTCCCGCCCAGGCGAGACGCCTGACGCGTGCCCGGCTGACCGGCTGGTCGGTGTGCGAGGACACCTGCGACACGGCGGCGCTGGTCGTCTCCGAGCTGGTCACCAACGCGATCGTGCACACCGCGAGCGCGACGGTGGTGTGCGAGCTGCACGACAGCGACGACCTGGTGCGGATAGCCGTGCGTGACGAGGGATGCGCGCCGGGCGAGCCCCACCCGTCTCCGAGTCGGCCCGAGGAGGAGCACGGGAGGGGATTGCTCCTCGTCGACGCCCTCTGCCGGGCCTGGGGCGCCCTGGAACACGGCCCCGGCCTGCTGGTCTGGGCGGAGCTGACACGCGGGACGGCCACTCAGGACGACGGCCTGACCG
This sequence comes from Streptomyces sp. B93, assembly GCF_018070565.1. GTDB lineage: Bacteria > Actinomycetota > Actinomycetes > Streptomycetales > Streptomycetaceae > Streptomyces. The sequence continues at coordinate 176,506 of NZ_JAGPXL010000001.1, forward strand.
TGCCCGAGGACGACTCGGTCCCCGGCCAGGGCTCCGTACCTGGGCAGGGCGCGACTCCGGGGTACAGCTCGGCCTCGGGGCACGGCCCGACTCCGGGCCACAGCTCGGTTCCGGGGCACGGCACGGCCCCCGGCCACGGCTCGGCCCCGGCGCACGGTCCGACTCCGGCCCACAGCTCGGTTCCGGCGCACAGCTCGGTTCCGGGGCACGCCACGGCCCCCGCCCACGGCTCGGCCCCGGCGCACAGCACGATCCCCGGCCACGGCACGCCCCCGGATCACGCCCCCCGCCCGACCCCACCACCCCCCGGCAACGCCCTCTCCCCCCGGGACGACCTCGGCTGGGGCGCGCGTCCGAAGCCGGGTGAGTCCGGTGGCTCGGGCGACGAGGACGAGGGGAACCCCGCCGCCTGTCAGCGGACCGGGCCCCAGTCCCCCGCCCGCCAGTGGACCGGGGCCCAGCCGATCACCCACCACCCGACCAGGCAGCCGCTGCTCCCGGGCATACCCCCGCACCGCCAGCGCCCGGAAGGGCACCGCCCATGACGGCTGCCCCCGGCGGCGGCGCGGTGCTCAGCCTGGACACGCTGGTCCGCCTCGGTCGCGCCTCGCGCGTCCCGGCGAGGGATCCGCAGCTCCGGTTGTCCCTGCCCGACGGAATGACGGCCCCCCTGGGCTGCGACGCGGTGGCCGCGCCCGCACACCTGGGCCCCCTGATCACGCCCCGGCTGCCACGCGTCGGGTGCGTCTACGCCGACCAGTCACGCTGGTGGTGGCTCGTACCGTCCGACTCCGACTACGCCATGGACTGGCCCGCCCCCGCGCAGTACGCGACCGGCGCCCTCGTCCCTGAGGTCACGCGTCTCATCCACCGACCGGACGGCACGGTTCCGTACACCCCGCCGATCCCGCTCTACCTGGCCCTGTGCCAGGCCATGGGCACCACACCCACCTGGTCCCGCCCGATCACCGCCTAGCCGCACACCGCGCCCGCGCATCCGACGGCGTACCCCCGCCCGGCTGGCGTACGCCCGCGCGCCCGCCTCCCCCCGTCGCGCGCCCTGCCCGGCGCCCGGTCCACGCCGCGATAGTGGCCGTTCACCCACGGCCGGTGCGGATGCGAGGGAGGTCCCCGGTGGCAGGAAAGGCACGGGCAGACGGCACACAGGGGGGCCGTCCGGACGAGCCCGGGGCGTCCGACGCCGACCACCCCGGCGTCTCCGATTCGGAACGTCTCCTCTTCGGCGGCCCCCTCCGCTACGACACCGGCTGGAACCAGCACTCGGACGCCTTCCTGGAGCTGAACTTCCGGGCGATGATCATCCGCCTCCCCGCCCTCCTCTCCGCCAGCTTCCGCCTCGCCCGCCAGGCCGACCGGCGGGCCACCCGGGCGGTCATCGCCGCCGAGACCGGCCGGGGCGCGGCCCAGGCGGTCAGTCTCCTCGCGGTGAACAGCGTGCTGGGCCGACTGCTCGCGGGCGGCCCGATCGAGGACCGGCTGCGCGACGCGGCCCCCGCCCTGACCACGGTCGCCGCCGTGGCGCTGCTCTCGGCGCTGCTGCGCGCCGCGTCGACGTACGCCACCGGACGGCTGGAGCCGAAGGTGGAGCGGGTGGCGACCGAGCAGTACCTTCAGCGCGCGGCGTCGGTGGAGCTGACGGCGATCGAGGACCACGCCTTCCACAAGCTGCTGGACACCGCGCAGTACGGCGCCGCCTCGGCCCGCCGCATGATCTCGTACGCCACGCACGTGGTGAACGCGATGATCTCGCTGGTCGCGGCGGCGAGCGTGCTGACCGTGCTGCATCCGGCGCTGCTGCCGCTGCTGGTGACGATGACGCTGCCGAGCGCGTGGAGCGCGCTGACCATAGCTCGGCGCCGGTACGAGTCGTTCCACGCGTGGGTGCAGCACGAGCGCGCGGGACGGCTGCTCGCCTCGCTGCTGATCGAGCCGGAGGCGGCGCCGGAGATCCGGGTGCACGGGGTGGGCCCGTTCCTGCTGCGGCACTTCAGGTCGATGTCGGAGACGGCGGAGGCGGAGCAGGCCCGGCTGGCCCGGCTGGCGGCCCGCACCGGTCTCATCGCCGCGCTGTGGACGGGCCTGGCGACGGTGGCGACGTACGCGACGCTGGGCGGCCTGCTGCTGACCGGCTCGATGGCACTGTCCGTCGCCGGTACGGCGGTGATCGCGATCCGTACCGGCTCCGCGAACCTGGACACCCTGGTCGTCGAGGTGAACGCGCTGCACGAGGAGGCCCTGTTCGTCGGCGACCTCCAGCGGCTGCACAGCGAGGCGGAGACCCGGCTGATCCCGGTCGGCGGGACGGCCCTGCCCGCGGCCCCGCGCGAGATCCGTTTCGAGGACGTCAGCTTCACCTACCCGGGTGAGCACCCGGACTCCGGGGGCAAGCCGCGCCGCCCCGCCCTCGACGGTGTCACCCTCACCATCCCCCTGGGCAAGATCGTCGCGCTGGTCGGCGAGAACGGCTCGGGCAAGACGACCCTGGTCAAGCTACTGGCGGGGCTGTACACCCCGGACAAGGGCCGTGTGCTGTGGGACGACGTCGACACGGCGACCGCGGACCGGCACCGGCTGGCCGAGCGGATCGCGATGGTGGCACAGGACTTCAAGCGCTGGCCGTTCACCGCGCGGGTCAATGTCGCCGTGGGCCGCTCCTCGGCGCCGCTCACCGAGGACCGGCTGGCCGAGGCGGTGCGGGAGGCGGGCGCGCGGGGCGTGGTGGCGGACCTGCCGCGCGGCCTGGACACCCTGCTGGCCCGCCACTTCAGCGGTGGGCACTCCCTGTCGGGTGGGCAGTGGCAGCGGCTCGGGATCGCCCGGGCGGCCTACCGCGGGGGCCGCGTCCTGATCGTGGACGAGCCGACGGCGGCCCTGGACGCCCGTGCCGAGCTGGAGGTCTTCGAGCGGATCCGGTCCCTGGCGGGGACCGGCCAGACGGTCGTACTGATCACGCACCGGCTGGCGTCCGTACGCCACGCCGACCTGGTGCACGTGCTGGACCGGGGGCGGCTGGTGGAATCCGGGACTCCGGACGAACTGCTGGCGAGCGGCGGGGTCTACGCCGAGCTGTACGCGCTCCAGGCGGAGCAGTTCACCGCGGTCGCCGAGCGGCTGCCGACCTCGGAGTCCAGCTGAGCCGCGCGTCAGTCGGCGGCGTCACCGCCGCGCACGATCACCAGGAACGTGTCCGTGGCGAGGTCCATGACGACCTCGGCGGGCAGCCCTTCCAGCCGCCGCGCGTGCGCGAACTCCTCCGCGGGCCATGATCCTCTCGGCCCGCCCGCGGGAAAGCGTTCGAGCACTGTTCGCCCGTTCACCACCCTGCACCTCCGGAAAACGTCGTACTCACAGGAGTTCCTGTAGGAGTTAACGCCGTCCGGCTGGGAATCGCCTCGCGAAGTGACGCGACTGAGACGTAGTTGACACGTGTTCAACACGGAGTGTGAGGTTCCGGCGACGGTGCGCCCAGGGATCACCACACTCCGCGTCACTCCTCGTACTCATCGTGATAACGGATGCGCTCACTGCCCGCGGGCGCCCCGAACGCCGACGCGCGCCCCTCGGGTTCCTCCCACTCCTCCTGCCGCCCCAGGGCGGTCAGGTCGAGGAAGCTGGTGGTGGAGCCGAGCCCGTCCAGGCCGCGTCCGTACGTCGAGTAGGTGTGGAACACCCGGTCGAAGTCCCGCAGGAAGCAGCTGATCCCCGGCCGCTCGGCCGGCTCGCCGTCCTGCTCCAGGGTCACCCCGAAGTCACGGTCGAAGTCGTTGCCGTACGACGAGTACCAGGGCACCGTCCAGCCCATCCGCGCCTTGAACGGCAGGATCCTCCTGTACGGCGCCCTGGACACCGCCGCGAACGACGTTCCCCGCGCGTGCAGATGGCCCAGATGGCCGACCTGGTCCAGGAACGCGGAACAGCAGCGGCAGCCCGCGTCCCGCTCCGGCGCGAACACGAAGTGGTGGACGACGAGTTGCTGCCGCCCCTCGAAGAGGTCGAGCAGGGTGGCCTTGCCGTCGCCGCCCTCGAAGACGTACTCCTCCTCGATCTCCACCATCGGCAGCCGCCGCCGTTCGGCGTTGAGCGCGTCCCGCGCGCGGGTGGCCGCCTTCTCCTTGACCAGCAGTTCCTCGCGCGCCCGGCGCCACTCGGCACGCGAGACGATGTCCGGCAGCGACATGTATCCTCCTGTGTGACGAACCCGTCGCGTCTGGTGACCGCGGGGCGCGGCGGAACTCATCGCTGTCGCGCGAAGATTTTTCCGGGCCGGGTCGGACTCCCCCATGGCCGGACTTCCTCAGTTGTCGTATTCCTGGATGCGCCGCCCATGGCTCCGGTCGAGGAGCGCGGGCAGCCGCTCGCCCAGTTCCGCCACGATCGACGGCACGTCGAGGGTGCGCAGTTCCCGGTCGTGCATCAGGATCCGCCCGTCGACGATCGTGGTGCGTACGTCGGAGGCGCGGGCGCTGTGCACCAGCGTCGCGGCGAGGTCGTGCACGGGCTGGGTGTGCGGGCCGGTGAGGTCGACGAGGACGAGGTCGGCGCGGCGGCCCGGCGCGATCCGGCCGACGGTGTCGCCGAGGCCGACCGCGCGGGCGCTCTGCACGGTGGCGTGGTGGAGCGCCTGCCGTGCGGTCAGCCAGCGCGGGTCCCCCTCGGCCGACTTCTGCACCAGGGAGGTGAGCGCCATCGACTCCCACAGGTCGAGGGAGTTGTTGGAGGCCGCGCCGTCCGTGGCGAGACCGACGGGCACCCCGATGGCGGCCAGCGCCCGCACGGGTGTCGTAGCGGGCCAGCCGAACTTCAGATAGCCGCGCGGCGCGCTCGCCACCGCGACCCGTCCGCTCGCCCGCTCCAGCACGGGCAGGTCCCGCTCGACGATGCCGGTGCCGTGGGCGATGAGCGTGTCGGTGTCGAGCAGGCCGGTGTCCGCCAGCACCTCGATGGGGGTGCGGCCGTGGCGGGCGAGGCTGGCCTCGGTCTGGTCACGGTTCTCGGCGGCGTGGAGGTGCACCGGCAGCCCGTGCTCATGGGCGAGGGCGGCGGTGGCGGCGAGATCGGCGTCGTCCACCGTGTAGGGGGCGTGCGGGGCGAGCGTGGTGGTGATCCGCCCGTCGGCCGCGCCCCGCGCGCGCAGCGCGAAATCCAGTGACCGTTCGCGCCCTTCGGGCCCCTGCGAGGAGAAGAACGCCTCGCCCAGATGGGCCCGCATCCCGCACTCGGCGACGACGGCCGCGACCGCGTCCATGGCGAAGTAGTGGTCGGCGAAGCAGGTCACGCCGCCACGGATCATCTCCGCGCAGGCCAGCCGCGCGCCCAACTCGACGTCCCTGGGGGTCAGATTGGACTCGATCGGCCAGACGACGTCGTTGAACCACTCCTCGGTCGGCAGATCCTCCGCGACGCCGCGCAGCGCGACCATCGGGGCGTGGGTATGGCAGTTGACCAGCCCCGGCATGGCGACCTGCCCCCGCGCGTCGATCCGCTCCACGGCGGCCAGCCCGTCCGCGTCGGCGGCACCGACGACCGCCTCCACCGCCCCGTCCCGCACGACGATCGCGGCGTCCTCCCGGAACCCGGTCGTCTCGGGGTCGTCGGGGTCGTCGTGGAGGAGGACGGCGCATCCGCTGATGACGAGGTCGGCGCGAGAAGACGTCATGCGCTCAACGTACGACGGTCAGGGCCCCGCGGGTCGACGGTTTCCGGCATGTCCGCCAGCCCGGCCAACTCGTCCAGCAGCCCGGCGAGTCGCTCGGTGTGGCGGGGCGTGAGCCGTCCGGTGTCGTCGAGGTGCACGGCGCAGGCGGTGGTGGTGTCGACGAGCCGTTCGAGGAGCGCCGCCACCTTGTCCGCGCCCTCGGTGTGCCGTGCGAGGGCGGGCAGTTCGGCGGCGGCGACGGCGACGGCGGTGCGCGCCTCGGCGAGGGCACGGTAGGCCTCGCGGCGCAGCACCCAGCGGCGCGCCCGGTCCTCGGGGTGCTCCCTGACGTGCGCGAGGTAGGCGTACGCGGCGCCGCCCGCCGCCGCGAGCCGGGCGCGCACCGTCCCGCCCCGCTTCCCCGGCATCGGCAGATGCCCCACGATCAGCACGATCGCGCAGGCCAGCAGCGTCTCCGCGATCCGGCTGACGGACGCCTGCGGCTCCCCGCCGACCATGACCAGCGCGAGGACGAGGACGGTCACCACGGCGGTCTGGGCGGCGAAGTGCCGGGTGGCGACCGGTATCAGCGCCCCGCTGACCGCCACGAGGGCGACGAGCCCGGCCGGGTCCGGCAGCACCGCGGCGAGGACGGCGAACAGCAGCGCCCCGAGCACGGTCCCGGCGGCCCGGCACAGCACCCGCGAGGCCAGCGGCCCGAGGTCGGGCTTGACGAGGAACACGGCGGTCGCGGGCAGCCAGTACCAGTGGGTGTGCTGCCCGTACCAGTGGGCGTGGTACAGCGCCAGCGCGACAGCGGCGCTGGCCCCGTAACTGAGGGCGACCCGGAGCCCGTACTCGCGCCCCGCGCCCCCGACCACGATCCGCGCCACCTCCCGCGCGCTCCTGCGCCGGGTGTGCAGATCGCCGCCGTCCGCCTGGTCGAACGCCTCGGCGGCGTGCAGCAGCGCGTCGTCGAGGGCGCGCAGCGCGGGCACCGACCGGCAGGGTGCGGGCAGCGGCCCGGTGTGCGTGCTGCCGCGCACGGCCGCCGCCAGCCGCCGCGGCCCCTCGGCGGCCCGCGCGGACACCCTCTCCCCCGCCCAGGCCAGCGCGGTCGCGGCCTCGGCGAGCGGCAACGCGGCGGCGTACTGCGCGTGCAGCCGCCGCTCGGCCGCCGAACTGGCGTACCGCCGCAGCCGGGGCCCCGCGAGGACGTCCTGCGCCTGGTCGAGCGCCGCGGTCAGCGCGGCCCGCCGCCCACGCGCCCGCTCGGTTCCTACGGCGTCCAGCAGCGCGGCGACGGCGTCGTACACGTCGGCGACGGCGGCCCGCTCCCCGTCGAACCGATAGTCACCGGCCCCCGCCCCGAACGAACCCGGCGTCGGCAGCACCACCCGCAACGCCAGCAGCCACCCGGCCCCGGCGAGGAACGCCACCGCCCGCGCCCACCCCGGCTCCGGCAACGGCATCCCCGCCCCGACCGCCGACGCGACCAGCAACTGCGTCCCGGCCGCCGACGCCACGGGCCCCACGGCACTCACCCCACCGGCCAGCAACCCGAGCCCGGCGAACACCGCCACCAGCCCGAGGGCCCCGAGATGCGCCCCGGCGGCAGTCCCCGCCGCCATCCCCACGGCACCGGCGACCGCGGGCCCTCCGATCCGCCGTACCGACACCCGGCGCCCGCCGGGCCGGTCATTGATCCCGGCCAGCATCGCGGCGATCGCCGCCACGACCCCGGCCGAGGCCCGCCCGGCCACCACGGCCACCGCCAGCAACGGCCCGGCGGCCAACACGCCCCGCAGCACCGCGCTCCACGGCACGGGCCCCCGCTGGGCACGGAGCGCATGGGCGAGCCAGAGAGGCAGCGGAGGCAGTACGGACTTCACACGGCGCGGCAACAAGACTCCTGTCGTCGAGGCGGGACGCCTTCGGACGACGGTGGCCGGGCTGGGGATCGTGGGAACCAGGGTAGGCCGACTTCTTGGAGGAGAGGGAACGGGCGTATTGCGGGGGTGTGACGTCGAGCGCGGAGCGCTCAGCCTTGGTACGCCCGCGCCAACAGCGCCTCGGCCGCGTCGACGGCGTCGGCCAACGCCCGCGGGTCCGCCGTCAGCGTCCCCACCAACCCGTCCACGGCACCCAGCCCGGCCCGCGCGATCAACCCCTTCTCGTTGGTGACCCACTCCCCACGCCCCGCCAGCACCGCGTGCGCCGTCTGTGTCGCGGCGAGGGCGATCGCACCGGCGACCTGGGTGACGGCGCCCTTGGGGGCGTGGCCCGCCCTGGCGTAGGCGAGGGTCGCGGTCGCCGTGCCGTACCAGCGTCCGGGGGCCGTTGCGCGCAGGGCCGCCGGGTAGCCGACGGGGCGCGGGAGTTCGCCGTACAGCACCTGGTTGATGGCGAGTTCGGCCATCAGCAGGTACGTCGGGATCCCCGCGAGATGGAACATCAGCGGCTCGACCCGGAACCGTCCTACCTCCGCCTCCGCCATCACCCGCTCGACGACGTCGAGGTCCCGGTAGTGGACGTCCAGCCGTCGGCCCTCGACGGTCAGCCAGGCCCCGCCGTTGAAGACACCGCCGCCCCAGCCGCCGATCTCGGACACCTCACCGTCCCAGCCGAGGGCGCGCAGATCGTCCGGATCGAAGGCGCCGCGGTAGTAGACCGCCATGTCCCAGTCGCTGTCGGGCCGGTGCGTGCCCTGGGCGCGCGAGCCGCCGAGGGTGACGCCCCGGACGCCGGGGAGGCCGGCGAGGCGGGCGGTGACGGTGGTGAGGAAGTCGGCTTCGTCGCTCATGGGGGCCATCAAAATACGGATGCGCGACCAGCCGCCAGCACGGATGATCGGCGAGCTGTCCCCTTCGTGAGCTGGAGCCGCCGGATGATCCGCCGTGTCACCGTTCCCACCCTCTTCCCTCCGCCTACCTACTCCCACGCCTCCGTCGTCGAAGCCGGTACCAAGCTGGCCTTCCTCGCCGGGGCGGTACCGCTGGACGCCGACGGCAAGCTGATCGGCGAGGGCGACGCCGTGCGCCAGGCCCAGCAGGTGGTCGCCAATCTCGAGGAGCAGCTGCGCGCCGTGGGAAGCGACCTGGCCCACGTCGTGGCGACCGACGTGTACGTCGTGAGCACGGACCCCGCGGCACTCTCCGCCGTCTGGGACGTCGTCGAGGCGTCGGGACTCAGCACCGGACCGCACTCATCCACCCTGCTCGGCGTGGCCTGCCTCGGCTACACCGGACAACTGGTGGAAATCACAGCCACAGCCGTCGTCCCCGAGCCCTCATGACCTCGGCCCCCGCACCCGTCCACCTGCGCCGCGCCACCGCCGCCGACGCCACCGCCGCCGCCGACGTCTGGCTGCGTTCCTTCGCGGCCGCGCTGCCGACCGTCGTCAGACCGCGCACCGACGACGAGGTACGCGCCTACTTCCGGGATGTGGTGGTGCCGCTGCGTGAGACATGGGTGGCGGAGGCCGGCGCGGGGCTCGTCGGGGTGATGGTGCTCGACGGGGAGCTGCTGTCACAGCTCTACCTCGACCCCGGCTGGCGTGGGTGTGGCATCGGTGACCGATTCGTCGCCCTCGCCAAGGAACGCCGGCCGGACGGCCTCACCCTGTGGACCTTCCAGGTCAACGAGCCGGCCCACCGCTTCTACGAGCGTCATGGCTTCCTCGCCGTGGAGCGCACCGACGGCAGCGGCAACGAGGAGCGCGAACCGGACGTGCGCTATGTGTGGCGACCGGGCCGGTGAGCAGGCCTCAGCGGCGGGCGGTGTACTTGTCCGTCGCCGCCACCAGGGCCTCCGCCATCCCCGGCGCGCCGGCGTTGTGTCCCACCTCGTCCACCGTCACCAGCTCGCTGCCGGGCCAGGCGTGGTGGAGGCGCCAGACGATGCCGAGGAGGTTGCCGAAGTCCAGGCCGCCCTGGACGAGGGTGCCCGGGATGCCCTTCAGCAGATGCGCGTCCCGCAGCACCACGCCGTCGTCGTTGTCCTCGCCGAGGAAGTGGTCGTTGCCCCAGTAGTGCGTGACCGTACGGGCGAAGCCCATCCGGAACACCGGGTCCTCGTAACGCGGCTCCGAACGCGGCGGCTGCCCCGCCGCCGCCGTCTCCCAGTCGGTCCAGTCCCGTGCCGCCCGCTCCCGCACCTCGGCGTCGGGTGATTCGAGCAGCCGGTTGTAGGCGGCGGAGAGATTCCCCTCCCGCTCGCCCTCCGGAAGGCCGGCGAGGAACTTCTCGAAGGCCTCGGGGTAGATCCTGCCCAGCCCTCTCGTCATCAGGGCGACCTCGGCATGGGAACCGGTCGCCACTCCGGTCAGCACCAGCTCCGACACCGCGCCGGGATGCGTCTGCGCGTACCGCAGCCCGAGCACCGACCCCCACGACACCCCCCACACCAGCCACCGCTCGATCCCCAGGTGCCGTCGCAGCGACTCCAGATCGGCGATGAGATGAGCCGTCGTGTTGACGCTCATGTCGGTGCCGTACACGCTCGCCGACGGTGTCGAACGCCCGCACCCCCGCTGATCCAGCACCACGATCCGGTACGCCTCGGGGTCGAACAGCCGCGGGAAGTAGGCGTTGCCGCTGGACCCCGGCCCGCCGTGCAGGGTCACCGCGGGCTTGCCGTCCGGGTTCCCGTACGTCTCCCAGTACAGGCGGTTGCCGTCGCCGACGTCGAGCATCCCGTGCGCGTACGGTTCGATCTCAGGGTAGAGGGGCATCCGGCGACCCTAGCCCGCTCCTCCCGGCGCCCGCAGCCCCGTTTCGCCCGCCGCACCGGCCGCCGTGCGCAGCACCTCCCGCAGCATCTCCGGGGTGAGCCGCCCCGTGAAGGTGTTGCGCTGGCTGACGTGGAAACAGCCGAAGACGTCCAGACCGCCGCCTCCTTCCTCCTTCCCCTCCGCCGGCCGCAGCGCGTCGTCGAGCCGCACCCGTGCACCGTGCCCGAACACCGGACGCGGCCTCGGCACCGTCCACCCCGCCTCCGCGAACGCGGGCAGCGCCGCCTGCCAGCCGAAGGCCCCGAGGACGACCACCGCCCGCAGCGTCGGCCGCAGCAGCCGCAGCTCCTGCACCAGCCAGGGACGGCAGGTGTCGCGTTCCTCGGGCGTCGGCTTGTTGGCGGGCGGCGCGCAGTGCACGGGCGCGGTGACACGGACGCCGTACAGCTCCAGCCCGTCCCCGGCGCTCACGGCGGTGGGCCGGGAGGCCAGGCCGACGTCGTACAGCGCCTGGTACAGCACGTCCCCGGACCGGTCCCCGGTGAACATCCGTCCCGTCCGGTTCCCACCGTGGGCCGCCGGTGCCAGCCCGACGATCAGCAGCCGGGCGTCCGCCGGACCGAACCCGGGAACAGGGCGCCCCCAGTACGTCCAGTCCGCGAAGGCCGCCCGCTTGGTGCGGGCCACCTCCTCACGCCAGTCGACCAGCCGAGGACAGGCCCGGCACCCGGCGACCCGCTGGTCCAGGTCCGCGAGGCCGCCGCCCGTTTCGCTGCCGGTGCCTGTTTCCATGCCTCCACCGTAGAGCCGTGGGCCAGGGAAAACGCCGTCGTCCCAGCTCCTCCGGGCAGCTAAGGTCGAGGGCATGGTTTCCGAAGGCGCGGACCACCAGGATCCGCATGACGAGCGGGACGAGCAGCACGTGCGGGCAGTGGGGGACGTCCGGGACGAGCGACGAGCGGTGGACAAGGACGGGGGCGGGGACGGCGCCGGGACGGGCACCGACCCGAAGGTCGCCGCCGCGGTGGCCGCCGCCGAGGCCGCCGGTCCGCAGAGCGGCGAGAGCGTACGCATCGACAGCTGGATCTGGTCCGTGCGCCTGGTGAAGACCCGCTCCATCGGCGCCGCCGCCTGCAAGGGCGGTCACGTCCGGGTGAACGGCGAGCGGGTCAAGCCCGCCCACTCGGTGCGCGTCGGCGACGAGGTACGGCTGCGGCACGAGGGCCGGGAGCGGGTCGTCGTGGTCAAGCGCCTGATCCGCAAGCGGGTCGGCGCCCCGGTGGCCGTGCAGTGCTACATCGACAACAGCCCTCCGCCCCCGCCCCGCGAGGCGATCGCCCCGCCCGGCATCCGCGACCGCGGCACCGGCCGCCCGACCAAGCGCGACCGCCGAGAGCTGGAACGCCTCCGCGGCCTCGGCGGCCTGGGCGGTTACGGCACCACCCCGCCACCAGGGTCAAGCGGGCCTGCCGGACAGGGCGGGTCCGGCAGCGAGGGCGGCCCGAACGGCCGGGGTCGACCTGGCAGCCGGGGTGGATCCGGCACCCGGGCCGGGACCGACGAGCCGGGCGGGCCCTCCCGCCGCCGCGGGCGGTGAGCCGTCAGGCCGCCGCACGCCGCAGCAGCCGCGCCAGCTCCGCGTTCTGACCGCGCCGCGCCCAGGCTATGAGGGCGAGCGGCACGATGAGAATCAGCGGAGTCGCCGCGTACTCCCCGTCGAAGACGGTGACCTGGACGACGAACGCGCCCACCATCAGCGCGCTCAGCGCCATCGCCGACACCGACTGGAGCACGGGCGTCAACAGCGCTATCGCCCCGGCCAGTTCGAGGAAGCCGATGGTGTACATCCCCGCGCTGCCCCAGCCGATCTCGGCGAAGCTCTCCACGGCCGACGCGTGCCCGATCAGCTTGGGCAGCGCACTGGCGATCGCGAAGAACAGGGCGATCAGCACCTGGAGGGCGCGCAGCGCTATCCGGGCGCGTCGGCCGCGGGCGGTCGGGGACTCCCCGACCACGACGCCGGTCGAGGGGGAAGCGGCAGAGGGAACGGAAGCGGCGGTCTCGGCCATCAGGGTCTCCGGTGTGAGGTGGTGGTCCGTGGGGCGGTCACAGAGGAAGACCCCGGGACGGTCAGGAACTCATCGCCCGCACCCAGATCCCGTCCTCCGTCAGATATCTGTCGACGGTCAGGCCCGCTTCCCCCAGCGCCTGCTCGAACTCGTCCTTGCTCAACGGTCGCGCCCTGAACGTCTGGGTCCATATCGCGTCCGGGAACACATACTCGGCCCGCACCGAGTGGACGCCGTCGCCGGCCGGCTCGGACGACAGGATGCGCACGGTGAAGCCGCCGGGGTCGACCCGCTCGCGCGGCAGGTCGGAGTGGTAGTCCGCGCCCTCCCGCTGGATGAGCACACAGCCGCCCTCGGCCACGTGCCGTGCGCAGGTGCGCAGCAGTCCCCGCCGGACCTCCACGTCACCGGTGTGCACGAGGAAGGACGCGAGCAGTACGACGTCGAACGTCTCGCCCAGGTCGAGGTCCTCGATGGGACTGCATATCGTGCGCGCTCCGCGCACCCGGGCGAGCATCTCGGGGGATTCGTCCACCGCCGTGACGGTGAAGCCCCGCTCCACCAGGGGGTGGGTCATGCGGCCGACTCCGCTGCCCAGTTCGAGGATGCGCGCGCCCGGGGGCACGGCCGCGGCGATGATGTCCGGCTCCGGGCCGATCGTCAGCCGTGAGTACAGCTCCACCGCGCAGCCGTCCGGGGTGATGGCCCCGGGTCCCGTCCCCTGATGTCCTGCTCGCGTCTTCAGCTCCATGCCCGTCCAACGGCCCGCATCCGCACGGCCGTTCCCACCCGCCTCACCTTCACCCGTTCGAGCGACAAGGCGGGTGGGGGCAGAGCCCCGGAAGCGAGCGCGAGGAGTCAGGAGTCGAAGCGGGCCGCCTTCAGGTACTGCGGCTTCGGGTCCAGTGCGGCGGCCAGCCGGAAGTGGCGTTTGGCCTGGTCAGGGCGCCCCTGACGCTCATAGGTACGGGCGAGGGCGAAGTGCGCGTAGGCGTTGTCCGGCTCTCGTTCCAGGACGATGCTGAACTCGAGTTCCGCGGGCCGCAGTTGCGCGGCGGCGAAGAAGGCGCGCGCACGGAGCAGCCGCGCCGCCGTGTTCTCCGGGTGTGCGGCGATGACCTCGTCGAGCAGCTTCACCGCGCCCCGCGGATCCCGCGCGGCGAGCAGTTGCTCGGCGGCGCGGTAGTCGATGACATGCGTCTCCGGAGTACGTCCGGTCGAACCGCTGGTGTCGGGCACAGCAAAGTCCTTCCCTCACTGACCGGATTCAACGCCCGCACCGGGGCCCGTTATTCCTGGAGCGGCTCCCGGGGAACCCGCGCCCTGCGGGTCAGGTCGGCCCACACGTCCTTCACCCGCCGCTGGAGTTCCGCGAGGGGTACGTCGTTGTCGATGACGATGTCCGCGATCTCCAGGCGCTGCTCACGGGTCGCCTGGGCGGCCATCCGGGCCCGGGCGTCGTCCTCCGTCATGCCGCGCAGTCGGACGAGCCGGTCGAGCTGGGTCTCGGGGCTCGCGTCGACGACGACGACCAGGTCGTACAGCGGCGCGAGGCCGTTCTCCGTGAGGAGCGGCACGTCGTGGACGACGACGGCGTCGTCCGCCGCCGCGGCCTCCAGCTCCCGGGAACGGGCGCCCACCAGCGGGTGCACGATCGAGTTGAGCACGGCGAGCCGGTCGGGGTCGGCGAAGACGATGGAGCCAAGCCTGGGCCGGTCCAGCCTGCCGTCCTCGGTGAGCACCTCCTCGCCGAAGGCGCGTACGACCGCGGCGAGACCGGGGGTTCCGGGCTCGACCACCTCGCGTGCGATCCGGTCCGCGTCGATCAGTACGGCGCCGCACTCCACGAGCAGCCGAGACACCTCGCTCTTGCCCGCGCCGATCCCACCGGTCAAGCCCACTTTCAGCATGAACGGCAGCTTAGGCCCTGCCGCCGGAACGGTGTTCCCCGGCCCGGGCGCCCTAGTTGTCGCCCTCCCGCTCCGCGAGGAAACGCTCGAACTCCTGCCCGATCTCGTCGGCCGACGGGATCTCGACCGGCTCGGCCAGCATGTTGCCGCGGCTCTCGGCGCCCGCCACGGCGTCGTACTGGTGCTCGAGGCCCTGCACGAGGGCGGTCAGCTCGTCGTCGCCCTCGCGGATCTGGCGTTCGATCTCCGTCTGGGTGCGGTAGGCGTCGGTGCGCAGGGAGTGCGCGAGGCCCGGCAGGACCAGCCCGGTGGCGGCGGTGATGGCCTCCAGGACGGTCAGGGCCGCGTCGGGGTAGGCCGAGCGGGCGATGTAGTGCGGCACGTGCGCGGCGACGCCCAGGACGTCGTGGCCCGCCTCCATGAGGCGGTACTCGACGAGCGCCTCGGCGCTGCCGGGGACCTGGGCCTCCTCGAAGGGGCTGCGGTGGCCGGGGACCAGGTCGGTGCGGGTGCCGTGCGGGGTGAGCCCTACGGGGCGGGTGTGCGGGACGCCCATGGGGATGCCGTGGAAGTTCACGGCGAGGCGGACGCCGAGCCGCTCCACGATCTGCTCGACGGCCGCGGCGAACCTCTCCCACTCCACGTCCGGCTCCGGGCCGGAGAGCAGCAGGAAGGGGGCTCCGGTGGCGTCCTGGACGAGCCGCACCGCGAGGGTGGGCTCCTCGTAGTCCGTCCAGCGGTCGCGCCGGAAGGTCAGCAGCGGGCGGCGGGCCCGGTAGTCCACCAGCCGGTCGTGGTCGAAGCGGGCGACGACCTGGTGGGGCAGCGAGTCGAGAAGTCCGTCGACGATCTGGTCGCCGGTCTCACCCGCGTCGATGTATCCGTCGAAGTGATAGAGCATGACAAGTCCGGCCGATTCCTGGGCGAGCGCCATGTCCACCACGGCCAGGCCCTTCGGCTCCCACGTGTACAAACCCTGCGGATCAAGCACTGTGACCGCTCCTCCTCGTGTCCGTAGAGCACAACGTGGCCCAGGCCACGGGCATTCCCGGGCGGACCGGAGCCGATCAAGAAAACGGCGAGGGCCCGCATCCGTGACGGATGCGGGCCCTCGGCGGTCAGCTAGTCAGCTGTCGCGGTTCAGCTCTGGCCGCCGGCCAGCTTCTCGCGCAGCGCGGCCAGCGCCTCGTCCGACGCCAGGGCGCCGGAGTTGTCGCCGCCCTCGGACGAGTACGAGCCACCACCGGTCGCGGCCGGAGCGGCGGCCTCGCCACCCTCGGCAGCGGCCTGGGCGTCCGCCTCGCGGGACTTGATGACCTGCTGCTGGTGCTGCTCGAAGCGGGACTGCGCCTCGGCGTACTGGCGCTCCCACTCCTCGCGCTGCTTCTCGTAGCCCTCGAGCCAGTCGTTGGTCTCGGGGTCGAAGCCCTCGGGGTAGATGTAGTTGCCCTGGTCGTCGTAGGACGCGGCCATGCCGTACAGGGTCGGGTCGAACTCGACCGAGGCCGGGTCGGCACCGAAGGACTCGTTGGCCTGCTTCAGCGAGAGGCTGATGCGACGGCGCTCGAGGTCGATGTCGATGACCTTGACGAAGATCTCGTCGTTGACCTGGACGACCTGCTCCGGGATCTCCACGTGGCGCTCGGCCAGCTCGGAGATGTGGACCAGACCCTCGATGCCCTCGTCGACGCGGACGAACGCACCGAACGGAACCAGCTTCGTGACCTTGCCGGGCACGACCTGGCCGATCTGGTGGGTGCGGGCGAACTGCTGCCACGGGTCTTCCTGGGTCGCCTTCAGCGACAGGGAGACGCGCTCGCGGTCCATGTCGACGTCGAGGACCTCGACGGTGACCTCCTGGCCGACCTCGACGACCTCGGAGGGGTGGTCGATGTGCTTCCAGGACAGCTCGGAGACGTGGACCAGACCGTCGACGCCACCCAGGTCCACGAAGGCACCGAAGTTGACGATCGAGGAGACGACGCCGGAACGGACCTGACCCTTCTGGAGGGTCGTGAGGAACGTCTGGCGGACCTCGGACTGGGTCTGCTCCAGCCAGGCACGGCGGGACAGGACCACGTTGTTGCGATTCTTGTCCAGCTCGATGATCTTGGCCTCGAGCTCCTTGCCCACGTAGGGCTGGAGGTCGCGGACGCGGCGCATCTCGACCAGGGAGGCCGGGAGGAAGCCACGGAGGCCGATGTCGAGGATGAGACCACCCTTGACGACCTCGATGACGGTACCGGTGACGATCCCGTCCTCTTCCTTGATCTTCTCGATGGTGCCCCAGGCACGCTCGTACTGGGCGCGCTTCTTCGAGAGGATCAGGCGGCCTTCCTTGTCCTCCTTCTGGAGGACGAGGGCCTCGATCTCGTCACCGACGGCGACGACCTCGTTCGGGTCGACGTCGTGCTTGATCGAGAGCTCGCGGCTCGGGATAACGCCTTCGGTCTTGTAACCGATGTCGAGCAGGACCTCGTCCCGGTCGACCTTCACGATGACGCCGTCGACGATGTCGCCGTCGTTGAAGTACTTGATCGTCTCGTCGATCGCGGCGAGGAAGGCTTCCTCGTTACCGATGTCGTTGACCGCTACCTGCGGGGTGGTGGCGGTGGTCTCGGTGCTGCTCGTCATGTGGGAAAGGGCTCCGGTACGGACATTGAAGTCGTAGGTACTGCTTACGCCGGGAGCCCGTTTCGCTCTGATGAAGCCGGACAGCCAAGGAAGCGCCTCACCAGTGACTGGTGATGGCGCCTCGACAACCGAGGGGACATACAACAGATGCGAGCGCAGCCTGCTACGTCTGAGGTGCGCAGGCCCGCAGCGCAACTTGTAGCATACGGGGGCTGCCGGGCAGGGTCAATGCGCGAAGCCGCCCACCCGGGGCGGATCGCCGCATAACCGGCACAAGAGCTGTCCACCGAGGCCACGCGTGGCGCACGGCGTCCCTCCGGTGACACACCGGGCCGGGCTGGACGGAAGAGTACGACGAGGGAGCCGATCATCCAAGAGCCCGTGACGTCCCAGACCGCGACCGGTGCCGGCGCCGGGACTCCCGAGGAACCGGAGGCCACCCGGCGTGCCGCCGGGGTCGCGGAGAGTACCCGCGCCAACCGGGGCTGGTGGGACCGCAACGCCGACGAGTACCAGGTCGAGCACGGCACCTTCCTCGGCGACGACCGCTTCGTGTGGTGCCCCGAGGGCCTCGACGAGGTGGAGGCGGAGCTGCTCGGCCCCGCCGAGCGGCTGGCGGGCCGGTCGGTGCTGGAGATCGGGGCCGGAGCGGCGCAGTGCTCGCGCTGGCTGGCCGCGCAGGGCGCCCACCCGGTCGCCCTGGACCTCTCCCACCGGCAGCTCCAGCACGCCCTGCGCATCGGCGCGACGTTCCCGCTGGTGTGCGCGGACGCCGGTGCCCTGCCCTTCGCGGACGCCTCCTTCGACCTGGCCTGCTCGGCGTACGGCGCGCTGCCCTTCGTCGCCGACCCGGTGCTGGTGCTGCGCGAGGTGCGGCGGGTGCTGCGGCCGGGCGGGCGGTTCGTGTTCTCGGTGACCCATCCGATCCGCTGGGCGTTCCCGGACGAGCCCGGTCCCGAGGGGCTGTCCGTCGCCGCCTCCTACTTCGACCGCACGCCCTACGTCGAGCAGGACGACGCGGGCCGGGCGGTGTACGTGGAGCACCACAGGACGCTCGGCGACCGCGTCCGCGACATCGTCACGGCGGGCTTCCGGCTGGTGGACCTGGTGGAGCCGGAGTGGCCCGCGTGGAACACCTCCGAGTGGGGCGGCTGGTCCCCGCTGCGCGGCAGCCTGATCCCGGGGACGGCGATCTTCGTGTGCGTACGAGACTGAACGTGTGATCCGCTACGACGCTCTGGACGCCCTTCCCGTACGGGCCGCGCTGCCCGGTCTGACCGAGGCCCTGGACGGGCCCGGCACCGCCGTGCTCGTCGCGCCGCCCGGCACCGGCAAGACGACGCTGGTGCCGCTGGCGCTGGCCGGGCTGCTGGGCGACGGGCCCGCGCGGCGGGTCGTGGTCGCCGAGCCGCGGCGGATCGCGGCGCGGGCGGCGGCCCGGCGGATGGCGTGGCTGCTGGGCGAGAAGGTCGGGCAGAGCGTCGGCTACACGGTGCGCGGGGAGCGCGTGGTGGGGCGGCACGCGCGCGTGGAGGTCGTCACGACCGGTGTGCTGCTCCAGCGCGTCCAGCGGGACCAGGAGCTGGCCGGGGTCGACGTGGTGGTCCTCGACGAGTGCCACGAGCGGCACCTGGACGCGGACACCGTGGCGGCCTTCCTGTGGGACGTACGGCAGACGCTGCGGCCGGAGCTGCGGCTGGTGGCGGCGTCGGCGACAACCGACGCGCGGGGCTGGGCGCGGCTGCTCGGCGACGCCCCCGTGGTCGAGGCCGAGGGGGTCTCTTACCCCGTGGAGGTGGTGTGGGCGCCGCCCGCGCGTGCGGTGCGGCCGCCGCACGGGATGCGGGTCGATCCGGCGCTGCTGGCGCATGTGGCGGCCGTGGTGCGGCGGGCGCTGGCCGAGCGGCCGGGGGACGTGCTGTGTTTCCTGCCGGGGGTCGGGGAGATCGCGCGGGTCGCCGCCCACCTCGGGGAGCTGGGCGGGGTGGAGGTGCTCCAGGTGCACGGGCGGGCCCCGGCCGCCGTGCAGGACGCGGTGCTGGCTCCGGGGGGCGGGCGCCGGGTGGTGCTGGCGACCGCGGTCGCGGAGTCCTCGCTGACGGTTCCGGGGGTGCGGGTGGTCGTCGACTCGGGGCTGGCGCGTGAGCCGCGGGTGGACCACGCGCGCGGGCTGAGCGCGCTGACGACGGTGCGTGCCTCGCGGGCGGCGGGCCGGCAGCGCGCCGGGCGGGCCGGTCGTGAGGCGCCGGGGACGGTGTACCGGTGCTGGACGGAGGCCGAGGACGCGCGTCTGCCGCGTTTCCCGGCTCCCGAGATCAAGGTGGCCGACCTGACGGCGTTCGCGCTCCAGGCGGCCTGCTGGGGCGATCCCGAGGCCGCCGGTCTCGCCCTGCTGGACCCGCCCCCGGCCGGGGCGATGGCGGCGGCACGGGCCGCGCTCACGGCCGTCGGCGCGGTGGACGCCGCCGGACACGCCACGGAGCGGGGCGCGCGGCTGGCCCGCCTGGGCCTGCATCCCCGGCTGGGGCGGGCCCTGCTGGACGCGGCACCACTGGTCGGCGCGGAACGGGCCGCCGAGGTCGTGGCCCTGCTCAGCGAGGAGCCGCCGCGCGAGTACGGCGACGATCTCGCCGCCGCCCTGCGTACCGCACGGCGCGGAGGCGACGCCTACGCGGGGCGCTGGCGTGCGGAGGTACGGCGGCTGCTGGCCGTGGCCACGGAAACCGGCCCGCGCGGCTCGCTCCCGGAACGGACGGGCACCGTGTCGGACCTACCGCAGGGCGCCGCATCGCTCCCACCGGAGACGGACGGCCCGCCGCCGCGCCCGGGGACGGACGCCGCGGGCGCAAGCGCGGACCGCGCGGGGAGCGGAGCGCCGGCGGGGCGGGGAGCGGCCCACGCGAGCGGGGCGGGCCACGCCGTGCGCGCCGCGGCAGACGATCCGGCGGCTCGGGCGCACGCCAGCCGCGCCGACCGCTCCGCCGTCCCGGCCAGCGCCCGCCATGGCGCCACCACCCCCGCAGCAGCGCCCTGGACAGCCGCCGGAGAAGATGGCACCGCCGGGATCGTCGCCGCTCTCGCGTTCCCCGAGCGGGTGGGCAAGGCCGATGGTGGGTCGTATGTGATGGCGTCGGGGACCAGGGCCGAGGTGCGGGACGGGTCGGTGTTGCGGGGGGCGCCGTGGCTGGCTGTGGCGGTGGCCGATCGGCCGGTCGGCAGGGGGCACGCGCGCGTGCGGCTCGCCGCCGTGGTGGACGAGGGGGTGGCCCGTCGGGCGGCCGGGGCGCTGGTGGCGGAGCGGGACGAGGTGCGCTGGGCCGACGGGGACGTCGTCGCGCGGCGGGTCGAGCGGCTCGGGGCTGTGGAGTTGGCGGTGCGGTCGTTGCGCGACGCCGATCCCGGCCTCGTACGGGAGGCGCTTGCCGAAGGGCTGCGGCAGGAAGGGCTGCGGTTGTTGCGGTGGTCGGCGGAGGCGGAGGGGCTGCGGCGGCGGCTGGCCTTTCTGCGGCTTCGGCTCGGGGAGCCCTGGCCCGATGTCTCCGACGAGGCGCTGCACGCGCGCGTGGCGGAGTGGCTGGAGCCGGAGCTGAGCCGGGCCCGGCGGCGGGCCGACCTGGCGCGGATCGACGCCGGGGCGGGGCTGGCCCGGTTGCTGCCGTGGGCGACGGGGGAGGCCGCGCGGCTCGACGAACTCGCCCCGGAGCGGATCACCGTACCGAGTGGGTCCAGGATCCGGATCGACTACTCGAATCCTGAACAGCCGGTGCTCGCGGTGAAGTTGCAGGAGATGTTCGGGCTGGAGCGGTCGCCGACCGTCGCCGGGGTGCCGGTGCTGGTGCATCTGCTCTCCCCCGCCGGGCGTCCGGCCGCGGTCACCGCCGATCTCGCGTCGTTCTGGCGGGACGGCTACAAGGGCGTGCGGGCGGAACTGCGCGGCCGGTATCCGAAGCATCCGTGGCCGGAGGACCCCGCGACCGCCGAGCCGACCCGGCACACCAACGCGCGCCTCAGGCGGTGAGCGGTTCCGGCTCCGCCGTCCGTCCGGGCGCCGGGGCACCGGTCCCGCGGCCGCGTGCCTCCAGCCACAGGGACAGGGAGATCAGCAGCACGCCGAGGGTCAGCAGGCCCCAGGGCAGGTACGAGGTCATCAGCAGGACCAGGGTGCGGTTGGACTTGACCAGGTCCACGGTGTGGCGGATGTAGTCCTCGCGCATCTTCACATGGCCGGAGAAGGCGGTGACCTTCTCCCGGCCGCCGAGGAGGGTGCCGCCGCGCAGCTCCTCCTTGTGGATCTCCTCGCCGTAGACGGGGGCGCCGGTGAGCGGCTCGACCCAGAACCTGCGGACGGTGGTGTACCAGCGGGTGGTGCCGGTCTCGGCGACCGTCTCGGGGGTGATCCCCTCGACGGGCATCTCCTTGGGGAAGGGCACCTTGGTCCAGGGGATGGTCTGTTCGAAGTAGTAGACCTCGACGCCGCGGAAGTCCTGGGTGCCCTGGTAGTGGATGGGGGCGGTGACGCGGGCCTGGGCGTCGAAGTACTCGTAGTCCCGTTTCTCCGTCAGGAACGGCCACTTGAACTCGATGCCCTCGCGGCGGACCGGGTCGCCGTCGACCATCTCGCCGGTGGCGTGGACGGGTTCCTGGGTGTGGGCGTCGAAGATGTACCGCTCGGGGATCTTGGAGACCATCTCGCCGTCGGGTCCCTGGACGTAGGACAGGCCGTCCCAGACGACGACGTCCCGGCCCGCGGTGCGTTCGATGCGTTCGGAGGCCGCGACGTCGCCGCGCAGGGTCTGCACGATGGTGACCTTGGGGACCTTGCGGGCGCGCAGGGTGCCGTAGTCGAGGAGGGTGGCGTCGTGTGCCTCCAGGACCATGTCCTGGTACTGGTTCGGCGGGATCTTGGCGAGGCGCGGGAAGGCGTACCAGCGCAGCAGCGGGGACAGCGCCGCGCAGAACACGGCGAGGGCGAGCAGGACCAGGGCGGCCTTGCGGCGCATCTCGGCCTCCGTCCCGGGTGGTCAGGGGTGTGCGGGCACGGTCGTCAGCAGGGGTTTCGGGGAGGTCTCACCGGTCGGGGTGCCGAGCGCGGTGAGGGTGAGGACCACGGCGAACGCGAGGAGGAGGCCGGTCGCGGCGGCGATCAGGGCACGCATGCGGTCCTCTCCACACGATGGACGTTCACTGACGCATCGTCAGGTCCGGGCACCGTAGCAACGCCGGCGTGAGATGAGAACACGTCGTGCGGACGGCGAAGGGCGCCCGTCCGCCGGTGGCGGAGGGGCGCCCTTCGGTGAGGCGTGCGGTGTCTAGGCGCTCGGTGAGGCCGACGGGCTGGCGGTCTCGCCGGTGGAGTCGCTCGGCGACGGGGTCGGCTCGGGGGCCGTCACGGTCAGTTCGAGCGTCAGCGTCGCCCCGCCGGTGGTGGTGACCCGCAGCAGGAACGTACCGGCCGTGTCGTCCGCGTACAGCTGCGGCAGCTTCAGCAGGCCGTCGGCGTCGGTCTTCAGGCTCAGGGTGCGTACGGCGGTGTCGTCGGCGTCCTTGAAGTAGGGGCCCTGGTCGTTGGCCGTGGGATCGTCCGCCGACTTGATCAGCGTCGCGGTGGCGGCCACCCCGTCGGCGACCGCGCCCTTGTAGGCCGCCTTGAGCTGGATCCGCTCGGCGAACTCGCCGCCCGTGACGCAGGTCAGCGCGGTGTCACCGACGCGGGTGAGGGTGTCGGCGGCGCGGGCGGTGACGGCGGCGCCGTAGTCGAGGCCGGGGAGCGTGCGGCCGACGACGGTGGCGCGGACGGTGAAGTCGCCGGTCTTCTCGCCCGCTTGGAGCGCGGGGGCGACGGCGATACCGGCGCTGCCGGTGACGACCGTGGCGACGGTCTCGCCGGTCGAGAAGGTGGCGTCGGTGGAGCCGGTGATCGTGAAGCGGACGCGGACCTTGCCGACGGCGGTGCCGTCCTTGGTCTCCGCGCGGGTGCTGATCCGCTCGCCGAAGGTGTCGCCCGCCATGGCGGTGAGCGTCGCGGTGCCCGCGTCCTCCAGGTGGTGCACGGTCTCGGTGGGCGTCGGCGGCGGTGGGGTGGTGGTGCCGGGCGGCGTCGGTGACGGGCTGGCGCTGCCGCCACCGGAGGCGGGCGGTGTGGGCGTGGGCTTGGGCGTCGCGCTCGGTGACTCCGAGCCCGGACGGTCCGAGGCCGCGGGCGGCGTCGGCGACGGGCTCGCTCCGGCGGGGTCGTCGCTGCGGTTCCCGGGCAGGGAGCCGGTGCCGTCCGGGACCTCGTGGGTGCCCTTGCGGTAGTACTCCAGCCACGACAGGACCGTGTTCAGGTAGTCCGAGGAGTTGTTGTAGCTGAGGATGGCGCGGTTGAGGTCGGCCTGCGTGGACAGGTCCCAGCCGAACCGGCACAGGTAGTGCCCGGCCGCGAGCGCCGCGTCGTAGACGTTGTTGGGGTCCTCGACGCCGTCGCCGTTGCCGTCGCGGCCCGCCCACGACCAGGTGGACGGGATGAACTGCATGGGGCCCACCGCGCGGTCGTACGAACTGTCGCCGTCGTACAGGCCGTTGTCGGTGTCGCTGATGTTCGCGAAGCCGTTGCCGTTGAGCTGCGGGCCGCGGATGGGGCTGAGCGTGGTGCCGTTCGCCGCGACGTTGCCGCCGCGGGCGTGGCCGGACTCCACCTTGCCGATGGCGGCGAGCAGTTCCCAGGGCAGGTTGCAGCCGGGCTTGCTCTCCCGCAGCCGGGTGGCCGCCTTCTTGTAGGCGTCGAGGACGGTCGCGGGTATGCCCGCCTGGGCCTCACCGGTGACCGGTGGGGTGGTGCCGGTGCTCGGCGAGGGCGTGGGGCTGTTCAGCGGGGGCAGGTCCGTGTAGTACGGCGAGTTGCCGGTGGCGCTGTCCTCCGCGTACGCGTCCGGCGAGGGCTGCGCGCCGGTGGTGGCCTGTCTGCCGTCGGCGTCGGTGGTCACTCCCGGAGCCTGGGATGCGGACAGCGCGGCGACCGCCGCGGCGGCGACGGCCGTGGTAGCCGCTCCCTTGCGCAGCCTCCTGCCGAATTGCGGCCCCATACGGTGAACCCCTCCCCTGGACGTCCGAGCGTCCGTTCCTCTGCGTGTGCTCGTCCGCTAGCGCGTGGCGACCCAGGCGACCCTACGACAACTTCCCTTGCGCCGGGACCCGTTCACGTCCGGTTTTCACCGGTTGGCCACAACCCGTTGGCCGGGCGGTGGGGCGTCGTGCGGTACCGGGCCGCCAGGGGTCCCGGCACCGCCGTACGACCGGCCAGTGCGATGCCGTCGTGCGAGAGGCCGGTGCGCCGCCGCCGTGCGAGGGACCGGTGCGACCCGTCGTACGACCGTCTGGTGCACCGCCGCCGTACGACCGCCTGGTGCACCGCCGCCGTGCGGTCCGCTAGTGCGCCGCCGACTCCCAGTCCGCGCCGACGCCCACCGACACGTCCAGCGGGGCGCGCAGGTGTACGGCGCCCGCCATCTCGCGGCGGACCAGTTCCTCGGCGGCCTCGCGCTCACCGGGGGCGATCTCCAGGACGATCTCGTCGTGCACCTGGAGGAGCATGCGGGACTTCAGCTCCGCCTCGCGCAGCGCCCGGTCGACATTGAGCATGGCGATCTTGACGATGTCCGCCGCGGTGCCCTGGATGGGCGCGTTGAGCGCCATGCGCTCGGCGGCCTCGCGGCGCTGGCGGTTGTCGCTGTTGAGGTCGGGGAGGTAGCGGCGCCGCCCGAACAGGGTCGCCGTGTAGCCGGTCGCCCGGGCCTCGTCGACCGCGCGGCGCAGATAGTCCCGCACCCCGCCGAACCGCTCGAAGTAGGCGTCCATCAGGGCGCGGGCCTCCGCCGCCTCGATGTTCAGCTGCTGGGAGAGACCGAAGGCCGACAGACCGTACGCCAGGCCGTACGACATCGCCTTGATCTTGCGGCGCATCTCCGCGTCGACGGCGGCCGGCGCCACCGAGAACACCTGGGCGGCGGCCGTGGTGTGCAGGTCCTCGCCGGAGGTGAACGCCTCGATCAGGCCCGCGTCCTCGGAGAGATGGGCCATCACCCGCAGCTCGATCTGGCTGTAGTCGGCGGTCATCAGCGACTCGAAGCCCTCACCGACGACGAAGCCGCGGCGGATCGCCCGGCCCTCGTCGGTGCGGACGGGGATGTTCTGGAGGTTGGGGTCGGTGGACGACAGCCGGCCGGTCGCGGCGACCGTCTGGTTGAACGTGGTGTGGATGCGGCCGTCCGCCGCGACGGTCTTGATCAGGCCCTCGACGGTGACCCGCAGCTTCGCCTGCTCACGGTGGCGGAGCATGATCACCGGCAGTTCGTTGTCGGTCTGCGTGGCCAGCCAGGCCAGCGCGTCCGCGTCCGTGGTGTAGCCAGTCTTGGTCCGCTTGGTCTTGGGCAGGGCCAGCTCACCGAAGAGGACTTCCTGGAGCTGCTTGGGCGAGCCCAGGTTGAACTCGTGCCCGGCCGCCGCGTGGGCCTCCTTCACCGCCTGCTGGACGGCGCCCGCGAACATCTGCTCCATGGCCTCCAGGTGCGTCCGGTCCGCCGCGATGCCGTGCCGCTCCATGCGGGCCAGCAGCGCGGAGGTGGGCAGCTCCACGTCACGCAGCAGACCGGCGGCGCCGACCTCCTCCAGGCGGCCCTCGAAGGCCTGGCCGAGATCGAGGATCGCACGGGCCTGCACCATCAGCGCGTCCGCCTCGGCGCCGTCGTCCGTGCCGAAGGCGAGCTGGCCGTCGGCCGCGGCGGCGGGCGCCAGCTCCCGGTGCAGGTACTCCAGCGACAGCGCGTCCAGGTCGAAGGAGCGGCGGCCCGGCTTGACCAGGTAGGCGGCGAGCGCGGTGTCCATCGCGACGCCCTCGATCGCCCAGCCGTGCTCGGCGAAGACCCGCATCGCGCCCTTGGCGTTGTGGAACACCTTCGGGCGGCCCGCGTCCGCCAGCCAGGCGGCCCACGCGCGCTCGTCGGCCTCGTCCAGCAGGGCCGGGTCGAACCAGACGGCGGCACCCCCTGCGGCGGCCAGCGCCACCTCGGCCACCGAGCCGCTGCCGAGCGCCCAGGTGTCGACGGTGGCGACACCGAGGGCGTCCGTGCCGTGCTCCGCCAGCCACGGGGCAAGCTCGCCGGTGCCGAGTACCTTGCCGTCCAGCTCGACGCCGTCGGCGGCGACCGGGGTGGTCTCCGCCTCCTCGGCGCCGGGGTCGACGGCGAAGAGCCGCTCACGCAGGGACGGGTTCCTGATCTCCAGGGTGTCCAGCACCATCGCGACGGCCTTGCGGTCGTACGGCGCGCGGCCCAGCTCGCTCACGCCCCGGTCCAGCTCCACCTGCCGCTCCAGCTCGGTGAGGCGCCGGTTGAGCTTGACCGACTCCAGGTGGTCGCGCAGGTTCTGCCCGGCCTTGCCCTTGACCTCCTCGACGCGCTCCACCAGCTCCGCGAACGAACCGAACTGGTTGATCCACTTCGCGGCCGTCTTCTCCCCGACGCCGGGGATGCCCGGCAGGTTGTCGGAGGGGTCGCCGCGCAGGGCGGCGAAGTCGGGGTACTGCGCGGGCGTCAGACCGTACTTCTCGAACACCTTCTCCGGGGTGAACCGGGTCAGCTCCGAGACGCCCTTCGTCGGATACAGCACGGTCGTGTGCTCACTGACCAGCTGGAAGGAGTCCCGGTCGCCGGTGACGATCAGCACCTCGAAACCGGCGGCCTCGGCCTGCGTGGCGAGCGTGGCGATCACGTCGTCGGCCTCGAAGCCGTCGACCGCGAACCGCTCGGCGTGCATCGCGTCGAGCAGCTCGCAGATCAGCTCGACCTGGCCCTTGAACTCGTCCGGGGTCTTGGAGCGGTTCGCCTTGTACTCGGTGAACTCCTCCGACCGCCAGGTCTTGCGGGAGACATCGAAGGCCACCGCGAAGTGCGTGGGCGCCTCGTCACGCAGGGTGTTGGCGAGCATCGACGCGAAGCCGTAGATCGCGTTCGTCGGCTGGCCCGTCGCGGTCGTGAAGTTCTCCGCGGGCAGCGCGAAGAACGCGCGGTACGCCAGTGAGTGCCCGTCCATGAGCATCAGGCGCGGACGCTCACCGCCGGAGGTGCTGTCGGTCTTCTTCGATGCTGTCTCTGCCACGCCCCCGATCCTGCCACGCCCCACTGACAGTCGGCCCCACCCGCGCCCCCGCCCTCCTCCGCGGGAGTCGCACCACCGCGCCCCCGCCCTCCCTCGCGGGAGTCGCACCACCGCACCCCCGCCCGGCGGCGCCCGCAAGCTTTGCTCGCGCCGGGCATGCGCACCGGCCGGTCCCGCTGTCGGTCCGGCGTGCGAGGATCGGAGACGTACCTCACAGATGCAGTGCCCACGCAGTCACGTGCAGTACACACAGCCGCGCAGTCGAAGGAGAGCGTGCGATGGCCACGAAGCCGCCCCAGGGTGATCCGGTCCAGGACGCGCCGAAGGTCTCCGACCCCAAGCACACGGCGGCCGGGCTCACGGCCATCGGGCACACCCTGCGCGCCGCCCAGCGGCAGATGGGCGTCAAGCGCACGGCGCTCACCCTGCTGCGCGTCAACCAGAAGGAAGGCTTCGACTGCCCCGGCTGCGCCTGGCCGGAGGGCGACCACCGGCACACGATGGAGTTCTGCGAGAACGGCGCCAAGGCGGTCGCCGAGGAAGCCACCCTGCGCCGGGTCACCCCGGAGTTCTTCGCCGCGCACTCCGTCGCCGACCTCGCGGGCCGCAGCGGCTACTGGCTCGGCCAGCAGGGCCGGCTGACGCACCCCATGTACCTCCCCGAAGGGGGCGAGCACTACGAGCCGGTGACCTGGGAACGCGCCTTCGACATCGTCGCCGAGGAGATCACCGCCCTCGGCTCCCCCGACGAGGCCGTCTTCTACACCTCGGGCCGCACCAGCAACGAGGCCGCGTTCCTCTACCAGCTCTTCGCCCGCGAACTGGGCACCAACAACCTGCCGGACTGCTCCAACATGTGCCACGAGTCCTCGGGCTCGGCGCTGACGGAGACCATCGGCATCGGCAAGGGCAGCGTCCTGCTGGACGACCTCCACCAGGCCGACCTGATCATCGTCGCCGGTCAGAACCCGGGCACCAACCACCCCCGCATGCTCTCCGCCCTGGAGCGGGCCAAGGCCAACGGCGCGAAGATCATCAGCGTCAACCCGCTGCCCGAGGCGGGCCTGGAGCGCTTCAAGAACCCGCAGACCGCCAAGGGCCTCACCACCGGCGCCGCGCTCACCGACCTGTTCCTCCAGATCCGCATCGGCGGCGACCAGGCCCTCTTCCGCCTGCTGAACAAGCTGATCCTCGACACCCCGGGCGCCGTCGACGAGGACTTCGTCCGCGACCACACCCATGGCTACGAGGAGTTCGCCGCCGCCGCCCGCGCCGCCGACTGGGCCGCCACCCTCACCGCCACCGGCCTCACCGAACAGGACATCCGCCGCGCCCTGGACCTGGTCCTCGCCTCCGAACGCACCATCGTGTGCTGGGCCATGGGACTCACCCAGCACAAGCACTCCGTGCCCACCATCCGCGAGGTCGTCAACTTCCTGCTGCTGCGCGGCAACATCGGCCGCCCCGGCGCGGGCGTCTGCCCGGTCCGCGGCCACTCCAACGTGCAGGGCGACCGCACCATGGGCATCTTCGAACGGCCCGCCCCCGCCTTCCTCGACGCCCTGGAGAAGGAGTTCGGCTTCGCTCCCCCGCGCGAGCACGGCTACGACGTCGTACGCGCCATCCGCGCCCTGCGCGACGGCGAGGCCAAGGTCTTCTTCGCCATGGGCGGCAACTTCGTCGCCGCGACCCCCGACACCGACGTCACCGAGGCGGCCATGCGGCGCGCCCGGCTGACCGTGCACGTGTCGACGAAGCTCAACCGCAGCCACGCCGTCACCGGCGCCCGCGCCCTGATCCTGCCCACGCTGGGCCGCACCGAGCGCGACCTCCAGGGCAGCGGCGAGCAGTTCGTCACCGTCGAGGACTCCATGGGCATGGTGCACGCCTCCCGCGGCCGCCTCGCCCCGGCGGGCCCCGAGCTGCTGTCCGAACCGGCGATCGTGTGCCGGATGGCCCGCCGGGTGCTCGGCGCGGACAGCGTCGTCCCCTGGGAGGAGTTCGAGAAGGACTACGCGACCATCCGGGACCGCATCGCGCGCGTGGTGCCCGGCTTCGCGGACTTCAACGCGCGCGTGGCCCGCCCCGGCGGCTTCGTGCTGCCGCACGCCCCCCGCGACGAGCGCCGCTTCCCGACCGCCACCGGCAAGGCCAACTTCACCGCCGCCCCCGTCGAGTACCCGGAACTGCCCGAGGGGCGGCTGCTGTTGCAGACCCTGCGCTCGCACGACCAGTACAACACCACGATCTACGGCCTCGACGACCGCTACCGCGGCATCGCGGGCGGCCGCCGGGTGGTGCTGGTCAACCCGGAGGACGCCCGCGCGCTGAAGGTCGCCGACGGGTCGTACGTGGATCTGGTGAGCGAGTGGAAGGACGGCGTGGAGCGCCGGGCGCCCGGGTTCCGCGTGGTGCACTACCCGACCGCCCGGGGCTGCGCCGCCGCGTACTACCCGGAGACCAACGTCCTGGTGCCGCTGGACGCCACCGCGGACACCAGCAACACCCCGGCCAGCAAGTCCGTCGTGGTCCGTCTGGAACAATCGGCGACCGACTGAGCGTTTGCTCAGCGCAGGCCGGAATTCAGCCGACCGGACAGACGACGAACGGAGCGCGGCCCCATGGGCGAGCAGCAGCACGTGAAGTTCCCGCAGGAAGTCATCGACGAGTACGCCGCGCTCGGCGTCGACCTCCAGGCCCTCTTCTCCGCGGGCCACCTCGGCACCCGGATGGGCGTGCAGATCCTGGAGGCGTCGGCGGACCGCGTCGTCGGCACCATGCCGGTCGAGGGCAACACCCAGCCCTACGGCCTGTTGCACGGCGGCGCCTCCGCCGTGCTCGCCGAGACCCTCGGCTCGATCGGCTCGATGCTGCACGGCGGCACCTCGAAGATCGCCGTCGGCGTGGACCTGAACTGCACCCACCACCGCGGCGCCCGCTCCGGCCTGGTCACCGGCGTGGCCACGCCCCTGCACCGGGGCCGGTCCACGGCGACATACGAGATCGTCATCACCGACGAGGACGGCCGCCGCGTGTGCAGCGCCCGGCTGACCTGCATGCTCCGCGACGTCAACCGCAGCGACGCGGAGCGCTTCAGTGACCGCGACGGCGGGACCGTCCACCCCTGAGGCACCACCACCCGATCTCACCCCGACACGACAGCCCCCTTCCGGCACGCCCCCGCCAGCCGACAGCACCCCCTCCTCTGGCCCAACTCCCCCCATACGCCGTAGCGTCGGGGCATGGCAGCGGGAGGGGTCGTCCGGACGTCGGCGGTGGTGGTGCTGGTGCTGCTCGCCGCCGGTTGCGGGGGCGGGAACGACACGGGCCGGGACGCGGCGGGCACCCCGTCGGCGAGCCCCACGCCGCCCGAGGAGCTGTGTGCCCGGCTCGTGGCTCACTGGTCCCACGAGGTGCTGGACGGCGACACCTACGGCGACTACCAGTCGATGGGCCTGTCCAACGGCCAGTACGAGATCCTGCGGGAGGTCGTGGACGCCGCCCGGGCCGAGAAGCGGCGGCGCGGCACCGCGGCCGCCGACGCGCTGATCGACCGCCGGGCCCGCGCGGGCTGCGTCGACTGGTACCGCACCGGCGGCCCGAGCAACGGTCCATGGCAGTGAGCGGCATCGGCCCCGTGGAGCCGGGCGAGGACACCCACGTACGGGAACCGGCGCCGCGGCCCGCCCCCACCGGCCGTCTGGCGCCGCTCGGACGTCTGCCGGAACGGCACCGCCGGGCCGCCCTCGCTGCCGTGGCCGCCATGGCCCTGCTCGCGGGCGGCGGCTACCTCTACGCGACCCGGCCGCAGGCCTCGCCGGTACCGGCACTCCCCTCGCCCGCACCGCGCGTGACGGCACCGCCGCACCCGTCGCAGGTCGTGGACATCGTCTATCTGAACGAGACGGCCGCCGAGGACCCCGGCGCGGCGGCCGGTTTCCGCTTCGAGGTGGTGCTGAGCGTGCTGTCCGGCCCCCCGGTCACCGTGACCGGCATCGCCCAGCCCTACGCGGGCCTCATCGTGGATTCGACGCCCCGCCCGCCCTTTCGGACCAAGGCGGGTTCCTCACGCAAGATCGTGATCAACATGCGGGTCACGGAATGCGGGAAAGTGCCGGGGAACGCCGGTCTGCCTTTCCTGGACGTAACTCTACGTAATACGCGTGCAATACAAACCCACAGTTTCATCCTCGGCGCACGCTACGCGCAACACCTCTCGGAGGCGCTACAGGTAGCCTGTAGCAACGATTCCCGGTAATCACCAAAACCCCTGAGACACCTGAACTACCCGCGCGAGGCCTGGGAGTTCTCACTATTCGGACAGGGCGAATCGGCCGGAATTCCGCGGTTCCACCCACTCAGTACCGCTCTGCATTACGTCGTGTCATAACAAGAGCGTCACAGCCTTGGCCAGATACTCCTCCACGTTCCCCTCACACGCTTAGAGTCACCGCCAGTCACCGCGCCGTCGGAAAGTCACTTCGGCCCAGCGCTCGACTCGGCCGCTTCCAGGAGGAAGGGCCGTGCCAGGGAAAGGACTGATCGTGCGTCAACGTTCGCTCATCGCCATCACCGCCGCGCTGGCGGCGGGAGCTCTCACCCTCACCGCCTGCGGCTCGCGCGACGACGACGGCGGCTCGGACTCCGGCAGCGGCGGCACCAAGGTCATCATCGGCGTCGACGCGCCGCTGACCGGCGACCTCTCCGCTCTGGGTCTCGGCATCAAGAACTCCGCCGACCTCGCGGCCAAGACCGCCAACAAGGACAACTACGTCGACGGCATCACCTTCGAGATCCAGGCGCTCGACGACCAGGCCCAGCCGTCCTCCGGCCAGCAGAACGCCTCCACGCTGGTCGCCAACAAGGACGTCATCGGCGTCGTCGGCCCGCTGAACTCCTCCGTCGGCGAGTCCATGCAGAAGGTCTTCGACGACGCCAAGCTGGTCCAGGTCTCCCCGGCCAACACTGGCCCCAGCCTCACCCAGGGACCCGACTGGCAGACCAACAAGGTCCGCACGTACAAGTCGTACTTCCGCACCTCCACCACGGACGCCATCCAGGGCCCGTTCGCCGCGCAGTACGTCTACAACGACTCCAAGAAGACCAAGGTCTTCGTCATCGACGACAAGAAGACCTACGGCGCCGGTCTCGCCGCCACCTTCACCGACGAGTTCAAGAAGCTCGGCGGCAAGGTCGTCGGCACCGAGCACATCAACCCCGACACCAAGGACTTCTCCGCGGTCGCCACCAAGGTGAAGAACTCCGGCGCCGACGTCGTCTACTACGGCGGCGAGTACCCGCAGGCCGGTCCGCTCAGCAAGCAGATCAAGGCCGCGGGCGTCAAGGTCCCGCTGGTCGGCGGCGACGGCATCTTCGACCCGACCTTCATCGAGCTGGCCGGCAACAACAGCGACGGCGACCTCGCCACCTCGGTCGGCGCCCCGCTGGAGGAGCTGGACTCCGCCAAGAAGTTCGTCGACGCCTACAAGGCCGGAGGCTACAAGGAGGACTACGCGGCCTACGGCGGTTACTCCTACGACGCCGCCTGGTCGATCATCGAGGCCGTGAAGAAGGTCGTCGAGGACAACGACGGCAAGCTGCCCGACGACGCCCGCGCGCAGGTCACCGCCGCCGTCCAGAACGTCTCCTTCGACGGCGTCACCGGCAAGGTCGCCTTCGACGAGTTCGGTGACACGACCAACAAGCAGCTCACGGTCTACGCGGTCGAGAACGGCGAGTGGAAGGCCGTCAAGTCCGGTACCTACACCGGCTGACCCACCCCCGCATCACCTTGAGAGCCGCGCGGGGCGCCGCACCACAGGCGCCCCGCGCGGACTCGCATCCGGCCCCCATCCACTCGACATCCGAAGTCTCGGAGGACATGCGGTGAACGAACTGCCGCAGCAGCTGGTCAACGGCCTGCTACTGGGATCCATGTACGGGCTGGTCGCCATCGGCTACACAATGGTCTACGGCATCGTCCAGCTCATCAACTTCGCCCACGGCGAGATCTTCATGACCGGGGCATTCGGCGCCATCACGGTCTATCTGTACATCCTGCCCGACGGCACCTCCATGGTGATCGCCCTCCCCCTGATGCTGATAGGCGCCATGATCGTCGCCGTCACCGTCGCGGTAGGAGCGGAACGATTCGCCTACCGCCCGCTGCGCGGCGCACCCCGCCTGGCCCCCCTCATCACCGCCATCGGCCTCTCACTGGCACTCCAGCAGGCGGTCTGGGCCTGGTACCCCAAAGCAGACCGCCCCCTGAAGTTCCCCCAGATCGAGGGCGGACCCTTCGAGTTCGGCAACGT
Organism: Streptomyces sp. B93; assembly: GCF_018070565.1. GTDB lineage: Bacteria > Actinomycetota > Actinomycetes > Streptomycetales > Streptomycetaceae > Streptomyces. The sequence goes on from NZ_JAGPXL010000001.1 coordinate 209,955, forward strand.
CACCATCCAGACCGGTGACATCTTCCTCTTCCTGGCCGCCCCCATCAGCATGGCCATCCTCGGCTACTTCGTCATGAAGACCCGCACTGGACGCGGCATGCAGGCCACCGCCCAGGACCCCGACACCGCCAAACTCATGGGCATCAACACCGACCGCATCATCGTGGTCGCCTTCGCCCTCGGCGCGATCTTCGCAGCGGTCGGCGGCGTCGCCTACGGCCTCAAGTACGGCCAGATCGACTTCCGCATGGGCTTCATCCTCGGCCTCAAGGCCTTCACCGCGGCCGTCCTCGGCGGCATCGGCAACATCTACGGCGCCATGCTCGGCGGCCTCGTCCTCGGCGTCGCCGAAGCCTTGTCCACCGCCTACATCGCCGACATCCCCGGCATGGACAAGCTCGGCAGCCAGTCCTGGGCCGACGTCTGGGCCTTCGTACTCCTCATCCTCGTACTGCTGTTCAGGCCACAGGGCCTGCTCGGCGAGCGCGTCGCGGACAGGGCGTGACACCGATGACCACACAGACCACCGCACCCGAAAGCGCCGACACCCCCACCACCGGCGCCCCCACCGGCCTCATCGGCATCCCGGCGCCCATCGGACGCGCCCTCGCCACCGTCGGTGGCATCCTCACCATCATCTCCACCTTCCTCGCCTGGACCTGGACCGCCGAATTCCCCGGCGACCTCACCGTCTACGGCTACCCGGGCGGCCTCCAGGTCCTCGTCCTCATCGGCGGCGCCCTCACCACCCTCTTCGGCCTCGCCTCCTACGACGTCAAGGGCCTCGGCTGGCTCACCCCCGCCGGAGCCGACAGCGCCCTCAAGCTCTCCGCCCTCGGCGCCTTCGCCACCGCCTGGTACACCGTCATCGCCATCAGCTCCAAGCTCGGCGGCGTCGTCAACCTCGAACCCGGCGGCTACATAGCGGCCCTCGCCACCCTCACCGCCCTCGTCGGCGCGCTCGCGCTCCCCTACGACAAGCCCGAGCCCGACCCCATCGACCCCGACGACAGCGGCTGGGACCACTTCCGCCACAACACCCGCCACAACCTCAACGTCGTACGCGCCGCGATCGCCACCGGCCCCACCAAGGCCCCGGCCCGCCAACTCCCCGCATACGCCGAGATCCTCGTCATCGTCGCCGTCATGGCCATCGGCCTCACCGTCTTCACCTACGGCATCGGCACCGAGTACGACGAACTCTTCATCGGCTTCCTCATCACCGCGGGCTTCGGCTTCGCCGCCATCGCCAAGGCCGGACTCGTGGGCCGGATCTCGGCGATCACCGTCAAACACCGCAACATCACCATGATCGGCGCCTTCGTCGCCGCCGCCGCCTTCCCCTTCACCCAGTCCGACGACCAGTACGCCACCATCGGCGTCTACATCCTCATCTTCGCCACCGTCGCCCTCGGCCTGAACATCGTCGTCGGCCTCGCCGGACTCCTCGACCTCGGCTACGTCGCCTTCCTCGGCGTCGGCGCCTACACCGCCGCCATGGTCTCCGGCTCACCCTCCTCACCGTTCGACGTCCAGCTGCCGTTCTGGCTCTCCGCACTCCTCGGCGCCGCCGTCGCCATGGTCTTCGGCGTCATCATCGGCGCACCCACCCTGCGCCTGCGCGGCGACTACCTCGCCATCGTGACCCTCGGCTTCGGAGAGATCTTCCGCATCGCCGTCCTCAACACCGACGGCACCTCCGGACCCGACATCACCAACGGCTCCGCCGGCATCTCCTCCGTACCCAACCTCAACATCCTCGGCTTCGACTTCGGCGCCGAACACAACATGCTCGGCGTCACCATCGGCCGGTTCTCCAACTACTTCCTGCTGATGCTGCTGATCACCCTCATCGTGGTCGTGGTCTTCCGCCGCAGCGCCGACTCCCGCATCGGACGCGCCTGGGTCGCCATCCGAGAGGACGAGACCGCCGCCGAAGCCATGGGCATCAACGGCTTCCGCGTCAAACTCATCGCCTTCGCCCTCGGCGCCACCCTCGCCGGGCTCGCCGGCACCGTCCAGGCCCACGTCACCTACACCGTGACCCCCGAGCAGTACCAGTTCGCCCACGTCGTCCCGCCCAACTCGGCGTTCCTCCTCGCCGCCGTCGTCCTCGGCGGCATGGGCACCATCAGCGGCCCCCTCGTCGGCGCCGCCCTGCTCTACCTCATCCCCGCCAAGCTCCAGTTCCTCGGCGACTACCAGCTCTTCGCCTTCGGCCTCGCACTCGTCCTCCTGATGCGCTTCCGCCCCGAGGGCCTCATCCCCAACCGGCGCCGCCAGCTCGAATTCCACGAAGAGGCCGAGCCGCCCACAGTCCTCAGCAAGGCAGGGGCCTGACCACCATGACAACCGACACCACCACCCAGAACACCCCCGACGCCACCACCCCCGGCGCCCCCGTCCTCGACGCACGCGGCGTCACCATGCGCTTCGGCGGCCTCACCGCCGTACGCAACGTCGACCTCACCGTCGGCAGCGGCGAGATCGTCGGACTCATCGGACCCAACGGCGCGGGCAAGACCACCTTCTTCAACTGCCTCACCGGCCTCTACATCCCCACCGAGGGAGAAGTCCGCTACAAGGGCGACATCCTGCCGCCCAAGTCCTTCAAGGTCACCGCCGCGGGCATCGCCCGCACCTTCCAGAACATCCGGCTCTTCGCCAACATGACCGTCCTGGAAAACGTCCTCGTCGGACGCCACACCCGCACCAAGGAAGGCCTCTGGTCCGCCCTCCTGCGCGGCCCCGGCTTCCACAAGGCCGAAGCCGCCTCCCGCGAACGCGGCATGGAACTCCTCGAGTTCGTCGGCCTCGCCGACAAGGCCGACCACCTCGCCCGCAACCTCCCCTACGGCGAACAGCGCAAGCTCGAGATCGCCCGCGCACTCGCGAGCGAACCCGGCCTCCTCCTCCTGGACGAACCCACCGCCGGCATGAACCCCCAGGAGACCCGCGCCACCGAGGAACTCGTCTTCGCCATCCGCGACAAGGGCATCGCCGTCCTCGTCATCGAGCACGACATGCGGTTCATCTTCAACCTCTGCGACCGCGTCGCCGTACTCGTCCAAGGCGAGAAACTCGTCGAAGGCGACCCCGCCACCGTCCAGGGCGACGACCGCGTCATCGCCGCCTACCTCGGAGAACCCTTCGAGAACGCACCCGGCGCCGCCGAAGTCGCCGAAGTCGAAGCCGCCGAAGCACACGCCGACGCCACGACGGACGCCGCGCCCGGCAAGGAGAACGACCGATGACCGCACTACTCGAAGTCGAGGACCTCCGAGTCGCCTACGGCAAGATCGAAGCCGTCAAGGGCATCTCCTTCAAGGTCGAAGCCGGCCAGGTCGTCACCCTCATCGGCACCAACGGCGCGGGCAAGACCACCACCCTGCGCACCCTCTCCGGGCTCCTCAAGCCCGTCGGCGGCCAGATCAAGTTCAACGGCAAGTCACTCAAGAAGTTCCCCGCCCACCAGATCGTCTCCCAGGGACTCGCCCACTCCCCCGAGGGGCGGCACATCTTCCCCCGCATGACGATCGAGGACAACCTCCGCCTCGGTGCCTTCCTCCGCAGCGACAAGAGCGGCATCGAGAAGGACATCCAGCGCGCCTACGACCTCTTCCCCATCCTCGGGGAACGCCGCAAGCAGGCCGCCGGCACCCTCTCCGGCGGCGAACAGCAGATGCTCGCCATGGGCAGGGCCCTGATGTCCCAGCCCAAACTCCTCATGCTCGACGAGCCCTCCATGGGCCTCTCCCCGATCATGATGCAGAAGATCATGGCAACCATCGCCGAGCTGAAGTCCCAGGGCACCACCATCCTGCTCGTCGAACAGAACGCCCAGGCCGCGCTCTCCCTCGCCGACCAGGGCCACGTCATGGAGATCGGCAAGATCGTCCTCTCCGGCACCGGCCAGGACCTCCTCCACGACGAGTCGGTCCGCAAGGCCTACCTCGGCGAGGACTGACGACACCCGTACGACAGTGAGGCCCACGCCCCCTCGTAACCGGGGGCGCGGGCCTCACTGTCGTACAACCCGGGCGTCGGGCGTCAGATCAACCCTTGGCCGCCTTCTTCTCCTCGGCGTCCTGAATGACCGCCTCCGCCACCTGCTGCATCGACATCCGCCGATCCATCGACGTCTTCTGAATCCACCGGAACGCCGCGGGCTCCGTCAGCCCGTACTCCGTCTGAAGGATCGACTTCGCACGGTCCACCAGCTTCCGCGTCTCCAGCCGCTGACTGAGATCAGCGACCTCCTTCTCCAGCTCCTTCAGCTGCGTGTACCGCGAGACGGCCATCTCGATCGCCGGTACGACATCACTCTTGCTGAACGGCTTCACCAGATACGCCATCGCACCCGCGTCCCGCGCCCGCTCCACGAGGTCGCGCTGCGAGAACGCCGTCAGCATCAGCACCGGGGCGATGGACTCCTCGGTGATCTTCTCCGCCGCGGAGATACCGTCCAGCTTCGGCATCTTCACATCGAGGATCACCAGGTCCGGCCGGTGCTCACGCGCCAGCTCGACAGCCTCCTCACCATCACCGGCCTCACCGACGACGGTGTACCCCTCCTCCTCGAGCATCTCTTTCAGATCGAGCCGGATCAGCGCCTCGTCCTCGGCGATGACGACACGGGTCGTCAGCGGAGGAACGTGCGACTTGTCGTCATCGGGCACGTCTACGGGCTGGGGCGACTCGGGGGCGGTCACTGGGGCGCTCCTTGTTCCGGGGCAGGCAGGTACTGCTGACAAGAGCCTACCTAGCTGAAGTCCTCGACGGTTACCGGGTACACTCCGAGCAGCGCTGTTGCCGGGTTGGCGGAACAGGCAGACGCTGATGTCTCAAACACATCTGTCCGAGAGGACGTGCGGGTTCGAGTCCCGCACCCGGCACCTCTGAAGCGGAGGATCACGTTCGCGTGGTTCTCCGCTTTCTGCTGCACGGAGTCACCCCGCGTGACGCACAGTGGCCACATGAACGATCACAGCACAGCCGTTCGGGAGCAGGCGCTCACGCTGCTACGCGGCGGTACGAAGAACGCGGACGTGGCCCGCAAGCTCAACGTTCCGGTCGGCACGATCGGCTACTGGAAGCACCGGGACCGGGCCAAGCGCGGGGAGTGCCCGGGAGCGCATCAGTCGCACTGCCCGCGATGCGAGGGCGAGCTGGACGAACGCGCCTACGCCTACCTCCTGGGCCTGTACCTCGGCGATGGACACGTCATCCAGAACCGCGCCAAGCGGGCCCCCAGCCTGTCCATCACATGCGCCGACGCGCATCCCGGGCTCATGGAGGAGTGCGAGACGGCCATGCGCAGGGTGTTCCCACACAACTCGGTGTGCAGAGTGCGCCGGAAGGGGTGCCGGGACGTGAAGGTGTACTCCAAGCACATGTGGTGCCTGTTCCCACAGCACGGGTCCGGAAAGAAGCACGAGCGCCCGATCGTGCTCGAACCCTGGCAGCAGGCCATCGTCAACACGCACCCCTGGGAATTCGTCCGGGGCCTCATCCACTCCGATGGATGCCGTATCACCAACTGGACGACCCGCGTCGTCGCCGGTGAGAAGAAGCGCTACGAATATCCGCGCTACTTCTTCAGCAACAAGTCGGACGACGTCCGCCGCCTCTATACCGGGACCCTCGACAGACTCGGCATCGAGTGGACGCACTGCACCCGCGGCGGGTCACCCTTCAACGTGTCCGTCGCCCGCAAAGCCTCCGTCGCCTTGATGGACGTCCACGTCGGGCCCAAGTACTGAAGGGTGTCTACTGCCTCTCCTCGCCGATGTGGTGCACCCGGACCATGTTCGTCGTGCCGGACATGCCGGGCGGGGAGCCCGCCGTGATGACGACCGTGTCGTCCTTGTCGCAGCGGGCGTACTGGGTGAGCAGGTCGTCGACCTGGTCGACCATCGCGTCGGTCGAGCCGACGTGCGGGCCGAGGAAGGTTTCCACGCCCCACGTCAGGCTGAGCTGGGAGCGCGTCGCCGGGTCGGGGGTGAAGGCGAGCAGGGGGATCGGGGAGCGGTATCGCGAGAGGCGGCGGGCCGTGTCGCCGGACTGGGTGAAGGCGACGAGGAACTTGGCGCCGAGGAAGTCGCCCATCTCCGCCGCCGCGCGGGCGACCGCGCCGCCCTGGGTGCGGGGCTTGTTGCTCTCGGTGAGGGGTGGGAGCCCCTTGGCGAGCAGGTCCTCCTCCGCCGCGGTGACGATCTTGGCCATGGTGCGGACCGTCTCGACGGGGTACTTGCCGACGCTGGTCTCGCCGGAGAGCATCACCGCGTCGGTGCCGTCGATGACGGCGTTGGCGACGTCGCTGGCCTCGGCCCGGGTGGGCCGGGAGTTGTCGATCATGGAGTCGAGCATCTGCGTGGCGACGATGACCGGCTTGGCGTTGCGCCGGGCGAGTTTGATGGCGCGCTTCTGGACGATGGGGACCTGTTCGAGGGGCATTTCGACGCCGAGGTCTCCGCGGGCGACCATGATGCCGTCGAAGGCGGCGACGATGTCGTCGAGGTGGTCGACGGCCTGGGGTTTCTCGACCTTGGCGATGACGGGGAGTCGGCGGCCCTCCTCGGCCATGATGCGGTGGACGTCGTCGGCGTCGCGTCCGCTGCGTACGAAGGAGAGGGCGATGACGTCGAAGCCGGTGCGCAGGGCCCAGCGGAGGTCGGCTTCGTCCTTGTCGGAGAGGGCGGGGACGGAGACGGCGACGCCGGGGAGGTTGAGGCCCTTGTTGTCGGAGACCATGCCGCCTTCGACGACCGTGGTGTGGACGCGGGGTCCGTCCACGGCGGTGACTTCGAGGCAGACCTTGCCGTCGTCGACGAGGATGCGTTCGCCGGGGGTGACGTCAGTGGCGAGGCCTTTGTAGGTGGTTCCGCAGGAGGTGCGGTCGCCTTGGGCGTCGTCCTCGGCGGTGATGGTGAAGTGGTCGCCGCGTTCAAGGAGTACGGGGCCTTCGGTGAAGCGGCCGAGTCGGATCTTCGGACCCTGAAGGTCGGCGAGGACGCCGACGCTGCGGCCGGTTTCGTCGGCGGCCTTGCGTACGCGCTGGTAGCGCTCCTCGTGGTCGGCGTAGCTGCCGTGGCTGAGATTGAATCGGGCGACGTCCATTCCGGCTTCGACCAGGGCTTTGATCTGGTCGTAGGAGTCGGTGGCGGGGCCCAGGGTGCAGACGATCTTTGCTCGGCGCATGTTTCGAGCCTAGGCCTTACCGATGGGTAGGGAATTGGTCCGGCATGACGACTCAACAACCTTTCAGTGAAGGGGTGTTGACAAGCGTTGAATTGTGCGGCGGGACGCTCCGATGAGCGCGAATGAAGAATTGCAGGGGCCGCGCGAATTCGGCTGTCTTTTCGGTGCAGTACGGCTAGAGGGTGGGCGGCGTCATGGTGAAGCGGGCGTTGACGGTGGCGTAGACGTGTTGCCGTTGGGGTTCGAGGTCGAGGGGTACGGCGGCGAGGTCTTCGGCGGCGCCGGAGTAGGCGACGTTGCGCATGCGGGCGGGGGTGGCGGCGCTGCGGTACGCCTCGGGGTTCTCGGCGCCGATGTCGGCGATCTCGACGAGGGCGGCGAGGGTGGTGCCGAGGGCGTCGGCGTATTCGCGGGCGCGTTGGACGGCTTCGGTGACGGCTTGTTGGCGGGCTTGCCGGTGGGCGGGTGAGGTGGGGCGGAGGGTCCACCAGGGGCCGTCGACTCGGGTGAGTTCGAGGTCGGCGAGGCGGGTGGTGAGTTCGCCGAGGGCGGTGAAGTCGGTGAGTTCGGCGGTGATGTGGACGGTGCCGTGGTAGGTGCGGACGCGTTCGCCGCGCCCGTGTTTGGTGAGTTCGGGGGTGATGGAGAAGGTGCCGGTCTCCAGGCGTTCGACAGCGTCGCCGTAGGTCTTGACGAGGTCGAGGGCGGCGGTGTTGCGGCGGGTGAGGTCGTCGAGGGCGGTGCGGCGGTCACGGCCGCGGGCGCCGACGGTGATGGTGATGCGGGCGAGTTCGGGGTCGACTTCCAGGTGGGCTTCGCCGCGCACGGCGATGCGGGGGGCGTCAGGGGTGCCGTAGGGCAGGGCGGTTGGGGTGGCCATACGTCCCACTCTGTCAGGTGTGGGGCGGTTGGCGCCCGGATGCTGCACGGGGACGCACAGGCCGGGTCACCAGATCGAAACGTTGGAGGGCTGTTGTCGTTGGTGGCGGACGCGTCAGAATCTACGCGCGTTATCCACGTGCGTTATCTACGCGCGTCGTCGCGACCACGCTCCGAGGAGTACGAGCCATGCCGTTGAATCGCCGGAAGTTCCTGAAGAAGTCCGCCGTGACCGGGGCGGGGGTGGCGATCGCCGGTGCGGCGGCGGCTCCGGCGGCGGCCGCAGCCGGGGGCGGGAAGGGCGCGAAGGGCGGCAAGCGGTACTCGCTGACCGTGCTGGGTACGACCGATCTGCACGGCCGGGTCTTCAACTGGGACTACTTCAAGGACGCCGACTACGCCGACGCGGCGGGCAACACCCAGGGTCTGGCCCGGATCTCCACGCTGGTGAACCAGGTCCGTGCGGAGAAGGGCCGCCGCAACACGCTGCTGCTGGACGCGGGTGACACGATCCAGGGCACCCCGCTGACGTACTACTACGCCAAGGTGGACCCGATCACCGCGGAGGGCGGTCCGGTGCATCCGATGGCGCAGGCGATGAACGCCATCGGCTATGACGCGGTGGCGCTCGGCAACCACGAGTTCAACTACGGCATCGAGACGCTGCGCAAGTTCGAGGAGCAGTGCGACTTCCCGCTGCTCGGGGCGAACGCGGTGGACGCGAAGACGCTGAAGCCCGCTTTCCCGCCGTACTTCATGAAGACGTTCCGGGTGCCGGGGGCGCGGCCGGTGAAGGTGGCGGTGCTGGGGCTGACGAACCCGGGTATCGCGATCTGGGACAAGGCGTACGTGCAGGGCAAGCTGGCGTTCCCGGGTCTGGAGGAGCAGGCCGCGAAGTGGGTGCCCAGGCTGAAGTCGATGGGTGCGGACGTGGTCGTGGTGTCGGCGCACTCGGGTTCGTCCGGTACGTCGTCGTACGGTGACCAGTTGCCGCATGTGGAGAACGCGGCGGCGAACGTGGCGCGGCTGGTGCCGGACATCGACGCGATCCTGGTGGGGCACGCGCATGTGGAGATCCCGGAGCTGAGGGTCACCAACGACAGGACCGGTAAGACGGTGGTGCTGTCGGAGCCGTTGGCGTACGCGCAGCGGATGTCGGTGTTCGACTTCGAGCTGGTGTTCGCCAAGGGGCGCTGGAGTGTGGAGTCGGTGTCGGCGAAGGTGCTGAACTCCAACACGGTCGAGGACGATCCGAAGATCACGAAGCTGCTGGCGGACGAGCACGCGAAGGTCGTGGAGTACGTCAACCAGGTCGTCGGCACGGCGACGGAGACCCTGACGACGGTCGAGGCCCGTTACAAGGACGCCCCGATCATCGACCTGATCACCAAGGTCCAGGAGGACGTGGTGAGGGAGGCGCTGGCGGGGACCGAGTACGCGGCGCTGCCGGTGATCGCGCAGGCGTCGCCGTTCTCGCGTACGTCGGAGATCCCGGCGGGTGAGGTGACGATCCGGGATCTGTCGAGCCTGTACGTGTACGACAACACGCTGGTCGCGAAGCTGATGACGGGGGCTCAGCTGCGGGCGTACCTGGAGTATTCGGCGGAGTACTTCGTGCGGACGGCCGCGGGTGCCGCCGTGGACGTGAGCCAGCTGACGAACGCCAACGGTCGTCCGGACTACAACTACGACTATGTGTCGGGTCTGTCGTACGACATCGACATCGCGCAGGCGGCGGGTTCGCGGATCAGGAACCTGACGTACGGCGGGGTGGCGCTCGATGACGCGCAGCAGTTCGTGTTCGCGGTGAACAACTACCGCGCGAACGGTGGTGGGGCGTTCCCGCATGTGGCGTCGGTGCCGGAGCTGTGGTCGGAGTCGACGGAGATCCGCACGCGGATCGCGGAGTGGGTGACGGCGAAGGGTGTGCTGGACCCGGAGGACTTCGCGTCGGTGGACTGGAGGCTGACGCGGGACGGTACGCCGGTGTTCTAGTCGCGTCTTGAGCGCCTTCCGGGCGTGTTCCGGGTGCGGGCGGCCTCAGATTCCGTCGACCAGGGGGGTGAGTGGTCTTGCCTCGTTCTGGCGGGTCGGCGGGATCTGGGGCCGTTGTTGTGGGAGGCCGAAGGTGGTGAAGGCGGTGCGTGGGGGGAGGGGGTAGGGGTCTTTGCCGGTGAGGGTGTTGAGGATGGTGGCGCTGCGCCAGGCGGTGAGGCCGAGGTCGGGGGTGCCGATGCCGTGGGTGTGGCGTTGGGCGTGCTGGACGTAGATGTGGCAGCCGGAGGCGGTGACGGCGGGGTCGAGGGCGATGCGGTAGTGCTCGTCGACGCGTGGGCGGTCGTGGCTGTCGCGGCGCAGATAGGGGTCGAGTCCGGCGAGGAGTCGGTCGAGGGGGCGTTCGCGGTGGCCGGTGGCGAGGATGACGGCGTCGGTGGTGAGGCGGGTGCGGGTGCCCTGTTGGGTGTGTTCGAGGTGGAGTTCGATCTTGGTGGTGGCGAGGCGTCCGGCGGTGCGGACGCGGACGCCGGGGGTGAGTACGGCGTCGGGCCAGCCGCCGTTGAGGGTGCGGCGGTACAGCTCGTCGTGGATGGCGGTGAGGGTGTCGGTGTCGATGCCGCGGTGGAGTTGCCACTGGGTGGTGAGGAGGTGGTCGCGGGCGGGTTCGGGGAGGGCGTGGAAGTAGCGGGTGTAGTCGGGGGTGAAGTGTTCGAGGCCGAGGCGTGAGTGTTCCCTGGGGGCGAAGGCGGGGGTGCGGCCGAGCCAGTGGAGGGCTTCGTGGCCTTGGGGGCGGTGGCGGAGCAGGTCGAGGAAGATCTCGGCGCCGGACTGTCCGGAGCCGATGACGGTGATGTGCCCGGCGGTGAGCAGGGTGGTGCGGTGGTCGAGGTAGTCGGCGGAGTGGACGACGGGTACGCCGGGGGCGTCGACGAGGGGGCGCAGGGCGTCGGGGACGTGGGGTTCGGTGCCGGTGCCGAGGGCGATGTTGCGGGTGTAGGTGCGGCCGAGGGTCTCGGCCCGGCCGTCGGGGTCGAGGTGGGTGTGGTCGACCTCGAAGACGTCGCGTTCGGGGTTCCAGCGGACGGCGTCGACCTGGTGGTGGAAGCGGAGTCCGGGGAGGTTGTCGGCGACCCAGCGGCAGTAGGCGTCGTACTCGGCGCGCTGGGTGTGGAGGCGTTCGGCGAAGTAGAAGGGGAAGAGGCGGTCGCGGCTTCTGAGGTAGTTGAGGAAGGTCCAGGGGCTGGTGGGGTCGGCGAGGGTGACGAGGTCGGCGAGGAAGGGGCCTTGGACGCGGGTGCCGTCGATGAGGAGGCCGGGGTGCCAGTCGAAGGTGGGGCGTTGTTCGTAGAAGACGGCGTCGAGTTCGGGGAGGGGGTGGGCGAGGGCGGCGAGGGAGAGGTTGGCGGGGCCGTTGCCGATGCCGACGCGGTGTCGGGGGGTTTCGGGGGGGTGGGGTGGCGTGCTCATGGGTGTTCTCCGGGCGCGGGCGGCGGGGATCCGCAGGTGGACTTTCAGCTTGTCCGGAGAAGTGGCGGGTGCGCGGGGGGAAGGCCGGGATCGCACCCGAAAGGGGGTACGGGGCGGGGCGGCCCGGGGGTGTCGCGCGCTGGCGGGCGGCACCCCCGGGGGGCCTCGGTGTGTCGTAAGGGTCGTGCGGGTCGTCAGGCCTGGCGGACGCGCAGTGCGCGGGCGAGGTCGTCGAGTTGGTCGATGAGCTTGCGGCGCAGGGCCGGGATGGGGTCGGCGTCGCGCAGGCATTCCTCGCCGAGGCGCAGGGTGTCGGCGTCGACGGCGTGGACGGGGAACGCCCAGCGTCCGGCGGCGTCGGCGATGGCGGGCCCGCGGCGGGCGGCGAGGGCGACGGCGTCCTCGTAGTAGCGGGTGACGTAGGGCCGTAGCAGGTCGGCCTGTTCGGGCTGCCAGAAGCCGCGGGCGGTGGCGGTGAACAGGTAGTTGGAGAGGTCGTCGCCGGTGAACATGGCCTGCCAGGCGGCGTCCTTGGCGTCGGGGTCGGGCAGGGCGGCGCGGCAGCGGGCGGCGCCTTCCTGGCCGGTGGCGCTGGGGTCGCGGTCGAGTTCGGCGGCGATGGCGGTCTCGTCGGTGGCGCCGAGGACGGCGAGTCGGCCGAGGATGCGCCAGCGCAGTTCGGGGTCGAGTTCGGGGCCGCCGGGGACGGTGCCGTCGGCGAGCCAGGCGGCGAGGGTGTCGGGTTGGGCGGCGACGTCGATGGCGTGGCGTACGGCGATCAGGCGCAGTCCGGGGTGGTCGCCGTCCTCGGTGCGGCGGATGAGGTCGCGGCAGAGGGAGGAGAGGGTGGCGAGGGCGGCGGGGCGGTCGTCGGGGGCGGTGTAGCGGTCGGCGACCTGGGTGGTGGCGAAGGCGAGGACGCCTTGGGTGACGGCGAGGTCGGTTTCGTGGGGGAGGTGGGTGCGGGCGGTGTGGAGGTAGGTGGCGGGTGGGAGTTCGCCGTCGCGGACGGCGTCCCTGAGGGCGTTCCACACGACCGCGCGGGTGAGGGGGTCGGGGAGGCCGGAGAGGTTCTCGTCGAGGGTGTGGAACGACTTCGGGTCGAAGCGGATCTTGGTGTAGGTGAGGTCGCCGTCGTTGAGGACGAGCAGGGCGGGGCGTTTGCCGATGGGGTGGGTGCCGTCGGGCTGCGGGATGTCGAGTTCGACGCGTTCGCGCAGGGTGAGGCGGCCTTCGTCGGTGAGGTCCTGGTCGTAGAGGCCGACGGCGATGCGGTGGGGGCGGGTGCCGGTGCGGTCGACGGTGAGGGTGCAGACGCCGTTCTCGCCGGGGGTGATGTGGGGGGTGAGGGTGTCGACGCCGGTGGTGCGCAGCCAGGTGTCGGCCCAGGTGTGGACGTCACGTTCGGTGGCGTCGGCGAGGGAGTCGATGAAGTCGGCGAGGGTGGCGTTGCCGAACTTGTGGCGGGTGAAGTGGTTGTTGATGCCGGTGAGGAAGTCCTTCTCGCCGAGCCAGGTGACGAGTTGGCGCAGGGCGGAGGCGCCCTTGGCGTAGGAGATGCCGTCGAAGTTGAGGAGGGCGGAGGCGGTGTCCTCGACGGATTCGGGGGCGACGGGGTGGGTGGAGGGGCGCTGGTCGGCGTCGTAGCCCCAGGCCTTGCGGGTGATGCCGAAGTCGGTCCAGGTGTCGGTGAAGCGGGTGGCTTCGGCGACGGTCTGGTAGCCCATGTACTCGGCGAAGGACTCGTTGAGCCAGATGTCGTCCCACCAGCGCAGGGTGACGAGGTCGCCGAACCACATGTGGGCCATCTCGTGGGCGATGACCATGGCGCGGGTCTGGCGTTCGGTGTCGGTGACGGCGGAGCGGTAGACGAACTCGTCGCGGAAGGTGACGAGGCCGGGGTTCTCCATGGCGCCGGCGTTGAACTCGGGGACGAAGGCCTGGTCGTAGGAGTCGAAGGGGTAGGGCTCGTCGAACTTCTCGTGGTAGCGGTCGAAGCACGCGCGGGTGACGTCGAGGATCTCGTCGGCGTCGGTGTCGAGGTGGGGGGCGAGGGAGCGGCGGCAGTGGATGCCGAAGGGGAGGCCGCGGTGTTCGGTGCGGACGGAGTGCCAGGGTCCGGCGGCGACGGCGACGAGGTAGGTGGAGACAGGTGGGGTGGGGGCGGCCTGCCAGCGGCCGTCGCCGAGGTGTTCGGTGATGCCGTTGGCGAGGACGGTCCAGCCTTCGGGGGCGGTGACGGTGAGGTCGAAGACGGCCTTGAGGTCGGGCTGGTCGAAGGCGGCGAAGACGCGTTGGACGTCGTCCATGAACATCTGGGTGTAGACGTACGTCTCGTCGTCGCTGGGGTCGGTGAAGCGGTGCATGCCCTCGCCGGTGCGGGAGTAGCGCATGCGTGCGGTGACGCGCAGTTCGTGCTCACCGGGGGTGAGGTTCTTCAGCGGGAGGCGGTTCTCGGTGAGGCTCTCGGGGTCGAGGGGGTGTCCGTCGAGCGTGGCGGAGCGCAGTTCGGCGGGCTTGACCTCGACGAAGGTGTCCGTGGCGTCCTGGTCAGCGCGGACGGTGAACCGGATGACGGTGCTGGAGTCGAAGGTGTCGTCGCCGCCTGTCAGATCGAGGTCGATCGTGTAGCGGTGGACGTCGAGGAGCCTGGCACGGTTCTGCGCTTCGTCGCGCGTGAGTACGGACATGCAGACATGCTGCCTGATGCCGCTGACAGCGCACAGGGGCGGAGGGGTTCCGTGCTCGATACGGGGGTTATGTCCGGTCCGGCTGGGGGTCGCGTTGGCCCGGCACGCGCGCGTCGGGGCCGTCGGGTTCGCCGTGGGGGTCGCCCGGGGCGCTGTCGAGGTGGGCCGGGTCGCTCTTGACGAGGGCGCGCAGTTCGCGGATCTCCTGTTGCAGTGCCAGTCGGCTCTGGTGGGCGTCGTAGAGGTAGCGGACCTTGGTGCGCAGGGTCCAGGGGTCCACGGGTTTGGGTACGAGGTCGGCGACGCCGAGGCGGAAGGCGGTGGCGGCCAGTTCCTGGTCGGGGCCGAAGCCGGTGAGCAGGACGACGGGTATGTGCTGGGTCTGTTCGAGGCGGCGCAGGTAGCGCACGACCTCCAGGCCGCTGATGCCGGGCAGCCGGACGTCGAGCAGCAGGAGGCCGACCCGGCCGCGGAGGACCTGTTTGAGGGCTTCGTCGCCGCTGGTGGCGCTGGCGAGGAGGTGACCGAGTGGGGCGAGGGCGCTCTCCAGCGCGTACAGCGTGTCCTCGTGTTCGTCGACGATGAGGATCCTGGCGTCCGGCGGCATGCCCGACCTCCCTCCCGCGCGACACCCAGGGCAGGCGGGTGCCGCTGACGTGGAGTGCTCGTCGGCTGACAAGGAGTGCACAGCGCAGCATGCCCGCTGTGTGGCCCGATGTCACGACCCCGTGGCATCTGCCCAGGTCAGTCGCGTACCGAGGTGGGTTGGTCGAGGGTGTCACCGGCGATGCTCTCGTGGTGGCGGATCACCTCGGCGATGATGAAGTTGAGGAACTTCTCAGCGAAGGCCGGGTCGAGCTTGGCGTTCTCGGCGAGGGCGCGCAGCCGGGCGATCTGGCGTGCCTCGCGCGCGGGGTCGGCGGGCGGCAGGTGGTGGGCGGCCTTGAGGTGGCCGACCTGCTGGGTGCACTTGAACCGTTCGGCGAGCATGTGGACGACGGCCGCGTCGATGTTGTCGATGCTGTCCCGCAGCCGGGCCAGCTCCGCGCGGACGGCGGGGTCGACGTCACCGGTACCGGTGTTGCTGGTGGTCATGGGGGTTCACCCTACGTGGGGCCGTGCGCGGGGAGGGGAACTCCCCCTGGCCGGTGGGCGTTGCAGGGGTGGCGGGCGGCGGATCCGTCCGGTCGTATTCCGGCCTGGCCCTCGTACAGTGGAATCGGGTTCACAGCGTCTTGGGGGTAAGGGCGTGGCGAACGACGGACCGGTCGAGCACGGCTACCCGCATCTGGAGACGGTGCGGGCCGCGATCACCGCGCTGTACAAGCGGCTGTCGTACGACACGGTCCAGTTGTTCGCGACGAGTGTGCCCCCGGTCGATGTGGCGTTCTGCGACACCGATGATCTGTATCTGGGGGCGCAGCGGGTGGCGCGTGAGCTGGTGCGGCACTACCGGTTGCCGGATGCCCGGCTGATCGTGAGCTTCCGTGAGATGACGCAGGCGGCGAACGTCGAACTGGCGGCGGGGCCGGAGTACTTCGTGGAGCTGAACGACCGGTTCCGCACGCACCGCAGGGACATCGGCGCGGCGCTGGCCCACGAGATCATGCATGTCTATCTGCACCGGCTGGACCTGTCCTTCCCGGGCACGCGGGCCAACGAGATCCTCACGGACACGGCGACGACGTATCTGGGCGCGGGCTGGCTGCTGCTGGACGCGTACCGGGAGGACGCGGCGTCGTCGCAGAAGCTGGGGTATCTCACGCCGGAGGAGTTCGGGTACGTGCTGGCCAAGCGGGCGTTGCTGTTCGGGGAGGACCCGTCGACGTGGTTCACCAGCGCGCAGGCGTACACGGCGTATGTGAAGGGCATGGCGCTGGCCCGCCGGGACGAGCGGCAGCCGCCGCTGACGGCGGCGGGCTGGGCGGGCCGCCGCCGTTACGCGCGTGACCGGCGCCAGGCTCAGGAGCACCGGCATCCCGTGCCGCTGCCGGTGCCCGACGCCCCGTACGCCTTCTCTCCGGACAGCCACGGTCCGCTGCGGGTGTCGTTCCCGTGTCCGACGTGCCACCAGCGGATCCGGGTGCCGGTACGGGGGCGGGTGCGGGCGCGGTGCGGGTTGTGCCGGACGGTGCTGGAGTGCGATACGTAGGGCCGGGGGGCGGCACGGTCGGGCCGGAGGGCGGCACGGTCGGGCCGGAGGGCGGCACGGTCGGGCCGGAGGGCGGCACGGTCGGGCGGGGGCGTGTCTATGTCCCGTGGACCGCCCCTGGTGTCTCCGCCCGCGGCAGCAGTTTCCGTACGGTCTCCCCCACCTCGCGGACGGCCCACCGCGCGCCCTTGTCGGTTCCGGGGCCGTGTCGCCATCCCTCCATCACGGTGACCCGGCCTCCCTCGACCTCGAACACCCGGCCGGTGACGCCGGAGGAGTCGGCTGAGCCGAGCCACACGACCAGTGGTGACACGTTCTCGGGTGCCATGGCGTCGAAGGCGCCTCCGGGGCCTTCGGGGGCGGCCATGGTGTGGGCGAACACCGTCTCCGTCATCCGGGTGCGGGCGGCCGGTGCGATGGCGTTGACCTGGACGCCGTAGCGTTCCAGCTCAGCCGCCGCCACGAGGGTGAGGCCCAGGATCCCGGCCTTGGCGGCGCTGTAGTTGCCCTGGCCGACGGAGCCCAGGAGTCCGGCGCCGCTGCTGGTGTTGACGACCCGCGCGGCCGGGGTGCGTCCCGCCTTCGCCTCGGCCCGCCAGTACGCGGCGGCGTGCTTCAGGGGGAGGAAGTGTCCCGTGAGGTGCACACGGACCACCGCGTCCCAGTCGTCCTCGGCGAGGTTGACGAGCATCCGGTCGCGCAGGAAACCGGCGTTGTTGACGAGGGTGTCCAGCCTGCCGTAGGTGTCCACGGCCGTGCGCACCAGGGACGCGGCGCCCTCGCCGGTCGCCACGTCCCCGCCGTGGGCTGTGGCCTCGCCGCCCGCCGCGCGGATCTCCTCGACGACGTGTACGGCGGGACTGTCCTCGCCGGGCAAGCCGTCGAGGCCGACTCCGAGGTCGTTGACGACGACGTGTGCCCCCTCGGCGGCGAAGGCGAGGGCGTGCGCGCGTCCCAGGCCGCGGCCCGCTCCGGTGACGGCGACGACGCGTCCGTCGCACAGTCGGTGCCCGTCCATCTCACCTCTCCTGTCTGTCCTGTGCGGGGTTGTCCGACTCGGCGGCGTCGAGGAAGGCCGGTCGTTCGCCGCCCCCGTGGACCAGCAGGCTCGCCCCGCTGATGTAGGCGGCGGCGCCGGAGGCGAGGAACACGGCCGCCGCGCCGACGTCGGCGGGTTCGGCGAGCCGTCCGAGCGGCACGGTGCGGGCGACGGACGCGATGCCGTCGGGGCCGCCGTAGTGCGGTGCGGCGGACTCGGTGCGGGCCATGCCGACGACGAGGGTGTTGACGCGTACCTCGGGTGCCCATTCCACGGCCATCGAGCGGGCCAGGCTCTCCAGGCCCGCCTTGGCCGCGCCGTAGGCCGCCGTGCCGGGTGAGGGCCGTCCGCCGCTGACGCTGCCGACCATCACGATGCTGCCCCGGGCCCGTCTGAGGTGCGGGTGGGCGGCGAGGGAGGTGATCAGCGGTGCGACGAGGTTCAGTTCGATGACGCGGGCGTGCCGTTCGGGTCCGGCGTCGGTGAGCAGCCGGTGGGGGGCGCCGCCCGCGTTGTTGACCAGTACGTCCACCCGGTGCCGGGCGGCGAAGAAGTCGCCCACGGCCGCCGCGTCCCGCACGTCGAGCGGTACGAACTCCACGCCGTCCACGGGGATTTCGGGGGGCCGTCGGGCGCAGCTCACCACGTGCGCCCCGGCCTCGGTGAAGGCCCGGGCGATCCCGGCTCCGACGCCGCGGGTGCCTCCGGTGACGACGACGACCCGGTCCCGCCAGTTTTCCACAGGCCCTCGGGGTCGGTTGTCCACAGGGCCTCCCGTCGGACTTCGGGTGCTGCTAGCTTCGAAGCGTCGCCGAACCTAACAAATGTTTGGTGGAAAGGTAGCTGATGTGGCCATGGGTGTCTCCACCTCGTCCCCGGAAAAGGGGATTTCCGTCGTCACCGTCGACGTTCCGCCGGTGAACGCGCTTCCGGCGCGGGCCTGGTTCGCGCTGGCCGAGGCCGTGCGCGCGGCCGGTCACGACCCGGCCGTCCGGTGTGTGGTGCTGGCGGCCGAGGGCCGTGGCTTCAACGCGGGCGTGGACATCAAGGAGATACAGGCGGGCGGCGACAGCGCGCTGCTGGCCGCCAACTCCGGCTGCGCGGCGGCCTTCTTGGGGGTGTACGAGTGCGAGACGCCGGTGGTGGCGGCCGTGCAGGGCCACTGTCTGGGCGGTGGTGTCGGCCTGGTGGGGAACGCGGACGCGATCGTGGCGAGCGACGACGCCGTCTTCGGCCTGCCCGAGCTGGACCGCGGGGCCCTGGGCGCGGCCACGCATCTGGCCCGGCTGGTCCCGCAGCACCTGTTGCGCACCCTGTACTACACCGCGCGCACGGTCACCGCGGCCGAGCTGCGGGCGCACGGCTCGGTGTGGCGGGTGGTGCCCGGAGCGGCACTGCGCGACGCCGCGCTGGAGCTGGCCCGTGAGATCGCCGCCAGGGACGGGGTGCTGCTGCGGCTGGCCAAGGCCGCCCTCAACGGCATCGACCCCGTCGACGTGCGCCGCGACTACCGCTTCGAGCAGGGCTTCACCTACGAGGCCGCTCTCAGCGGGGTGGCCGCCCGGGTCCGCGACGGCTTCGGAAGGGATGTGCCCCGGTGAACGCGCAGGTGAACGCCCCGGTGGAGGCCCCCGTGAGTGCCGGAGTGAGTGCCCAGGTGAGCGACAAGACCATGACCGCCGACGCCGCGGTCTCCCGGCTGGCCGACGGCATGACCCTCGGCATCGGCGGCTGGGGCTCCCGCCGCAAGCCGATGGCGCTGGTCAGGGCGCTGCTCAGGTCCGGCATCAGTGATCTCACGGTGGTGTCGTGCGGCGGCCCCGATGTCGGCATGCTCGCCGCCGCCGGACGGATCCGCAGGCTGGTGGCCCCGTTCGTGACGCTGGACTCGATCCCGCTGGAACCGCACTACCGCGCGGCGCGCGAGCGGGGCACGCTCGAGCTGACGGAGATCGACGAGGCGATGTTCCTGTGGGGTCTGCGGGCCGCCGCGAACCGGCTGCCGTTCCTCCCGCTGCGGGCCGGGCTCGGCTCCGACGTGATGCGGGTCAACCCGGGCCTGCGGACGGTGACCTCGCCGTACGACGACGGGGAGACGTTCGTCGCGGTGCCCGCGCTACGGCTGGACGCCGCCCTGGTGCACGTCAACCGCGCCGACCGGCGGGGCAACGGCCAGTATCTGGGGCCCGACCCGTACTTCGACGACCTGTTCTGCGAGGCGGCTGACGCGGCGTACGTGTCGTGCGAGCGGGTCGTGGAGACGGCGGAGCTGACCAAGGCGGCGGCGCCCCAGACACTGCTGGTCAAACGGCACACGGTGACCGGTGTGGTGGAGGCTCCGAACGGCGCGCACTTCACGTCCTGTGCCCCCGACTACGCCCGGGACGAGGCCGCGCAGCGGGAGTACGCGACCACGCCCTGGACCGAGTTCGCCACACGGTTCCTCGCCGAGGCTCCCCTCGGAGGGCGGACATGACCGTCTCTCCCCCGCCCACCCGCGCCGAGTACTGCGTCGTCGCCTGCGCCGAGGTCTGGCGCGGGGCCGGTGAGATCCTCGCCGCTCCCATGGGGCCGGTCCCGTCCGTCGGTGCCCGCCTCGCGCGGCTCACCTTCACCCCCGACCTGCTGCTGACCGACGGTGAGGCGCTGCTGGTGGACGCGGACGGCGTCGTCGAGGGCTGGCTGCCCTACCGGCAGCATCTGACGCTGGTCACCGGGGGCCGACGGCACGTGATGATGGGCGCGAGTCAGCTCGACCGGCACGGCAACCAGAACATCGCGTGCATCGGCGACTGGGGCCGCCCCACGCGTCAGCTCCTCGGGGTGCGTGGCGCCCCGGTCAACACACTGAACCATGCGACGAGTTACTGGGTCCCGCGGCACTCCCGGCGGGTCTTCGTGGAGCGGGTCGACATGGTGTGCGGGGTCGGCTACGACCGAGCGGCCGAGCACCCGGGGACAGCCCGCTTCCATCACCTCGCCCGTGTCGTCACCGACCTCTGCGTCCTGGACTTCGCGACCCCCGACCACTCGATGCGGCTGGCGTCGCTGCACCCGGGGGTGACCGTGGACGAGGTCCGGGAGGCCACCGGCTTCCCGCTGACCGTGCCGCCCGAGGTGCCCCCGACCCGCGAGCCGACCGCGCGGGAGCTGCACCTGATCCGCGAGGTGATCGACCCCGGCGGCACCCGCACCCGGGAGGTGCCCCGGTGATGGACACCGCGCTGACCCGTCTGGTCGGCGTCCGCCACCCCGTCGTACAGACCGGCATGGGATGGGTGGCGGGCCCGCGTCTGGTGTCGGCGGCGGCGAACGCGGGCGCGCTCGGCATCCTGGCCTCCGCGACGATGACGCTCGACCAGCTGCGGGACGCGATACGGGACGTCGCCTCCCGTACGACGGCGCCGTTCGGGGTGAACCTGCGGGCGGATGCCGGCGACGCCGCCGACCGGGTGCGGCTGCTGATCGACGAGGGCGTGCGGGTGGCCTCCTTCGCGCTGGCGCCGTCGCCGGAGCTGATCGCCGTGCTCAAGTCGGCGGGCGTGCTGGTGATCCCGTCGGTCGGGGCCCGCCGCCATGCCGAGAAGGTCGCGGCGTGGGGCGCGGACGCGGTGATCGTGCAGGGCGGCGAGGGCGGCGGGCACACCGGGGAGGTGGCGACGACGGTGCTGCTGCCGCAAGTGGTGGACGCCGTGGACATACCGGTGGTGGCGGCGGGCGGGTTCTTCGACGGGCGGGGTCTGGTCGCGGCGCTGGCGTACGGCGCGGCGGGCGTGGCGATGGGCACGCGTTTCCTGCTGACCTCGGACTCGACGGTCCCCGACGCGGTGAAGGCGCGCTACCTCGCGGCGGCGGTCGGGGACGTCACGGTGACCCGGGCGGTCGACGGCCTGCCGCACCGGATGCTGCGCACCGATCTGGTGGCCTCGCTGGAGCGTGCGGGCCGGGCCGGGGCCCTGCTCCAGGCGCTGCGCGGGGCGGTCGCCTACCGCGGGCTGTCCGGTGTGACCTGGCGCGGGATGCTGCGCGACGGGCGGGCGCTGCGGCACGGCAAGGACCTGACCTGGAGCCAGGTCCTGCTCGCCGCGAACACGCCGATGCTGCTGCGGGCGGCGATGGTGGAGGGCCGTACGGATCGGGGGGTGATGGCCTCGGGGCAGGTCGCGGGGGTGATCGACGATCTGCCGTCGTGCGCGGAGCTGGTGGACCGGATCATGAAGGAGGCGGAGGAGGTGCGCGAACGGCTCACAGCGCGGCGATGACCGCCCCGTGGCCCCTCCTGACCGCCCCGTGGCCCCTCCCTCTCAGACCCGCTCGACGATCGTCACGTTCGCCTGTCCGCCGCCTTCGCACATCGTCTGGAGGCCGTACCGGCCGCCGGTGCGCTCCAGTTCGTGCAGCAGGGTGATCATCAGGCGGGCGCCGGTCGCGCCGAGCGGGTGGCCGAGGGCGATCGCGCCGCCGTTGGGGTTGACCTTCCCGGGGTCGGCGCCGGTCTCCTTCAGCCAGGCGAGGACGACGGGCGCGAAAGCCTCGTTGATCTCGACGAGGTCGATGGCGTCGAGGGTCATGCCGGTCTTCTTCAGGGCGTGGGCGGTGGCGGGAATGGGCGCGGTGAGCATGCGGATGGGGTCCTCGCCGCGCACGGAGAGGTGGTGCACGCGGGCGCGGGGTGTGAGTCCGTGCTCGCGCACCGCCCGCTCGGAGGCGATCAGGAGCGCAGCGGCGCCGTCGGAGACCTGGGAGGAGCAGGCGGCGGTGATAGTGCCCCCGTCGAGGACGGGATCGAGCGCGGCCATCTTCTCCAGCGAGGTGTCCCGTCGCGGCCCCTCGTCGGCGGTGACGTCGCCGTAGGGCACCAGTTCGCGTGCGAAGCGTCCCTCGTCTGCGGCGCGTACCGCGCGCTGGTGCGAGCGGAGCGCGAAGGCCTCCTGGTCGGCGCGGCTGATGCCCCACTTGGCGGCGATCGTCTCGGCGCCGACGAACTGGTTCACGGGACGGTCGCCGTACCGGGCGCGCCAGCCGTCGCTGCCCGCGAACGGTCCCTCGGTGAGTCCGAGGGGTTCGGCGGCCTGCCGGGAGGCGTAGGCGATCGGGATCTGTGACATGTTCTGCACGCCGCCCGCGACCACCAGGTCCTGGGTGCCGGAGAGCACGGCCTGCGCGGCGAAGTGCACGGCCTGCTGGGAGGAGCCGCACTGCCGATCGACGGTCACGCCCGGCACCTCCTCGGGCAGTCCGGCCGCCAGCCAGCAGGTGCGCGCGATGTCCCCGGCCTGGGGTCCGACGGTGTCCAGGCAGCCGAACACGACGTCCTCGACGGCGGCGGGGTCGACGCCCGTGCGGGTCATCAGTTCCCTGAGCACATGGGCGCCGAGGTCGGCGGGGTGCGTCCCGGCGAGCCCTCCCCCGCGCCGCCCGACGGGCGTACGGACCGCTTCGACGATGTAGGCCTCGGCCATGGCGACTCCCTGATGTGCCTGGTGGGTTACGCGGTGACGGGTTACGTACGGACGGCGATTCCGTCCAGGACCATCGACAGGTACTGGCGGGCGATCTCCTCGGGGCTGTGCTGTCCGCCGGGCCGGTACCAGGAGGCGGCGACCCAGACGGTGTCGCGGACGAAGCGGTAGGTGAGCCGGATGTCGAGGTCGGCCCGGAAGACGCCCTCGACGACTCCGCGTTCCAGCGTGGACAGCCACGCCTTCTCGAACTTGCGCTGCGACTCGGCGAGGAACCCGAAGCGGTCCTGCGCGGCGAGCTGCCGGGACTCCTTCTGGTAGATGGCGACGGCGGCGCGGTGCCGGTCGATCTCCCTGAACGACTCGGTGACGAGTGCTTCCAGTGTCTCGCGGGGTCCCAGGGCGGCGTCCAGGACGGTGTCGTAGCCGTCCCAGAGTTCGTCGAGGAAGGTGCGCAGGATCTCCTCCAGCATCGATTCCTTGGAGTCGAAGTGGTAGTAGAGGCTGCCCGCGAGCATGCCCGCGTGGTCGGCGATGGTGCGCACGGTGGTGGCGTTGTAGCCCTGTTCGGCGAAGACCTCGGCGGCGGTGCGCAGCAGTTCGCGGCGGCGCTCCGGTGCGGCGGTGGTCACCTGGGGCTTCTTCTTGGTCGGCACGGGATCCATTGTGGTGGCCGCCCGCGCCTAGGGGTGCTGGCCGCTGACGGAGACGACTTCCCCGGTCAGGTAGGAGGAGTATCCGGAGGCAAGGAAGACGATCACGTTGGCCACCTCCCAGGGTTCGGCGTACCGGCCCAGGGCCTCGCGCGCGGTGAGTTCGGCCAGGAGTTCGGGTGTGGTCACCTTGACCAGGTGGGGGTGCATGGCGAGGCTCGGCGCGACGGCGTTGACGCGGACGCCGTAGGGGGCCGCCTCGATGGCGGCGCAGCGGGTGAGGGCCATGACGCCCGCCTTTGCGGCGGCGTAGTGCGCCTGTCCGGCCTGGGCGCGCCAGCCGACGACGGAGGCGTTGTTGACGAGGACGCCGCCCGTGCCCGCGGCCCGCAGCAGCCGCAGGGCGGCCCTGGTGCAGCGGAAGGTGCCGTTCAGCGTCACGTCGAGCACGCCGGACCACTGGGCGTCGGTCATGTCGGCGAGGTCTGCGGTGCCGCCGAGTCCGGCGTTGTTGACGACGATGTCCAGCCGTCCGTGCGTGCGTACGGCCGTGTCGAAGAGGGCGCGCACCTGGGTGTCGTCGGTGACGTCGCAGGGGACGGCGGAGACGGCGGCCCCGAACTCGCGCTCCAGCTCGGCCTCGTGCTCCGCGAGCCGGCGTGCGTGGGCGTCGCTGATCAGCACGCGGGCGCCCTCCTCCAGGAAGCGGCGGGCGGTGGCGCCGCCGATGCCGGTGCCCGCGGCGGCGGTGATGACGGCGGTGCGTCCGGAAAGCAGTCCGTGTCCGGGAACGTACGGCGCACCCTCGACCGTTGTCATGACGTCACGCTAATCTACCAAACACTTGTTAGGGAAGCTTCCGGGCAGGCCGACCGGGAAAGGACGGTGACCGTGGACCTCTCGCTCTCCCCCGCCGACGAGGCGTTCCGCGCCGACGCCCGCGCCTGGCTGGCGGACCGTGTGCCGCCGGTCCCGCTGCCGTCCCTGGAGACCGAGGAGGGCTTCGCCGCGCACCGCGCCTGGGAGGCCGAGCTGGCCGCTGACCGCTGGTCGGTGGTCGACTGGCCCGAGGAGTACGGCGGCCGGGGCGCGGACCTGATCCACTGGCTGCTGTTCGAGGAGGAGTACCACGCGGCGGGCGCCCCGGGCCGGGTCGGGCAGAACGGCATCAGTCTGCTCGCCCCCACCCTCTTCGAGCACGGCACCGCGGAGCAGCGCGCCCGGCTCCTGCCGTCGATGGCCACGGGCGAGGTGGTGTGGGCGCAGGCCTGGTCGGAGCCGGAGGCGGGTTCGGACCTGGCGTCGCTGCGGTCGAGAGCGGTGCGGGTGGACGGTGGCTGGCTGCTCGGCGGACAGAAGACCTGGTCCTCGCGGGCCGCCTTCGCCGATCGGGCGTTCGGCCTGTTCCGCAGCGGCCCGGGGGCGGCCGAACCGCACCAGGGCCTGACGTACCTGATGTTCGACCTGCGTGCCCCGGGTGTCACGGTCCGGCCGATCGCCCGGCTGGACGGCAGACCCGCCTTCGCCGAGCTTTTCCTGGACGAGGTGTTCGTGCCCGACGAGGACGTGATCGGCGCGCCCGGGCAGGGCTGGCGGATCGCGATGGCGACGGCCGGTCATGAGCGCGGGCTGATGCTGCGCTCCCCGGGCCGTTTCCTGGCCGCCGCGGACCGGCTGCACCGGCTCTGGCGGGCCCAGGGCAGCCCGGCGAGCGGCCGTGACCGGGTGGCCGACGCGCTGATCGGCGCCCGCGCCCATCAGCTGTTCACCTACGCCGCGGCCTGCCGCCATCGGGACGGCGAGCGGCTCGGCCCCCGGGCCAGCCTGAACAAGGTCTTCTGGTCCGAGTACGACATCGCGCTGCACGAGACGGCCCTCGACCTCCTCGGCGCGGAGGGCGAGCTGTCCGGCACCGACTGGTGCGAGCGGTACGTGTTCGCGCTCGCGGGGCCGATCTACGCGGGGACGAACGAGATCCAGCGCGACATCATCGCCGAGCGCCTGCTCGGCCTGCCGAGGGGGCGGCGCTGATGCGGTTCGCGCCCGACCCCGAGCACCGGGCGTTCGCCGCCTCGCTGCACGCGATGCTGACCGCGTCGGACACGCCCTCGGTCGTCCGGGACTGGAGCGGCGGCGACCACACGGCCGGGCGCGCGCTGTGGGGGCGCCTCGCGGAGGCGGGAGTGTTCGCGCTGGCGGTGGCCGAGGAGCACGGAGGGCTGGGCCTGCGGCCCGTGGAACTCGCCGTGGCCTTCGTGGAGCTGGGACGGCACGCGGTGCCGGGCCCGCTGGTGGAGACGGTCACGGCCGCCGCCCTGCTCACCGAATCCGGCTGCGCCAGGCGTCTGTTACCCGCCCTGGCGTCGGGCGGGTCGATGGCGACGGTGGCGTACGGCGGCCGATGGGCGCTGGACGGCGACGTGGCCGCCGTCCGGCTCACCCTCACCCGGCACGCCCTGCGGCTCACCCCCGGCCACGGCCCGCCGAGACCCTCGCTGGACCCGGCCCGCCGCCTCACTCCCCTCGCCCCGGGCGGCGAACTGCTCAGCACCGCCCCGCCCCTCGGGCAGGCCCTCGTCCTCGCCCGGGTCACGACCGCCGCCCAGGCGCTCGGCGTCGGACTCGCCCTGCTGGACCGGACCGTCGAGCACGTCAAGCGGCGGGCCCAGTTCGGGGTCCGCATAGGGTCGTTCCAGGCGGTCAAGCACCGGTTGGCGGATGTCATGATCGCCCTGGAGTTCGCCCGGCCGCTGGTGTTCGGCGCCGCGCTGACGCTGCGCCCGGCGGACGCGGCCGCCGCCAAGGTGAGCGCCTGCGAGGCGGCGTACCGGGCGGCCCGTGCCGCGCTGCAACTGCACGGCGCGCTCGGCTACACCGCGGAGTACGACCTGTCCCTGTGGCTGACCAAGGCCCGCGCCCTGCGCACGGCCTGGGGCGACCCCGACACCTGCCGTTCCGTCGTCCTGGACGGACACCGCCGCGGCCCATGACCTGGGCCGCCCCCGTCACCCCACGATCCCCCGAGCCCGAGCCGCCGCCAGCCACTGCGGGAACTCGCCCACCAACCGGTCGTACAGCTCCGCGTCGGAGACCTTCCGCGGGTCGCGTCCGGCGTGGAAGAACCCGGCGTTGTCGACGACACGCTTGCCGGGCACGGGCAGCTCGTCGAGTCTGCGCAGATAGTCGAACTGCTTGCTGCCCGGGTCCCCGAAGCCGACGAACTGCCAGAACAGCGGCAGCCGGGCCGCCTTGCACAGATACCGTTCCGCGGCGAGCCGGTTGATCGGCCCGCCGTCGGTCTGGAAGACGACCAGCGCCGGTTCCCCGGTGCCGCTGTCGAGGTAGTGGTCGATGACGGCGTCCATGGCCAGGTGGTAGCTGGTCTTGCCCATGTGCCCGAGCCCGGCCACGATCCGCTCGATCCGCCCCTGGTGGCCGTCGAGCGCGAGGTCGGTGACCGCGTCGACGTCGGTGGAGAAGAACACCACCGGCACGATCCCGTCGTCGTCGAGGTGCGCCGACAGCCCGAGCACCCGGTCGGCCAGCGCCTGCACGGTGCCGTCCTTGTAGTACGGCTTCATGGAACCGGAGTAGTCGATCACCAGATAGACCGCGGCCCGCACGCCGCCCAGCCCGTGCTTGTCGAGGGAGGTTCCGGCCTTCTTGTAGAGGTCGACGAGCGCGGGCGCGGTTTCCGCCACCTTGCTCAGACTGATCGCGGCCATTCGAGTCCCCCCGGGTCCTGTCGGTGCAAACGGTCCGTCGACCGTACGACAGCCGCCCCTGCGATCTCACCTCCCACAGCTGTTCGATAGGTTGGTTCGCCGCCGTCCCCACCGGCTCACCCGTCCCGATCTGTCCCGTTCCGAGGAGCCGGCCGTGGAGCCCGAGTCCACCCTGACCACCTGCTACCGACATCCGGCGGTGGAGTCGCACGTCCGCTGCACCCGGTGCGACCGGTACATCTGCCCGGACTGCATGCGCGAGGCACCGGTCGGTCACCAGTGCGTGGAGTGCGTGAAGGAGGGCGCGCGGTCGGTCCGCGAGGCCCGCACGGCGTTCGGTGGCCGGATCGCGACGGCGCCCGTGGTGACGTACACCCTGATCGGACTGAATGTCCTGATCTATCTGGCCGCGCTGGTGCGGCCGGGGATCGTGGACCGGTTCGAGATGGTCGCGGCCCGTGTGGTGGGCCCGGACGGCGCGTACTACGTCCACGACGCCGTCCTGCTGGGGCACTTCGACGCCGAAGGGGTCGCCGCCGGTGAGTGGGAGCGGCTGATCACCAGCGGGTTCCTGCACCTCCAGCCGACCGAGGGCACCTTCGGCATCGCGCACATCGTGCTGAACATGCTCGCGCTGTGGCAGCTCGGCCGGATCGTGGAACCGCACCTCGGCCGCGTCCGCTATCTGGCGCTGTACCTGCTGGCGACGCTCGGCGGCTCGGTCCTCGAGCTGCTGCTCGCCGACCCGGGCGTCCCCTTCGTCGGCGCGTCCGGCGCGATCTTCGGTCTGGGCGCTGCGTACTACGTGATGGCCCGCCGCCTCGGCGCCGACATGGCCGACGTCAACCGGTTCATGGCCTTCCTGCTGATCTGGCTGCTGATCTCCGCCGGGCTCACCTCCTGGCAGGGCCACCTCGGCGGGCTGCTGACCGGCGCCGCGGTGATGACGGCGTACGCCTACGCACCCGCCGGGCCGCGCCGGACGCTGATCCAGGCGGGCGCCTGCGCGGGGGTGCTGGTGGTGCTCCTGCTGCTGGCATATGTGAGAGTGACGGATCTGACGGGAGGAGCGGCCTAGTTTCGGCCGTACGGTGAACGACATGAAAAGAGCCGGTTGTCTGTTCCTCGCCGTCGTACCCGTCCTGGTGACGGCCGGGGCGTATTTCCTGGCGCCGTCCGACTCGGGGACGGACGCGTCGAAGGAGTCCGTGTCCACGTCCCAGGCGGCGCGTGACGACGCCAGGGCGAAGGCCGAGCGCAAGCACGCCGACGACCGGGCCGCCGACGACAAGCTGATCGCGTCCCTGCCGCCGGGCCTCGCGGCGCCGGACAAGAAGGAACTCGCGCACAAGATCGTCTCCACCGCGGAGAACTCCACGCTGGACTGGCGCACTTCCTACGACTACATAGAGGACCTCGACGACGGCCAGGGCTACACGGCCGGGATAGCGGGCTTCTGCACCGGCACCCACGATCTGCTCGCCCTCGTCGAGCGCTACACCGAGGACCACCCCGACAACGGCCTCGCCGCCTATCTGCCCGCCCTGCGTGAGGTCGACGGCACGGACTCCCACGAGGGTCTCGACCCCGGTTTCACCGACGCCTGGCGCGCGGAGGCGGAGGTTCCGGCGTTCCGTGAGGCGCAGGAGCAGGAGCGCGACCGCGCCTACTTCGACCCGGCGGTGCGCCTGGCCAAGCTGGACGGCCTGGGCACCCTCGGCCAGTTCGTCTACTACGACGCGATGGTCTTCCACGGCCCCGACACCGACCCGACCGGCTTCTACGGCATGCGGGAACTGGCCCTCGAGAAGGCCGGCACCCCGGCGGCGGGCGGCTCGGAGACGGAGTTCCTCAACACGTTCCTGGACGTGCGCCGCGAGGCGATGAAGTCCAGCGAGCACGCGCGGCACAACGACACCAGCCGTATCGACACCGCCCAGCGCGCCTTCCTCCAGGCCGGGAACCTGAACCTGGACACCCCGCTGGTGTGGCGGATGTACGGCGAGACCTACCAGGTCCCCTGAGAGCCGAGACATGCGGCGGCGCCTGCCCATACGGTCCGGTCGGGGACTGGTGGGCAGGCGCCGTCTGTGTCCCGTACGCCTTTGTACGGAAACGTCTTTGTGAGGACCCGTCAGACCGCCAGGGCGCGGTCGGTCGGGCGGATCGGGGCGGGCAGGTCGCTCGCGCCGGTCAGGAACCGGTCGACACCGCGGGCGGCCGAGCGGCCCTCGGCGATCGCCCACACGATGAGCGACTGGCCGCGGCCCGCGTCACCGGCGACGAAGACTCCGGGGACGTTGGTCTGGAAGTCGGCGTCGCGGGCGATGTTACCCCGCTCGTCGAGGTCCAGGCCGAACTGTTCCACCAGGCCGTTGTCGCGGTCGGTGCCGGTGAAGCCCATGGCGAGGGTGACCAGCTGGGCGGGGATCTTGCGCTCGGTGCCCGGCTTCTGGGTCAGCTTGCCGCTGACGAACTCGACCTCGGCCAGGTGCAGCCACTGCACGTTGCCGTCCTCGTCGCCCTCGAAGTGGGTGGTGGAGACGGAGTAGACCCGCTCACCGCCCTCCTCGTGCGCGGAGGTGACCTTGTACAGCAGGGGGAAGGTCGGCCACGGCTGGGAGACCGCGTCCCGCTCGTCGTTCGGGCGGGGCATGATCTCCAGCTGTGTCACCGAGGCCGCGCCCTGCCGGTGGGCGGTGCCCACGCAGTCGGCGCCGGTGTCGCCGCCGCCGATGACGACGACGTGCTTGCCCTCGGCCGAGATCGGCGGGCTGACGTAGTCGCCCTCCTGGACCTTGTTGGCCAGCGGCAGGTACTCCATGGCCTGGTAGACGCCCTTGAGTTCGCGGCCGGGGACCGGCAGGTCACGGGCGGTGGTGGCGCCGACGGCGAGCACGACGGCGTCGTAGCGCTTCTTCAGGTCGGTGGCCTTCAGGTCGCGGCCGATCTCGACGCCGGTGCGGAACCGGGTGCCCTCCGCGCGCATCTGCTCGATACGGCGGTTGATGTGCCGCTTCTCCATCTTGAACTCGGGGATCCCGTACCGCAGCAGGCCACCGACGCGGTCGGCGCGCTCGAAGACGGCGACGGTGTGCCCGGCCCGGGTCAGCTGCTGCGCGGCGGCGAGACCGGCGGGGCCGGAGCCGACCACCGCGACGGTCTTGCCGGACAGCCGCTCGGGGATCTGCGGGGCGACGTCACCGGTCTCCCACGCCTTGTCGATGATCGAGACCTCGACGTTCTTGATGGTGACCGGCGGCTGGTTGATGCCGAGCACACACGCCGACTCGCACGGGGCCGGGCACAGACGGCCGGTGAACTCCGGGAAGTTGTTGGTGGCGTGCAGCCGCTCGGAGGCGGCCTGCCAGTCCTCGCGGTAGGCGTAGTCGTTCCACTCGGGGATCAGGTTCCCCAGCGGGCAGCCGTTGTGGCAGAACGGGATGCCGCAGTCCATGCAGCGGCTGGCCTGCTTGCTGATGATCGGCAGCAGCGAGCCGGGGACGTAGACCTCGTTCCAGTCCCTGACGCGCTCCTCGACGGGGCGGGACCTGGCGACCTCGCGGCCGTGGTTCAGAAAGCCCTTCGGGTCAGCCATTGATCGCCGCCTCCATCATCTTCTCGTGGGTCTCGGACTCGGAGAGACCGGCTCGCTCGGCGGCGTCCTTGGCGGCGAGCACTGCCTTGTACGTGCTGGGGATGATCTTGCTGAACCGCTCCACGGCGGCGGGCCACTCGGCGAGCAGCTTCTCGGCGACCGTCGAACCGGTCTCCTCGGCGTGGCGGCGCACCACGTCGTGCAGCCAGTCCTTGTCCGCGTCGTCCAGCGCCTGTACGGCGTCCAGGTTGCCGACGTTGACGTTGTCCCGTTCGAGGTCGATGACGTAGGCGACACCGCCGGACATACCGGCCGCGAAGTTGCGTCCCGTCTCGCCGAGGACGACGGCGTGACCGCCGGTCATGTACTCGCAGCCGTGGTCGCCCACGCCCTCGGAGACGACCAGCGCGCCGGAGTTGCGCACGCAGAACCGCTCGCCGACCTTGCCGCGCAGGAACATCTCGCCGCCGGTGGCGCCGTAGGCGAGGGTGTTGCCCGCGATCGTGGAGAACTCGGCGAGGTGGTCGGCGCCCCGGTCCGGGCGGACGACGATCCGGCCACCGGACAGGCCCTTGCCGACGTAGTCGTTGGCGTCGCCCTCCAGCCGCAGCGTGACACCGCGCGGGACGAAGGCGCCGAAGGACTGGCCGGCGCTGCCGGTGAAGGTGATGTCGATGGTGTCGTCGGGCAGGCCCGCACCGCCGAACTTCTTGGTCACCTCGTGGCCGAGCATGGTGCCGACCGTGCGGTTGATGTTGCGGATGGCGACCTGGGCGCGCACCGGCTGCGCCTCGGTGGCGGAGTCGGCGGACAGGGCGTCCGCGGCGAGCTTGATCAGCTCGTTGTCGAGCGCCTTCTCCAGGCCGTGGTCCTGGGCGACGATCTGGTGCCGCACGGCGCCCTCGGGCAGCGTGGGCACGTGCAGCAGCGGCGCCAGGTCCAGGCCCTGGGCCTTCCAGTGGTCGACCGCGCGGCTGACGTCGAGGACCTCGGCGTGGCCGACGGCCTCCTCGATGGAGCGGAAGCCCAGCTCGGCGAGCAGCTCGCGGACTTCCTCGGCGATGAACTGGAAGAAGTTCACGACGTACTCGGCCTTGCCGGAGAACCGGCCGCGCAGGGTCGGGTTCTGGGTGGCGATGCCGACGGGGCAGGTGTCCAGGTGGCAGACGCGCATCATCACGCAGCCGGAGACGACCAGCGGCGCGGTCGCGAAGCCGAACTCCTCGGCGCCGAGCAGCGCGGCGATGACGACGTCCCGGCCGGTCTTCAGCTGGCCGTCCGTCTGGACGACGATCCGGTCCCGCAGGCCGTTGAGCAGCAGGGTCTGCTGGGTCTCGGCGAGGCCCAGCTCCCAGGGGCCGCCCGCGTGCTTCAGCGAGGTCAGCGGGGAGGCGCCGGTGCCGCCGTCGTGGCCGGAGATCAGGACGACGTCCGCGTGCGCCTTGGAGACGCCCGCGGCGACGGTGCCGACGCCGACCTCGGAGACCAGCTTGACGTGAATGCGCGCCTTCGGGTTGGCGTTCTTCAGGTCGTGGATCAGCTGGGCCAGGTCCTCGATGGAGTAGATGTCGTGGTGCGGCGGCGGCGAGATGAGGCCGACGCCCGGCGTGGAGTGCCGGGTCTTGGCGACCCACGGGTAGACCTTGTGGCCGGGCAGCTGGCCGCCCTCGCCGGGCTTGGCGCCCTGGGCCATCTTGATCTGGATGTCGTCGGAGTTGACCAGGTACTCGCTGGTCACGCCGAAGCGGCCGGAGGCGACCTGCTTGATCGAGGACCGGCGGGCCGGGTCGTACAGGCGCTCGGGGTCCTCGCCGCCCTCACCGGTGTTGGACTTGCCGCCCAGCTGGTTCATGGCGACGGCGAGGGTCTCGTGCGCCTCCTGCGAGATGGAGCCGTACGACATGGCGCCGGTGGAGAACCGCTTGACGATCTCGGAGACCGGCTCGACCTCCTCGACGGGGATCGGCGCCCGGCCGGACTTGAGGCCGAACAGGCCGCGCAGCGTCATCAGGCGCTCGGACTGCTCGTTCACGCGGTCGGTGTACTTCTTGAAGATGTCGTAGCGGCCGGTGCGCGTGGAGTGCTGGAGGCGGAAGACCGTCTCCGGGTCGAACAGGTGCGGCTCGCCCTCGCGGCGCCACTGGTACTCGCCGCCGATCTCCAGGGCGCGGTGCGCCGGGGCGATGCCCGAGGCCGGGTACGCCTTGGCGTGCCGGGCGGCGACCTCCTTGGCGATGACGTCGATGCCGACGCCGCCGATCTTGGTGGCGGTGCCGTTGAAGTACTTCTCCACGAAGCCCTGGTCGAGACCGACGGCCTCGAAGACCTGGGCGCCGCGGTAGGAGGCGACGGTGGAGATGCCCATCTTGGACATGACCTTCAGGACGCCCTTGCCGAGGGCGTAGATCAGGTTGCGGATGGCCTGCTCGGGCTCCATGCCGGGCAGGAAGGTGCCCGCGCGGACCAGGTCCTCGACGGACTCCATCGCCAGGTACGGGTTGACCGCGGCGGCGCCGTAGCCGATGAGCAGGGCGACGTGGTGGACCTCGCGGACGTCACCGGCCTCGACCAGCAGGCCCACCTGGGTGCGCTGCTTGGTGCGGATGAGGTGGTGGTGGACGGCCGCGGTGAGCAGCAGCGACGGGATCGGCGCGTGCTCGGCGTCGGAGTGCCGGTCGGACAGGACGATCAGCCGGGCGCCGTTGGCGATGGCGGCGTCGGCCTCGGCGCAGATCTCGTCGATGCGGGCGGCCAGCGCGTCGCCGCCGCCGTGCACCCGGTACAGACCGGAGAGGGTGGCGGCCTTGAAGCCGGGCATGTCGCCGTCGGCGTTGATGTGGATGAGCTTGGCCAGCTCGTCGTTGTCGATCACCGGGAAGGGCAGCACGACGGTGCGGCAGGACGCGGCACTCGGGTCGAGCAGGTTGCCCGAGGGGCCCAGCGACGAGCGCAGGGAGGTGACCAGTTCCTCACGGATCGCGTCCAGCGGCGGGTTGGTGACCTGCGCGAACAGCTGGGTGAAGTAGTCGAAGAGCAGCCGGGGACGCTCGGAGAGGGCGGCGATCGGCGAGTCGGTGCCCATGGAGCCGATCGGCTCGGCGGCGGCCTTGGCCATCGGCGCCAGGATGACCCGCAGCTCCTCCTCGGTGTAGCCGAAGGTCTGCTGGCGGCGGGTGACGGAGGCGTGGGTGTGGACGATGTGCTCGCGCTCGGGCAGGTCGCCCAGCTCGATCTCACCGGCCTCCAGCCACTCGGCGTAGGGCTGCTCGGCGGCGAGCTGCGCCTTGATCTCGTCGTCCTCGATGATGCGGTGCTCGGCGGTGTCGACGAGGAACATCCGGCCCGGCTGGAGGCGGCCCTTGCGGACGACCTTGGCGGGGTCGATGTCGAGGACGCCGACCTCGGAGCCGAGGACGACGAGGCCGTCGTCGGTGACCCAGTAGCGGCCGGGGCGCAGACCGTTGCGGTCGAGGACGGCGCCGACCTGGGTGCCGTCGGTGAAGGTGACGCAGGCGGGGCCGTCCCAGGGCTCCATCATCGTGGAGTGGAACTGGTAGAAGGCGCGCCGGGCCGGGTCCATGGAGTCGTGGTTCTCCCACGCCTCCGGGATCATCATCAGCACGGAGTGCGGCAGCGAACGCCCGCCGAGGTGGAGCAGCTCCAGCACCTCGTCGAAGGAGGCGGAGTCGGAGGCGTCGGGTGTGCACACCGGGAAGATCCGGTCGAGGTCCTTGCCGTCGCCGCCGAACAGGTCGGAGACCAGCTGCGACTCGCGGGCCACCATCCAGTTCCGGTTGCCCTTGACGGTGTTGATCTCACCGTTGTGCGCGACGAAGCGGTAGGGGTGGGCGAGCGGCCAGGACGGGAAGGTGTTGGTGGAGAACCGGGAGTGCACGAGCGCGATCGCGGAGGCGAAGCGGCGGTCGGACAGGTCCGGGAAGAAGGGTTCCAGCTGGCCGGTGGTGAGCATGCCCTTGTAGACGATGGTGCGGGCCGACAGCGAGGGGAAGTAGACCCCGGCCTCGCGCTCGGCGCGCTTGCGCAGCACGAAGGCCCTGCGGTCGAGGTCGATGCCCTGGCTGGCGCCGTCCGTGACGAAGATCTGGCGGAAGACCGGCATGGTCGACCGGGCGGTGGCGCCGAGGAGTTCGGGGGCGACGGGAACCTCGCGCCAGCCGAGTACGGTGAGGCCCTCCTCACCGGCGATCGTCTCGATACGTGAGACAGTCGCGTCGGTTCCGTCCTCCGGCAGGAAGGCGATGCCGACGGCGTAGCCACCGGCCTCGGGGAGTTCGAATCCGGCCACCTCGCGGAAGAAGGCGTCGGGGACCTGGGAGAGGATCCCGGCGCCGTCCCCGGAGTCCGGCTCGGAGCCCGTGGCACCGCGGTGCTCCAGGTTGCGCAGGACGGTGAGTGCCTGGTCAACAAGGGTGTGGGACGCCTCGCCGGTGAGGGTGGCGACGAAGCCGACGCCACAGGCGTCGTGCTCGTGGCGGGGGTCGTACATACCCTGCGCAGCAGGGCGAGCATCCATGAACGTCCAGTTCTGGCCGTTCGCGGAGTGCTGGGACGGCTGGCGCGGCGTACGCATCGGCTCTCCCGTCGTCGTCAAGTGGCTGAAGGTCCCTCCGAGGCCGAACGACCTGGAGGAGCAAGGCGCAAGGGACGACGCTGGCCCTCTGCGTGGATGCAAAATTTCGTGCAGGTTACATGATGGAGCGGTTCCCGGGAACCGGATACTCCGTTCCAGCATGCGGACGCCGCGGGTGGCGGCGGGGCACCGCTCACAAGCGGCGGAAGCAATGGGGACCGAAGCGGACAGATCCATGCCCGTCGGCCCGAGGGCGAGGAGAGTGTCGTCGCTGACCCCACGGGTGCGCGGCAGGCGTCATTGCCCACAGCGCTTACGGCTCATGCCCCGCGGTTAAGCACTCGAAACCAACCAGTAACGGTTATTTATGCGGCCCAACGCATAAATGCGAGCCCTCGCTATCCTAGGGCGATTCCGAACAGGCTGCCCAGGGCGTACGTCACACCGGCCGCCGCACCGCCCAGCGCCAGCTGCCGCAGTCCGCTGAACCACCAGCTCCGCGCGGTCACCTTGGCCACGACGGCACCGCAGGCGAACAGCCCGATCAGCGCGACCAGCACGGCGGGCCACAGCGCACTCGCCCCGAGCAGGTACGGCAGTACGGGCAGCAGGGCGCCCAGCGCGAAGGCGCCGAAGCTGGACACCGCGGCGACCAGGGGCGAGGGCAGGTCGCCGGGGTCGATGCCCAGTTCCTCACGGGCGTGGATCTCCAGCGCCTGCTCCGGGTCGCGGGAGAGCTGCCGGGCCACCTCCCCCGCCAGGCCGGGCTCCACCCCGCGGGCCACGTACAGCGCGGCCAGCTCGGCCTCCTCGTCCTTGGGGTGCTTGCGCAGCTCCCGCCGCTCCACGTCCAGCTCGGCCTCGACCAGCTCGCGCTGGGAGGCGACCGAGGTGTACTCGCCGGCGGCCATCGAGAAGGCGCCGGCGGCGAGCCCGGCGAGCCCGGTCAGCACGATGGTCTGCTGACCGACCGAGCCACCGGCGACGCCGGTCATCAGCGCGAGGTTGGACACCAGACCGTCCATCGCGCCGAAGACGGCGGGGCGCAGCCAGCCGCCGTTGACGTCCCGGTGCGTGTGGTTGTCGCGGTGTGCCTCGTGCAGCGCCGCCTCGGTCTCGATGATGGCCATGCGTTCCCCCCAGGGAGCCTCTTTAGACAGATTCCACTTCTTGACGGCATCAACAGTACGCCGGGAATTCCCCGCCCGCCAGCAAGGAAAGGCTGCGCTAACCTGCGGTTTTACCGTTCTGCGCTTGTCTGAAGGATCTTCCTCACAGATGTCGACCGGGTCACAGTGCGGCGCCGACGGCTCGGAGGAATCGCCCGACGGGGACACATCCCCCAGGGCATCGACCGCGTGCGCCCCTCCGGTTCCGGCCCTCCGGGACGCGGCGGCTCACCCGGGAACTGGACACCCTCGCCGCGCACAACCCGACGACGACGCTCCCCCTCCCCATCGCCCTGAACCAGCCCCAGGAGCCGCTGCGCCTCGGTCCCTCCGACGACGCGGAGTGGGCGGCGTTCGCGGCGGAGGAACTGCTGCGGGCCGGGGGGACGGCAGGGTGCTCGGCGATCTCGGCCGGGAGCGCCGCACACGCGCCGCCATCGACCTGACCTGGAACGCCGTGGCCGGTGAGATCGCCGCCGCGGCCGAACGCGCCCCCACGGCCGAGTCCGCCGCGCTCCCGCTGCGCGCCCGGATCTCCGTCCCGGACGCAGGCGGCGCCTGCGTACTGGCCCGGCTCCCCCACCCCAGCCGCCGGTAGCCCGCCCGTCCATGACGAACCCAGCCGCCCCCGCCCACCGGCCTGCGCGTCTTCGTCGCTGGCGGTCCGGCGCCGAGGCCACACGACCGAGGGCGCCCGGATCACTCCGGGCGCCCTCGACGTCGTACGACCGCCGGTCAGCTCTTCTTCGCCGACCCGGCCTCGTCCTTGGCCTCGTCGTCCTTGGCCTCGTCGTCCTCGGACTCGCCGTCCTCGGACTCGGTGTCCCCAGTCTTGCTGTCTGCGGGCCCGTCGGCCTCGGTGTCCTGGGCGGCTTCGGCGTCCTTGTCGCCCTCGGCCGCCCCGTCCGCGTCGGTGTCGGCGCCGTCCTTCGGGCCGTCGTCCGCCGCGCCCGGCTCCACCACCGGCTCCCGCCCCGGCCGCATCCGTGCCGACAGCACGATGTAGAGCACGGCGAGCAGGAACACGAACAGCGCGGTCCAGTTGTTCAGGCGCAGCCCGAGGATCTCGTGCGCCTCGTCGACGCGCATGTACTCGATCCAGAAGCGGCCCGCGCAGTACGCGGCGACGTACAGCGCGAACGCCCGGCCATGGCCCAGCTTGAAGCGGCGGTCGGCCCAGATCACCAGCAGCGCGACGCCGATGCACCACAAGGACTCGTACAGGAACGTCGGGTGGTAGTACCCGGGCACCCGGCCGTCCGCGGAGGAGGTGATGTGCAGGGCCCACGGCAGGTCCGTCTCCCTGCCGTACAGCTCCTGGTTGAACCAGTTGCCCCAGCGGCCGATCGCCTGGGCGAAGGCGATACCGGGCGCGACGGCGTCGGCGTACGCGGGCAGCGGGATGCCACGGCGGCGGCAGCCGATCCACGCGCCGAGCGCGCCGAAGGCGATCGCGCCCCAGATGCCGAGGCCGCCCTCCCAGATCTTGAAGGCGTCCACCCAGTCACGGCCCTCGCTGAAGTACAGCTCGTAGTCCGTGATCACGTGGTAGAGACGGCCGCCGATCAGGCCGAACGGCACCGCCCAGACCGCGATGTCGGCCACGGTGCCGGCCCGCCCGCCACGGGCGATCCAGCGCCGGTTGCCGAGCCAGACGGCCACGAAGACGCCGATGATGATGCAGAACGCATATCCGCGCAGCGGGATGGGGCCGAGGTGCAGCACTCCGCGCGACGGGCTGGGGATGTAGGCAAGTTCCATGGCAAGGTCGACGCTACCCTGCCGGGCCCGCCTGACGGCAGGCGGACCGGCTACGGGTCCATAACGGGAACGCTCAGTTCTGGTCCGCCTGCTCGACCAGCTCCTTCAGCTTCGCCGGGGTCATCGCGCGGTCCTGGACGATGTTCTTGCCCTGGAAGAGGACGGTCGGGGTGCCCGTGAAACCGCCGGCGCGGAAGGCCTGGTTGGACTTGTCGACCCAGCTGTCGTGCGTCCCGTCCTGCACACAGGCGCGGAAGGCGGGGGTGTCCAGGCCCTCCACCTCGCCCGCCAGCTCGATCAGCCTGCCGGAGTCGGCGAAGGCGTCGTCGGTCTCGGGGGGCTGCTGGTCGTAGAGCACGTCGTGGTACGCCGTGAAGTGCCCGGCGTCCTGCGCGCAGGCGGCGGCGTTGGCGGCCTGGCGGGAGCCGCTGCCGCCCATGTTGCCGTCGATGATGGTGGCCAGTCGGTACTCGACCTTCAGCTTTCCGGCGTCGGTCAGCTCATGGATCGTCGAGCGGTAGGCCTGCTCGAAGGACTTGCAGGCCGGGCAGCGGAAGTCCTCCCAGACGGTGAGCGTCGACCTCGCGCCCTCCTGGCCGACCGGGATGGCCAGGCTGTCCTTGCCCTGGGCGCCGGAGGGCGCCACGACCGGGCCCGCCTTCTCGCCGCCGTCGTCCTTGCCCGCGTTGGCCGCGATCACGCCGACCACCGCGGCGAGTCCCAGCACGCCGATGACGGTGACGCCCACGATCAGTCCGCGCCGCCGCTTCTCCGCGCGCTTCTGCTTCTCACGCTCGACCGCCAGCCGCTCCCGGGCGGTCCGCTTTCCCTCACGGTTCTTCTCGCTCACACCCCGCAGAACGAACCGGAGAGGCGCAGCGCGCCTCCCCGGTCCCAGGTCCACCCGTTCGAGCGACCCCCGGCGAAGGGCCGCCCCGCTAGGCCTGTGCGCGCACGCCCTCGGCCAGCTCGCCCGCGAGCGCGCGCACGGCCTCGAGCCCGGCCGCGTGGTCGGGGGCGTCCAGCATCCGCTTGACGAAGGCCGACCCGACGATCACGCCGTCGGCGAAGCCCGCGACCTCGGCGGCCTGGGTGGCGTTCGAGACGCCGAGCCCGACGCAGACGGGCAGCGCGGTCCCGGTCGCGCGGGTGCGTTCGACCAGGTCGTGGGCCTGTGCGCCGACCGACTCGCGGGTGCCGGTGACGCCCATCAGGGAGGCGGCGTAGACGAACCCGCTGCCCGCGGCGGTGATCTCGGCGAGCCGCGCGTCCTTGCTGCTGGGCGCGACCACGAACACCGTGGCGAGCTGGTGCTTCTCGGCGTGCTCGCGCCACAGCGCCGACTCCTGCACCGGCAGGTCGGGCAGGATGCACCCGGCCCCGCCCGCCTCGGCCAGTTCGGCGGTGAACCGCTCGACGCCGTAGCGGTCGATGGGGTTCCAGTACGTCATCACGAGCACCGGCTTCCCGGTCGCCTCGTACGCCTCGCGCACCGTGCGCATCACGTCGGCGATCTTCACACCGCCGCGCAGGGCGATGTCGTCGGCGGTCTGGATGACCGGGCCGTCGAGCACCGGGTCGCTGTGCGGCAGCCCGACCTCGACGACGTCGGCGCCGCCGTCGAACGCGGCCTTGACCGCCTCGATGCCGCCGTCCACGGTCGGGAACCCGGCGGGCAGGTAGGCGATGAGCGAGGACCGGCCCTCGGCCCTGGCGCCCGCGAGGGTGTCCGTCAACAGCTGGATGTTGCCGCTCACTTGGCGTCCCCCTCGATCTCGGCGGTGTCGGTGTCCGCGTCGGCGGCGACCTCGGCGTCGGTGTCGTAGAGGCCGAAGTAGCGGGCGGCGGTGTCCATGTCCTTGTCGCCGCGCCCGGACAGGTTGACCACGATCAGCCCGTCCTCGCCCAGTTCCCTGCCGACCTCAAGGGCGCCCGCGAGGGCGTGGGCGCTCTCGATGGCCGGGATGATGCCCTCGGTGCGTGACAGCAGGCGCAGCGCCTGCATGGCCGCGTCGTCGGTGACCGCGCGGTACTCGCCGCGGCCGCTGTCCTTGAGCCAGGAGTGCTCGGGGCCGATGCCCGGGTAGTCCAGGCCCGCGGAGATCGAGTACGGCTCGGTGATCTGGCCCTCCTCGTCCTGGAGGACGTAGGACCGGGAGCCGTGCAGGATGCCGGGCTCGCCCGCGGTGAGGGTGGCCGCGTGCTCGCCGGTCTCGACGCCGTGCCCGGCGGGTTCGCAGCCGATGAGGCGGACGGAGGCGTCGGGGATGAAGGCGTGGAAGAGGCCGATGGCGTTGGAGCCGCCGCCGACGCAGGCGATGGCGGCGTCGGGGAGGCGCCCGGCGCGCTCCAGCAGCTGGCGGCGGGTCTCGACCCCGATGACGCGGTGGAAGTCGCGGACCATCGCCGGGAAGGGGTGCGGTCCGGCGACGGTGCCGAAGAGGTAGTGGGTGTGGTCGACGTTGGCGACCCAGTCGCGGAAGGCCTCGTTGATGGCGTCCTTCAGGGTGCGGCTGCCGGACTTCACGGCGATGACCTCGGCGCCGAGCATCCGCATCCGGGCCACGTTGAGGGCCTGGCGGCGGGTGTCGATCTCGCCCATGTAGATGGTGCAGTCAAGGCCGAACAGGGCGCAGGCGGTGGCGGTGGCGACGCCGTGCTGACCGGCGCCGGTCTCGGCGATGACCCGGGTCTTGCCCATCCGCTTGGTGAGCAGGGCCTGGCCGAGCACGTTGTTGATCTTGTGGGAGCCGGTGTGGTTCAGGTCCTCGCGCTTGAGGAAGACCCGGGCGCCACCGGCGTGCTCGGCGAACCGGGGCACCTCGGTGAGCGCGCTGGGGCGGCCGGTGTAGTTGACGAGCAGGTCGTCCAGCTCACGGGCGAACTCGGGGTCGGCCTTGGCCTTGTCGAACTCGACGGCGACCTCGTCGACGGCGGCGACGAGGGCCTCCGGGATGAACTTGCCGCCGAACGCGCCGAAGTAGCCTTCGGGGCTCGGGAGCTGACCCTCCGGGTCGGGGATGAAGAACTCGCTGGGCATGCGGAAACCTCACGGGAGTGTTTGGTGGTCAAACGAATCGCCGTGGGGCGAAGGGTTGTCTGGCGGCTGCGGGCCGGTTGTGGCCGTTCGCGCAGTTCCCCGCGCCCCTAAGAGGGGCGCTGCCATCGACGCCCGTTGACCTGCCCGGGCTCGTCCCCGATCACGTACCGCACCCGGCGGCCGTGGACACGCCTCGCGGGCGCGCGGCAGCCGCGCGGGCGGCAGCCCCGGGCCAGACGGGCGTACGGGTCCCTGGTCGTCAGGGTGATCGGGAGAGTCATCGCGAGAAATACTAGCCGCGTACGGCCGTCCGGGTCAGTCGCGGCCCTGCCGCAGCGCCGGGTGGGCGCCCGCGGCGACCAGGTCGGCGACGGCGGCCTTGGGGTCGCGGCCGGTGACGAGGGACTCGCCGACGAGGACGGCGTCGGCGCCCGCGTTGGCGTAGGCGATGAGGTCGTGCGGGCCGCGGACACCGGACTCGGCGACCTTGACGATCCCGGCGGGGATCTCCGGGACCACCCGGTCGAAGGTCGTGCGGTCGACCTCCAGCGTCTTGAGGTTGCGCGCGTTCACACCGATGACCTTGGCGCCCGCGTCGACGGCACGGTCGACCTCCTCCTCGTCGTGCACCTCCACCAGCGGGGTCAGCCCGATGGACACGGCACGCTCGATCAGCGACTCCAGGGCCGACTGCTCGAGGGCGGCCACGATCAGCAGCGCGAGGTCGGCGCCGTAGGCCCGGGCCTCCCACAGCTGGTACGAGGTGACGATGAAGTCCTTGCGCAGCACGGGGATGTCCACGCGCGCGCGGACCGCCTCCAGGTCCGCCAGCGAGCCGCCGAAGCGGCGCTGCTCGGTGAGGACGGAGATGACGGCCGCGCCGCCCGCCTCGTAGTCCGCGGCCAGTCCGGCCGGGTCGGCGATGGCGGCCAGCGCGCCCTTGGACGGGCTGGAACGCTTGACCTCGCAGATCACCTGGACGCCGTTCCCGCGCAGGGCGGCGGCGCCGTCCTTGGCCGCGGGAGCCTTCGCCGCGCGCTCCTTCAGCTCGTCGAGGCTGACGCGCGCCTGCCGCTCCGCGAGGTCGGCACGGACTCCGTCGATGATCTCGTCGAGCACACTCACGCGAGCGGCCCCCTTCCAGGACGGCACAGAATGCAGCAAACAAAACCTATGGTCACTGCGATGGTATCCGCAGGACGGCCGAGGCCCCGCATCCGGTTGACGCCGGTCCCTCCCCCACCCTCGAACCAGCTTCGCATGCTCGGGCGGGAGGTGCCCCCATCCTGGACGTTCGCCAAATGATCAAGGATGCAGCCAGCCACCGAACGGCAGGTTCCGGACAACCGTGAACACCAGCAGCAATGTTCCCAGGGCCCACAGGTGCCCCGACCGCAGCTCGACCCGCATCGGCCGCCCGCGCGCCGCATGCACCACCCAGACGGTCCATACGACGGCGAGGACCGCGTAGCCGACGACGGCCACGGCGTTCGCTTGGAGGGCCGCCGCGAAGTCGCCGTGCACGACGGCGTGGGCGCTGCGCAGACCGCCGCAGCCGGGGCAGAAGACGCCCGTGTACTGGAGCAGCGGGCAGGCGGGGTAGTGGCCCGGCTCGTTGGGGTCGACGGCGCCGACGTAGGCGAAGGCGGCGGCGGTGGCGGCGAGCATCCCGGCCGGGACGGCCAGCCGCCCGGCGACGCTCCCGGGGGTGGACGGTGTCACGCTCCGGCTGTCGGCATTCACGCCTCGCATTGTGCCCCGCACGGGCCCTGGAAGCACCAGAGGGGCGGCACCGGCGTCAGCGCCGGCCGCCCCTCGGGGAAGGTGACCTCAGCCCTTGGCACCGGCCGTGGCACCGTCGGCCATCTTGAGGGGCTCCGCCTTGGGGGCGCCCAGACCCATCACCCGCATGATCGCGCCGACGACGCCGCCCAGGGCGATGACACCCATACCGGCCCAGAAGCCCACCGGGTTGTCCGCCACCATGAACAGGCCCGCCACGCAGAACCCGATGAAGACGATGATGACACCCGTCCAGGCGGCCGGGGTGTGACCGTGACCGTGGCTGCTGCCCGCCATTGCTTGCTCCTCGTTGCCGTGTACGCCGTGTACGTGGGGTGAGCCTGCCGCTCACCGCTCATTGTCCCGTACGGGTACCCGCCGCGTGACCGGGGGGCACCCCTGTGCCACCGGACGGGCACCGGCGTCAGGCCGGGTCGGCGCCCGTCGTCGGGTCCTCGCCCCGGTCCAGGGCCTTCCACAGGTCCTCGGGGCGGTCGGGGTCGGCGCCACGGCGCTGGCGGGGGGCGCCGGAACGCTCGTAGCGGCCGGACATGGCGGGCCACAGACGGCCGTAGCGCAGCGCGAGGAGACCGGCGAGGAGGATCAGCGCGCCGCCCGCGGCGGCGACGTACGGCCAGGCGGTGTGGCTGAGGGCGTCCACGGTGGCGGAGGTGTCGCCGGAGACCTGCGCGGCCTGCTGGTCGAGGGCGGCGCTGTCGGAGGCACCGAGCAGCGCCGCGACGAGGGTGCCGACGCCGGACAGCGCGAGGACCGCGGCGACCGCGTACCGGCCGCTGCGGCGGACGGCGAAGACGGCGACGAGCGCGGCGAGACCGACTATGGCGAGCGCGGCGGGGACGCCGGTGACGTCACTGCCCTTGGCGGTCAGCGGGAAGGCGCCACCGGCGACGCTCGCGGTGCCCTCCGACCACTGCTGGCGGGTGGCCAGCAGCGCCACGGCCGCGCCGAGCGCACCGCACAGCAGCGCCACGGCGAGGCTCCGGCGGCCGGTCCGCGCGGACCCTGCGGCTTCGGAACGGGGGTGAGGTAGGGCAGTCACGTACTCCACTATGGCGTGCGGCCCGGGTGTTTCCGCACCCGGGTTCACGTGAGAAGCGCCCCATTTTCACGCGCGGTTGGTGTCGTGCCGTCCCAGCCGGTTGGCCGTGTGCACCGCGCGCAGGACCGCCGCGGCCTTGTTGCGGCACTCGTCGTCCTCGGCGACCGGGTCGGAGTCGGCGACGATCCCGGCGCCCGCCTGGACGTACGCCGTGCCGTCCCGCAGCAGCGCCGTGCGGATGGCGATGGCGGTGTCCGAGTCGCCCGCGAAGTCGAGGTAGCCCACGCAGCCGCCGTACAACCCGCGCCGGGACGGCTCCAGTTCGTCGATGATCTGCATGGCGCGCGGCTTGGGGGCGCCGGAGAGGGTGCCCGCGGGGAAGCAGGCGGTGAGCACGTCGAAGGCGGTGCGGCCGGGCGCGACCCGTCCGGTCACGGTCGACACGATGTGCATGACGTGCGAGTAGCGCTCGATGGACATGAAGTCGACGACCTCGACCGAGCCGGGCTCGCAGACCCGG
Organism: Streptomyces sp. B93; assembly: GCF_018070565.1. Taxonomy (GTDB): domain Bacteria; phylum Actinomycetota; class Actinomycetes; order Streptomycetales; family Streptomycetaceae; genus Streptomyces. Next base: position 254,741 of record NZ_JAGPXL010000001.1, read on the forward strand.
CCGAGGTCGTTGCGGCCGAGGTCGACGAGCATGAGGTGCTCGGCGCGCTCCTTGGGGTCGGCGAGGAGTTCCTCGGCGAGGGCCTGGTCCTCCTGCGGGGTGGCCCCGCGGTGCCGGGTACCGGCGATGGGGTGCACCATGGCCTGCCCGTCCGCCACCTTCACCAGGGCCTCGGGTGAGGACCCGACGACGTCGAAGCCGTCGAACCGGAACAGGTACATGTACGGGGAGGGGTTGGTGGCCCGCAGCACCCGGTACACGTCCAGCGCGCTGGCCTCGCACGGGGTCTCGAAGCGCTGGGAGGGGACGACCTGGAAGGCCTCCCCGGCGCGGATGCGCTCCTTGATGTCCTCGACGGCGGCACGGAAGTCGGGTCCGCCCCAGCGGGCGGTGTACTCGGGCAGCTCGGAGGGCGGCAGCACGGCGGGCGGCTGGGCGACCGCGCGGGTGAGGTCGGCCTCCATGGCGTCGAGCCGGGCCACGGCGTCGGCGTACGCCTCGTCGACGCCGGTGTCCAGGTCGTTGTGGTTGATCGCGTTGGCGATCAGCAGGACCGAGCCCTCCCAGTGGTCCATGACGGCGAGGTCGCTGGTGAGCAGCATGGTCAGCTCGGGCAGCCTCAGTTCGTCGCGCTCGCCGGGGCCGATCTTCTCCAGGCGGCGCACGATGTCGTACCCGAGGTAGCCGACCATGCCGCCGGTGAAGGGCGGCATGCCCTCCTGGTGGGGGGTGTGCAGGGCCTCGATGGTGGCGCGCAGGGCGGCGAGGGGGTCTCCGTCGACGGGGACGCCGACGGGCGGGACGCCGAGCCAGTGCGCCCCTCCCTCCCGCTCCGTGAGGGTGGCGGCGGACCGCACCCCGACGAAGGAGTAGCGCGACCAGGACCGCCCGTTCTCGGCGGACTCCAGCAGGAAGGTGCCCGGGCGCTCGGCGGCGAGCTTGCGGTACAGCGCGACCGGGGTGTCGCCGTCGGCGAGGAGCTTGCGGGTGACGGGGATGACGCGCCGGTCGGTGGCCAGCTTGCGGAAGGTCTCGAGGTCCATGGCGGCCGACCCTACTGATCCGCGGCGGCCGCGGCGCCGTCCTTGAGCAGCACGTCGGCGTCGAAGCAGGTGCGCGCGCCGGTGTGGCAGGCGGCGCCGACCTGGTCGACCTGGACGAGCACGGTGTCCGCGTCGCAGTCCAGGGCGACGGACTTCACCCACTGGTAGTGCCCGGAGGTGTCGCCCTTGACCCAGTACTCCTGACGGCTGCGCGACCAGTAGGTACACCGGCCCGTGGTCAGGGTCCGGTGCAGCGCCTCGTCGTCCATCCACCCCAGCATCAGCACCTCGCCGGTGTCGTACTGCTGGGCGATGGCGGGCAGGAGACCGTCGGCGCTGCGCTTGAGGCGGGCGGCGATCTCGGGGTCCAGGCGGCTGGGCGGAGGCGTGCTGGTCATGCCTGCCATTCTGCCGCGCCCCACCGACATTCCCGGCGGGGCGTCCACTGGGCGGACCGCCGCCCCGGTCATAGGCTGACCCCATGTCGACCTTTGCCCAGCGTGAACGGCTCCTTCTCGCCGACCTCCTGGAGACCGCGGGCCCCGAGGCCCCGACCCTCTGCGAGGGCTGGCAGACCCGTGACCTCGCCGCGCACGTGGTGGTGCGCGAGCGCCGCCCCGACGCCGCCGGCGGCATCCTGATCAAGCAGCTCGCGCCGCGCCTGGAGAAGGTGATGGAGGAGTTCGCGGCCAAGCCGTACGAGGAGCTGATCCAGCTCATCCGCACCGGCCCGCCCCGGTTCTCCCCCTTCGCCCTCAAACAGCTCGACGAGGCGTCGAACACCATCGAGTACTACGTCCACACCGAGGACGTCCGCCGTGCCCAGCCCGACTGGACGCCCCGCGAACTTGACCCGGTCTTCCAGGACGCCCTCTGGTCCCGCCTGGAACGCTCCGCCCGCCTGATGGGCCGCTCCGCCCCCACCGGCCTGGTCCTGCGCCGCCCCGACGGCCAGACCGCCGTCGCCCACCGCGGCGCCCCCGTCGTCACCGTCACCGGCGAACCCTCCGAACTCCTGCTGTTCCTCTACGGCCGCCAGAGCGCCGCCAAGGTCGAACTGGACGGCGACGAAAACGCCATCGCCAAGCTCCACGAGAGCAAGCAACTGGGGATCTAGTCCGCCAAGGCCCCACGCGCGCGTGGGGCTACCGCACCGGGTGCCCCGCCCCCCGCAGCGTCTCCTTGACCTCGCCGATGCGGAGGTCGCCGAAGTGGAAGACGGAGGCGGCGAGGACGGCGTCGGCGCCCGCTTCGATGGCCGGGGGGAAGTGGGCGAGGGCGCCCGCGCCGCCGGAGGCGATGACGGGCACGGTGACGTGCTTACGGACGGCGGCGATCATCTCCAGGTCGTAGCCGTCCTTCGTCCCGTCGGCGTCCATCGAGTTCAGCAGGATCTCGCCCGCGCCCAGCTCAGCCGCCCGGTGCGCCCATTCGACGGCGTCGATGCCGGTGCCCCGGCGGCCTCCGTGGGTGGTGACCTCGAAGGAGCCGGAGGGGGTCCGGCGCGCGTCCACCGACAGGACCAGGACCTGGCGGCCGAAGCGTTCGGCGATCTCCCGGATGAGGTCGGGACGGGCGATGGCGGCGGTGTTGACGCCCACCTTGTCGGCGCCCGCGCGCAGCAGCTTGTCGACGTCGTCGGCGGTGCGCACGCCGCCGCCGACGGTCAGCGGGATGAACACCTGCTCGGCGGTGCGGCGTACGACGTCGTAGGTCGTCTCGCGGTTGCCGGACGACGCGGTGATGTCGAGGAAGGTCAGCTCGTCGGCGCCCTCCGCGTCGTACACCTTGGCCATCTCGACGGGGTCGCCCGCGTCGCGCAGGTTCTGGAAGTTCACGCCCTTGACGACCCGGCCGTTGTCCACGTCCAGGCAGGGGATGACTCGGACCGCCAGGGTCATGACTGTTCGGCTCCTCTGAATGCTTCTACTTCGACTTCGACCAGGATGCGCGGGTCGACGAACCCCTCGACGACCAGGAGGGTCGAGACCGGCCGGACCGTGTCGAAGAACTCCTTGTGGGCCCGGCCCACCGCCTCCACGTCCCGCGCGTGGGTCAGGTACATCCTGGTGCGGATCACGGAATCGGCCCCGAGCCCGAACTCGCCGAGCGCCTCGACCGCGGTGGTGAAGGCGGCCTTCGCCTGCTCGTACGGATCGCCCTCGCCGTACAGCACCGTGCCCTTGAAGGCCGTCGTCCCCGCGACCAGGACGCGGTCGCCCGCCGCGACGGCGCGCGCGAAACCGAAACTCTCTTCCCAGGGGCTTCCGCCCTGCACGCGCCGCACGGCGTCGGATGTCATGACGACACAGCCTCCAGGGCCTCTTCCAGGGTGAACGCCTTCGCGTACAGCGCCTTGCCGACGATGGCGCCCTCGACACCGAGGGAGACCAGGCCGGACAGGGCGCGCAGGTCGTCCAGGGACGACACGCCGCCGGAGGCCACCACCGGGCGGTCCGTGGCCGCGCAGACGTTCTTCAGCAGTTCCAGGTTGGGGCCCTGGAGCGTGCCGTCCTTGGCGATGTCCGTGACGACGTACCGCGCGCAGCCCTCCTTGTCGAGCCGCTCCAGCGTCTCGTAGAGGTCGCCGCCGTCGCGGGTCCAGCCGCGCCCGCGGAGCGTGGTGCCCCGTACGTCCAGACCCACCGCGATCTTGTCGCCGTGCTCGGCGATGACCTCGGCGACCCACTCCGGGGTCTCCAGCGCGGCCGTGCCGAGGTTGACGCGGGTGCAGCCGGTGGCGAGCGCGGCGGCGAGGGAGGCGTCGTCGCGGATGCCGCCGGACAGCTCCACCTTGATGTCCATGGCCCCGGCGACCTCGGCGATCAGCTCCCGGTTGTCGCCGGTGCCGAAGGCGGCGTCCAGGTCGACCAGGTGCAGCCACTCGGCGCCCGCCCGCTGCCAGGCGAGGGCCGCCTCCAGCGGGGAGCCGTAGGACGTCTCGGTGCCGGACTCGCCGTGCACGAGGCGGACGGCCTGGCCGTCACGGACGTCCACGGCGGGGAGGAGTTCGAGCTTCGAAGCCATCAGAGGGTTCCGATCCAGTTGTTCAGCAGCTGCGCTCCGGCGTCGCCGGACTTCTCGGGGTGGAACTGGGTGGCCCACAGGGCGCCGTTCTCCACGGCGGCCACGAAGGGCTTGCCGTGCGTCGACCAGGTGACCTTGGGCGCGGCCATGGCCGGGTTGTGCGCCTGGAGGTTCCAGTCGTGGACGGCGTAGGAGTGCACGAAGTAGAAGCGGGCGTCGGCGTCGAGCCCGGCGAAGAGTTCGGAGTCGGCCGGGGCCTCGACCGTGTTCCAGCCCATGTGGGGCACGATGTCGGCCTGGAGCGGTTCGACCGCGCCGGGCCACTCGTCGAGGCCGTCGGTCTCGACGCCGTGCTCGATGCCGCGGGCGAAGAGGATCTGCATGCCGACGCAGATGCCCATCACCGGGCGTCCGCCGGACAGCCGGCGGTCGATGATCCAGTCGCCGCGGGCCTCCTTCAGGCCGCGCATGCAGGCGGCGAAGGCGCCGACGCCGGGGACGAGCAGCCCGTCGGCGTTCATGGCCCGGTCGTAGTCACGGGTGATCTCGACCTCGGCTCCCGCGCGCGCGAGGGCGCGTTCGGCGGAGCGGACGTTGCCGAAGCCGTAGTCGAAGACGACGACCCGCTTGGGTGCTCCGGTGCTCAATTCCACACCTCCAGCCGCAGGACGCCCGCGACGAGACACATCGCGGCGCCGATGGACAGCAGCACGATCAGGCTCCTGGGCATCTGCTGCTTGACGAACGAGTAGACGCCGCCCGCCAGGAACAGGCCGACGAGGATGAGGGCGGTCGCGGCGCCGCTCACAGCGCGCCCTTGGTGGAGGGGAGGATGCCCGCGGCGCGCGGGTCCCGCTCGGAGGCGTAGCGCAGCGCCCGCGCGAGCGCCTTGAACTGGCACTCCACGATGTGGTGCGCGTTGCGCCCGTAGGGCACGTGCACGTGCAGGGCGATCTGCGCCTGGGCGACGAAGGACTCCAGGATGTGCCGGGTCATGGTGGTGTCGTACTCGCCGATCATCGGCGCCATGTTCTCCGGCTCGGTGTGCACCAGGTACGGGCGTCCGCTGAGGTCGACCGTCACCTGGGCGAGGGACTCGTCCAGCGGGACCGTGCAGTTGCCGAAGCGGTAGATGCCGACCTTGTCGCCGAGGGCCTGCTTGAAGGCGGCGCCGAGGGCGAGGGCGGTGTCCTCGATGGTGTGGTGCGAGTCGATGTGCAGATCGCCCTCGGTCTTCACGGTGAGGTCGAACAGACCGTGGCGGCCGAGCTGGTCGAGCATGTGGTCGTAGAAGCCGACCCCGGTCGACACGTCGACCTTTCCGGTGCCGTCGAGGTTTATCTCCACGAGGACCGAGGTCTCCTTGGTCACCCGCTCCACGCGTCCCACGCGGTTCATGCGCTCTGCTCCTTCTTCAGTTCACGGACCGCGTCGAGGAACGCGTCGTTCTCTTCGGGGGTCCCGGCGGTGACGCGCAGCCACCCCGGTACGCCGTTGTCCCGGACCAGGACGCCCCGGTCGAGGATCTGCCGCCAGACCCGGTGCGCGTCGGGGAACCGGCCGAACTGCACGAAGTTGGCGTCCGACTCCGTCACCTCGTAGCCGAGCGCGCGCAGCTCGGCGACGAGCCGGTCCCGTTCGGACTTCAGCTGCTCGACGTAGCCGAGCAGGGTGTCGGTGTGCTCCAGGGCGGCCAGCGCGGTCGCCTGGGTGACGGCCGAGAGGTGGTACGGCAGCCGGACGAGCTGGACGGCGTCGACGACGGCCGGGTCCGCGGCGAGGTACCCGAGGCGCAGGCCCGCCGCGCCGAACGCCTTCGACATCGTGCGGGACACCACCAGGTGCGGGCGCCCCGCCAGCAGCGGCAGTAGCGAGTCGCCGTGGCTGAACTCCACGTACGCCTCGTCGACCACGACGATCGACGGCTTCGCCGCCTGCGCGGCCTCGTACAGCGCGATCACGCTCTCGCGCGGGACGGCGTTCCCGGTCGGGTTGTTCGGGGTGGTGACGAACACCACGTCCGGCCGGTGCTCGGCGACGGCCCGCTCGGCGGCGGCGAGGTCGATGGTGAAGTCCTCGTTCCGGGGACCGGAGATCCAGCCGGTGCCGGTGCCGCGCGCGATCAGGCCGTGCATCGAGTACGACGGCTCGAAGCCGATCGCGGTGCGGCCCGGCCCGCCGAAGGTCTGGAGCAGCTGCTGGATGACCTCGTTGGAACCGTTGGCGGCCCAGACGTTCGCCGGGCCGACCTCGTGGCCGGAGGTCGTCGTCAGGTACTCGGCGAGCTTGGTGCGCAGCTCCACCGCGTCCCGGTCGGGGTAGCGGTTGAGGGTGCGGGCGGCGTCGCGCACCCGCTCGGCGATCCGCTCGACCAGGGCTTCGGGCAGCGGGTAGGGGTTCTCGTTGGTGTTCAGCCGTACGGGGACGTCCAGCTGGGGCGCGCCGTAGGGGGACTTGCCGCGCAGCTCGTCCCGTACGGGGAGATCGTCAATGCGGGTCACTTGCTCTCGGGCACCTTCCATCCGAACCGCGCCTTGATCGCCGCGCCGTGCGCGGGCAGGTCCTCCGCCTCCGCCAGCGTCACCACGTGGTGCGCGACCTCGGCGAGCGCCTCGCGCGTGTAGTCGACGATGTGGATGCCGCGCAGGAAGGACTGCACGGACAGCCCGGAGGAGTGGCAGGCGCAGCCGCCGGTGGGCAGCACGTGGTTGGACCCGGCGGCGTAGTCGCCGAGGGAGACCGGCGCCCAGGGGCCGATGAAGACCGCGCCCGCGTTGCGCACCCGGTCGGCGACCGCGGCGGCGTCGGCGGTCTGGATCTCCAGGTGCTCGGCGCCGTAGGCGTCGACGACCCGCAGGCCCTCCTCGACGCCGTCGACCAGCACGATCGCGGACTGCTTGCCGCTGAGCGCGGGCACGATCCGGTCGTCGACGTGTTTGCTGGCGGCGACCTGGGTGGCCAGCTCCTTCTCGACCGCCTCGGCCAGCTCCGCGGAGTCGGTGACGAGGACGGCGGCGGCGAGCGGGTCGTGCTCGGCCTGGCTGATCAGGTCGGAGGCGAGGTGCACCGGGTCGGCCGTGTCGTCCGCGAGGATCGCGATCTCGGTCGGCCCGGCCTCGGCGTCGATGCCGATCTTGCCGGTGAAGTAGCGCTTGGCGGCGGCGACCCAGATGTTGCCCGGGCCGGTGACCATGTTGGCGGGCGGGCAGGACTCGGTGCCGTAGGCGAACATCGCGACGGCGGTCGCGCCGCCCGCCGCGTACACCTCGTCGACGCCGAGCAGCGCGCACGCGGCGAGGATCGTCGGGTGCGGCAGCCCGCCGAAGTCGGCCTGCGCGGGCGAGGCGAGCGCGATCGACTCGACCCCGGCCTCTTGCGCGGGCACGGCGTTCATGACCACGGACGACGGGTAGACGGCGCGCCCGCCGGGCACGTAGAGCCCGACCCGGTCGACGGGCACCCACTTCTCGGAGACGGTGCCGCCGGGCACGACCTGGGTGGTGTGCGTCGTACGGCGCTGCTCGCGGTGGACGAGCCGGGCGCGGCGGATGGACTCCTCCAGGGCGGCGCGGACGGCCGGGTCGAGTTCCTCCAGCGCCCGGGTGATGGCCTCGGCGGGCACACGTACCCGGTCGAGCCGGACCCCGTCGAACTTCTCGGCGAAGTCGATCAGCGCCGCGTCGCCACGATGATGCACGGCCTCGCAGATCGGACGCACCTTCTCCAGGGCGGTCGATACGTCGAAGTCGGCTCGGGGCAGCAGGTCGCGCAGGGCGGGACCCTCCGGGAGGGCGTCGCCGCGCAGATCGATTCGGGAGATCACAGGGCCAATTCTCGCAGACCCGCGCGGGACGCCGTTCGCGCGTATCAATGGCTGATACAGACCGTGGACGCACACCGGGTGACCGCCCGCAACTTTTCCCTCACTTTCTGTGTTCGGAGCGTCACTCAGCGGGCATGAACAGCTGTACGAAACCCGAGAGCACGCAGCCGACGCGGGAGGAGGACGAGCGAGAGGTGACCGTAGGGACCCGGGACCGCGAGGGGGAACCGCCGGCGGAACTGACCACCGTCGAGGCGGGGATGTGGCAGGCCTTCCGCGACGGCAGCGTGTACGACCTGCGCGCCGGCGACACGGCCGCCGATGACCCGCACGGCCGTCGGCCCTGGGGCGACGACCGGACCGTGCGGGCCCGCGTGGTGTGCTGGCTGCTCCTCGACGGGCCGCCCGCCCTCGCGGGCCGGGTCTCCTCGCTCAAGCTCACCGGCGTCCGCGTCAGCGGCAGCATGGACCTCGCGGGCGGCACGGTGGTGCCCTACGTGGAGTTCCAGAGCTGCCGCTTCGACGCGGAGGTGCTGCTGCCGGAGACCCGCTTCACGACCGTACGGCTGGTGAACTGCGCGGTGCCGCGCCTGGAGGCGGCCCGGCTCCAGACGGAGGGCGATCTGCACCTCCCGCGCTGCCGCTTCCACCACGGCATACGCCTCACCGACGCGCAGATCGGCACCGACCTGCTCCTCAACCAGGCGGTCGTGAACCGGGACCGGGGCGGCCGGTCCATCGCCGCGGACGGGCTGAACGTCGGGCAGGACCTCCAGGCCGAGCTGCTGGAGTCGTACGGCGAGCTGAGCCTGCGCAGCGCCACCATAGGCGTCTCGCTGAGCCTCCGCGGCGCCCGTCTGACCAGCCCGTACACCCGGCTCGCGCTGAACGCGCCGCAGCTCACCGTCGAGCGCACCCTCTACCTGACCCCGGCGGGCGTGGGCGCGGCGCAGTTCAGCGGCACCACACCGGCGCGCGGGACCCGGGTGCGGCGGTTCGAGTGCAGGGGCGGGATACGGCTCGACGACGGCCGGTTCGGCGATGCCGTCGACCTCGACCGGGCCCGGTTCGTCCTCACCGACGACCAGGAGGTGTCGCTGCGCCGCGTCCAGGTGCCCGAGCTGCGCTTCCTCGGGGAGCGGCCGGAGCGTGGGCGGGTGGTGCTGTCCGGGGCGCGGGTCGTCAACCTCGTCGACCGGGCGAGCAGCTGGCCGGGGCCCGGCAGCCTCCAGATGAGCGGCTTCAGCTACGAGGTGCTGGTGCCGCGCGGTCCGTTCCCGCTGGCCGAGCGGCTGCGCTGGCTGGCCGCCGCCACCGCCGAATACCACCCGGAGCCGTACGAGCGGCTGGCCGCCGTGCTGCGGGCCGGGGGCGAGGACGAGGACGCGCGTGAGGTGCTGCTCGCCCGGCAGCGCCGCCGCCGCGAGACGCTGCCGCTCGGGCCCAAGCTCTGGGGGTACGCGCAGGACTGGACGGTCGCCTACGGCTACCGGCCCGGACGCGCCGCGGTGTGGATGGCGGTGCTGTGGGCGGCGGGCTCCCTCGCCTTCGCCCGCGCGGGCCGCCCCGGCTCGGGGGACTTCGCCGAGCAGCCGCCGTGGAACCCCGCCCTCTTCGCCCTGGACCTGCTCCTGCCGGTGATCGACCTGGGCCAGGTCGGCTTCTGGCACCTGACCGGAGGGTGGCAGTGGCTGGCCGCGGCGCTGGTCCTCCTCGGCTGGGTGCTGGCCACCACGGTGGCGGCGGGCGCGACCCGTTTGCTGCGCCGCAACTGACCCACTCGTCGGCTGACCGATTCCGGTCCCCGGACGCCCACTGTGCGGGCGGGACGGACGCGCCACCTCCGCCGACCATTAGGCTTTTGCGCCGTGACCACCGTCCGGCTGCCGCTCTTTCCCCTGAACTCGGTGTTGTACCCGGGGCTCGTCCTTCCTCTGAACGTCTTCGAGGAGCGTTATCGCGCCATGATGCGCACGCTGCTGAAGATGCCGGAGGACGAGCCGCGCCGGTTCGCCGTGGTCGCCATCCGCGACGGCCACGAGGTCGCGCCGAGCGCATCCGGCATGCCGGACCCCACGGCGGTGCCGGAGCGCGGGCCCGCCGCCGGGTTCGGCACGGACCCCGCCAAGGCCTTCCACGGCATCGGCTGCGTGGCCGACGCGGCGACCATCCGGGAGCGGGCCGACGGCACCTTCGAGGTGCTGGCGACCGGCACTACCCGGGTGCGGCTGCTGTCGGTGGACTCCTCCGGCCCGTTCCTCACCGCCGAGCTGGAGGAACTCACCGAGGAACCCGGCGACGAGGCGGGCGCGCTCGCGGAGGGCGTGCTGCGGTCGTTCCGGCAGTACCAGAAGCGGCTTGCGGGAGCGCGGGAGCGGTCACTGTCGACCGGCGGGGAACTCCCCGACGAGCCGTCCGTGGTGTCCTACCTGGTCGCCGCCGCGATGATGCTGGACACACCGACCAAGCAGCGGCTCCTCCAGGCCCCCGACACTGCGTCCCGGCTGCGGGACGAACTGAAACTCCTTCGCTCCGAGACGGCGATCATCCGTAGTCTGCCGTCGTTGCCCGCGTCGGACCTGACCAGGGGCCCGACCAGCTTGAACTGAGAACCGATGGCGAAGATGGCGAAGAAGTCGAAGAAGCAGCAGAAACAGCAGCAGTTGGGCGGCACGCCCGCCACGGTGGCCCTCACCACCGCGGGCGTCCCCCACACGCTCCACTCCTACGACCACGACCCCTCCCACCCGTCCTACGGCGAGGAGGCGGCCGAGGCGATGGGTGTCTCCCCGGACCGGGTCTTCAAGACCCTGGTGGCCGACGTCGACGGCACGCTGACGGTGGCCGTGGTCCCGGTGGCGGGCTCCCTCGACCTGAAGGCCCTCGCGAGCGCGGTGGGCGGCAAGCGCGCCGCGATGGCCGACCCCGCCCTCGCCGAGCGCACCACGGGCTACGTCCGGGGCGGCATCTCGCCCCTCGGCCAGCGCAAGAAGCTCCGCACGGTCCTGGACGCCTCCGCCACCGCCCACACCACGATCTGCGTCTCGGCGGGCCGCAGGGGCCTGGAGGTCGAACTCTCCCCCACCGACCTGGCCGACCTCACGACCGCGACCCTCGCCCCCATCGCCCGCCCCTGACCCCTCGACGAACGCCCTCCCCTCGACTAGAGAAAAAGGGCATGTCGAAGAAGACCCGCAAACGCAAGTGGCGCACCCGCAAGGGCAAGTCCAACCACGGCAGACGCCCGGCGTAACTCCAGCGACACAGCTGCGGGCACCAGCTCGCACATAGCTGCGGGCAGTCGTGCCGCTGGGGCGGCACGGGTGGGCGCTGGGGGTACCCCCTGCTCGAAGAGCTTGGGGGAGGCACCCCGCCGCGCCGGGCTGCGCAACGCCCCCCGCCCAGCCCCAACGCCGGGCACCCACCGGACCTACCCCTTGGGCACCCCGTACGGCACCTCAGGATCCCGCGGCCCGAACAACGCCGTGAGCCCCAGGTGCACCACCAGCCCCGCGACAGGCCACGCCAACAACGCCCCCTTCGCCCCCAGCTTCAACGGCGCGGCGAACGTGACCCCCCGCCCCACATCCTTCGCATGCCCGATCACATCCGACGTGGGCCCGAGCCACACCCCCACCCGCCAGGCCAGCAACGCGCCGAGCAGTCCGCCAACCCCCAGCGCGACCACCAACGGCACACCCCCACGCCGCCGCAGCAGAAACACCACCACCGCGCTCACGACGCCGAACGCCAGCGCCAGCAGCGTGAACGTCCCGTCCACCCCGATCCGCTGCTCCCCCTCGGTGTCCTTGAGGTAGACGACCCAGCTGCCGTCCGTCACCTCACCCACCAGCGGCACCCGAGGCGCCAGCCAGTTCCACAGCACGCCCAGCAGCACCCCCGCGAGCGCCACGACCACCGTGACGAACGCGGCCTCCCGCAGCTCGGTCCTCATCCCTGGCCCGTCCTGTACGGCCCCGGCGGGCGACGGCGGCCACGCAGGACGCGAGTACGGCGAGGCCTGCGAGGACTGTTCATGCGGCGGCGGCGGTGGAGTCAACGGAGCGGTCACCCTGACATCGTGCCAGGCCGCACCCGGACACGCGTCACCGGACGGCCGCCCGCCGGTAGGCCCAGGTCGCCACGGCCAGCGAGATCACCCCGACCCCGGCGCACACGGCGAGGTCACCGACGACCAGCGCCCAGTCCGGGTCCGCGGAGAAGGTCCGGGCGTACGCCTCGACGCCGTACGTCGAGGGCAGCAGGTCACGCAGCAGCTGGATCGGTTCCGGCATCCGCTCGGCGGGCAGCACGCCCAGCAGCAGCGCGGCGGACATGCCGAGCTGCCCGAGCAGCGTGGCCAGCTCGGGCCGCGGCGCGAGCAGCCCGAAGGCCGCACCGAGCCCGGAGAGCGCGGCGCCCGCGAGCGGGATCACGGCGAGCAGGATCCACAGGTGGGTCAGCGGCAGCCCGAACAGCACGCACCCGAACAGCGCCGTGACCACGGTCCCGGGCACGGTGAACGAGGCGTACGCCCCCGCCGCCCCCAGCACCACGGCCGCGGGCGGCACCGGCAGGGTGGCGTAGTGGTCGAGGCCCCCGGTGGCGCGCAGCTGGCCGAAGTACTGGGCGAGCAGGTTCAGCGCGACGTACGCGACGACGACGATGGACGACCCGGCGACCACGGCCTGTGCCTCGCTGCCGCCGTCCACCACGCCCCGCATCATGACCATGATGCCGACGGACTGGAAGGTGGCCACGAACAGCAGCGGGATCCGCGCCACCCGGGCCCGCGACAGCTGGGCCCGGTAGACGGCCGCCAGCGACGGCCACAGCCGCGCGCGCGGCCCCAGCTCCGCCGCCGGTCCGGCGTGCTCGTCGACGGCCAGGGCGCTGCCCGGCAGTACCTCCGCGGGTACGACACTCACGTCGCGCTGCTCCCTTTCGCAGGGTCCACGTTCCTGGGGTGCACTGCGGCGCCCGCCCCGTCCGATACGGATACGACGGTGCGTCCGCTCACCGCGCTCGCCCGCTCCCGTCCGCCGTTCACGCCTTCACCAGCCCTTGCCGTGCCGCCCCGCCGAGCGCGAGGTACACGTCCTCCAGGCTGGGCGTGGTCAGGGTGAAGTCGTCGAGGGCGGCGAAGGCGGCACCGCCGGTGACGGTGGAGACGACCGCGCGGGCCTCCTCGGGGCCGAGCCGGAGCGTCCAGCGGCGTCCGGACTCCTCGACCCGCTCGCGCAGCGCGGCGACCTCGGGCACGTCCAGCGGTGCCCGCTCCCGCCACACCAGATCGACCCGTACCTCACCGGCGACCTGTTCCTTCAGCCCGGTGGGCGTGTCGCAGGCGATGACCCGGCCGCGGTCCATGACGGCGACCCGGTCGAGGACCGTCTCGGCCTCGATGACGTTGTGGGTGACCAGCAGCACCGTCGTACCGCGTTCGGCGCGCCGCCGGTCGACGGCGGACCACACCGCGCGGCGCGCGACCGGGTCCATGCCGGTGGTCGGCTCGTCGAGGACGAGCAGTGGCCGCTCGCCCACCAGCGCCGCGGCGAAGCAGGCGAGGCGGCGCTGACCGCCGGAGAGCTTCTTCAGGGCGCGCCCGGCGATCTCCGTGAGGCCGAGTTCGTCCAGTACGTCGTCGCGCTCGGCGCGGGCCCGGCGGATGTCGAGTCCGCGCAGCCGTCCGGTGGTCTCGGCGGCGAGGGACACGGTCAGTTCGTCGAGGGCGCTGGACTCCTGCCCGAGGTAGGCCAGGATGCGCGAGGCGCGTTCGGGGTGGCGCACGATGTCGTGGCCGAGGATCTCGACGCCGCCGTGGTCGGGCCGCATCAGCCCGGTGATCTGGCGGACGAGGGTGGACTTGCCCGCGCCGTTGGGGCCGAGCAGCCCGAAGATCTCACCGCGTCGCACGTCCAGCCGTACGTCGTCGGTGGCCCGGACCTCGGGGGTGCCGGGGGTGCCGCGCCGTCCGCGGACGGCGGGGTAGGTCTTGGTCAGTCCGCGTACGGCGCACACGACCTCGGCCGGGTGCCGGTGTGCTGGTGCCGCGCGTTCATTCACAAAGGACGAGCCTAAGGGGTCGACGGGCATCCCCCGCGCGCGGGTAGGCCTCCACACCCTCGCCCGAGTGCGGAACGCCCCCGTCCGCCCAGGCCAGCACCCCGAGGCGAAACGCCCCTTCCGCGCCCCGGCCGAACCCGCGCCCCGAGGCTCCGGCCGAGCCGCCTCCCGAGGTGAAACGTCCCTCCAGCCACTCCCCGCCCGAAACCCGCGTCCCGGCACGAACGCGCCCTCAGCTCCCCGCCCGAAACCGCGTCCCGACATGGAACACCCCCAACTCCCCGCCCGGACCCGCGCCCCGACATGGAACGCCCCCTCCAGTTCCCCGCCAAGCCCGCGCCCCGAGGCGAAGCGCCCCGTCTCACTCCCCCGCGGACGCGTGCTCCGCCGCCGTCGGTACGTCGATCTCGCGCCAGAAGCCCGCCCGGATGGCGTAACGGTCGTGCTCGTCGATCTGGTCGTCCTTGTGCGCGAGCAGCCCGAACCGGGCGGCGTAGCGCAGCAGCTCACCGTCGATGCGGTGCGGGATGCGCGGGTACAGCGTGGACAGCCGCTGGAGGTGGATCTGGTCGCCGAGCCGGGAGATCCAGCGCCGGGCGAACACCTGTCCGACCTCGTAGGGGTCGCCGCCGACGGTGGTGATGTCCTCCTCCCGGTCGGCCCACCGCTGCTCGGCGGTGGTCAGCTGGGCGAGCGTCGGCATGGTGGCGGCCTCGGGCGGCTCGGGAGAGCCGGGCCGGTCCACCCAGCCCTTGTCGGAGGACCAGCGCAGGGTCGCGGTCGGCGGCTGCTGGGCGGACTGCGGGCCGGGCGCGCGCAGCGCGGCGAGGTCCTTGGGGGTGGGCACGCCCTTGGGCGCGGGCACCCGGTCCTCGGCGAGCCGGGGCGCGGTGGTCGCGGCGGCGGGGTGCGGGGCGTCCTCGGTGGCCGGTTCACCGGACGCCGTGAGCGCGGACTCGGGCAGCGGCGCGGAGAGGATCGCGGCGATCTCGGGCCGCGGCACCGGCGGCGGTGCGCACACCCCCGACAGTTCCTTGGCGCGTACGGCCTGGGTGATCCAGGCGCGGTCCAGCACGCGCCGTTCGTCGGCCTCGGCGACGAGGTCCTCGGACTGGTTGTAGTCGCCGTCGGCGGCCTGTACGGCCCACAGGTGGACGGCGACGCCGTGCTCCTTGGCGGCCATCATGCCGGGCAGCAGGTCGCCGTCGCCGGTGACGAGGACGATGTCGGAGCAGGCGCGGTTGCGGGCCAGCTCGGTCAGCTCGGCGTGCATGGCCGCGTCGACGCCCTTCTGCGCCCAGCGGCCGTCGCTGCGGGTGAGGGCGCCGAGCCGGACGGTGACCCGGGGCATCACCCGCAGTCTGCGGTGTTCGGGCTGGGGGACGCGGTCGGGGGCGCCGTCGAACCAGTAGATGCGCAGCAGCTGCCGTTCGGTGTCCGACTCGGCGCGCTCGCGCAGCCCTTGGACGAGGGCGGTGTGGTCGACGGTGATCCGGGACCGTGAGGGCTCCCCGGCGAGGAGACTGGCGGCGGCCCCCAGCAGATACCCGGCGTCCACCAGGACGACGCAGCGGTCCACGCGACTCACCCTCTTCCCGGGAGGTTTGCTTCGGGCTTCCTTCGAGTCTGCCCGACCGTGCGGAGGTTAACGGTCGGAACTCGATCTTCGGCGTGGCGTATCGGGCGGGCGGACGGCGACCACGCCTGTCACACACGGTAATTATCCGAAATGCGTCGTGTGTCAGCCTATGTGAATCTGGTCCCGGCCCTGGCCCCTAGACCCCCCACAGGAGGCAGATCACCATGGCCAAGAACAAGAACCGTGACCGTAAGCAGCCCCAGTCCGCGCGCGTGCCGCAGGACGCCCAGCAGTCGGCGATCGTGTCGGAGGCGGAGGAGCGTCTCACCCAGGCCACCCCGGACGACGTGGCGCGCAAGGGCCGCCAGAAGCGCTTCGGCCACAACTGAACATCCGCTGACGGGCGGTGACCGCCCGGGCAGGGAACGAGGGGCGCATCCGCTGTCGGATGCGCCCCTCGCGCACGTCAAGTGCCTGGCTCAGCCCGCCAGGCAGGACGGTCCCAGCAGCACCTTCAGATCGCCGAAGAGCGCCGGGTCCGGCTTGACCCGGTGCCGGTCGAGCCGCAGCACGGTCGTCTTCGTCGGCCCCTGGAGCTTGATCCGCACCTCGCTGTCGCCCTTGTGGTGGCTGAGGATCTCACCGAGGCGGCTCACCATGGGCGGGGTGACCCGGGTCGCCGGGATGGTGAGCACCACGGGCGCGTTGGTGCCCGCGTTCGACAGGTCGGGGACCATCAGCTCCATGGCGACCAGTCGGGGCACGTCCTCGCGCTTGTCGAGCCTGCCCTTGACGAACACCACCGCGTCCTCGACGAGTTGGGTCGACACGAGCTGGTAGGTCGCCGGGAAGAACATGCACTCGATGGAGCCCGCGAGGTCTTCGACGGTGGCGATCGCCCAGGCGTTGCCCTGCTTGGTCATCTTGCGCTGGAGGCCGGAGATGATGCCGCCGATGGTGACCACCGCGCCGTCCCCGAAGTCACCGCCGGTGAGCTGGGAGATGCCCGCGTCGGCCTTGTCGGACAGGACGTGCTCCAGACCGAAGAGCGGGTGGTCGGAGACGTACAGACCGAGCATCTCGCGCTCCTGGGCGAGCAGATAGGTCTTGTCCCACTCCTCGGTGGTGAACTCCACGTCGAGCCCGAAGCCCGGCTCGCTGGTCTCCTCCTCGCCCATGCCGCCGAAGAGGTCGAACTGGCCCTCGGCCTCCTTGCGCTTGACCGCGACCACGTTGTCGATCATCGGTTCGTACTGCGCGGTCAGGCCCTTGCGGGTGTGGCCGAGCGTGTCGAAGGCGCCCGCCTTGATCAGCGACTCCGTGGTCCGCTTGTTGCAGGCGACCGCCTCGACCTTGTCGAGGTAGTCGGGGAAGGAGGCGTACTTCCCCTTCGCCTTGCGGCTCCTGATGATCGACTCGACCACGTTGGTGCCGACGTTGCGCACCGCCTCCAGGCCGAAGAGGATCACGTCGTCGCCCTGGGCGGCGAAGTTGTGCACCGACTCGTTGACGTTCGGCGGGAGCACCTTGATGCCCATGCGGCGGCACTCGTTGAGGTAGATCGCCGACTTGTCCTTGTCGTCCTTGACGGAGGTCAGCAGCGCCGCCATGTACTCGGCGGGGTGGTTCGCCTTCAGGTAGGCGGTCCAGTAGGAGACCAGTCCGTACGCCGCCGAGTGCGCCTTGTTGAACGCGTACCCGGCGAACGGGACCAGCACGTCCCACAGGGCCTGGATGGCCTCGTCGCTGTAGCCGTTCTTGCGGGCGCCGCCCTGGAAGATGACGAAGTTCTTCTCCAGTTCCTCCGGCTTCTTCTTGCCCATCACGCGGCGGAGGATGTCGGCCTCGCCGAGCGAGTAGCCCGCGATGATCTGGGCGGCCTTCTGCACCTGCTCCTGGTAGACGATCAGGCCGTAGGTGACGTCCAGGACCTCCTTGAGCGGCTCCTCCAGCTCCGGGTGGATGGGCGTGATCTCCTGCTGGCCGTTCTTGCGCAGCGCGTAGTTGGTGTGGGAGTTCATGCCCATGGGGCCAGGCCGGTACAGGGCCGAGACGGCGGAGATGTCCTCGAAGTTGTCCGGCTTCATCAGCCGGAGCAGGGAGCGCATGGGGCCGCCGTCGAACTGGAAGACGCCGAGGGTGTCGCCGCGCTGGAGGAGTTCGAAGGTCGTGGGGTCGTCGAGCGGGAGGCCGAGGAGATCGATGTCGATCCCCTTGTTGGACTTCACCATCTTGACGGCGTCGTCCATGATCGTCAGGTTGCGCAGGCCCAGGAAGTCCATCTTCAGCAGGCCGAGCGACTCACAGCTCGGGTAGTCCCACTGCGTGATGGTGACGTTGTCCGTGTGCCGCACCCAGACCGGGACGTGCTCCGTGATGGTCTCGCTGGACATGATCACGCCGGCGGCGTGCACACCCATCTGCCGGACCAGGCCCTCGACGCCCTTGGCGGTGTCGATGACCTTCTTCACGTCCGGTTCGTTCTCGTACATCGCCCGGACCTCGCCCGCCTCGGAGTAGCGCGGGTGCTCGGGGTTGGTGATGCCGTCGAGGTTGATGCCCTTGCCGAGGACGTCGGCGGGCATGGCCTTGGTGATCCGGTCGCCCATCGCGTACGGGTAGCCCAGCACGCGCGCGGAGTCCTTGATGGCGTTCTTCGCCTTGATGGTGCCGTAGGTGCCGATCATGGCGACCTTGTCGGCGCCGTACTTCTCCGTGACGTACCTGATCACCTCGACGCGCCGGCGCTCGTCGAAGTCGATGTCGACGTCGGGCATGGAGATGCGCTCGGGGTTGAGGAACCGCTCGAAGATCAGGCCGTGCGGGATCGGGTCGAGGTCGGTGATGCCCATGGCGTAGGCGACGATCGAACCGGCAGCCGAGCCGCGGCCGGGGCCGACCGCGATGCCGTTGTTCTTGGCCCACATGATGAAGTCGGCGACGACGAGGAAGTAGCCGGGGAAGCCCATCGAGATGATGACGTCCATCTCGTACTCGGCCTGCTTCTGGCGGTCCTCGGGGACGCCGCCGGGGAAGCGGCGCTCCATCCCGCGGCGGACCTCCTCCTTGAACCAGGTGACCTCGGTGTAGCCCTCCGGGATGTCGAACTTCGGCATCAGGTCGCGCTTCTCGAACATGCCGGTGGTGTCGACCATCTCGGCGACGAGGAGGGTGTTGGCGCAGCCCTGCTGCCAGGCGTCCGAGGAGTCGATGGCGTACATCTCGTCGGTCGACTTCAGGTAGTAGCCGGTGCCGTCGAACTTGAAGCGGTCGGGGTCGGAGAGGTTCTTGCCGGTCTGGATGCACAGCAGGGCGTCGTGGGCGGTCGCCTCGTGCGCGTACGTGTAGTGCGAGTCGTTGGTGACCAGCGGGGGGATGCCGAGCTTCCTGCCGATCTCCAGCAGGCCGTCGCGGACCCGGTGCTCGATGTCGATGCCGTGGTCCATCAGCTCCAGGAAGTAGCGGTCCTTGCCGAAGATGTCCTGGTAGTCGGCCGCGGCCTTCAGGGCCTCGTCGAAGTGGCCGAGCCGCAGCCGGGTCTGCACCTCGCCGGAGGGGCAGCCGGTGGAGGCGACGATGCCGTCGGACCACTGGGCGATGGTCTCCTTGTCCATCCGGGGCCACTTCTGGAGCCAGCCCTCGGCGTACGCGTCCGAGGAGAGCCGGAAGATGTTGTGCAGCCCCGTCTTGTTCACGGCCCACATCGTCTTGTGGGTGTAGCCGCCGGAACCGGAGACGTCGTCCCGCTTCTGGTGCGGCTGCCCCCACTGGATCTTGCGCTTGTTGCGCCGGGACTCGGGGGCGACATAGGCCTCGATCCCGATGATCGGGGTGATTCCGGCCTTCTGTGCGGTGTGGAAGAAGTCGTACGCCCCGTGCAGGTTGCCGTGGTCGGACATGGCGATATGCGTCATGCCCATCTCATTGCAGGCGTTGAACATGTCCTTCAGCCGCGCGGCACCGTCCAGCAGCGAGTACTGGGTGTGGACGTGCAGGTGCGTGAACGGCGGTTTCGACACGTTCGGCCTCCTAGGAGAACAGTCGGCGACAGGCTGCGGACAGTCTGGGGGGACAGCGTCGAAGTCTATGCCCCGGCACTGACACTCGCGGGGCTGATCCACGTACCTTCGGGCGGGAGCCGCGGGCACTCCCGCGGACCCCCGGACGTTACGACAACGACGGCCGCCGCCAGCGCGCGGAGCACGGCCGCCGTCACCCTCAGCAGCCAGGCACCAGGAGGCACCCAGCGATGTCGGTACCGCAGCTCAGCGCCGAGCCCCGCGGCGAGGAGATCCTCACCGTCTTCGACACCGCCTTCGGCGAACTGCTCGCCGCCGACCCGGCCGCGTTCCGCGTGAAGTTCCGCAAGATGGCGGCCTCCGCGTTCGCGTTCTACCGCGGCACGGCGTGCCTCTTCTACCACGACCTGGAGCACGACCCGGGCGCCGACAAGCGCGACGGCCCGTTCCTGGACGACCGCACCTCGCGCGTCTGGATCCACGGCGACCTGCACGCGGAGAACTTCGGCACGTACATGGACTCCACGGGCCGCCTGATCTTCAACGTCAACGACTTCGACGAGGCCTACGTCGGCCCCTTCACCTGGGACCTCAAGCGCTTCGCCGCCTCCGTCGCCCTCATCGGGTACGCCAAGGCGCTCGGCGACGAGCAGATCACCGAGCTGGTGGGGATCTACGCCGCCGCCTACCGCGAGCGCATCCACGCCCTGGCGACCGGCGCCAAGCGCGACGAGGTCCCGCCGTTCACGCTGGACACCGCCGAGGGCCCGCTGCTGGACGCGCTGCGCGACGCCCGCTCCCTGACCCGCTTCGGCCTGCTGGACTCGATGACGGAGATCCGCGACTTCGAGCGCCGCTTCGCCCCCGGCGGCGGCTCCGTCGAGCTGGACGCGGCCACCCGCTACAAGGTGCTCGCCGCCTTCGACGGCTACCTGGAGACGCTGCCGGAGTCCTCGCTGGCCCGGCCCGACTCCTACCGCGTCAAGGACGTCGTGGGCCGCCGCGGCGTCGGCATCGGCTCGGCCGGTCTGCCGTCGTACAACATCCTCCTGGAGGGCAACAGCGACGCCCTGGAGAACGACGTCGTGATCTACATCAAGCAGGCCCAGACCCCGGCCGTCTCCCGGCACGTCACCGACGCCGCGATCCGCGCGTACTTCCAGCACGAGGGCCACCGCACGGTGATCTCCCAGCGCGCCCTCCAGGCGCACGCCGACCCGTGGCTGGGCTGGACCGAGCTGGACGGCTCGGGGCAGCTGGTCGCCGAGGTCTCGCCGTACGCCGTGGACCTGGACTGGGACGACATCGACGACCCGGAGGAGATCGCCGCGGTCGTCGCCGACCTGGGCCGGGCCACGGCGACGATGCACGCGGCGGCGGACGACACCTCCGGCGAGTCCCTGGTGCCCTTCTCCACCGAGCGCGCCATCGACGCGGCGCTCGCCGCCGACGAGGACGGCTTCGCGCCGCTGCTGACCGACTTCGCCCACACCTACGGGGCACGCGCGCGTGCCGACCACCAGATCTTCGTCGACCTGTTCCGCAACGGCCGGATACCCGGTCTGTGACGTCCGTGCGCGGTCTCACAGGGACCCTTTAGGAGTCCCTTACGACGGTCCGTGCCACACTTCTAGCGCGATGGACATATCAGGGACCCAGCTGCGAGCCGTACGCGCGGCGCTGTTCACGGCACTGGTCGTGACGCTCAGCACCGCGTCGCACGTGCTGCTGTCCGGCGTCCCGCTGCCGCTGGGCACGGTCTCGGCGATCGCCGCGGCCGTGTTCGTCCTGGCCTACGCCCTCGCGGGCCGCGCCCGCGGCTTCGGCCGGATCGCCGCCCTGCTGATCCCGCTGGAGCTGGCCGCCGACACGGTCTTCACCGCGGGCCAGCACGCCTGCTACGGCGCGGCCGGCGGCCCGGTCGCGGGCCCGCTGCGCTCGGTCGGCCTCGACGTGCTGTGCGCCGGGGAGATCGGCACCCCGCTGGCCCAGGTCGCCGGGACCGGGCAGGACCGCTTCGCCGCCCTGCTGGCCGACGCCCGCCCGGGCACCGCGTGGCTGCTGCTGGGCGCCCACATCGGCGTCGGACTGCTGGCCGCCTGGTGGCTGCACCGCGGCGAACGGGCACTGGACCGGCTGCTGCGGGCGGCGGCCACCGCCACCTTCCGGCCGCTGCTGCTCGCGGTCGCCGCGATCGGCACCCGCCGCGCCCCGGCCCGCACCCGGCTGCCGCGGCCCGCGCACCGTACGGCCGCCGCGCGTGACCTGCTGCTCACCCACTGTCTGGGACGGCGTGGACCGCCGTGCCCGGCCGCCCTCGTCTGAGGGCCCGCCGAGGCACGACCCCACCTTCACACCTCCCGCGCACCGGATGTGCGCGCGTCCCACCACGGAGAGCATCACCATGAGCAAGCGGAACAGCCAGGCGTCCAAGCAGGCGGCCCGGGAGCGGCTGCGCCAGGAGCGCGAGCGCCAGGCCAAGCGGGACAAGGCCAAGCGGCAGCTGATCGTCGCCGCGTCGATCGTCGGCGTCCTGGCGATAGCCGGCGGCATCGGTTACGCCGTCGTGCAGAACAACCAGCCCACCAAGTGGGAGGAGGCGGCGAAGGCGACGGTGGTCGCCCCCGCCAACACCTCCGGCAAGGACGGCACCACGGTCCTGATCGGCGACTCCGAGACGGACAACGTCGTCCACCTCTACGAGGACCCGCGCTGCCCGGCCTGCGCCTCCTTCGAGCAGAACATCGGCGAGACGGTCAACAAGGGCATGGAGGACGGCGACTACAAGCTGTCCCTCACGATCGGCACCTTCCTGGACGGCAACCTCGGCGGCGAGGGCTCGAAGAACGCGCTGAGCGCGATGGGCGCCGCGCTGGACGTGAGCCCGGAGGCGTTCCTCGACTACAAGGCCGCGCTGTACTCGGCCGAGTACCACCCCGAGGAGTCCACCGACGAGCTGGCCGACGACGCCTACCTGATCAAGGTCGCGAACACGGTCGACGCCCTGAAGAACAACAAGGAGTTCCAGAACGCCGTCGAGCAGGGCACTTACGACGCCTGGGCGATGAAGATGAGCAAGACCTTCGACGACACCGAGGACGTCAGCTCCACCCCGACCATCAAGATCAACGACAAGGTGATCAGCAACCCGAGCAGCGTCGAGGAGTGGCAGACGGCGCTCAAGGACGCGGGCGTCACCAAGTAGCCGGAGCGACAGGACGGCGAGCGGAGCGGGCGAACTCCCCGGGGTTCGCCCGCTCTTCACGTCCGCGGCCTTACCCAGTCCCCTACCGATCAGTAATCTGATCGGCCGTGACCAGTCGCCACAGATCCCACACGGACCCCAACTCCCTTGCCCCGCGCCGTCGTACGGTCGTCAAAGCGGCCGCCGCCGGTGCGGTCCTGGCCGCTCCGCTGGCCGCCGCGGCACCCGCCCGCGCCGCCGCCGAGGCCCCCGCCTTCCTGCACGGCGTCGCCTCCGGGGACCCGCTGCCCGACGGCATCCTGCTGTGGACGCGCGTAACGCCGACCGAGGAGGCGGTACCCGGCTCCGGGCTCGGCCCGGACGTGACCGTCTCCTGGACCGTCGCCACGGACCGGGCGTTCGGCAACGTCGTCGCCAAGGGCGCCACCACCGCGACCGCCGCCTCCGACCACACCGTCAAGGCCGACATCCGCGGCCTGCGGCCCGCGACCGACTACTGGTTCCGCTTCTCGGCGGACGGCACCGACTCCCCCGTGGGCCGCGCCCGCACCGCCCCGGCCGTCGACGCCGCGGTGACGGGCCTGCGCTTCGGCGTGGTCTCCTGCGCCAACTGGGAGGCGGGCCGCTTCGCGGCGTACCGGCATCTCGCCGCCCGCGGAGACCTGGACGCCTGGCTGCACCTCGGTGACTACATATACGAGTACGGCACCGGCGAGTACGGCACCCGCGGCACCGTCGTACGGCCCCACGAACCCGCCCACGAGATCCTCACACTGGCCGACTACCGCACCCGGCACGGCCGCTACAAGACCGACCCCGACCTCCAGGCGCTGCACGCCGCCGCGCCCGTGGTCGCCATCTGGGACGACCACGAGATGGCCAACGACGCCTGGTCGGGCGGCGCCGAGAACCACACGGAGGGCGCGGAGGGCGCCTGGGCCGCCCGGCAGGCCGCCGCCAAGCAGGCCTACTTCGAGTGGATGCCGGTGCGCCCGGCGATCGCGGGCACCACCTACCGACGGCTGCGCTTCGGCAAGCTGGCCGACCTGTCGCTGCTCGACCTGCGGAGCTTCCGCTCCCAGCAGGCGGCCCTCGGCAACGGCTCGGTGGACGACCCGGAGCGCACCCTGACCGGCCGGGCGCAGCTCGACTGGCTGAAGGCGGGACTCGCCTCCTCCGACACCACCTGGCGGCTGGTCGGCAACTCGGTGATGATCGCGCCGTTCGCCGTCGGCTCGCTCTCCGCGGAGCTGCTGAAGCCGCTGGCCAAGCTGCTGGGGCTGCCGCAGGAGGGGCTGGCGGTCAACACCGACCAGTGGGACGGCTACACCGACGACCGCCGGGAGCTGCTGGCCCACCTGCGCTCCCACGCCATCCGCAACACCGTCTTCCTCACCGGCGACATCCACATGGCGTGGGCCAACGACGTGCCGGTGAACGCGGGCACGTACCCGCTGTCCGCCTCGGCGGCGACCGAGTTCGTCGTCACCTCGGTGACCTCCGACAACCTCGACGACATCCTGAAGGTCTCCGAGGGCGCCGTCTCCGCCCTCGCCTCCCCGGTGATCCGGGCCGCCAACCGGCATGTCCACTGGGTCGACACGGACCGCCACGGCTACGGCGTCCTGGACCTCACCGCCGAGCGGGCGCAGATGGACTACTACGTCCTGGCCGACCGCACCAAGGCGGACACGGCCTCCTCGTGGGTGCGTTCGTACCGCACGCGCAGCGGCACCCAGAAGGTCGAGCGCGCCTACGACCCGGTGTGATCCCGGCGACCGGCCGGTGACTCCGACGACAGACCGTCGATTTCCAGCCAACCGTGGCCCGTTTGCGCGCGGTTAAGGGGAGATCACATCGCTACGGCGGGTGGTGTGAACGGCATCCCGAATGCGGACACACCACCCGCCCCGGTCACCGCTCCCGTTACGCCGGAGTCTCAAACTCCGGACGACCGATCAGTTCATCATCCCGATTACCCCTGTTCGCCGGTTATTTGATTGGGCTTGATCACTCCTCTTCCGGCCTGGTCATGTCCACGTAATCTCCGGGCGGATGGCCAGGAAGACCCCTGCGCCTCTCTCCCCACCGCATCCGCCAGGAGTCAACATGCGTGCGCTTGCCCGGATATCACCCCTTACGAGCAGACGCCTTCTCGGCACGGCCGTCGTGGCCGGAACCCTGCTGCTCACCCCGCTGTCGGCCCCCACCGGCGTCGCCGCGGCGGGCACCCCGTCGGCCGCCGAGTGCACCGAGGAGACCGACGCCCACGCCGCGGCCCGCGAGATCCGTCCCGGGGCGGGCGAGCACATCGCCGAGCCCAACGAGATCAGCGCCGCCCGCGCCCAGGCGATGGACGCCGACCTGCGCAAGAAGCTCGACCAGCTGCCGTCCAACCGCCGCAGCCTCAGCGCCGCCGCGGCGACCAGCATCCCCGTGTACTTCCACGTGATCCACAACGGCAGCGCGGGCAAGCTCTCCGCCACCGACATCAACGCCCAGATGAACGTGCTGAACTCGGCCTTCGGCGGCCAGGGCAGCGGCAACACCGACTCCGGCTTCCAGTTCACCCTGGCGGGCACCGACTACACCGACAACGCCGCCTGGTACACCGTCGGCTACGGCTCGCAGGAGGAGAAGGCCATGAAGGCCGCCCTGCGCACCGGTGGCGCGAACGCCCTCAACATCTACACCGCCAACATCGGCGGCGGCCTCCTCGGCTGGGCCACCTTCCCCAGCTCCTACAAGTCCAGCCCCTCCATGGACGGCGTCGTCATCCTCGACGCGTCCCTGCCCGGCGGCTCGGCCGCCAACTACAACGAGGGCGACACCGGCACCCACGAGGTCGGCCACTGGATGGGCCTGTACCACACCTTCCAGGGCGGCTGCAACGGCAACGGCGACTACGTCGACGACACCCCCGCCGAGAAGAGCGCCGCCTACCAGTGCCCCGAGGGCCGCGACAGCTGCGCCCGCCAGAGCGGTGTGGACCCGATCCACAACTTCATGGACTACACCTACGACTCCTGCATGTACCAGTTCACCTCGGGCCAGGTGACGCGCATGCAGCAGAGCTGGGCGGCGTACCGAGCCGCGGGCTGAGCACGCTAGAGCGTCCCGAGGAAGCCGAGCGCCACCCGCCAGGTGGCCTCGGCCGCCTCCTCGTCGTAGTCCGGGAGGCCGGGGTCGGTGTAGAGGTGACCGGCCCCGGCGTACCGGTAGATCTCCACGTCGGCGCCCGCTCTGCCCATCTGGAGGTACCAGGCGCTCAGCCAGTCGTCCGTCTCGAACGGGTCCGGCTCGGCCACGTGCAGCTGCACCGGCAGCCCGTCCACGGCGACGTTCGGCGCGAGGTCGGAGGTGCCGTGCAGGAGCAGCAGCCCGCGCGCCCGCTCGTCGCCCAGGGCGAGGGTCTGGGCGATGGACGCGCCGAGGGAAAACCCGGCGTACACCAGGCCCCGCTCCGAGTACGGCGCGGCGGCCAGCACCGCCCGCTTCAGCAGCTCGTCCTTGCCGATGGCGTCCTGGTGGGCCATGCCCTCCTCGACCGTCTCGAACGTCGCGCCGTCGAACAGGTCCGGCGTCCACACCTCGTGTCCCGCGGCGCGCAGCCGGTCCGCCGCCGCGCGCACCGCCGGGCGCGGTCCGTAGGCCGAGTGGAAGAGCATGATGTTCATGGGGCCATGGTGCCAGCCGGGTACGACATCACACGCCCGCTCCCCTACCCGGAACGTTCCCGAAGTCACATGTTCAGGCCCGCCCGACGGCGGTTACGTTCGAAGGCATGGAGAATCTGCTCCGCCCGCTGATCGTGGTCGGCGGCTCGGTCGTCCTGACGCTGCTCATCGGCTGGGCCACCGACCGCCTGCTGTGCAAGGCCGACCGGCGCCACCCCGAGACCCCGCTGTGGGGTCTGCTCAGGCGTGGCCGCATCCCCTACCAGCTGATGCTCTGCGCGGCCATGCTGAGAGGCTCCTACGACTCGGCACGGCTGCTCCAGGAACACGAGGTCGGCATCGGCCGGACGCTGACACTGGTGCTGATCGGCTCGGTGGCCTGGCTGGTCATCAGGATCGCGGCGGCGGTCGTCGAGACGTCGTACAGCCGCTACGCCAGCCACCGCGCCCAGCGCGACCCCGCCCGGGTCCGCCGGGTGCGCACCCAGGTGTCGCTGATCATGCGGGTGGTCGCGGCGGTCGTCGGGGTGGTGGCCGCGGCGGCGATGCTGCTGACCTTCCCCGCGATGCGCGCCGCCGGTGCCTCGCTGCTGGCCTCCGCGGGCATTATCGGCATCGTCGCCGGTGTCGCCGCCCAGTCCACGCTGGGCAACATGTTCGCGGGCTTCCAGATCGCCTTCGGCGACATGGTCCGGCTCGGCGACACCGTGGTGGTGGACGGCGAGTGGGGCACCGTCGAGGAGATCACCCTGACCTACCTCACGGTCCGCACCTGGGACGAACGCCGGATCACCATGCCGGTGTCGTACTTCACCTCCAAGCCGTTCCAGAACTGGACGCGCGGCACCTCGCAGCTCACCGGCGTCGTCTACTGGCACCTGGACCACTCCGCGCCCCTGGACGCGATGCGCGAGCGGCTCCGGGACATCCTGCGCAACTGCCCGGCGTGGGACGGCCGCGACTACAACCTGTCCGTCACCGACAGCACGCCGAGCACCATGGAGGTGCGGGCGCTGATGACCGCGAAGGACGCGGACGACGTCTGGACGGTCCGGGTCACGGTCCGCGAGCAGATGATCACCTGGCTGGCGAAGGAGCACCCCTACGCCCTGCCGCGGGTCAACACGGCCGACGCGGTCCTGCCGAACGGCGTCCCGCGCCAGCCCTCCCCGGACGGCGCCGTACGGCGGGCGCACACGACACCCCACCCGGCTCCCCGCGCGAACCGGCCCTGAGGCCGCCCTCGCTCAGCCGTAGGTCTCCGCCCGGACCTGGTCGAGGGCCTGCTGGAGGTCCTCGGGGTAGTCGCAGGAGAACTCCGCCCACTGGCCGTCGCCGGGGTGCTCGAAGCCGAGGCGTACGGCGTGCAGCCACTGCCGGGTCAGGCGGAGCCGCCTGGCCAGCGTCGGGTCCGCGCCGTAGGTGAGGTCGCCGACGCAGGGGTGGCGGTGGGCGGCCATGTGGACCCGGATCTGGTGGGTGCGGCCGGTCTCCAGCTTCACATCGAGCAGGGAGGCCGCGCGGAACGCCTCGATCAGGTCGTAGTGGGTGACGGAGGGCTTGCCGTCCGCGGTGACCGCCCACTTGTAGTCGTGCTGCGGGTGGCGGCCGATGGGGGCGTCGATGGTGCCGCTGGTCGGGTCGGGGTGGCCCTGGACCAGGGTGTGGTAGCGCTTGTCGACCGTGCGCTCCTTGAACTGGCGCTTCAGCGACGTGTACGCGTACTCGGACTTGGCCACCACCATCAGGCCGGAGGTGCCGACGTCCAGACGGTGCACGATGCCCTGGCGCTCGGCGGCGCCGGAGGTCGAGATGCGGTACCCGGCGGCGGCGAGACCGCCGATCACCGTCGGCCCGGTCCAGCCCGGCGACGGGTGCGCGGCGACACCGACCGGCTTGACGATGACGACCACGTCATCGTCGTCGTGCACGATCTCCATGCCCTCGACCGGCTCGGCGACCACCTGCACCGGCGCGGCCGCCTGCGGCATCTCCACCTCCAGCCAGGCGCCGCCACGGACCCGCTCGGACTTGCCGACCACCGTGCCGTCCACGAGCACCTTGCCCGCCGCGGCCAGCTCGGCCGCCTTGGTACGGGAGAAGCCGAACATGCGGGAGATGGCGGCGTCGACGCGCTCGCCCTCCAGGCCGTCCGGCACGGGCAGGGTACGGATCTCGGGAATCGTGCTCACCCGTCGAGTATGCCGGACGGGTCGGACAGCCCCGTACGAGAGGCCCGCCCCCGCGCTCAGTCCTTGTGGACCGTGCCGTCCGGGTCGAGGCCCCGGAACGACAGCAGCACGATGAGGATGCCGCCGCACACGATCGCCGAGTCGGCGAGGTTGAAGACGGCGAAGTGCTTCGGCGCGATGAAGTCGACGACCGCGCCCTCGAAGACCCCCGGCGACCGGAAGATCCGGTCGGTGAGGTTGCCGAGCGCCCCGCCGAGCAGCAGCCCGAGCGCGATGGCCCAGGGCAGGCTGTACAGCTTGCGGGCGAGCCGGGCGATCACCACGATCACCACGGCCGCGATCACCGTGAAGATCACGGTGAACGCCTCGCCGAAGCCGAAGGCCGCGCCCGCGTTGCGGATCGCCCGGAACTCCAGCCAGTCGCCGACGACCTGGATCGGCTCCTGGTGCTCCAGCTTGGCGACCACGATCATCTTGCTGATCAGGTCGAGGGCGTACGCGAACACGGCGACGGCGAACAGCACGGCGATCCGCCGCCTGCCCCGCGGCCGCCCGTCCGCGTCCTCCGGCTCACCGGAGCCGGACACGCCGACCGCCGCCGTGGTCTCCCCGGCCCCACCGGGCGCACCAGCCACGGTCTCCGCCGCCGGGTCGCCGCCGCCGGACCGCTCGCCCGACGCCGCGTCGTCGCCCGGCCGCTCCCGCTCGGCCCGCGCCGCGTCCGGAGTGTCCGGCGTACCGATGATCCGCTCCGCCTCTGCCACGTGAGTCCCTCAACCTAGGTACCTGACTGAGCACGAGGGTACGGCACACCGTCCGGGACCCCGATGCTCGGCTCAGTACCGGCGCTCCTGCTTCTGCTTGCACTCCACACACAGCGTCGCCCTCGGGAAGGCCTGCATCCGCGCCTTGCCGATGGGGTTGCCGCAGCTGTCGCAGAGTCCGTAGGTGCCCGCGTCGATCCGTTCCAGGGCCCGCTCAATCTGGGTGAGCATCTCGCGCGCGTTGGCCGCCAGCGCCAGCTCGTGCTCGCGCGTGATGTTCTTGGCGCCGGTGTCGGCCTGGTCGTCGCCCGCTCCGTCCCCGGAGTCCCGCATCAGACCGGCGAGGGACCGCTCGATCCCCGAGATCTCCTCGCGCAGTCGTTCCGCCTCGGACACCAGCTCCGCACGGGCCTCCGCGACCTCCTGGGGGGTCCAGGGGTCCTCACCGGGGCGAACCGCCAGCTCGCCGGGCTCCACCGCGGCGACCCGCGCCTTGGGGACGGCGGTCGTGGCCGCCGTGGCCGTGCCAGGAGTCTTCTTCGCAACCACCGTCGTGGCTCCCGTCTGCTTCGCGGCCTCGGCCGCGCCCGCCTTCTTGGCCGTGCTCCTCTTGGCCGTCGTCTTCTTGGCCGTCGTCTTCTTGACCGTGGTCCTCTTGGCCGCACTCTTGGTGGTGCTCTTGGTGGTGCTCTTCGTACTGCTCCGGGTGGTGCCCCCGGCCGTGTCCTTCCCGGCACCGGCACCCTCCGGAGCCGGGACCTGCCCGGCCGCCGGTTTGGCGGCGGTCGCCTTCCTGGCGGTGGTCCTCGCGCCCGTCCTCTTCGCCGGGGCCGTCGTCTCCCCGGCAGCCGTCTTCCCGACCGCCTTCTTCTTCGAGGCCGCGCCCTTCGTGGCCGTCGTGGTCTTCTTCCCCGCCACGTCCCTGGCCGCACCTCCGGATGTCCTCGTAGACCTGCCGGAGGACGCCGGCTGCTGTACGGCGGTCTTCTTCGCCACCATGGCCGCGGCCCCTTCACATATTGTGATCTTGCACGCGAATCGTGCTGGGACGATAAATCGACTTCAGTCCCGCGGCAACCGGGCACGCCGCCCGGTTCGTCCGGCCCGTGACCCCACCGCGACCGGCATGCATCCGTTGTGCCCAGCTCCCCGCCGGGTAACCACCCGGCCCTGCCGCGCCGAAATCCGGTCGGCCACTGTCCGCGGGGCGCCGTACACTGGGCGGAGCGAAAAGCGTCGATGGGGACGAGTAGCGTCGTAGGCAGCCCAGAGCGACCCGGGGACGGTGTGAGCCCGGGGGTGAGCGCGGCGTGAAGATCACCCCGGAGCCGCCGGAAGAAAGCCGAGCCCGCGAGGGACGGCGAGTAGACCCGGCATCGCGACCCCAATGAGGGGGCTCACCGGTGCACACCCCGCACCGGAGGGCCAAGGAGGGTGGTACCGCGGGAGCGCGCCGACGGCGCAGGAAAGACACAGCTCTCGTCCCTCCGGACGGAAGGCAGCAAGTCCGCCGGAGGAAGTTCGCTGATGACATCGCCTACGTACCGCCAGGTGCCCGCCCAGGTAGACCTGCCCGCCCTCGAGCACGCCGTGCTCGACTTCTGGCGCGAGCAGAAGATCTTCGCCAAGAGCCTGGAGCAGTCCGAGGGCCGCCCCGAGTGGGTCTTCTACGAGGGCCCGCCCACCGCCAACGGCATGCCGGGCGCCCACCACATCGAGGCGCGCGTCTTCAAGGACGTCTTCCCCCGCTTCCGCACCATGCGCGGCTACCACGTGGCCCGCAAGGCGGGCTGGGACTGCCACGGCCTGCCGGTGGAGCTGGCGGTCGAGAAGGAGCTGGGCTTCAGCGGCAAGCAGGACATCGAGGCGTACGGCATCGCCGCGTTCAACGACAGGTGCCGCGAGTCGGTGACCCGCCACACCGACGCCTTCGCCGAGCTGACGACCCGCATGGGCTACTGGGTCGACCTCGACGAGGCGTACCGCACGATGGACCCCGAGTACATCGACTCGGTCTGGTGGTCGCTGAAGGAGATCTTCAACAAGGGCCTGCTGGTCCAGGACCACCGCGTCGCCCCCTGGTGCCCCCGCTGCGGCACCGGCCTGTCCGACCACGAGCTGGCGCAGGGCTACGAGACGGTCGTCGACCC
Source organism: Streptomyces sp. B93 (assembly GCF_018070565.1). Lineage (GTDB taxonomy): Bacteria > Actinomycetota > Actinomycetes > Streptomycetales > Streptomycetaceae > Streptomyces. The sequence goes on from NZ_JAGPXL010000001.1 coordinate 286,286, forward strand.
GTCCGTCTACGTCCGCTTCCCGCTCACCTCGGGCCCGCTCGCGGGCGAGGCGTCCCTCGTGGTCTGGACGACCACGCCCTGGACGCTGGTCTCCAACACGGCCGTGGCCGCCCACCCCGAGGTCACCTACGTCGTCGCGACCGACGGCGAGGAGAAGCTCGTCGTCGCCGAGCCGCTGGTCGGCAAGGCGCTCGGTGACGGCTGGGAGCCCACCGGGCAGTCCTTCACCGGCGCCGAGATGGAGCGCTGGACCTACCAGCGCCCCTTCGAGCTGGTCGAGTTCCCGGCGCCGGCCCACTTCGTCGTCAACGCCGAGTACGTCACCACCGAGGACGGCACCGGTCTGGTCCACCAGTCCCCCGCCTTCGGTGAGGACGACCTCAAGGTCTGCCGCTCCTACGGCCTGCCCGTGGTGAACCCGGTCCGCCCGGACGGCACCTTCGAGGCGGACGTGCCCCTGGTCGGCGGCGTCTTCTTCAAGAAGGCCGACGAGAAGCTCACCGAGGACCTCGGCGAGCGCGGCCTGCTCTTCAAGCACCTGCCGTACGAGCACAGCTACCCGCACTGCTGGCGCTGCCACACCGCGCTGCTCTACTACGCCCAGCCGTCCTGGTACATCCGCACCACGGCCATCAAGGACCGCCTCCTCCAGGAGAACGAGAACACCAACTGGTTCCCGAACACGGTCAAGAACGGCCGCTACGGCGACTGGCTCAACAACAACATCGACTGGGCCCTGTCCCGCAACCGCTACTGGGGCACCCCGCTGCCCGTCTGGCGCTGCGAGGACGACCACCTCACGGTCGTCGGGTCCCGCGCGGAGCTGACCGAGCTGACCGGCACCGACCAGTCCGGCCTCGACCCGCACCGCCCGTACATCGACGACGTGACCTTCGCCTGCCCGAGCTGCGCCAAGACGGCCACGCGCGTGCCGGAGGTCATCGACGCCTGGTACGACTCGGGTTCCATGCCGTTCGCGCAGTGGGGCTACCCGTACAAGAACAAGGACCTGTTCGAGTCCCGCTACCCGGCGCAGTTCATCAGCGAGGCCATCGACCAGACCCGCGGCTGGTTCTACACGCTGATGGCGGTCGGCACCCTGGTCTTCGACAAGTCGTCGTACGAGAACGTCGTCTGCCTCGGGCACATCCTCGCCGAGGACGGCCGGAAGATGTCCAAGCACCTGGGCAACATCCTCCAGCCGATCCCGCTCATGGACCAGCACGGCGCGGACGCGGTGCGCTGGTTCATGGCGGCCGGCGGCTCCCCCTGGGCGGCCCGCCGGGTCGGTCACGGCACCATCCAGGAGGTCGTCCGCAAGACACTCCTCACGTACTGGAACACGGTCGCCTTCCAGGCCCTGTACGCGCGCACGTCGAACTGGGCGCCCTCCGAGGCCGACCCGGCCCCGGCCGACCGCCCGCTGCTGGACCGCTGGCTGCTGTCCGAACTGCACGCGCTCACCGACCAGGTGACCCAGTCCCTGGAGTCGTACGACACCCAGCGCGCGGGCAAGCTGCTCTCCGCGTTCGTCGACGACCTGTCGAACTGGTACGTACGGCGTTCCCGGCGCCGCTTCTGGCAGGGCGACAAGGCGGCGCTGCGCACCCTGCACGAGGTCGTCGAGACGGTCACCAAGCTGATGGCCCCGCTGACCCCGTTCATCACCGAGCGGGTCTGGCAGGACCTGGTCGTCCCGGTGACCCCGGGCGCCCCGGAGTCGGTGCACCTGGCGTCATGGCCGGAGGCCGACCTCACCGCCATCGACCCGGACCTGTCGAGGCAGATGGTGCTGGTGCGCCGCCTGGTGGAGCTGGGCCGCGCCACGCGCGCGGAGTCCGGTGTCAAGACCCGTCAGCCGCTGCGCCGGGCCCTGATCGCGGCGGCCGGCTTCGACGCGCTCTCCCCCGAACTGCACACGCAGATCACCGAGGAGCTGAACGTCGAGTCCCTCGCCTCGCTGAGCGAGGTCGGCGGCAGCCTCGTCGACACCACCGCGAAGGCCAACTTCCGCGCGCTGGGCAAGCGGTTCGGCAAGCGCGTCCAGGACGTGGCCAAGGCCGTGGCGAACGCCGACGCGGCGGCGCTCTCCCTCGCCCTGCGCGAGGGCACGGCGTCGGTGGAGGTCGACGGTGAGACGATCACCCTCGCGCCCGACGAGGTCATCATCACCGAAACCCCGCGCGAGGGCTGGTCGGTGGCGTCCGACGCGGGTGCCACGGTCGCCCTCGACCTGGAGATCACCGAGGAGCTGCGCCGGGCCGGACTCGCCCGGGACGCGATCCGGCTGATCCAGGAGGCCCGCAAGAACAGCGGCCTCGACGTGGCCGACCGGATCGCGCTGCGCTGGACCGCCACGGACCCGGCGACGATGGCCGCGCTGTCCGAGCACTCGGGCCTGATCTCCGACGAGGTGCTCGCCACGGACTTCGCCCAGGGCGAGGCGGACGACAGCTACGGCTCCGCCTTCTCGGACGAGGGTCTGTCGCTGACGTTCCGCCTGCGCAAGGCGTAGGCGACACGAGGCGCGAGCGCGCAGGGCGCGCGGGCAAGTCCCGCGCGCCCTGCGGCGGTCCACACGAGTACTGCGTCAACACGAGTAGAGGTCAACACGGGTAAAAGGGGCGGGCCCCGGATCGGAATCCGGGGCCCGCCCCTTTTGAACGCTGCCGACGCCTACGGCGTACTACTGGCCGTGCAGGCCGTCAGTTGTCGTCCTCGTCGATGAGGAACCCGCGCATCGGCGAGGGCGCCTGCCCCATCGGCGACGGACCCTGCGGACGCACCGGCGCCATCGGCTGGGTCATCGCGGGCGACATCTGCTGCTGACCGCCGTAGGACGGACCCGTCGGGCCCGGGCCGCCGTTGCCCATGCCCTGGTTGCCGCCGTAGGACGGCGCACCGGCACCGGCCGGAGCCATCGAGGGCGCCGGGGACGGCGGCAGGGAGGCCGTGGCAGGGGTGCGCGGCGGGGCGAGCGAGTCGTCGGCCTGGGTCTCCAGCTGGCGCAGCTGCGACTCCAGGTAGGACTTCAGCCGCGTGCGGTACTCGCGCTCGAAGCCGCGCAGGTCCTCGACCTTGCGCTCCAGCGTGGCGCGGGCGGACTCAAGGGAGCCCATCGCGACGCGGTGCTTCTCCTGCGCGTCCCGCTCCAGGGCGTCGGCCTTGGCACGGGCGTCACGCTCCAGACCCTCGGCACGCGAACGGGCCTCGCCGACGATCTTGTTGGCTTCGGCGCGCGCCTCGGCGATCGCCTGGTCGGCGGTCTGCTGGGCGAGCGAGAGAACCCGGGCGGCGCTGTCGCCACCGGGGCCCTGACCGGGCATGCCGGGGCCACCGTGGCCCGGACCGCCCATGGGACCGCCCATCGGGTGTCCCATCTGGCCCTGCATCGGGCCCTGGCCCATGGGACCCTGACCCATCGGGCCGGGACCCTGCGGACCCTGCCCACCCGGGCCGGGGGGCAGCTGCGGAGCACCGCTGGGCAGCTGGGGCGGGCCACCCATGGGGCCACCCATCTGCTGCTGCGGCGGGCCCGATATGCCGGCGGGGACGGGAGCGCCCGGACCGCCGGGACCACCGGGACCCCCAGGGCCGCCTGGTCCCCCCGGGCCGCCGGGACCAGGACCGCGCATGCCCTGCTGCGGGTGCTGCTGGTCCTGCTGCTCCGGGGGCTTGCGCATGTTCTGCTGGTTCTGCGCGGCGGCGCGAGTGGCCGCGGCCAGCTTGGCGCGCAGGTCCTCGTTCTCCCGGAGCAGACGGGTCAGTTCGGCTTCGACCTCGTCGAGGAAGGCATCGACCTCGTCCTCGTCATAGCCTTCTCGGAGGCGGACGGTCGTGAACTGCTTGTTCCGCACGTCCTCGGGGGTCAACGGCATCTCTTCACCTCAACGTAGTCATCGGCAGTCGGCAAGACCGGATCGTCCACTGTCACCTCGCGAGATTGCCCACGATAGAGATCAAGATGTAGACGATGATCATCAGTACGAAGAAGGACAGGTCGAGCGCCACGCCCCCGAGACGCAACGGCGGGATGAACCGCCGCAGAAGCTTCAGCGGTGGATCGGTGACAGTGTAGGTGGCCTCCAAGACGACCACCATCGCCTTGCCGGGTTGCCACGAGCGGGCGAACTGGAAGACGTAGTCCATGACCAACCGGAAGATCAGCACGATGAGGAACACCATCAGCGCGATGTAGATCACCTGCGCGAACACGCTCATGGCCTGTCTTTCCCTCTCCCCTGTTTCCTGCTACTGCCGGTCTGTCTTGTCTCAGCTCTGGTTGAAGAACCCGCCCTCTGCGATGCGGGCCTTGTCCTCCGCCGTGACATCGACGTTAGCAGGCGACAACAGGAACACCTTCTGCGTCACCCGCTCGATACTGCCGTGAAGACCAAACACCAGACCGGCCGCAAAGTCGACAAGTCGCTTGGCGTCTGTGTCATCCATCTCAGTCAGATTCATGATCACCGGGGTGCCTTCACGGAAGTGTTCCCCGATGGTACGGGCCTCGTTGTAGGTCCGTGGGTGAAGCGTGGTGATCCGGTAAGGCTCTCGTTCCGACACGACCTTGGGCATGATCACCGGTGCGTTCTTCTCCAGGCTTGCGCGTTCTTGTGTGATGGACGCCACGGGCGCGATGCGCGCCGGACGCCCGGATTCCGCGGCGAGCGAAGCGGAGCGGGGCACCGGGTCGCGGGGCGCGGACGGCTGTACGACTCGTACCTCTTCGTCCCTTTGGGGCTGGTGTGAGCCGTGCGACTGGTGGGACGGCTCGTGACGCCGGTGGTCCCGCTCGGGCTCCGGGTCCAGCTCCGGTTCGAAGTCGTCATCGGGGTCGAATCCCCGGCCGTCGTATCCATCGTCCTCCACGAGGCCGAGGTAGACCGCCATCTTGCGCATCGCGCCGGCCATGCTCTGAGTCCTCCGCTCTGTGGTGGATCGGCTGACGACTGCCAAGTGCCCGCGATCCACGAGGTCGTTATGCCCGCCTTTCGACGGTAATGACCATATATTCTGCTGTGGTCCGACTTCTTGGCGACGTTACCCGAGCCGTGCGCGGACTCCGAGTACCGCGCTGCCGACGCGCACATGTGTCGCTCCGGCCGCCACGGCCTGTTCGAGGTCCGCACTCATTCCTGCCGAGACCATGTTGGCAGCCGGATGACTTCCGCGCAGGTGGGTCGACAAATCCATCAACCGCTCGAACGCGGCCCGTTCGCGTCCGGCGTACTCGCCGGTGAGGGGCGCGACGGTCATCAATCCGGCGAGCCTGAGCCCTTCGGCGGCGGCCACCCGGTCGGCCAACTCCTCGATCCCGCCCGGCGCCACCCCGCCGCGCTCCCCCCGGCCGCTCTCCCCCGCGTCCAGCGCGACCTGGATCAGGCAGCCGATCTCACGTCCGGCGCGCACGGCCTCCTTCGACAGGGCCGTCACCAGCCGGGAACGGTCGACGGACTGCACGAGATCGGCGTAACCGACCACCGATCGCACCTTGTTGGTCTGCAACTGACCCACGAAGTGCCAGGTGAGAGGGAGATCCGCGCACTCGGCGGCCTTGGGGGCGGCGTCCTGGTCACGGTTCTCGGCGACATGCCGCACGCCGAGTTCGGCCAGGATCCGCACATCACTGGCGGGGTAGGTCTTGGTGACCACGATCAGGGTCACCTCCTCGCGCCGGCGCCCGGCGGCCGCGCAGGCGGCGGCGATGCGTTCCTCCACCTTCGCGAGGTTCGCGGCGAGTTCGTCCTTACGGTCCGTCATGCCCCATCAGCCCAGCCAGACATAGCCCGCGAGGCGCCCGGTGACGCGGTCGCGGCGGTACGAGAAGTGATCGGCCGACTCCAGCGTGCACACCGGCGACTGCTCCCGGTCGCACACCCCGAGCCGGTCGAGCTGCGCGTGCACCCCCGCGGCCACGTCGACCGCCGGAGTGCCCCAGCTCGTTTCGGCGTACGCCGCCGGTTCCACGGCGGCCACCTCGGCGCGCATCGTCTCCGGCACCTCGTAACACCGGCCGCAGACGGCGGGGCCGGTGCGGGCGACGATCCGGGACGGCTCGGCGCCCAGTTCCGTCATCGCGCGTAGCGCGGCGGGGACGACGCCCGCGACCAGGCCGGGACGGCCGGCGTGCGCCGCGGCGGCGACCCCGGCGACCGGGTCGGCGAGCAGGACGGGCACGCAGTCGGCGGTGAGCACCGCGAGCGCCAGCCCCCGCCCGGTGGTGACGATCGCGTCGGCCTCGGGAACCGGCCGCTCCCCCCAGGGACCGTCGACCACCGCCACCTCGGCGCCGTGCACCTGGTTCATCCAGACCACCCGGCCCGCGTCGAGCCCGAGGGACTTGGCGGCGAGTTCGCGGTTGGTGCGTACGGCGCCGGGGTCGTCGCCGACCGCGCCGCCGAGGTTCAGCTCCTCGTACGGAACGGCGCTCACCCCGCCCCACCGGTCGGTGAAGGCGAAGTGCGCGCCGTTCACGGTGCTCTTGCCGGAGCGCTTCCCTATCACTTCAGGAAGTCCGGGACGTCCAGTTCCTCGGCCGCGCTGTCCGTGTAGCTGCGCGACGGCGGCACCGGCGGCTGGGCCTGGATCTCACTCACCGGCTCCGGGGCGGGCTCCGGCTCCTCCTTGGGCTTGACGCTGCCGAGCGAGCCGAAGGCCGGGCGGCTCTCGGCGGGCCGTACCGGCGTGGGCTCCTCGCGCTTGGCGGAGGAGGAACCGAGGACGGTGTCCCGCTTGGCCGGGGGCTGGCCGCCGTCGAACCCGGCCGCGATCACGGTGACCCGGACCTCGTCGCCGAGGGCGTCGTCGATGACCGCGCCGAAGATGATGTTGGCCTCGGGGTGGGCGGCCTCGCTGACCAGCTGGGCGGCCTCGTTGATCTCGAACAGGCCGAGGTCGGAGCCGCCGGAGATGGAGAGCAGGACACCGCGCGCCCCGTCGATGGAGGCCTCCAGCAGCGGCGAGGAGATCGCCATCTCGGCGGCGGCCACCGCGCGGTCGTCGCCGCGCGCCGAGCCGATGCCCATCAGCGCCGACCCGGCCTCGGACATGACCGACTTCACGTCGGCGAAGTCGAGGTTGATGAGACCGGGGGTGGTGATGAGGTCGGTGATGCCCTGGACACCGGAGAGCAGGACCTGGTCCGCCGACTTGAAGGCGTCGAGGACGGAGACCTGGCGGTCCGAGATGGACAGCAGCCGGTCGTTGGGGATGACGATGAGGGTGTCGACCTCTTCGCGGAGTTCGGCGATGCCGTCCTCGGCCTGGTTGGCCCGGCGCCGCCCCTCGAAGGTGAACGGGCGGGTGACCACGCCGATGGTGAGGGCACCGAGGGAACGCGCGATGTTGGCGACGACGGGCGCGCCGCCGGTGCCGGTGCCGCCGCCTTCACCGGCCGTGACGAAGACCATGTCGGCCCCCTTGAGGACCTCCTCGATCTCCTCGCGGTGGTCCTCGGCGGCCTTGCGGCCGACGGCCGGGTTGGCTCCGGCGCCGAGTCCGCGGGTGAGTTCGCGGCCGACGTCCAGCTTGACGTCGGCGTCGCTCATCAACAGCGCCTGTGCGTCCGTGTTGATGGCGATGAACTCGACACCCTTGAGACCGACCTCGATCATCCGGTTGATGGCATTGACACCACCGCCGCCGACACCGATGACTTTGATGACTGCGAGGTAGTTCTGCGGTGCTGCCACGTCGAAGGCCTCTCGCCTCGAGTTACGTGTCGCCGCATCGTCGTGGGCGCTGCGCCCCCGCGATCCGACGACTGATGCCGAATGGGACGGTCCGTATCGCCGACCCGAACCCTAACGTTGAAGTTTAGGGTTACCAGTGTGTCTGTTCCCTGGAGTCTTCTGAACAGGACACTAAGTCGACAAGTGGCGCACGTTCAACGAACACGCCGAACCTCCCGTTTTTCTTTTCACCCTATGTGATCAGGCGTAGCGCTGCCCAACCAGGGTGCTGGCCTGCGCGGATGTGCGTCAACTCCCCGATGACGCCGGGGCGGTGGGAACGCTGACGTCGAAGTGCCGCGCCCCGGGCGCCGCTTTCATCAGGGCGGTGAGCGTACGGGCCTTCGCGGCGCCCTTCTCCGCGCTTCCCCAGGAGACGGTCCGGCCGCCGCTCAACTCCAGCGAGATGGCGTCGTAGGAACGGACCTTGAGGGTCCGGGTGTCCCGGGCGACGCGGTCCGGCAGGACGCCCGCGACGCGTACCGCCTCACGCACGAGCCGTTCCTCGCCGAAGCGCCTGAGGCTCGCTCCGGCGGAACCGGAACGGGACAGGGTCAATTTCAGGAGCGGAACACCTTTGGTGGCCCGGGAAACCGTGGCGAATCGGACACCTTCGTCGTCGACTTCCAGGAATCCACCCCTGTCGCCGGGATTCTCCAGCAACAGGACCGGGGTGCGTTCGACGACTTTCAGCCCGATTCCATGCGGCCAGGAACGGACCACGTCAACCGAGTCAATTCGGGGCAATTTCTCGCGAAGTCGGGCCTCGATGCCCTCGGTGTCGACCGAGACGAGCGGCGCTCCGACCGGTACGTCGGCGGCCTCGCGCACCTGCTCGGGCGTCAGCACACGCGTCCCGGAGACGGTCACCCGCTCCACGCGCAGCCACTGCGAGCCGTACAACAGCCAGCCGCCGCCCGCCCCGAGCAGCACCAGGGCGAGCCCGAGGATGATGATCGTACGGACGCTCGGCGGTCGCAGCCGCCGGGCGGGAGGCGGGCCGGACGGTTCCTGCTGACGTGCACCGCGCTCGGCGGTGGTCGGTCCGGCCACGCTTCCTGCCTTCCGTCGTACGTCGCTAACGATGCGCGCGGTTGGCCGCGATCGCCTCGTACACCATGCCGACGAGGAGGTCGTCGGCGTCCCGGCGGCCGAACTCACCGGCGGCACGGGACATCTCGTACAGCCGGTGCGGGTCGGCGAGCACGGGCAGCACGTTCTGCTGCACCCACTCCGGGGTGAGTTCCGCGTCGTCGACCAGCAGCCCGCCGCCGGCCTTGACCACCGGCTGGGCGTTCAGCCGCTGTTCGCCGTTGCCGATGGGCAGCGGGACGTAGGCGGCCGGGAGCCCGACGGCGGAGAGTTCGGCGACGGTCATCGCGCCCGCACGGCAGAGCATCATGTCGGCCGCGGCGTACGCGAGGTCCATCCGGTCCACGTACGGTACCGGGATGTACGGGGGCATCCCCGGCATCTGGTGCACCTGCGGCAGTTCGTTCTTGGGGCCGACCGCGTGCAGGATCTGGATCCCGGCCTGCTGGAGCCAGGGCGCGACCTGCTGGACGACCTCGTTGAGGCGCCGGGCACCCTGCGAGCCGCCGGAGACCAGCAGGGTCGGCAGGTTCGGGTCGAGGCCGAACGCGGCGCGCGCCTCGGGGCGTACGGCGGCGCGGTCCAGGGTGGCGATGGAGCGGCGCAGCGGGATGCCGATGTAACGGGCGTTCCGCAGCTTGCTGTCGGGGGTGGAGACGGCGACCTGGGCGGCGTACCGGGAGCCGATCTTGTTGGCGAGGCCGGGGCGGGCGTTCGCCTCGTGGATGACGATCGGCACGCCGAGGCGCTTGGCGGCCAGGTAGCCGGGCAGGGCGACATAGCCGCCGAAGCCGACCACGGCGTCCGCCTTGGTGCGCTCCAGGACCTGCTCGGCGGCCTTGATGGTGCCGCGCAGCCGGCCCGGGACGGTGATCAGCTCGGGGGTCGGCTTGCGGGGCAGCGGTACGGCCGGGATCAGCGCCAGCTCGTAGCCCCGCTCCGGCACCAGCCTGGTCTCCAGGCCGCGCTCCGTGCCCAGGGCCGTGATCCCCACGGTGGGGTCCTGCCTGCGCAGGGCGTCCGCGAGGGCGAGCGCGGGCTCGATGTGGCCGGCGGTCCCCCCACCGGCGAGTACGACATGCACCGAAATTCACCGCTCTCCGGACGAGCGCGCCGGGGCGCGCCGTCGCATCGTGTTCCATCTCCGGGGGCTCCGTTCCGAACCCGGTCCCCCAGCCCCCCGCTTTCTACCAAAGCGGGGTTGCCGCATCGCAAGCGCCGCCCGCGCAGCGGGCTCGTCCCGCGCGAAGGCGATCAGCAACCCGATGGCGAACATGGTCGGCAGCAGGGCGGATCCCCCGTAGGAGAACAGCGGGAGCGGGACGCCGGCGATCGGCAGCAGACCGAGCACCGCACCGATGTTGATCACGGCCTGGGCCGTGATCCAGGTGGTCACGCCTCCCGCGGCATACCTCACGAAGGGGTCCTCCGTGCGTCCGGCCACGCGGATACCCGCATAGCCTAGAGCGGCGAAGAGGGCGAGTACCGACAGCGTCCCCGCCAGGCCCAGTTCCTCACCGGTGACGGCGAAGATGAAGTCGGTGTGCGCTTCAGGGAGTTGGCCCCATTTTTCCACACTCGCCCCGAGTCCGGAACCGAAGAGTCCGCCGGAGGCGAGGGCGTAGATGCCGTGCACGGCCTGCCAGCAGGAGCCGTCCTCGCCCATCTCCGTGGCGCCGATGCAGGCGAACCGGTCCAGACGGTTGGAGTTGGTCCTGATCAGCACCGAGCCGATCAGCGCGGCGACCGCCAGCACGCCGACGAACAGCCGGGTGGGCGCGCCCGCCAGCCACAGCAGGCCGAACAGGATCGCCGTCAGGATGATCGCCGTACCCATGTCGCCGCCGAGCATGATCAGGCCGAGCAGCATGAAGGCGACCGGGACCAGTGGCACCAGCATGTGCTTCCACTGGGCGAGCAGCCTCTTGTCCTGTTTGCGGGCGAGCAGGTCGGCGCCCCAGAGCACCAGCGCGAGCTTGCCGAACTCGCTGGGCTGGAGCTGGAAGGGGCCGCCCACGGAGATCCAGTTCTGGTTGCCGTTGACCGCCATCCCTATCCCCGGCACCTGCACCAGCGCCATCAGGAACACGGCACCGGCCAGCATCGGGTAGGCCAGCGCGCGGTGCAGCTTCACCGGCATCCGGGAGGCGGCGTACAGGAGCACGGCACCGAGTACGGCGGCCAGCAGCTGCTTGCGGAAGAAGTAGGAGCCCGGCAGCGACAGCTCAAGGGCCTTGATCTGGGAGGCCGAGTAGACCATCACCAGGCCCAGCACGGTGATCAGCAGGCTGCCGCCGAGGATCAGGTAGTACGCGGTCAGCGGCCGGTCCCAGGCGCGGCGCGCGCGGGTGCTCAGCCGGACGAACGGGTTCTCGCGCGGGGGGCGGGGTGCGGCGGGGCGGCGCGCGGCCCGCTGGACGGGCGGACGGCCGGTGCGGCTACCGGGCATGGGTGCCTCCGGTGTACGCCGCTTCCGGCCGTGCCGGCGTCGTGCGCTTCGCGCGTACCACGGTCCCTCCCAAGGTCGCCCGGCAGGCGGCCGGGTCAGGCGCCGAGTTCGCGAACCGCCTCCGCGAACGCGTCACCGCGCTGGTTGTAGTTGGTGAACATGTCCATGGAGGCGCAGGCGGGGGCGAGCAGCACCGTGTCACCGGGCTCGGCGAGCCGTCGCGCCTCCTGGACTGCCTGGAGCATCGCCCCAGTGTCGGTCCGCCCGACGTCGACGACGGGTACTTCCGGCGCGTGTCGCGCGAGGGCCTCGCGGATGAGTCCGCGATCGGCGCCGATCAGGACGGCGCCGCGCAGGCGCTTCGCCGACCTGGCGACCAGTTCGTCGAAGGTCGCGCCCTTGGCGAGTCCGCCCGCGATCCACACCACCGGTTCGTAGGCCGCCAACGAGGCTTCCGCGGCGTGGGTGTTGGTGGCCTTGGAATCGTCGACGTAGGCGACGCCGTCCACGTCCGCGACATGGGCGATGCGGTGGGCGTCCGGCCGGAACGCCCGCAGCCCGTCACGTACGGCGGTGGCGGGCACCCCGTAGGCGCGGGCGAGGGCCGCCGCGGCAAGGGCGTTGGCGATGTTGTGCGGGGCGGGCGGCTGGACGTCGGAGATCTCGGCCAGCTCCTGCGCGTTGGCGTGCCGGTCCTCGACGAAGGCACGGTCGACCAGGAGGCCTTCCACGACACCGAGTTGGGAGGGTGCCGGGGTGCCGAGGGTGAAGCCGATGGCCCGGCAGCCCTCCTCGACGTCCGCCTCCCGCACCAGGTCCTCGGTCGCCTTGTCCGCGACGTTGTAGACGCAGGCGACCCGATTGCCCTCGTAGACACGCCCCTTGTCCTTGGCGTACGCCTCCATGGAGCCGTGCCAGTCGAGGTGGTCGGGGGCGAGGTTGAGGACGGCGGCGGAGTGGGCGCGCAGGGAGGGCGCCCAGTGCAGCTGGTAGCTGGACAGCTCCACCGCGAGGACGTCGTACGGCTCGTCGCCGAGGACGGCGTCCAGCAGCGAGACGCCGATGTTGCCGACGGCGGCGGTGCGCAGGCCCGCCGCGCGCAGGATGGACGCCAGCATCTGGACGGTGGTGGTCTTGCCGTTGGTGCCGGTGACCGCCAGCCAGGGGGCGGCGTCCGGGCCGCGCAGCCGCCAGGCGAGTTCTACGTCGCCCCAGATGGGGACGCCCGCCTCGGCGGCCGCGGTGAACAGCGGCTTGTCCGGCTTCCAGCCGGGCGCGGTGACGATCAGTTCGGTGCCCTCGGGCAGGGAAGCGCCGTCGCCGAGGCGGACGGTGATGCCGAGCGCCTGAAGCTCGGCGGCCTGTGCCCGCGCCCGCTCGTCGGCGCCGTCGTTGACGACGGTGACGTGCGCGCCGCGGGCGTGCAGCACCTTGGCCGCCGGGACGCCGGAGACGCCGAGTCCGGCGACGGTGACGCGCTTGCCCTGCCAGTTGGTCACTTGTCCGCTGCCCATCCCGCGTAGAAGAGGCCGAGTCCGACAATCACACAGATGCCCTGGATGATCCAGAAGCGGACCACCACAAGGACCTCGGACCAGCCCTTGAGTTCGAAGTGGTGCTGGAGCGGTGCCATCCGGAAGACCCGCTTACCGGTCATCCGGAAGGAACCGACCTGGATGACCACCGACATGGTGATCAGCACGAACAGGCCGCCCAGGATGGCCAGCAGCAGCTCCGTGCGGGAGCAGATGGCCAGGCCCGCGAGGACACCGCCGAGGGCGAGCGAGCCGGTGTCGCCCATGAAGATCTTGGCCGGTGAGGTGTTCCACCACAGGAAGCCCAGGCAGGAACCCATCAGCGCGGAGGAGACGACCGCGAGGTCGAGCGGGTCGCGCACCTCGAAACAGGCGCCCGGGTTGGTCAGCGTCAGCGCGTTGGCGCAGGACTCCTGGAACTGCCAGACGCCGATGAAGGTGTAGGCGCCGAAGACGAGCACGGAGGCGCCGGTGGCCAGACCGTCCAGACCGTCGGTCAGGTTCACGCCGTTGGACATCGCCAGGATCATGAACAGCGCCCAGACCACGAACAGCACCGGGCCGATCGTCCAGCCGAAGTCCGTGATGAACGACAGCTTGGTGGAGGCCGGGGTGTTGCCGCGGTTGTCCGCGAACTGGAGCGCGAGCACCGCGAAGGCGATGCCCACGATCAGCTGGCCCGCCATCTTCGCCTTGGCCCGCAGACCCAGCGACCGGCGCTTGACGATCTTGATGTAGTCGTCCAGGAAGCCGACCAGGCCCATCCCCGCCATCAGGCCGAGCACCAGCAGACCCGAGAAGGTCGGCGACGCGTCCGCCTCCGGGTCCAGGGAGACCGTGATCACCTTGGCCAGGAAGTAGGCGATGATCGTCGCCAGGATGAAGGCGATACCGCCCATCGTCGGCGTACCGCGCTTGCTGGCGTGCTCGCGCGGGCCGTCGTCGCGGATGTACTGGCCGTATCCCTTGCGGGCCAGCAGCTTGATCAGCAGCGGGGTGCCGATCAGCGTCAGGAACAGACCAATGACTCCCGCGAACAGGATCTGCTTCATCATCGGGCGGCGACCTCACCCTCGGCACCGGTCTGGAGCAGCGCCTGGGCAACGCCCTCGAGACCGACCGAACGGGACGCCTTCACGAGCACGACGTCCCCTGGGCGCAACTCGCTGCGCAACAGGTCGACCGCCGCCTGTGCGTCGGACACGTGCACCGACTCCTCACCCCACGAACCCTCGTTATATGCGCCCAGTTGCAGCCAGGCGGCTTCCCTGCCCCCGACCGCGACGAGCTTGCTGACGTTGAGCCGGACGGCCAGCCGTCCGACCGCGTCGTGCTCGGCGAGCGCCTCGTCCCCCAGCTCGGCCATCTTGCCGAGCACCGCCCACGTACGGCCCCCTTTAGCCCGTGAGGCTTTGCCCATGGCCGCCAACGCACGCAGCGCGGCTCGCATGGACTCGGGGTTCGCGTTGTAGGCGTCGTTGACGACCGTCACGCCGTCCGGGCGCTCGGTGACCTCCATCCGCCAGCGGGAGAGGGAGTCCGCCTCGGAGAGCGCGGTGGCGATCTCTTCCGCGGACATGCCCAGCTCATGGGCGACGGCGGCCGCGGCGAGCGCGTTCGACACGTGGTGCTCACCGTACAGGCGCATGGTCACATCGCTGCACCCGGAGGGTGTGTGAAGGCTGAAGGAAGGCTGTCCGGTGTCCGTGAGTCGTACGTTCTCGGCGCGTACGTCCGCTTCGTCGGCCTCGCCGAAGAGGACCACCTTCGCCTTCGTACGGGAGGCCATGGCGCGTACGAGGGGATCGTCGGCGTTCAGGACCGCCGTACCGTCTTCCGGAAGCGCTTCCACGAGTTCGCCCTTGGCCTGCGCGATCTGCTCCCGGCCGCCGAACTCGCCGATGTGGGCGCTGCCGACGTTCAGCACCACGCCGACCCGAGGGGGCGTCAGGCCGGTGAGGTAGCGGATGTGCCCGATGCCCCGGGCGCCCATCTCCAGGACGAGGAACCCGGTCTCCTCGGTGGCGCTGAGCGCGGTCAGCGGCAGGCCGATCTCGTTGTTGAGCGATCCCGGTGTGAACACCGTCGGCGCCTTGCGCCGCAGCACCTGCGCGAGCAGGTCCTTGGTGCTGGTCTTGCCCGCGGAGCCGGTGAGGCCGATCAGCGTGGCGCCGAGCCGTGCGACGACCTCCCGCGCGAGCGCGCCGAGCGCCGCCTGTACGTCGTCCACGACGATCGCGGGCACGTCGACGGGACGGGACGCGAGGACGGCCACCGCCCCCGCGTCCACCACCTGCCGTGCGAAGTCGTGGCCGTCGACGCGTTCACCGGCGAAGGCGGCGAAGAGGCTGCCTGGCTCCACCTCGCGGGAGTCCCGGACGACCGGTCCGGTGACGCGGACCGACGGATCCGGTATGTCGTGCGTCTGCCCGCCGACGACTGCTGCGATCTCGGCGAGAGAGAGGGCGATCACAAGTTCATCCCTGGGTCTGCTGGATTGCTTCCCGAAGCACCTGGCGGTCGTCGAACGGACGGACCACCCCGGCGATGTCCTGGCCCTGCTCATGCCCCTTGCCGGCGACCAGCACGGTGTCCCCGGGCCGGGCGCGGCCCACCGCGGCGGCGATCGCGGCGGCCCGGTCCTCGAACAGGAGCACCTCGCCGCGCTCGTGCACCGGCACGGACGCCGCCCCCTGGAGCATGGTGGCGAGGATCGCGAGCGGGTCCTCGGAACGGGGGTTGTCGGAGGTCAGTACGGCCGTGTCGGCGAGCCGGGCCACGGCGGCGCCCATGGGGGCGCGCTTGGTGGTGTCACGGTCGCCGCCGCAGCCGAGCACCACGTGCACCCGGCCCTCGGTGACCTTGCGCAGGGCGCGCAGCACCGATTCGACGGCGTCGGTCTTGTGGGCGTAGTCGACGACCGCGAGATACGGCTGTCCGGCGTCCACCCGCTCCAGACGGCCCGGTACGCCCGGCACCGCGGCGATGCCGTCGGCGGCGGTCTGCGGGTCGAGCCCGGCCGCCGCGAGGGCGACCAGGGCGGCGAGGGTGTTGGCCACGTTGAACGGGCCCGGCAGCGGCGACCTGGCCCGGATGCGCTGTCCGCCGGGGCCGACCGCGGTGAACGGCGAGTCCAGCGGGCCGACCTGGACGTCCTCGGCGCGCCAGTCGGCGTCGGGGTGCCCCTCGGCGGAGAAGGTGACGACCGGGACGGTCGCCTCCTTGGCGAGCCTGCGGCCGTACTCGTCGTCGACGTTGACCACGCCGAGCCTGCTGCGTTCAGGCGTGAACAGCTGCGCCTTGGCCTGGAAGTAGTCCTCCATGCCGGAGTGGAACTCCATGTGTTCCGGGCTGAGGTTGGTGAACACCCCGATGTCGAAGACACAGCCGTCGACCCGGCCGAGCACCAGGGCGTGGCTGGAGACCTCCATCGCGACCGCCTCGACGCCGCGCTCGCGCATGACGGCGAACAGGGCCTGGAGGTCGGTGGCTTCGGGGGTGGTGCGCTCGGACTTGATGCGCTCCTCGCCGATGCGCATCTCGACGGTGCCGATGAGCCCGGTGGCGTGCGCGGTGCGCAGTCCGCCCTCGACGAGATAGGCGGTGGTGGTCTTGCCGGAGGTGCCGGTGATGCCGATCTGGAGCAGACCGTCACCGGGGTGGCCGTAGATGGTGGTGGCCAGTTCGCCCATCCGCGCGCGCGGGTCGTCGACGACCAGCACCGGGAGCCCGGTGGCGGCGGCGCGTTCGGCGCCGCCGGGGTCGGTGAGCACCGCGGTGGCGCCCAGACCGGCGGCCTGGGCGACGAAGTCGGCGCCGTGCGCGCGGGCGCCGGGCAGGGCGGCGTACAGGTCACCGGGGCGGACGGCGCGCGAGTCATGGGTGATGCCCGTGATCTCGGCGGTGGCCCGGGGGGCGGTGACACCCAGCTGTCCGGCCAGTTCCGCGAGGGGTGTGGCGGAGACCGTGGCCGGTCGCGGCGGTCCCGGGTAGGTCACGGGACCGCCCTTCTGGGTGGTTTGGGACTGATCAGCGTGTGGCACGGCGGTGAGCGTACCGGGCGCACCCGCCTCGGAGCTAAAAGGGGGCCGCGGGGTGCTCTGGTTCCCGGGGTCGGGGGTGATCGTGGTCACGGGTGGTTCCTGGTGGCTCGGGTGCTTGCCGATCGGCCGGGTCCGGTCCTGGGGAACCGGCCCGGCTGTCGATCATGGCCGGAAAGTGACGGGCAGCTTCGCGGGGGCGGACCCGGTCGGCGGGACCTGGAGGGTCTTGAGGGCGAACTCCATGACCTGCTTGTAGATGGGCCCGCAGATCTGACCGCCGAAGTAGCTGCCCTCGGTGGCGTTCTGGATGGCGCAGTAGACGGTGACTCGGGGCTTGTCGGCGGGCGCGAAACCGGCGAAGGAGGACGTGTAGCCGCGGTACTTGCCGGTGTCCGGATCGACGCGGTTGGCGGTGCCGGTCTTGCCCGCGACGCGGTAGCCGGGGATGCGCGCCTTGGTGCCGGTGCCCTCCTCGTCGTCCACGACCGACTCCAGCATCTTGGCGAGGGTCTTCGCCGTGTCCTTGCCGACCACCCGGGTCTTCTCCGGCTCCGGTGCGGGGGTGAAGCGGCCGTCGGGGCCCTTGGTGCCGCGCACCAGCGACGGCTCGATCCGGACGCCGCCGTTGGCGATGGTCGAGTAGACGGACGCCGCCTGCATGGCGTTGATGGACACGCCCTGCCCGAAGGGGATCGTGAACTGCTGCGAGGTCGACCACTGGTCCGGCGGCGCGAGGATGCCCTGGGTCTCCCCGGGGAAGTCCAGGCCGGTGGGGCTGCCGAGGCCGAACTTGCGCAGGTAGGAGTAGAGGATCCGGTTGGACTCGGCCTGCGAGTCGCCGAGTTGGCCGACGGCCAGGATGGTGCCGATGTTGCTGGACTTGGCGAGGACGCCGTTCAGGGTCAGGTACCAGGTCTCGTGGTCGATGTCGTCCCGGAACAGCCGGTCGCCGCGGTGCAGCCGGTTGGGCACCACGACATGGGTGTCGGGGGTCGCCGCCTTCTCCTCCAGCACGGCGGCCATCGACATGAGCTTGGCCGTGGAGCCGGGCTCGAAGGCGTCCTGGAGGGCCGCGTTGCCCATCGCGGTGGCGTCGGCCTGGGAGAGGTCGTTGGGGTCGAAGCCGGGCGAGTTGGCCATGGCGAGGATCTCGCCGGTGCGGGTGTCCTGGACGATCACGTAGCCGCGGTCCGCCTTGGACTTCTCCACCTGCTCGGCGATGGCGTTCTGCGCGGCCCACTGGATGTCGCGGTCGATGGTCAGTTCGACGTCGGAGCCGGGCACGGCGGGCGTCTCCCGGGAGCCGACCGTGGGCACCTGGTGGCCGCCGGACTGGGCGTAGCGGATCTCGCCCGGCTTCCCGGCGAGCACCTTGTTCAGCTGCTGCTCGACCCCGCCGCCGCCCCTGCCCTCGGCGTTGACCCAGCCGAGTATCCCGGCGGCGAGTTCGCCGTTGGGGTACACGCGCTTGCTGCTGGGGTCGGAGAAGACGCCCGCGAGCACGTTGACCGTGGAGTCGTCGTGCTCGGCCTTCTTGGCGAGGGCCGTCTTCAGGTCCTTGATCTGCTTCCACACCGCGGGGGTCTGGCGGCGGGCCAGCAGGACGTACCGGGTGTTCTTCGTCCGCAGCTTCTCGGCGAGCACGGCCTGGTCCTGCCCGAGGATCGGCGCGAGCAGCTCCGCCGCCCGCTCGGGCCCGTCGCCGATCTCCAGCTGCTCGCGCGTGAACATCGTCGGGTCGGCCGTGATGTCCTCGGCGTCGTCGCTGGTGGCCAGCGCGATGCCGTTGCGGTCGGTGATCTGGCCGCGCTCGGCGGCCAGCGTGTGCACGACGTACCGGTTCCGCTCGGCCTTCGCGGCGTACGCGCTGGCGTCGACGGCCTGCACCTGGAGCAGCCGCACGGTGAACACCAGGAGTACGACGGTCAGCCCGAGGCCGACCATCCGCAGCCGGGGCCGGGGACTGCCCAGCCGCAGCGGCCGGGCGGCGGCCGGGCCGCGCGGCGGTGCGGGCCTGCGGGGCGGACGCGCACCGGGCCCCGGCCGTGACCGGCCCCCGGCTCGAACGGGCCGGGCGGGCCCGGGCACCCGTCGACGCGGCGCTTCCCTGTCGGACACTTCCGTCACCTGCCGGGGGTAGGGGTTGGGGTCGGGGTGGTGCCGGGGGCGGCCGGGGGGCCTGCCGGGATCTCCGATGCGGCCGGGGCCTCCGGGACGCCCTCTGGGTCTGCCGGGGCCTGTGGGGCTGCCGGGGCTTGCGATGTCTCTGAGGCGGTCGGGGTCTCCGGAACCGCCGTCGGGTCCGGGTACGCGGTGGGTCCCGTCGGCATCGCCTCGGGCGCCAGGACCAACGGGGTGTACGCCGACGTGCTCCGCGCCGGACCGGGCACACCCTTGACCTTGCCGTCGGGGTCGAGGAAGGCGGGGTCGCCGCCGGGGACCATGCCCAGCTCACGGGCGCGGCGCTGAAGGGCGGCGGGGGCGGCGTAGGCGTCGATGTCCCGGCGCAGCGACTGCTCCTCGTCGGTGAGTTCCTTGGTCTCCTTCTTGAGGTCGTCCAGCCGGAACGAGCCCTCGCTGAGCGCGGAGTTCAGCACCAGCAGCCCGATCAGCCCGCCCCCCAGGAGCACGACGACGAGCAGCACGAACGGCGTCCTGGCCGCCTGGTTGTGCCCCCTGCCCCGGCCGGGCCCGTGTCCCGGTCCGGTCGGGATGAGCCGGGCCAGCCGGGCGGCCCGCCCCCTCAGTTCGGGTTTCCTACCCACGCGCCCTCCCCCGTGTCGGGCTCACTCGACGTCCTCCCTGATGCGCTGGGCCGCGCGCAGTCGTGCCGGGGCCGCCCGGCGGTTGTCGGCGACCTCCTCCTCGGTGGGAAGTTCGGCACCGCGCGTGAGCAGCTTGAGCCGGGGCTGGTAGCGCTCGGGGACGACGGGCAGACCGGGCGGCGCCGTGGTGGCGGCCCCGGCCGCGAAGACCTGCTTGACCAGCCGGTCCTCCAGGGAGTGGTACGACAGCACGGCGATCCGGCCGCCCACGTCGAGCGCCTTCACCGCCGCCGGGACGGCCCGCTCCAGCACCGACAGCTCGCCGTTGACCTCGATCCTGAGCGCCTGGAAGGTGCGCTTGGCGGGGTTGCCGCCGGTGCGCTTGGCGGCCTGCGGCAGGGCGTCGCGGATCAGCTCGACGAGCCGGGCGCTGGTGGAGAACGGTTCCCTCTCCCGCTCGCGCACCACGGCGGCGACGATCCGTTTGGCCTGCTTCTCCTCGCCGTACGCCCGCAGGATGCGGACCAGTTCGCCGGGCGGGTAGGTGTTGAGGACCTCGGCCGCGCTGATGCCGGTCGTCTGGTCCATGCGCATGTCGAGCGGGGCGTCCTGGGCGTAGGCGAAGCCGCGGTCGGCCTCGTCGAGCTGCATGGAGGAGACCCCGAGGTCGAACAGGACGCCCGCCACGTGCGGGATGCCCAGCCGCCCGAGCACCTCGGGCAGTTCGTCGTAGACGGCGTGCACCAGGGTGGCCCGCTCACCGAAGGGCGCGAGCCGCTCCCCGGACAGCCGCAGCGCCTCCTTGTCGCGGTCCAGGGCGACGAGCCGGGCCTCGGGGAAGCGGGCGAGCAGGGCCTCGCTGTGGCCGCCGAGGCCGAGGGTGCAGTCGACGACGATCGCGCCGGGCCGCTCCAGGGCGGGCGCCAGCAGGTCCAGGCACCGCTGGAGCATCACCGGGACGTGTCGACTCTGTCCCACCCGTCGCCCACCACCGCCCTTATTCGAATGCGCTTCGCGCACCATTGATCGTGGGGCCTCTCAGTTCCGGCACGCCCGCACGCACCGCCGGGTCCCCGCCCGCTCACGAAGGGGAGGCCTGCCGGCGCCGGAAGCGTCAGCCGGCCGGAGCGGGTGGAGGCCGAGCCGTACGTACGCGGCGCGCACGCGGGGAGATCTCCGGAACACCGCCGGGGTCTCGGGGGATCAGTCCAGCGGGGAGAACCTCGCCTCCCGCTTCGCGTCACTTTAGTCCACCGTGTCTCGCGGTCAATCAACCGGCCTGCGCGTCGCGGCCCCCGCCGGGCGCACCGCGCGGACCCGGCCCGATCACCCGTACGGGCGCACCCGCGGCCCACTTGTGGGTTAGCTCACAACAAGCCACGTTGATGTTCTTTGTCCCCTCTCACAAGGGGCCGGGAGCGTGTGTGACCAGTAACGTCGTCAACATGACGACTTCTGCATCGGTTCACACCAGCCCCGGGGGCGCCACCCGCCCCGACGGTACCGTCACCGACCGTCTCGTCGAGGCGAACGAGCAGTATGCCGCCGCCTTCACCGACCCCGGCATGGACGCCCGCCCGGTTCTTCAGGTGGCCGTCGTGGCCTGCATGGACGCCCGTCTCGACCTGCACGCCGCACTCGGCCTGGAACTCGGCGACTGCCACACCATCCGCAACGCGGGCGGTGTCGTCACCGACGACGTGATCCGCTCGCTCACCATCAGCCAGCGCAAGCTGGGCACCCGCAGCATCGTGCTGATCCACCACACCGGGTGCGGCCTGGAGACCATCACCGAGGACTTCCGCGAGGAACTGGAGCAGGAGGTCGGCCAGCGCCCGGCCTGGGCCGTGGAGGCCTTCCGGGACGTCGACCAGGACGTGCGGCAGTCGATGCAGCGGGTGCGGACCTCGCCGTTCCTGCTGCACGCCGACGATGTGCGCGGCTTCGTCTTCGACGTGCGGACCGGCCTGCTGCGCGAGGTCGACCCCGCCTGACCGGTCCCGCCTGACCCGCGTCCGGCCTGCCCACGGGACACTCGTTCTGTGTGAATTCGAAGCCTCAGACGGCACGAAGGGTCGCATTCACCGACATATCGCGGCCAGTTGTCCACAGGCGAGTGACACGAATCGGTAACGGCAGCAAGAATGCGGTTGTGGCGCCACGCGGAACTTTTCGCGCGTGGTGTCCGTGTTCCAGGGGTGGGCCGGATCGCAACGCAGAGCGTCGGCCCGGGAAAGAACGGGCCGAGGAGGGCCGGGTGACGACCTATGACGATCGAGCGAGCCTCACTGATCTGACCGCCACTGTGGATCGGGTCCGCAGTTCGGTGGAAGGAGTGATCGAGGGCAAGCCCGAGGTCGTACGGCTTTCGCTGACCGTGCTGCTCGCCGAGGGACATCTTCTGATCGAGGATGTCCCCGGCGTGGGCAAGACGATGCTGGCCAAGGCGCTGGCGCGGTCCATCGACTGTTCGGTGCGCCGTATCCAGTTCACGCCCGACCTGCTGCCCTCCGACATCACCGGCGTGTCGATCTGGGACCAGCAGCGTCAGGACTTCGAGTTCAAGCCGGGTGCGATCTTCGCGCAGATCGTGATCGGCGACGAGATCAACCGCGCCTCGCCGAAGACCCAGTCCGCGCTGCTGGAGTCGATGGAGGAGCGCCAGGTCACCATCGACGGGCACAGCTACGAGCTGCCCAGCCCCTTCATGGTGGTGGCCACGCAGAACCCGGTGGAGATGGAGGGCACCTACCCGCTGCCCGAGGCCCAGCGCGACCGCTTCATGGCCCGGGTCTCCATCGGCTACCCCAGCGCGGAGGCCGAGCTTCAGATGCTCGACGTGCACGGCGGCGTGAGCCCCCTGGACGACCTCCAGCCGGTGGCCCACGCGCACGAGATGGTCAAGCTGATCGAGGCGGTGCGCTCCGTGCACGTCGCGGACAGCGTCCGGCGGTACGCCGTCGACCTGGTCGCCGCCACCCGCACCCACCCCGACCTCAGACTCGGCGCCTCGCCGCGCGCGACGCTGCACCTGCTGCGCGCGGCGAAGGCGGCCGCGGCCCTCAGCGGCCGGGATTACGCGCTCCCGGACGACGTACAGGCCCTCGCCGTGGCAGTGCTGGCCCACCGGCTGCTGCCCACCGCGCAGGCCCAGCTCAACCGCCGCACCGCGGAGCAGGTCGTGCAGGAGATCCTCCAGGGCACCCCGGTCCCGTCGGGCGCCCAGCAGAACGCCTTCGGCATCGGCCAGGGCGCCCCGGCGTACCCGCAGCAGCCGCCGCGGAGGCTGTGATGACCACCGCCGCGACGGCGCCGCCGGAACCCGACCGCGGCGACAAGGGCGGTGTGCGCACGGCCCTGGCGGGCCTGACCACCCGCGGCCGCTCCTTCCTGGCGGCCGGGGTGGCGGCCGCCGTCTGCGCCTACGTCCTCGGGCAGAGCGATCTGCTGCGGGTCGGACTGCTGCTGGCGGTACTGCCGCTGGTGTGCGCCCTGGTGCTCTACCGCACCCGCTACCGGGTGGCGGGCAGCCGCCGCCTCTCCCCCGCCCGCGTGCCCGCGGGCTCCGAGGCCCGCGTCCACCTGCGGATGGACAACGTCTCCCGGCTGCCCACCGGCCTGCTGATGCTCCAGGACCGGGTGCCCTACGTCCTCGGCCCGCGCCCCCGCTTCGTGCTGGACCGGGTGGAGGGGGGCGGCCGCCGCGAGGTGTCCTACCGCGTCCGCTCCGACCTGCGCGGCCGCTACCCGCTGGGCCCGCTCCAGCTGCGGCTGACCGACCCGTTCGGGATGTGCGAGCTGACCCGGTCCTTCTCGACGCACGACACCCTGACCGTCATCCCGCGCGTGGAGGCCCTGTCCCCGATACGCCTGGCGGGCGAGGCGAAGGGGTACGGCGACGGGCGGCAGCGCTCCCTGGCCCTGGCGGGCGAGGACGACGTGATCCCGCGCGGCTACCGTTACGGCGACGACCTGCGCCGGGTGCACTGGCGCTCCACCGCCCGCTACGGCGAGCTGATGGTGCGCCGCGAGGAACAGCCCCAGCGCTCCCGCTGCACCGTCCTCCTGGACACCCGCGGCACCGCCTTCCGCGGCGCGGGCCCCGACTCCGCCTTCGAATGGGCGGTGGCGGGCTCCGCGTCCGTCCTGGTCCACATGCTGGAACGCGGCTTCTCGGTACGACTGCTGACGGACACCGGAAGCGCGGTGCCCGGTGAGGGCTCCGACGGTTTCGCGGGCGCCAACCAGGAGTCGGCGGACGCGGCCGGACTGATGATGGACACCCTCGCGGTGATCGACCACTCGGACGGCACCAGCCTCTCCCGCGCCTACGACGTGCTGCGCGGTGGCAACGAGGGGCTGCTGGTGGCGTTCTTCGGCGACCTGGACGAGGAGCAGGCGGCGGTGGCCGCGCGGATGCGGCAACGCAGCGGCGGCGCGCTCGCCTTCGTCCTCGACAGCGAGAACTGGGTGCGGGAACCCACCGAGGCCCCCCAGGCGTTCCACCGGAGCGAGGAGCGGCTGCGGCTGCTGCGCGAGGCGGGCTGGACGGCCGTCGGCGTGCCACGCGGCGCCGCCCTGGGCGACCTGTGGCGCCAGGCGGACCGGGAGCGCTCGGGCCTGGCCGCGACGGGCGGGCCGAGCGGTGGGGAGGGACGATCATGAGTGGTCCGGCGCGCATGGCGCTGGGCGGGATGGCGGCCACGCTGATGGCGGCCTGCGCCCTGCTGCCGCTGGTCGACCCGGCCACCTGGTTCCTCCAGGCGGCCGTGCTGCTGGCCGTGCAGACCGGCGTGGGCGCGGTGGGCCGCCGGGTGCCGCTGCCCCGGCCGCTGACCGTGCTGCTCCAGGCGCTGGTCTCCCTGATGCTGCTCACCCTGGTCTTCGCCCGGGAGTACGCGATCGCCGGGCTGATCCCGGGCCCCGAGGCGTTCCGTCACTTCTCCGACCTGCTCCAGCAGGGCACCGACGACGTCAGCCGCTACGCGATCCCGGCGCCGCTCTCCGACGGCATCCAGCTGATGCTGATCGGCGGCGTGGTGGTGATCGGCCTGGCGGTGGACGTCCTCGCGGCCACCTTCCGCAACGCCGCCCCGGCGGGGCTGCCGCTGCTGGCGCTGTACTCGATCGCGGCGGGGCTGTCCGAAGGCAGCGGCGAGTGGGTGTGGTTCCTGATCGCCGCGGCCGGTTACCTGATGCTGCTGCTCGCCGAGGGGCGGGAGCGGCTGTCCCAGTGGGGCCGGGTCTTCGGCGGAGCGGCCCGCGGCCCCGGCATGGAGTCCGGCGGCGCGGTGGCGCCGGTGCGCACCGGACGGCGGATCGGCGCGGTCGCGCTGGGCATCGCCCTGGTGGTCCCACTGGCCCTGCCCGCGATGAACGGCGGTCTGCTGGACGGCGCCGGGCGCGGTGTGGGCGCCGGGCGCGGCGGCGGGGGCACGATCTCCGCGGTGAACCCCCTGGTCTCACTGCGCGACAGTCTGAACGTGGACGAGGACCGCCAGGTCCTCAGCCTGCGCACCAGCACCAGCGACATCTCCGACATGTACCTGCGGATCGTCTCCCTGGACGACTTCGACGGCACCACCTGGAAGCCCGCCAAGCGGCACATCACCGCCGTGCCCGACGACTTCCCCACCCCGGTCGGCCTCGCCGCCGACATCCGGCGCGCCGAGGTCCGCACCCGCATCACGGCCGCTGACTGGTACGCGCAGGACTGGCTCCCGATGCCGTACCCGCCGAGCGGTGTGGACGTGGACGGCAACTGGCGCTACGAGCCGGTCGGGATGACCCTGGTCGGCGACCACGGGCAGAACACCCGCGGTCTGACCTACGAGGTGCGCAGCCTCGATGTGCAGCCGACCGCCGAGCAGCTGGCCGACGCGCCGGAGCCGCCGGGTGCCCTGACGCGCGAGTACACCCAGGTGCCGGACTCGCTGCCCGATGTGGTGGCCGGCACCGCCCGCCAGGTCACCGACGGGGCGGCGAACCCGTACGAGCAGGCGGTCGCGCTCCAGGACTACTTCTCCGTGACCGGCGGGTTCCAGTACGACACCGAGGTCGAGGTCGGCAACGACTCCCGGGCGATAGCCCGCTTCCTGGAGGACAAGCAGGGCTTCTGCGTCCACTACTCCTTCGCGATGGCGGCGATGGCCCGTACGCTCGGCATACCGGCCCGGGTCGCGGTGGGCTTCGCCCCCGGCACCCCGCAGGGCGACCAGTCGGTGGCCGTGATGCTCCGCGACGCGCACGCCTGGCCGGAGCTGTACTTCGAGGGCGTGGGCTGGACCCGCTTCGAGCCGACGCCGACCCGGGGCACCACCCCGCCCTACACCGTGCCGGACGCTCCGGGCAGCACCACCCCGGACGCGCCGGACGTGGCCCGGCCGTCGGACGCGGCGCCGTCCGCGGAGCCGTCGGAGAGCAGCAGCTGTGTCGCGCGGGACGAGCGCGGGGACCTGTGCGGCGGCGCGCTGCCGCTGGACCCGGGCACCCCCGAGGACTCGGGCGCCCCGTGGTACCGCACGGCGGGCTGGATCCTGCTGGGCGCCCTGCTGGTCGCCGTACCGCTGCTGCCGATGATGTGGCGGATCAGACGGCGGTCGGTCCGGCTGGCCTCGGCGCGGCACGCCCCCGCGACCGGGAGCGCGGCGGGCGGCGGCGCTGGGCAGAGCGGTGCGATCGACGTGGCGGACCTGCCCGGCGTGGCGGTCGACGGAGAGGCCGCCGAGGCGACCGCCGGGCATGTGCTGGCGGTGTGGCGGGAGCTCACGGACACGGCGTGGGACTACGGCATCGTGCCGGACGACGCGCTCACTCCGCGCAAGGCGGCGGAGCGGATCGTACGGCTCGGGGAGCTGGACGATGCGACCGCCCAGTCGGTGCACCGGGTCGCGGGCGCCGTCGAGCAGGTGCTGTTCGCGCCGCGGCCCCGGACGACGGACGGTCTCGCCACCGACGCGCGCCGGTTGCGCACGGCCCTGCGGTCCCGGGCCGGCTGGCCGAGCCGGGTCCGGGCTCTTGTCGCGCCCCGTTCGGCCATTCGGGCGCTGTGGGACCTCTCCGACCGCTGGACGGCCGTCCGGGCCCGCTGGACCGGCCGCCTGACGGCGCTGGTCCGCCGGCCCCGCCCGTCCGGTCAGCGCGGCTGACGGCGGGCGGGGGGCGGGCCCCTCGGTACGACGGAGCGGCGGTACAGCGTCTGGCTGTACCGCCGCTCTCATGTCCGTCCACGGCACGGTGGCCGAACGGCCGAGACGGTCGTCGGACACGCGCGCATGCGTGAGGGTGTCACCGCCTCACGGTGGTGACACCCTCACACAACGCTTGTTCAGGAGCCGGTGGAGCCGGTGGTCAGTGACCGCCCTGCTCATCACGGCGACGCTGCCAGCGCTGCTCGATGCGGTCCATCATGGAGCGCCGCTGACGTCCCTGATGTCGGGACTGCCGACCGCCACCGCCGCCGCTGGGCTGCTCACCCGGCTTGGGGGCCTTGCGCCAGCCGGTCACCGCGAGTACCGCGCAGCCGAGCATGACCAGGAAGCCCACCACGCTGAGCCAGACCTGCTTGGCGACCATTCCGGCCATGAGGAGCGCGATACCTACGAGGAAGCCCGCGACCGCCTGGTAGACCCGTCGCCGGGTGTACGTACGCAGCCCGCTTCCCTCAAGCGCTGTCGCGAACTTGGGATCTTCGGCGTACAGCGCTCGCTCCATCTGCTCGAGCATGCGCTGCTCGTGCTCTGAGAGCGGCACGGAATCCTCCTCATCGTGCAGTCGCCGGGGCGACCCGGGGGGTCCCTTCAGGATAGGCAGGGAATCGCCCCCGTGAAACCCGCCCCTCTACGCCAATTGGCCAACCGGAATTCGCCATGGCCGTCCCGGCTCGCTGAGGATTGGATTCCCCGGCAGCCGACCCGTCATGCCGGGTGGTCTCCCTCGATCATACGGCGACAAGCCCACGATCGGGGGGCTTGTGGCGTACTCCATGTGCGGCCAACTCCCTGATCAGCGGCGCGCCCCGGGAGGTGGCTCAGCTCCGTCAGGTCCCTTCGGCCTCACCGAGCACATGAAGCTGCGTGGCCACCGCGTGGAACGACGGAAGCTCGGCGGCGGCTGCCTCCAGCTTCAGCAGGGCGTCGAGGGCGCCGGGCTCGGTGTCCACCAGCACCCCGGGGACGAGGTCGGCGAAGACCCGGACACCGTGTACGGCGCCGACCCGCAGGCCCGCTCCCTCGACCAGTCCGGTGAGCTGCTCGGCGGTGAAGCGGCGGGGCATGGGGTCACCCTCGCCCCAGCGTCCGTCCGGGTCACCGAGGGCCTGGTGAGCCTCCGTGAAGTGCCCGGCGAGGGCGCGGGCGAGCACGGCGCCGCCGAGCCCGGCCGCGAGCAGGCTGAGGACGCCCCCGGGCCGCAGCGCGGCGACGGCGTTGCGGACGCCCTCGGCAGGGTCGTCCACGTACTCCAGGACGCCGTGGCAGAGCACCACGTCGTGGCCGCCGCGCTCGACGACGTCGAAGAGGCCGTGGGCGTCGCCCTGCACGCCCCGGACCCGGTCCGCGACCCCGGCCTCGGCGGCGCGGCGCTCCAGCGCGAACAGGGCGTTCGGGCTGGGGTCGACGACGGTGACGCGGTGGCCGAGGCGGGCGACGGGCACCGCGAAGTTGCCGCTGCCGCCCCCGGTGTCGAGGACGTCCAGCGACTCCCGGCCCGTGGCTTTCACCCGCCGGTCCAGGGCGTCCTTCAGGACCTCCCAGACCACGGCGGTACGGAGGGAGGCGCGGGGCCTCATCGGGTCCGACACGGCAGTTGACTCCTAGTGAAGGGCTTCAGGCGTCCTCCACCCTATTGCCTCCGGTGCCTCCCCATGGCCTCCGGTGCGCCGCCGGGCCACTGCGGTGCCGTGCGACGGCGACGGCCCATCCCGGCGGGCCGCCGACGCGGGTGGTCAGCCCGCGTCGGGCATGCCGTGCGCGGGGTGCGGGCCGCGGGGGCCGGGCGCCTCCTCTCCGTCCTGGCGTGGCTGTGGCAGGACCGGCTGGAGCACCAGCATGCGCTCGACGAGGCGGAGGAACATCGCCACGTCCCGTATGAGGTCGTCGGCGTCCCTGCTGCTGGCCGCGCCCTGGATGCCCGCCTCGGCCCGGGCGCGGCGCCGGGCTCCGGAGGCGAACAGCGCGCTCCACTCGGTCAGCTCGGGCGCGATCTCGGGGAGCACTTCCCAGGCGCTCCGGATCCTGGCCCGGCGCCGGGGTGTGGTCTCGGGGCGCCCGCGGGCGGCGAGCACGGCGGCGGCGGTGCGCAGGGCGGCGAGGTGGGCCGTCGCATACCGCTCGTTCGGGGTTTCGAGGACGGTGGCCTCGTCCAGTCCGGCGCGGGCCTGGGCGAGCAGGTCGAGGGCGGCGGGCGGGGCCGTGGCCCGGCGGAGCACGGGGTGCACGTCGCTCGCCGGGCCGGTCAGTGAGGGGGCAGGGCCGGTGGCGCGACGCCGGTGTGCGGCGGCGGCTGACGAGTTGGCCATGACGAACCTCCTGTCGTCTGGGTGACGGCACGCCCGCATATGGGGTGCCGTATGTGCCCATCGTGAGGTATGGCACTGACAATCCGTTCTGACCTGGGCTTTTGCTTCGCTCGGGAGTTCGGGCTAGTTTTTGCACTGACCAGTCAGTTCAAGTTCCAGTCCAGGGGGGACCGTGGGGGAATCCGTGCGGGGACTTGCCGTCGCCGCCCATGACTTCGGGGTGAAGGGCCCGCGCGGCTGGGCCTTCCGCGGGGTCTCGTTCACCGCCGGGCCCGGCTCGCTGATCGCCGTGGAGGGGCCGTCGGGGACGGGCCGCACCTGTCTGCTGCTCGCGCTCACCGGGCGGATGAAGGCGTCCGAGGGCACGGCCGCCGTGGGCGAGGCCCGGCTGCCGAAGCAGCTGGCGGCGGCGCGCCGGGTCAGCGCGCTCGCCCATGTCGCGGGCGTCACCGACCTCGACCCGGCGCTCACCGTCGGGGAGCACCTGCGCGAGCGGGCCCTGCTGCAACACCGCTTCGGCGACTCCCTGCGCGCGCTGCTGCGGCCCCGGGCCGGCCGTGCGCGGGAGGCGTGGCGGCGGATCGACGCCGCCCTGGACGCCGTGGGGCTGGACCGGGCGGCCCTGCCCAAGGGCTCCCGGACCGCCGTACGCGATCTGGAGCGGCTGGAGGCGCTGCGGCTGTCGCTCGCCCTGGCGCTCATCGGGCGGCCCCGGCTGCTGGGGGTCGACGACACCGACCTGAAGCTCTCCGACGCCGAACGCGACGAGGTCTGGGCACTGCTCGGGTCGCTCGCCGAGGCCGGGACGACGGTGCTGGCGGTGTGCAGCGAGGCCCCCGAGGGCGCCCTGGTGGTGTCCACCGGCGGGCGACGGGCCGACGGCACCGGGGACGACGAGAAGAACACCGAGGACGACGCGAAGGAGGCCGTCGATGCGCTCGCCGCGTCTCGCCGCGCTTGAGCTGCGGCGCTTCGGCCGGGGGAAGCTGCCGCGGGCGGCCCTGGTCGCGCTGTTGCTGCTGCCCCTGCTGTACGGCGCCCTGTACCTGTGGTCCTTCTGGGACCCGTACGGGCGTCTGGACCGGCTGCCCGTGGCGCTGGTGAACGAGGACCGCGGCGCGACCGTCGACGGGCGGCGGGTCGCGGCGGGCGACGACATCGTCCGGGGGCTGCGCGACAGCGAGGTCTTCGACTGGCGGGAGGTGAGCGCGGCGGAGGCGCACGCGGGCGTGGAGGACGGCCGCTACTACCTGTCGCTGACCATGCCCGCGGACTTCAGCGAGCGGATCGCGTCCAGCTCCGGCGATTCCCCGGAGACGAGCGCGCTCCAGGTCCGTACGAACGACGCGAACAACTACATCGTCGGGCAGATCTCACGGACGGTCTTCGGCGAGGTGCGCACGGCGGCCTCCACCAAGGCGTCGCGGTCGTTCCTGGACAGGATCTTCATCTCGTTCTCCGACATCCACGGCGAGACGGTGAGGGCCGCGGACGGTGCGGACACCCTCAAGGGCGGCATCGGCAAGGCGGAGCAGGGCTCCAAGGACCTCGCCGCCGGGCTGAAGGACGCAGAGGACGGCAGCGGCTCGCTGGCGAAGGGCCTGAAGAAGCTGCACAAGGGCGCGGACGACCTGGAGGACGGCGCCAAGAAGGTCGCGGAGGGCACCCAGACCCTCGCCGACAAGGTCGGCGGTGTCGCGGAGAAGGTGGGGCCCTTCCTCGCGGACAACGAGCGGACCATCGGGGACACGGCCCAGCTCGTCGCCGACTCGGCCGGGGCGATCCGCGACAACCTCGACACCCTGGTGGAGACGGCGCCGGCCGCGGCGAAGGGCGCCCGCACGGCCTCCGGCACCCTGGACGAGGTCTACCGGACCCGCTGCGAGGAGCCCGCCCCGCCGGACGCGGCCTGCGGCGACCTGGAGCGGGCCAGGGATGCGGCGGCGGACGCGGCGACGATCGCCGAGGACGTGAACACGCTGGTCACCGACCACGACGGCGACCTGAAGACCCTCGACGACGACCTCGCCACGCTGGAGGAGCAGGCGCAGGCGCTCGCCGACCGCGCGCCGCACCTCTCGGAGGACCTCGCCGACGCCGTCTCCCGCATCGACGCGCTGAACGAGGGCGCCGGCAAGGTCGCCACGGGCGCCGAGAACCTGCACTCGGGCCTCGGCACCGCCAAGACCGGCGCGGTCGACCTGGACGAGGGCGTCACCGACCTGAGGACGGGCGCGGACGACCTCAGCGGCGGCATGTACAAGCTCGTGGACGGGTCGGTGAAGCTCGCGGGCGGACTGCACGACGGCGCCGAGCGGATCCCGGACTACGACGAGCAGGAGCGCGACGAGCGCACCGAGGTCATGGCGGACCCGGTCCAGCTGGCCGCGAAGTCCCTGCACGAGGCGCCCAACTACGGCACCGGGTTCGCGCCGTACTTCATCCCGCTGTCGCTGTGGGTGGGCGCCATGGTGGCGTACATGCTGATCACGCCGCTGAACCGGCGGGCGCTCGCGGCCGGGGCCGCCGCCTGGCGGATCGCGCTCGCGGGCTGGCTGCCGGTGCTGGCGATCGGGGTGCTCCAGACGGTGGGCCTCATGGCGGTGCTGCACTGGGCGGTCGGCCTCCAGATGGCCCGCGCGGCCGGGACGGTGTGCTTCCTGTTCCTGGTGACGGCCTGCTTCGCGGCGATCGTGCAGTGGCTGAACGCCCGCTTCGGGGCGGCGGGCCGGATCCTCGTCCTCGCGCTGCTGATGCTCCAGCTGACCTCGGCGGGCGGCACCTATCCGGTGCAGACCAGTCCGGGCTTCTTCAACGCCCTGCACCCCTTCCTGCCGATGACCTATGTCGTCGAGGCCCTCCGAAGGCTGATCACGGGCGGTGGTCTCGGACCGGTGTGGCACGCGTGCGTGGTGCTCGTCGCCTTCACCGCGGGTGCCCTCGCGCTGACCGCGCTGTCGGCGCGCCGCCGCCAGGTGTGGACCCTCGACCGGCTGCACCCGGAGCTGAGCCTGTGACCGCGCGCGGGACAATCATGGCCATGGAAAGCAGCAGCGCCGCGTCGGGCGGCAGCACCCGCCGTGAGGCCACCCGGCAGAAGCTCTACGAGGCGGCCGTCACGCTCATCGCCGAGCAGGGCTTCTCCGCCACCACGGTGGACGAGATCGCCGAGCGGGCCGGGGTCGCCAAGGGCACCGTCTACTACAACTTCGCCAGCAAGTCCGTCCTCTTCGAGGAGCTGCTGCGGCACGGCGTCGGGCTGCTGACCGCGTCCCTGAGGGAGGCGGCCGAGCACACCGCGCGGGACGGCGGCAGCAAGGTCGACGCCCTGGACGCGATGATCCGCGCGGGTCTCGGCTTCATCGCCCGGTACCCGGCCTTCACCCAGCTGTACGTGGCCGAGCTGTGGCGCACCAACCGGGCCTGGCAGTCCACGCTCATGGTGGTGCGCGGGCAGGTCGTCGCCGTCGTCGAGGACGTGCTGCGGGACGGTGTGGCGGGCGGCGAGTTCAGCGAGGAGATCGACATCCAGCTGACGGCGGCGGCCCTGGTCGGGATGGTCCTGGTGGCCGCCCTGGACTGGCAGTCCTTCCAGCCGGAGCGCTCCCTGGACGACGTCCACGCGGCGCTGTCCCGACTCCTCCAGGGGCGGGTGAGCGGCCGGCGGTAGCGCGGACGCACGAAAACGCCGGTCCGGAATGTGGCCGCGTCCCCCGCGGACCACGCCGGACCGGCGCTTCCTCGTGCTCCCCCGTAGGGCCCTCGGTTCCCCCGTTCCCCCGTTGGACCCGTTCGGTCGTTCCCCCGAACACCCCCGTGTCTCGCTTCCGCCGACCCGGGCCGACGGAAGGAGCGGTCCGGAGCGGGTGCCGTTCCGCCGCCCCGTGTCGGCGGTGCCGGCGCCCTGCCCCTTCCCGTGCCTCCACTCTCTCGTCCCCGCAGGTCGCAGCCCATCCGCGCGCGTACTCATCTCGTCACCTGAGTACCGGTACTCAGCACTGCGCACCCGGCCCCGCGGCAACCGGGCTCGTGGGTGGATTGTCAGTGGCGGCCGATAGGGTCGCGGGCATGGCACGGATTGCGGTGATCGGCGCCGGGATGGGCGCACTGGCCGCCGCCGCCCGGCTGGCCGTCGCGGGCCACCGGGTGGCGGTGTACGAGCGGACGGACACCTACGGCGGCGCGGTGCGCCGGTGGGAGCGCGACGGCTTCTCCTTCGACACCGGCCCCGGACTGCTGCCGCTGCCCGCGGTCTACCGCGACCTGTTCCTGAAGACCGGCAAGGAGCCGCTGGAGGACCGCGTCGAGCTGGTCCAGGTCGACCCGTCGGCCCGCCACCTCTTCGCCGACGGCACCGGGGCCGCCCTGCCGAATGCCTCGCGCGCGGGCGTCGTCGCGGCGCTGGACGAGGCCCTGGGCGCCGGGGCGGGCGGGCGCTGGGGCGACTTCCTGGTGCGGGCCCGGGAGGCGTGGGACCGTTCGCGCAGGCCGCTGCTGGAGGAGCCGCTGTGGCCGAACTGGCGGGTGCTGGCCGAGCGCGAGCCCTATCCGGCGGTGCCGCACAAGAGGCTGCTGCGCACCCGCAGGGCGGGCACCCTCGCCGAGGTGGCCGCCTGGGAGCTGCGTGATCCCCGGCTCGCCGCCCTGCTGGAGAGCCACGCGCTGGCGTACGGCCTGGATCCGCGTACGGCCCCGGCGAGCACGGCCCTGCTGCCCTACATGGACCACGCCTTCGGCACCTGGTACGTCCGCGGCGGGCTGCGGGAGCTGGCGTGCGCGGTGTACGAGCGCTGTGTGGCCCGCCGGGTCGAGTTCGTCTTCGGCGCCGAGGTGACACGGGTGCTGGAGAAGGACGGCCGGGCGGCGGGCGTGGAACTGTCCGGCGGCGCGGTCGCCGAGGCGGACTTCGTGGTCGCCGGTGTCGCGCCCCGGACGCTGGACCGGATCGTCACGGGCACGGCGGTGCGGGGCGGCGCGGGAGAGGTCCCCCCGCAGCACGGGCTGCCGAGTCGGCTCACGGTGCTGCTGGCGCTGCGCGGCGGCCGCCCGGAGGGCACGGCGCACCGGACGGTGGTGCACACCCGGGACCGCGACGCCGAGCTGGACGCCGTGTTCGGTACGCCGCCGGGGACGGTAGCGCACCCCACGGTGACGGTGCTGCGGCCCGATGACCCGGCCCTGGTCCCGGACGCCGGGCACGAGGCGGTGACGCTGACCGCCACCGTCCCGGCCGGGACGGCGTCGGACCACGGCCCCTTGGCCGAAGCGATGATCACCGCCGCCGAACGCGCCGTGCCCGGCCTGCGGGAGCGCCTGCTGTGGCACGAGGTGCGCACCCCGGACGATGTCGCGGAGGCGACCGGTGCGGTGGGCGGCGCGATACCCGCTCCGGCGCTGGCGGCTGCCGGGGGCCGGCTGCTGCACCCGTCGAACACCACCGGTGTGCCGGGCCTGTTCACGGTCGGCGGCTGGTCGCACCCCGGCGGTGGGCTCCCGCACGCGGGCATGTCGGGCGCGCTGGTCGCCGGACTGATCGTGGAGGGACCGGAGTTCCGCGGCTCGCAGTGACGCGAGAAGGGCCCCGCGAA
Organism: Streptomyces sp. B93; assembly: GCF_018070565.1. GTDB lineage: Bacteria > Actinomycetota > Actinomycetes > Streptomycetales > Streptomycetaceae > Streptomyces. The sequence continues at coordinate 321,008 of NZ_JAGPXL010000001.1, forward strand.
CGGGGCCCGGCCCTTGGCAGGTGCAGACGCAGGGTCAGAAGCGGTACCGCTCGTCGTAGCCGTGGCCGCCCTGCGGCTGCCCGTCGCCCTCGTAGGGGTAGGGCTGCTCCGGCGGGAGTTCGCCGCCGTAGGGGTCGTCGGTGCTGCGCTGCTGCGGGACCCAGACGCCGCCGGGCGGGGTGCCGTCGCCGCCGTAGCCGCCGGTCGCGTACTGGTCCTGGGTGTAGCCCTGCTGACCGTACGTCTGGTCGGCGTAGCCGGTGTCGTAGGAGGTGCCGCCGCCGTAGGTCTGGGTGCCGATGTACGGGTCCGAGTAGGCGGCGTACTGCTGGCCGGTGGTGTCGTAGCCGTAACCCTGCTGGTTGTAGCCGGAGTAGTCGTAGCCGTAGCCCTGGTCGGCGGACTGGGCGGCCGTGGCGTACTGGTCCTGGGGCTGCTGGTCGGCGGCGGGGGCGTCGCCGTATATGCCGTAGGAGCCGGTGTCGTCCGGGAGCGGCTGGGGCTCGTAGACGGCGGTGGTCTCGGCGGCCGTGGGATCGCCGGTGGGACGGGACGGGGTGAACACGTCGTCGCGGTCGTACTCGTCGCCGTAGGACGCCTGGTCGCGGTGGCCGTAGCCGTCGTCGTAGCCGTTGTCGGCCGTCTCGAGGTCGGAGACCTCCAGGGTCGGGTCCTGGTGCTCCGCCTCGCCGCGCCGGCCGAAGCGGGGGCGGCCGGTGACCGCCCACCCGGCGGCGAAGCCGCGCCGGAAGGAGAGGGTGACGTAGGTCTGGCCGACCGCGAAGGCCGCCGCGCCCAAGCCGATGACGACGACGGAGGGGATCAGCACGCCGACGACGACACCGAGGAAGCCCGCGAAGGCGAGCAGCCGCCAGCGCAGCCGCGCCTTGTACTGCAACAGCACCTCGCCGAGCAGCCACAGCGCGACGACGCCGAACGCGATGTAGAGGACCGTCCAGCCCATGTACGCCCCTCTCCCAGATGGCCGCTACGCAGTGTGTCGTACGCCGGTGCGACCGGTCTAGGCCTGCGGTGGGCGGTGCAGACCCAGGTTCTCGTAGATTTCCAGTGTCGCCGTGGAGTTGTTGAGCGTGATGAAGTGCAGACCCGGCACTCCCTCGGCCAGCAGCCGTGCGCAGAACTCCGTGGCGAAGTCGATTGCAATGGAGCGTACAGCGGCGGGATTGTCTTTTGCTGTGAGGATCCGCTCTTTCAGGTCGGCGGGGAACGCGGCGTTGGTGAGATAGGGCACACGCTCCAGCGTCTTCACACTGGCGATGGGCATGACCTCGGGGATGATCGGGGTGTCGCAGTCGGCCGCCGCGACCCGGTCGCGCAGCCGCAGATAGTCCTCGGGCTGGAAGAACATCTGCGTGATGGCGTAGTCCGCGCCCGCGCGGCACTTGTCCACGAAGTGGCTGACGTCGGCGTCCCAGTCGCTGGAGCGCGGGTGCATCGCGGGGAAGGCGGCGACGCCGACGCAGAAGTCACCGGAGGTCTTGATCAGTTCGACGAGTTCGGCGGCGTAGGTGAGGCCCTGGGGGTGCGCCACCCAGTCACCCATCGGATCGCCGGGCGGGTCGCCGCGCAGCGCGAGCATGTTGCGGATCCCGGCGTCGGCGTACTGGCCGATGATGTTGCGCAGGTCGGCCACCGAGTGGTCGACGGCCGTGAGGTGGGCGATCGGGGTGAGGGTGGTGTCGGAGGCGATCCGCTCGGTCGCCTTGACGGTGCCCGCGCGGGTGGAGCCGCCCGCACCGTAGGTCACGGAGACGAAGTCGGGTGCCACGGCCTCGACCCGGCGCAGCGCGTTCCACAGGTTCCGCTCGCCCTTCGCGGTCTTGGGGGCGTAGAACTCGAAGGAATACGTCGTCCTGCCGGTCGCGAGCATGTCGCGCACGGTCGGAGCGTGGTCCGACCTGGTGGATGCGGTGCCGAGGGCCATACGGGCAGGTTAGCCAGGGGGCGGTGTTCACCCAACCGGAGTCGGGAAAATTGCCTGATTTGTCGCGCTGTTGTCCATCCCTTGGACACACCGGCCGAAACAGTGCCTCCACGCGTCCCCGAGGACCAGACCTACGCCGCCCGCAACCGCTTGGCGAACTCCGCCGCCGCGGCCCCCGGGTCGGCGGCCTCGGTGATCGCGCGCACCACGACGACCCGGCGGGCGCCCGCGGCGAGCACCTCGTCGAGGTTGCCGAGGTCGATGCCGCCGATGGCGAACCAGGGGCGGTCGGTGCCGAGCCCGGCGGTGTACCTGACCAGGTCGAGGCCGGGGGCGTGACGGCCGGGCTTGGTGGGGGTGGGCCAGCAGGGGCCGGTGCAGAAGTAGTCCACGCCGTCCCGGACGGCGGCAGCGGCGGCCTCGGACTCGGCGTGCGTGGAGCGGCCGATCAGCACCTCCTCGCCGAGGAGGGCACGGGCCGCCGGGACCGGCAGGTCGCCCTGGCCGAGGTGGAGGACGTCGGCGCCCGCGGCGTGGGCGACGTCCGCGCGGTCGTTGACCGCGAGCAGTCTTCCGTGCCGCGCGCAGGCCTCGGCGAAGACCTCCAGGTGCTCCAGCTCCTCGGCCGCCTCCATGCCCTTGTCGCGCAGCTGCACGATGTCGACACCGCCCGCCAGGACCGCGTCCAGGAACTCGGGCAGGTCGCCCTGGCGCCCGCGGGCGTCCGTGCACAGGTAGAGCCGGGCGTCGGCGAGCTGGTCGCGGGCGGTGGCGGCGGTGGCGGGCATACGTGGTCCCCCGTGGTCGGTGGTGTACGGGCCGCGGGGGCGCCGGGGCCCGTACACCTCAGGCGGTCGGTCGGATCAGACGGCGAGCGCCTGGGCTCGGCGCTTCACCTCCGTACCGCGATTCTCGCTCAGGGCCTGCGCGGGGGTGCCGGGCAGGCTCTCGTCGGGGGTGAAGAGCCACTCCAGCATCTCTTCGTCGGTGAAGCCGTCGTCCCGCAGGAGCGTCAGGGTCCCGGACAGGCCCTTGACGACCCGGTCCCCGTCGATGAAGGCGGCGGGGACGTGCAGCGCGCGGTTCTCGCCACGGCGCACGGCGATCAGCTGGCCCTCCTTCACCAGCTGCCGCACGCGCGTCACCTCGACATCGAGCATTTCCGCGATGTCGGGGAGGGTGAGCCAGGCGGGGACGAGAGCATCGATCTTTGCGTCAATCTCGGTCACGCCAACAAGCGTGCCATCCCCCACTGACAGTCGGAAGCCAGCCCCGCCCACCCGGGCGGACGGCGGGCTGCCGCGGGGCCCTCAGGCGGTCGCGGACTTCAGCGGCCGGGCCGGGTCGGCCAGCAGCCCCGGGTCCATCGTCGCGCCCGCCTCGATCAGCCGCCTGCCCTGGGCCAGGTCCCTGGGGCGGCCCACGGCCAGCAGCGCGACCAGACGGTTCCCGCGCAGCCAGCACACGGCCCAGGCGGGGCCGGACGGGTCGCCGCGCCACACCGTGGAGTCGGCGATGGCGTGGTGGCCCGCGTACTGCACGAAGCGGCCGAACTGCTCGGACCAGAAGTACGGCACCGGGTCGTAGGCGGCGGGCGCCTCTCCCACGATGTTCGCGGCGACCGTGCGCGGCCCCTGGAGGGCGTTGTCCCAGTGGTGGACGAGCAGCCGCTCACCGTACCTCCCCGAGGGGAAGGAGGCGCAGTCGCCGACCGCGTAGACGTCCGGGGCGGAGGTGCGCAGCCGGTCGTCGGCGACCACCTCGCCCCACGCGCCCAGCGTGATGCCGGACCCGGCGAGCCAGCGCGTGGCGGGCCGGGCACCGACCCCGACCACGACCGCGTCCGCGGGCAGCCGGGAGCCGTCGTCGAGGACCACCACACCGGGCTCGATGTGCGCCACGCGCGCGTGGGTGCGCAGGACGGCCCCGCTGTCGGCGTACCAGGCCGCCATGGGGAGGGCCACCTCGGCGGGCAGCGAACCGGTGAGCGGGCGGTCGGCGGCCTCCACCACCGTCACCGCGCAGCCCGCCTCCCGGGCGGCGGTGGCGAACTCGGCGCCGATCCAGCCCGCGCCGACGACCACGATGTCGTGCTGCCGGGCGAGCACCGGCCGCAGCCGTTCGGCGTCGTCCAGGGTGCGCAGCAGATGCACCCCGGGCACGCCCTCGGTGCCCGGCAGCCGGACCGGCTCGGCGCCGGTGGCGACGACCAGGACGTCGTACGGGACGGGCCCGGACTCGGTGTCCAGCTCGTGGTCGGCGGGGCGCACGCCCGCCACCTCGCAGCCCAGCCGCAGCTCGATGCCGAGCGCCTCGAAGTCGACGTCGAAGGCGGAGTCCTCGGCCTTGCCGAGCAGGACGGCCTTGGACAGCGGCGGCCGGTCGTAGGGCTGGTGCGGTTCCGCGCCGATCAGGGTCACCGTGCCGGTGAAGCCCTGTTCGCGCAGGGCGACCGCGGTCTGCACCCCGGCCATGCCCGCGCCCGCGACGACCACGCGCCGTGGCGTGGCTGCTCCCCGTGCCTGCTGCTGCTCGCTCACCTGATCACCATAGACACCTGACGAAAAGTCAGTCAGGGGGCGTGCTCAGTGACCTGTTCCACAACGCTGGTGCCGCTGCCCTCCTGCGACTCCCACTCCCAGGTCTCCTCCAACCGGACCCGCCCGTCGGACAGTTCCACGACCGTCGACACACAGTGCCCCGAGGACGTCGTCCCGTCCGCCTTGAGCTGGACGTACCGGAAGTCCAGCCGGTCACCCGCGCGGGTTCCCACCAGACGGCCGCGCACCACGTCCCCGCCCGCGTACTCCGCCCAGATCTGGCCGTCCTGCTCGTGGTACGTGAAGCGGGTGCGGGTGCCGACCTGGCCTGGGGCCTGGTCGGCGACCGGGGCGAGGACGAGGCCGTCGAGGGATCGGGGCATGCGGGAGGCTCCCTTACAGAGACGTCGCGGCAGCGGCTAGGGTGGTGGCCAACGTAAAGCACTCGCGGGAGCCCGGACGCACCGGGCTGAGAGGGAGGCTGGCGGCCTCCGACCGTACGAACCTGATCCGGGTCATGCCGGCGAAGGGAGGGGCTGGACGCCCATGTCGCGTACGTCAGACGTCCTCGTCGTCGGGGGCGGAATCATCGGCCTGGTCACCGCGTGGCGGGCCGCACAGCGCGGGCTGCGGACCGCGCTGGTGGACCCCGAACCCGGCGGCGGGGCGGCGCAGGTGGCCGCCGGGATGCTGGCCGCCGTCACCGAACTGCACTACGGCGAGCAGACCCTGCTCGGCCTGAACCTGGCCTCCGCCCACCGCTACCCCGACTTCGCGGCCGAACTCACCGACCTCACCGGCCATGACCTCGGCTACCGCCGCAGCGGCACGCTGGCCGTCGCGCTGGACGCCGACGACCGCGCCCACCTGCGCGAACTGCACGCCCTGCAACGGCAGTCGGGGCTGGAGTCCACCTGGCTGTCCGGGCGGGACTGCCGCCGTCTGGAACCGATGCTCGCGCCCGGGGTGCGCGGCGGACTGCGGGTCGACGGCGACCACCAGATCGACCCCCGGCGGCTGGCCGCCGCGCTGTTCACCGCCTGTGAGCGTGCGGGGGTGGTCCTGCACCGGAGCTGGGCCGAGCGGCTCACGGTCGTCCGGGACCGCGCCACGGGTGTGCTCACGCGGGACGGCGACGCGCTGACCGCCGAGCGGGTGGTGCTGGCCGCGGGCAGCCTCAGCGGGCGGCTCGCGGGCGTCCCCGACGCCGTACTGCCGCCCGTGCGGCCGGTGAAGGGGCAGGTGCTGCGGCTGGCCGTGCCCCCACGGTACGCGCCGTTCCTCAGCCGTACCGTCCGCGCGATGGTCCGCGGCAGCCATGTCTACCTGGTGCCGCGTGAGAACGGCGAGCTGGTCGTCGGCGCCACCAGCGAGGATCTGGGCTGGGACACCACGGTCACCGCGGGCGGGGTGTACGAGCTGCTGCGCGACGCACACGAGCTGATGCCGGGGATCACCGAGCTGCCCCTGACGGAGACCCGCGCGGGTCTGCGTCCCGGCTCCCCCGACAACGCGCCCCTGCTCGGCCCGACCGCCCTCGACGGGCTGCTGCTGGCCACCGGGCACTACCGCAACGGGGTGCTGCTCACCCCGGTCACCGGCGACGCCATGGCGCACGTCCTGACCACCGGGGAGCTGCCGGAGGTCGCCCGGCCCTTCACCCCGCAGCGCTTCACGCAAGCCCCCGCACTCATGGAGCAGCCCGCATGAACATCTCCGTCAACGGGGAGTCCCGGAGCGTCGCGCCCGGTACGGCTCTCGACGCCCTCGTCAGAACGCTCACCGCGGCGCCCTCCGGAGTGGCCGCCGCCCTCAACGAGACCGTCGTCCCGCGGGCGCAGTGGCCGTCCACGTCCCTGGCCGAGGGCGACCGCGTCGAAGTCCTCACCGCCGTCCAAGGAGGCTGACCATGGCCGACGATCCCTTCGTCCTCGGCGGTACGTCGTTCACGTCCCGTCTGATCATGGGCACCGGCGGGGCGCCCAGCCTGGAGGTGCTGGAGCGGGCGCTGGTGGCCTCCGGCACCGAGCTGACGACCGTCGCGATGCGGCGCGTGGACCCCTCGGTACGGGGTTCGGTGCTGTCCGTGCTGGACCGGCTCGGCATCCGGGTGCTGCCCAACACCGCGGGCTGCTTCACCGCCGGTGAGGCCGTGCTGACGGCGCGGCTGGCGCGGGAGGCGCTCGGTACGGACCTGGTCAAGCTGGAGGTCATCGCCGACGAGCGGACGCTGCTGCCGGACCCGGTCGAGTTGCTGGACGCGGCGGAGACGCTGGTCGACGACGGGTTCACGGTGCTGCCGTACACCAACGACGACCCGGTGCTGGCGCGGAAGCTGGAGGACGCCGGGTGTGCCGCGATCATGCCGCTGGGGTCGCCGATCGGGTCGGGGCTCGGCATCCGCAACCCGCACAACTTCGAGCTGATCGTGGAGCGGGCGGGGGTGCCGGTGATCCTGGACGCGGGGGCGGGTACGGCGTCGGACGCGGCGCTCGCGATGGAGCTGGGGTGTGCGGGGGTGATGCTGGCGTCCGCCGTGACGCGGGCGCAGGAGCCCGTTCTCATGGCTGACGCGATGCGGCATGGCGTGGAGGCGGGGCGGCTCGCGTACCGCGCGGGGCGGATTCCGCGGCGGCGGTTCGCCTCGGCGTCGTCTCCCGCGGAGGGCTTGGCGGTGCTTGATCCTGAGCGGCCCGCCTTCTGAACCGGCGTTGCCGTTGCCCCTTTCTCTCCCACTCGCGCACCACCCGTTTCCAGTCGGCTGACAGGCTCGGGTTTCCCGTGGGTGGCCGAGCGCCGTCGGCGGCTCTGCGTTCGTGGATTGCGTCACAGGTGGGCTTCAGGTCTGGTGCGATCTTGGAGTAACCGGCCGGGTGTGTCGGTCGCTGCTCGTACACTCACCTGCGTGGACACGACCCTTCAGGACCCTCTCGTCGGGCAGGTGCTCGACGGCCGTTATCGCATCGACGCGAGGATCGCCGTCGGTGGGATGGCCACGGTCTACCGGGCCGTGGACACCCGGCTCGACCGGATTCTCGCGGTCAAGGTGATGCATCCCGGCCTCGCGGCGGACGGGACGTTCGTCGAGCGGTTCATCCGTGAGGCCAAGTCGGTGGCGCGGCTCGCGCACCCCAATGTCGTCCAGGTGTTCGACCAGGGGACCGACGGGGCGTATGTCTACCTGGCCATGGAGTACATCGCGGGCTGCACCCTGCGCGATGTGCTCCGCGAGCGCGGGGCGCTCCAGCCGCGTGCCGCGCTGGACATCCTGGAGCCGGTGCTCGCCGCGCTGGGCGCCGCGCACCGCGCGGGGTTCGTGCACCGGGACATGAAGCCGGAGAACGTGCTCATCGGGGACGACGGCCGGGTCAAGGTCGCCGACTTCGGACTCGTACGGTCCGTGGACACGGTCACCAGCACCACCGGCGCCGTGCTGGGCACCGTCTCCTATCTCGCGCCCGAGCAGATCGAGGAGGGCGGCCGGGCCGACGCGCGCGTCGACGTGTACGCGTGCGGGGTGGTCCTGCACGAGATGCTCACCGGCGGCAAGCCGCACGACGGGGAGTCCCCCGCCGTGGTCCTCTACAAGCACCTCCACGAGGACGTGCCCCCGCCCTCGGCGACCGTGCCGGGTCTCGCGTACGAGCTGGACGAGCTGGTCGCCTCGGCGACCGCGCGCAACCCCGAGGTCCGGCCGCACGACGCCGTGGCGTTGCTCGCGCAGGCCCGTACGGCGCGCGGCGCGCTCAGCGACGAGCAGCTGGACGCGGTGCCGCCGCAGGCGCTCACCGCGGACCACGACAACGCCGAGGACCGTACGAGCGTCCTCCCGCGCTCCCTGACGGTGCCCCGGACGCTGCCCGCCGGCGGGGACGGGCCGTACGGCCCGAACCTCACCAGCCGGCTGGAGGCACCACCGCTGCCGCCGCGCTCCCGGGCCCGGCTGCCCCGGCGCGGGCTGGTCACCATCGTGGCGGCCGTGCTGCTGGCCCTCGGCCTCGGTGTGGGCGTCTGGTACATCAACTCCGGCCAGTTCACCAAGGTCCCGTCGCTGCTGGCGCAGACCGAGCAGGAGGCCCGGGACCGGCTGGCCGACGCCGGTCTCGAGGTCGGCAAGGTCGAGCACGCCTACAGCGACACGGCCCAGCGCGGCACCGTGATCAGCACGGACCCGGCGCCGGGCAGCAGAATCCGGGGCAACGGCTCCGTCGGCCTCACCGTCTCGCGCGGCCCGGAGACCGTGCGGGTGCCCGATGTGGCGGGGTACCGGCTGGACCGGGCGAAGGACGTGATCGAGCAGGAAGGGCTGGAGCCGGGCACGGTCACGCGCGCGTTCAGCGACGACGTCCCCGCCGGCTTCGTCATCAGCACCGACCCGGAGGGCGGCACCGAGCTGCGCTCGGGCTCGGCGATCGCGCTCACGGTCAGCAAGGGCCAGCCCGTCGACGTGCCGGACGTCGTCGGCGACGACCTGGAGGACGCCCGGGAGGAACTCCTCCAGGCGGGCCTGAAGGTGCGGATCGCCGAGGAGCAGGTCCACTCCGACGTCGACGCGGGCCAGGTGGCCCAGCAGTCGCCGGGCGCCGACGCCGAGGCCGCCGAGGGCGACACGGTCACGCTGACGGTCTCCAAGGGCCCCGAGATGATCGAGGTCCCGGACGTGGTCGGCGACAGCGTCGGCGACGCCAAGGACAAGCTCCAGGGCGCCGGATTCGAGGTCAAGGAGGACCGCGGGTTCTTCGGGCTGTTCGGCGGCGACACCGTGGAGAGCCAGTCCGTCGAGGGTGGTGAGACGGCGCCCAAGGGGTCGACGATCACCATCAAGATCGGTTGAGAAGGCCGTACGTGAGCGTCTCGCGCAATCCCGTCGGCGGGCATGTGCCCGTCGCCGGTGGACTGAACACCGTCGGGCTCCGTTACGCCCGTGACCTGGGGGCGGAGACCGTGCAGGTCTTCGTCGCCAATCCGCGCGGGTGGGCCACCCCGAGCGGTGACCCGCGGCAGGACGAGGCGTTCCGCGCGGCCTGCGCGGCGGAGTCCATACCGGCGTACGTGCACGCCCCGTACCTGATCAACTTCGGCTCGCACACCGAGGCGACCGTCGACAGGTCGGTGGAGTCGCTGCGGCACTCGCTGCGGCGCGGGCGGGAGATCGGCGCGCTCGGCGTGGTGGTGCACACCGGGAGCGCGACCGGCGGCCGGGAGCGGTCGGTGGCCCTGCGCCAGGTGCGGGAGCGGCTGCTGCCGCTGCTCGACGAGCTGACCCGTGACGACGACCCGTTCCTGCTGCTGGAGTCCACCGCGGGCCAGGGCTCCTCGCTGTGCTCACGCACCTGGGACTTCGGACCGTACTTCGAGGCGCTGGACGCCCACCCGAAGCTGGGCGTCTGCCTGGACACCTGCCACATCTTCGCGGCGGGCCACGACCTGACCGGCCCGGACGGCATGCACCAGACCCTCGACCTGCTGGTGGACACGGTCGGCGAGGGCCGGTTGAAGCTGATCCACGCCAATGACTCCAAGGACGTGGTCGGCGCCCACAAGGACCGGCACGCGAACATCGGCTCCGGTCACATCGGCGAGGACCCGTTCCGGGCGCTGATGACGCACCCCGCCACCGAGGGCGTTCCGCTGGTCATCGAGACCCCCGGCGGCAAGGAGGGGCACGCGGCGGACGTGGAGCGGCTGAAGAAGCTCCGGGACGGCTGAGGCCCGGTCCGACGTCAGAGTTCCGGGCCCTCCCCCGGCTCCTCCTGGTACGAGTACCGCTGCTCCCGCCAGGGGTCGCCGATGTTGTGGTAGCCGCGCTCCTCCCAGAAGCCCCGCCGGTCGGTGGTCATGTACTCCACCCCGCGGACCCATTTCGGGCCCTTCCAGGCGTACAGGTGGGGGACGATCAGGCGCAGCGGGAAGCCGTGCTCGGCGGTGAGCAGTTCGCCGTCCTTGTGGGTGGCGAAGAGGGTGCGCTCGGCGGTGAAGTCCGTGAGGCGCAGATTGGAGCTGAAGCCGTACTCCGCCCACACCATCACATGGGTGACGTCGGGGGCGGGCGGCGCGATGTCGAGGATGGTGCGGGCGGGGATTCCGCCCCACTCCGCGCCGAGCATGCTGTACTTCGTCACGCAGTGCAGATCGGCCACCACCGTGGTGTACGGCAGGGCCGTGAACTCCTCGTGGTTCCAGCAGTGCTTCGCGCCGTCGGCGGTGGCGCCGAAGACCCTGAACTCCCAGCGCTCGGTCCGGAACTTGGGTACCGGTCCGTAGTGGGTGACCGGCCAGCCGCGCTGGACTCGCTGCCCCGGCGGAAGCTCGTACCGTGCCGCTTCTCCTGTTTCGCTCTCCACCGGACGATCCATGGTGTCCATCCTGACAGAACACGGACGGTGCACAGGACCAGGGTCGGGAGGAATCGGTCAACTGGCGCTAAGCATGCCCTTACTTACTAAGTACGCACTTACTGGACGATCTTCTACGCCGGTGCAATCATGCGGCGGCAACCTCCGATTCCGGCGTCCCCACGTGGAAGGAGCCCCGTATGCAGGGCGACCCCGAGGTCCTCGAACTGCTCAACGAGCAGCTGACCGCCGAGCTGACCGCGATCAACCAGTACTTCCTGCACTCCAAGCTTCAGGACCACAAGGGGTGGACGAAGCTCGCCAAGTACACCCGCGACGAGTCCTTCGACGAGATGCGGCACGCGGAGGTGCTGACCGACCGCATCCTGCTGCTGGACGGCCTGCCCAACTACCAGCGGCTGTTCCACGTCCGCGTCGGGCAGACGGTGACCGAGATGTTCGAGGCGGACCGGCAGATCGAGGTCGAGGCCATCGACCGGCTGCGGCGCGGTGTGGAGGTGATGCGCGCCAAGGGCGACGTGACCTCGGCCAACATCTTCGAGGCGATCCTCGCCGACGAGGAGCACCACATCGACTACCTGGAGACCCAGCTCGACCTGATCGAGAAGCTGGGCGAGTCGCTCTACCTGTCGACGCTCATCGAGCAGAGCCAGCCCGACGCCTCCGGTCCGGGCACGGGCGGCTTCTCCGGCCACTGACCCGGTTCGGGCTCCGGGTTCAGGCCGCCTCGGCGGTCACCCGCACGGCCGCGGGCTTGCTGGTCATGTCCGCGAGCGGGGACCTGCCCTGGTCCGCCAGTTCCCGGCGCGGACAGCTGCCCCGTCCGAGGAGGGCCTGGATACGGCGCACACAGCCGCCGCAGTCGGTGCCCGCCTTGCAGGCCGAGGCTATCTGCCGCGGCGTGCAGGCGCCGTCCTCCGCATGCTGCTTGACCTGCTGCTCCGTGATGCCGAAGCAACTGCACACGAACACGCGGGTTCACCTCCCGACTGGGATCAGGGTCGTGCCGTACCGACCCTTGATCGGTGAGGCTAACCTAACCTTACCCGTCACTCAGGTGCCGCAAAAGTCGAGCGGGGCGCGGATCGCATGTGATCCGCGCCCCAGTCGACGCCCCTGTAACGGGCGAACCGGCACCGTCCCGGTTACTGGTCCCGGTACATCTCGGCGACGAGGAAGGCCAGGTCCAGCGACTGGCTGCGGTTCAGCCGGGGGTCGCAGGCCGTCTCGTAGCGCTGGTGCAGGTCGTCGACGAAGATCTCGTCGCCGCCACCCACGCACTCGGTGACATCGTCACCGGTCAGCTCGACATGGATGCCGCCCGGGTGGGTGCCGAGAGCCTTGTGGACCTCGAAAAAGCCCTTGACCTCGTCGAGCACGTCGTCGAAGCGGCGGGTCTTGTGACCGGAGGCCGCCTCGAAGGTGTTGCCGTGCATCGGGTCGGTCACCCAGGCCACGGTGGCGCCGGACGCGGTGACCTTCTCCACCAGCTCCGGCAGCCGGTCCCGGATCTTGTCCGCGCCCATCCGCACGATGAACGTCAGCCGTCCCGGCTCCCGGTCGGGGTCGAGCCGCTCGATGTACTGGAGCGCCTCCTCGGCCGTGGTGGTCGGGCCGAGCTTGATGCCGATCGGGTTGCGGATGCGCGAGGCGAACTCGATGTGCGCGTGGTCCAGCTGCCGGGTGCGCTCACCGATCCACACCATGTGCGCGGAGACGTCGTAGAGCTGGCCGGTGCGGGAGTCGACGCGGGTGAGCGCGGACTCGTAGTCGAGCAGCAGCGCCTCGTGGGAGCTGTAGAACTCGACCGTCTTGAACTCCTCCGGGTCGGCCCCGCAGGCGTGCATGAAGTTCAGCGCGTTGTCGATCTCCCGCGCGAGCTGCTCGTAGCGCTGCCCGGAGGGGGAGGACTTCACGAAGTCCTGGTTCCAGGCGTGCACCTGGCGCAGGTCGGCGTAGCCGCCCGTGGTGAAGGCGCGCACCAGGTTCAGCGTGGACGCCGACGCGTGGTACATCCGCTTCAGCCGCTCCGGGTCCGGCACGCGGGCCGCCTCGGTGAAGTCGAAGCCGTTGACCGAGTCGCCCCGGTACGACGGCAGGGTCACGCCGTCACGGGTCTCGGTCGACTTCGAGCGCGGCTTGGAGTACTGGCCCGCGATCCGGCCGACCTTCACGACCGGCACGGAGGCGGCGTACGTCAGCACCGCGCCCATCTGGAGGAGGGTCTTGAGCTTGGCCCGGATCTGCTCGGCGCCGACGGCGTCGAACGACTCCGCGCAGTCGCCGCCCTGGAGGAGGAACGCCTCTCCCTTGGCGACGGCCGCCATCCGGGCGCGCAGCTGGTCGCACTCGCCCGCGAAGACGAGCGGCGGATACGACTCGAGGTCCGCGATCACTGCGCGCAGAGCCTCGGTGTCGGGGTACTCGGGCTGCTGCGCCGCGGGCAGGTCTCGCCAGGTGTTGCCAGCGGTGGCGCTGGTCTTAGCGTTCACGGTCACGTCCACCACATTACGGGGTCGTGTCGGCCGCTTTGCCCCATGCCCAGCTGATGAGACACGGCGTACGCCCCGTGGACATGCGGTAGGGTCCGTGTCATGTTCGCGCACTCGATCCAGAACTGGTGGTGGACCGCTCCTTCGGCGGCCCACTGACTGCGCGTACGAGAAACTTCGCGAAGGCCGCCCGAGAGGCGGCCTTCGGCGTTTCCGGGCCGTTCTCTCTCTCACCGAGACACCGAGAAGGAGCACGGCCCCATGAACCTGCTCGCACTTCTGGACGACCCCCGTCCGTTCGCCCTGCTGCGCCGCCGCGCCCCGGGCCACGACCAGGAGACGGTCGAGGTCCTCGTCGGCCCGGCCGTCACCCGCGAACGGCTCGCCGACCTGCCGGGCGAGGGGCTGGCCCTCGTCCCGTTCCGGCAGATCCGGGAGCGCGGTTTCGACGTCCGCGACGACGGGACGCCGCTCAGCGTGCTCGTGCCCGAGGAGAGGTACGAGATCCCGCTCGCCGAGGCCCTGGATGGGCTCCCGTCGCATGACGTGCACGTCGAGGGCGGTGGCTTCGACGTGTCCGACGAGGAGTACGAGGCCGTCGTCGGGCGCGTGCTGCGCGAGGAGATCGGGCGCGGCGAGGGCGCGAACTTCGTCATCCGCCGGACGTACGAGGGGGAGATCCCCGGCTTCGGCAGAGCCGACGCGCTGGCGCTGTTCCGGCGGCTGCTGGTCGGGGAGCGGGGCGCGTACTGGACGTTCGTGGTGCACACCGGGGAGCGGACGCTGGTCGGCGCGAGCCCTGAGGTGCATGTGCGGATGGCGGGCGGCACGGTCGTCATGAACCCGATCAGCGGGACGTACCGCTACCCCGCCGAGGGGCCCACGCCCGAGCACCTGCTCTCCTTCCTCGCCGACGGCAAGGAGATCGAGGAGCTGTCGATGGTGGTCGACGAGGAGCTGAAGATGATGTGCACCGTCGGCGACATGGGCGGGGTCGTCGTCGGGCCGCGGCTGAAGGAGATGGCGCACCTCGCGCACACCGAGTACGAGCTGCGCGGGAAGTCCTCGCTGGACGTGCGGGAGGTGCTGCGGGAGACCATGTTCGCGGCGACCGTCACCGGCTCACCGGTGCAGAACGCCTGCCGGGTCATCGAGCGGCACGAAACCGGTGGCCGGGGCTACTACGCGGGCGCGCTGGCCCTCCTCGGGCGGGACTCCGGCGGGGCCCAGACCCTGGACTCCCCCATCCTCATCCGTACCGCCGACATCTCCCGCGACGGCCGGCTGCGCGTCCCCGTCGGCGCCACCCTGGTGCGCGGCTCGGACCCGGCGGGCGAGGTGGCGGAGACGCACGCCAAGGCGGCCGGGGTGCTGGCGGCCCTGGGGGTAGGTCCGTCCCGGCCGCGCGAGGAGTCCGTACGGCCGCGACTGGCCGACGACCCCCGGGTGCGGGCCGCGCTGGACGGGCGCCGGGGCGCGCTGGCGCCGTTCTGGCTGCGGATGCAGGAGCGCTCGGACGTCCTGGCGGGGCACGCGCTGGTCGTCGACGGCGAGGACACCTTCACGGCGATGCTCGCGCACGTGCTGCGCTCCGGCGGCCTCGACGTGACCGTGCGCCGGTACGACGAGCCGGGGCTCAGGGAGGCGGTGCTCGGGCACGACGGGCTGCTGGTGCTGGGGCCCGGCCCCGGTGACCCCGCCGACACGGCCGATCCGAAGATGCGGTTCCTGCGCGCGCTGACCGCGGAGGTCGTCGGGGGGCACCGGCAGGGGGTGCTCGGTGTCTGTCTCGGCCATGAGCTGATCGCGGCGGAGCTGGGGCTGGACATCGTACGGAAGGAGGTTCCGTACCAGGGGGCGCAAGTGACGGTCGACCTGTTCGGGCGGCCGGAGACGGTCGGCTTCTACAACAGCTTCGTGGCGCGCTGCGACGACGAGTCGGCGGCCGAGCTGGCGGCGCACGGCGTGGAGGTCAGCCGGAGCGCCACGGGCGAGGTGCACGCGCTGCGCGGGCCAGGGTTCGCGGGCGTGCAGTTCCACCCCGAGTCGGTGCTGTCGCTGAACGGCGCCGGGGTGGTGCGGGAGCTGGCCGGTCAGCTGCGCGGCACCAGCACGTTCTCCGAGCGGCGGCCCGCGCGGTAGTCGAGGACGTTGGCCACGGTGGTGTCGATGATCTGGCCGACGGCGTCCACGGTGTAGTACGCCTGGTGGGACGTGACGAGGACGTTGGGGAAGGTGACGAGGCGGGCCAGGGTGTCGTCCTCGATGGCCTGGAGGGACTTGTCGAGGAAGAACAGGCCCGCCTCCGCCTCGTACACGTCCAGGCCGACGCCCGTGAAGCGGCCCGCGCGCAGCTCGATGACGAGGGCGGCGGTGTCGATGAGGCCGCCGCGGCTGGAGTTGACGAGGATCGCGTCGTCCTTCATCGACTTCAGCGCGGCGGCGTCGATGAGGTGCTCGGTCTGGGGCAGCAGGGGGACGTGCAGGGAGACGACGTCGGACTCGGCGAGGAGACGCTCCTTGGGGACGTACTCCATGCCCAGCTCCACACAGGCGGGGTTCTCGGCGATGTCCCAGCCGAGCAGGCGCATGCCGAAGCCGTGGGCGATCCGGGCGAACGCCTCGCCGATCTTGCCGGTGCCGAGGACGCCCGCGGTGCGGCCGTGCAGGTCGCGGCCCATCAGGCCGTCGAGGCGGAAGTCGAAGTCGCGGGTGCGGGTGGAGGCGCGCACGATACGGCGGTTGACGGCCATGGCGAGCGTCCAGGCGAACTCGGCGACGGAGTACGGCGAGTAGTACGACACCCGGGCGACCGTCATGGCGAGCCGCTCGGCGACCCCGAGGTCGATGTTGTTGAAGCCGGTGGAGCGCTGGGCGACCATCTGGGTGCCGCCCTTGGCGAGGGTCTGGAGGACCTGGTGGCCGAGGTCGCAGTTGACGCTGGTGCAGATGATCTCGTGCCCGGCGGCGATGGGGGCGGTGTCCGCGTTGAGGAAGACGTCCAGGCAGCGGACCTCGTGGTGGCCGCGGAAGGCGTTCTCGATCAGGGGCCTCTCGTCGGCCTGCACTCCGAAGGCCAGGATCTCCACAGGGTCTCCCCGGGTCGTGAGCCGTGTTCGTTCCGGCGGGCGCACATGCCCCGCCAGGGCGAATATACGATCTTCAGCCGAAGAAGACCCCGACTTCGTCGTAGAGCCCGGCGTCGACCGTCTTCAGCGGCGCCTTCGCCTCGGCGAGCGGGACCCGGACGATGTCGGTGCCGCGCAGGGCCACCATCCGGCCGAAGGCGCCGTCGCGGACGCAGTCGATGGCGTGCAGCCCGAACCGGGTGGCGAGCCAGCGGTCGGCGGCGGTGGGCGTGCCACCGCGCTGGACATGGCCGAGCACCGTGGTGCGGGCCTCCTTGCCGGTGCGCCGCTCGATCTCCCGGGCCAGCCACTCGCCGATCCCGGACGGCGGCACCGGCCCGGCGGGCTCCGACTCGTCGTCGTCCCCCGGCATCGGGTCGCCGCCCACCGGCGCGGCGCCCTCCGCGACGACCACGATGGGGGCGTACGACGCCCTGAACCGTGAGGTCACCCAGGCGCACACCTGGTCCAGGTCGAAGGGCTGCTCGGGGATGAGGACCACGTTGGCGCCACCGGCGAGGCCCGAGCGGACGGCGATCCAGCCGGTGTGACGGCCCATCACCTCCACCACCAGGACGCGCATATGGGACTCGGCGGTGGTGTGCAGCCGGTCGATGGCCTCGGTGGCGATGGTGACGGCCGTGTCGAAGCCGAAGGTGTAGTCGGTGGACGGCAGGTCGTTCTCGATGGTCTTCGGCACGCCGACGCAGGGCACGCCGTACTCCTCGAAGAGGCGGGCCGCGACCGTCAGGGTGTTCTTGCCGCCGATGGTGATGAGCGCGTCGACCTCGTGCTTGGCGAGGTTCTCGCGGACCCGGCGCACCGCGGCCTCGCCGTGCTGGAAGGGATCGGCGCGCGAGGAGCCGAGGATGGTGCCGCCGCGGGGCAGGGTGCCGCGCACGGCGGGGATGTCGAGCCGCATGACGTCGCCCTCCATGGGGCCGCGCCAGCCGTCCCGGAAACCGGTCAGCTCATAGCCGTACTCCTGCACGCCCTTGCGGACGATGCCCCTGATGACGGCGTTGAGCCCGGGGCAGTCGCCGCCTCCGGTCAGTACTCCGACCCGCATGGGAGGTCCCTTCGCCGAGGTTGCCGTATGCGTGGACCGTGCTGCCGTACGCCTCACGCTACCCGCGACGCCACCCGTGCTACTCCTCGTCGAGGCCGCGTTCTATGGCGTACCTGACGAGTTCGACGCGGTTGTGCAGCTGGAGCTTGCCGAGGGTGTTCTGGACGTGGTTCTGCACGGTGCGGTGGGAGATCACCAGGCGCTCGGCGATCTGCTTGTAGCTCAGCCCCTTGGCGACCAGCCGCAGCACCTCGGTCTCCCGGTCGGTCAGCCGGGGCGCGTCGGGCTCGCCCGCGTCCGGGGCGGGCGCGGGCTCGGCGGCGAGGCGGCGGTACTCGCCGAGGACCAGACCGGCGAGGCCCGGGGTGAACACCGGGTCGCCCACGGCCGTCCTGCGCACCGCGTCCAGCAGTTCGGCGGTGGACGCCGACTTCACCAGGTAGCCGGTCGCGCCGGACTTCACCGCCTCCAGCACGTCCGCGTGCTCCCCGCTCGCGGACAGCACCAGGACGCGCAGGGCCGGGTCGGCGGCGACCAGCTCCTTGCAGACCTGGACGCCCGGCTTGGCGGGCAGGTTCAGGTCGAGGACCAGCACCTGGGGCGCGGCGGCCTTGGCGCGGCGCACCGCCTGCTCGCCGTCGCCCGCGGTGGCCACCACGTCGAAGCCCGCCTCCGCCAGGTCACGGGCGACCGCGTCGCGCCACATCGGGTGGTCGTCGACCACCATCACCCGGATCGGCCCCTGCTGCTCACTCATCGCGTCTCCGCCTTCCCCCGTACGGTGTTGAGGTCCTTCGGCACCTTCAGCTCGACCTCGGTGCCCTGGCCCGGCACCGAGATCAGCTCGGCGGTGCCGCCGATGTCACGCAGCCGCCCCCGGATCGACAGGGCCACCCCCAGCCTGCCCTCGCCCTCGGCCTGGGCGAGCCGCCCCTCGGGGATGCCGGGGCCGTCGTCGCGGACGGTCACGATCACCTCGTCGGGCTCGTCCTCGACGAGGATCCAGGCGCTGGCGTCCTCCCCGGCGTGCCTGCGCACGTTGTCCAGGGCCGCCCCGACGGCCGCGGCCAGCTCGGCGGCGGTGGCCGGCGGCAGTGGCACGGGGGCGCCGGGCTCGGCGAGACTGACCCGGGCACCGGCGTACGGCGCGAGCAGCGGGCGCAGGTCGACGGGGACGTCCGGGTCCTCGGACCGGGGCGGCGGGACCGCGGCCCGCGGGGCGTCCGGGGCGCGCAGGCCGCCGGAGACCAGGGTGCGCAACGCCACCTCCTGCTCGCCCGCGAGCCGCCCCAGCTCGGCCGCCTCGCCGCCGATGACCGCGCCCCGGCGCTGCACCATCGCCAGCACCTGGAGGACACTGTCGTGGATGTCCCGCGCGAGCCGCTCGCGCTCCCGGGTGGCGGCCTCGATCTCCAGGGCGCGGGCGAGGGTGCGCTCGGAGGCGCGGGCGACCTCGACGACGTAGCCGATGGCGATGGAGGCGACCCAGACCAGGATCACGGCGTGCACGGTGTCCCGGGTCGGGGAGCCGCGGTGGAGGAGGTTGGCGGCGGCGACCAGGGTGGAGGCGAAGGCCGCCCAGCGCCAGCCGCCCTTGAGGGCGAACGCCAGCACACTGCCCGCGGTCCATATCGACGGCAGCGTCGCGTTGCCCGCCTCGATGCGCTCGACGGAGTCGGCGAACCGGGTCAGCAGGATGCCGACGAGCGCGATGGTCAGATCGGCGGCCAGGAACCACCGGGTGCAGCTGGCCGCGTTCGCCACCCGGGGCAGGGTCGCCAGGGTCCACACGACGAGGACGGCGAAGTAGACGACCGCGGCCCAGGGCCGGGCGAAGTCGTCGTGCGCGCTGATGAACAGGCCGACCGCGTAGAGCATGGTCAGCACCCGGTAACCGGTCAGCGCCCGCCACAGCGGCTGCTCCACCGACATCTTCATGACCCGCTCACGCTCGGCCACGTCCGCCACCCCCCTGGCCGGACCGCGGTGCGGCCCGAACCGAACGCTACTGCGTCCGGTCGCCCCGCTCGGCCCGCTTCTCCTTCTCCGCCTGTTCCTTCTCGGCCTGCGCCAGCGCGGCCCTCGCCGCCTTGGCGGCCTCCTTCTCGGCCTTCGCCGCCTCCGCGAGCTGCCGCTTGGCCGCCGTCGCGTACATGTCGACGTACTCCTGGCCGGAGAGCCTCATGATCTCGTACATGACCTCGTCGGTCACCGCGCGCAGCACGAAACGGTCGTGCTCCATGCCCTGGTAGCGGCGGAAGTCCAGCGGCCTGCCGATCCGGATGCCGGGCCGCATCAGCTTGGGCATCACCTGACCGGGCGGCTGGATCTTCTCGGTGTCGATCATCGCGACCGGGATCACCGGGGCACCGGTGGCGAGCGCCACGCGCGCGAGGCCGCCCGGCTTGCCGCGGTAGAGGCGGCCGTCGGGCGAGCGGGTGCCCTCCGGGTAGATCCCGAACAGCTCGCCGCGCTCCAGCACCTCGATACCGCTCCTGATCGCCGCCTCACCGGCGCCGCGCGCCCCGGAGCGGTCCACCGGCAGCTGACCGACGCCCTTGAAGAACGCGGCGGTCATCCGGCCCTTGAGACCGGGCGTGGTGAAGTACTCGGCCTTCGCGATGAAGGTGACCTTGCGGTCGAGGACCGCGGGCAGGAAGAACGAGTCCGAGAAGGACAGGTGATTGGAGGCGAGGATCGCGGGGCCCTCGGCGGGAATGTGCTCCAGGCCCTCCACCCAGGGCCGGAAGACAAGCTTCAGCGGACCCCCGATGGATACCTTCATCGCGCCGTACAACAACCGAGTGCCTCCTGTGTCTGTCGGACAGACCTTAACCCGGAGCCGGTGCGAGAGGGCCTGCGGCCCTGGTCGGTGTCAGTGCGGTCGCGTACGGTGAAGCTCACCGTCCCTCACGATGTCCTCACAGTCCCTCTCACTGAACAGGAGACCGATGGTGCCGGTCCTCCCTGGTGCCGAGCCGTACCGCCATGAAGGCGGCGACGTCGGCGTACTGCTCTGCCACGGCTTCACCGGTTCACCCCAGTCGCTGCGCCCCTGGGCGGAGTACCTCGCCGGGCACGGCCTGACCGTCACCCTGCCGCTGCTGCCCGGCCACGGCACCCGCTGGGAGGACATGCAGCTCACGGGCTGGCAGGACTGGTACGCGGAGGTGGACCGCGAGCTGCGCGCCCTCAGCGCGCACTGTGCGCGGGTCTTCGTGTGCGGTCTGTCCATGGGCGGCGCCCTCGCGCTGCGGCTCGCGGCCCGGCACGGGGACGCGATCAGCGGTGTCGTGGTCGTCAACCCGGCGAACAAGGTGCACGGCCTGTCCGCGTACGCCCTCCCGGTGGCCCGGCACCTGGTCCGCACCACCCGGGGCATCGCCAGCGACATCGCCAAGCCGGGCAGCGTCGAGATCGGCTACGACCGGGTCCCGCTGCACGCCGCGCACTCCCTGCGGAACTTCTTCCGCCGGGTCGACGGCGAGCTGCCGCAGGTCACCCAGCCGTTGCTGCTGCTGCACAGCCCGCAGGACCATGTGGTGCCGCCCGCCGACTCGGCACGCATCCTCAGCCGGGTCTCGTCGACGGACGTGCAGGAGATCCTGCTGGAACAGAGCTACCACGTCGCGACGTTGGACCACGACGCGGACCGGATCTTCGAGGAGAGCCTCGCGTTCATCGGCCGGCTCGCGCCCAGTGTCGGCAAGGAAGGGACGGCCACAGGTGGCTGAGCACGACTCGGACCGCGAGGACCGTGAGCCGGAGGAGCGTGGGGTCCCGTTCGACGAGGAGGCCGCGTGGGCCGCGATCGTCGCCGCGTACGGCGACGAGCCGCCGGACCCGCCGGGCGCCAAGCCCTTCAAGTCGGTGGAGGACCTCGCCCTGCTGGAGGCCGAGCCGAACGGCTCCGAGCCGCAGGACCAGAGGGACCAGGAGGCGGGCGACACCAAGACGGACGACGGCGAGGCGGACCGCGGCGCGGCGGCCCCGAGTACGCCGCTGGGCGGTTCGGTGACCTTCGCCCCCGGGGTGGGCGCCGGGTCCGGCCCCCGTGACTACTCCGTGGCCGAGCCGTCCGAGGACGACCTGGGCCCGGACGACGAGGGCCACTTCGTGCCGCCCGAGCCGCCGCCGCTGCCCACCGCCGACGTCACCTCCCGGTTCGCCTGGCTGGCGGTGCTCGGCGGTCCGCTGCTGCTCCTGCTGGCGGTGCTGCTGGGCTGGGAGATGACCTGGTGGCTGACCGTCGTCGGGATCGGCGGCTTCCTCGGCGGCTTCGCGACGCTGGTGACGCGGATGCGCACGGACGAGGACGAGGACGACGATCCCGGGCGGGGAGCGGTCGTCTAGCCGGCGTCTAGACCGCGGCGGGCACTCTGAGGGCGGCCAGGACCGGAAGGTGGTCCGTGGCCGCCCTCAGGTCCCTCCCGGTCACTCCGGGGTGGCCGAGGGGGACCCCGCAGCCGAGTACCTCGACGCCCTTGCCGGCGAAGACCGCGTCGATGCGCCGGCAAGGGTCGGCGGGCGGGAAGGTGTGCTCGGCGCCCCAGGGGGCGGTGGCCCAGCAGTCCTGGAGGCTGTCGGCGAGCCGCCGGAAGGTGGGGCCGTCGGGCCGCTCGTTGAGGTCGCCGCCCGCGACGACGTGCTCGGTGCCCAGCGCGGCGAGCCGGTCGAGCAGCATGCCGCCCTGCTCGTACCGCTCCTCCCGCCGGAGCGAGAGGTGGCAGCTGACGACGCCGAGACGGGCGCCGCCGAAGCGGACGACGGCGGTGGCGAGACCACGCCGGTGTTCACCGGGGGTGAGCGGCAGCAGGACGTCCTCGGTGCGCTCGACGGTGGCGCGCAGGGAGCACAGCAGGGCGGGACCGGCGGCCGTGCCCCCTCCGGAGAGGATCACCAGGCCGGAGGCGGAGGCGAGCCGTGCGAGCTTCTTGCGCCAGCGGAAGAAGCGGGGGGCCTCCTGCAGGAGGACCAGGTCGGGGGCGCAGGCGGTGATCACTCGGGCGAGGGCGGCGGTGTCGTCGCGCATCGAGCGGATGTTGTAGCTGAGGACGCGGAGGACGGCGGAGCCGTCGGGCTCCGTGGAGGGCATGGGGAGCGGCGCCATGGTGATCCAATGTACGCCTACTGGGTCGGGGCGCGAGGTCCAATGGCGACCACCGGTTCGTCGTGGCTGGTCGCGCAGTTCCCCGCGCCCCTGAGGGCAGACATGTGCCGCCGATTACATGATCGGGTCGGGTTCGCGGGCCAGGTCCGCGGCGCCCACCAGGCCCGCCTTGTTGCCGAGCTGGGCGGCGATGACGTCGGCGACCGGGCGCCAGTTGCCGCCGACCAGCCAGCGCTTGTACGACTTGCGGATCGGGTCGAGGACCAGCTCACCCTCGTCGGAGAGGCCGCCGCCGACGATGAAGGCGGACGGGTCGAAGAGGGAGGCGAGGTCGGCGAGTCCGGCGCCCGCCCAGCGGGCCAGCTCGCGGTAGGAGTCGACGGCGACCGGGTCGCCCTGGCGGGCGGCCATCGAGATGTGCTTGCCCTCGATGCCGTCGGGGCTGCCGTCGCCCAGGCCGAGCAGGATCTCGGCGTTCTCCGGGGTGGCGTTGGCGCGCTGCTTGGCGTACCGGACGAGGGCGCGGCCGGAGGCGTACTGCTCCCAGCAGCCCTGCGAACCGCAGCCGCACAGCAGGCCGTCCGGCACCATGCGGATGTGGCCGAACTCGGCGGCGACGCCGAAGTGGCCGCGGCGCAGCTTGTTGCCGATGATGATGCCGCCGCCGAGGCCGGTGCCGAGCGTGATGCAGATGACGTTGCGGTGGCCCTTGCCCGCGCCGAACTTGTACTCGCCCCAGGCGGCGGCGTTGGCGTCGTTCTCGACGACGACCGGGAGGCCCACGCGGGCCTCGACCTTCTCCTTGAGCGGCTCGTTGCGCCAGTCGATGTTGGGCGCGAAGTAGACCTCGGAGCGCTGTCGGTTGACGTATCCGGCGGCACCGATGCCCACGCCGACGATCTCGTGCCCGGCACGCGCGCCCTCCACCGCGGAGGCGATGGCGTCCACGATGCCCTCGGGCGTGCCCGGGGTCGGCACCTTGTGGGTCGAGAGGATGTTGCCTTCCTCATCGACCACGCCGGCCGCGATCTTCGTGCCGCCGATGTCGACGCCGATGGTGAGTCCCATGAATCCCTCAGTTTCGGTCGAGCCCCGCTACGGCCAACCGTACCCGAGGGGAGTCAGTCCAAGTCGATCCGTTGGCTTGGGCCCGGGTCCTCGCCCGGGTCGTCGGGGTCGGTGCCGGGGTCCTGGTCGAGGTCGCCGCCGAGGTCCCTGCGGAAGTCGGTGGCGCCGGAGGTCCAGCGGCTCTCCTGGGCCTGGACCGCGGAGCGGTAGGCGGCGAGGAGTTCATGGCCGGCGGCGGCGAGGTGGTCGAAGAGGTCGGGGTTGCGTTCGATGACCGGTTCGACGGCGGCCTTGGCCTGCTGGACGACCTGCTGCACCACCTGCTGGGCGGCGGGCCCGGCGACCGCGCCGAACAGCGGCGACTGGAGGCCGGACAGCTTGTCCGCGACACTGTCGACGAGCTTGCGCAGTTCGTCGGCGGCGGAGCCGGGCGGCCGACCGTAGGCGGCCCGGCGGCGGGCCTTCTCCGCCTCCAGGTCCTCGGCGCAGGCGGTCGCCCAGGCGTCGGCGTCGGGCGCGCGGCGGGCCTCGTCGACCGCGTCCTCGTGAGCGGCGTCGGACGGGGGGCGCTCTTCGCTCATGGCGGGCTCCTGACTACGGTTCGTCCCTACGACGTTACCCGAACGGGCGCAGGCGCCGTCACCGTCCGGCCGGCCAGAGCCCGGGGTCGGGAGCGAACCGGATGCGCAGCTCGCCGTCGCGCAACCCCGCGCCGGAGACCGTGCACCGGCGCAGTCCGGAGGGCAGCGGAACGATCCGGCGGAACTGCCCGGCCGTCACCACGAGTTCGTCGCCGCGCCGGATCAGGTCGAGGTCCTCGCGTACGGCGCCGGGCAGCGGGATGTGCCAGACGAGCACGCCGTCCTGCGCGATCCGGTCGACGACGGGCCACTCGACGGTGGCGGTCCGCTGCCGGGTGTTGACGGCGGGCACGGCGAGGGCGGCGAGGTCGTCGGTGCCGCGCGGGTCGCGGCCGAGGTGGTCGACGGTGCGGACGTCGTACGACTCCCGCCACTCGTCGACCGCCTTGCGCTGCTGCGCGAGCACCCCGGCCAGCCGGGTGTCCGCCGTCGGCTCCGGGAAGACCCGGTTGGCGACCAGCACGTCGGTGCGCAGTCCGTGCAGGGCGAGGCCGAGGGTGGTGGCGCGTACGGCGTCGAGACCGGCCGGTGAGGGTTCGGCGACGAGCCGTACGACGGTGTCGTGGTCGGCGACGACGGCCTCGGTGGCGGCCAGCTCCAGGTCCCAGCGGGCCGCCGCCTCGTAGAGCGCCTCGGCGGGCATCGGCACGCCCGCGAGCCGTCCCAGCACCGGGCGCAGGGCGCGGGCGGCCTGTCGCTCGGGGGGCAGCAGGCGGCGCAGGTAGCGGCGGAGTTCGCCGGGGAGGGAGAGCAGGGCGAGGGCGCCGGGGCTCGGGGGCAGGTCCACCACGACGAGTTCGTGCGCGTCGTCGGCGAGGGCGGCGTCGCGCAGGGCGCGCAGCAGGGCGAGTTCGGCGGCGCCGGGGAGGGGGGTCAGCTCCTCGGGATCGAGACGGGCGGCGCCGAGGAGGTCGAGGGCGGTGGTCGCGCGGTCCTGGAGGGCGGTGAGGCCGGCGCGGAACCCGGTCGCGGGGTCGGGGCGCCAGACGGTGAGGTTCGGGGCGACGGGGGTGGGCGCGGGGCCCGTGACCGGCGTGCCCAGCGCCGTGCCGAGGGTGTCGGTGGGGTCGGTGCCGAGGAGGAGTGTGCGGGTGCCCTCGCGGGCGGCGGCGAGGGCGGTGGCGGCGGCGATGGTGGTGCGGCCTGCTCCGCCTGGGCCGGTGATCAGGAGGGTGCGCATGGGGGTGAACCGTAGCCCAGGGGTCGGTGGGGGGTGGGTCGCGCGGTCCGGCGCTTGCGGGGTGCCTCCCCCAAGCTCTTCGAGCAGGGGGTACCGCCAGCGCCCACCCTGCCCGCGGCTCTGGGACCGTGCGGGCTACTTGCCCGACTCCACCCTCTTCTTCAGGCCCGCCAGCGCGCGGTCGATGATGACCTTCTCCGCCTTGCGCTTGATCATGCCGAGCATGGGGATCTTGACGTCGACGGTCAGCTGGTAGGTGACCTCCGTCGAGGTCGCGCCGAGGGGCTTCAGCAGGTAGGAGCCGTCCAGGGAGCGCAGCATCTGGGACTTGACCAGGGTCCAGGACACCTCGTTCGCCCCGCTCCAGGTGTACGCCAGCGTCTGGTCGTCCTTGATCGCCCCCGCGTCCATGACGAGCCGCACCTGCTCGGCCCGTCCGTCCGCGTCGGTGGCGAGGACCTCCGCCTCCTTCACCTCTCCCGTCCAGTCCGGGTACCGGGCGAAGTCGGCGATCACGCCCATGACCTCGGCCGCGGGGGCCTCGATCGTGATGCTAGAGCTGGTGTGTTCCGCCATCGCCGTGGCTCCTCCAGTTACGGTCCGGTGCGGGAGGGTGCCAGGCTACCGCGCGGCACGGAGACCGACGGCACCCCCGCTCACCACTCCAGCGCCCAGGGCCGCCCCGTCCCGGCGAAGTGCCCCACGTTCACGCACTCGGTCGCCCCGATCCGCATCCGCCGTACCAGTGGCTGGTGGACGTGGCCGAAGAGCGCGTACCGGGGCCGGGTGCGGTGGATGGCGTCGAGCAGCGCCCGGCTCCCCCGCTCGAAGCGGCGCGCGACGGTGTCGTAGACCAGCTCCGGCACCTCCGGCGGTATGTGGGTGCAGAGCACGTCGACCTCGCCGACGGCCTCGATCTTCGCGGCGTACTCCTCGTCGCTGATCTCGTAGGGCGTGCGCATCGGTGTGCGCAGGCCGCCGCCGACGAAGCCGAAGACGCGGCCGCCGATCTCGACGCGTTCCCCGTCGAGGACGGTGGTGCCGGGTCCGGCGTACTCACGCCACAGTGTCGGCATGTCGACATTGCCGTAGGTGGCGTACGTAGGAGTGGGGAACGCCGCGAAGAGTTCGGCGTACTGCTTGCGCACCGCCCGCTCGATCACCGCCGCCCGGTCGCCGTCGACCCCCGCCCACAGGCGGGCGCCGAACTCACGGGCCTCCTCGAAGCGGCGGGCGGTGCGCAGCGCCACGATGCGGTGGGCGTTCTCGACCCCGAACAGGTCGGGGAAGATGCCGCGGGAGTGGTCGGCGTAATCGAGGAAGAGCACCAGGTCACCCAGGCAGACCAGGGCGTCGGCGCCCTCTCCGGCGCGGGCCAGGTCGCGGGCGTTGCCGTGTACGTCGCTGACCACGTGGATCCGCGTGCCGCGGTCACCGGCTGGTGTGAGTGCCATGACGATCAAGCGTAAGCGTGTGCGGCACACGTGAACAATGGCGGCCGGACCTGCGAGGACTCGCCAGCCGGGAAACCGGTGGACTACTGTGCGCCCAGGAACACCAGCCTGTGTGACGCAGCGAACATCTCGCCGGGCCCCCTGTCGAAGAGGCCATACCGGCGGGTAACGTCCGGGCAGTCCAGTCGTGCTCTGGATTTCAACTTCCGAAGCCCCGAGCACCCGCCCGAGCCTTGGACCGCACCGTCGCATCACACAACGTCGTGGCGCCGGCGCCCTATGAGGAGCAGCAGTCTTGCGCGAGTTCAGCCTTCCGGCTTTGTACGAGGTCCCCGCGGACGGCAACCTGACCGACATCGTCCGCCGCAACGCCGCGCAGCACCCGGACGTCGCCGTGATCGCCCGCAAGGTGGACGGTGTCTGGCAGGACGTGACGTCCGTCGAGTTCCTCGCGGAGGTCCGCGCGGCGGCCAAGGGGCTCATCGCCTCCGGTGTGGAGCCCGGCGACCGGGTCGCCCTGATGTCCCGCACCCGTTACGAGTGGACGCTGCTCGACTTCGCGATCTGGAGCGCGGGCGCCATCACGGTGCCGGTGTACGAGACCAGCTCACCGGAGCAGGTGCAGTGGATTCTCAGCGACTCCGGCGCGACCGCCTGCATCGTGGAGCAGGAGCACCACACGGCCGCCGTGGAGTCGGTGCGCGACCGGCTGCCCGAGCTGAAGCACCTGTGGCAGATCGACGGCGGCGGGGTGGCCGAGCTGAACCGCTCGGGGCAGGACGTCCCCGACGAGACCGTCGAGGAGCGCGGCTCGCGGGCGAAGGCCGACGACCCGGCGACGATCGTCTACACCTCCGGCACCACGGGCCGCCCCAAGGGCTGTGTGCTCACCCACCGCAACTTCTTCGCGGACTGCGGCAACGTCGTCGAGCGGCTGCGCCCGCTGTTCCGCACCGGCGAGTGCAGTGTGCTGCTCTTCCTGCCGCTCGCCCACGTCTTCGGCCGCATGGTGCAGATCGCCCCGATGATCGCGCCGATCAAGCTGGGCTGCGTCCCCGACATCAAGAACCTCACCGACGAGCTGGCGTCGTTCCGGCCGACGCTGATCCTGGGCGTGCCGCGGGTCTTCGAGAAGGTCTACAACTCGGCGCGGGCCAAGGCGCAGGCGGACGGCAAGGGCAAGATCTTCGACAAGGCGGCGGACACGGCGATCGAGTACAGCCGTGCGCTGGACGCCCCCGGCGGCCCGTCCTTCGGCCTGAAGATCAAGCACAAGGTGTTCGACAAGCTGGTCTACAGCAAGCTGCGCGCGGTGCTCGGCGGCAAGGGCGAGTACGCCATCTCCGGCGGCGCCCCGCTCGGTGAGCGGCTCGGGCACTTCTTCCGCGGCATCGGCTTCACGGTCCTGGAGGGCTACGGCCTCACCGAGACCACCGCGCCGACCGCGTTCAACCCCTGGGACCGGCAGAAGATCGGCACGGTCGGCCAGCCGCTGCCCGGCTCGGTGGTGCGGATCGCCGACGACGGCGAGGTGCTGCTGCACGGCGAGCACATCTTCAAGGAGTACTGGAACAACCCGGCGGCCACCGCCGAGGCGCTGGCGGACGGCTGGTTCCACTCCGGTGACATCGGCACCCTCGACGAGGACGGCTATCTGCGGATCACCGGGCGCAAGAAGGAGATCCTGGTGACGGCGGGCGGCAAGAACGTCGCCCCGGCCGTGATCGAGGACCGCATCCGGGCGCACGCGCTGGTCGCGGAGTGCATGGTGGTGGGCGACGGGCGGCCGTTCGTGGGCGCGCTGATCACCATCGACGAGGAGTTCCTGGGCCGCTGGGCGGCCGAGCACGGCAAGCCGGCCGGTTCCACGGCGGCGTCCCTGCGCGAGGACCCGGACCTGCTGGCGGCGGTCCAGTCGGCGGTCGACGACGGCAACGCGGCGGTGTCGAAGGCGGAGTCGGTGCGCAAGTTCCGCATCCTCCGGTCCCAGTTCACCGAGGACTCCGGCCACCTCACGCCGTCGCTGAAGCTGAAGCGGAACGTGGTGGCGAAGGACTTCGCCGCCGACATCGAGGCGATCTACCAGAAGTGAGCGGCTGTCACCGCAGCAGCTCCTCCAGCCGCTCGGCCAGCAGCTCCCACCGCCACCGCTCCTCGACCCACCGGCGCCCCCGCTCCCCCATCCGGCGGCGCAGCTCCGCGTCGCCGAGGAGGGTGGTGACCCGGTCGGCGGTGTCCTCCACGGAGGTGCCCCGCACCACGTAGCCGGTCTCCCCGTCGAGCACGGCGTCCGGGGCGCCGCCGGAGTCCCCGGCGACGACGGGCAGCCCGGTCGCGGACGCCTCCAGGTAGACGATGCCGAGCCCTTCGACGTCGAGGCCGCCGCGCCGGGTCCGGCAGGGCATGGCGAAGACGTCCCCGGCACCGAAGTGCGCGGGCAGTTCTGACCAGGGCAGGGCCCCGGTGAAGCGCACCGATTCGGCGACGCCGGTCTCCGCGGCCAGCCGCCGCAACTGCTTCTCGTAGGGCCCGCCGCCGACGATCAGCAGGACGGTGTCCGGCTGTACGGCGAGTATCCGGGGCATGGCGAGGATGAGGGTGTCCTGGCCCTTGCGCGGCACCAGCCGGGACACGCACACCACCACCGGCCGGTCGGTGAGGCCGAGCCGGGCGCGGACCCCGGCGCCGCCGGAGCCGGGGTGGAAGGTCTTCTCGTCGACGCCGGGCGGCAGTTGGACCATCCGTGCCGCCGCCTCGGGGGTGAGCGCGCCGGCGATCCGGGAGCGGGTGTACTCGCCGAGGTAGGTGATCGTGTCGGTGGCCTCGCCGATCCGGCGCAACAGCTGCCGGGCGGCGGGCAGTTGCGCCCATCCGGCCTCGTGCCCGTGGGTGGTGGCCACCAGCCGCCCGGCACCGGCCCGGCGCAGCGCGGGCGCCATCAGCCCGAGCGGCGCCGCCGCCCCGAACCACACCGCCGTACAGCCGTGTTCCCGCAGCAGCCCGACGGCCCGCCGGGTGGCGGCGGGGGTCGGCAGCAGCATCGTCGTACGGTCGCGTACGACGGTGAAGGGCTGCTCGGCGTCGAAGGCGGCGGTGGCGTCGACGCCGTCGCGGGTGCGCTTCCAGGTGGAGGCGTAGACCACGATCCGCTCGGGGTCGAGGCGCAGCGCCATGTTGTGCAGAAACGCCTGGATACCGCCGGGCCGGGGCGGGAAGTCGTTGGTGACGATCAAGGTCTTGCGCATCGTCGCCGACCCTACCCAACGTAGACTCGACTGCCGGCACGGCCGTGCGGCACGCGGCGTACGGACAGGACGGACAGGGGTTCAGGTGGAGGACACGGGCGTGCGGTGGCGGTCCGTCGTGGGGCTGTCCGCGGTGTGGGTGCCGACCCGGCTGCTGCTGCTCCTCCTCGTCTTCAAGGTGTTCGTCTTCCCCGGCCCGGACGTCACCGGCGATGTCTCGGTGATCTACCACGGCTGGTACGAGACCCTGCGCGGCGGAACCTTCCCGCTGGACGACGTCACCTGGCAGTACCCGCCGGCCGCCGCGCTCGCGATCCTCTCCCCCGCGCTGCTGCCCTTCCTCGGCTACGCGGAGGCCTTCTTCGTCCTCGCGCTCCTCGCCGACCTCGCCGTGCTGGCGATGCTGGTGTTCACCGGCGCCCGGCCCGGCAGGTCGCTGCGGGGCGCCTGGGTGTGGGTGGCGGGGGTGCCGCTGCTCGGGCCGACGGTGTACGCGCGCTACGACCTGATGGTGACCGCGGTGGCGGTGGCCGCGCTGCTCGCGGGCGCCCGCAGGCCCCGGGTGCTGGGGGCGCTGGCGGCCTTCGGGGCGATGCTGAAGGTGTGGCCCGCGATGCTGCTGGTGGGCGTGGTGCGACGGCGGGCGTGGGTCGCGGCGGCGGTGACGGCGGCGGTGCTGGCGGCGGCGTTCGCGCTGGCCATGCCGGGCGCGCTCGCGTTCCTCACCTTCCAGCGGGACCGGGGCACCGAGGTGGAGTCGCTGGGAGCGCTGGTCTTCCACGTGGCCCGGCAGTTCGGCTGGGAGGGCGAGGTCCGGCTCAACTACGGCTCGGTGGAGTTCCTGGGCCCGCATGTGAGCACCGTCAGCACGGCCGCGCTGACGCTGACGGGGATGGCGTTCGGCTGGCTGCTGGTGTGGCGGATGCTGGCGGTGCGGTTCTTGCCGCACACGGCGGCGGACGCGGCGTTCGTGGCGGTACTGCTGTTCACGGTGACCAGCCGGGTGATCAGCCCCCAGTACCTGGTGTGGCTGGTCGGCCTGGCGGCGGTCTGCCTCGGCTTCCGGGCGGGCACGATGCACCGACCGGCCGTCCTGGTGCTGCTCGCGTGCCTGGTGACGACGCTGGAGTTCCCGCTGTGGTTCGCCCATGTGGTCGCCAGCGACGGCCTCGGGGTCACCCTGCTGTTCGTCCGCAACGGCTTGCTGGTCCTGGCCACCGTCCTCGCGGCCCGGCAGCTGTGGCGGTCGACGGCCCGGCCCGATGTCGTGGAGCCGGTGCGGCCGGTCACCCGAAGCGAACCCGCAGATACTCCCGCCACCGCTCGGTGAACTCCTCCGTCGTGACGCCCAGCACCTGCCCCAGCGCGCCCTCCACGGCCCCGGCCCGCTGCTCGTGCGCGCCCACGGCCCGGTAGAACGCGCCCAGCCGGTCCGCGCCCCACTCCTCGGCGATCAGCTCACAGGCCATCCAGCCGCCCTCGTAGGCCTGCGCCAGGGCGGCCGCGTCGCCGGTGAAGGAGAAGTCCCCGTCGGTGGGCAGCCGGTCCGGCGTCCGGCCGCCCGTGACCGCGCGGGCCAGCTCGGGCGCGGCCTCCTCGGGGCTCCGTCCGGTGCCCAGGTAACCGGCCCAGTCGGCGTAGCCCTCGGACAGCCACAGCGGGGTGGCGGCGTTGGTGTGGGCGCGGGTGGCGACATGGGTGGTCTCGTGGGTGAGGACGACCTGGCGGCCGATGTCGCCGAGGACGCCGTACGCCTCCGGGTTGACGATGATCCGGTCGGCCGCCGCGCGGGCCGGGGCACCGATCTCGCCGGTGGTGACCGCGGCGATCCCCCGGTAGGCGGAGGCGGGTGAGCCGAGCAGGCCCGCCATGTCCTCCAGCGACTCCGGTACGACGACCACGACCCGCCCGCTCCACTCCCTGCCCCAGGCCCGGGTCACCGCCGGGACGGCGCGGTCCGCGAGGGTGGCGTAGCCGCGCAGTTCCCCCTCCGGCCGTCCGACGCCGAGGACGAGGCTGCGCTCGCCGCGCACGACCCGGACCGTGCCCTGGTCCCAGGGCTGCTGCGCTGATCCCGGCGCGGGCCGGTCGGAGACGACGTCCCACTGCCCGTCGGTGTCCCGGGCCAGCCCCAGCACCCGGGAGGCGCGGACCGGGGCGGTGTCGTAGCCGTCGAGGCGGTAGCGCAGCCCGGCGTCGGCGGTGGCGCTGTCGCCGCTGAGCCGCAGCCCGGTCAGCTCGTACGACCAGGCCGCGAGGGGCACCGCCCGCAGATCGCCGAACCCGGCCGTGGAGCCCGTCGCCCGGTAGGCCGCCAGGTCGCGGTCGAGGACGGCGGCGGCCCGCCGGTCCAGCAGCCGCTGGACGTCCGCCTCGGCGCGGTCGGCCCCGGCCCGTCCCCCGCACGCCACCAGGGAGACGAGCAGCAGACAGACCGCCAGCACCGCGGATATCGGCGCCCCCGCTGTCGGCGCCCGCCCATGACCTGCCATCCGTCCGATCGTACGGCTGTCCGGGCGGGCCGCCAGACCCTCAGACCCGGGTGACGGTCGCGCCCGGGATCATCCCGACCGGGTCGTAGCGCACCGGAGCGCCGGGGTAGGGGGCGTGGATCACCTGGCCGTTGCCCATGTACATGGCGACATGGCTGGCGTCGGAGCGGTAGGTCACGAGATCGCCGGGCCGCGCCTGGGAGAGCGGCACCTGCCGCCCCGCGAACCGCTGCCCCTGGGAGGTGCGCGGCAGGGCGACCCCGGCCTGTGCGTACGACCAGTGCATCAGGCCCGAGCAGTCGAAGCCGCCGGGGCCCGCGGCGCCCCACACGTACGGCTTGCCCAGCGCGGACCGGGCGGCGGCGACCGCGGCGGCCGCGCGGCCCGAGGCGGGCTCGGCGGCGCCCAGGTCGGGCAGGTCGGCGCGGCCGGAGCGGGAGGTGCGGTCGTAGGCGGCGCGATCGGCGTCCGGGAGGGAGTTGAGCAGGCTGCGGGCCTTGGCGAGCTTCTGCTCGACGGTGCGCTTGTGGGCGGCGACGGCCTTGCGGCTCTTCTCCAGCTCGCCCAGGTCCCGGGTGGCCTCGGCGCGCTCCTGGGCGAGTTCGCGCATGGCCTCCTGGAGGTCGGCCAGCTTGTCCGCGTGGTGCAGGCTGATCCGGTCCAGGACGGACGCCTTGTCGAGGTAGTCGGCCGGGTCGTCGGAGAACAGCAGCGCCACGGAGGGGTCGAGGCCGCCGGAGCGGTACTGGGCGCCCGCGAGCGAACCGAGCGCCTCCCGCAGGGAGTTGATGCGCTCCTGCTGGCGGGCGACGCGGTCCTGGGCGGCGCCGACCTGCTCGCGCAGCGCGTCGGTGCGCTCGGCGGCCTTGTTGTAGGCCTCGGTGGCCTTCTCGGCCTGCGCGTAGAGGCGGTCGACCTCGGCGCGGGTGTCGTCGTGCGGCGCGGCCAGCGCCGGGAGGGCGCCGAGGGCGGCCGCTGCGGCCGACAGGACGGAGACCGCGACGGCGGCGCCCCGGTCGAAACCGGACGCTGCCTGGCGGCGATGGGACCCCACGGGAAGCCGTGCTCCTTCCGCTGGCGGACAGGGAAACGCGGCAGACAGTAACCCCGTGGCGGGGCCCCGGCCAAAGACCTCGGCGGGCACGCACAGTGACGCCCCGCCGCTGACGCAGGTCACCGGCGGGGCGTGGGGTCATCCGGGGTTCCGTGGATTCGCCCGATCGGGCGGCACGGTGTCCGGCTCCCGGGGGTGCTCAGATACGGACGCCGAACTGGAACGGCATGTTGTTGATCGACTCGTAGCGCACGACGGTGCCGGTGCGGGGGGCGTGCAGGATCTGGCCGTTGCCCGCGTAGAAGCCGACGTGGTGCAGGTCTCCGTAGAAGATGACCAGGTCGCCGACCTGGAGGTCGCTCTGCGAGTAGATCCGGGTGCCCGCGTTGGCCTGCGCCTGGGAGGTGCGCGGGATGGCGATGCCGGCCTGGGCGAAGGCCCAGGAGGTGAGGCCGGAGCAGTCGAAGGAGGACGGGCCGGTGGCGCCGTAGACGTACGGGGAGCCGATGACGCTCTGCGCGGCGGCGTAGGCCGACGAGGCGCGGCCGGTGGCAGGGGCGGTGGAGCCGAGGACGGCGCGCTCGCTGGCCCGGGTGGCCCGTGCCTCCTCCTCCGCGAGGGCGGCCTTCTCCGCGGCGGTGAGCGTGTTGAGCAGCTTCTGCGCCTCGGCGAGCTTGGCCTGCACCTCGGACTTCTTCTTGCCCAGCTCGGTGCGGGTGGAGGAGAGGTCCTTGAGCTTGTCGGACGCCTCGGACCGCTGCTGGGCCAGTTCGCGCTGCTTGACCTGGATCTTCTTCAGCGCCTCGACCTGCTGGCCGCTCAACTGGTCGAGCGTTGAGGCCTTGTCGAGGTAGTCGTCCGGGTCGGCGGAGAGGAACAGCTGCACGGAGGGGTCGATGCCGCCGCTGCGGTACTGGGCGCTGGCCATCGAACCGAGGCCGTCGCGCAGCTCGTTCAGGTCTTCCTGACCGCGGGCGACGTTGTCCTGGATGGTGGAGATCTCCTTCTGGAGCTTCTCCTGCTTCTCCTTGGCGCCGTTGTACTTCTCGGTGGCGTGCTCGGCCTCTTCGTAGAGCTTGTCGACCTTGGCCTTGACCTCGTCCTTGCTCGGCTTCTCGCTGGGGGCAGCGTTGGCCGCCTGCGAGCTGAGGGCGACGGCCGCGGCCGCTGCCGTGGTGAGCACGGTCACGCGAGTGCGGCTCGGCTGCTTGGGTCGACGGTGGGACGCCACGGAAGGCGAACTCCTTCTTGTGAGTTACTGCCCGCTCGGAGGTTCGAGCCCAGACCCTAGTGACCCAGTTGTGATCAGTTCAAATCCTCAGCTGAAAAATCTCACCTCAGCCTTCATTCTTTACACATGAATCACGCGGTGTGAGGCACTCCTGACACACTGCTGCACTGCAACCACGTCAATTCCGGCATGCTGCCCAGAAGTTGCGATTGGGGTGTAGGTCAGGAAAGCCGCTTGAGGAGCATGGCCGACGCCACCGGACGCGCCCCCGCCTTCGCCACCCCGTCGGCGACCTCGCGGTCCGTGGAGGCGACGATGACCGGCCGCCCCGGCGGCTCGGCGCGCACCAGTTGCCGGATCAGCTCGTCGGCGGTGACACCCGGCTTGGAGAACAGCACCCGCACCCCGCGCGGCGGCGCCAGCAGCACCGGCGCGACCAGTTCGGCCCCGTCGAAGACGCACGTCACCTCGGCGCCGGTCTGCGCGGCCAGCTGCGACAGCTGACCGAGCAGCCGCAACCGCTGCTGCTCCAGCGGCATCTGGGGATAGCCGGTCTTGGTCACGTTGTAGCCGTCGACGACCAGATGGGCCTGCGGCAGCGCCAGCAACTGGTCCAGGATCGCCGGGTCGTGCTCGGACAGCGCGCGGGCGGCGATGTCCTTCGGGGTCATCCGGCCCGGCTCCACCGCGTCCACGGTCTCGGCGGGGCGCACCGACACCGGCGGCAGCGCCAGCTCCCGGCGCAGCCCCTGCGCCGCGTCCAGCACGGTGTCCAGGAGCAGCCGCACCCGCATGTCCTCCACGCTGCGGCCCTCGCGGGCGGCCCGCCGGGCGGCCTCCAGCGCGGCCTCCGCCTCACCGAGGCGGGCCTTCAGACGCCGGGTCTCGCTCTCCGCCGCGGACACCTGGGTCTGCCCCTCGGCGCGGACCGCCTCCATCTCGCCCTGCACCTTGCGCAGCGCCGCCTCGCCCCGCTTGACATCGCTGAGGGCGGCGCGCAGCTTGCGGTGAAGCGATTCGGCTTCCTTCTTCGCGCCGTCCAGCTCGGCACGCAGCCGCTCGGTCTCGGCGCGGGTGTGCTCGCGGGCGGCGGCCAGTTCGGCGCGCAGCCGCTCCACCTCGGCGCGGCTCTCCTCGTCGGCCCGCTCGGCGTCGGCCCGCTGGGCCTCCTCGCCGGCGGCCGCCACCAGCTTCACCCAGCCGGCGGGCCGCAGCACATAGGCCGCGGCCGCCACGTCGAGCGGGTCCGCGGCCGGGGGCGGCGAGCCGGAGTCGAGGGCGCCGGTCAGCTCCGGCTGCGCCTCTCTCAGCTGCTCGCCGATGCGCTGCCGGAACACCGGATCGGTCTCCAGCGCCGCGGCCATCGCGTTGCCCGCGAACTTGGCCCTCCGGTTCGGCGCGAACCGGGCGTACTGCCTCAGCTGTGCGGGCAGTTCGGCCACGGTCAGCCCGCCGAAGCCGTCCGCGACGATCTGTACGACCCTGCGGCGCACCCCTTCGGGCAGCGGACGGTCGAGCACCTCGGCGGCGCCGTCGCCCGGCCCCCCGCCCGTGGTCTCCACCATCCGTCACACCTCGATGTCCGTACGGGGCCGCCCGCCGATCAGGAGCCGGCTCCCGGCCTGTCCACCAGCTCCACCTGGTCCACCGCGTTGCACCAGCGGCAGCGCACCGACTCGATGGTCTCACTGACCACCTCGCGCTCCTCGACCTTCGGCTCACCGGCCAGGTCGAGGTGGACGTACTCGACGACCTTCGACGAGCGCGTCACGTCGAAGCGGGTGAGGTTGCCGCAGAGGGTGCAACGCCACCGCGTCGTGGCGGTCGGCAGGGGAACCGTCATCGCGCCTGTTCTCTCCTTCTAGTGTCCGTGCTGCGCCAGTTTCCCCGGCGCGTGTGGCTCGTAACCCTACGGCCTGGCGGGTACCCGACGCCCCCGCGTCCACGGCGGCGAGGCGATCTGTGCGGCTGCGTCCCGTTACGTCATGCTCTATGTCCATGATCAGGACGTGGAGCGCGGTGGCCGCCAGGGTGAGCAGATCGATGCGGGGGCCGTCGGCGCCGGTGACGTACACACTGATCACCCTGTGCTGTCTGGTCTTCCTGCTCGGCCCCGCCTCGGGGCTGGGTCCGGCGTACGGCACCGGCGACGAACTGCTCGCCGCGCAGCGCGCCTACTTCCGGCGCTGGGGCGTGGTCCCCGCGGATCTGTTCGAGGGTTCGGCCCGGGCCGCCCTCACCCCTGCGACGGCCCTCTTCGTCCACGGCAGCTGGGTGCACCTGCTCGGCAACATGCTCTTCCTCTACGTCTTCGGCGCGATGACCGAGGAACGGATGGGCCGCGTCCAGTTCACGCTCTTCTACCTCGGCTGCGGCTATCTGGCGCTGCTCGGGTACGCGGCCGCCAACGCCGACTCCCAGCAGTCGCTGGTCGGTGCCTCCGGGGCGATCTCCGCCGTCCTCGGCGCGCTGCTGTTCCTCTTCCCCGACGCCCGGGTCACCAGTCTCCTGCCGTTCCTGTTCTTCCTGCCGGTGCGGTTCCCGGCCTGGATCGTGCTGCCCTTCTGGGCGGCCCTCCAGTGGCTGGCGGCGGGGCAGGCGAGCCAGGGCCCGGGCGTGGCCTACCTGGCCCACCTGCTGGGCTTCGGCCTCGGCTTCTGCTTCGCGTGGGCCCGGTTCGGGCGTACGACTAGAGTGAAGGCGCCCGAAGCTCCGGCCCCCGAGGGAGAGAACCAGCCGTGATCACCGCGATCGTCCTCATCAAGACCAGCGTGGACCGGATCCCCGAGATCGCCGAGCAGATCGCCTCGCTGGAGAGCGTGAGCGAGGTGTTCTCGGTGACGGGGACCTACGACCTGATCGCGATGGTGCGGGTGCGGGAGCACGAGGACCTGGCGGAGGTCATTCCGGGACGCATCAGCAAGATCCCCGGCGTCGAGGCGACGGACACGCACGTGGCGTTCCGCACCTACTCCCAGCACGACCTGGAGGCGGCCTTCGCGATCGGGCTGGACAGCTAGCGTCCACAGCAGCGGGGCGGATGAAGGAATCCTCATCTTCCGCTCATCCCGGCCACCGGGTACCGGCCGCACCGTCGGTGCATGGTCTTCTCCCGCCGGATGGCGGCCCTGGCCGCCGTCGTCCTGATCCCGCTCGGCATCGCCGCGACGAGCTTCGCGCTCACCGACCGCCCCGATCCGCCCGAGGTCCCGCCCGCCGTGGAGCTGGAGAGCGGTTCCCCGCCGCCCTCACCGACCCGTTCCGCACCGGTGCCGGACGACGAGGTCGTCTCCCCGCCCCCGGTGACCGCCGACAGCCCCACGGGTGACGACGATGACGACGACCGCGGCGGCCCCGCCACCGGAGACGACGAGGACGCCGGGGACGACTCCGACGACGGCTGACCGGCCCCGCCGCCGGATCTCCGCCCGCGTCCGCATCCTGCTCTGGCTGCTGCTCGTCATGGCGGTCGCGCTCGGCTCGGTCGCGGCGACCACCCGCACCATCCTGCTCCGGGACGTCGACCACCGGGTGAACGGCCTGCTCGCGCAGGAGACGGGCGAGTTCGCCAACTTCGAGGAACGGGGCCTCGACCCGGAGAACGGCCGCCCCTTCACCGACCCGCACCGGCTGCTGTACGTGTTCCTGGAACGCCAGTACGCCGATCCCGACGAGGAGCTGATCGGGATGGTGGGGCGGCCGGGGCGGCAGGACCCCGCACAGATCCACCAGCCGCGGCGCGTCCCCGTCGCCCTCCCCCTGCACCGCGACGCGGAGTCCCGCCGCCGGATCTTCGCCTCACCGGACTCCTCCGGCACCCTGCGCCGGCCCTCCGGCGAGATCCGCTGGGCGAAGGTCCCCATCGCCCGGCACGGCGGCGAACCGGACGCCGCCTTCGTCGTCGCCTTCCACCCCGGACGTGAGCAGGCGG
Organism: Streptomyces sp. B93; assembly: GCF_018070565.1. Taxonomy (GTDB): domain Bacteria; phylum Actinomycetota; class Actinomycetes; order Streptomycetales; family Streptomycetaceae; genus Streptomyces. The sequence continues at coordinate 359,944 of NZ_JAGPXL010000001.1, forward strand.
GCGCGGACGCCGTCTTCCGCATCCTGCTCGCCATCTCCGGCGTCGCGCTGCTGCTCACCACCGGCATCGGCTGGGTGGTCGCCGGACGCATCCTGCACCCCGTACGGCTGGTGCGCAGCACCGCGGAGCAGCTCACCGAGCAGGACCTCACCCGCCGTATCCCGGTGCGCGGCCACGACGACATCGCCGCCCTCGCCGAGACGTTCAACGCGATGCTGGACCGGCTGGAGCGCGCCTTCGCCGCACAACGGCGGTTCGTCGACGACGCCGGGCACGAGCTGCGCACCCCCATCACCATCGTGCGCGGCCATCTGGAGCTGATGGGCGACGATCCGGCCGAGCGCGAGGAGACGGTACGGCTGGTCACCGACGAACTCGACCGGATGAGCCGGATCGTCGAGGACCTGCTGCTGCTCGCCAAGGCCGAACGCCCCGACTTCGTCACCCCCGAGCCGGTCCAGCTCGCCGAACTCACCGCCGACGTCTACGTCAAGGCCCGCACCCTCGGCGCCCGCGACTGGCAGCTCGCCGAGGTCGCCGACCGCGAGGTCCCGCTCGACCCGCAGCGGATCACCCAGGCGATGGTGCAGCTGGCGCAGAACGCCGTGCAGCACACCGCTCCCGGCCAGACCATCCGCATCGGCTCCCGAACCGACGGCCACCGCGTCGAGCTGTACGTCGCCGACAGCGGGCCCGGTGTCCAGCCGCAGGACCGTGAGCTGATCTTCGAACGGTTCCGGCGCGGCACGGCCCGGCGCGGCGCCCGCGGCTCCGGCGCCGGGCTCGGGCTGTCGATCGTGAGGGCGATCGCCGAGGGACACGGCGGCCGGGTCGACCTCACCGCCACCGAGGGCGGCGGCGCCACCTTCGTACTCACCCTGGAAGAGGCACCCGCATGAACCGCATCCTCATCGTCGAGGACGAGGAACGCATCGCGTCCTTCGTCGAGAAGGGCCTGAACGCCAACGGCTTCACCACCACCGTGACCGGCGACGGCGACACGGCCCACGAGTACGCGCTCACCGGCGGCTTCGACCTGGTGGTGCTGGACATCGGGCTGCCCGGCCGGGACGGCTTCACGGTGCTGCGCGAACTGCGCGAGGCCCGCGTCACCGTACCGGTGATCGTGCTGACCGCGCGGGACTCCGTACGGGACACCGTCGCCGGTCTGGAGGGCGGCGCCGACGACTGGATGACCAAGCCGTTCCGCTTCGAGGAACTGCTGGCCCGGGTACGGCTGCGGCTGCGTACGGCGGCCAGGGCGCCGGAGGTGACGGTGCTGCGGTCCGGCTCGCTCAGCCTGGACCTGCGCACGCGGCGGGCCCGCGCCGACGAGCGGACGGTGGACCTGACGGCCCGTGAGTTCGTGTTGCTGGAGCTGTTCCTGCGCCATCCGGGGCAGGTGCTGTCCCGGGAGCAGATCCTCTCCCACGTGTGGGGCTACGACTTCGACCCCGGGTCGAACATCGTGGACGTGTACGTGCGCGCGCTGCGCAAGAAGCTCGGGGCCGAGCGGGTGGAGACCGTGCGCGGGATGGGCTACCGCCTGTCCGCGTGAAGTTCCCTTCATGTGCGGCTCATCGACGGCTCACCGCCCGGGTGAACGCTCGATGACGTGACACTGACCCCGCGGCTGGCCATCGCCCTGTGCGCGGCGCTCTCCCTGTGCGCCCTGCTCGCGGTACCGGCCAGCCTCCCCTCCCTGGGCGGCGACGCCCGCCTCACCCTGGCCGTGTTCGCGCTGGCGACCTGCGCCTGGATCGGCACCCCGATCGACGACACCTACATCGCGCTGGGCGCCGGGCTGGCGCTCACCGCGACCGGGGTGATCAGCAGCGACACCCTCTTCGGCACCCTCGGCGACGCCACGGTGTGGCTGCTGATCTGCGCTTTCGTGCTGGCGGCCGCGGTCACCCGGACCGGGCTCGCGGGCCGGGCGGCGGCGTTCCTGGTCGGCGGGGCGCGCACCGTACGGCAGTTGACGCATCTGACGACGGCCGCGCTGGTCGTCACCGCGTTCGCCGTGCCCGCCACCTCCGGCCGGGCCGCGCTCGCGCTACCGGTGTTCCTGGCCCTCGCCAAGGCGCTCGCCGACCGCGAGCGGCTGGTCGTGATGCTCGCGCTGCTCTTCCCGACCGTGATCCTGCTGTCGGCGGTGGCGACCCTGATCGGCGCGGGCGCCCATCTGATCACCGTGTCGGTGCTGTGGGAGGCCGCCGGGGAACGCGTGGGCTTCACCGAGTGGCTGTTGCTCGGGCTGCCGCTCGCCGTGGTCTCCTCCCACCTGGCCGCCGAGGCCGTGCTGTTGACCACCACCCGGCGCGCGGACCGGCGCGGCCCTGTCCGCATCAGCGCCGAGGAGATCCAGCGCCACAGTGACAGCCCCGTCACCGGCCCGCTGACCCAGGCCGAGACCCGCTGCGCCCTGCTGCTGGCGACCGTGGTGGCGCTGTGGTGCACCGAGCCGCTGCACCGGGTGCCGCCCGCGGTGGTCGCGCTGATCGGCGCGGTCGTCGCCGCCTCGCCCGCGCTGGGCACCGTACGCCTGAAGGACGCCCTGCGGACGGTGCCGTGGTCGCTGCTGCTGTTCATGGCCGCGACCACGGCGATGGGCGTCGCGCTCGCCGACTCCGGGGCCGCCGGATGGCTGGTCTCCGGGCTGCCCTCGGGCGTCGGTCCCGTGGTGTTCCTGTCGGTGGTGGTCGCCGTCAGCACGGCCGCGCACCTGGTCCTCCAGTCCCGCTCGGCGCGCTCCTCGGTGCTGGTCCCGCTGGTGGTCGCCGCCGCCGTGGCCGCCGGGGTCAACCCCGTCGCGGCGGCGCTGGCGTCCACCGCGGCCGCCGGGTTCTGTCACACCCTGCCCGCCTCCGCCAAGCCGGTCGCCCTCTTCGCCGAGCTGCCCGGCACCCCCACCTACACCCCTCGCGACCTGCTGCGCCTGTCCGCCGTGCTGGCGCCGCTGACCGCCGCGCTGGTGCTGTTCTTCGCCGTCGCGGTGTGGCCGCCGCTCGGCGTGCCCGTGACCCCGTGAAGGAGACCGCCGTGCTGAACCGAGTCGTCGTGGCCCCCAGCGGCTTCAAGGAGTCCCTGTCCGCCGAGGCCGCCGCGGACGCCATCGCCGCCGGGGTGCGCCGGGTCCTGCCGGACGCCGGGATCGACCCCGTGCCCCTGGTGGACGGCGGTGAGGGCACGGCCGCCGCGCTCGCCGCCGCCACCGGGGGACGGCTGGTCGCCCGCACCGCCACCGGGCCGGTCGGCGAACGCCTCGGCACCCACTTCGCCCTGCTCGGCGACCGGGACACCGCCGTCGTGGAGATGGCGGCGGTGGCGGGCCTGTCCCTGGTCCCCCGCGCACTGCGCGACCCCGGGGTCACCACCACCCACGGCGTCGGCGAGCTGATCAGCGCCGCCCTGGACACCGGCGTACGGCGGATCCTCGTCGGCTGCGGCGACTCCGGCACCTCGGACGGCGGCGCGGGCGCGCTCCAGGCGCTCGGCGCCCGGCTGCTGGACGCCGACGGCCGCGAACTGCCCTTCGGCGGGCGGGAACTGACCCGGCTCGCCCGCGTCGACGCCCGCGGCCTCGACCCCCGGCTGCGGGACGTCGAACTGCGCGTCGCCTGCAACCCGTACAACGTGCTGTGCGGCGAACGCGGCGTGGCCCGGGTCTTCGGCCCGCAGAAGGGCGCGACACCCGCGCGGGTGGAGCAACTGTCGGCGGGTCTCGAGAACTGGGCGTACGTCCTCACCCGCGACCTCGCCCCAGCCGGGGCCGACCTGCGGCAGGGGCCGGGCACCGGCGCCTCGGGCGGGCTGGGCGCGGGGCTCGCCGCGCTGGGTGCCCGGCTGCTCCCGCGCTTCGAAGTGCTCCTGGATCACCTGGACCTGGACGCCCGGCTGGCCCGCGCCGACCTGGTGATCACCGCCGAGGGCGCCCTGGACGACCAGACGCCGCGCGGGAAGGTCCCGGCGGAGGTCGCCCGGCGCGCCAAGCTGTCCGGGCGGCCGGTCCTCGCCCTGGCGGGCACCCTGGGCGAGGGCGCCCACGAGGTGCCCGGCGTGGACGCCTGCCACGGCATCGTGCCCGCGCCGATGGAACTGGCCGAGGCGCTGGTGCGCGGCGCCGAACTCCTCACCGACGCCACCGAACGCGCCCTGCGGATGATCGTGCTGGGCGCCCGCCTGCCGACTCAGCCCGCGCTCGTCCGCTGACCGCACGGGCCGCCCTCGGCCACCAGCTCCCGCACCGCCCGTACGAACCGTTCGACGTGCTCGTCCGGGGTGCCCGCGCCGAAGCTGACCCGGACGGCGTTGAGGTCGCCGGGCGTCCCGCAGTCGCCGCGGGTCCCCGGGTCGCCGCCCAGGAGGGTGCGGAGCAGCGGGTGGGCGCAGAACAGGCCCGCGCGCACCCCGATGCCGTAGCCGGTGGACAGGGCGGTGGCGAGGTCGGCGCTGTCCCAGCCGTCGACGACGAAGGAGAGCACGCCCACGCGCGGCGCGTCGTCGCCGAACAGCGACAGGAACCTGACCCCGGGCACCTCGGCCAGCCCCGCGCGGACGCGGTCGATCAGATACCGCTCCCGGGCGAGCAGGTTCTCGAAGCCCGCCCCGGTGAGCGCCGCGCAGGCGGAGGCGATGGCATGGGCGCCGATGACGTTGGGCGAGCCCGCCTCGTGCCGGGCGGCGCCCTCCTGCCACTCCACGTCCACTCCCCCGTCCGCGCGCCGCACGACGCTGCGGCTGGCGCCGCCGCCCGCGAGGTAGGGCTCGGCGGACCCCAGCCAGTCGGGACGCCCCGCCAGCACCCCGGAGCCGAAGGGCGCGTACAGCTTATGCCCGGAGAAGGCGACCCAGTCCACGTCCAGGTCACGGACGCTCACCGGGTGGTGGGGGGCGAGCTGGGCGGCGTCGAGGACGATCCGGGCGCCGTGCGCGTGCGCGGCGGCGGCCAGTTCCCGTACCGGCCACAGCTCGCCGGTGACGTTGGAGGCTCCGGTGACACAGACCAGGGCGGGGCCATAGGGGCCTCCCCTGCTCGAGCACAGCCGAGAGCTTGGGGAAGGGTCACGGTCGGCGAGGGCGCGCTCCAGGGCGTCGACGGCCTGCCGGGGGCCGCGCGGCGCGTCGAGGACGGTGAGGCGGGCGTGCCGCCAGGGCAGCAGGGCGGCGTGGTGCTCGGCCTCGAAGACGAAGACCTGGCAGTCCTCGGGCAGCGCGGCGGCGAGCAGGTTGAGGGAGTCGGTGGTGGACCGGGTGAAGACCACCTGGTCGTCGGCGCGGCAGTCCAGGAACCCGGCGACGGTCCGGCGGGCGTTCTCGAACAGCTCCGTCGACAGCCGCGACAGGTGCCCGGCACCGCGGTGCACACTCCCGTAGTACGGCGCGTACACCGCCACGTCGTCCCAGACCCGCTGCAACGCGGGCGCGCTGGCGGCGTAGTCGAGGGCGGCGTACGGCACCTGGGTGCCGTCGGCGAGGGGAACGGTGACATCCCGGCCCAGAACGGGCAGTGGGGCACAGACAGACGGGGCGACGGACATGGCGAACTCCCGTGCGAGGAAGGAGAAGAGAGAAGGGTGCGCGGAGGCGGGGCTCGGCGGCCCTATCGCATTCGCTGGCTCACGGAAGAACTCCTCGACGACCGCGCTTGCCATGAACCTTGCTGTTCACGGCCTGGTCCTCACCCGGGGCACCCCGCCACGGACGGAGGGTTGCCGGACAGCCAGCCGGGGCCTGGAAGCTGTCACTCATGACCTGGTACAGCATCCTGCCATACGATCATCGGCGCGCAAGGGCGCGGTCCGGATTCTGGACCGCGCCCCCGCCCGCGTCACGCGTTGCTGACCGCCACCCAGCGGTCCAGCGTGCGCTTGGCCGCACCCGAGTCGATCGACTCCGCGGCCTTCTCCATGCCGAAGCGGATCCGGTCCACCAAGGGGCCGTCCTCCGGCTCCAGGGCCGCGAGGGCCGCCGCCGAGTTCAGCAGTACGGCGTCCCGCACCGGACCCCGCTCGCCCTCCAGCAGCCGTCGGGCCACCTCGGCGTTGTAGGACGCGTCGGCGCCGCGCAGCGCCTCGACCGGCACCCGCTCGATGCCGACGTCCGCCGGGTCGAAGGTCTCCTCGGTGACCTTGCCGTCCCGGACCACCCACACCCGGGAGGTCGAGGTGGTGGTCAGCTCGTCGAGGCCGTCGTCGCCGCGGAAGACGAGGGAGGAGTTGCCGCGCTCGGCGAGCACCCCGGCCATGATCGGCGCCATCCGGAGCGAGGCGACCCCCACGGCCTGCGCCCGCACCTTGGCCGGGTTGGTGAGCGGACCGAGGAAGTTGAAGGTGGTGCGGATGCCCAACTGGCCGCGGGCGGCGGCCACATGACGCAGCGCCGGGTGGAACTTCACCGCGAAGCAGAAGGTGATCCCGGCCTCCTCGGCGACCTCCGCCACCCGCTGCGGCGACAGCTCCAGATTGACGCCGAGCTTCTCCAGGACGTCGGAGGCGCCGGACGCCGAGGACGCGGCCCGGCTGCCGTGCTTGACGACCTTCGCGCCGGTTCCGGCGATGACGATCGAGGACATCGTGGAGATGTTCACCGTCTTGGCGCCGTCGCCGCCGGTGCCGACGATGTCGACGGTGTCCCCCGGCACCTCGATCACATTGGCGTGCTCGTACATCGTCCGGACCATGCCGGAGATCTCCTCGACGGTCTCCCCCTTGGCCCGCAGCGCCACCGCGAACCCGGCGATCTGGGCGTCGGTCGCCTCACCGCTCATGATCCGGCCCATCGCCCAGGCGGTGGCGTCGGCGCTCAGGTCCTGCCCGTCCAGCAGGCCGTTCAGCAGCACGGGCCAGGAACGGCCCGCCGCGGTGTCGCCTCCAGCGGGGGTCACAGCGCTCATCAGCCGCTCCTGATCGTCGTAGAGATGTCCTCGGAGATGTCCGTGGGGCCAGCCTATCCAGGTCCGGGCACGGCGAAGGGCCCCCGTCCGGTGTTCGGACGGGGGCCCTCGGCGTGGCGTGGCGAACGCGGGATCAGTGGTGGCCGTGGCCGCTCGTGATCTCCTTGTACTCCTCGACGGTGGGCTTGGCGATCTGGGCTTCCTCGTTGAAGTACGCCTTGCTGAGCTTGGCGCGCAGCTTCTCGGAGCCCTTCACCTTGCGCTCCACACCGTTCTCGTCGACCGTCGGGCCGATCTCGATCGGCTTGTACTGCTCGTGGGCCGTGAGGGTGTGCAGCTGGTCCTGGCTGAGCGGCTCGTGGATCTCGATGAACTCGCCGTGCGGCAGGCGCTTGATCGTGCCGGTCTCCCGGCCGTGCAGCACCTTGTCCTTGTCCCGGCGCTGGAGGCCGAGGCAGATCCGCTTGGTGGCGATGAACGCGATGACCGGTCCGGCGAAGAAGAAGATCCGGACGAACCAGGTGACCGCGTTGATCGACAGGTCGAAGTGGGTGGCGATGAGGTCGTTGCCACCACCGACCAGCGTGATCATGTACATCGTGATCCAGGCGACGCCGAACGCGGTACGCGTCGGGGCGTTGCGCGGACGGTCCAGGATGTGGTGCTCGCGCTTGTCGCCGGTGACCCAGGCCTCGATGAACGGGTAGGCCGCGAGGACCACCAGTACCACACCGAAGATCACCAGCGGGATGAACACGCCCAGGACGAGCGTGTGACCCCAGAAGTTGACCTCCCAGCCCGGGAAGTAGCGGACCAGACCCTCGGCGAAGCCCATGTACCAGTCGGGCTGGGCGCCCGTGGAGACCATGTCCGGCCGGTAGGGGCCCAGCGCCCAGATCGGGTTGATCTGCGCGATGGCCGCGATGACCGCGATGACACCGAAGACCAGGAAGAAGAAGCCTCCGGCCTTGGCGACGTAGACCGGCATGAACGGCATGCCGACGACGTTCTTGTTGGTCTTCCCGGCACCCGCGAACTGCGTGTGCTTCTGCACCCAGACCAGGATCAGGTGGGCGACCACCAGGCCGAGCATGATGCCCGGCAGCAGCAGGATGTGGATGGCGTAGAACCGCGCCACGAAGTCGTGGCCGGGGAACTCGCCGCCGAACAGGAACATCGAGATGTACGTGCCCACGATCGGCACGGACAGGATCGCGCCCTGCGTGAAGCGGACACCGGTGCCGGAGAGCAGGTCGTCCGGGAGCGAGTAACCGGTGAAGCCGGTGAACATGCCGAGGACGAACAGCGTGAAGCCGAACAGCCAGTTGACCTCACGCGGCTTGCGGAACGCGCCGGTGAAGAACACGCGCATCATGTGCACGAACATCGCCGCGAGGAAGATCAGCGCCGCCCAGTGGTGGATCTGCCGGATCAGCAGACCGCCGCGGACGTCGAAGCTGATGTCCAGCGTCGACTTGTACGCCTCACTCATCAGCTGTCCCTGCATCGGGACGTAGGAGCCGTGGTACTCCACCTCGTTCATCGACGGGTGGAAGAACAGCGTCAGATACACACCCGTGAGGATGATGATCAGGAAGCTGTAGAGCGCGACCTCACCCAACATGAACGACCAGTGGTCGGGGAAGACCTTGCGCACGTTGTTCTTGGCCAGGGAGTAGACCCCCAGGCGTCCGTCGGCCCAGTCGGCGACGCGCTCGCCGGCCGGAGCCTTTCCGCGGGTGCGGCCCGGCGCGTCGGCGCCTGGGCTCGTGCTGGCGGTAGTGCTCATCCGCGCTCCCAGAATGCAGGACCGACGGGCTCCTCGAAGTCGCTGAGCGCTTCGAGGTACCCCTCGTCGTTCACGCCGATCCGCAGCTGCGGAAGGGCGTGTCCGGCGGGGCCGAAGATGACCCGGGCCCCGTCGGACAGGTCGAAGGTGGACTGGTGGCACGGGCACAGGACGTGGTGCGTCTGCTGCTCGTACAGCGAGATCGGGCAACCGACGTGGGTGCAGATCTTGGAGTACGCCACGATGCCCTCGTGCGACCACTCGAGCTCGCGCTTGTCCTTGATGTCACCCGGCTGGAGCCGGACGATCATCAGGGCGGCCTTGGCGATCTCGTTGTTGAAGTCCTCGGCGTGCTCGTCCAGGCCCTCGGGCTTGGCGAAGGTGAGCGAGCCGACGGCGATGTCGGAGGGCCGCAGCGGCTCGTCGGTGTTCATGTTGACGAGCAGCTTGCCCTTGCTCCACAGGGTGTGGCGGAGCTTGGTGCCGGGCAGCGGACCGAGGTCGCGCAGCAGCACCACACCGGTGAGCGGAACGAGGGTCAGCGCGCCGAGCATGGTGTTGCGCAGCAGCCTGCGGCGGCCGAGCTGCGACTCCTTGGCGCCCTGCTTGAACTCCTCATGGATCGTCGCCCGCAGCTCGGGCGACGCCTCGACCGGGTGCCGCTCCTGCACCATCTCGTGGTCGGACATCAGGGTGCGCGCCCAGTGGATCGCACCCGCGCCGATGCAGAACAGCGCGATGCCGAGGGTCAGGCCCAGGGCGAAGTTCAGCGCGCTGATGTGCCCGAACGGGAAGATGAAGACCGACTCGTCGACGGGGATCGCCACGAACGCGGCGATGAAGCCGACGGTGGCCAGCATCGACACCGTGAACAGCAGGGAGACCGTGCGCTCGGACCGCTTGGCGGCCCGCTCGTCGATGTCCTGGACGCGGTACTCGTGCGGCGGCAGACCGGGGTCGGCGAACGGGTGCTTCTCGTCCGCGACGCCCACCGCGCCATGGCTGGTGTCCTGCTCAGCGGGCAGGTTCTCTTCTGGAATGTCTTGGCTACTCATGACTTCTTGGCCTTTGCGGTCCGAGCGGCGACCCAGACGGCGACGGCGATCAGTGCGCCCAGACCGAAGACCCAGGCGAAGAGGCCCTCGCTGACCGGTCCCAGGCCGCCCAGCTGAAGACCGCCGGGGTTCACCGTCTCATCGCCGTTGACCGCGTCCAGGTAGGCGATGATGTCCTTCTTGTTCTGCTCCGTCAGCGTGGTGTCGGGGAAGGAGGGCATGTTCTGCGGGCCGGTGAGCATGGCCTCGTAGATGTGCTTGGGGTCGACACCCTCGAGGGTCGGCGCGTACTTGCCCTTGGTGAGGGCACCACCCTTGCCGGTGAAGTTGTGGCACTGCGCGCAGTTGTTGCGGAACAGCTCGCCGCCCTTGCCGATGTCGGCGCCCTCGACGCTGTACTGCTCCTCGGTCGGCACGGCCGGACCGGCGCCGAGGGAGGCGATGTACGCGGCGAGCTGGTCGATCTCGGCCTGCGAGTAGATGTTCTTCTTGCGCGGCACCTGCGCGCCCTCGGAGGTCGCGGCAGGCATACGGCCGGTGGCGACCTGGAAGTCGACGGCCGCGGCGCCCACGCCCACCAGGCTGGGGCCGTCGGAGGTGCCCTGACCGCCGGTGCCGTGGCAGCTGGCGCAGCCGACTGCGTAGAGCTTCTTGCCCTCGTCGATGGCGAGAGACTGGGAGGACGCAGCGGTCTCGTCGGCCTGCGCCTTGCCCGCGGGTGCGAACGCGGTGTACAGCCCCCCAGTGGCCGCCAGCGCGAGGAGTAGGACGACGATCGCCGCCAGCGGATGGCGTCGTCGTGCGGAGAGCTTTTTCACGGATTACCCCGGTGTCAGGATCTTCTGCGTCGATGCTTCGGGAAGGTTCGGGAGCGGGCCCGGCTACTTGATCATGTAGATCGTGGCGAAGAGGCCGATCCAGACGACATCGACGAAGTGCCAGTAGTAGGACACGACGATGGCGGCGGTCGCCTGCTCATGGGTGAATCTCCGGGCCGCGTAGGTGCGGCCGAGGACCAGCAGGAAGGCGATGAGGCCGCCCGTCACGTGCAGTCCGTGGAAGCCGGTGGTCAGGTAGAACGCCGAGCCGTACGCGTCCGACGAGAGCGAGAGGCCCTCGTGCTTGACCAGCTCGGTGTACTCGTACACCTGCCCGCCGACGAAGATCGCACCCATGATGAAGGTGACGATGAACCACATCCGGAGCTTCTTCACGTCACCGCGCTCGGCGGCGAACACGCCGAGCTGGCAGGTGAGGGAGGAGAGCACCAGGATCGTGGTGTTGGTCGCCGAGAACGGGAAGTTCAGGGCGTCGGCCTGTTCCTTCCAGAAATCGGGACCCGTCACCGATCGCAGGGTGAAGTACATCGCGAAGAGGGCCGCGAAGAACATCAGCTCGGAACTCAGCCAGATGATGGTTCCGACGCTGGTGAGGTTCGGCCGGTTGACCGACGGGTGCGCGTGCCCGGTATCTACTGTCGTTGCTGTCGCCACGACCGACATTATGTCGGTCGCTTATCCCGCCCTCACTCCGGGGGGTGCCGTTCGGAGTGTTGCTGGCCCGCAACCGGTCCTGACGAGGTGTTCAGCGCGGGTGCCCGAGGGAGTAGCATCCGCCGTGACAGGCCTTTCCGTACGACGCTGACGTCCCGGAGGAAGCATGCAGCCGACCGCCACGGTGCTGGTCTACAGCGACGACTCCAACACCCGCGAGCAGGTGCGGCTGGCGACCGGGCGACGGCCTGCCCCGGACGTGCCGGTGGTGGAGTTCATCGAGTGCGCCACGCCGGAAGCCGTCGTCAGGGAGCTGGACAAGGGCGGCATCGACGCGTGCGTGCTGGACGGGGAGGCCGTGCCCATGGGGGGCATGGGCGTCTGCCGGCAGATCAAGGACGAGATCTTCAACTGTCCGCCGGTGCTGGTGCTCATCGCCCGTCCGCAGGACGCGTGGCTGGCGACGTGGAGCCGGGCGGACGCGGCGGTCACCTCGCCGGTGGAGCCGGTCGAGTTCGCTCAGGCCTTGGCCGGTCTGTTGCGGAACGGTGTCTCTTTGAACGCGTGAGCCGCGCCCCCTCGGGGTGCGTCACGTCGCCGTTGGCTGTAGGCGGGCCGTCTGTTCGTGGCGGGGGCCGGTCTCGCTGAGGGCGCTGCCTTCGCGCCATTTCTGCCAGGGGACGTTCCAGTCACCGAAGCCGTTGCCGAAGGGCTCCATCACGTCGCCCTGGGAGTTGACGACCTTGACCAGGTCGCCCTCGCGGACGTTGTCGAAGAACCACTCGGCGTTGGCGGTGCTCATGCCGACGCAGCCGTGGCTGACGTTGGCGGAGCCCTGGGAGCCCACCGACCAGGGGGCGGCGTGCACGTACTCGCCGCTCCAGGTGACCCTGGTGGCGTAGTAGACGGGCAGGTCGTACGACTCCGCCGACCCCTCGGCGATGCCGATGCTGGTGCCGCGCATCCGTACGAAGTACTCCTTGGCGAGGACGACCTTGACGCCGTTGCGGGTCTCGAAGCCGGGCTTTCCGGTGGTGACCGGGATCGACTTGACCTCCTCGTCGTTGCGGTAGAGCGTCAGCTGGTGCGCGGCGGCGTCGGCGACGGCGACGACCCGGTCCCCGGTGGTGAACTTCAGCGGCTTGGCGGTGCCGCCCCAGAGCCGGTCGCTGATCTTGATGCCGTCCAGGTTGCTGCGGACCCGCACGGTGGCCTGGGTGGGCCAGTACTCCTTGGGCCGGTAGTGGAGTTCGGTGTCCGACACCCAGTGCCAGCCGCCCTCCACCCAGGGGCGGGAGTCCACCTTCAGGGCGCGTTCGACGACGGCACGCTGTGCCTTGTCCTTGACGGGCTGGCTGAGTTCCGCGGTGACGGGCTGGCCGACGCCGTACGTGCCCGTCTTGGGGCCGAAGGTGACGTTCAGCCGCTTCTTGGTGAGCGGCTTGCCGGTGTCGAAGGTGAGGACCCGGCGGCCGGGGGCGCCGTCCTCGTCCTCCGTGCTCACCCGGACCGTGTAGCGGGCGTCGGCGGCCAGCGGGGAGGTGCTGTGCCAGCGGCTGCCGTCGGCGGCGAGTTCGCCCGCCACATGGCGTCCGGTGGCGTCCACGGCCGTGACGTCCGTGATACGGCCGTCCGAGCCCTCGGTGGTGACCTCCAGGGGCTTGCTGGGGTCGGCCTTCCTGCCGTCCTTGCCGGGGCCCTTGAAGGAGACCTGGTCCGCGGCGTCGTACGGGACGGACGCGAGCGGGTTGCCGTCGTCGCTGCACGAGGTGGCGCCCGCGCCGAGCGCGAGCACCAGCAGCGTGCAGCCGACGGTGGTGCGGGTACGCGGGACGCCGGAGCCGGGGTCCCGGGAGAACACTGTGCGACTCATGACCCCACGCTAGGAAGCCGCACCCGCTTCGGCGCGCGGGGTGACCCGCCCGGGGGAGGACCGCTGGGCGAAACGGAGGAGCCCGGACCCTCCTGGCGGAGTGTCCGGGCTCCTCTGCGCGAGGCGTGTGCTACTGGGTGCGGTTCTCACCGCGGTAGTACTCGAAGACCCAGCCGTAGACGCCGATCAGCACCAGCGGCAGGGAGAAGTACAGCAGCCACCAGCCGACCGCGATCGCCAGGAAGGCGAGGGCGCCGCCGATCGCCAGCGACAGCGGCTGCCAGCTGTGCGGGCTGAAGAAGCCCAGCTCGCCCGCGTCGTCCGCGACGTCCGCGTTCTTGTTGTCCTGCGCCCCGGCGTCCACCCGCCTGGCCGTGAAGCCGAGGTAGAAGCCGACCATGATGGCCAGGCCGAACGCCAGGAAGAGGGCGGTGGTGCCGGCCGGTTCCTTCGACCACAGGCCATAGACGATGGCCATGATCAGCAGGAACAGGCTCAGCCACATGAAGAGCTTGCCTTGGATCTTCACTTGCTCGCCTCCTTGCCGCCCGCGAGAACGGCCGCGGAAGCTCCGCCGGAGCCGAGCTGCTCGTACTCCGTGATCTCAGGGTGGTGCAGGTCGAACGCGGGGGACTCACTGCGGATCCGCGGCAGCGTGAGGAAGTTGTGCCGCGGCGGCGGGCAGGAGGTCGCCCACTCCAGGGAGCGGCCGTAGCCCCACGGGTCGTCGACGCCGACCGGCTTGCCGTACTTGGCCGTCTTCCACACGTTGTAGAAGAACGGCAGGATCGACAGGCCGAGCACGAACGAGGCGATCGTCGAGATGGTGTTCAGGGCGGTGAAGCCGTCCGCCGCGAGGTAGTCCGCGTACCGGCGCGGCATGCCCTCGGCTCCCAGCCAGTGCTGCACCAGGAAGGTGCCGTGGAAGCCGACGAACAGCGTCCAGAAGGTGACCTTGCCGAGACGCTCGTCGAGCATCTTGCCGGTCCACTTCGGCCACCAGAAGTGGAAGCCCGCGAACATCGCGAAGACGACGGTGCCGAAGACGACGTAGTGGAAGTGCGCCACCACGAAGTACGAGTCGGAGATGTGGAAGTCCAGCGGCGGCGAGGCCAGGATGACACCGGTCAGACCACCGAAGAGGAAGGTGATCAGGAAGCCGGTGGCCCAGAGCATCGGCGTCTCGAAGGAGAGCGAGCCCTTCCACATCGTGCCCAGCCAGTTGAAGAACTTCACACCGGTCGGGACCGCGATCAGGAACGTCATGAAGGCGAAGAACGGCAGCAGCACACCGCCGGTGACGTACATGTGGTGCGCCCACACCGTCACGGAGAGACCCGCGATGGCGATGGTCGCCGCGATCAGACCCGAGTAGCCGAACATCGGCTTGCGGGAGAAGACCGGGATGATCTCACTGATGATGCCGAAGAACGGCAGGGCGATGATGTACACCTCTGGATGGCCGAAGAACCAGAAGAGGTGTTGCCACAGCAGCGCGCCGCCGTTGGCGGAGTCGAAGATGTGCGCCCCGAACTTGCGGTCCGCCTCCAGGGCGAACAGCGCGGCGGCCAGCACCGGGAAGGCGAGCAGGACCAGCACACCGGTCAGCAGCACGTTCCAGGTGAAGATCGGCATGCGGAACATGGTCATGCCGGGCGCGCGCATGCAGATGATCGTGGTGATGAAGTTGACCGAGCCGAGGATGGTGCCGAAGCCGGAGAAGGCCAGGCCCATGATCCACAGGTCGGCGCCCAGACCCGGCGAACGGACCGCGTCCGACAGCGGGGAGTACGCGAACCAGCCGAAGTCGGCCGCGCCCTGCGGGGTGAGGAAGCCACCCACCGCGATCAGCGAGCCGAACAGGTAGAGCCAGTAGGCGAACATGTTCAGCCGCGGGAACGCGACGTCGGGGGCACCGATCTGGAGCGGCATGATCCAGTTCGCGAAGCCCGCGAAGAGCGGCGTGGCGAACATCAGCAGCATGATCGTGCCGTGCATCGTGAACGCCTGGTTGAACTGCTCGTTCGACATCAGCTGCGTACCCGGACGGGCCAGCTCGGCGCGCATGAAGAGCGCGAGCACACCGCCGATGCAGAAGAAGGCGAACGAGGTGACCAGATACAGCGTTCCGATCGTCTTGTGGTCGGTGGTCGTCAGCCACTTCACCACGACGTTGCCGGGCTGTCGGCGCCGGACGGGCATCTCGTCCTCGTAGTACGAGGACTCAGCCGCCGCCGAGGCGCCCTGAGGTTCGTTGACGATGCTCACAGGTTGTTCGTCTCCCGGTTCTTCTCGTGGCTCGTCTGCGCGATGCCGGCGGGAACGTAACCGGTCTGCCCCTTCTTCGCGAGGTCCTTGAGGTGCTGCTCGTAGCGCTCAGGGGAGACGACCTTCACGTTGAACAGCATCCGGGAGTGGTCGACACCGCACAGCTCGGCGCACTTGCCCAGGAAGGTGCCCTCCCGGTTCGGCGTCACCTCGAAGGCGTTGGTGTGACCCGGGATGACGTCCTGCTTCATCAGGAACGGCACCACCCAGAAGGAGTGGATGACGTCACGCGAGGTCAGGACGAAGCGGACGCGCTTGCCCTCGGGCAGCCACAGGGTCGGCCCGGGGTTGTCGGTCTGCGGGTTGCGCTCACCCGGGGTACCGCAGGTGTAGACACCGCCGGCGTCGGCCGGGAACGCCTCCTTGTAGCGGTCCGGGATCGCGTCCAGTTCCTTGGACGTCTTCGCGTCACCCGTGGAACCTTCGACGTTCTCGATGTAGTTGAAGCACCAGCTCCACTGGAAGCCGACCACGTTGACCGTGACGTCCGGCTCGTCCTTCAGTTCGAGCAGCTTCGATTCGTCGCGGGCGGTGAAGTAGAACAGCACCGAGACGATGAGGATCGGTACGACCGTGTACAGGGCCTCGATGGGCACGTTGTACCGGGTCTGCGGAGGTACCTCCACCTTGGTGCGGCTGCGCCGGTGGAAGAAAGCACTCCACAGGATCAGGCCCCACACCAGCACGCCGACGGCGAGCGCGGCAGCCCAGGACCCCTGCCACAGGGAGAGGATCCGCGGAGCCTCTTCCGTGGTTGGGGTGGGCATACCAAGGCGGGGGAAGTCCTCCCATGTGCAACCGGTGGCGGTCGCCAGGACCAGGCCCGCGGTCAGTGCCTGCAGCAGCTTCCGCCGCATCGGGCGCCGCGGCGAGCGGTCGGAGCCGTTGGGACTCACGTAGCGCCTTCCCGAGAGTCTCGCCCGCGCGGTCGGCTGCGGCCTTCTCGCTGGTCGGTCGCCGCCCTGCGTCGGGCAGGGGTTTGGATGTTTATGCGGACCAAACCCTAGCCGACGCCTTGTCGGGGGTCGCGGGGAGGGGTGCCTAGTGAAGGGGGTGGTTCGCTGGTTTGGCGGGTGCGGGTGCGTTGTGGTTGTTCGCACAGTTCCCCGCGCCCCTGAAAGGCCGCTTCCCGCACCCGGCGTTTAGCGTGGCCGTATGGCCTACTTTGATGCCGCTTCCGCTGCTCCTCTGCATCCCGTCGCCCGGCAGGCGTTGCACGCCTCGCTTGATGAGGGGTGGGCTGATCCGGCGCGGTTGTACCGGGAAGGGCGGCGGGCCCGGATGCTGTTGGACGCGGCTCGGGAGGCGGCTGCCGAGGCGGTGGGGTGCCGGGCGGACGAGTTGGTGTTCACGGCGTCCGGAACCCGGGCCGTGCACTCGGGCGTGGCGGGCGCGTTGGCCGGACGGCGGCGGGTGGGACGTCACCTGATCGTGTCAGCGGTCGAACACTCCTCGGTGCTGCACGCGGCGGAGGTGCACGAGGCCGACGGCGGTGCGGTGAGCCGGGTCGCGGTGGACCGGGTGGGGGCGGTGACGGCCGAGGGGTACGCGGCCGCGCTGCGGTCGGACACCGCGCTGGCGTGCCTCCAGTCGGCCAACCACGAGGTCGGGACGGTGCAGCCGGTGACGGAGGTGGCCGAGGTGTGCCGGGCGGCGGGGGTGCCGTTGCTGGTGGACGCGGCGCAGTCGCTGGGGTGGGGGCCGGTGGACGGTGACTGGTCGCTGCTGGCGGCGAGCGCGCACAAGTGGGGCGGGCCGTCGGGGGTCGGGCTGCTGGTCGTGCGCAAGGGGGTGCGGTTCGCGGCGCAAGGGCCGGTGGACGAGCGGGAGTCGGGGCGGGCGGCCGGGTTCGAGAACATCCCGGCGATCGTGGCCGCGGCGGCGTCGCTGCGGGCGGTGCGGGCGGAGGCGGCCGAGGAAGCGGCGCGGCTGCGGGAACTGACGGAGCGGATCCGGGCGCGGGTGGCGGGGGCGGTGCCCGATGTGGAGGTGGTCGGCGATCCGGGGCGGCGGCTGCCCGGCATCGTCACCTTCTCGTGTCTCTATGTCGACGGGGAGGCGCTGCTGCACGAGCTGGACCGGGCCGGTTTCTCCGTGTCGTCCGGATCGTCGTGCACCAGCAGCACGCTGACGCCCAGCCATGTGCTGAAGGCGATGGGCGTGCTGAGCGAGGGCAATGTGCGGGTGTCGCTGCCGATGGGGGCGGCTCAGGAGGACGTGGAGCGGTTCCTTCAGGT
Source organism: Streptomyces sp. B93 (assembly GCF_018070565.1). Lineage (GTDB taxonomy): Bacteria > Actinomycetota > Actinomycetes > Streptomycetales > Streptomycetaceae > Streptomyces. The sequence goes on from NZ_JAGPXL010000001.1 coordinate 377,614, forward strand.
GCTGCCGGGGGCGGTGGCCGGGGTGCGGGAGAAGCTGGGGGCGCCGTCACCGGCGCCGGTGACGCCCGCGGGGGCGGACGCGCTCGTCGTGGACTCCCTCGGCAAGCGCTGCCCCATCCCGGTGATCGAGCTGGCCAAGGTCATCGGGGACGTCCCGGTCGGCGGCACGGTCCGGGTCCTGTCCGACGACGAGGCGGCCCGCCTGGACATTCCGGCGTGGTGCGAGATGCGCGGGCAGGAGTACGTCGGTGAGGAACCGGCGGACCGGGGCGTCGCCTATGTGGTCCGCCGGCTGGCGTAGGGCCTCGCGTCCGGGTCAGGCGAGGTGCTTCTGCACCTCGGCGGCGGCCTCCTGGCCGTAGGCCCTGGCGAAGCGGTCCATGAAGTGGGCGCGGCGCAGCTGGTACTCCTGGGTGCCGACGGTCTCGATGACCAGGGTGGCCAGCATGCAGCCGATCTGGCAGGCGCGCTCCAGGGAGACGTCCCAGGCGAGGCCGGAGAGGAACCCGGCGCGGAAGGCGTCGCCGACGCCGGTCGGGTCGGCCTTGCGCTCCTCGGCGGGGCAACCGACCTCGATGGGCTCCTCACCGGCGCGCTCGACACGTACGCCGCGGGCGCCGAGGGTGGTGACGCGGTGGCCGACCTTGCCGAGGATCTCCTCGTCGCTCCAGCCGGTCTTGGACTCGATGAGGCCCTTCTCGTACTCGTTGGAGAAGAGGTACGTCGCCCCGTCCAGCAGGATGCGGATCTCCTCGCCGTCCATGCGGGCGATCTGCTGGGAGAAGTCGGCGGCGAACGGGATGTTCCGGGAGCGGCACTCCTCGGTGTGCCGGAGCATCGCCTCGGGGTCGTCGGCGCCGATGGAGACCAGGTCGAGCCCGCCGACCCGGTCCGCGACCGTCTTCAGCTCGATCAGGCGGGCCTCGCTCATGGCGCCGGTGTAGAACGAGCCGATCTGGTTGTGGTCGGCGTCGGTGGTGCAGACGAAGCGCGCGGTGTGCAGGGTGTCGGAGATACGGACCGAGCCGGTGTCGACGCCGTGCCGGTCCAGCCAGGCGCGGTACTCGTCGAAGTCGGAGCCCGCGGCGCCGACCAGGATCGGCCGGGTGCCGAGCTGGCCCATGCCGAAGGCGATGTTGGCGCCCACGCCGCCCCGGCGTACGTCGAGCTGGTCGACCAGGAAGGACAGCGAGACCGTGTGCAGCTGGTCCGCGACGAGCTGGTCGGCGAAGCGGCCGGGGAAGGTCATGAGATGGTCGGTGGCGATGGAGCCGGTGACTGCGATGCGCACGGCGTGGACTCTCCTGAGGAGGCGGACGGGCCTGGGGGTCGCGTTGACAGTTCACGCTACCCGCTGCGTGGGTGGCACTGAAGCGGCCGAAACTACCCGATAGTAGATCTTTCTTCGCGGGCCCTACCGTGCCTACGGTTCCGCTATGACGAACCTCAAGACCAGGCGTGCCGTTCCGGCCGAGCCGGAGGGCGGGCTGGACGCGCTGCTGGGTGACTGCGCCCGGATGGCACCCCACTGGGCCGCGCCCGACCGGATCACTCCGCTGCCCGTCTCCCCCTCCCTGATCCACGGTGTGTCGGTGCCGCCCGCCTCGGCCCGGCTGCTGGACGCGATGTCCGACTACGGCGACTGACCGGGACGCGGTGACCCGACCGGCGTGGTCCGGGGAACCGTGCGCTCCCCCGCTGCGTCCCATCGCTGTCCCCCTTCGAGGGGGATATGGGATACGGCAGCTGGACAGCGGACCGGCTGCGCAGCCGAAGGAGCGATGCGGTGAACACCGACCGACCCGACGACGACGCCCAGCGGGAGCCGACCGGCGACACCGCCGTGGGCGAGGGTGCCGCCGTGGACGAGGACGCCGAGGCCGGACGGGGTGCCCGGCGCCGGTCGCGCGCGCTGGTGTTCGCCGTGGCCGCGGCGGTGCTGGTCGCCGGGGGCGGTGGGGCGTATCTCGCGACGTCGGCCTCCGGGGGTTCCGGCGCGGCGCCGGGTGCGGGCGGGACCCCGCCGCCGCTGGCGCTGGACGGCTACGCGGACGGCGGCGGGACGCACGGCATCGCGCCGGGCGAGCCCGACCCGAACGGTGTCACCTACCGGGCCTCCGGCACGCTCCCCGACGGTCCGGACTCGGCGGCCGTGTACCGGGCGCGGGGTGAGGTCACCGAGGCGGAGGTGGCCCGGCTGGCCGCGGCGCTCGGGCTGGAGGGCGGGCCGGTGCTCGAGGGGCAGGCCTGGCGGGTCGGCGGGCAGGACGGTTCGGGGCCCAGCCTCCAGGTGAACCGGCGGGCGTCCGGCACCTGGACCTTCCACCGCCACGCTCCCGGCTCCGACAACTGCCAGGGCCGCGAGAGCTGTACGAAGGGGCCCGGTGCGGGAAAGGGGCCCGGCGCGACGGTCGACCCGGTGGACGAGGCGACCGCGCGGAAGGCCGCGGCGCCGGTGCTGAAGGCGGTCGGGCAGGACGACGCGAAGATCGACGCGGGCCGGGTCATGGGCGCCCAGCGGATGGTCAACGCCGACCCGGTGATCGGCGGGCTGCCGACGTACGGCTGGCCGACCGGGGTGACCGTCGACGCGCGGGGCGAGGTCGTCGGCGGGAGCGGGCAGCTGAAGGCGCCGGTGAAGGGGGACACGTACCCGGTGATCACGGCCGAGGAGTCGCTGGAGCTGATGAACGACGCCGCTCCCGGCGCCGTCGGCTCCGGGCGCGCGGGCATCGGCGGCTGCGCCAGTCCCGTACCGCTGGAGGACCGGGGGCCGTGCGAGGGTGCGAGCGTCGTGCCGGAGGTCTCCGCGGCCGAGCCCGTCGAGGTGGAGTCGGCCGTGTTCGGGCTGGCCTCGCACTTCGTTCAGGCGCGGCAGACGCTGGTGCCGTCATGGCTGTTCGAGGTGCGGGCGCCGGGGGCGCGGGACGCCTTCACGGTGACGTATCCGGCCATCGAACCCGAGTTCCTCACGGCTCCCGGGGCGCCGTCGGAGGAGCCGCCCGCGCAGCCCAGTCCGCGTCCGACCGGGCCGGACGACGAGCCGACCGCGGCGCCGAGCACTCGTGACCTGGATGTCGACGCCTATACGGCGGAGGGGACGGAGCTGACCGTCGCCTTCACCGCCGGGGTGTGCGCGGACTACACGGTGACCGCGACGGAGAGCGCGCGGCGGGTGACCGTGAAGGTGACCGAGAAGCCCTGGAAGGACAAGGTCTGCATCCTGATCGCCAAGGTCCACCACAAGACGGTGCAGCTGGACGAGCCGTTGGGCGACCGGAAGGTGGTCGGCACGGACGGTGAGCCGGTCCCGCTGGAGAAGCCGGGGGCGCGGCTGCCCCGGTGAGGTGAGCGCATACGCGGCCGGCGGCGGCTCCTCGTCCTGAGGAGCCGCCGCCGGCCGCGTGTGTGGTGACGACTCAGCTGAAGGAGTCGCCGCAGGCGCAGGAGCCCGTCGCGTTCGGGTTGTCGATCGTGAAGCCCTGCTTCTCGATCGTGTCCACGAAGTCGACGGTGGCGCCGCCCAGGTACGGGGCGCTCATCCGGTCCGTGACGACCTTGACGCCGCCGAAGTCCTTCTCCACGTCGCCGTCGAGGGAGCGCTCGTCGAAGAAGAGCTGGTAGCGCAGGCCGGAGCAGCCGCCGGGCTGGACGGCGACGCGCAGGGCGAGGTCGTCACGGCCTTCCTGGTCGAGCAGGGCCTTGACCTTGGACGCGGCGGCGTCGGTCAGGATGATGCCGTCGGTGACGGTGCTGGTCTCGTCCGATACGGACATCTACATCTCTCCCGGGTTGTACGGAGACTGCTTGCCGACGGTTGCAACCGGCGGGGCCGCGGATTCATTCCGGGGCGTCTTTCTTCATGCTCGCACACGCGTGGTGGAGCGGAAAACGGCCCTTTCGGGAATGAACGGCCCTCCGTCGGGATTCACGTCACATGGACGCTATGGCCCATCGTCAAACTGACGTGAACCGGTTATGATAGATAGCGTCAATTCGACGAGAAGTCGAAACGGTGTCCCGCTTGTCCCGCCGGGTCCGGATCTCCGGTCCCGGCGAGCCGCAGAACAGAAAGGGTGCGTGTCGTGACCACCGCCCAGACCCAGGAGCTCGACGTACAGCCGACGCCCCTCGCCCTGCTGCTTCTCGGCCGTGAGGCCGACCCGAGGAGCGAGCGCGGTGTCGAGTGTCCCGGTGACCTGCCCTCGCCGTCCGACCCCGACCTGGTCGAGCGCGCCCGCGCGGCGAAGGAGAAGCTCGGCGACAAGGTGTTCGTGCTCGGCCACCACTACCAGCGCGACGAGGTCATCCAGTTCGCCGATGTCACGGGTGACTCCTTCAAGCTGGCCCGGGACGCGGCCGCGCGCCCGGAGGCGGAGTACATCGTCTTCTGCGGTGTGCACTTCATGGCCGAGTCCGCCGACATCCTCACCGGCGACGACCAGAAGGTCGTGCTGCCCGACCTCGCCGCGGGCTGCTCGATGGCCGACATGGCGACGGCCGAGCAGGTCGCCGAGTGCTGGGACGTGCTGACCGAGGCCGGGATAGCCGACGTCACCGTCCCCGTGTCGTACATGAACTCCTCCGCCGACATCAAGGCCTTCACCGGCAAGCACGGCGGCACCATCTGCACCTCGTCCAACGCCAAGCGCGCCCTGGACTGGGCCTTCGAGCAAGGCGAAAAGGTCCTCTTCCTGCCGGACCAGCACCTCGGCCGCAACACCGCCGTCCGCGACATGGGCATGTCCCTTGAGGACTGCGTCGTCTACAACCCGCACAAGCCGAACGGCGGTCTGACCGCCGACGAGCTGCGCGCGGCCAGGATGATCCTGTGGCGCGGCCACTGCTCGGTGCACGGCCGCTTCAACCTCGACTCCGTCAACGACGTGCGCGAGCGCATCCCCGGCGTCAACGTCCTGGTGCACCCCGAGTGCAAGCACGAAGTCGTCGCCGCCGCGGACTACGTCGGGTCCACCGAGTACATCATCAAGACGCTGGAGGCCGCCCCGGCGGGCTCCAAGTGGGCCATCGGCACCGAGCTGAACCTGGTCCGCCGCCTGGCGAACCGTTTCGCTCCCGAGGGCAAGGAGATCGTCTTCCTCGACAAGACGGTCTGCTTCTGCTCCACCATGAACCGCATCGACCTGCCCCACCTGGTCTGGGCCCTCGAATCGCTCGCCGACGGCAAGCTGGTCAACCGCATCGAGGTCGACCGGGAGACCGAGGCGTTCGCCAAGCTGGCGCTGGAGCGGATGCTGGCGCTGCCGTAGCCGTACGAGGAAGAAGGGGCCGCACCCTGGCAGGTGCGGCCCCTTCTCGCTTGCCCACGGCTAGGGCCTGCCCGGCGGATCATGTCGCAGACGTGGGGTCTGGCACGCCCTCCCCCAAGCTCTTCGAGCAGGGGGGACCCCCAGCGGCGTTGTCGTCGGTTGCCGACTCCCCCACGCTCGACTGCGCTCGCGCGGGGGCGCCCCCATCGCGTCGACGCCCTCCTCCGCCTTGCAGCTGGACGCACCAGACCCCACTCACCTGTGCTGACGAGTGGCCGCAGGTTTCCTGCGACCTGATCCGCCGGACAGCCCCTAGACCTGCGCGGGCTCCGGCTCCGCCGCCACCGGCGGCTGGGCGATGAAGCCGCCCTCGCCGGTGACGCCCATCGCCATCGGCAGCAGGGCGAAGATCGTCGCCAGGGCCGTCATCAGGATCGGGCGCAGCCGGTGGCGGCCACCGTCGATGACCGCCTCGATGACACCGTGGCCCCGGGCGCGGTACTGGTTGATCAGGTCGATCAGCACGATCGCGTTGGATGGTTCTCGATGGGTTCGACGACCTGCTTCTCGACCACATCGGGCGACGCTCCCTGGTACGGCGCGATCACCGAGACCATGGGCAGTTCGACGGTGGGCAGCAGCTGCTGCTTCAGCTGCGGTATCGCGATCGCGCCGAACGCGAGCGCGATGATCGACATCAGCCCTATGAGGGCCCGTTGGGCCAGGCTGAACCTGGACAGCCAGGACAGTGGGTTACGCGTCTCTCTTCTGTGGCCTGAGCGGAGGGAGGGGCGCATGGGAGCGTCCGTTCCTACACCCTGGGCCATCGGCGAGAGCCGCTTCGTAGCCTCTGGGTCCATTTCTTGTGCGCCGCCTACTCCGGGCGCGGTACGGCCGCCGGAGGTCAGTCCACCCTCGGACGTACCAGCCCCGACTCGTAGGCGATCACCACCAGCTGGGCCCGGTCGCGGGCGCCCAGCTTGGCCATGGCGCGGTTGACGTGCGTCTTCACCGTGAGCGGGCTGACCTCCAGGCGCTCGGCGATCTCGTCGTTGGAGTGGCCGCCCGCGACCTGCACCAGCACCTCCCGCTCCCGCACGGTCAGCGCGTCCAGCCGCTCGGCGCGGGCCGGGTCCCGGCCGTCGTCGGCGCCGTCGCCCTGCGCCAGGAACCGGGCGATCAGCCCCTTGGTGGCCGCCGGGGACAGCAGCGCCTCACCGCCCGCCGCGACCCGGATCGCGCTCAGCAGCTCCTCCGGCTCGGACCCCTTGCCGAGGAACCCGGAGGCGCCCGCGCGCAGCGACTGCACCACGTAGTCGTCGACCTCGAAGGTGGTCAGTATGACCACCCTGACCTCGGCCAGGGCGGGGTCGGCGCTGATCAGGCGGGTGGCGGCGAGACCGTCGGTGCCGGGCATCCGGATGTCCATCAGGACGACGTCGGCGCGCCGCTCCTTCGCCAGCCGCACCGCCTCCGCGCCGTCCGACGCCTCGCCGACCACCTCCATGTCGGGTTCGGAGTCGACCAGCACCCGGAACGCGCTGCGCAGCAGGGCCTGGTCGTCGGCGAGCAGGACACGGATCGTCATACGGGGTCCTTCTCGGTGGCGGTGGGTGCGGTGGCCCGGGGGCCCGCCTTGACGGGCAGGATCGCATGGACGCGGAAGCCGCCCCCGTAGCGGGGGCCGGTGGTGAGGGTGCCGCGCAGCGCGCCGACCCGCTCCCGCATGCCGAGCAGGCCGTGACCGCCCCCGGCGGTCGGCAGCTCGCCCTCGCCGGTGCCGTCGTCGAGGACGGTGATCTCCACGTTCGGCCCCACCCTGACGACGCTCACCTCGGCCTTGGCGTCGGGACCGGCGTGCTTCCGCACATTGGTGAGGGCTTCCTGGATGACCCGGTAGGCGGCGAGGTCGACGGCGGCGGGCAACTCGGTGCCGTGGTCGGCGCGGGCCACCTCCACCCGGAGCCCGGCGCTGCGGAAGGTGCCGGCGAGTTCGTCGAGACGGGCGAGGCCGGGCGCGGGCTCGGTCGGCGCCTCCGGGTCGCCGGACTGCCGCAGCAGCCCGACGGTGGCCCGCAGCTCGTTCAGCGCCGAGCGGCTGGCCTCCCGTACGTGTGCCAGGGCCTCCTTGGCCTGGTCGGGCCGTCTGTCCATGACATGGGCGGCGACCCCGGCCTGCACATTGACCAGGGCGATGTGGTGGGCGACCACGTCGTGCAGGTCGCGGGCGATGCGCAGCCGCTCCTCGGCGACCCGGCGGCGGGCCTCCTCCTCCCGGGTGCGCTCGGCCTTCTCGGCGCGCTCCCGGATGGCCTGCACGAAGTCCCGGCGGCTGCGCACGGCGTCCCCGCCCGCCGCCGCCATGCCGGTCCAGGCGAAGATCGCCAGGTTCTCCTGCGCGTACCAGGGCAGCGGCCCGGCGAGCATCGCCGCGCCGGTCAGCACGGTCATGGTGAGCAGGCCGATGCGCCAGGTGGTGGGGCGGTCGGTGCTGGCGGCGACGGTGTAGAGGGCGATGACGGCGGACATCGCGACGGGGGCGCGCGGGTCGCCGGTGACGGACTCGACGAGGGAGACGGTGCCGGTGAGGGCGAGGACGGTCTTGGGGACGCGGCGCCTGAGCACCAGCGCGGCGGCGCCAAACGCCATGAGCACCAGGCTGAACGGGTCCGGGGTGCGCAGCCCCCAGGTGACGCCGTCCTCACCGCGCGGGTCCACGAACGACCCGGCGACCATGCAGACCAGCACGCCCGCCGCCAGCGCGGCGTCGAGCGCCAGCGGGTGGGACGTCAGCCAGTGCCGGGCGCGCTCTACGGTGGGGGTGCTCACGCCTGCTTACGGTACGGCGTCCGCACAGGGCTTGGCACCGGGCGTGACGGGTGCCTCACACGCCCGGGATCAGCCCGTCGTCGCTGAGCATCTCCCGGACGTCCTCCAGGGTCGCGTCGGGTGACGGGAGGATCAGCTCCGAGGGTTCCAGGGCGTCGTCGGGGAGGGGGGTGCCCATGCGGCGCACCGCGTCCAGGAGGGCGCCCAGGGTGCGGCGGAAGCCCTCCTCGTCGCCGCTCTCCATCTCGGCGAGCAGCTCGTCGTCGAGCTTGTTCAGCTCGGTGAAGTGGCTGTCGGCCAGCTTCACCTGCCCCTCCCCCATGATCCGTACGATCACGACGCCCTCCTCGGCGTGGGCCTACTGCTTGTCGAAGCGCGGGCTGTCCTGCGGCTGCTGCTGGGGCTGCGACTGGGCCTGGGACTGCGACTGGCCCGTGCCGCCCTCGATGGCCTGCTGGCCACCGGTGGTGCCTCCGGCCAGCTCCGCCTTCATGCGCTGGAGCTCCAGCTCTACATCCGTACCACCGGAGAGCCGGTCCAGCTCGGCCTGGATGTCGTCCTTGGCCATACCCGACTGGTCGTCGAGGGCGCCGGAGGCGAGCAGTTCGTCGATCGCGCCGGCCCGGGCCTGGAGCTGGGCCGTCTTGTCCTCGGCGCGCTGGATCGCCAGCCCGACGTCGCCCATCTCCTCGGAGATGCCGGAGAAGGCCTCCCCGATCCGGGTCTGCGCCTGCGCCGCGGTGTAGGTGGCCTTGATGGTCTCCTTCTTCGTACGGAAGGCGTCGACCTTGGCCTGGAGCCGCTGGGCTGCCAGGGTGAGCTTCTCCTCCTCGCCCTGGAGCGTGGCGTGCTGCGTCTCGAGGTCGGTCACCTGCTGCTGGAGCGCGGCCCGCCGGGACAGCGCCTCCCGGGCCAGGTCCTCCCGGCCCAGGGCGAGCGCCTTGCGGCCCTGGTCCTCCAGCTTGGAGGACTGCTGCTGCAACTGGTTCAGCTGGAGCTCCAGGCGCTTGCGGGAGGTGGCCACGTCGGCTACGCCGCGGCGCACCTTCTGGAGCAGCTCAAGCTGCTTCTGGTACGAGTAATCGAGGGTTTCGCGCGGGTCCTCGGCCCGGTCAAGGGCCTTGTTCGCCTTCGCGCGGAAGATCATCCCCATACGCTTCATGACACCGCTCATGGGCTTCGCGCGCCCCCTTCTGACGGACTCCAGCTCCAGCTCTGCGACAGAACCCACAGTACGGGCCCTGCATCCATTGACGCACTGTTCGGGGACGGATGCGCTCATCCCCAAGGACGACTGCCGACGGCACCGCTCCGGCGTGAGGAGTAGGTGACACCCGGGTGGAGACCCGGTGTCCCGGGAGGCCTCCCGGGCGAACCGTCCGCTGCGTCCCCTCTGTCCCCCTACAGACGACTGGTGTTGCCGGATCGTTCCCCGCGGGGCTGGGGTCCATGCCCCCGTACCCCGTACCCTTGGGTTTTGTGTTCCGTAGCCGTGCCAAGGAAGAGAAGGCCCCGGCCGCCGACAAGGCGCTGGTGACCGACTCCAGTGAGACCCGTGACCCGCAGGCCCCCAAGGGCCGCCCGACCCCCAAGCGCAGCGTGGCCCAGGCCCAGCGCCGCAGCGTCGCCAATACGCCGATGACGCGCAAGGACGCCGCCAAGCGCTCGCGCCAGGAGCGGCGTGCCGCGCTGGACCGGCAGCGCCAGGCGCTGGCCAGCGGTGACGAGCGCTATCTCCCGGCGCGGGACAAGGGGCCGGTGCGCCGGTTCGCCCGTGACTTCATCGACTCGCGGTTCAACATCGCCGAGTTCTTCCTGCCGATGGCCGTGGTCATCCTGATCCTGAGCATGGTCCGGGTCCCGGCGCTCCAGAACGCCGCGCTGCTGCTGTGGCTGTTCGTGATCGTGCTGATCGTGGTCGACTCGGCGTGGAGCGGCTTCCGTCTGAAGAAGCGGCTGAACGAGCGCTTCCCCGACGAGAGCAAGCGCGGCGCGGTCGCCTACGCGCTGATGCGGTCCCTCCAGATGCGCCGTCTCCGGCTGCCGAAGCCGCAGGTCAAGCGCGGGGAGCGGCCCTGAGCACGACGCCGTTCTCCCAGGGCGCGGCGGGCGCCCGGCTGAGCGAGCCGGACGGTCTGTGTGACGTCGTACGGCAGGAGCTGGTGGCCCGGCAGCTGGAGGAGCAGATAGCCGGGCGGTTCCCGGTCGGGCAGCGGCTGCGGGTGCTCGACGTGGGGATGGGCCGGGGCGCGCAGGCGCTGCGGCTGGCCCGGGCCGGGCACCAGGTGACCGGTCTCGAACAGGACACGCGGACGGTCTCGGCCGCGCGGTCGGCGCTGCGCGGGGAGCCGGAGGGCATCCGGGAGCGGGTGCGGATCATCGAGGGCGACGGCCGGGACACCGGTGTCCACTTCCTCCCGGGCAGCTTCGACGTGGTGCTCTGCCACGGTGTGCTGATGTACGTCCAGGAGCCCGACCCGCTGCTGGCGGGGCTGGCGCGGGTGCTCGCGCCGGGCGGGCTGCTGTCGCTGCTGGTGTGCAACGGCGACGCGCTGGCGATGCGGCCGGGGCTCGCCGGGGACTGGGCGGGCGCGCTGGCCGCCTTCGGTTCCACCGCGTACCTCCCGCACTCCCGGGCCGGCTCCGACGCGGGGGGCCCGGCCCGTCCGGACCGGGCCGCGCGGGCGGACCGGCTGGCGTCCCTGACCGCGACCCTCGCGGGGATCGGGGCGCCGCTGTACGCCTGGTACGGCGTGCGGGTCTTCACGGACACCGTGGCGGACGGCGCGAAGGCGCCCGGGCCCGAGGAGCTGGAGCAGTTGCTCGCGGCCGAGGAGCGGGCCGGGCGGACGGATCCCTACCGGCGGGTGGCGGCACTGCTGCACCTGTGCGGCGTACGGGGCTGAGCCGGTACGGCGGCCCCGTGCCGCGGCGCCGCTCGTTCGGGCGAGCCGGACGGGCCGGGAGACCGCCGTGAACCGAGACTCGGGACATGGACGTCTCCCGTTTCCGCCGTGCCGCCCTCGTGTGCTCCCTGGTCCTGGCCACCGGATGCTCGGCGTCCGCCGCCGGGGGCGGGGAGCGGTCGGCGGAGCGGCGGGAGGGGACCACCGCGCAGGCCGCCGCGCCCCGGGCGGCCAGCGATCTCCAGGACGACTACCAGAAGGCGATCCGGGACGTCCTGCCGTCGGTGGTGCAGATCCAGGCCGGGAACGACCTCGGCTCGGGGGTCGTGTACGACGACGAGGGGCACATCGTCACCAACGCGCACGTCGTCGGCCGGGAGCGGACGTTCCGGGTGACGACCGCGGGCAGCGAGCAGCCGCAGGGCGCGAAGCTGGTCTTCTCCTACCCCCAGCAGGACCTCGCGGTGATCAAGCTGGACCGGGTGCCGGACGGGCTGAAGGCTGCCTCGTTCGGGGACTCCGCCAAGGTCGAGGTGGGGCGGATCGTGCTCGCCATGGGCTCGCCGCTCGGGCTGTCGTCGAGCGTGACCCAGGGCATCGTCTCGGCGACCGGACGGACCGTCAGCGAGGGCGGTACGGACGGCGGTACGGGCGCCACCATCGCCAACATGATCCAGACGTCGGCCGCGATCAACCCCGGCAACAGCGGGGGCGCGCTGGTGGACCTCGACAGCAAGGTGATCGGCATCCCGACGCTGGCCGCCACCGGCAGCGGCGGCGCGGACAGCCAGGCGCCCGGCATCGGGTTCGCCATCCCGGCGTCGATGGTGCGGACGGTCGCCGACCAGATCATCGAGGACGGGCGGGTCACCGACTCCGGCCGGGCCGCGCTCGACATCACCGGCCGGACGATCGTCGACGACCGGTTCCGGCCCGCCGGGGTCGCCGTCGTCGAGGTCGAGGACGGCGGGGCGGCCGCCGACGCGGGCGTCCGGCCCGGGGACGTCATCACCCGGCTCGGCGACGACGACATCACCACCATCACCTCGCTGGCCGAGGCGCTGGCGGCGCGGCGGCCCGGGGACCGGACGAAGCTGACGTTCACCCGGGACGGTGACGAGCGGACGGTGGAGGTGACGCTGGGCGAGCAGTAGCCGCGATCAGGACTCGTCGGCGGCGTGCAGGCTCATGGGGCCGTAGATCTCGGTGCGGTCCTCGAACAGCCGCACCTGGTCCGCGCCACCGGCGAGGAGGTCCTTCCAGTTCTCGCCGATCCAGGACTCCGCGTCCCCCTGCGTGGTGAACTCCTCCGGCTCCACCGCGGGCTGGACCTCCGTCCCGTCGGCCTTCTCGAACCGCCACGTCCACGCCGCCATGTACGCCTCCCAGATGTCAGCACCGGCAAGGAACCAGGAGCCGATCTTCGTCCGGCTCCTGCCGAGAGCCTAGCCGGACGCGCAAGAGCACCACCGGCACGGGAAAATCAGGGCGTGGAACTGACACTGCTCGGCACCGGTGCCCCGGAGGGCCTGCCCCGTCCCGACTGTCCCTGCGCGGCCTGCGCCACCGCGCTCGGGCCCGACGCGCGCGCGGCCACCGCCGCGCTCCTCGACGGCTCGCTGCTGCTCGACCTGACGCCGGGCGCGGCGTTCGCGGCGGCGCGGGCCGGGCGGTCGCTGGGCGGCGTACGGCAGGTGCTGTTGTCGCATCCGCACGACGGGCCGCCCGTCGAGGTACCGGCCGGGGTGCCGCAGCCGGGCCGGGTGCCGGACGGGCGGGAGCTGGCGCTGCTGACGGGGCACCGGGTGCGGGCGGTGGCGATGGACGCGCCGGGGACCGGGTACGCGGTGACCGGGCCGGACGGGCAGCGGCTGCTGTACCTGCCGCCGGGGGGCGCGCCGGCGGGCCTGGAGGAGGCGTCCGGGGCGGGCGAGGCGTACGACATGGTCCTCGCCGATGTGGTCGGGCGGCCGGACGCGCTGGCGCGGCTGCGGTCGGTCGGCGCGGTGGGGCCGACCACCGATGTGGTCGCCGTCCATCTCGGCCACGACGTGCCGCCGGGCGCGGAGCTGCGACGTCGGCTCGCCGCCGCGGGGGCGCGGGCCGTTCCCGACGGTACGAGGCTGACGGTGGGTGTCTACGAGGACGTACCGGACGTGCCGCGGCGCACGCTGGTGCTGGGCGGCGCCCGGTCGGGGAAGTCCGTGGAGGCCGAGCGGCGGCTGGCCGCGTTCCCCGACGTCGTCTATGTCGCCACCGGAGGCACCCGGGGCGGGGACACCGAGTGGGCGGAGCGGGTGGCGGCGCACCGGGAACGGCGGCCGGGGTCGTGGCGGACCGTGGAGACGTGCGATCTGGTGCCGCTGCTGAAGGACGACGGGCCGCCGCTGCTGATCGACTGTCTGTCGCTGTGGCTCACCGACGCGATGGACTCCGTCGGGGCGTGGGACGACGCCGAGTGGACGGACGGCGGACAGCGGGCGCTGCGGGAGCGGGTGCGGGAGCTGACGGAGGCGGTGCGCACGGCACGGCGCGTGGTGGTCGCGGTGTCGAACGAGGTGGGGTCGGGGATCGTGCCCGCGACGGTGTCCGGGCGGCGCTACCGGGACGAACTGGGGCGGCTCAACGCGGGGTTCGGGGCGGAGTGTGAGCAGGTGGTGCTGGTGGTGGCGGGGCAGGCGGTGGTACTGCGGGGGTAGGCGGGGCGGCGGGCCTGGCCGGGATGGCGTGTGCGGTCGTGGTGGGCTTGCGGGCCAGGACGCGGTAGCTGGTCGTCCAGGGGGCGCGGCGGGGCGGGGCGAGGATCTCGCAGCCCTGGGAGCGGAGTTCCGCCTCGATGTTCCCGCGCGGGAAGAGGTGCAGGGTGTGCGGGGGCCGGGGGCCGAACAGATGGCGGGGGCCGGCCGGGTCGGTCAGCTCCAGCAGGAGGTGGCCGCCGGGGCGCAGGACGGCGAGGGCGGCGCGGAGTTCGGCGCCCGGGTCCGGGGTGCGTTCCAGGTGGTGGAGGACGCTCACCACGTCGTAGCGCGAGCGCAGGTGGGCGGTGAGGGCCGGGGTCGCCAACGCGCCGACGTAGGCCTCCTCGACGTGCTCGGCGGCGCGGGCCCGCAGCACCCGGGGAGTGGGGTCGGTGCCGTCGAAGGCCGTGTAGGGGAAGAACTCCCTCGCCGCTCGCGGGAATTCGGCGTCGCCCGTGCCCACGTCCAGCCAGCTCTCCGGTTCCAGGTGGCGCGGCACGGCGCGGGCCGCGGCACGGTGGCGGCGGCGCGTGGCCACGGGCCGGGGGGCGCGGGCGGCCGGGTCACCGTCGTAGAACGCCATGCCCTCCGGGGCGAGGCGGGGGTTCTGGAAGACATGGGCGCAGTCGAGGCACTCGTCGGTGGTGAGGCCGCCGCGGGCCGGGGGGCGGGTGTGCAGACGGGCCGAACCGCACCAGGGGCAGACGGCGCGGCGCTCCTCGAAGAAGCGGTCGGTGTCCAGGGCGAGCCGGGCGAGGTACGCGGTACGGCGGCGGTCGGCCGCGAGTCGGGTGAGGGGTGCGGGCATGGCGGCTCCCGGCGGCGCGAGAACATACGGCGCGATTATTGTCAAACCGGAACTTATGGGATCGGGATCTTGGGTGCAACGACGTCGTCGTGCGGTGGTGGCGCGATGCTCGCCATGGGGCGCTGACCTGTTCGAGCGGGGCCGGTACTGTTCGGCGAATGAGTTCGCTGAATCTCGACGACTTCACCGATCTGATCGAGCGCCCCGACAGTGCGGTGCGCCGCGACGCCGAGGCGCGCCGGGAGCGTCAGATCGTGCCCCCCGGTGCGCTCGGGCGCCTCGACGAGCTGGGTGAGTGGCTGGCCGCGGCGCAGGGCGCGGTGCCGGTGCGGGCGATCGAACGGCCGCGGGTGGTGCTCTTCGCCGCCGACCACGGCATCGCCGGGCTGGGGGTGTCGGCGCGGCCCGCGGGCAGCGCGGCCGGCCTGGTGCGGGACGTCCTGGAGGGCGGGCGGCCGGTGTCGGTGCTCGCGCGGCGGCTCGGGGTGCCGGTGCGGGTCGTCGACATGGCGCTGGACTGCGACCCGGGGACGCTGCCCGAGGACGTCGTACGGCATCGGGTGCGGCGCGGCAGCGGCCGTGTCGACATCGAGGACGCGCTGACCCTCGAGGAGGCCGAGGCAGCGTTCCGGGCCGGGATCGCGGTGGCCGACGAGGAGGCCGACTCGGGGACCGACCTGGTGGTGCTCGGCGATGTGAGCGTCGGCGGCACCACGGTGGCGGGCGTGCTGGTGGCCGCGCTGTGCGGGACGGACGCGTCCGTGGTCACCGGGCGCGGTGGCGTGCCCATCGACGACCTGGCGTGGATGCGCAAGTGCGCCGCGATCCGGGACGCGCTGCGGCGGGCCCGGCCCGTGCTCGGCGACCAGCTGGCGCTGCTGGCGGCGGTGGGCGGGGCCGACTTCGCCGCGATGACGGGCTTCCTGCTCCAGAGCGCGGTGCGGAAGATGCCGGTGGTCCTGGACGGGGTCGTCGCCGCGGCGTGCGCGCTGGTCGGGCAGCGCGTCGCGTTCCGGGCGCCGGACTGGTGGCTGGCCGCCCACAGCAGCGGGGAGCCGGGCCAGGCCAAGGCGCTGGACCGGATGGCCCTCGAACCCCTCCTGAACCACGGCGTGACCCTCGGCGAGGCCACGGGCGGCCTCCTGGCCCTGCCCCTGGTACAGGCAGCGGCGGCACTCGCGGCGGAACTGCCCGAGCACTCGGAGAAGGACGCGGCGGTGACTGACGCCGGGGCGGAGGGTGACACGGGGGCAGTGGCTGACGCCGGGGTGGCCGACGCTGACGCCGGGGCCGACGCCACGGCCGGGGCAGACGAGGCCGCCCGGACGGGCGAGGGCCCGGAAGCGGACGCAGGCCGGGAGGCCGACGCCGACGACACCCGGGCGGACCGTACGGCGCAGTAGGCGCGGGCGGCTTCCGCCGGGCGGGAGCCGGGTCGGGGCGGCGGACGGTCGCCGCGACGTCTTCGCCGCCGGAGGCACCGCGGCACGGGGCTCCGTAGGAGGGCGACGGGCGGGGCAGGCCGTCATTGCCGGGCGGTCGGCGACCGGGCCCTCGGCCCCGGGCACCCGGGTGCCGAACGGTGGGCAGCCCAGGCACCGACAGGTGGGCAGCCCGGACGCCCACGGATGGGGCAGCCCAGGCACCGACAGGTGGGCGGCGGCCGAGCGCTGCCGCCCCGGCACCCCAGCCCTCCCCGGCCAGGCGGCGACGAGCCCGGCGGTCGGCCCCCGCCGGAGGGCGTCCGGCTCCGCGCCGGGCTTCAGTGGTCGCCGTCGCCGCCCGGCGGCAGTTGCCGCTTCGGCTCGAGTTCCTCGTCCGGGGTGCCGCCGATCCAGTTCTGGAAGGTGCGTTGGGGGCCCGACCAGCGGCGGTCGTGCTGGGCGGCGCGGCGGGCCGCGCGGGTGCGGGCGCGGGGGCGGCGGGCGTAGAAGCGGTTGGCCCAGGGGGAGCCGGGGCGGGCCAGACGGACCGCGCCGACCATGGCGACGACGGGGATGATCACGCCGAAGACCGCGATGCGGAACTTCCCCTTGCCGAGGGCGATGAGGGAGAAGAGGAAGTTGATCGCGACCGTGCTGATCACCGAGCCCCGGTTGTCGAGTTCGTCCTCCGTGACGCCGTTGACGCCGAAGGGCGAGAAACCGGCGAGGACCAGGCCGACCAGGGCCACGGTGAGCACCACCGCCTCCACGCTCTGGCGGCCCGCCTCGGACCAGTAGACGTCGTCGAGGTGCAGGATCAGCGCGAACTCGTCCAGCACCAGCCCCGCCCCGATGCCGAAGACCACCGCGGCCAGCGCCCCGGCGACGCCCTCCCGCCCCGCGGCCACCGCGCCGAAGCCGCCGACGACCGTGAGGACGACACCGGGGACGACATGGTGGATGTGCAGGCCGCTCTCGGTGCTGACGTTGCCGAAGGGGCCCTTCCCGGCCCGGATCAGACGGGTGATCAGGCGGGTGACGAGGAAGGTGAGGACGAAGGCCGTCAGCGCGAGAAGCAGGGGGAGTTTCCCGGGTTCGACGATGTTGCGGTTCAGCCATGAGCCCATATGCACCAGTTTGCCCGGGTGGTGGGCGTGACCGGCCGCTCACGTAGCCTTCCGGCGTGTTCACGACTCCCGCCCTGCACGGTCTCCGGTTCGCCTTCGGGACCCTTTCCGTCCTGCCCGTACGGGTGACCCGCTGGGACCGGGAGGCCGCCCGCGGCGGCATGCTCGCGGCGCCCGTCGTCGGACTGGCGGTCGGGGGCGCCGCCGCGCTGACCGCGCTGCTGCTGCTCACGCTGGGCGCGGCCCCCCTGCTCGCCACGGTCGCGGCCGTGGCCGTACCCGCCGTGCTCACGCGGGGGCTGCACCTGGACGGGCTGGCCGACACCGCGGACGGGCTGGGCAGCGGCAAGCCCGCCGAGGACGCCCTGCGGATCATGAAGCAGTCGGACATCGGGCCGTTCGGGGTGCTCACCCTGGTGTTCGTGGTGCTGGGTCAGACCGCCGCGCTGGCCCAGGTGTACGGCGAGTCCTGGTCGCGTGGCGCGTTCGCCACGGCCGTGTCCGCGGTCGCGGCCCGGCTGGCGCTGACGCTGGCCGCGCGGGCGGGGGTACCGGCGGCCCGGCCGGAGGGCCTGGGCGCGGCGGTCGCCGGGGTCGTGCCGGTGGGGCGGGCGGCGGGCGCCGCCGTCGCCGTGGTGGCCGTCGCGGCGGCCGTCGGAGGGCTCTCGTTCGGCGCGGGCGAGATCCTCCGTACCGGGTGCGCGCTCGTCGCCGCGCTCGCCGCGGCCGAGTCGCTGCTGCGGCACTGCACGCGCCGCTTCGGCGGGGTGACGGGGGACGTCTTCGGAGGGCTGGCGGAGACCGCCGCAACCGTCTCGCTCGTCGTGATGTCCCTGTCTCTGGGGTGACACCGGGTCGCCCCCGCCGTACCCACACCGTCGTCCTCGGGGGGACCCTCCATGCCCAAGCTGCGTCGTGCCGTGGCCTGGTCCATCGACTTCACGCTGGTGGTCGCGGCGGCCTCGCTGCTGGCCGTGCTGACCTTCAACCGGATCTCCACGCTCTTCGCCGACGTGCCCGACCTCGCCACCCGCAGCGGCTGGGAGCTGGTGACCTCGCGCGGCGATGTCGTCGAGGCGTCGCAGGGGCTCGGGCTGTCGCTGTGGAACAAGACGGTGCTCTACGTCGAACAGGCCTTCGGCGCGCTGGTCGTGATCGCGTTCCTCTACCAGTGGGCCTGTCTGGCGCTGCTCGGACGCACGGTCGGCAAGGCGCTGCTCGGGCTCAGGGTGGAGTCGGCCGCAAGGGGGCGGGCGGCCCTGCGGGCGGCCGTGACCACCGTCGCGGACGTGCTCGTCTACGCCCTGGCCTGTGTGCTGCTGATCGAGGGTCAGTTCGTGCTGTCGGTGCTGGTGTGGGCGGCGGCGGTGGTCTTCTTCCTGCTCAACGCGGTGCCGGTGCTCTCCCCCGGCGGGCGGTCCCTCGCCGACCGGGTCGCGGGGACGACGGTGACCGCGCTGGGGTTCAGCACGCCCGCCGCCATGCGTCCAGTTCGTACTTCTTGAGCAGCGAGCTGAGCCGCAGCCGCCGCGCCTCGGGGCAGAAGTCGCCGGTCGGCAGCTCGTACTCGACGTGGAAGACCGCCTTGTCCGCCGCGATGAACGGCCGGAGCGCGGCGCACTCGTCGTACTGGGCGCACTGCTCGTTGACGGCGAAGTCGAAGTCGTCGACCAGCTCCGGGATCTGGCCGAGGTCGTTCTTCAGGCCGACGGCCATGCCCCGCTCGTGGGCCAGCCGGGCGACGAGGCGGTTGTAGCGGAGCTGGTCGTCGGCGGTCAGCGGGAAGCCGGTGCGGTTGCGGTAGCCGTCCATGTTGTCCGGCTCCACCGCGTCGAAGCCCTTCTCCCGGCACATGTCCATCCGGGCCGCCATCAGCGGCTCCAGTACGTCGGTACGGCGGATGTCGAGCCAGCGCTCGCCCTCCCAGCCGTTGCCCCGGCCCAGCACCGACGCGGGGAAGTCGTCGGCGTCGGGGCGGAAGTCCTCCCAGGCGCCGGTGGACAGGTAGCAGATGACCTTGCGGCCGTCCCGGTGCAGTGCGGCGACGGTGTCCGCGTCGTGGTCGAAGCCGTCGATGTCGTAGACCGGCACGTCCACGGAGGTGTCCAGCCGGCCGCTGAGCTGCCACTGCCAGGCGGTGCCGGGCTCGGGCCGCCAGACCGGAGCGGGTGACCCGTCGTCCCGGTCGGGGGCGGCGGCGCAGCCCGCCGTCAGCAGCAGCGCGAGCAGGGCGACGAGCAGGGTGGGGCGTCTCACCGGGCGGACTCCAGGGTGGGCGGCAACGTGCCCCCAGCATGCCGGGGCGGTCAGCCGCGCCGTACGGCGGGCGACGCGCTCGCCGCACCCGACGCGTGTGACCCGGGTCGTCGGGTGCGAGGATCGGCAACGACCACGACGTCACTCACAGGTGAACGACCGCAGGAATGAGCGAACGCTCTTACGCGCGTAGGCTCGTCCCCGACGTGCCCGCCCAGGTGAGGACAGCGCCGTGGGCTACGTCGTGAGGACAGGGTCTAGGGTCGGCTGATCGGGCCCGGCCGACCCGACCCGTTCGGCCACCGCAACTTCACATCGGAAGCGAGATTTCACCACCGTGACTGCTCTCACTCTCAGCACCGCCGCGGCGCCCGGCCTGCGGGCCGACGCGATCGTGATCGGTGTCGCCAAGGGCGACAAGGCCCCGGTCGTCGCACCGGGCGCCGAGGCCGTGGACAAGGCCTACGACGGCAGGCTCGCGGGCGTCCTCGAGACGCTCGGTGCCTCGGGAGCCGAGGGCGAGGTGACGAAGCTGCCCGCGCCGCCCGGCTTCAAGGCGCCGCTCGTGGTGGCGGTGGGCCTGGGCGCCGCGCCGGGCAAGGACGGCGCGTACGACGCCGAGGCGCTGCGCAAGGCGGCCGGTGTCGCCGCCCGCACCCTGGCCGGGACCAAGAAGGCCGCCTACGCCCTGCCGGTCGCCGACGCCGCCGCGGTCGGCGCGATCGCCGAGGGCGCGCTGCTCGGGGCGTACTCCTTCGACGCGTACAAGGAGAACGGCAAGAACGGCAAGGGCAACGGCAAGACTCCGCTCGCCGAGGTCGCCGTGCTCGGCGGCAAGCCCCGCGACAAGGCCCACAAGGCCGCCGCCGAGCGTGCCACCGCCGTCGCCGAGGAGCTGAACCGCGCCCGCGACCTGGTCAACACCCCGCCCAACGACCTCAACCCGGAGGCCTTCGCCGCCGTCGCCCAGGCCGCGGCCAAGGAGCACGGCATCAAGGTGCAGGTGCTCGACGAGAAGGCGCTCGCCAAGGGCGGCTACGGCGGCATCCTCGGCGTCGGCGCCGGCTCGGCTTCCGCGCCGCGGCTGGTGAAGCTGTCGTACACCTCCTCCAAGGCGAAGAAGCACCTCGCCTTCGTCGGCAAGGGCATCACCTACGACTCCGGCGGCATCTCGCTGAAGCCCGCGGGCCACAACGAGACGATGAAGTGCGACATGAGCGGCGCGGCGGCGGTCTTCGCGGCCGTGGTCGCCGCGGCGCGGCTGGGTCTCGACGTCAACGTCACCGGGTGGCTGGCGCTCGCCGAGAACATGCCGTCCGGCTCCGCGACCCGGCCCGGTGACGTGCTGCGGATGTACAGCGGCAAGACGGTGGAGGTGCTCAACACCGACGCCGAGGGGCGGCTCGTCCTCGCGGACGCGCTGTGGGCGGCGTCCGCGGAGAAGCCGGACGCGATCGTGGACGTGGCGACGCTGACCGGGGCGATGATGCTGGCGCTGGGCAGCCGTACGTTCGGGGTCATGGCCAACGACGACACGTTCCGCTCCGCGGTCGTGGGGGCGTCGGCGGAGGTCGGGGAGGCGTCCTGGCCGATGCCGCTGCCGGAGCACCTGCGCAAGGGGATGGACTCGCCGGTCGCGGACATCGCCAACATGGGTGAGCGGATGGGCGGCGGGCTGGTCGCCGGGCTGTTCCTGCGGGAGTTCGTGGGCGAGGGGATCACCTGGGCGCACCTGGACATCGCGGGGCCCGCGTTCAACGAGGGCGGGCCGTTCGGGTACACGCCCAAGGGCGGGACGGGGTCCGCGGTGCGGACGCTGGTGCGGGTTGCCGAGCTGGCGGCCTCGGGGGATCTGGCGTGACCGCCGCCCACTGAGCCGACGGTTCCGGCCGTCGCGCGACTGCGGGGGCGTGGGGGCTGGTCGCGCACACGCGGCGGCAGCCGCATATCGACACGGTCCCGCGCCCCCGAGGTGCGCTCCCCCGAGGTCGGTCGCGGGACGTGGGACGTCTCACACCCCGGCCCCGCGTCTCGTCGGGGGGCGACAGGTGCGAAGATGGGGCACGGCAGGACAGGGCCCCACCGAAGGGCCGAGAACAATAGAGCGGCCGGACACCAGCCGCCGACCGGTCACCGCAGACCGGCGTGGCGCACATGCATGGAGGACGTGACGTGGCGAACGACGCCAGCACCGTTTTCGACCTAGTGATCCTCGGCGGTGGCAGCGGTGGTTACGCCGCGGCCCTGCGCGGGGCTCAGCTGGGCCTGGACGTCGCCCTGATCGAGAAGGACAAGGTCGGCGGCACCTGCCTGCACAAGGGTTGCATCCCCACCAAGGCCCTGCTCCACGCGGGTGAGATCGCCGACCAGGCGCGCGAGAGCGCCCAGTTCGGTGTCAAGGCCACGTTCGAGGGCATCGACATCGCCGGGGTCCACAAGTACAAGGACGACGTGATCTCCGGCCTGTACAAGGGCCTCCAGGGGCTCGTCGCCTCCCGGAAGGTCACCTACATCGAAGGTGAGGGCCGGCTGTCCTCCCCCACCTCCGTGGATGTGAACGGCCAGCGGATCCAGGGCCGCCACGTGCTCCTGGCGACCGGTTCCGTACCGAAGTCGCTCCCGGGCCTGGAGATCGACGGCAACCGGATCATCTCCTCGGACCACGCCCTCGTCCTGGACCGCGTGCCGAAGTCCGCGATCGTCCTCGGCGGCGGCGTCATCGGCGTCGAGTTCGCCTCGGCGTGGAAGTCCTTCGGCACCGAGGTCACCGTCATCGAGGGCCTGAAGCACCTCGTCCCGGTCGAGGACGAGAACAGCTCCAAGCTCCTCGAGCGCGCCTTCCGCAAGCGCGGCATCAAGTTCAACCTGGGCACCTTCTTCCAGAAGGCCGAGTACACCGCCGACGGCGTCAAGGTCACCCTGGCCGACGGCAAGGAGTTCGAGGCCGAGATCCTGCTGGTGGCGGTCGGCCGCGGGCCGGTCTCCCAGGGCCTGGGCTACGAGGAGGCCGGGGTCGCCATGGACCGCGGCTACGTCCTCGTCGACGAGTACATGCGGACGAACGTCCCCACCATCTCCGCGGTCGGCGACCTGGTCCCGACGCTCCAGCTCGCGCACGTCGGCTTCGCCGAGGGCATCCTGGTCGCGGAGCGGCTCGCCGGTCTGAAGGTCGTCCCGATCGACTACGACGGTGTGCCGCGGGTGACGTACTGCCACCCCGAGGTCGCCTCCGTCGGCATCACCGAGGCCAAGGCCAAGGAGATCTACGGCGCGGACAAGGTCGTCGCTCTGAAGTACAACCTGGCGGGCAACGGCAAGAGCAAGATCCTGAAGACCGCGGGCGAGATCAAGCTCGTCCAGGTCAAGGACGGCGCGGTGGTCGGCGTGCACATGGTCGGCGACCGTATGGGCGAGCAGGTCGGCGAGGCCCAGCTGGTCTACAACTGGGAGGCGCTGCCCTCCGAGGTCGCCCAGCTGATCCACGCCCACCCGACGCAGAACGAGGCGCTCGGCGAGGCCCACCTGGCCCTCGCGGGCAAGCCCCTCCACGCCCACGACTGAGCCTTCGGTCCACGGACGCGACGACACAGACTTCCGCAATTCGTTAGGAGCAACCGAAACCATGGCGGTTTCCGTAACCCTTCCGGCGCTCGGCGAGAGCGTCACCGAGGGCACTGTCACCCGCTGGCTGAAGGCCGAGGGTGAGCGCGTCGAGGCCGACGAGCCGCTGCTCGAGGTCTCGACCGACAAGGTCGACACCGAGATCCCCTCGCCCGCCGCCGGTGTCCTCTCCTCCATCAAGGTCGCCGAGGACGAGACGGTCGAGGTCGGCGCCGAGCTGGCCGTGATCGACGACGGCAGCGGCGCCCCCGCCGCCGCCCCGGCGCCCGCCGCCGAGGCCGCTCCGGCCCCGGCCCCCGAGCCCGCGCCGACCCCGACGGCCGCCCCGGCCGCGCAGGCCCCGGCCGCCCCCTCCACCGAGCAGGCCGCCCCCGCTCCGGCCCCGACCGCAGAGGCCGCGGCCGGTGGCGGTTCCGCCGAGGGCACCGACGTGGTGCTGCCCGCGCTGGGCGAGTCGGTCACCGAGGGCACCGTCACCCGCTGGCTGAAGTCGGTCGGTGACAGCGTCGAGGCCGACGAGCCGCTGCTGGAGGTGTCGACGGACAAGGTCGACACCGAGATCCCGGCGCCCACCTCCGGTGTGCTGCTGGAGATCGTGGTCGGCGAGGACGAGACGGCCGAGGTCGGCGCCAAGCTGGCCGTCATCGGCGCCCCGGGCGCGGCTCCGGCCGCCGCCCCCGCCCCGGCCGCCCCGGCTCCGGCGCCCGCCGCCGCTGCCCCGGCCGCCCCCGCGGCTCCCGCCCCCGCGCCCGCCGCTCCGGCCCCCGAGGCCCCCGCGGCCCCGGCCCCCGCCGCTGCCGCTCCGGCCGCTCCGGCCCAGCCCGCCGCCCCGGCCCCCGCGCCGACCCCGGCTCCGGCTCCGGTCACCCCGGCCCCGGCCGCCCCGGCCGCCGCGCAGCCGACCGACGAGGGCGCCTACGTCACCCCGCTGGTGCGCAAGCTCGCCGCCGAGAACGGTGTCGACCTGTCCACCGTCAAGGGCACCGGCGTCGGCGGCCGCATCCGCAAGCAGGACGTCCTCGCCGCCGCCGAGGCCGCGAAGGCCGCCGCCGCTGCCCCGGCTCCGGCCGCCGCCGCTCCGGCCGCTCCCGCCAGGAAGGCGCCGGTCCTGGAGGCCTCCCCGCTGCGTGGCCAGACCGTGAAGATGCCGCGGATCCGCAAGCTCATCGGCGACAACATGGTCAAGGCCCTGCACGAGCAGGCCCAGCTCTCCACGGTGGTCGAGGTCGACGTGACCCGGCTGATGCGGCTGCGCGCCCAGGCCAAGGACGCGTTCGCGGCGCGCGAGGGCGTCAAGCTCTCCCCGATGCCGTTCTTCGTCAAGGCCGCCGCGCAGGCGCTGAAGGCCCACCCGGCCATCAACGCCAAGATCAACGAGGCCGAGGGGACCATCACCTACTTCGACACCGAGCACGTCGGTATCGCGGTGGACTCCGAGAAGGGCCTGATGACCCCGGTCATCAAGAACGCCGGTGACCTCAACATCGCCGGTATCGCCAAGGCCACGGCCGAACTGGCGGGCAAGGTCCGCGGCAACAAGATCACCCCGGACGAGCTGGCTGGTGCCACCTTCACCATCTCCAACACCGGTTCGCGCGGCGCGCTCTTCGACACGATCATCGTGCCGCCGGGGCAGGTCGCGATCCTCGGCCTCGGTGCCACGGTGAAGCGTCCGGCCGTCATCGAGACGGAGGAGGGTACGGTCATCGCCGTCCGCGACATGACCTACCTGACCCTCTCCTACGACCACCGTCTGGTGGACGGCGCCGACGCCGCCCGCTACCTGACGGCGGTCAAGGCGATCCTGGAGGCGGGCGAGTTCGAGGTCGAGCTGGGGCTGTAACAGCCTCGCCGAAGCCCTGCGGCGCCCCCGTCCGGAGACCTCCGGGCGGGGGCGCCGTACGTTACCCGGCCGTGTAAGTCTCGTCTCACCTGCGCGAAAGCGCCCCCGTGCGCCCTTCCCCGAAGGCCGGGCCGCCGTATTGTTGCTCAACGTCGAACGCCCCGGGGGCCGGTGCGCCCCACCCGAAGGAGCCCTCATGACCGCGCCCGTCATCCACTCGCTGCGCGAACAGATCCGCGAGCACATCCTCGAGGGGATCATCAGCGGGCGCTGGCAGCCGGGCGAGCGGATCGTGGAGCGGCGGATCGCGACGGAGCTGGAGGTCAGCCAGACACCCGTCCGGGAGGCGCTGCGCGAGCTGGAGTCGCTGCGGCTGATCGAGTCCGCGCCCAACAAGGGCGTACGGGTGCGGAACCTGACCGCCGCCGACCTGGAGGAGAGCTATCCGGTCCGGGCCGGTCTGGAGGCGATCGCGGCGGAGCTGGCGGCGGTGCGGCTGGCCGAGGACTGCTCGGCGCTCGAACCGCATGTCACCGCGCTCTACGAGGCCGACCGCAACTCGGACGGCACGGCCCAGGTCCGCCACACGGTCGCCTTCCACCGGGAGCTGGTCCGCGCGGCCGGGAACTCGGTGCTGCTGCACACCTGGGAGGGGCTCGGCATCGAGGTGTTCACCGCGCTGTCGATCCGCTGGCTGGGCACGGTGCAGCAGTCGTACGCGGAGGAGCACGAGGAGCTGGTGGCCGCGTTCCGCCGCCGGGACCCGCGGATCGCGGACCTGGTGAAGGCGCATGTGCTGGGCTGCGCGCCCCGGCACGAGCGCTGAGCGAGCCGCTTCCCGGAAGCACTCCCGGCTTGCCCTAGGGTGACCGGCATGTCGGACATGCCGCACGGCACACCCCCCGCCCCCCAGCGGCGCTGGGACCGGTTCAGGGAGTCGCCGTTCCTGCCCGCGACGGTGCTGGCGCTGATCGTCTCCGCGGCGGCGGGCCTGTTCGCCTGGTCCTACACGTACGCCATGGCCGACCCGACCCCGCGCTCCATCCCGATGGCGGTGGTGGGCCGGTACGAGCAGCAGCGGGGCACGGCCTTCCTCGACGGCATGGAGCGGGCGTTGAACGCGTCCGTGAAGGTGCACCCGTACGCCACCACGGCCGCGGCCCGGACGGCGGTGGAGGAGCAGGACGTCTTCGGCATCTTCGACGTCCGGGACGACGGCCGGAGCGTCGAACTCCAGCTCTCCAGCGCCTCGGGCGCGTCGGTCGCGGAGGTGCTCGCCGAGGCGGCGCCGGAGGTCGGCCGCGAGACCGGGGTCGAGGTGGTCCTGCGGGACCTCAAGCCGCTCCAGAAGGGCGATCCGCGCGGGCTGGCCGTCTTCTACATCTCGCTGGCGGCCGTGATCATCGGCTTCGTCGGGGCGATCCAGCTGAGCGTGCACGCGCGGGCGCTCAATCCGCTGGAGCGGATCGCGTTCACGGCGGCGTACGCGCTGCTCGGCGGGCTGGCGATCGTGGCGGCGGCGGACTGGCTGCTGGGGGCGCTGGAGCTGCCGTTCCCGGAGTCCTGGCTGATCCTGGCGCTCACGATGTTCGCCAGCGGCATGGTGTTCACCCTGTTCAACACGTTGATCGGCCGCTGGGCGATGCTGCCGACCTGGGGCCTGATGGTATTGCTCGGCAATCCGTCGTCGGGCGGCGCGGTCTCCTGGGCGCTGCTGCCCTCGCCGCTGGCGACGATCGGCCGCTGGCTGCCACCGGGGGCCTCGGTCAACGCGCAGCACACGGCGGTGTACTTCGCGGGCCATCAGCACGCGTTGCCGTTCCTGGTGCTGGCGGGATGGGCCCTGGTGTCCTGCGGGGTGTTCCTGAACTGGTCGCACCGGCACCCGGGCGGCAGGCCGTAGGGTGACCCGCGGAGGCCCGCGTCATTCGAGCGCGACTCCACTCAGACGCTGCCCGACCTGCGTAAACCCTTCGAAAGCAAGGCACCGGGTGCCCTGCGCAAAGGCACCCGGTGCCGACTTTCTCGTTATCAAGAGATTTTCCACCTGAACCCTTTGATCGATCATCGATCAGCGAGTTACAGTCGCCGACGGGCTTCCACCGAAGCCTCAGCCCTGTCCTGCCAAAGACCTAGGGCACCCCTGACCCTTACCGATGAGGGAACCCCCTTCGACTGAGGAAGGCGGCGACATGACCGACCCCAACGCCATCCAGCCGAGCGAGCTGGACCAGCTCCCGGACCGCGACCCCGAGGAGACCGCCGAGTGGCGGGCCTCGCTGGACGCCGTCGCCAAGGCGGCCGGGCCGCACCGTGCCGCGTACCTGATGCGCCGCACGCTGGAGCGCGCCGAGGGCACCGGCGTCGCCCTGCCGAAGCTCCTCGAGACCGACTACGTCAACACCATCCCCACCGCCGCCGAGCCCGCCGTGCCCGGTGACGAGGAGATGGAGGCCCGGATCACCGCCTGGAACCGCTGGAACGCGGCGGCCATGGTGACCCGCGGCTCCAAGTACGGCGTCGGCGGCCACATCGCCACCTTCGCCTCCGCGGCCTGGCTCTACGAGACCGGGTTCAACCACTTCTTCAAGGGCAAGGAAGCCGACGGCTCCGGCGACCAGCTCTACATCCAGGGCCACGCCTCCCCCGGCATCTACGCCCGCGCCTTCCTCGACGGCCGTCTGAACGAGACGCACCTGGACAACTTCCGCCGTGAGGCGGGCGGCGACGGCCTGCCGTCGTACCCGCACCCGCGCCGGCTGCCCTGGCTGTGGGAGTTCCCCACCGTCTCCATGGGCCTCGGCCCGCTGTCGGCGATCTACCAGGCGCGCTTCAACCGCTACCTCACCAACCGCGGCATCAAGGACGTCTCCGCCTCCCACGTGTGGGCCTTCCTCGGCGACGGCGAGATGGACGAGCCGGAGTCGACGGCGGCGCTCGCGCTGGCCGCGCGTGAGGAGCTGGACAACCTCACCTTCGTCATCAACTGCAACCTCCAGCGCCTCGACGGCCCCGTCCGCGCCAACTTCAAGATCGTGCAGGAGCTGGAGGCCCAGTTCCGCGGCGCGGGCTGGAACGTCGTCAAGACGCTGTGGGGCTCGGCCTGGGACGACCTGTTCCAGCTGGACACCACCGGCGCGCTGGTACGACGGCTGCGCGAGGTACCCGACGCGCAGGTGCAGACGTACCAGACCCGCGATGCCGCCTACATCCGCCAGGACTTCTTCGGCGCCGACCCGGCGCTGGTGGAGATGGCGAAGCTGCTCAGCGACGACAAGATCCTCGACTGCTTCCACTTCTCCCGCGGCGGCCACGAGTCCCGCAAGGTCTACGCCGCCTACCGGGCCGCCCTCGCCCACAAGGGCGCGCCGACCGTGATCCTGGCGCAGACCGTCAAGGGCCACACCCTCGGTGCGGGCTTCGCGTCGAAGAACGCCAACCACCAGATGAAGAAACTGTCGGTGGACGAGTTCAAGACGATGCGCGACCTGCTCGGCCTGCCGATCGCCGACAGCGCGTTCACCGACGGCCAGGTGCCCTACGCCCACCCGGGCGCCGACTCCCCCGAGGTCCGCTACCTCCAGGAGCGCCGCGCCGCCCTCGGCGGTCCGGCCCCGGCCCGCCGGGTGCACCCGGTGGCGCCGCTGCCCGCCCCCGCCGACAAGGCCTTCACCGCCTTCGACAAGGGCTCCGGCTCCCAGAACGTGGCCACCACCATGGCGTTCGTCCGCCTGGTCAAGGACCTGGTCCGCGACAAGGAGACCGGCAGGCGCTGGGTGCCGATCGTCCCCGACGAGGCGCGCACCTTCGGCATGGAGAGCCTCTTCCCGTCCCTCGGTATCTACTCGCCCAAGGGCCAGACGTACGAGCCGGTCGACCGCGACCAGCTGATGTACTACAAGGAGGCCAAGAACGGCCAGATCCTCAACGAGGGGATCACCGAGGCCGGTTCGATGGCCGACTTCATCGCCGCTTCGACGTCGTACGCGACGCACGGCGAGGCGATGATCCCGTTCTACATCTTCTACTCGATGTTCGGCTGGCAGCGCACGGCCGACCAGATGTGGCAGCTCGGCGACCAGCTCGGCCGCGGCTTCCTGGTCGGCGCGACGGCGGGCCGTACGACGCTGACGGGCGAGGGCCTCCAGCACGCGGACGGTCACTCGCCGGTGATCGCGGCGACCAACCCGGCGGCGCTGACGTACGACCCGGCCTTCGCCTACGAGGTCGCGGCGATCGTCAAGGACGGTCTGCGCCGGATGTACGGCCAGGCGGCCCCGGGTGAGGACCCGGACGTCTTCTACTACCTGACCGTCTACAACGAGCCGCTGCCGCAGCCCGCCAAGCCCGCCGCCCCCGGCATCGACGAGGGCATCGTCAAGGGCCTGTACCGCTTCAACACCGCCGAGTCGGCGGGCCTGAGCCCGGCGGCGAACGCCCCGCGGATCCAGCTCCTCGGCTCCGGTACGGCGATCCACTGGGCGCTGAAGGCGCAGCAGCTGCTCGCCGAGGAGTGGGGCGTTGCCGCCGACGTGTGGTCGGCGACGTCCTGGGGAGAGCTGCGCCGGGACGCGCTGGAGGCCGACGCGGCGCTGCTGCGCGGCGAGGAGCGGGTGCCGTACGTCCGGCGGGCGCTCCAGGGCGCCGAGGGCCCGGTGCTGGCGGTCTCCGACTACATGCGTCAGGTGCCGGACCAGATCGCGCAGTGGGTCGAGCAGGACTACAGCTCGCTGGGCGCCGACGGCTTCGGTCTGTCGGACACCCGGGACGCGGCCCGGCGGTACTTCGGTGTCGACGCGCAGTCCATCGTCGTGGCGGCGCTGGCGCAGCTGGCGCGGCGCGGCGAGGTGAAGGCGACGGCCGTGAAGGAGGCGCGCGAGCGCTACGGCCTGTGAGGCGGTGAACGGCACCGGCTTCCCCGGGGGGGAGCCGGTGCCGTTCGTCATTCCGCGGTGGGGATGCCCAGTTCGTCGGGCTCGGGCCCGGGGTCGGGGTGGCCGCGGAGCCGGATGATGGCCATGGCCAGACCGCCCCAGACGATGAGGATCGCGATGATCATCATCGCGATGGCGCCACCGGACATCAGCGGCCCTCCTCTCCGTGTTCGCCGTGCCTGCGCTTGCGTTCGTGGGCCGCCTGTTCCTCGGCGGTCTCCAGGTCCAGGTCGATCAGGCCGCCCTTGGCCGCCTTCCACGGGATCAGCGAGAGCAGTACGGCGACCAGCAGCGCGCCGATCGCCACGCTCCAGCCCGCACCCAGCAGGAAGTCGGTGGAGTAGCCCTCGTAGTTCTCGTCGAACTCGTCGCGGAGGCTGTCGACCATCATCCAGCCCAGCACGACCGGGGTGATGACGCCGAGGCAGATCCGCCACCAGTGGCCGAGCTGGATGGCGGAGGTGGCGTCGGCGTTGCGTTGCAGCTCGGGCAGCTTGCGCATGATCCAGGCCACCCAGACGACGCCGACGAGTCCGGCGAGGGCGATGCCGTACTGGTTGATGAAGTGGTCGGAGGCGTCGAGCAGGTAGACGCCCTCGTCGGTCGGGAACAGCAGGATGGACACGATCGCCACCGCGCCGCCGACGCTGAGCACGGCCGGGATGCGGTGCATGCCGGTGCGGTCCTGCACGGCGGAGACCACCACCTGCACGATGGAGATCAGCGAGGAGAGTCCGGCGATCACCAGCGACACGAAGAACAGGACGCCGAACGCCTCGCCCAGCCACATCTCGGAGATGACCGTCGGGAAGGCCACGAAGGCGAGCCCGAGCCCCGCGGCGGCGACCTCCTGGACGGGCACGCCCGCGGCCTGCGCCATGAAGCCCAGCGCCGAGAACACGCCGATGCCGGCGAGAATCTCGAAGGAGCTGTTGGCGAACCCGGCGACCATCGCGGAGCCGGTGAGGTCGGCGCGCCGCCGCAGGTAGGAGGCGTAGGTGACCATGATGCCGAAGCCGATGGAGAGCGAGAAGAAGATCTGGCCGTAGGCCGCCACCCACACGCTGCCGTTGCCGAGTTCGGACCAGTCGGGCCGGAAGAACGCGTCCAGTCCCTCGGCGGCTCCGTCCAGGGTGAGCGCCCGGATGACGAGGATGACGAAGAACACCACCAGCAGCGGGATGAAGATCTTGTTGGCCGCCTCGATGCCGCGCCGGATGCCGAAGGCCAGGATGACCAGCACCACCACCCAGACGGCGATCAGCGGCCACAGCACCCCGGGCACGTAGCCCGACACGAAGCCCGGCTCGTCCGCCGCTTTCAGGAAGCTGCCGAAGAGGAAGCCCTCCGGGTCGTCGCCCCAGGCCTCGTCCACCGAGAAGCCGACGAAACGGATGGCCCAGGCGATGATGACCGCGTAGTAGGTGGCGATCACGAAGGAGATCGCCACCTGCCACCAGCCGAGCACCTCGGCCGGGCGGGACATCTGCCGCAGCGCGGCGGGGGGCGAGGTGCGGTATCTCCGGCCGATCGCGTACTCCATGATCAGCAAGGGGATGCCGGCGGTGAGCAGGGCGATCAGATACGGGAACAGGAAGGCGCCGCCGCCGTTCTCGTAGGCGACGGCCGGGAAGCGCCAGATGTTGCCGAGACCGACGGCGGAACCGATCGCCGCCAGCAGGAAACCCGTGCGCGTGGACCATTGTTCGCGGGGCTGGTTGGCCATGTGTCCGTCCTAGGTCAGGGACTGAGACGACTCGACGTTAACAGGGGTTTTGTCCGCACCCCAGGGTTCTGTACGCCCGGGCAGGTGACGGGGGCGGGCACAATGGCGGGCATGCGTGCCGCCCGGCTGATCAAGATGGTGCTGCTGCTCCAGTCCCGCCCGTCCATGACCGCTGCCGAACTCGCCCGGGAGCTGGAGGTGTCCGAGCGGACCGTCACCCGGGACGCGCAGGCCCTGTCGGAGGCGGGCGTCCCGGTCTACGCCGACCGGGGGCGGGCCGGCGGCTACCGGCTGATCGGCGGCTACCGCACCCGGCTCACCGGGCTGCACCGCGGCGAGGCCGAGGCGCTGTTCCTGTCGGGGGTGCCGGGGGCGCTGCGGGAGATGGGCCTGGAGGACGCGGCGTCGGCGGCGAGGCTGAAGGTGTCGGCGGCGCTGCTGCCGTCGCTGCGGGACGCCTCCCGCACGGCGGCGCAGCGGTTCCACCTGGACGCGCCGAACTGGTTCCACGAGCCGAGGACGCCCGAGCTGTTGCCGGACGTCGCCGAGGCCGTGTGGGACGACCGGCCGGTGACGGCCCGTTACCGGCGCGGCGAGCGCGAGGTCGCCCGGGAGCTGGAGCCGTACGGGCTCGTGCTGAAGGCGGGCGTCTGGTACCTGTGCGCCCGCGTCGCGGGGGACGCCTCCTACCGCGTCTACCGGATCGACCGCTTCACCGTCGTACGGCCCGGCCCGGACCGCTTCGACCGCGACCCGTCCTTCGACCTGCCCGCGTTCTGGGCCGAGCGTGCCGAGCAGTTCGCCCGTTCCCTGCTGCGCGCGGAGGTCGTCGTACGCCTCTCCCCCGCGGGCGCGCGACGGCTGCCGCACATCGTCGACCCGCTGGCCGCCCGTGAGTCGCTGGCCGCCGCGCCCGCCCCGGACGACGACGGCTGGGTCACCGTGACGCTCCCGGTGGAGTCCGAGGAGGTCGCCCACGGCCAACTCGCCTCGCTGGGCCCCCAGGTCGAGGTGCTGGCCCCCGAAGGGCTGCGGGCCCGCTTCGTGGCGGACGCGGAGCGGCTGGCGGCGCTGTACCGGGCTGACCCTGGCGCTGTACCGGGCTGACCCTGGCTGGGGCACGACGATCCGTCGCACTCCGCGTGCGTCGCCCCCGTGCAGGGACGATGCTGGAGCCGTGATGGACGAGACGGAGTTCTGGGAGCTGGTGGACACCAGCCGTGCGGCGGCCGAGGGCGATCCGGAGGAGCAGGCGGACCTGCTGGTGGAGCGGCTCGCCCTGCTGGACCCGGAGGCGGTGCTCGACTTCGCCCGTCATTTCGAGGCGCGCTACAACCGCGCCTACCGCTGGGACCTGTGGGGTGCCGCCTGGGTGCTGCTGGACGGCGCCAGCGACGACGCCTTCGACTTCTTCCGGTGCTGGCTGATCGGGCAGGGCCGGGAGGTCTTCGAGGGCGCCCTGCACGACCCGGACTCCCTCGCCGAGCTGCTGGACGACTTCGACGAGGAGGTCGACGGCGACGGCGAGGAGCTGGGGTACGCCGCCGACGAGGCCTACGAGCAGCTCACCGGCACCGTCGCCCCGGACCTGGGCATCCCGCCCGCCACCGCGGAGCCGGAGGGGACACCGGTGGACTTCGAGGACGAGCGGGCGCTGGCGGCGCGCTACCCCCGGCTGTGGGAGCGGTTCAGGGACTGAGCCAGGTCTCGTACGTCTCGTGCAGGGGCGCGGCGTTGGCCTGGTCGAGGGCCGACGCGGTGACGGCGGCCGGGCCGAGGACGACGGTCGCGGCGGCGCAGACCGCCTTCCAGGGGTTGCGCAGGACCACCGTCAGCGGGCCGGGCCGGCCGGGGGCCGCCGCGGGGTCACGGGGATCGTCACTGAGGTCGTTCATGCGCGTCCACCTCCGGTGGCACTGGCGATACGTCCCTGGAGGCGGGCGGCGAGTTCACGGATCTCCGGGAGTGCGGCGCTGAGGGCGGCGCCTGGGCAGCTGGTCATGTAGCCGTCGTTGTGTCCGGCGAGGGCGGGCAGGATGGCCCGGGTCCCGGCGGCGTAGCGGCTGCCGCTGTTGCTGGAGACGAGCCGGACCCGGCTGCGCGGGTCGGTGTCCGACAGGCCCAGTTTCCAGGCGGCGACCGCGGCGATCGCGTCGGTCATCGCACGGGGCACGTCGGCGCCCGCGGTGAAGGTGCCGATGGCGGCGATGCCCGCGGTGCGGTGGTTGAAGCCCTGGGTGTGGGCGCCGGTGACGGCGCGTTCGACGCCGCCCGCGCGGCCCTCGTAGATGGTGCCGCACCGGTCGACGAGGAAGTTGTAGCCGATGTCGTCCCAGTCGCGGGCGCCGGTCTGTCCCGCGTACAGGCCGCGGATGATGCGGGGCGTCTGCGCGCAGTCGTAGGCGTTGGGCGAGTCGGTGTGGTGGACGAAGACGGCGACGACCTCGTCGTCGTAGCGGGGCGGCGGCTGGTCGCGGGTGCCCTCCGCCGTCGCCCACACGGAGCGGGGCAGGATGTGCGGCCGGGGGGCGCCGTGCGGGGCGGCGCGGGCGGCGGGCCGTTCGGCCGCGACGCCGACGGCGTTCTCGACGCCGTTCGCGCACAGGAACAGCGCGGCCACGGCGGCGATCCCCGGCAGACAGCCGAGGGCCACCCGGGCCGGTCCGGGTATGTGGACCGGGCGGTGGAGCGCCCGGCGGCGGTGGGTGGCACGCCGTCGTCTTCCCCGGGCTCTCCGGATCCGCTGGACCGCGCGGATCGCTTGCGTTCTTCGCGGGACACGCATGGTTCCCACTGTCGGGGTGTTCCGCCGTGCCCGCGATGTGTGCTGTGCCACCCGGTGGAACCATCGTCCCGGTCCGCGACGTTTTCCGGGGTACACACGCTGACCGGTGGCTGATCACTGGGCCCCTGCCATGCGTATGGAAGGCGTGGAGGGATCCGAGAGGAAGGCGGCTCCGTGGACCTGGTCGACATCCTGTTGCTGCTGGTGGCCCTGGCCTATGCCGCGTCCGGGTACCGGCGCGGGCTGGTGGCGGGCTGTGTCTCGCTCGCCGGTTTCGTGGGCGGCGCGGTCATAGGCGTGTGGCTGCTGCCGTGGGTGCTGGACCTGGTGACGCCGGGGACCACCGCGGCGACGGTGACCGCGGTGCTGACGGTGCTGGTCCCGGCGGTGCTCGCGCACGAGCTGGCGGGGCGGCTGGCGCTGCGGCTGCGGCGCGAGCTGGACCGGGGGCCGCTGCGGGTGGCGGACGGCGTCGGCGGGGCGGTGGCCGGTTCGGCCGCGGTGCTGATCGTGGCGTGGGTGGCGGCGAGTGTCCTGGCGGCGTCCTCGTCGTCGCTGCTGACCTCCGCGATCCGGGACTCCAGGGTGCTGGGCGCGGTGCAGCAGGCGATGCCGGACACCACCCCGGCGTGGTTCTCGCGGGCCACGTCCGCGCTCACCGAGGCGGGCTTCCCGCAGGTCTTCAACCCGTTCGAGAACGAGTCGACGGCCGAGGTGGCCCGCCCCTCCGGCGACAGCGTCACCGCCGCGGCGACGGACGCCGCCCGCACCAGCACGGTCAAGGTGGAGGGCGTCGCGGGCACGCAGGGCCGGGAGGGCAGCGGTTTCGTGTACGCGGCGGAGCGGGTGATGACCAACGCCCATGTGGTGGCGGGCATCGACGAGCCGACCGTCCGGGTCGGCGGTGTGGGGCGGGCGTACGACGCGCGGGTGGTGCTCTTCGACCCGGACAAGGACGTGGCGGTGCTGTACGTGCCCGGACTGGACGCCCCGACGCTGACGTTCGTCGACGACGCCGCACGGGGGGACGCGGCGGTGGTCGCGGGCTATCCGCAGGACGGCGGGCTCGACCTCCAGGCGGCGACGGTCGCCCACCGCGTCCGGGCGAACGGGCAGAACATCTACAACGACGACACCGTCACCCGCGAGATCTACGCCATCCGCTCCACCGTCCGCCCGGGCAACTCCGGCGGGCCGCTGCTGACCACCGACGGCAAGGTGTTCGGGGTGGTCTTCGCCCGCTCCACCTCCGACACCGAAACGGGCTACGTGCTGACGGCGGCGGAGGTCGCCGACGAGGCCGGACGCGGGGCGCGGGCGACGGCGGCGGTGGACACCGGCGACCTCGTCACGTCCTGAGGGGCGCCGCCCCCGTGTCCGCCGCGCGCCCGCCCAACGGGGATTCGCGCCGCGGCGACGGCATGATGGCAGCGGCAGGCTGGACGGACGGTGAAGTGGGTGGCGGTGTGGCGGGTTCCAGGATCGCGGTGGCCGGGGCGTCCGGGCTCATCGGCAGCGCCCTCGTGCGGTCGTTGACCGCCGACGGGCACGAGGTGGTGCGCCTGGTACGCCGCGCGCCCCGGGCCGGGGACGAGGTCCGCTGGGACCCGGAACAGGGGTACGTCGACGCGGCGGGGCTCGCTGGCTGCGACGCCGTGGTGAACCTGGCGGGGGCCGGGGTCGGCGACCGCCGCTGGTCGGAGGCGTACAAGGCGCGGCTGCGGGACGGCAGGGTGAACGGCACCCGGGCCCTCGCGGAGGCGCTGGCGAGCCTCGACGACGGCCCGCGGGTGCTGGTGA
Source organism: Streptomyces sp. B93 (assembly GCF_018070565.1). Classification (GTDB taxonomy): domain Bacteria; phylum Actinomycetota; class Actinomycetes; order Streptomycetales; family Streptomycetaceae; genus Streptomyces. Next base: position 413,681 of record NZ_JAGPXL010000001.1, read on the forward strand.
ACGGCAGCGCGATCGGCTACTACGGCGACACCGGTGACCGCGCGGTCGACGAGGACGCGCCCGCCGGGGAGGGTTTCCTGCCCGAGCTGTGCGTGGCGTGGGAGGCGGCGGCGACACCGGCGCGGGAGGCGGGCGTGCGGACGGTGTTCGCGCGGACCGGTCTGGTGGTGGCGCGGGAGGGCGGGGCGTGGGGACGGCTGTTCCCGCTGTTCAGGGCCGGCCTCGGCGGGCGTCTGGGGGACGGTCGGCAGTACTGGTCGTTCATCGCCCTGCACGACGAGGTGGCGGCGCTACGGCATCTGCTGGACCGCCAGGACCTGTCGGGGCCGTTCAACCTGACGGCCCCTCACCCCCCGACGAACCGTGAGATCACCGCGGCGATGGGCCGGGTCCTCGGCCGGCCGACCCCGTTCCCGGTACCCGCGCCGGTTCTTCGGGCCGTCCTGGGCGAGATGGCCTCGGAGGTCCTGGGCAGCCAGCGAGTCCTCCCCCGCCGCCTGTCGGAGTCGGGCTTCGCCTTCGCGTTCCCGGAGATCGAGGACGCGATCCGCGCGGCGGGGTGACTCCGTCGGTGGGGCGGGGGACTCCGTCGGTGGGGCGGGACTCCGTCGGTGGGAGGGACCTCCGCCGGTGCGGCGGGCTGACGTCCGTGCCCGTACGGCGGCGGGCTGACGGCTGCCGGTGCCGCGGCGGGCCGATGTCTCTCGGTACGACGACCGGCGCCGCCCACCCACACCACGGCGGGCCGACGACTGCCCGTACGGGGGCCGGCTGACGCCGGTCGAGGTCGCGGCGGGCTGACGTCTCTCGGTGCCGCGGCGGGCGGGTGTGACCGTATGCGACCGGTGTGCGACCGTGCCCTGGGCATGCGCGACTGTTCTGGACCGATCACCGCCTTAACCTCGAGCCGAACTCGGGTATCCCTGGAGCCTGTTGGGGGCATGACGTCTCCAGCGGCCGCGCAACCTCGAGGAGGGGCACGTGCTTGAGCCCGCGTTTGAGGCGGACGTCGTCGTCGTGGGGGCCGGGGTCGCCGGTCTTTCCGCGGCCCATCGGCTGACCCGCGCAGGAGTGAGGACCGCAGTCCTGGAGGCCGCCCCCTGGGTCGGCGGCCGTATGTCCACCGAGAAGATCGACGGCTTCCGGCTCGACCGGATCGGGCAGCTGCTGACCATGCCCGCGGCCCCTTCCGCGGCCCACCCCGACCTACGGCTGATCCCCGGGCTCGGCGCGCTCGCCCTGCGCGCCTTCGCCCCCGGTGTCCTCCTGCACGGCGAGGGACGGCTGCGGCACGCCGGTGCGCCGCCGGGCGGAGGGAGCGCGATGGGCGCACTCAACGCCGTGCGCGCCCTCACGAGCGCCCCCCGACGCCCTTCGCTACCCGGACTCCCCGGAGTGCCCCGGAGCCGCTCCCACGCCCCCGGAACCCGCACGGGCGTCCCCAGGCCCCGCTCCCGCGCCCCGCTCGGCGGCCCCGTGGACCAGGCCCGGCTGAACGCCGCCCTCGCCCGGATCGCCGCCACCCCCGTCGATCGGCTGCTGTCGCGCCCCGACCTGCCCGCCGCCCAGGCCCTCGCCGCCCGCGGACTGCCCGCCCGGACCGTCGACGGCTTCCTGCGCCCGCTGCTCGTCGCCCTGCTGTGCGACCCGGAGCTGACCACCTCCAGCCGGTGCGCCGACCTCGCGCTGCGGGCGTTCGCCGGCGGACGGCTCTGCGTGCCGGAGGGCGGCGCCGAGACGCTGCCGGAGCTGCTGGCGGGCGCGCTGCCCCCCGGCACCGTCCGCACCGGGGTCCGGGTCACCTCCGTCTCGACGACCTCGGTGACCACCGCCGAGCACGGCGAGTTCCGCTGCCGGGCCGTCCTGCTGGCCACCGACGCCCGGTCCGCCGCCGAGCTGCTGCCGGGCCTGCGGGTGCCCGGCTTCCACCCGGTGACGGTGGTCCACCACACCACGGACGAGCCGCCCGGCACCGGCGCCGCCCTGCTCCTGGACGCCGACCGCCGCGGCCCCGTCGCGCACACCGCGGTGATCAGCGCGGTCGACCCGGGCCGGGCCCCGGCGGGCCGCGCGCTGATCACCTCGACGGTCCTCGGCCCGCCCCCGCCGGACCTGGACACCGCCGTACGCGCACACCTCGCGCGCCTCTACGGCACCTCCACCACCCGCTGGGAGACCCTCGCCGTGCACCACACCGCCGAGGCCGTACCGGCGATGCCGCCGCCGCACGACCTACGGCGTCCGGTACGGCTGCTGGCGGGCCTGTACGTGTGCGGCGACCACCGCGACGTCAGCACCGTCCAGGGCGCCCTGCACTCCGGCCAGCGGGCCTCGGCGGCGATCCTGGCCGACCTGGGCGCCGCCGGTTCGATGCACCAGGCGGACCCGGCACCTACGTCCCGCACCGCGCCGCCCCCGGCGGAACCGGCCCCCGCGGCCCCGGCGGAACCCGCGGCCGCCTGACGACGACCGCACCCCGCCCGGCCGGGCGGCGGCTCACCCCAGCGCGGCCACCCGGTCCCGGTATCCCCGTACCGGGGCGGCGTCCTTGTACGGCTCCAGCCTCCGCTCGAAGTCCCTGACGTACTCCATGGCCCGTACCGACCGCATCTCCGCCGCAGCTCCGGCCGCCTCGGCGGCCAGCTGGCAGGCCTGGTCCAGCTCGCCGAGGCCGAGCCGGGCGGTGGCGAGCACGACCCGGCAGAACAGCCGGCTGCGCGCGTAGGACGGGGCGCGCAGCTGCAACGAGCGCTCGGCGTGCTGCGCGGCGGCGCGGAACTGCTGGAGGTCGCGGTGGCAGTGGCCGAACTCGTCGGCGAGCTGTGCCTCGTCGAAGAACCGGGCCCAGTGCGGCACCTCGTCACCGGGCCGCGCGCCCTCCAGCGCACGCTCGGCGCGCACCAGCGAGGCCGTGCACGCCCGCACCTCGCCGAGCACACCGTGACCGCGCGCCTCGGCGGCCTGGAGCAGCGCCTGCACCACCGGCGGCGCGGAGGTCCCGATGCCCTGCTGGGCGACCCGCGCGAGCTGTACGGCCTCCCGCCCGTGCCCGAGGTAGACGGCCTGCCTGCTCATGGTGACCAGGACGTAGGAGCCGTAGGCCCGGTCCCCGGCGGCCTGCGCCAGCCGGAGCGCCTGCACGAAGTACCGCTGCGCGAGCCCGTGCGCGGCGATGTCGTACGAGGTCCAGCCCGCGAGCCGGGTGAGGTCGGCGGCGGCGGCGAACAGGCGGCGGCCGGTCTGCTCGCCGTAGCTGCCGCGCAGCATCGGCTCGCACTCGTGCTCCAGGTAGCGCACCAGGGCCTGCCGGGCGTGGCCGCCGCCGTAGGCGTCGTCGAGGGCGCGGAACAGCTCCCCCACCGAGCGCAGCGCGGCGATGTCGCCGCCGGTGACCCGCTGGCCGGGGCTGCGCTCGGCCTGGCTGCCGCGCTGCCGGGGCACCGGGGGCAGTCCGGGCGGCAGGGGCTTGCCGGTGCGGGGCTGGACGGGGACGCGGGCGGGCGTGGCGGGCACGGGGCGCGCGGAGTGCGCGGGGTGGGCGGACGGCGCGGGGTGGGCGCCGGCTTCGCCGCGGGCGACCTTCTCGTCGGGGCGGCCGATCAGCCAGTCGCGGCTGGGCACCACGAGCCCGGCCGCGGTGAAGGCGATCTTGCGGAGTTCGGCGTGGCTGCCGGAGTCCTTGCGCCACAGGCCGCTGACGATGTCGATGGCCTCCTCGGGGGTGGCGGCGAACTCCAGACCGGCGTAGACGGGGGCGCAGGCGTCCAGGCCCAGGTCCTGGGCGGTGAGCCGCCGTCCGAGGCGCCGGGTGAACACCTCGGCGATCAGCGCGGGGGTGGTGCCGCGCGGCTGCTGTCCGCGCAGCCATCGTGTGACCGATGTCTTGTCGTATCTGAGATCGAGTCCGTGTTCGAGGCCGAGCTGGTCCACGCGACGGGCGAGACCTGCGTTGGAGAACCCCGCTTCTGCGATGAGCGCGGCGAGCTGGCGGTTGGGGGTGCGCTGCGCGGGTCGTTCCGTCATCTGCGGTGCGGTCTCCTGCCTTCCAGGCAACAGTGGTGCCCGGATTGCCTGTGAGCAGCCCTTATGGCCTCATGAACGGCGCGAATGTAGCGGAGAGTAAGCGGCTGATCGCACACTTCGACGTTCATTCATCCGATCGTGTGAGGATTGACCGCGGGGCTGACGCCCGAGAGGGAGTCGTACAGTGGCGTTGGCGCGTTTCACGCCTTACGACCTAGGGAGGCACTTGCCGTGAGTGAACTGCGGTTCGTCCGCATGGGTTTCGGTGCGGATGCCGTCGAGTACCAGGAGGCGTGGGACGAGCAGCGCCGGGTGCACGCGGCCCGGTTCGCCGACGAGATCCCCGACACGGTGCTCCTCCTGGAACACCCCCCGGTCTACACCGCGGGCCGCCGTACGGCGGACAGCGAGCGTCCCATCGACGGCACCCCCGTGATCGACGTGGACCGCGGCGGCAAGATCACCTGGCACGGCCCCGGCCAGCTGGTGGGCTACCCCATCCAGAAGCTCCCCCGCCCGGTCGACGTGGTCGCGCACGTACGGCGCCTGGAGGAGGCCCTGATCCTCGCCTGCGCCGAGTTCGGCCTGGAGACCTCCCGCGTCGAGGGCCGCAGCGGCGTCTGGGTCCTCGGCGACCCGGTGGAGACCCGCCCGGCGCTCGGCGGACTCTCCCTGGACTTCGACCCCCGGCTGACCGACGACGAGTTCGACCCCCGCCTCAACGGCCCCGAGTACGCCCCCTCCAACGCGGGCCAGCGCCGCGAGGACCGCAAGATCGCGGCCATCGGCATCCGGGTCGCCAAGGGCGTGACGATGCACGGCTTCGCCCTGAACGTGAACCCCGACAACGCCTGGTTCGACCGCATCATCCCGTGCGGCATCCGCGACGCGGGCGTGACGTCCCTGGCCAACGAGCTGGGCCGGGACGTGACCATCGACGAGGTCCTGCCGGTCGTCGAGCGGCACCTGAGGGACGTACTGGAGAACGCGGACCTCAGGCCGCGCGAGATCGAGAAGGCACCGGCGGCCTGAGACTGCCCGTCGGCATTCAATTCCACGGGCGTACCCTGAAGAACGCCGAAGAATCAATCGCTAGGGAGCCGGTCGTGTCCGCAGTCACCCCCGACGGACGCAAGATGCTGCGCCTGGAGGTCCGCAACAGCCAGACCCCCATCGAGCGCAAGCCCGAGTGGATCAAGACCCGGGCGAAAATGGGCCCCGAGTACACGAAGATGCAGAACCTCGTGAAGAGCGAGGGCCTGCACACGGTCTGCCAGGAAGCCGGCTGCCCCAACATCTACGAGTGCTGGGAGGACCGGGAGGCCACGTTCCTCATCGGCGGTGACCAGTGCACCCGGCGCTGCGACTTCTGCCAGATCGACACCGGCAAGCCCGAGGCCCTCGACCGTGACGAGCCCCGCCGCGTCGGCGAGTCCGTGGTCACCATGGACCTGAACTACGCCACGATCACCGGCGTCGCCCGCGACGACCTGGAGGACGGCGGCGCCTGGCTGTACGCCGAGACGGTCCGCCAGATCCACCAGCAGACCGCGGAGCGCGAGGGCGGCCGCACCAAGGTCGAGCTGCTGGCCCCCGACTTCAACGCCGTGCCCGAGCTGCTGCGCGAGGTCTTCGAGTCCCGCCCCGAGGTCTTCGCGCACAACGTCGAGACGGTCCCGAGGATCTTCAAGCGCATCCGCCCGGGCTTCCGCTACGACCGCTCCCTGAGGGTCATCACCGACGCCCGCGACTTCGGCCTGGTCACCAAGTCCAACCTGATCCTCGGCATGGGCGAGACCCGTGAGGAGATCAGCGAGGCGCTGCGCCAGCTGCACGAGGCCGGGTGCGAGCTGATCACCATCACCCAGTACCTGCGTCCCTCGGTGCGCCACCACCCGGTGGAGCGCTGGGTCAAGCCGCAGGAGTTCGTGGAGCTGAAGGAGGAGGCCGAGCAGATCGGCTTCTCCGGTGTGATGTCCGGCCCGCTGGTCCGGTCCTCCTACCGCGCCGGACGCCTGTACCAGATGGCCGTCGAGAAGCGTGGCGCCTACGTCGCCACCCAGGCCGTCTGACAGCCCGTCACCCGGCGTACGTACCACCGGCATACGACGCACGTGTGAATTCCCGCACAAGAAGCTACCTGCCAGTAGCGGCCGATACGACGCGGTCCCGACCGTCCTCGCAGATGAGGGCCCCGGTCGGGGCCGCGTCGGCGTTCCGACCCGCCCCATCAGGCCTTCATGGGCGTTTGACCGGTCGGTCACGCCCTGGTAACACCGAACAGTGACCCTGGCCTCACGCCACGTGCACCCGTACCCAGAGCCCGTACCGAGGGGGACCCCCATCATGCAGGCCGCGCCCGTCCGAGCCACAGCGATCCCGTCGATCACCGAAGCGCTGCGTGCCGTCGAGTCACTGCTCATGAGCGGCGGGCAGCGCACCGCCCGCCGCAACGCCTGGACCTCCGTCCTGGAGGACCGCCGCCGGGCCAAGGACCGCGTCGAGGCCGAGCGGCTCCTCGAACAGGCCCTGGCCGCCCGCTCCTCCTGACCCCGTCCCCGTCCTCGCCCGTCCCGCCGGGACACCGCCGTCGTCGGCACTGCCAGGGCCACGTAGACTTCGTGACATGGCGAGGAAGGAAACCGCAGCGGACGCTGCGAACCCCGGGCGACTGAAGCAGATCGCCCTGACCTACAAGATGACCCGCAAGGCCGACAAGAAGATCGGTCTTGTACTCGCGGCTGTCGGAATCGTCACCTTCGGTGTCTTCCTCGCGATCGGTTTCTTGATCGGGCACCCCATCTACCTAGGCATCCTGGGCCTGCTGCTCGCCTTCCTCGCGACGGCGATCGTCTTCGGGCGCCGGGCCGAGCGAGCCGCCTTCGGGCAGATGGAAGGCCAGCCGGGCGCGGCGGCGGCCGTGCTCGACAACATCGGCCGGGGCTGGACCACGACCCCCGCGGTGGCGATGAACCGCAGCCAGGACGTGGTGCACCGGGCCGTCGGCAAGCCGGGCATCGTGCTGGTCGCCGAGGGCAACCCGAACCGGGTGAAGAGCCTGCTCGCCGCCGAGAAGAAGAAGATGAACCGCATCGTCGCGGACGTCCCGGTGCACGACCTGATCGTCGGCAACGGCGAGGGCATGGTCGAGCTGAAGAAGCTGCGCACCACCATGCTGAAGCTCCCCCGCGTCCTCAGCGGCCCGCAGATCACCGTCACCAACGACCGGCTGCGCGCCCTCGGTGACCTGATGAGCAACATGCCGCTGCCCAAGGGCCCGATGCCGAAGGGCATGCGCATGCCGAGGGGCGGCCCCAAGCCCCGCTGAGCCCCGCCCGACCGTTACAACGATGGGGGCGCCCGGTGTGACACCGGGCGCCCCCATCGTCGTAACGGTGAGACGGTGAAGGGGTGAAACAGTGAACCGGGCCCCTAGATCCGCACCTCGACCGTGCGGGCCAGCCGGTCGTGGAAGCCGCGGCCGTCGCGGTCCCAGACGAGGGCGGGGATGGCCAGGCACAGCAGGGCCGAGCGCACCAGGGCGCGCGTCGGGCTGACCGTGCCCGTCTCCAGGACGACCACGCGCAGGCCGAGCAGCCGCTTGCCCGGGGTGCAGCCGATGGTGCCGACCGTCAGGACGCTCAGCACGAAGAAGATGAGCAGGGCCCAGTTGCCCGTGGCCTGCCGATAGCCGTCCGTGATCAGGCCGTATGCGATCAAGAGGCAGAGGCCCCAGTCGATCGCGAGGGCCGCCAGGCGGCGCCCGGGTCCCGCCAGCGACCCCGGTCCGGACTCCGGGAGTCCCAGCTGCTGCCCCCGGTATCCGAAGTCCGCTCCCTCTTGTTCCAGGGCCGCGCGGGGCCCGGAGAGCCACGATCCGATTGCTCGCCTCTTGTCCACCCGTACAAGGTACCGACCGCGCATTCGAGAGGACCACGGCGGGGTGTTCCGGAGCTACGGTGGAAGCAGCCCGGTTAACTTGTGCGAAACAAATGGGTCACGCCCGAGAAATCACGCGTCCCTAGGGTCGAGGTCAGCGTGTGCCACCGCACTGGCCGCACAACGAACTACCACCCCGGCGGGACGGTCGGGAGTAGGAGGAGCTGGATGTTCCAGAACGCCGACGAGGCCAAGAAGTTCATCGCGGACGAGGACGTCAAGTTCATCGACGTCCGCTTCTGCGACCTCCCGGGCGTCATGCAGCACTTCACGGTGCCCGCTGAGGCGTTCGACCCCACCGAGGAACTGGCCTTCGACGGCTCCTCGATCCGGGGCTTCCAGGCCATTCACGAGTCCGACATGGCGCTGCGCGCCGATCTGTCCACCGCCCGCGTCGACCCGTTCCGCCGGGACAAGACGCTGAACGTGAACTTCTTCATCCACGACCCGATCACCGGCGAGCAGTACAGCCGTGACCCGCGCAACGTGGCGAAGAAGGCCGAGGCGTACCTGGCGTCGACGGGCATCGCCGACACGGCGTACTTCGGCCCGGAGGCGGAGTTCTACGTCTTCGACAGCGTCCGCTTCGCCACCTCGTCGAACGAGTCCTTCTACCACATCGACTCCGAGGCGGGCGCCTGGAACACCGGCGCGCTGGAGGACAACCGCGGCTACAAGGTCCGCTACAAGGGCGGCTACTTCCCGGTCCCGCCGGTCGACCACTTCGCCGACCTGCGCGCCGAGATCTCCCTGGAGCTGGACCGCGCCGGTCTGAAGGTCGAGCGCCAGCACCACGAGGTGGGCACCGCCGGCCAGGCCGAGATCAACTACAAGTTCAACACGCTGCTCGCCGCCGCCGACGACCTCCAGCTCTTCAAGTACATCGTGAAGAACGTCGCCTGGCGCAACGGCAAGACCGCGACCTTCATGCCGAAGCCGATCTTCGGCGACAACGGCTCGGGCATGCACGTCCACCAGTCGCTGTGGAGCAACGGCGACCCGCTGTTCTACGACGAGCAGGGCTACGCCGGGCTCTCGGACACCGCCCGCTTCTACATCGGCGGCATCCTCAAGCACGCCCCGTCGCTGCTGGCCTTCACCAACCCGACGGTGAACTCCTACCACCGCCTGGTGCCGGGCTTCGAGGCCCCGGTGAACCTGGTCTACTCGCAGCGCAACCGCTCCGCCGCGATGCGCATCCCGATCACGGGCTCCAACCCGAAGGCCAAGCGCGTCGAGTTCCGCGCGCCGGACTCCTCCGGCAACCCGTACCTGGCCTTCTCGGCCCTCCTCCTGGCGGGCCTGGACGGCATCAAGAACAAGATCGAGCCCGCCGAGCCGATCGACAAGGACCTCTACGAGCTGGCCCCCGAGGAGCACGCGGGCGTCCCGCAGGTCCCGACCTCCCTCCCGGCCGTCCTCGACTCCCTCGAGGCCGACCACGAGTTCCTCCTCCAGGGCGACGTCTTCACCCCGGACCTGATCGAGACCTGGATCGACTACAAGCGCACCAACGAGATCGCGCCGCTCCAGCTGCGTCCGCACCCGCACGAGTTCGAGCTGTACTTCGACGTGTGACCGGCCACCCCGAGGGGCGCCACCCGGAGTCCGGGTGGCGCCCCTCGGGCGTTTTCGGACGGCGCCTCCCGGAAACCGCGCGGGCGAGGGATCCTGGTAGGTGAACGATGAATCGTCGAGAGAGGCGAACGGGGATGACGGACCAGGGCGACTCCGAGCGGGAGTTCGACATCAAGTGGGCCGACGAGGCCGAGCACAAGGAGCCCTCGGCGCGGGCCCGCATGCTCGCCGAGCGCTGGAAGCACGAGCCGCCGGGACCCGTCCCGTTCCGCCCGGAGCCGGAGGGGCGGGGGCGCGGCCGAGTCCGCAGGCGGGGGCGCATACGGCGGGAGAGGTCGCCGTGGATGTCGGTGGCGCTGGTCTTCGGGATCATGGCGACGGTGATCCTGCTGCTGGGGTACACCGGCTTCCGGGGTTGATTGCCGTAGCGGGCGCTTTGCGCCCTTTGGGTGGGGCTGGTGCACACTGGCAGTGACGCAGGCGCGTTCCAGGGAACTGCGGGGTGAGCACATGCACAGCCGCTTCCGGAGTGATCGGCGGTTGACCGCCCGGATGGGGGTCACGCTGTTCCTGCTCGGGTTGTTGTACGTGGCGTTCATCGCCGCGCTGATCGTGCTGCTGAAGTCGTGGGTGCTGGTGGTGGTGATCGCGGCCGGGCTGCTGGGGGCGCAGTACTGGTTCTCCGACCGGATCGCGTTGTACGCGATGCGCGGGCGGGTCGTGGAGCGGCAGGAGTATCCCGAGCTGCACGCGGTGGTGGACCGGCTGACCGCGATGGCGGACATGCCGAAGCCGGTGGTCGCCGTCTCCGCGATGGACCTGCCGAACGCGTTCGCCACCGGGCGGAACGCCGATCACGCGGTGGTCTGTGTGACCGACGGGCTGCTGCGGCGGCTGGAGCCCGCGGAGCTGGAGGGCGTGCTCGCGCACGAGCTGTCGCACGTGGCGCACCGGGACGTCGCCGTGATCACGGTCGCCTCCTTCCTCGGGGTGATCGCGGGGCTGATCGTCCGGTTCGCGTTCTACTCGCAGCTGTTCGGCGGCGGGCGGCGGGACCAGAACACCGCCGTCGTGTTCATGGCCGTGATGGCGGTCTCCGCGGCCGTGTACGCGATCAGTTTCCTGCTCATCCGGGCGCTGTCCCGGTACCGGGAGCTGGCGGCGGACCGGGCCGCAGCGCAGCTCACCGGCCGTCCCTCGGCGCTGGCCGCCGCCCTGACCAAGGTCACCGGGGACATCGCCAGAATCCCGACCCGGGACCTGCGCACCGCGCAGGCCTTCAACGCGTTCTACTTCACCCCGGCGCTGGGCCGGGAGCCGAGCCTGGCCCGGCTGTTCTCCACGCATCCGACCCTGGAGCAGCGGCTGGAGCAGCTGGGACGGATGTCGGCGGAGCTGGGCGAGGGGACGGGGCGGTGACATGGGGCGGCTGATGGACATCCTGCTGGGCCGCAGCAAGCCGGTCGCACCCGATCTCGACCAGCTCTTCGCGCTGCCGTCGGCCGCCGTGACCCTGGAGGCCGCGGCCTCCTTCACACCGACCGGGCGGGGCGCGGTCTGCTTCGCCACGGTGGAGGGCGCCGCCTTCGAGCAGATCCACCGCGAGGTGCGGGCCCTGCTGGACGCGGACGCGGACCGGCGGGGCTCGCCGGTGAGTCTGGAGCGGGACGACTACGGGTACACCTGGCTGGTCTCGCGGCGGGCTCCCGACGAGCTGCCCCAGCTCGTCAACGACCTGCACGCCGTGAACAGCTCCATGGAGATCAACGGCTTCGGCCCGCAGCTGCTCTGCTCACTGGTCGGCTTCCGGGACGCGGACGGGCGGCCCCTGGCGCTGGTCTACCTCTACAAGCGGGGCACCTTCTACCCGTTCGCGCCGCTGCCCGGCGGCCCCGGACAGCGGCGCGACAGCGCACTGGAACTTCAGATCAAGGCCGTCCTCGTCAACGACCTGCGCGTCGAGCAGGACCTGAGCCGCTGGTTCCCCCTCTGGGGCGCCCCGGGCCTGTGACTGACCGGCCACCTCCGGGGGCCGTCCCGGGTGGGACGGCCCCCGGTGGTTCCCCCTCAGCGGTGGTAGCGGATCAGCGCCCGGACCATGTGGCAGGTCGTGTCCGACGGCGGGTGCACTCCGATCAGTTCGGCGGTGCTCCTGATCGTCTCGTTGCGCGCCTGGTTGGGCACGTAGACGCCCGAGTCGAGCAGGGCGATCGCCAGGCGCAGGGCCTTGAGGCGGCGGTTGTGCGTGATGTACCACTCGCGGGGGCGGCCCGGCGGCAGGGGGCGCTTCTCCACGGGTGCGTACGGCAGGTCGAGCAGGACGGGACGGGACGCGGTGGACTGGGTGGGCAGCGGCTTCGCCTTCAGTGCGGCAGCGGGCACAGGTAACCTCCTGGCTCTCGAACACTGCTACCAGTCTACTGCCCGCCACTGACAATCGGGGGTGGCTGAGCCGCCCTCAAATCCGCTGGTGAGCTGGGTGATTGGGAGTGTTTCAGGGCGGGCTCATGAGGCCCGTGGGAGGCCCTCGCAAATTCGAACAGAGCCTTCCCTCAACCGGCCAGCGCCTTCGCCTCCAGCTCCGGGTCAAGGCCCACGGGCGGCCGGTCCGGGCGCTGTGGCGCGGTGCCGCCGATGCCGCGCAGCCAGTGCCAGGTGTCGGCGACGGTCTCCCTCACGGGACGGCAGCGCAGGCCCGTGGCGAGGGCCCGGGAGACGTCCGCGCGGTGCAGGGCGGCGTGCAGCTCGCTGTCCGGCGGCACCCACACCGGCAGCTGCGTCCAGGGCTGGATGCCCGCCGCCAGTACGGCGGCGGGGTCGGTCCAGCGCAGTTCGGCCGCCCCGCCCGTCACCGCGGCGCAGGCCTCCAGCAGCTCGGCGGTGGTGGCGTGCCCCGAGGGGCTGATGAGGTTGCAGGGCCCGCTCAGCCCGGCCGCCAGCGCGTCCAGGGTCCATGCGGCGAGGTCCCGGACGTCGACGTACTGGAGCGGCAGCTCGCGTGGGCCGGGAGCGAGGACGGGGCCGCCGCGGGCGGTGCGGTTCAGCCACCACGGCAGGCGGCCGATGTTCTCGTAGGGCCCCAGGATCAGCCCGCACCGCACGAGCAGTGTCCGGTCGGCGCCGAAGGCCTCCTCGGCGGCCAGTTCACCGCCCCGCTTGTCCCGCGCGTAGTCGGTGGCGTCGGCGTGGGGCGAGGCGCCGTCGACCAGGGGCGCGTCCTCGGTGTACCCGGCGGCGGGCGGCCAGGCGTACACCGAGCAGCTCGACACGTACGCGTACCGGCCGGCACGGTCGCGCAGCAGCCGTGCCGCGTCCCGGACCGCAGGGGGCGCCGCCGACCAGGTGTCCACGACGGCGTCCCAGGGGCCTTCCGCCGTGAGCGCGGCGAGACCGTCGGGGTCGGTGCGGTCGCCGTGCAGGGAGCGCGCCCCGGCGGGCGGGGCGTGTCGCCCACGGTGGAAGACGGTCACGTCCCAGCCGCGCGCCAGCGCCGCCTCGACGACGGCCCGTCCCACGAACTCCGTACCGCCCAGCGTCAGCAGCCTCATGCCGGTGAACTCTGCCAGGAGGGCGGGGCGGCGCGGAAGCCCCGTCTGCCGTCAGCAGAGACGGCGGGCACGCGAAGGGGCGCCCACCGGTTCGGCGGGCGCCCCTCGGAAAGCCGACGGATCAGACCTGACCGGCCTTCTCCAGCGCCGAGCAGCAGGTGTCGACGAGGAGGCGGGTCACCACGTACGGGTCGACGTTGGCGTTGGGGCGGCGGTCCTCGATGTAGCCCTTGCCGTCCTTCTCGACCTGCCACGGGATGCGCACCGAGGCACCGCGGTTGGAGACGCCGTAGGAGTACTCGTTCCACGGGGCGGTCTCGTGCAGGCCGGTGAGGCGGTCGTCGATGCCCGCGCCGTAGTTCTTGACGTGGTCGAGCGGCTTGGAGCCCTCACCGAGCGACTCGCAGGCGGTGATGATCGCGTCGTAGCCCTCACGCATCGCCTTGGTGGAGAAGTTGGTGTGCGCGCCCGCGCCGTTCCAGTCGCCCTTGACCGGCTTGGGGTCGAGGGTGGCGGAGACGCCGAAGTCCTCGGCGGTGCGGTAGAGCAGCCAGCGGGCCACCCACAGCTGGTCGGAGACCTCCAGCGGGGACAGCGGGCCGACCTGGAACTCCCACTGGCCGGGCATGACCTCGGCGTTGATGCCGGAGATGCCCAGGCCCGCCTTCAGGCAGTTGTCCAGGTGGGCCTCGACGACGTCACGGCCGAAGATCTCGTCGGCGCCGACACCGCAGTAGTAGCCGCCCTGCGGGGCGGGGAAGCCGCCCTCGGGGAAGCCCAGCGGGCGGGAGCCGTCGAAGAAGGTGTACTCCTGCTCGATGCCGAAGATCGGCTCCTGGGCGGCGAACTTCTCCGCGACCTCGGTGAGCGCGGCGCGCGTGTTGGAGGAGTGCGGGGTCATGTCCGTGTTGAGGACCTCGCACAGCACCAGGATGTCGTCGCCGCCGCGGATCGGGTCCGGGCAGGAGAAGACCGGCTTGAGCACACAGTCCGAGGCGTGGCCCTCGGCCTGGTTGGTGGAGGACCCGTCGAAGCCCCAGATCGGCAGCTCGGCACCCTCGGCGTCACCGGCAATGATCTTCGTCTTGGAACGAAGCTTGGCGGTCGGCTCGGTGCCGTCGATCCAGATGTACTCAGCCTTGAAGGTCACGGGCCACTTCCTTCGGGGTGGGTCTGGGCGCGCTTGCGGGTGCTGCGGCGCTGCGGCACCGGTGCGCCGCGCTCATGTGTCCCGCAGCCTGTCAACAGGCGGTTTCCCGGCCATTGCCCGTTTGTGAACCCCGTGTTACCTGGTGGTGGTGTGGCCGGGCTCACGCCGTGAGGCGGGGCGGAGTGCGCCGCCCCCGGCCGACGGCCGCCGGTGCCCGCCCCGTACGGCCATGGCCGTACGACGGCCCGTACCGGCTCGTATGCGATGGGAATACGGCGGTCAGGGCGGGGGGCGGACGACGACGCGGCCCCGCCGCTCCCGGCCGGGAACGGCGGGGCACCCCCCTGACCTGCGAGGTGACGCCCCCCGACGCCGCCTCGCAGGGTTCCTCAGCCCACCTTCTCGATGACCGCCCGGCGGATCAGGAACTTGCCGGGTTCGCGGACCTGTTCGAAGGCGGCGTCGTTCAGCAGCACACAGCTGCCGGAGACGGAGGTGACCTCCACGGTCGTGGACTTGTTGTTGTCCAGGTTGGTCACCTTCAGCTTCGTCCCGGCCGGGAACTGGTTGCTGGACGCGGCCGGGGCGCCGCCCTCGCCGGAGAGCGTGACGGTGGAGCCGTTGCACACCTGCTCCCCGGCGGCCACGGCACCCCCGCCACCGCCACCGGCACCCGCGCCCGCGTCACCGGCCCCCGCGTCACCGCCCTGACCCGCCGCGGGCTGGGACGGCTGCGCCTGGGGGTCCTGAGCCGACCCCCCGATCGCCTCGCCGACCTCGCACCCGGACGCCTCCTGCTGGAGGCGGATCTGGGCGATGACCGCCTCACGGTTGGCGATCCGGGCCTCCGACTGCGCGTCGGGAGCGGCCCGCTGGCCCTCGATGAACCGCTGGTTGTTGCCGAGGGCGGTGGCCAGCCCCTGACAGACGGTGGAGTCGGCGGCGGTCTGGGCGGCGTTGGAGGTGCTGGCCATGACGAACGCACCGCCTCCCGCCACCGACGCGGCGCTCACCAGCAGCGCGATCTTCTTCTTCGTACTGAGCTTTCTCCTACGCGACATGCGCGCCTCCTGAAGAGGTCGGGGAGCGTACGCCGCTATGTACGAGATCTCGAACGAGGTTACTCAGTGGTCACGGGAGGAGATCCGAGTGACCTGCGTCACCCCCGGGAGAGCGCGTCCCGTACGGCCTCGTCGGTCCTGGCCACCACCGCCGTGCCGTCGCCGGCCGTGATGATCGGCCGCTGGATCAGCTTCGGGTGCTCCGCGAGCGCGGAGATCCACCGGTCCCGCGCGCCCGCGTCCCGCGGCCACTCCTTGACGCCCAGCTCCCTGGCGACGGCCTCCTGGGTGCGGGTGATGTCCCAGGGTTCGAGGCCGAGGCGGGCGAGCACGTCCCTGATCTCGTCCTCGCCCGGCACGTCCTCCAGATAGCGGCGGACGGTGTACTCGGCCCCCTCCGCGTCCAGCAGACCGACGGCGGCACGGCACTTGGAACAGGCAGGGTTGATCCAGATCTCCATGCCCCTCACGGTACGTCCCGCGCGCCCGCCGACCCGCGGGGGGCGCGGCCACCGACCGCAGCGGATCAACAACTCCCGGTGCCCGAAAGGCAGTTGAAACGCACGGGACACAAGAATCTCCGGTCAATTTCCGCGACGGCTGAACACCGGTGGAACCGCCTCCGTATGTCAGGGCGCCGCTTCACTCCTGTCGGGCGCCTCGCTGCCCCGCAAGGGATGCCCCGCAAGGAAGTCAGAGGAGTTCCATGGGACGCAACACAAGAAAACGCCGTACGCCGCTGGCCACCAAGGCCATAGCCGCATCGGCGGCCCTAGCGCTCGGTGGGGGCGGGCTGGTCTGGGCGAACTTCTACGCCTCGGCGCACGAGTCGAACAAGGCGGAGAACCGGGTCAAGACGACGGGCGCGCAGATCGCCACGATCTCCTGTCCGGACGTCGGTGAAAAGCTGCGGAAGGTGCCCCGCCGGGCACGCAACGGGGTCGCCAGGGAGCTGGCGAACCTCGACAAGCAGATCACCGAGGCGTACGCCCGGCTCGCGTCGACACGTCAGGCCCAGGAAGGGGACCCGGCCTTCGTCCAGAACGCCATCCTCAACCCGCTGAAGTCCAAGCGCGTCGCCACCATCGACCGGATCGGCATCAACGTCCGGCGCGCGGGCGGCACCACGCCGAGGTGGCTGGGCAAGCTCGCCGAGTGCAAGGGCATGGGCGGCGACGAGGTCAACAACGGCGACGGCGGCACGCCGCCCGCGAGCCAGGAACCGAGCGTGGATCCCGGCCAGGGCGACGGCGGCGGTGACGCCGGCAACGGCGGCGGCGACGGCGGCCAGGTCGGCGACAACGGCAACGGTGCCGCCGGACCGTTCGCCGACGACTTCGTGGACATCACCACCGTCGAGCCCAACACCCCGCCGTCGAACGGCAACGGCTTCGCGGCCAACGGCGACAGCGGGTCGCAGGGCTCGTTCACCACGGTCTGCGGTGTGAACGAGAACAACAAGTTCAACACCGACAACCTGATCGTCGCCCCCGGTGTCGACAACGGCGCCCACCACCTCCACGACTACGTGGGCAACCAGGGCAACGACGCCTTCGCCAGCGACGAGGACCTGGCCAACGCCGACACCTCCTGCCAGAACCAGGCAGACAAGTCCACGTACTACTGGCCGGTGATCCGCGTCCAGGACGGCACCCAGGAGTTCGACGCCAATGAACTCGGCGGTGGCCTCGAAGGCAACGTCGGCCGGGTGGTGAAGGCCAGCCAGGCCGAGATCCGCTTCGTCGGCAACAAGCAGGGCGACGTCGTCGCGATGCCGAAGTTCCTGCGCATCATCACCGGCGCCGCCAACGCGTTCACCAACGGCGACGCGAACGCCAACGCCGCATGGAGCTGCACCGGCTTCGAGGACCGCCAGCTGCGCGACAAGTACCCGATCTGCCCGCAGGGCAGCCAGGTGGTGCGCACGGCCAACTTCCAGAGCTGCTGGGACGGCCAGAACATCGACAGCGCCAACCACCGCGACCATGTGGCGTTCGTCCAGGAGGACGGCACCTGCGCCAACGGCTTCGTGGCGATCCCGCAGCTCCAGGTCCGGCTGGTGTACGACGTCCCGGCCCCGGTCATCGAGAACGGGCAGATCCAGGCCCCGTTCGCGGTGGACGGCTTCCCGGAGCAGCTGCACAAGCCGATCACCGACCACAACGACTTCATCAACGTCATGGACGACGAGCTGATGAACCAGGTGGTCGAGTGCATCAACACCGGGCAGGACTGCCAGTGACGCCCCGCCAGTGAACAGGGGAAGGGGGCGGCGGGAGATCCCGCCGCCCCCTTCCCGTGCGCCCGGCGGCTCAGCCGTCGTGACCCGTGTGGTGGCTCCCGCCGCCGGAGTGGTCGGCGCCGACCTCGATCTCCCCGCCCAGCGTGGAGCGCAGCGAGGTCACCACGTCCTCGTGGCCGACGGCGAGCCACTTGCGGCCGACGAGGTAGTAGCCGCCGTAGTCCTTGGCCTCGTTGATCCACTCCCGCTGGCCGCGGTCGGTGGCGAAGGTGAGCAGCACGTACTTCTCGGCCTCCTCGGCCTTCGCGGACTTCTCGGCCTTCGCGCCCTTCGCCTCGCCCCCGGCCTGCTCGCACAGCGCCTGGCGCAGCTCGTCGGCGTCGATCTGGATGTCCGGCTCGCACTTCACCTCGGCGGCCAGACGCTCCAGGCTGCCGGTCGCCGTCTCCGGCACGGCGTCCCGGTCGCCGTCGGCGCCGCAGCCCGTCAGCGCCAGCGCCAGCGCGGCCCCGCCCACGGCGAGCATCGGTCGGGTCAGCCTCATCTGTTCCTCCAGGTCACTGCGGGAGCGCACACGTGTGCCGCACTTCGATACGGACGCCGTACGCCGCCTGCTCAATGCCGGGCACGGGTGTGCGAGGGTGGCCCGATGCATGCCGACTCGTCCCAGCCGTGGGAAGACCGCGTGAGCGCCGCGTGGACCGCCTTCGACGACGATCCCGGGGCGTGGGACCCCGCCGGGTTCCGCGCCGTGATCGACGCGCTCGTCGCCGAACTGCCCGCCGGCAGTCCGCTCGGCCCCTTCGAACAGGCCTGCGCCTGGGACTCGACCGGGCACTCCGACCGGGCCGTGCCGCTCTACCGGGAGGCGCTGGCGCGCGGCCTGGACGGCTACCGGGGCCGCCGGGCGAAGATCCAGCTGTCCAGCTCGCTGCGGAACACCGGGCACCCCGAGGCGGGCGTCGAGCTACTCACCCCCGAACTGGACGCCCCCTCCGACGAGTTGGACGACGCCGTACGCGCCACCCTGGCACTGTGCCTGTCAAGCTTGGGCCGGGACCGGGAGGGCCTGGCCCTGGTGCTGGGGGCGCTGGCGCCGCACCTGCCGCGCTACCGGCGGTCGATGGCGAACTACGCCCGGCTGCTGATCGAGCCCGAGCAGCCGCCCGTGTGACCAACCGCGCCCTCGTTCGTTGCGCTGGGCGTGCAGTCACAGGATGTCGCCCCGCGCACCGCCCCCGCCGACCCGGTCGTCGACGTCGAGCAGGCCGAGGCCGCGCTCGTCGAGCACTATCCGCGGCTGGTCCGGCTGGCCTACCTCGTCCTGCCGCCCCGGCTGGGCCGCAACCGGCGGGTGCTCACCGCGCACGCGCTGGTCCAGCGCGCCCTGCCCCGCGGCCGGACCTCCGCCCCCGTGATCCCGGCCCAGTCCAGCGGCCGGGACGGCGACCCCGGGTACGCCTTCGTGCGGCAGCGGGTGCTGCGTACGGCGCTGGAGGCGGGGGTGCCGCTGACGTTCCGGGCGTGGCCCAGGCGGGCGCAGCTGCCGATGCCGCTCCCCCAGGTGTGGGGGCTGCGCCTCTTCCCGCGTTCCGGCGGCGCCGACGAACTCGCTCTGGACCAGCAGTTGTCGGGGCTGTCCTCCCCCGCCCGGGCCGCGTACGTCCTGCGCGGTCTGGAGAAGCTGCCGGACGGCGACGTACGCGAGGTGCTGGCCGAGGCGGGCGTCGACGACGTCGAGGCCGCGCTGGGCGAGGCCGACGAGGTTCCCGCGCGGTACGCGCTGCTGGAGTCCCCCGAGTTCGACGCCTGTTCGCTCCAGGCCCGGCCCACCGATCTGATGCGGCGCCGCCAGCACCTGAAGGCGGCGCTCGCCGCGGCGGCGGCCGTCGCCGTGTGCGGGGCACTGCTCGGGCTGCCCGGTGACGGCTGGGCCCCGGACGGCGCCGCCGCCCCGCCGTACGCCCGCAACCCGGCCGCGCAGGCCGCCCTCGACCCCGCCCGGCTGACCCGGATCGCGCCCACCGCGTGGCGCACCTCCGCCCGCAACGACTTCTCCGTGTGGCCCGCCCGCGGCGCGCTCACCGGCGACCGGGCCCTGCTGCGCCGCGCGCTCGCCGTCTGGGCCCGGCCCGGTGAGACGGTCCAGGTCTCCGCCACCCCCGGCACCCCGTCCGGCGGCCCCTCCGGACCGCCCCACCTGCTGTACGCGGGCGAGGTCGACGCCGCCCGGGTGGTGATCCTCTACGACGGTCTGCGGGTGGTGCGCTACGCCGAGCCGAAGGACGGCACGGCCGGTGCCGCCCTGGACCTCGCCCGGGTGGACGGCGCGGGGCGGGCCGAGGCGGGCGCGGTGGTCCTCCAGCGCACCGACGGCAACGTCCGTTATCTGACGGCGCCCTGGGTGACCGGGGCGGCCGAGCGCGACCTGCTGAAGCCGGGTTCCGACCCGATGGGCCTGACGCTGGCCGGCGGTGTCACCTCGCCGCTGGCCAGCCCGGCGGCCCGGACCGGCGCGTGCACCTCGTGGAACGTGCTGGAGCTGTCCGACGGCTCCACCACCCGGGTCGCCACCGACCTCGGTGAGCTGGTGCCCGCGCGGCTGACGACCGGGCACCCGGGCGGTACGCATGACGCGGCGGGCTCGGAGGAGTTGCGCACCTGGGCGCCGTACGCCTGCTCGCTGGGGGCGGTGCGGGGGCTGGGGGTGCGGTCGGTGAACGCCTGGCAGTTCGCCGAGCAGCCGCTGCCCGACGGGAGCGGTTCGGGGGCGTGGGTGTGCACGCGTGCGGACACCTGGCGCGGTGACGGGACGCGGGTGCTGGCGCAGTTCCGGACGCCGGGCGGGCCGTACGGGGCGGTGGCGGCGAAGGCGTCGGAGAGCCCGGCGTGCGGGGTGCGCGACCCGCATGTGCTGGCCGGGGTGCTGTGGAAGTCGACGGCGGGTGAGTGGTACCTGCTGGCGGCCGGTGACCGTGAGACCGTGTCGGTGCGGACGACGGGCGGCCTGGAGGCGTCCGCGCGGGGCAGTCAGCTGACCGTGCGGGCGAAGGAGGGCGCGCGGGCCGAGCTGGAGGGGTCGCTGTCGGACGGGCGGACGGTGTCCGGGCTGGGCTGAGCACACGGCGCGCGGTCGCGGTACGAGGGTTCCCCAGGGGCCTACTCGTCAGTATATTGACGTTTCGTCTAACAAGGCTGCCGAGAGTGGCACGCTCGGGTGACCAGGGGAGCGTCTGATGCGGATACCGAAGCTGGGGACCGCCGTGGCCGTCACGGCCGCCGTACTGCTCGTGCGCCGGGCGGCGCGGGCCCGGCGCCCACGGGGCGCGACCGCCCCCGCGCCCCGGCCGCGCCCGTCGCGGTTGCTGGTGACCGCGCACGAGGAGATCGCCGAAGGCGTCGTCCAGCTCCGTCTGGAAGGCCATGACCTGCCCCGCTGGGAGCCCGGCGCCCATCTCGAACTCGTCCTGCCGTCGGGCCTGGTGCGGCAGTACTCCCTGTGCGGTGACCCCGAGGACACCTCGTCGTACACCGTCGCCACCCGGCTGGTGCCGGACGGGCGGGGCGGCTCGCGCGAGGTGCACGAGCAGGTGCGCGAGGGCATGGAGATCGAGGTGCGCGGACCGCGCAACCGCTTCCCGCTGACCGAGGCCGCCTCGTATGTCTTCGTCGCCGGGGGCATCGGGATCACGCCGGTCCTGCCGATGCTGCGGGCGCTGCCCGAGGGGACCGACTGGCGGCTGCTGTACGGGGGCCGGAGCCGCGCCTCGATGCCGTTCCTGGAGGAGATCGAGAAGCTCGGCTCCTCCGACGGCGGCGGCCGGGTCACCGTCGTCGCCGAGGACGAGGACGGGCGGCCGGATCTGGACGCCTTCCTCGCCCGTCTTCCCGAGGGTGCCGCCGTCTACTGCTGCGGTCCGGAGGGGCTGATGGCGGCCGTCGAGGAACGGGTGCCGTCGGTGCGGACCGAGCGTTTCACGCCACGGGCCGTGGGCGGCGGCGCGTTCGAGGTGGAACTGCGGCGCAGCGGCCGGACGGTGACCGTGCCCCCCGACACCAGTGTGCTGACCGCCGTGCGTACCGAGCTGCCGGATACCGCCTCCTCCTGTGAGCAGGGCTGGTGCGGCACCTGCCAACAGCGGGTGCTGGAGGGCGAGGTGGACCACCGCGACGAACTGCTGACGGACGGGGAGCGGGCGGACTCGATGCTGATCTGCGTCTCCCGCGCCAGAAGTGATCGTCTTGTGTTGGACATGTGAGGAAACCGGTCGGCATCTACGGTCGGACCGGTCCGTTCGCGGCCGGATCCGATCGGTAAGGTGTGTCCATGACTACCGGGGTTCGCCGCAGATTGGCAGTCGAGGAGCGGCGGCAGCAGTTGATCGGCGTCGCCCTCGAACTGTTCAGCCGCCGCTCCCCCGACGAGGTCTCCATCGACGAGATAGCCTCCGCCGCGGGCATCTCGCGCCCGCTGGTCTACCACTACTTCCCCGGCAAACTCAGCCTGTACGAGGCCGCTTTGCAGCGCGCCTCGGACGACCTGGCCAGCCGCTTCAGGGAGCCGCACGAAGGACCGCTGGGGGCGCGGCTGCTGCGGGTGATGCGCCGCTACTTCGACTTCGTCGACGACCACGGGCCGGGCTTCTCGGCGCTGATGCGCGGCGGCCCCGCGGTCGGCTCCTCCACCACCAACGCGCTCATCGACTCCGTACGGCAGGCCGCCTACGAGCAGATCCTCGCCCACCTCGGGGTCGAGGAACCGCCCGCGCGACTCGAACTCGTGATCCGCTCCTGGATCTCCCTCGCCGAGTCGACGGCGCTGATCTGGCTGGACGGCCGCCGCATCCCGCGCGCCGAGCTGGAGACCCAGCTGGTGCACGACTTCGCCGCGCTGGCCGCCGTGAGCGCCGCGCACGACGAGGAGATGACGGCGATCCTGCGCCGCGTCCTGAAGGACGAGCCGGGCGAGGGCCCGTTCGGTGACCTCGCCGCCCGGCTGATCGCGCTGGCGTCCTAACCGGCTACGACCGCCTTCTGGTAGGACGCGTCCAGCTCGCGCACCTCGGCGGAGAGGTGCAGGGTGAGCCCGTCGACGGGCTCGATGTGCTTGCGGAGCAGGTCGACCACGGCCTCGGTGAGCCTGGCCTTGGTCTCCTCCGTGCGGCCGGGCAGCAGCGCGAGCGAGACGTTCACGATCGCGTGCCCCTCCGCCCCGGCCCCGACCGCCTCGTCCTCGGTGCGCAGGACCCGCGTCTTGCACGCCTCGGTCCGCGCCGCCGCGACCTCCACGACGACCGGGTGCAGCGCGAGCGCGAACTGCTCCCAGTCGACGTGGTCGAGGCGCGGTGAGCGTTCGACGGTGATCTGCGGCATGGGGTGAACTCCTGTTCCGACACCTGTGCGGGCAGGCTCAGCCTAACCGCGGATCACCGCCCCCTCCTCAGCGCGTGAACACCGCCACCGTCCGGCCCGGCACGGTGAACGTGCCGGTCCCGGCCTCGTACACCGCCTCCTTGACCAGGGCGTCCGTGCCGGAGGCCTGGACCGGGTGCAGGCGGTAGCCCGCGTCGGCCAGGGAGCCGGCCCGCTGCTCCTGGGTGTCCGGGGTGGCGTTGAAGACGACGACCAGGTCACCGAGGCGCATGGTGATCACGCCGGGTGTCTCCTCGGTGCCGGACAGCGGGAACGACAGCCGGGACTGCACCTGCGCGGCCGTGTCGAGGGAGAAGTCCTTCTCCGTCGTACGGATCTTGAGCAGGTCCCGGTAGGCGGCCGAGGCGCCGTCGATCTGCGGACAGCCGACGCCGACGGTTGTCAGCAGCGGCTTGGCGTACGGCCACTTGGACCGGTTGTCGGCGGCCATCGGCAGGCCCCGGCCGAAGCCGTTGCCGTCGGCGCAGTTCCAGTGGATGGCGTTGAACCAGTCGCCGCTGTCGTAGGAGTTGCGGTCCAGGGACTTAGAGCGCAGCAGGTCGGTGCCCGCCTGGGACAGGGCCGGGCCCTGCGAGAGGGTGGCCGTGGCCATGGCGAGGACCTGCATCCTGGCCCGGTCGGCGGCGCTCACCGAGGCGGGCAGCTTGAAGGCGAGGGCGTCGAACAGGGTCTCGTTGTCGTGCGCGTCGGCGTAGGCGAGGGCGTCGCCGGGCGCCGCCGCGTATCCGGCGGGCGAGCCGTTGTAGTCGACCTGGGAGCCCTTGACCTCCTCTCCGCTGGTGTCGGTGAAGGTGTAGTCGGCGAGGTTGCCGGACAGGCCGACCTTGATCAGGTCCTGGTAGTGCAGGAGGCGGGCCCTCTGCTGGGCCTCGGTGCCGTTGTCCGCGGCCGGGTTGGGCTCGGTGTAGAGGCCGGAGGCGAAGCCCTGGACACCGGGGTCCTCGTCGAAGGGGCCGCCGCCGCGCACGGCGTCACGGGCGCGGTCGGAGAAGGTGGCGATGCCGGTTCCGGCCATGTTCCGCTGGGTGGCCTGCTCGAAGCGGGCGTCGTCGGCGACCTCGCCGAAGTTCCAGCCCTCGCCGTAGAGGATGATCTTCTTCCCGTCGACGCCGTCCTTCTCGACGGTCAGCGCGTCGAGGGCCTCGCGGACGGCGAGGATGTTGGCCTTCGGGTGGTGGCCCATCAGGTCGAAGCGGAAGCCGTCGACCTTGTACTCCTTGGCCCAGGTGACGATCGAGTCCACGACGAGCTTGCCCATCATGGCGTTCTCGGTGGCGGTGTTCGCGCAGCAGGTGCTGTTGGCCACCGAACCGTCGGCGAGCAGCCGCTGGTAGTAGCCGGGCACGATCCGGTCCAGGACGGAGGTCTTCGCCTGCCCGCTGGCCGCGGTGTGGTTGTAGACGACGTCCATGACGACCCTCAGGCCGTCGTCGTTGAGGGCCTTGACCATCTTGCGGAACTCAAGCGTGCGGGCCGTGCCGTCCGGGTCGGTGGCGTAGGAGCCCTCGGGGACCGTGTAGTGGTAGGGGTCGTAGCCCCAGTTGTAGGCGTCCTTCGCGGCGGCCCCGGCCACGCACTCCTGCTGCCGCTCGGAGTCGGCGGGCAGGGCGGCGAGGTCGCAGTCGACGGTGGTCTGGTCGCGCTTGTCCTCGGGGATGGTGGCGATGTCGAACGCCGGGAGCAGGTGCACGTACGAGGTGCCCGCCTCGGCGAGTTCGCGCAGGTGCCTGCTGCCGTCGCTGTCCTTGTCGGTGAAGGCGAGGTAGGTGCCGCGGTGGTCGGCGGTGGTGTCCGCCACGGAGAAGTCCCGGATGTGCAGTTCCTGGATCTGCGCGTCCTTCAGCGGCACCGCCTTCGGCTTGGCCAGGCCCGACCAGCCCTTGGGGGCCAGCGCCTTGTCGCCGAGGTCGACGACGAGGCTGCGCTCGGAGTCGGTGGTGAGGGCGACCGAGTAGGGGTCGGTGACCTTGTTGGTGACGACCTCGCGGACGCTGGGCGCCCACACCTTGACGACGTACCGGTACGGCTGGTTCTTCCAGGTCCGCGGGCCGGTGACGGACCAGACGCCGGTGGTGTCGTTCCGCTTCATCGCGACGGTCTTCCCGCCGATCTCCAGGGCGACGTCCTGCGCCGTCGGCGCCCAGACCGCCAGCGTCGGGCGGCCCTTGGGGAACGTCGGCCCGAGGTCGGCCCCGGTGGCGTCGTACAGGTCGTCGAGCACGCCACCGATCTGCACGCCCGTCGCCGCGAGCACCGCGCCGTTGGCGGCGACCTGGGAGACGACGACCTGCCCGCGCAGGGCCGCGCGGACCCGGTCGCGGTCGCGCGGGTCGACGGACCAGGCGGTGGCGTCCTCCAGGTGCGGGAACCTCGCCTTCTGCGCCTCGGTCAGCGTGGTCTTCGTCAGCCGCAGCCAGCGCTCGTCGGAGCTGGTCAGGCGGCCGTCCTCGGCCTTGATGGAGCCGGTGCGGGAGTACCGCAGCTGGGTGGAGGCGGCGGCCTCCGAACCGTTCCAGGCGAGGGTGTTCCGGTCCAGCCAGACGGCCTTGGACGTGGTCAGGTCGAGAGCGGCGGCGGAGCCCGCGGGCTGCGGCAGCAGGTACTTCTCCTCGCCGCCCAGCAGCCACACCTCGTGCCCGTTGGCCTTGAGGTCCAGGGCCTGGTCGGAGGGGAGGTCCTTCTCGTCGCCCTTGTGGATGATGTAGCTGAGGCTGGTGGCGCCGTCGGTGAGCGGCACCTCGAAGACCGCGCCGTACGCGTCGGTCTCCACCGGCATCAGCGGCTTCGACCAGTCGGTGGGGTTCGCGGCGCCGGACCAGACGTGCAGGCCCCAGCCGTCGTAGTTGCCGTCGGCGCGGTGGTAGTGCAGTACGGCCTTGCCGGTGTCCTGCGCCGGGTAGTCGGGGCGCTCGGTGAGCACCGTCTCCTTGCCCTGCTCGATCCAGACCTCACCGGTCTTCGTGACGTCGATGGAGCGGTCGGCGGCGACGTCCTTGTCACCGTCCTTGTCGATGACCAGGAAGCCGACGTCGGAGGCGCCGGGCTTCAGCTTGACGTAGGCGAAGGCGCCGTAGGCGTCCCGGCCGGTGAAGGGGTGGCTGTTCGGCCAGTCCGTGGCCTCGCCGTCGGCGAGGTCGCCCCACGCGTACAGGCCCCAGTCGTCGTAGTCCCC
The DNA here is from genome assembly GCF_018070565.1 of Streptomyces sp. B93. Taxonomy (GTDB): domain Bacteria; phylum Actinomycetota; class Actinomycetes; order Streptomycetales; family Streptomycetaceae; genus Streptomyces. The sequence goes on from NZ_JAGPXL010000001.1 coordinate 439,827, forward strand.
GTCGGCGCGCTTGTAGTGGACGATCGCGTGGTCGCGGGAGGACGCGGTGGGGACCTCGGGGGCGGGCGGTGTGCCGGTGGTGGAGGCGGCCGTGGCGCCGGCGGTGCGGCCCGCCGAGTCGATCACGACGGCCTTGTAGCGCAGGGCGGTGCCGGGGGCGACGTCCTTGCCGATGGTGTGGGTGACCTTGTAGGGGGCGTGGTCGGCGGAGCCGAGGGTCTGCCACCTGCCGTTGCCGGTCTGCGCGGCGAAGACGACCCGGTTGAGCCGGCCGCCGTCGACGTCGGCGGTGACCTCGACCGTGCCGGTGGCGCCCGCTTCCGGGGCCTTCAGGGTGATGGTCGGCTTGGAGGCGGGCTTGGCGAGGGCGCCCGCCGCCTTCAACACGATGGCCGAGCCCGCCGGGACGGTGACCGTGACCTTCTTGTCGGCGCCGGACCTGACGGTGGCGTCGGTGCCGTAGAGGCCGCGGAAGGTCATGTTCGCGGAGCCGGTGGCGAAGGTGGCGGTCTTCGCGTCGTCGGCGTTGTTGAAGGCGACGAGGTACTCGGTGCCGGTCTTCGCGTCGGTCCGGGAGACGGCGTAGATCCCCGCCCCGTCGGCCGCGTAGCGCTCGGTCTGGACGCCGTCCGCGAGGGCCGGGTGCGCCTTGCGGAGCCCCGCGAGGGCGCTGATCTGCCGGTAGAGCGGTGCGCTCGTGTCGTACGCGTCCTCGGCGTGGGTGCGGTCGGTGCCGAGCTGGTCGTCGTCGAGGTAGTCGGCGGTCTTCGACGCGAACATGGTCTGGCGGGCGTCCTTGTCGCCGCCCGCGCCGGTGAAGCCCTGCTCGTCGCCGTAGTAGATCACCGGGTTGCCCCGGTTGAGGAACATCAGCTCGTTGGCGAGCCCCGCGCGCTTGACCAGTTCGGCGTCGGTGGCGTCCGGGTCGTCCTGCTTGAGGAAGGTCCCGATGCGGCCCATGTCGTGGTTGCCGAGGAAGGTGACCTGCTCGTACGCGTTGGCCGTGCCGGACGTGTACTTGTAGTCGTCGCCGAACACGGACGCGAGGCGCTGGGCGCTGCCGCCCTGGGAGGCGTAGGCGCGGGCGGCGTCCTGGAAGGGGAAGTCGAGGGTGGAGTCCAGGCGGCCCTCGGTGACGTACGGGGAGGTGACGGAGGTGTCCGCCGAGTACACCTCACCGAACATGAAGAAGTCGTCGCGGCCCTTCTTCGCCGCGTAGGCGTCCAGCGCGGTGGCCCACTGGGTCCAGAACTCCATGTTGACGTGCTTCACGGTGTCGATCCGGAAGCCGTCGATGTCGAAGTCCCTGACCCACCGCTGGTAGATCTTCTCCATGCCCTCGACGACCTCGGGGCGCTCGGTCCACAGGTCGTCCAGGCCGACGAAGTCGCCGTAGGTGGCGGACTCCCCGGCCCAGGTGGAGTCGCCCCGGTTGTGGTACATCGTCGGGTCGTTGAGCCAGGACGGCACCTTGGCGTTCTTCTTCGCGGCCGGGACGACCGGGGTGCGCGGGAAGGACTCGGTGTCGACGGCCGGGAACTTTCGGGTGCCGTCCGCGTAGTCGGCGTCGTCGAAGGGCTTGCCGTCCTTGGTCAGGTACGGGAACGCACCCTTGGAGAGGTAGTCGTAGGACTTCTCCTCGTAGTCGACGACGTCGGCCGTGTGGTTGGTGATGACGTCGAAGAAGACCTTGATGCCCTTGGCGTGCGCCTTGGAGATGAGGGTCTGAAGGTCCTTGTTGGTGCCGAAGTGCGGGTCGACCTGGGTGAAGTCGGTGATCCAGTAGCCGTGGTAGCCCGCCGAGGCGTCGGCTCCGGTGCCCTGCACGGGCTGGTTCTTGAAGAGGGGGGCGAGCCAGAGGGCGGTGGTGCCGAGGCCCTTGATGTAGTCGAGGCGCTGGGTGAGGCCCTTGAGGTCGCCGCCCTGGTAGAAGCCCTTGTCGGTGGGGTCGTAGCCGGTGGTGAGCCGGTTGCCGGTGAGGCCGCCCCTGTCGTTGCGGGTGTCGCCGTTGGCGAAGCGGTCCGGCAGGACGAAGTAGAACTGCTCGCGGGTGAGGTCGTTGCGGGCGGCCGTCTTCGCCAGCGCGGCGTCGGAGGGCGGCGGGGGCGGGGCGGCGGCCTGTGCGGCCAGGGGCTGGACCAGGGCCGCGGCGAGCGCGGCGGCGGTGACGGCCGCGATCCGTCCGGCATGCGCGGTGCGGCGCCTCGGGGGCACCGGCCATCTCGGTATCACAGGCGTGAACTCCTTGCGATTACGGCTCATTCGGGTCCGACCCCTGCGCCACGCCGACGGCTGCGTCGCCGGGCGCCCGCGTGACCGTATCGCCGCCGCAACACTTGCAGCAAGGGTCGTGAAAGCAACGGTAAGGAATTTCACGACCCTTGCCCGGAGACGGCCGCTACGGCGGTGTCAGCAGCTGGACTTGCCCGCGTAGACCGCGAGCGCCGTGTTGCCGCCGAGGGTGGCCGTGAGCTGGCCGGAGCCGTTCACGGTCACGGTGGTGTTGTTCTGGACGTTGCAGTACGTGCCCGCGGGGAGTGAGGTCTGGTACGTGCGGCTCAGGCTGCCCGGCTCGTGGTTGATGGCGACGAAGCCCTTGCTGCCGCGGCCGAAGGCGATGGCGTCGTTCCCGTTGTCCCACCAGTTGGTGACGGCCTGACCTCGGGTGGCGTTGCGGAAGGCGACCATGCGCTGGATCTCCGGCCAGGCGTGCTGGCACTTCCAGCCGTCCTGCCAACAGGCGTTGACGGTGCCGCCGTTGGGCGGTCCGGCGTCGTGGTCGGTGAACTCGTAACCGGAGTTGATGTCGGGGGCGCCGTAGGGCCAGGCCAGCATGAAGACGTTGGCGAGGGTGTAGGTGGCGTTGTCCTTGTAGCTGAGCGTGGAGCCGTTGCGCTCGGTGTCGTGGTTGTCGACGAAGACGCCCGCGACGGAGCTGTTCAGGTAGCCCCAGCCCTCGCCGTAGTTCTTCAGGTAGGCGAGGTTCTCGTTGTTGAAGACCCGCTTGAGGTCGAAGGCGTAGCGGAACTCCTGGACGTCGCCGGTGCCGGTGTACTCGGAGGGCTGGACGGCCTCCCCGGCGCCGTAGATGGCCTCCTGCTTCCAGTACGCGTTCGGGTTGCTCAGCCGGGACTTGATGTTGGCGAGGTCGGCGGCGGGCATGTGCTTGGCGGCGTCGATGCGGAAGCCGTCGACGCCGTAGGACAGGAGGGTGTTGAGGTACCCGGCGATGGCCGAGCGGACGTACTCCTCGCCGGTGTCCAGGTCGGCGAGGCCGACGAGTTCGCAGTTCTGGACGTTCCAGCGGTCCTGGTAGTTGTTGACCTGCGAGGTGCAGTTGTCGAAGTCGTAGGAGGAGTACAGGCCGGGGTAGTCGTACTTGGTGTACGACGAGCCGCCGGTTCCGGTGCCGCTGCCCGCGGACATGTGGTTGATGACGGCGTCGACGACGACCTTCACCCCCGCCGAGTGACAGGTGTTGACCATGTCGCGGAAGGCGTTGGTGTCGCCGAGGCGCCCGGCGATCCGGTAGCTGACGGGCTGGTACGAGGTCCACCACTGCGAGCCCTGTATGTGCTCGGCGGGCGGGGAGACCTGGACGTAGCCGTATCCGGCGGGGCCCAGGCGGTTGGTGCACTCGGTGGCGACCGAGGCGTACTTCCACTCGAAGAGGACGGCGGTGACGTCCTTGGTGCCGGGCGGGGAGGCCTGTGCACTAGGCGAGTTCATGACAAGGGCGGTGGTGGCGGTCGCCGCCGCCAGCGCGCCCGCGAGGATTCTGCGTGCCATGTGGGGAGTTCCTTCGACGTTGAAGGTTCTTGCTGAAACATTCAGCAAGGGTTGCGTGACGCAGATGTTAAACGCCCGCCGCCCCAAAGGGCAGCGGGCGGTACCGAATTCAATTGAAAATCTTGCGGCGCACCTCGTGGGCGTCAGTCGGTGGCCCACCACACGGTGGTGTCGGCGGGCACCTTGACCTCGCCGTCCGCCTCGGACACCTCACCGCTGGCGAGCAGTACCCGGCCGCGCACCGGGGCCGTCACCGACTCCCCGGTGGTGTTGGCCACGCACACGAACTCCCCGCGCCGGAAGGCCAGCACGCCCTCGGGCGCCTTCAGCCACTCCACCGAGTCGCCCGGACCGAGGTCGGGCCGCTCCCGGCGGACGGCGAGCGCGGTGCGGTACAGCTCCAGGGTGGAGCCGGGCACACCGGTCTGCGCCGCCACGCTCAGCTCGCCCCAGCCCTCGGGCTGCGGCAGCCAGCTGCCCCCGTCACCGAAGCCGTACGACGATCCCGTACGGGTCCACGGGATCGGCACCCGGCAGCCGTCGCGGAAGCCGTCCTGGCCCGCGCCGCGGAAGTAGGCCGGGTCCTGCCGGACCTCGTCGGGCAGGTCGACGACGTCCGGCAGGCCCAGCTCCTCGCCCTGGTAGATGTAGGCCGAGCCAGGGAGGGCCAGCATCAGCAGGGTGGCCGCGCGGGCCCGGCGCAGGCCCAGCTCCCGGTCGCCGGCGAGGCGGATCTGGGTGCCGAGGCCGGGCGGGTTGGCGAAGCGGGTGGCGTGCCGGGTGACGTCGTGGTTGGACAGCACCCAGGTGGCCGGGGCGCCGACCGGGCGCATCGACTCCAGCGTGCGGTCCACGACGGCGCGCAGCTCGTCGGCGTCCCAGGCGGCGGAGAGGTACTGGAAGTTGAAGGCCTGGTGCAGTTCGTCGGGGCGGACGTAGTTCGCGGTCCGCTCGACGGTCGGCGTCCACGCCTCGGCGACAAAGATCCGCTCCCCGGAGTACTCGTCGAGGATGAGCCGCCACTGCCGGTAGATCTCGTGCACACCGTCCTGGTCGAAGAACGGCATGACATCGTTGCCCAGCAGCTTCAACTGCTCGTGCGATCCAAGGTCGGGCAGCCCTTCCGCCTTCACCATGCCGTGGGCCACGTCGATGCGGAAGCCGTCCACGCCCATGTCCAGCCAGAAGCGCAGGATGGACCGGAACTCGTCGCCGACGGCCGGGTGCTCCCAGTTGAAGTCGGGCTGCTCGGGGGCGAACAGGTGCAGGTACCACTCGCCGTCCGGGAGGCGGGTCCAGGCGGGCCCGCCGAAGATGGACTCCCAGTCGTTGGGCGGCAGTTCGCCGTTGACGCCCTTGCCGGGGCGGAAGTGGTACCGGTCCCGCAGCGGCGAGCCGGGGCCCTCGGCGACGGCGCGCTTGAACCACTCGTGCTGGTCGGAGGAGTGGTTGGGCACCAGGTCGACGATGATCCTCAGGCCCAGCTGGTGGGCGTCGCGGATCAGCGCGTCGGCGTCCAGGAGGGTGCCGAACATCGGGTCGACGGCCCGGTAGTCGGCGACGTCGTACCCGGCGTCGGCCTGCGGGGAGGCGTAGAAGGGGCTGAGCCACACGGCGTCCACGCCGAGGTCGCGCAGGTACGGGAGGCGGGTGCGGACGCCCTCCAGGTCGCCCATGCCGTCGCCGTTGCTGTCGGCGAAGCTGCGCGGATAGACCTGGTAGATCACCGCGTCCCGCCACCAGTCGCGGCGGCGGCCGACGGTGGCGACGGCACTTGCGGTCGGGGCCGGGGCTGCGGAGTGCTGCTGGCTCATGTCGTCCTTGATACGTAACGGAGGTGTGGTCATCTGGCTCGGTGAGCGTGGGTGCGGGTGCCGGTGGTGGACGAGGCGGCCGCGGTGCTGCGGGGTCGGATGTGGCACCGCGACCGCCACCCGCGCGGATCAGGCGCGCGGGAGTCTTCTCACCGGCTCGGGCGTCAGCCCTTAGTGCCGCCCGCGGTGAGGCCGGTCACCAGGTTCTTCTGCACGAGGTAGAAGAACGCGGAGACGGGTATGGCGACCAGCACCGCGGTGGCGGCCATCAGGTTGCGCTGCGCGTCGTGCTCGCTGATGAAGCTCTGGAGGCCGACCGCGAAGGTGTACTTCGTGTCGTCCAGCAGGAACGTCGTGGCGAAGGCGACCTCACCGAAGGCGGTGATGAAGCTGTAGAAACCGGCGACCGCCAGGCCCGGCTTGGCGAGCGGCAGGATCAGCCGCACGAAGGTGCCGAACGGCGACAGTCCGTCGACCCGGCCCGCCTCGTCGATCTCGAAGGGGATGGTGTCGAAGTAGCCCTTCATCAGCCAGGCGCAGTACGGCACGGCCGTCGAGCAGTAGACCAGGATCAGACCGAGGTAGGTGTCGATGAGCTGGAGCTCCGACAGGATCTGGTACATCGGCACGATCAGCACGGCGATCGGGAACATCTGGGTGACCAGCAGCACCCACATGAACTTCTTGTAGCCGGGGAAGCGCATGCGGGAGACCGCGTAGCCGGTGGTGGCGGCGATCAGCACGCCGATCACCGTGGTGCCCAGCGAGACGATCAGCGAACTCTTCAGCCAGTGGAAGAAGTTCGTGTCCTGGAGGACGAAGGCGTAGTTGTCGAACGTCATCTTCCCCCAGATGTCCCCGGGGTGCAGGTAGTCGTCCTTGTCCGGGCCGAGGGAGAGGAAGACCAGCCAGGCGATCGGGAACAGCGCGATCAGGCTGGCGACGGTGAGGATGCCGTGGCTGGCCAGCTTGCCGCCGAGGCTGGTCTCGCCGCGGCGGCGCACCCCGCGGGGCGGCGTCGCGGGGTCCTGGTCCACCGGAGCGGGGGTACTGACGGTTGAGGTGCTCATGGGGACTCCTGCCTCAGATCGCGAGCTGCTGGTCGTTGCGGTTCAGCCAGCGGCGGTAGAAGGAGGTGAAGACGATCAGGATGGCCAGCAGCAGGATGCCGTAGGCCGCGGACTCGGCGAACTCGCGCGGCTGCTGTCCGAAGCCCAGCTGGTAGGCCCAGGTGACCAGGATCTGGGCGTCGGGGGCGGTGTTGCCGAACAGCAGGAAGATGATGGCGAACTGGTTGAAGGTCCAGATCACCCCGAGGAGTACGACGGTGGAGCTGACGGACCTGAGGCCGGGCAGGGTGACGTAGCGGAACCGCTGCCAGGCGCTGGCGCCGTCCATCTCGGCGGCCTCGTACAGGGAGGAGTCGATGGACTGGAGGCCGCCCAGCAGGGAGACCATCATGAACGGCACACCGCACCAGGTGTTGACCATGATCGCGGCGAACCGCTGCCAGAAGGTGTCCTCCAGCCAGAGCGGCGTCGGCAGGTGCAGGAACTCCAGGGCGGAGTTGATGATGCCGGAGTCGGCGAGCATGAACCGCCAGCCGAAGACGGTGACGAAGGTCGGCACGGCCCACGGCAGGACCAGGATCAGCCGGTAGAAGGTGCGGCCGCGCAGCTTCTGGTTGAGCAGCAGGGCGAGCCCGAGACCGATGGAGTAGTGCAGGGCGACGCAGGCCGCCGTCCACACGATCGTCCAGATGAAGTGCGACCAGAAGCGGTCGTAGGCGGTCTCGCCCCACAGGATCTCGGCGTAGTTGTCGAAGCCGATGAACTTGTAGGTGGCCTCGATCTCGTTCGCGCCGATGGTGCGGGCGGTGTTGAGGCTGTCGGCGTCGGTGAGGGTCAGATAGAAGCCGTACGCCAGCGGGTACAGCACGAGGACGCCCAGCACCACGATCACCGGGGTGATCATCGCGTAGGCGTACCAGTACTTCCGGTAGCTCTGCTTCAGGCGCCGGCCCAGCCCGGGCCGCGGCGCGCGGTCACCGCGGCGCTTGCCGGTCGCGCGGTCGATGGCGACTGTCATGGTTCGCACTTTCTACAGGGTCCGGGGGGTGGGGCCGGGCGTCGTCCGGGGCCGGTGTGGTCCTCTTGCCGTGGGCACAGGCCGGTGGCCGCCGGGTCCCCCTCCCCCAGGGGCGGGGGACCCGGCGGCCACGTGGGCTTACTTGCTGAAGTCCGGGACCAGCTTGGCGATCGCGGTCTCCGCGTCGCCGAGGCCCTTGTCCAGCGACTCCTTGCCGGACGCGATCTGCGGCAGCTCGTCGTCGAGCGGACCCCACAGCGAGCTGTACTCGGGCAGCGCCGGGCGCGGCTGGGCGGCGGCCAGGACACCCTGGTAGCCCGCGATGCCCGGGTCGGCCTTGACCTCGTCGGTGTAGGCGTCGTCACGCGTGGGCAGCGTGTTGTTCTTCAGCGCGATGGTCTCCTGCGCCTTCGCGGAGGTCATGAAGTTCACGAACTTCAGCGCGGCCTCCTGGTGCGCCTGGTCCGAGCCCGCGTAGACGGACAGGTTGTGACCGCCGGTCGGGGCGCCCGCCGTGCCGGAGGAACCGGCCGGGACGGTCGCGATGCCCAGGTTCTCCTTGTCCTTGAACGCGGAGCCCTTGTAGAAGTTGGTGATCTCCCAGGGGCCCTGGATGATCGCCGCGACCTTGCCGTTGACGAACGCGTCCTGGATGTGCGCGTAGGCGTCCGCGGTGGTGTCGGCCTTGTGCAGGCCCTTGCCGTCGAAGAGGCCGAGCCAGGTCTCGTAGGCCTTCTTGGCCTCGGGCGAGGCGACGGTGATCTTCTTGGCGTCGGCGTCGACGGTGTCGGTGCCCTCGCCGTAGAGGAAGGACTGGGCGTAGTAGGCCTGGGTGGAGCCCCAGTAGCCGTCGACGCCGGTCTTGTCCTTGATGGTGGCGGCGGCCTTCTTCAGGTCGTCCCAGGTCTTGGGCGCCTCGACGCCCGCCTTCTCGAAGAGTTCCTTGTTGTAGACCAGGGCGAGGGTGTCCGTGGTGAAGGGGACGCCGTACGTCTTGCCCTCGTACTGGGCCTGCTCGATCAGGCTGGACTGGAACTGGTCCTGCTCGGCGAGGGCCTCGGTGCCGTCCAGCGGAAGGAAGAAGCCCTTCTTGGCGAACGCCGGGGTCCAGCCGACCTCGGAGCGCAGCACGTCCGGGGCGCCCTTGGAGCCGGCCGCCGTGTCGAACTTGTTCTGCGCCTGGTCGAAGGGCACGTTGACGTACTTGACCTTGATGTCCTTGTTGGCGGCCTCGAACTCCTTGACCAAGGCCTGGTACGTCGGCGCCTCATTGGTGGCGTTGGAGGTGTCCCACCAGGTGATGGTGACCGGACCGTCGGCCTTGTCGCCGCTGTCGCTGTCCCCGCCGCAGGCCGTCGCCGCGAGGGCGAAGGACGCCACCAGCGCGGTGGCCGCTATGCCACGCCGCATGAGTTCTCCTTGAGGGTTAAGCCCGTGGGGTGCGGTCGGCGGTCCCGCCCGCCTGTCCCGCTACTTGCCGACTGCGCCTTTGCCGCCGCCGGGCGACGTGAACGTAACAGCGATGCAATGCTTGCGAAAGACCTTGCAGAAAAAAAGTGCAAGAGATCTCGCAAGTTACCCGTCCGTGACCTCTCCTCGACCATCGCGAGACCGCTTCGAGCCCGCCCCGAGACCGGTTTTTACTGGGAGTGCGCAGGGCGCAGTGGACTTGTGCAAGACTCTGCAAGCTCTTGCCATCCAATTTCCGAGGGGCCGCGATGAGGCAGCAACCCGCAGGGGGCCGTGCAACGGCTCGCACCCGGCGTCCGGTTGGTGTGCAAGGGGAGACTCGCCCGGTACAGTCCAACCCTGTGACCACACGGCTTGCCGATATCGCTGCGCAGGCGGGGGTGAGCGAAGCGACCGTCAGCCGCGTCCTCAACGGGAAGCCGGGCGTCGCCGCCACCACCCGCCAGTCCGTGCTGGCCGCCCTCGACGTCCTGGGCTACGAACGCCCGGTACGACTGCGGCAGCGCAGCGCGGGTCTGGTCGGCCTGATCACCCCGGAGCTGGAGAACCCCATATTCCCGGCCCTGGCGCAGGTCATCGGACAGGCACTGACGCGTCAGGGCTACACCCCCGTCCTCGCCACCCAGACCCCGGGCGGCTCCACCGAGGACGAGCTGACGGAGATGCTCGTGGACCGCGGGGTCGCGGGCATCATCTACGTCTCCGGGCTGCACGCCGACACCACCGCCGACATGCAGCGCTACGAGCAGCTGCGCGCCCAGGGCGTGCCCTTCGTGCTCGTGGACGGCTTCTCGCCGAAGGTGCAGGCGCCGTTCATCTCCCCCGACGACCGCGCGGCGATGACCCTGGCGGTCACGCACCTCGCCTCGCTCGGCCACACCCGGATCGGGCTCGCGCTCGGTCCGAAGCGGTTCGTGCCGGTGCAGCGCAAGATCGAGGGCTTCGTGCGCACCGTGCAGGACCAGCTCGGCCTGGACGCCGCGACGATCGAGACGGAGCTGGTCCAGCACTCGCTCTACACCCTGGAGGGCGGCCAGGCCGCCGCCAACGCCCTGATGGACCGCGACTGCACGGCGGTGGTCTGCGCCAGCGACATGATGGCGCTCGGCGCGATACGCGCGGCCCGGCAGCGGGGCCTGGACGTCCCCAAGGACATCTCGGTGGTCGGCTTCGACGACTCCCCGCTGATCGCCTTCACCGACCCGCCCCTGACGACCGTCCGCAAGCCGGTCCCCGCGATGGGGCAGGCGGCGGTGCGCACGCTGCTGGAGGAGATCGGCGGGACGCCCGCGCCGCACAGCGAGTTCGTGTTCATGCCGGAGCTGGTGGTGCGGGGTTCGACCGCTTCGGCCCCTGGTGACCGTAATCGTCCCTAGGGCGGAGACTGGGGGGCAACCCCTAGTGCACGGGGAGCAGTCGTACGACTCCGGCTGGTGTAGAACGTGCGTCCGGAACCCGACCGAGGGATGATCGGGGCAGTAGGTCTTTTCTGGCAGACTCTGTGCTCATGGGTGACAGGACCGTGGCGACACCGGAAGGCCGTGCGACGGCCGTTCCTCACCCCGTCACGGACAAATCGGGGCAGTCCCTGCTGGACCGTCTGCGCGCCCCGCGCCGCCCCCAACTGTGGTTCGAGATCCTGCTGATCGCGGTGAGTTACTGGACGTACTCACTGATCCGCAACGCGGTGCCCGAGCAGCGGGCCGAGGCGCTGCGCAACGCCGACTGGATCTGGGAGGTCGAGCGGCAACTCGGCCTCGCCTTCGAGCAGTCCGTCAACCAGGCCGTCAACTCGGTGACTTGGCTGATCGTCGGCATGAACTACTACTACGCCACACTGCACTTCGTGGTCACGCTCGGCGTCCTCATCTGGCTCTACCGCAGCCATCCGGGCCGCTACGCGGCGACCCGCCTGGTGCTCTTCGCGACGACCCTCGTCGCCCTCGTCGGTTACTACCTGTATCCGCTCGCGCCCCCGCGGCTGATGACCGGCGGCGACTTCGTCGACACGGTCATGGTCCACCAGACCTGGGGCTCGATGGCCTCCGGCGACCTGAAGAACATGTCCAACCAGTACGCCGCGATGCCGTCGATGCACATCGGCTGGTCGCTGTGGTGCGGGCTGACGATCTTCGCCCTGGCCAGGGTGGACTGGGTCCGCGTCCTCGGCCTGCTCTACCCCGCGGCCACCCTGGTGGTCATCGTCGCCACGGCCAACCACTTCTGGCTCGACGCGGTCGGCGGCGTCCTCTGCCTCGCCTTCGGCTACACCGTCGCCCGCCTCTGGTACGGCAGCCTGCCGCACACCCTGCCCCGTGAGGTCCCGGGGACCCGCCGCCGCGGCGCCTTCGACCTCCGGCGCCGCCTGCCCGCGGCGGCGCGGGGGGACCACGACGAGGCCGACCGGGCAGCGGGAGAAGCGTCCGGCCAGCCGGCGCAGGAAGCCGACGACCGCCCCCTTCAGGAGGCCACCACCGCCACGCACACCCGCGACGCGGGGTGAAAGCAGGGGGGCCTCACCCCCCGTAGAACAGTTCCTCCACCACCCCGCGCGCCAGCCGCGCCGTCCGCCGGTAGGCGTCCAGCATGTCGCCCGCCCGGCCGGGTCCGTACCCCAGGTACCGTCCCACGGCGGCCAGCTCCCGTGCGTCGGACGGGAACGTGTCCCCGGCCCGCCCGCGCACCAGCATCACCGCGTTGCGCACCCGGGTCGCCAGCACCCAGGCCTCGTCGAGGACCGCGGCGTCCGCGTCGCCGAGGAGCCCGGCCTCGCGGGCGGCGGCGAGGGCCTGCCGGGTGCGGGTGGTGCGCAGTCCCGGCACCTCGGCCCCGTGCCGCATCTGGATCAGCTGCACGGTCCACTCCACGTCGGACAGCCCGCCCGGACCCAGCTTGGCGTGCAGCTTGGGGTCGACACCGCGCGGCAGCCGCTCCGACTCCATCCGCGCCTTCAGCCGCCGGATCTCACGCACCGCGTCCTCGCCGAGCCCGCCCGCCGGATACCGCAGCGGGTCGATCAGCTCCAGGAACCGCCGACCCAGGTCCGCGTCCCCGGCGACCGGTTCGGCCCGCAGCAGCGCCTGCGACTCCCAGCCCAGGGACCAGCGGCGGTAGTACGCCTCGTACGACTTCAGCGTCCGCACCAGCGGGCCGGACTTGCCCTCCGGGCGCAGGTCGGCGTCGATGAGCAGCGGCGGGTCGGCGCTGGGGATCTGGAGCAGGCGGCGCATCTCGGCGACCACCCGGTTCGCGGCCTTCGTCGCCTCGCCCTCGTCTGCGCCCTCCCGCGGCTCGTGCACGAAGAGGACGTCGGCGTCGGAGCCGTAGCCCAGCTCATGGCCGCCGAAGCGGCCCATGCCGATCACCGCGAACCTGGTGGGCAGCGTGTCCCCCCAGCCGTCGCGTACGACCGCCCGCAAAGTCCCCGCCAGCGTCGCCGCCGTCAGATCGGACACCGCGCCGCCGACCAGGTCCACCAGGGCGCCCTGGTCGGCCTCGGCGGGCTGCTCCTCGGTGCCGTAGGAACCGACGATGTCGGCGGCCGCCGTACGGAACAGCTCCCGGCGGCGCACCCCGCGCACCGCGGTGACCGCCTGCTCGCCGCCCGGGGCGCGGCCCACGGCGGCGAGGATCTCCGGCTCCAGCTGGGCGCGCTCACGGGGCGCGAGCCTGCCGCCGTCGCCGTCGCCGAGCAGCGCCACCGCCTCGGGCGCCCGCATCAGCAGGTCCGGGGCGAGGCGTCCGGCGGACAGCACCCGGGCCAGGTTCTGCGCCGCCGCGCCCTCGTCCCGCAGCAGCCGCAGGTACCACGGCGTCTTGCCGAGCGCGTCGGAGACCTTGCGGAAGTTCAGCAGTCCCGCGTCCGGGTCGGCGGAGTCCGCGAACCAGCCCAGCAGCACCGGCAGCAGGGTCCGCTGGATCGCCGCCTTGCGGGTGACCCCGGAGGCCAGCGCCTCCAGGTGCCTGAGCGCCGCCGCCGGGTCCGCGTACCCGAGCGCGACCAGCCGCTCCCTCGCCGCCTCCGCGCTCAACCGGGCCTCGCCCGGGGCGAGCTGGGCGACGGCGTCGAGCAGCGGCCGGTAGAACAGCTTCTCGTGCAGCCGTCGTACGACGGCCGCGTGCCGCTTCCACTCCCGGTTCAGCGCGCTGACCGGCTCCGTCCGCAGGCCCAGCGAGCGGCCGAGGCGCCGCTGGTCCTCCTCCGCCTCGGGCACCAGGTGGGTGCGGCGCAGCCGGTACAGCTGGATGCGGTGCTCCATGGACCGCAGGAAGCGGTACGCCTCCTCCAGTTGCGCGGCGTCCGCCCGCCCGACGTAGCCGCCCGCGGCGAGGGCCTCCAGCGCGCTCAGCGTGGTGCCGCTGCGCAGGGTGGCGTCGGTGCGCCCGTGCACCAGCTGGAGCAGCTGCACGGCGAACTCGACGTCGCGCAGACCACCCGGCCCGAGCTTCAGCTCGCGCTCGACCTCGGCGGCGGGGATGTTCTCCACCACCCTGCGCCGCATCTTCTGCACGTCGGGGACGAAGTTCTCCCGCTCGGCCGCCTTCCACACCAGGGGCTCGACGGCGGCGACGTACTCCTCCCCCAGCTCCAGGTCGCCGGCGACCGGGCGGGCCTTCAGCAGCGCCTGGAACTCCCAGGTCTTGGCCCAGCGCTGGTAGTAGGCGAGGTGGGAGGCGAGGGTGCGCACCAGTGGCCCGTTGCGGCCCTCGGGGCGCAGATTGGCGTCGACGGGCCAGATCGTCCCCTCGACGGTGGTCTCCGAGCAGATCCGCATCATGTGCGAGGCCAGCCGGGTGGCGGCACGCAGCGCCTTACCCTCGTCGGCCCCGTCGACGGCCTCCCCCACGAAGACGACGTCGACGTCGGAGACGTAGTTCAGCTCGTGGCCGCCGCACTTGCCCATCGCGATCACCGCGAGACGGCACAGCGCGGCGTCGTCGGGGGCGGCGGCGCGGGCGATGGCGAGCGCGGCGCGCAGCGTGGCGGTGGCGAGGTCGGCCAGCTCGGCCGCCGCCTGGGCGACATCGGTCGTCCCGCACACGTCCCGGGCGGCGATCGACAGCAGACAGCGCCGGTAGGCGACGCGCAGCGACACCGGATCGGCGGCGTCGCGGAGCCCCCGTTCGAACTCCTCGACCCCCGGGTGCAGATCCCGTGGCTCGTACATGACCAGCGCGTGCCAGTCCCCCGCGTGCCGGGCGAGGTGGTCCGCGAGGGCGGCGGAGGCGCCGAGCACCCCGAGCAGCCGGTCCCGCAGCGGCTTGGCCGCTATCAGCGTGTCCAGCAGCTCCCGCCGGGCGGTGGGCGAGGGCTGCGCCTCCAGCAGCCGCACCAGCCCGTGCAGCGCCAGGTCGGGGTCGGCGGTGGCGCCGAGCGCGTCGAGCAGCACCGGATCATCCCGTACGGCCGCCAGCTCCACGCTGTCGAGCAGGCGCTCGGCGGCCGACGGGTCGGTGAAGCCGTGCCGCAGCAGCCGAGTGAAGGTACTGCTCCTGCGCCCCGGCGCCGTCATGGTCGGCCTCCCGCGTCGGACCCTCGTCGGATCAAGGTCGTACGCGCCTGAGCCTAACCGGACCGTCCTGGGGAGGCACCGATGAGTTCGAGGGGTGGACCAGGTCGGTACTCCGGAGGTACGGGCATCCCGCCGAACCGGAGCGACCGGCAGAGGTACGGGGATCCCGCCGAACCGGAAGGAAATCGTCATGCGCACTCCCCGAGCCGAGCTGGACCCCCGGTACAGCAGCGAGGGCGCCGTACCGCCCGACTGGGCCGAGACCGAGGCGCTGCTCGCGGCGTCGGAGCTGTTCTGGATCTCGACGGTACGTCCGGACGGCCGCCCGCACGTCACCCCGCTGCCCGCGGTGTGGCAGGACGGCGCGCTGCACTTCTGCACCGGCCCCCAGGAACGCAAGGCGCGCAACCTGGCCGACAACCCCCATGTCGCGCTGACGACCGGCACCAACATCTGGAACAAGGGGTACGACCTGGTGGTGGAGGGCGTCGCGGCCCGGGTCACCGACGACGGCCGACTGCGCCAGCTGGCCGCGGCCTGGGAGGCGAAGTACGGCGGTTTCTGGCACTTCGAGGTGCGGAACGGCTGCTTCCACCACGGACCCGGGGACGCTTTCGTCTTCTCGGTGGCGCCGGACACCGTTTTCGGCTTCGGTAAGGGGGAGCCGTTCAGCCAGACGAGGTGGCGCTTCGAGTGACGCGGCGCCGCCCGACGAAGGAGTCAGCCATGGACATGACCCTGGAAGTGATCCCGCTGCCGGTGACCGACATCGACCGCTCCCGCGACTTCTACCGCGACAGGGTCGGCTTCCACGTCGACATCGACCAGGAGGTCATGCCGGGCCTGCGCATCGTCCAGCTGACGCCTCCCGGCTCCGGCTGCTCGATCGCCCTCGGCGACTCCATCTGGGAGCTGACCAAGGGCCCCCGCCCGGCCCCCGGCTCCTACCAGGGCCTCCAGCTGTGCGTCGCCGACATCAAGGCGGCCCACGCGGAGCTGACCGGGCGGGGCCTGGAGATCTCCGAGCCGGTCCAGTACTCCCCCGACGACGGGGCCACGTTCATGTACTTCACCGACCCGGACGGCAACGGGTGGTCGGTCCAGGAGTACCGGCGCCGGGCCACGGAGCCGCTGCACCGGCTGCTGGCGCAGCTCGCGGCGGCGCGGGAGTAGCCGGGGGCACCCGGCGGGACGGGCGGCCCCCGGCCTCGGACTCAGGCGTACGTCTCGAACTCGGCGACCCTCGGGGTGCCGTTGGAGCTGGTGATCTCGAAGGTGATCTTGCTCAGGGTGGTCGGGGTGAAGGCGATGACGCCCGCGCCGCTGCCGGTCTTCAGGACGGCGCCGGTGTCGTGGTTGACGACCCTCCAGGAGCCGATGGCGCCCGTGGCCCCGGCGGCCTCACGGATGTTGACCGAGGAGACCCGGGTCGCGGAGCCCCACTTGACCGAGACCGAGCCGGTCGAGCCGGACGGCGACCAGTAGGTGCTCATGCTGCCGTCGCGCACATTGCCGTAGCTGGTCCCGTCGGCCTTGCTGGAGCCGTCGGACCCGGCGCCGATGCTGAGGTTGGTGCCGGTGGGCGGGTCGGTGGGGACGGGGTCGGTCGGGGCCGGGTCGGTCGGCGTCGGGGTCGGGGTCGGCGTCTGCGGGGTGCAGTTGCCGTCCGAGACGCGCAGCCCCTTGTTGGCACCGGCGGTCTGGCTCACCACGCCCGGCACGCAGCTGGCCCCGTCCAGGCTGTAGGAGTATGGGATGCTGACGCTGGTGTTGGACGTCGGGTTCGGCCCGGCGGGGTTGTTGTCGCCGCTGCGGCTCGACCAGGTCACGTTGTCGAAGATGTTGCCGCTGACCTGCCAGTACCCGGCGGCGTCGGTGTAGAAGGTGCCGAGGACGTCCTTGGAGTCCTTGAAGTAGTTGTTGTCGACCTTGGCGCGGGCACCGGCGCGGGAGTTGATGCCGGACTCGTTCAGCTGCACGTAGTGGTTGTTGTAGATGTGGGAGATGCCGCCGCGCAGCAGGGGCGTGCGCGAGTCGATGTTCTGGTACAGGTTGTGGTGGAACGTGACGTAGCCGTTGGACGTGTCGCTCTCGCTGGAGCCGATGAGCCCGCCGCGGCCGGAGTTGCGCAGGATGCTGTAGGACAGCGTCACGTACTGGGTGTTGTTCTTCATGTCGAAGAGGCCGTCGTAGCCCTCCGACTCACCGCCGGACGCCTCCAGGGTGACGTGGTCGACCCAGACGTTGCGGACGTTGCTCTCCATGCCGATGGCGTCGCCGCCGTTGGAGGTGGGGGAGCCCGACTTCTTGACGTTCCGCACCGTCACGTTCTGGATGATGATGTTGCTGGCCTCGCGGATGTGGATGCCGAGCTGGTCGAAGACGGCACCGTTTCCGACCCCGACGATCGTGACGTTGCTGATCTGCTTCAGCTCGATGACGCCGTCGGCGGTGTTGCAGCTGCCGCCGGAGACCTTGCTGGTGTTGCCGTGGTTGATGGTGCCCTCGACCTGGATGGTGATCGGGGTGCTGGCGCTGGCCCGGTTGCACAGGGCCGTGTGGATGGCGGTGCCGGTGGTGGCCCGGACGGTCTGACCGCCCGCGCCGCCGGTGGTGCCGCCGTTCTGGGTCGCGTATCCGGTGGCACCGGTGGTGGCCGCGGACGCCGTGGGCATCGACAGGGCCACACCGGTCGCGGCCGCGACGGCTCCGGTGGCCAGTGCCGCGCAGAGTCGCACTGCGACGGGTCGCTTCATGCTTGCTCGCCTTGCCTTTCGTCTTCTTCGACTACGGGTCATTGCCGCGTTACAGGCGTTACATGTCATGGGCATGTCAGCGAACTGTCAGCAAGGCCTTGCGGGTGCCGCGACGTTCGCCTCCACCGGAACTGTCCCATGAGTCGGGAAAGCGCTTTCTGTTGCGCGAGGGTATGGGTAGCACCGACCTGTGGCAAGGCTTCGCGCAACGACGGGACGGGATGACCGACACTCGACGGTTGCACTGAGCGGTCGCTGAGCGATGAGGCGGGCGCGCTCACGGGACCTTCACCCCTCCCCGTCACCAAATACCAATGCCGCGACAGGAGTTGGCGCCACCCCGCCGCGCAAGAGCACCTGGATACTGACCGGATCGGCGGTGGCCCTCGTGGCCGCCTCCGCCGTCACCCGGCTCCCGGTCTGCCCGGCCCTGCACCAGGTACCGGCCGACACCAAGAGCACGTTCCGCTACGAGGGCACCGACACGCGCCTCGCCCCGGCGGTCTGACTCAACGCCCGGTCGCTCCGTCGACCAGTTCCCGCAGGATGTCCGCGTGCCCGGCGTGCCGGGCGGTCTCCTCGATCAGGTGGGTGAGGGCCCAGCGGACGCTGGGGCCGGGCCGGTGGCTCCCGGGCAGCGGGGCGCCCGGATCGAGACAGCCGTCGAGCACGTCATCGGCCCGCGCGACCGCCGCCCGATAGCGCCCGACGACGTCCGCCACGCCGTCCTCCGGGGCGGCGTGGAAGGTGGCCTGCCAGTCGGCGACCCGCTCCCCGAGGAACGTGGAACGCTCCACGTGAGCGAGATGGTTGACCAGCCCGAGCAGATTCGTACCGGACGGCACCCCGGCCGTCCGGACCGCCGGTTCGGCAGCGCCCTCGACCTTCCTGACGACCGAGTCGCGCAGATAGCCGAGGAACCCGCGCAGCACCTCCAGCTCACTGTTCCCGGTGCGGGGCGGCGGGGTGTCGGCACGGCGGCCGGGGCGGCGGGTGCGGGACATGGGCTCCACCTCTTCGAGCGAACGGGGGGTGTCCTCGTCCCCGCAGTCTCACCGGACCACCTCCCACCCGGCACGAAATCTTGCGGCTATGGCAAGGTGCCCTCGTGGACAGCGACACGCATGACGTACTCGCCCTCGTAGGTCCGCGCCTGCGCGCCCTGCGCCGGGAGCGGGGCATCACCCTCGCCGACCTCGCGGCGGTGACCGGTGTCTCGGAGAGCACGCTGTCCCGCCTGGCGCCGGGCCACCCTGGAACTCCTGCTGCCCCTGGCCCGTACGTACGACGTCCCCCTGGACGACCTGGTCGGCGCCCCGCGCACCGGGGACCCCCGCATCCACCTGAAGCCCGTCCACCGCTTCGGCATGGTCTTCATCCCCCTGTCCCGCCGCCCGGGCGGCACCCAGGCCTTCAAACTCCTCATCCCCGCCCGCCCCAGACCCCTCGAACCGACCCCGCAGACCCACGAGGGCGTCGAATGGCTGTACGTCCTGAACGGCAGCCTGCGCCTCCTGGTCGGCGAACGCGACCTGACCCTCTCCCCCGGCGAGGCCGCGGAGTTCGACACGTCCCTCCCCCACTGGCTGGGCAGCGCGGACGGGGGCGCGGTGGAACTGCTGATCCTGTTCGGACCGGAGGGGACGCGGGCGCATCTGCGAACGGGTAAGGGGCACCACGACTGACGCGGCCCCTCAGACCGGCAGCCGCCATGACGGACCGCCCGGGTCCCCGCCCCACACCCGCTGGACGCCGTCACCGTCCACGGTCATACCGAAGGCGGACTGCGCGGGTGAACCGGCTCGCTGCCAGGTCAGCAGGGCCTCCTCCACGGCGTCCCACAGGCGCAGAGGGCCGTACTGGTGAACGCGCCGGCCCGCGGCGGTGGCTTCGGTCCACGCCTGTGAGCCGGTGGCGACGTCGACGAGGATCACGCCGTCGTCGCTGGTCATGAGTTCGGCCGAGGGAGCGGCGAGCTGGGCCACGAAGTGCCCTGTCCAGTCGTCGAGGAGCCCCGGGTCGGTACGGATCTGCCGGACCTGGCCCGGACGTTGGAAGTAGGTGGGACGGGGCGGGCGTTCGTGCGGACGCGCGAGCATGCAGCCGACCTGGTCCGCGGCGAATGTGCCGCTGGCGGTGCCGTCGTCCTGGACGGTGAGGCGAATGAGACCCGAGGCCGTCATCCAGCCGCCAAGGGCGGTGGTGATGGTTCCACCCGCTCGGACCTGCCGGAGCCAGGCGGGCGGAATGTGCCGGACGGCGCAGGTGGCGACGATCGCGTCGTAGTCGGCGCCGTCCTTGTACCCGGCGAGGCCGTCTCCGGTGACCAGGGTGGGGAAGTACCCGGTGGCTCGGAGGCGGTCCCCCGCGACGGTGGCAAGCCGCGGGTCGTACTCGACGGAGTACACGCACTCGTCGCCGAGGCGGTGGCAGAGCAGGGCTGTGGAGTAGCCGGTGCCGGTGCCGATCTCCAGCACCCGGTCACCCTCACCGACTCCCGCGAGGTCGAGCATGCGCACGACGAGCGACGGCAGGGTGCCGGAAGACGTGGGGCGGCCGGTGAGGGGGCCCGACGAGTCGGCCGCGTCGACACCCTCGACCTGTGTGACCCAGGTGGCGTCCTGGTACACGAGGCGCAGCCATGCGTCTTCACCGATCTGATCCCGGTGCGTCGGCACCCATTGGGTGCCGGACAGGCGGAACAGACAGTCTCCGAGGAACGCTTCGCGGGGGACGGCTTCTACGGCGGACCGCCAGGCGAGGTCGCTCACACCGATTCCGGCGGCGAGGCGGCGGCGCAGGACAGCGGGGTCAGTGGTCATGCGGTGCCTCCCGGATGCTGGAGCTGATCGGCGAGAGCGACGGTGATCGGATCCGTGATGTGCTCGGGGAACCAGGCCCATTGCCCGTTGGGGTTGCATTCGTACCAGTGCCAGCGCCCGTCGGCTCCCAGCCCGAAATCGAAGGCGCCGAAGACCAGGCCGAAGGTGTCGAGGTAGCCGAGGACGCCCTTGAGGATTTCCGGCGGGGTGGGGATGGCGGTGTAGGTGAGCAGGTCGTAGTGGCGACGCCAGTCCACCCCGGGTGATCCATCGATGCGGACGGCGAACGGTTGGTCGCCTACGACGGTCAGCCGGATGTCGGCTGCTTTGGCGACCCGCTGTTGGAAGAGGTGAGCGGTGTGCCGTAGGCGGTCGTCGATCTGCTCCGGTGTCACGTCATCGATCCACACGGTGAGGCTGCGGCCGTCCGGGGCGGTGTACTCCGTCTCACGAAGCGGTTTGTAGACCACCGGTCCGTACGCGACGGCGAAGGCGCGAGCCCGGTCGGGATCGTTGGTGATCAGGGTCGGAGGCACGGTGAGCCCGCAGCGCGCGGCCACGGCCAGTTGCGCGGGCTTGTGCTCGCCGTCCCGGTTGCGCCAGGGATGGTTGACGTAGTGGGCGCCGGGCAGGGAACCGAGCACTCCGCCGAACCCGTAGCGGGCTTCTTCCACTGCCCAGCGGGCGTCCTGCCCAGGCATCGCGAGGTCGGCCGCGTATGGGGTGGGCCGCCGCCAGTACACCGACCGCACCTGGCCGAGTCGGAGGGTGCGGGTCTGGGTGGTGAGGGTGCCACCGGGGCCGGTGCTGTCGATGAGGGCGTCCATGGTGACCGAGGCGGGGAAGTCTCCGGGGTCCAGCCGCACCACGGGCACTCGACGCTGATTGAGTTCTCCGATCACCTCGTCGGCAGTCGCGTCGTCCAGCCGGGAGACGACAAGGACAGGTGGCCTACCCGCGCCCATCAGTCGCTGTCTCCCTGCTGGTCGCTGCCCTGGTCGGGGGTACCGTCGAGGCTGGTCTTCGTCGTCGTCTCCTTCGACGTCTCGGAGCGCTTGTGCCGGTCCAGCGTCGGCAGAGGGAAGCCTTCGGCGTCCAGCCACGTGGCCGTCTGCGTCTCGGGGTCGAGTACGGCACGGCTGGGCGGGAGGACGAGGGCGGGGGGAAACAGCCTCATGCGCGCGGTGCCCCATGGGGTGAGGGCAGCGTCCGGTGTCACAGCCTGCATGATTCTCCTGAGTGTCTCGAATGATCCAGCAATGCGCATCCATGCCTGCTTTCTGCCGCCCTGCCGGGCGATCGGTGAGGGCCGCCAGGATCAGCGCCATCACCAGGCAGCCGACAGCCAGGACGAGCGACCACACTTCCCACTTGCTGACTTCCGGAACTGCCGCTGACAGCGCGGTGTCGCCGGGCTGGTCGCACACCTTCACTTGGACCTGGGTTGATCCCGGTAGGAGAGGGCGCACCAGATCGCTGTGCCGTCGGGACTGACACCCCACGCGTCGGCCATGGAGTCGACGAGGAAGAGGCCGCGGCCGTGCTCGTCGTCCAGGGATGCCTGACGAAGGACGGGGGATTCCGGAGAACCGTCACGGACCACGGTCACCACGTGAGTGCCCGTGAGGTGGAGGCGGTAGTCGATCTCAGGACCGGAACCGTGCCGAAGAGCGTTGGTGACCAACTCCGTCGTCAGTAGTTCCTCGGTCGTCAGCAGTCGCTCGGCAGCTGCCAGCAGCCCTTGTCTCTGCCAGTGGAGCAGCGTTGCCCGCGCGATACGGCGGAGGCGTCCGGGCCATCGGGCGTCGGCTTCGGTGATCACACCGGGGGCAGCGGCCGGGTCACGTGCGATGCGCAGCCGGTGCCCGACTCGGAAGTCGGCGAGAGGGAGGTCCACGTGGGCCGATACGCCCACGACGCCGTCAGCAACACTTGGCATGCGTCCAGTGCACTGCGCGCGCCGGTGACTCGGACAGGTGAAATCCCCGGAGACCGGTGGCGTGACCCCGGTGATTTTTACCTTCAGGGTGTCGCGCCGCCGGACCGCGCGGCTACTTTGCCGATGTGGGAGAGAACCGCGAGCTGGCCGCCGCCATGGCGGAACTCAACATCAGCCAGGCCGAGTTAGCCCGCCGCGTGAACGCGGAGACCCAGCGACTCACCGGCAGGGAAGGCAGCCTCACCGACCGGGACATCCGACGCTATCTGAGCGGTGAGACCACCTGGCCACAGCACAGACAGCGCCTCGGACTGGAGAGAGTGCTGGGTCGTCCGGCCACCGAGCTGGGATTCTCCCCCCGATCGTCCAGGGCGCGCCAGGGCCATGCGGAGGACCGAGTGCACCGTCGTACCTTCCTCGCAGCAGCGACCGGCAGTCCGGTCGCCGCTCTCGCTCCTGCACCACGCCCGCGGCTGGGGCAGCGGGACGCTGATCGGTTCCATGAGCAGTACCTCGGCCTGCTGCGCGTCGACTCGCGGCTCGGAGGCGGGCAGCGGACCGAGGTCAGTGCCGTCGAACTGGCCACTCGCATCCAGTCCTCCCTGGCGGGCGGTGGCGCCTCCGACCGCATCCGGCGTCAGTTGCACCGGCTCGCCTCCGACGTGATGTGCCTGGCGGCCTTCGCCGCCATCGACGCGAGCGCTCCCCAGCGCGCCCGCAGTCACCTCGATCAGGCCCTCACCCTCGCGAGCCTCGCCCGCGACGGCGAGGCCATGTACCGCGTGTGGGATCAGCTCATGCTGACCTTCAGCCAGCGGGAGAACCATGCCGAGGCGGCGGCCAGCGCGGAGGTGATGAAGCGCTCCTCACTGGCCCGGCGTGAACCGTTGTACGCCTCGTTGGGACATCTGCGGCACGCCAACGCCCTGGCCAGGCTGCATCAGGGTGCCGAGTCACTGCGGGCCCTGAACCTCGCGGAGAAGGCGTTCGGCCAGGCGGGCGTCGAGCAGCCCTCGGGATGGATCGCGTTCTACGGCCGCGCCGAGTTCGACGCGCTGTCGTCGTACGTCTGGACGGCGCTCGGGGAGCACGAGCGAGCCGAGTTCTGTCTCCACCGCACCCTCGCCGCCATCCCCGCCGACATGGTCCGTGACACGGCTCTCTATACGGCGCACCTGTCACTGTCCCAGGCGCGGCAGGGCGAGTTGGAGCTTGCCTGCGACACCGGAAGACGCGCGTACGGGATGCTGCTGCCCTCATCCGGATCGCAGCGAACGACGAACACACTCGCCAGAACACGCCACGTCATCGAGGCCACGGGCACGAAAGCCTCCGAGGTCACGAGCTGGATCGAGGAGTCCCGCCGATGGACCTGAGGTGTCACCGGCACGCCGACGCGCGTGACGTGCGCGCTCTGCTCCTGGACGTGCACGACGAGGTGTACGCGGACGACCCCGACCCGTTCCACTCGCGCGAGCGGTTCTCGTACTTCGTCGACCTGTGGTCAGGGCGCGAGGACTGGCTGTGTGTCTCAGGATGGGAGAACGGCACCCCGGTCGGGTACGCGTACGGCTCGAAGTTCAAGCCGGGCGGCTGGTGGAAGGGAGCGGTCCGCCCGGTCGACGTACGCGGTCGGATCTTCGCCCTGTCCGAGCTGATGGTGGTGCCCCGATGGCAGGGCACCGGCCGGGCGCGGCGGATTCATGACGCGCTGGTCGAATCGGTCGACGTCGACTACGTGACACTCCTCGTCGACTCAACCCACCCCAGGGTGCAGACCCGGTACGAGGAATGGGGCTACAAGAAGCAGGGCGAGACCCAGCCCTCCAGCGACTCCCCGCTGTACGCCGTCATGGTCAACCGGCGCTGACCGCAGGCCTCAGCACAGAAGAGGCCTGCGGTCATTGCCATGCCGCGTCGACCGGACCGGCTACGCCGTCTCCCGCCAGCCGTTCGTGATCGGGAGGCGGCGGTCCTTGCCGAAGCCCTTCGGGGAGATCTTCGTGCCCGGGGGGTACTGGCGGCGCTTGTACTCGGCTGTGTCGACCATGCGGAGGGTCTTGGTGACGAGGGCGGGGTCGAAGCCGGCCGCGGTGATGGTGTCGGCGCCCTCGTCGTGGTCGACGTAGCGCTCCAGGATGGCGTCGAGGACCGGGTAGTCCGGGAGGGAGTCCGTGTCGACCTGGCCGGGGCGGAGTTCCGCGCTGGGGGGCTTGGAGATGGAGTTCTCGGGGATCGGCGGGGTCTCGCCGCGTTCCTCCGCCGCTCGGTTGCGCCACTTGGCGAGGCGGAAGACCGACGTCTTGTAGACGTCCTTGATGGGGCCGTAGGCGCCGACCGAGTCGCCGTAGAGCGTGGAGTAGCCGACCGCCAGTTCCGACTTGTTGCCGGGGGCGAGCACGATGTGGCCCTCCTGGTTGGAGATGGCCATCAGGAGCGTGCCGCGCAGGCGGGACTGGAGGTTCTCCTCCGCCAGGCCGGTCAGCCCCAGGGAGCCCATGTACGCGTCGAACATGGGCTCGATGGGGACCGTGCGGAAGTTCAGGCCCGTGCGCCGGGCCAGGTCCGCCGCGTCGTCGCGGGAGTGCTCGGAGGAGTACTTCGACGGCATCGACACGCCGTACACGTTCTCCGCGCCCACCGCGTCGCAGGCGATCGACGCCACCAGCGCCGAGTCGATACCGCCCGACAGGCCGATCAGGACGGAGCGGAAGCCGTTCTTCTCCACGTACGCCCGCAGGCCCGTGACCAGCGCCGCGTACACCTCCTCGGCGTCGTCGAGGCGCTCGGCGTAGCCACCGGGCAGTTCGGGGTCGTAGGGCGCGAGGGGCTCCTCGGAGAGGATCACCCGGTCGACGCGCAGACCGTCGTCGACCACACCGGCCGGCGCGTCGGGGGCCGCCGCGGGCAGGTCGAGGTCCAGGACCACGCACTCCTGCGCGAACTGCGGCGCCCGCGTGATCACCTCGCCGTCCGCGCCGACGACGATCGAGTCGCCGTCGAAGACCAGCTCGTCCTGCCCGCCCATCATGGCGAGGTAGGCGGTGGTGCAGCCCGCCTCCTGGGCGCGCTTGCGGACCAGTTCGAGGCGGGTGTCGTCCTTGTCGCGCTCGTACGGGGAGGCGTTGATGGAGAGGAGCAGGCCCGCGCCCGCCGAGCGGGCCGCGGGGACCCGGCCGCCGTCCTGCCACAGGTCCTCGCAGATGGCGAGGGCGATGTCGACGCCGTGCAGCCGCAGCACGGGCATGCTGTCGCCGGGCACGAAGTAGCGGAACTCGTCGAAGACGCCGTAGTTCGGCAGGTGGTGCTTGGCGAACGTGAGGACGATCTCGCCGCGGTGCAGGACCGCGGCGGCGTTCTGGGGAGCGCCTGCGGGCTGGCCGTACTTGGGCTGGGCGGTCTCGCAGCGGTCGAGGTAGCCGACGATCACCGGCAGCTCCCCGAAGCCCTCCGCGGCGAGGCGCTCGGCGAGCGAGCGCAGGGCCGCGCGGGAGGCCTCCACGAAGGAGGAGCGCAGGGCGAGGTCCTCGACGGGGTAGCCGGTGAGCGCCATCTCCGGGAAGGCCACGAGGTGCGCTCCGCGCTCGGCGGAGTGCCGGGTCCAGCGGAGGATCGTCTCCGTGTTCCCGGTGAGGTCACCGACGCGTGCGTCGATCTGGTTCAGAGCGAGGCGAAGTTGAGGCACGCACATCAGTGTAATCGTCAGAGCGACGCGATGGGGTGGCGTGTGGCGCGGGCCACCCCCCTCGGCCCGCTACGGCCGCGGTTTCGCGCCCCGCTCCTCCAGCATGTCCGCCAT
Source organism: Streptomyces sp. B93 (assembly GCF_018070565.1). Taxonomy (GTDB): domain Bacteria; phylum Actinomycetota; class Actinomycetes; order Streptomycetales; family Streptomycetaceae; genus Streptomyces. The sequence goes on from NZ_JAGPXL010000001.1 coordinate 465,817, forward strand.
CAGCGCCATCTCCGACTTCTGGCCCTCGACCATGCCCCGCGCGAGCTGCTTCTCGACGCCGACCGCGCACTTGTCCACGCAGGCTTCCGCCATGTGGACGCCGCCCTTGTGGTGGTCGGTCATCAGCTGGAGGAAGAAGACCTCGGCCTGCCGCCCGTTGAGTTCGCCGAGCTTCTTCAGCTCGGTGTTGGTCGCCATGCCGGGCATCAGCGCCCCGTCCTCGCCGGGCGGCATGGAGCCCATGCCCATCCAGGTCATCGGCGGGTCGGCGGATACCTTCGGCAGCCCCCACAGGTCCAGCCAGCCCAGCAGCATGCCCCGCTGGCTGGCCTGCGTCTGCGCGATGTCGTACGCGAGCCGCCGCACGTCCTCGTCGTCGGTGCGGTCGCGCACGATGTACGACATCTCCACCGCCTGCTGGTGGTGGACGGCCATGTCGCGGGCGAAACCGGCGTCGGCGGAGTCGGCGGCGGGCGGCTCCACGCCGGAGCCGCCGTCCTCCGCGACCGCGTAGGTGATCGCACCGGCCGCGACGAGCACCGCCGCCGCGGCGCCCGCGATCCACCCGCTGTGCGACCGGTTCACCCGGACAGTCCGCCCGTGCAGGCGGCGCCCTTCTCGGGCGTCTGCTCACCCTGGACGAACTTCTCGAAGAACTCGCCCACCTTCGGGTCGTCCGCGCCGGTCACCGTGCGCTGGTGGCCCCAGGCGGTGAGCACGATCGGGTCCTTCTGGTCCTCCACCGGGCTCATCAGCGTGTACGGCGTCTGCTTGACCTTCTCCGCCAGCGCGTCGACGTCGGCCTTCGGGGCCTCGCTGTTGTACGTCACCCAGACCGCGCCGTGCTCCAGCGAGTGCACGGCGTTCTCGTTGTTGACGGCCTTGGTGTAGACGTCGCCGTTGCAGTTCATCCAGGCCGCGTGGTGGTCGCCGCCGACCGGGGGCGTCACCGGGTACTTCACCGACTTGGTGACGTGGTTCTGGGACAGCGTGCCCTTCCAGGTGCTCACCCCGTCCGCACCGGCGACCAGCTTGCCCGCGGTCTTCGAGTCGGTCGTGGAGTCCGAGTCGTCGGACTGCGACTGGACGAGGACGACCCCGCCGACGACGAGGCCGGCCACGATCACCGCGGACGCCGTGACGGTGAGGATGCGGCCGCGCCGCTCGCGGGCACGCTCGGCGCGCCGCATCTCCTCTATCCGCGCCTTGCGCTCGGCACTGCTCTTGTTCTTGGCGGAACCCATGGGGCTGGCCCTTCTGGGGAGGGAGGACGGTCGGGTGCGCTGATCGTAATGGGGGACCGCTGTCGTCTCGTAGGGTGGTCACAGGAATGGCCCGATAGGTACGGGAACGGGGCGTTCGGTGGGGCGGTGGCGGGCCGTCGTTCGCTCCCGTACCGCCCTGCCATTACGGATGTCGGTGTGGGCAGGCAAGATGGGCTGGAGAGCCCGGGGAGCCGTACACCTGCCGCATCTGAGGCGTTCAGACCGGGGTCGGCCGGGCGATCAAGGTCCGCAACGCGCATGAAATGGTGTTGTGGTGGGATGCTCAGGTGCCCGACCGCCTCCCGAGGGACCGGAGACAGGCGGCCTGACCAGCAAGGATGGGGAAGCGGAAGATGGACAAGCAGCAGGAGTTCGTGCTCCGGACGTTGGAGGAGCGCGACATCCGGTTCGTACGTCTGTGGTTCACGGACGTGCTGGGCTTCCTCAAGTCGGTCGCCGTGGCCCCGGCCGAGCTGGAGCAGGCCTTCGACGAGGGCATCGGCTTCGACGGCTCCGCCATCGAGGGCTTCGCGCGGGTGTACGAGTCCGACATGATCGCCAAGCCGGACCCGTCCACCTTCCAGATCCTGCCCTGGCGTGCCGAGGCCCCCGGCACGGCCCGGATGTTCTGCGACATCCTGATGCCGGACGGCTCCTCCTCCTTCGCCGACCCGCGCTATGTGCTCAAGCGCGCCCTGGCCCGCACCTCCGACCTGGGCTTCACCTTCTACACCCACCCGGAGATCGAGTTCTTCCTGCTGAAGGACAAGCCGCTCGACGGCTCGCGGCCGACCCCAGCCGACAACTCCGGATACTTCGACCACACCCCGCAGAACATCGGCATGGACTTCCGCCGCCAGGCGATCACCATGCTGGAGTCGATGGGCATCTCCGTCGAATTTTCCCACCACGAGGGCGCCCCCGGCCAGCAGGAGATCGACCTGCGCTACGCGGACGCGCTCTCCACGGCCGACAACATCATGACGTTCCGCCTGGTCATGAAGCAGGTCGCGCTGGAGCAGGGCGTACAGGCCACCTTCATGCCGAAGCCGTTCTCCGAGCACCCCGGCAGCGGCATGCACACGCATCTGTCGTTGTTCGAAGGCGACAGGAACGCCTTCTACGAGTCCGGCGCCGAGTACCAGCTCTCCAAGGTCGGCCGCTCCTTCATCGCGGGCCTGCTGCGGCACGCGGCGGAGATCTCGGCGGTCACCAACCAGTGGGTGAACTCCTACAAGCGCATCTGGGGCGGCTCCGAGCGCACCGCGGGCGCGGGCGGCGAGGCCCCGTCGTACATCTGCTGGGGCCACAACAACCGCTCGGCCCTGGTCCGCGTCCCGATGTACAAGCCCGGTAAGACCGGCTCCGCCCGGGTCGAGGTCCGCTCCCTGGACGCGGGCGCCAACCCCTACCTCGCCTACGCCGTCCTCCTCGCCGCGGGCCTGAAGGGCATCGAGGAGGGGTACGAGCTTCCGCCGGGCGCCGAGGACGACGTCTGGGCCCTCTCCGACGCCGAGCGCCGCGCGATGGGCATCGAGCCCCTCCCCCAGAACCTGGGCGAGGCCCTCACCCTCATGGAACGCAGCGACCTCGTCGCCGAGACCCTCGGCGAACACGTCTTCGACTTCTTCCTGCGCAACAAGCGGCAGGAGTGGGAGGAGTACCGCAGCGAGGTCACCGCCTTCGAGCTGCGGAAGAACCTGCCGGTGCTGTAGGGGCGGATTCCGGTCCGAAGGGGCTGACGGTCGTCGACCGTCAGCCCCTTCGCGCGTCCGGCGTCGAAAACCCGTGGAACGGTGGCGCCGCCCCCCACTACCGTGCCGCTGGACCGAGTCGTCCAGGACAAGGACGTGCCGTTGTACACCGTGTGAGACCTCCCGAGAGCTGATCTGTCGCGCGTCGCCGCTGCCGCTGTGCGCCGCGCTGCTTCCTGCTGCGGACTTCTCACTGAAACCGGTGTACTCCTGTGCTCAATCGCTGGGTGGTATGCCCACCTGCCTGCCGACCGTTCTCCGCCGTTGCCACGCCTGCGCGTCCGGCCGCTTCCGGGCGAACGGCAAGTTCCGTGTCAACGCCCACCACAAGCTCCTCGACGCCTGGCTCCTCGTGCTCTGCACCGGCTGCGGAGACACGGCCAAGCTCACGGTCTGGGAGCGGATGAACGTCCGCTCCGTACGGCCCGGCCTGCTGGACCGGATGCACGACAACGACCTTGGCCTGGCGGCCGAACTCCTCCAGGAACCGGCCCTTCAGCGCCGTAACCGCGTCGCCCTCGACTGGACGGGCGCCTGGCGCCTCGACACCGGCGGCTCGGACCGCCTTGACCGCGAGGTGCTCGACGTCTCGGTCCACTTCGCGGCCCGCATACCCGTCCGGCCGGTGCGGCTGGTCGCCGAGGGGTGCGGCCTCACGCGGGCCGAGGTCGAGCGACTGGTCGCCGACGGCAGGCTCGTCTCGGCGGTCCGGCTGAACGCCAAGCTCTCCGACGACTTCACCTTCACGCTCAAGCCGCCGCCGGAGGAGGCAGGATGAGGTCTCCGATCCAGGGTGGGGAGCAAGGGTGGGTTACGCGGGGGCTTCGAGAAGCGGCTCGCGGAGTGGTCCGCCGCGGGGCCCGTCGCCTATGTCGAGGTCGAGTACTTCGGGGGGGGTCGGCGGGCAACGGGCCGCTGTCTGGGGCAACGGCGCGCTGGTTCCGGGGCCGCTGGCGGTGCCGACGAGAAAGTGGCGGTTCTCCCGTTCGATCAGCCCGGTCTCGCAGGCCCTGCGATGGCTCGGCACAAGCAGGACGCTGGGCGAGGACGAGTTCGAGGCCGTGGGACTGGACCGTTGCCGGACCCACGACGACCGGCTGTCCTCCCGGGACGGTTGAGGGTCACGGCGGCGGCGTTCCGTCAGAGCGCCGCCGCCAGCCACACCGTCACGCCCGCGACCGCTGTCAGCGTCCAGTTGAGGCCGGTCTCCTTCGCCTCCCCCCGGGAGAGGTGCAGCCCCGCCGCCAGCACCTGGAGCACGACGAGACCGGCTGCCGCCGCCACGGCCAGGCCCGGTGCGACGCCCGTCAGGGGTGGGAGCAGCAGGCCTGCCACGCCCAGGAGTTCCAGCACGCCTATGAGTCGGACCAGGGGCATGGGGACCGAGTCGGCCCAGGCCATCATCGGGGCTAGTCGCTCCTTGCTCTGGGTGGCCTTCTTGGTGCCCGAGTAGAGGTAGAAGAGGCCCAGCAGGGATACGACGATCCAGTACGCCACGGTCATGGTTCCGCCTTCTCACGTCATGGGTTACGACGGGGGAGCAGGGCCATGATGGGTAACCGTCGGAAGGTCTGCAAAAGGCACATCCGTGTGCCCGTCTCCCACCTGGAGCGCGATGTCGAAGTACGAGAGGGCCTGTCTGATCCGGGGTGACGGCGGGCGGGCCGTGCGTGGGCTGCTCGACCGGATCGGGGACAAGTGGACGCTGCTCGTGGTGGCGACGCTGCACGGGGAGCGGATGCGGTTCACCGAGTTGCTGCGCCGGATACCAGGGGTGTCGCAGCGGATGCTGACGTTGACGTTGCGGCATCTGGAGCGGGACGGGCTCGTCGGGCGGACGGTGTACGCCGAGGTGCCGCCGCGGGTGGAGTACGAACTCACGGAGACGGGGCGGACGTTGATCGGACCCGCCGTCGCGCTGGCCGAGTGGGCGATCGAGCACAACGCCGGGATCGAGCGGAGCCGGGAGGCGTATGACGACGCCCGGCACGAGAAGGCCGGGCCTCCTCAGGGTTGAAGCGTCTCCGCTCGCTCCGGGACGTGCGTCGCCACCAGGCGTTCGTGGGACGGGGTGGCCGGGGCCGTACGGCGGTCCAGTGCGTACGCCGTCGCGGCTACCGCCAGGCCCAGTACCGCCAGGCCCGCGCCCGCCACCGCCGGGGACGTCACGCCGTGGCCCGCGGCCAGGGTCAGGCCGCCGATCCAGGCGCCGCCCGCGTTGGCGAGGTTGAAGGCGGCCTGGTTGGCGGAGGAGGCGAGGGAAGGGGCGGAGGCGGCCTTCTCCATGACCATCAGCTGGAGAGGGGAGCCGGTGACGAACGCGGCGGTGCCGAGGAGGGTGACCGCCAGGGCCGCCGTCCAGGGGGTGGTCATCAGCAGCGGGAACAGGGCGAGGACCGTCGTCAGTGCCGTCAGGCCGCCGAACAGGGTGCCGCGCAGGGAGTGGTCGGCGAGGCGGCCGCCGAGCAGGTTGCCGATGGTCGCGCCGACGCCGAACAGGGCGAGCAGGAGCGTGACGCTGGCGTCGGTGTACCCGGCGGCGTCGGTGAGCATCGGGGTGATGTAGCTGTACGCGGCGAAGAGCGCGCCGAAGCCCGCGACCGTGGTGCCGAGGGCGAGCCAGACCGGCAGGGAGCGCAGGGCCGTCAGTTCGCCGCGCAGGCCCGCCGCCGGGGTCGGGGCGCTCGCCGCGGGGACCAGCAGGGCCAGCGCGGCGATCGCCGCCACGCCGATCGCGCTGACGGCGAGGAAGGTCGCCCGCCAGCCGAGGTGCTGGCCCATGAGGGTGGCCGCGGGGACGCCCGCGATGTTGGCGACGGTGAGGCCGAGGAACATCAGGGAGACGGAGCGGGCCTTGCGGTCGGGAGCGGCCATGCTGGTGGCGACGACGGCGCCTACGCCGAAGAAGGCGCCGTGCGGGAGGCCGCTGAGCAGGCGGGCGGCGAGGAGCCAGTGGTGGTCGGGGGCGAGGGCGGAGAGCGCGTTGCCCGCGACGAAGAGGACCATCAGGGCGATCAGGACGCGGCGCCGGGGCACGCGTGCCGTGACGGCCGCGAGCAGCGGGGCGCCGATGACCACGCCGAGGGCGTACGCCGAGACCAGATGTCCGGCGGCGGGGAGGGAGACGCCGAGATCGGCGGCGACATCGGGCAGCAGGCCCATCATCACGAACTCGGTGGTGCCTATGCCGAAGGCGCCTACGGCCAGGGCTAGCAGGGCCAGGGGCATGGGAATCTCGGGCCTTTCGGAGTGTGGTGTTCCGCCATCATACGTTTTGTATGTTCAAGCTCGGAACAAACTTTCTCGGGCCCAGTATTCCAACAGGTCAGGGGCAGGCTTCGGGCCGGTTAAGAACCCGTGGCCAGATCCACCCGGGCCGCCACCGGCAGATGGTCGCTGCTGGTCCTCGGCAGGGTCCAGGAGCTGACCGGCTCGATCCCCTTCACCATCACCTGGTCGATGCGGGCCATCGGGAACGAGGCGGGCCAGCTGAAGCCGAAGCCGCTGCCCGCGGCGCCCTGGGTGGAACGCATCTGGCTGGTCACCGCGTTGAGCGCCCGGTCGTTCATGGTGCCGTTCAGGTCGCCGAGCAGCACGATCCGCTCCAGGCGCTCGTCGGCGATGGCCTCGCCGAGGGCGTCGGCGCTGTGGTCGCGCTGCCGGGCGGTGAACCCGGCCTCCAGCTTCACGCGCACCGAGGGGAGGTGGGCGACGTAGACGGCGACCGGTCCGGCGGGGGCGGTCACCGTGGCGCGCATGGCGCGGGTCCAGCCCAGCTTGATGTCGACGGAGCGCACGCCGCTGATCGGGTACTTGCTCCACAGGCCGACCGTGCCCTGCACCGAGTGGTACCGGTACGTCGACGCCAGCGCCTTCTCGTAGACCGGGACGGCCGCGGCGGTCAGCTCCTCCAGGGCCAGCACGTCGGCGCCGGAGGCGGCCACGTCCTCGGCGGTGCCCTCCGGGTCCGCGTTCTCGGCGTTGACGTTGTGGGTGACCACGGTGAGGTCGCCGCCGGTGGCCGCCTTGTCGGAGAGCAGCCCGCCGAAGAGGTTCAGCCAGACCAGCGCGGGCACCAGGACCGCGATCAGCGCGCTGGCCGAGCGGCGCACCAGGCCGAGCACGAGCAGCACCGGGATGGCGACGCCGAGCCAGGGCAGGAAGGTCTCGGTGAGACTGCCGAGGTTGCCGATGGAGTTGGGGATGTGCGCGTGGACGACCATCACCAGCGCGAGCAGCAGGGCCAGGGCCGCGAGGACCAGCCCGCGGAGCCAGACGCGGCGGTCGCTCCGCAGCCGGCCGAGGAGGCGGGCCGTACGGTCCTTCAGGCGCCGTAGGGCAGAGCCGCGACGCTCGGGCCCCGGGCCGTCGTTGTCCGTCTCCGTCACGTACGCCTGTTGCGCCATACCGTCGCCTCGCTACCTGCCGTGCACACCGTCATCCCCCGCACCCAAGACCCTAGGGGATGATCGGCTCCGTTCCCGCCGTCCCATGACGGCCGTTCGGAAGTGCAGGACGACTCCTCGGGCGCCGGGGGTTCCGGGGTCCGGGTGTGAACGCGCTCTCTGTGACGAACCACGCACATCAGTGCTCGGGGGACGGCGGGCTGACGGGACGTAGACCCTCGAGGAGGGTGTCCACGATCCGCTCGGCGAGGCCCTCGGGGAGGTCGGCGGAGCGGCGCAGCACGGAGCGGGTGAGCATGGGGCCGACGAAGATGTCGTAGAGGAGTTCCACGTCGGTGTCGGCGCGCAGTTCGCCGTCGCGCTGGGCGCGGCGCAGGAGTTCGATGCCGGTACGGCGGCGGGGGGCGATGACCATGCTGTCGTAGGCGGCCCAGATCTTGGGGCTGCTCTTCATCTGGGCACGCACGTTGTGCAGGATCGCGGAGGTGCGGTCGGCGAGGCCGCGGCGGCGCAGGGCCTCCAGCAGGACGACGAGGTCGTCGCGCAGCGAGGTGCCGGGGAGTTCGGGGTCGGGGGGTTCGGCGGCGCGCAGGACGTCGACGAAGAGTTCCTCCTTGCCGCGCCAGCGGCGGTAGATGGTGGCCTTGCCGACGCCCGCGGTGCGGGCGATGCGTTCGATGGAGAGGTCGCCGAGCGGGACGCCGTCCTCCAGGAGTTTCATCGCGCCCTCGATGATGGCGCGCTCCACGGCCTCGCTGCGGGGGCGGCCACGGGTGGGGCCGTCATGTGGGGGGTGGGGGGCGGCGAGGCTCACGGTGGTGCGTCCCTTCGTCGGTCCGGGGCGGGGCGTGGACGATTCTTCCTGGTGCGCCTTCCTACGGTGTGCCGCCCGGCTGGGCGACCGGCTCGGCCGCTTCCTCCGGGGCGTCCCCGGCGGCCGGGTCCGGCTGCCTGCCCGGCAGGAACAGCGCCACGACCACGGCGCCGAGCACCGCGATGCCCGCGCCGCACAGGGCGGTGATGTGCATGGCGTGCAGGAAGGCGTCGTTGGCGGAGTCGACGAGGGGGGCGCCGGTGGGGCCGAGGCGGTCGGCGACGGCGAGGGTGGCCTCGATGGACTCGCCCGCGGCGTGCCGGGCGCCGGCCGGCAGGGCGGTCAGCTTGTCCTCGATGCCGGTGCGGTAGGCGGCCGACAGGACGGAGCCCAGTACGGCGATGCCGAGGGCGCCGCCGACCTGGCGGAAGGTGTTGCTGAGCGCGGAGGCGGAACCGGCCTTCTCGCGGGGCAGGGACTGCATGATGACGACGCTGACCGGGGTCATGATGTGCGCCATGCCGGTGCCCATCAGGAAGAACACGACTTCCAGGAACCAGATCGGCGTGTCCGCGTCCAGGGTGGCGAACGCGCCGAGCATCGCGGCGAGCAGCACCATGCCGCCGGTGGTGGTCGCCTTGTTGCCGAAGCGGTCGACGAGGAGGCGGGCGCGGGGCGCGAAGACCAGCTGGGCGAGGGCGAGCGGCAGCATCAGCAGGCCGGTCTCCAGGGGCGAGTAGCCGCGCACGCTCTGGGTGTAGAAGACGGCGAAGAACGTCACGCCCATCAGTGCGAAGAAGACCAGCGAGATGGCGGCGATCGCGGCGGAGAAGACCTTGTCCTTGAAGTAGGTGACGTCGATGGAGGGGTGGTCGCTGCGCTTCTCGAAGACGACGAAGGCGACGATGACGGCGAGCCCGGCGCCGATGGCGCCCAGCACGGTGGGCTCCGTGAAGTCGGCCAGTTCGCCGCCGCGGATGATGCCGTAGACGAGCAGGACCAGGCCTACGACGGACAGGGCGACGCCCACCGGGTCGATCCGGCCGGGGTTCGGGTCGCGGGAGTCGGGCACCAGCCACACCATCAGGGCGAGGGCGAGCAGCACGATCGGCACGTTGATGAGGAAGACCGAGCCCCACCAGAAGTGGTCCAGCAGGGCGCCGCCGGTGATCGGGCCGATGGCGATGGCGAGGCCGACGCCGCCCGCCCAGATGCCGATGGCCTTGGGCTGCTCGTCGCGCTCGAAGACGTTCATCAGTACGGCGAGGGTGGCGGGCATCACGAAGGCGGCGCCCAGGCCCATCACCGCGCGGAACCCGATCAGCTCGTTCGGCGAGGAGGCGAAGGCGGCGAGCGCGGAGCCGGCTCCGAAGACGACGAGGCCGCCGAGCAGGACCTTCTTGCGGCCCAGCCGGTCGCCGAGGAGTCCGGCGCTGAACAGCAGGCCCGCGAAGACCAGGGTGTAGGCGTTGATCGCCCACTCCAGCTCGCTCTGGGTGGCGCCGAGGCCGGTGGGTGCGGGGGTGGAGATCGTCTTGATGGCGACGTTCAGGATCGAGTTGTCGAGGACGACGATCAGCAGGCTCAGCATGAGCACACCGAGGATGGCCCAGCGGCGCCGGTGCACCGCCTCGGGGACGCCTGAGGGAGTTGTCATGCCGTCGAGCGTAGGGGATTTACGATACGGGTCGGTCTCGTATCGTAAATTTTTACCCGGCCCTTAACCGGCCGTCGTGACCGGATGCCGACGTGACGGGGGTCCCCTAGCCGCGCCTGGCACGAGGTGCCACCATGGAGGGGATCCGGGGACGCCGTCAGGGTGCCTCGAGATGACGTAAGGAGCCGGTGCAATGACGCAGCTTTCGGCTGCCCAGCCCGCGAAGACGGGAACCTCCGACGGCAGCAAGGCGCTGTACGGAGGCAAGGGCACCCGCCGTATCACCGTCCGCGACATCGCCCTCGCCAAGGAGCGGGGCGAGAAGTGGCCCATGCTCACCGCCTACGACTCGATGACCGCCTCCGTCTTCGACGAGGCCGGGATCCCGGTCATGCTCGTCGGCGACTCCGCGGGCAACGTCCACCTCGGGTACGAGACCACCGTGCCCGTCACGCTCGACGAGATGACCATGCTGTCCGCCGCGGTCGTCCGTGGCACGAAGCGGGCCCTGATCGTCGGCGACCTGCCGTTCGGGTCCTACCAGGAGGGGCCTGTGCAGGCGCTGCGCTCGGCGACCCGGCTGGTGAAGGAGGCGGGCGTGCAGGCCGTGAAGCTGGAGGGCGGTGAGCGGTCGCACGAGCAGATCCGGCTGCTCGTCGAGTCCGGCATCCCGGTGATGGCCCACATCGGGCTGACCCCGCAGTCCGTCAACGCGATGGGCTACCGCGTGCAGGGGCGCGGCGAGGAGGCGGCGCAGCAGCTGCTGCGGGACGCGAAGGCCGTGCAGGACGCGGGGGCGTTCGCGGTGGTGCTGGAGCTGGTGCCGGCGGAGCTGGCGGCGGAGGTCACGCGGACGCTGCACATCCCCACCGTGGGGATCGGTGCGGGGGCGGAGACGGATGCGCAGGTGCTGGTGTGGACGGACATGATGGGGCTCACCGGGGGGCGGGTGCCGAAGTTCGTCAAGCAGTACGCCGATCTGCGGGGGGTTCTCGGGGGCGCCGCGAAGGCGTTCGCCGAGGATGTTGTCGGCGGGGCGTTCCCCTCTGAGGAGCACTCCGTCCACTGAGCCATTGCCGCACCACCCATGGACAGCCCTCGCCGGTCTTCCCCCGCCGGCGAGGGCTGTCCCCCTTGGTGGGGCTGGGCGGGGGTGGGTCGCGCGGCCCGGCGCTGCGAGGTGCCGCTGCGCCCACCCGTGCCGCCCCAGCGGCACGACTGCCCGCAGCTACGGCGGCTCGGCGGCTGTGTAGGACGGCTGTCGGCGGCTTGTCGGTGGTTTGTCGGTGGGGGTTGGGACCGTTGCCTTCATGACGGGAAATGATCTGAAGGCCAGGGGTGCGGCGGTGGTCGTGCGGGGGCTGGTCAAGCATTTCGGGGAGACCAAGGCGCTCGACGGGGTGGATCTGGAGGTGCCGGAAGGCACCGTGATGGGGGTGCTCGGGCCGAACGGGGCCGGGAAGACCACGCTCGTGCGGATTCTGAGCACGCTGCTACAGCCGGACGCCGGGGAGGCGTACGTCGCCGGGTACGACGTCGTACGGCAGCCGCGCCAGCTGCGCAGGGTGATCGGGCTGACCGGGCAGTACGCGTCCGTGGACGAGAAGCTGCCGGGGTGGGAGAACCTCTACCTGATCGGGCGGCTGCTGGACCTGCCGCGCAGGGAGGCCCGGGCGCGCGCCGACGAGCTGCTGGAGCGGTTCTCGCTGACCGAGGCGGCGAGGCGGCCCGTGCGGACGTACTCGGGCGGGATGCGGCGGCGGCTCGACCTGGCCGCGTCGATGATCGGGCACCCGGCGGTGCTGTTCCTGGACGAGCCGACGACGGGGCTGGACCCGCGGACCCGCAACGAGGTGTGGGACGAGGTCCGGCGGATGGTCGGGGACGGGGTGACCGTGCTGCTGACCACGCAGTATATGGAGGAGGCCGAGCAGCTCGCCTCCGAGCTGACGGTCGTCGACCGCGGCAAGGTGATCGCGGGCGGCCGGATCGAGGAGCTGAAGGCGAAGGTCGGCGGGCGCACGCTGCGGATCCGGCCGGCCGAACCGGCGCGGCTGCGGCCGCTCGCCGCCGCCCTGGACGAGCTGGGCATCACCGGGCTCGCGACGACCACCGTGGACGTCGAGAGCGGCACGCTGCTGGTGCCGGTGCTCAGTGACGAGCAGCTGACCGCCGTGATCACGGCGGTGACCGCGCGCGGGGTGACGCTCGCCTCGGTCAGCACCGAACTGCCCAGCCTGGACGAGGTGTTTTTGTCCCTCACCGGACACCGGGCGAGCGCCCCGGAGGACACCGTGTCCGCTTCCGCTTCCGAGAACCGTGAGGAGGTCGCCGTATGAGCGCCGCCACCACCCTGCCCGACGGCCTCAGGGCCGACAGCCGGATCTCGCTGCGCGGGCACCTGCGGCACACCGGCGCGCTGGTCCGCCGGAACCTGCTGTGGATTCGGCAGGACCCGGAGTCGATGGCCGACGCGGTCCTGTTCCCGGTCGTGTTCACCCTGCTGTTCGTGTACGTCTTCGGCGGGTCGATCGGGCAGTCGCTCGGCGGCGGGCAGGAGGCGTACGTGCAGTACGTCGTGCCCGGGCTGATGGCCATGATGGGCCTGAGCATGGCCCAGGGCGTCGGCACCGGCTTCAACCAGGACTTCAACACCGGGGTGATGGACCGCTTCCGGTCGCTGCCGATCGGGCGCGGCTCGGTGCTGTTCGCGAAGATCGCGGTGGAGCTGCTGCGGATGCTGTTCGCGACGACGGTGCTGCTGGTCGTCGGGGTGCTCGTCGGTTTCGACATCACCAACTGGGGCGGACTGCTGGCGGCCGTAGGCCTGTCGGCGGTGTTCGGCTCGGCGCTGATGTGGGTGTTCCTCACCCTCGGCGTGGTGATGAAGAACGCCCAGTCCGTGCAGGCGATGGGTTTCCTGGTGCTGATGCCGCTCCAGTTCGGTTCGTCGATCTTCACGCCGACCGACTCGATGCCGGGCTGGCTCCAGAACTTTACGGACGTCAATCCGCTCTCCGCGCTCGCGGACAGCGCCCGCGGTCTGATGGTGGGCGGCCCGGTCGCGGGCGACCTGTGGCTGACGCTGGCCTGGTCGGCGGGGATCACGGCGGTGATGGCGCCGGTCGCGATCCACAAGTTCCGTACGAAGAGCTGACCGGCGGGCGGTCATACGAGGGCGGCGGCCTCCTCGGGGGAGAGGGCGCCGCCCTCGTCGTAGGCCTTGGTGTACTCCTCCTCGGTCAGCGCGGCGCGCGTCCGGCCGGCGGCGCGTTCCCGGGCCGTGCGTTCCAGAAGGGAGAGGCGGTGGCCGGGCGGCAGCAGCGCGTCGGCGGCGCCCAGGCAGCGGGCCGCGGCCCCGGGCTCGCCGGTCGCGGCCAGCACCAGGGCGGTGGTGACGAGGTAGGCGGAGGTGAGCTGGGGTGCCATGGCGCGGGGCAGTGGCTCGTGGGCCAGTGCCAGTCCGCGCCGGGCCTTGCCGCGGGCCTCCTCATAGCGCTCGTCCAGGATGTCCAGCCAGGCCTCCAGGCCGAGGATGAAGGAGTCGAAGACCACGAAGTCGGCGAGGGCGAACTGGGTGCGCAGCAGCCGCACCTGGCCGCGGGCCTCGGTGAGCCGCCCGGTGGTGCTGAGCCATCCGGCGAGGAAGATCCGGGCGAAGGCGAGGGCCTCGTGGGCGGCGCCCTCCGGGTCGTCGAGGACCTCGCGCAGCAGCCGCTCGCCGCGTTCGCCGTGCCCGGCCTCCAGCAGGGTGCTGCCGAGGCGGGCGGTGAGGACGGCGAGCTGGGCGCGGGCGCCGATCCGGCCGGCGATGTCGATGGCCGCCTCGAAGTCGGCGGCGGCGTCGGCGAACCGGCCCTGGTGCTCAGCGGTCTCGGCGCGGGCGGCCAGCGCCTCCGCGGTGCCCCACAGGTCGCCGAGGCGCCGGTAGATGGCGAGGGACTCGTCGGCGTCGCGGGCCGCGTCGCCGGTCCATCCGGGGCGGTGGACGAGCATGTTGGCGCGCATCTGGAGGTTGCCCGCGAGGTCCCAGTCGTGGCCGGGGGTGGCGCGGCAGGCGGCGACGGCGGCGTCGCAGACACCGGCCAGTTCGTCCATCCGGCCGCTCAGCATCACCGCGTACATCCACAGCGTGCCGGGGAAGCGGCAGACCTGCGGCATGCCGGGTTCGTAGACCTCGGTGATGATGCGCAGCTTGCGCTGCCGCTCGGGGTTGTCCCAGCTCTCCAGCTCGGTGTCCATGCAGGCCATGTGGCACAGGTGGGCGCCGCGCCGGGCCTCGGCGAGCAGTTCGCCGGTCCACGGCGGTGGCCGGTCGGTGCAGCGCTCAGGCACCGGCTCGGCGCGGCGGACCGGCTCGGTGAACGGGTCGGGGCCGAGCGCCATGACCTCGGCGCACCAGTTGCGGGCCTCGATGCGCAGGTCGCGCATCTGCCAGTACCAGCCGAGCGACAGCACCAGGCAGAGCCCTTCCTGCTCGTCGCGCCGGGCGACGGCCTGCCGCAGGGCGGTGCGCAGGTTCTCGTACTCGCGTTCAAGGGTGGCGATGGCGGTGTTCTGGTCCCGGCCGCGCAGCAACGGGTCGGTGGTGCGGGCGAGTTCGCGGTAGTACGTGAGGTGGGCGCGTTCGGCCTCGGCGCGGTCCCCGGTCTCGTCGAGGCGTTCGGCCGCGTACTCGGCGACGGTCTCCAGGAGGCGGTAGCGCATCCGGTCGTCGTCGCCGGGGGCGGCGACGACCAGGGACTTGTCTACGAGGGAGCCGAGCGCGTCGAGGGCGGCGGGGCCGCAGACGGCCTCGGCGGCGGTGAGGTCGCAGCCGCCCGCGAACACCGACAGGCGGCCCAGTACGTCGCGTTCGGTGGCGTCCAGCAGGTCCCAGGACCAGTCGACGACGGCGCGCAGGGTCTGCTGGCGGGGCAGGACGGTGCGGCTGCCGGAGGTGAGCAGGCGGAAGCGGTCGTCGAGGCGGTCGGCGATCTGGCGGGGGCTCAGCATGCGCAGCCGGGCGGCGGCCAGTTCGATGGCGAGGGGCAGTCCGTCGAGGCGGCGGCAGATCTCGGCGCAGGCCTCCGGGTCGTCGTCGGTGCGGAAGCCGGGGCGGGCGGCGGCGCCGCGGTCGGCGAGCAGCCGGAGGGCGTACGGCTCGGGCAGGGGGTCGACCGGGCGCAGCACCTCGCCGTTGACGCCGAGGGGTTCGCGGCTGGTGGCGAGCACGGTCAGCCGCGGGCAGTGGACGAGCAGTTCCTCGACGAGGCGGGCGGCGGCGTCGACGACGTGTTCGCAGTTGTCGAGGACGATCAGCATGCGCCGTTTGCCGCAGTGTTCGACGAGGCGTTCCACGGGGTCGTCGTGCCGGTCGCCGCCGACGGCCCGCATGCCCTCGGCACCGGCGCCGTAGAGCACGGTCTCCCGCGCTCCCACGGCGGTCAGGACGGCCTCCGGTACGGCGGCGGGGTCGTCGACGGGGGCCAGCTCGGCCAGCCACACCCCGCCGGGTGCGGTGTCCCGTACGGTCTCGGCGGCCTCCTGGGACAGCCGGGTCTTCCCGGCGCCGCCGGGTCCCAGCAGGGTGACGAGGCGGGCCGTGGCGAGGTCGCCGCGGATCGCCTCGATGTCGCCCTCGCGTCCGACGAAGGAGGTGAGCCGGGCCCGCAGGTTGCCGGGCGGCCGGTGGGCGGCGGGGACCGGCGGGGTCTCCTCGGGGCGCAGCAGTTCCGCGTGCAGGGCGCGCAGCCCGGGTCCCGGGTCGGAGCCGAGCCGGTCGGCGAGCAGCAGCCGTACGTCCTCGTAGGCGGCGAGCGCCTCGGCCGTACGTCCGGTCGCCCGCAGGGCGCGCAGCCGCAGCGCCTGGAGGGGTTCGTCCAGCGGGTGGGCGTCGCACAGCGCGGTCAGTTCGGGCAGCGCGTGGCGGGCGTGGCCGAGGGCGAGCGCGGCGGCGAGGCGGGCGCGCCGGGCCTCCAGGCGGCGGGCCTCGCAGCGGGCCGCCTCGGCGGCGCGGTCGGGCAGGTCGGCGAGGGCGGGGCCCTGCCACAGCCCGAGGGCGTCGTCGAGCACCCCGGCCGCCTTCACGGCGTCCCCGTCGGCCAGGGCCCGCAGCCCCTCCTCGGTGAGCCGCTCGAACCGGTGCAGGTCGATGTCGTCGGGCCGGGCGGTGAGCCGGTAGCCGCTGTCGGCCAAGGCCACGGCGTCCGCGCCGAGGGCCCGCCGCAGCCGCCCCACCAGCGCCTGCACGGCGCCGGGCGCGTCGGCGGGCGGGTCCCCGTCCCACACCTCGTCGACCAGCAGCCCCACGGGCACGACCCGCCCCGCCCGCAGGGCGAGCACGGTCAGCAGGGCGCGCAGCCGCGCCCCGCCGACGGGGACGGAACTGCCGTCGGAACGGAACGCCTGGGTGGTACCGAGGATGCGATAGCGCACGGGGTCCATTGTCCCTGCGCCGAGGGACGCGCCGCGTGGGGGTTTACGCGGGCATGAACCTGGCGTGGAACCGGCGCCACCCCGGAGCACGTTCTCCTCCCGTGACCGGTACGGTCGACCCCGCCCCGTCCCCGCCCGTCAGGAGCCCCATGACCACCGCCACCGCCCGCCCGAGCGACCGCCGGATCAGTCCCGTCTTCCTCGGCATCCTGGCCGTCGCCGCGGTCACGGGGTGGGCCACCTGGACCGGGTTCGCCGAGCAGCCCGGGGTGGCCGTCTTCTTCTTCGTGACGGCGGCCTGGGTCGTCTCGCTGTGCCTGCACGAGTACGCGCACGCGCGCACCGCCCTGCACAGCGGGGACATCTCGATCGGGGCGAAGGGCTATCTGACGCTGAACCCGCTGAAGTACACGCACGCGCTGCTGAGCATCGTGCTGCCGGTGCTGTTCGTGATCATGGGTGGGATCGGTCTGCCCGGCGGGGCGGTGTTCATCGAGCGGGGACGCATCCAGGGCCGGTGGAAGCACAGTCTGATCTCGGCGGCGGGGCCGCTGACGAACGTGCTGTTCGCGGTGGTGTGCACGGCGCCGTTCTGGCTGGACGCCCTGGACGGCGTGCCGCGGGACTTCCGGTTCGCGCTGGCGTTCCTCGCCCTGCTCCAGGTCACGGCGGCGATCCTGAACTTCCTGCCGGTGCCGGGCCTGGACGGCTACGGCGTCGTCGAGCCCTGGCTGTCGTACAACGTCCGGCGGCAGGTGGAGCCGTTCGCGCCGTTCGGTCTGCTGTTCGTGTTCGCGCTGCTGTGGCTGCCGGCGTTGAACGGCGCGTTCTTCGACCTGGTCGACGCGGTGCTGCGGGGGCTCGGCATCGACGACCTTGATAGTCGCTGCGGCTTCGAGCTGTACCGGTTCTGGCAGGGCACCAACGAGTACTGCTCGGTCAGTCCGTGACGGACGCGTTGCGGGTGGTCTTGCCGCGCTTCATGTAGTACCACCACATGTTCGACGACAGGCCCGCCAGCAGCACCCACACGACCCCCAGCCAGCTGCCCTGCACGAAGGACAGCACGGCCGCGGCGGTGGCGAGGACGCACACGACGAGGGTGTAGAGGGCGAGACGAGGCATGGCGGGGGCTCCTGTCGGGGACACTGCTGGACTGCTGCTCAGTTGTCTGGCTGCCGTCCAACAGTGTCCCCCATGGGTCATACGTCCGTGACGCGGAGCCCCGCGTGCGCCTTGTAGCGGCGGTTCACGGAGATCAGGTTGGCGACCAGCGACTCCACCTGGTGGGCGTTGCGCAGCCGTCCGGCGAAGATGCCCCGCATGCCGGGGATGCGTCCGGCGAGCGCCTGCACCAGCTCCACGTCGGCCCGCTCCTCCCCCAGCACCATCACGTCGGTGTCGATCTCGTCGATCTCCGGGTCCTGGAGCAGCACCGCCGACAGGTGGTGGAAGGCGGCGGCGACCCGGGAGTCCGGCAGCAGCGCGGCGGCCTGTTCGGCGGCGCTGCCCTCCTCCGGCTTCAGCGCGTAGGCGCCCTTCTTGTCGAAGCCGAGCGGGTTGACGCAGTCGACGACCAGCTTGCCCGCCAGTTCCCCGCGCAGTGACTCCAGCGTCTTGCCGTGGCCCTCCCACGGCACGGCGACGATCACCAGGTCGCTGCGGCGCGCGCACTCGGCGTTGTCGGCGCCCTCGACGCCGTACCCGAGTTCGTCGGCGGCGGCCCGCGCACGCTCCGCGGCCCGCGAACCGATGATCACCTTCTGTCCGGCCTTGGCGAGCCGGTAGGCCAGGCCCTTGCCCTGCGGCCCGGTCCCCCCGAGCACACCGACGACCAGACCGGAGACGTCGGGCAGGTCCCAGGGGTCCTTCGCGGGCTTCTGTGCAGCACTGTCGGTAGAGGTCATGGGGCCGACTCTACGTCCGCCGCGTGCCCCGGGATCAGGTGAACCGCGTCACGGGGAGGCGCCGGAAGACGATCCGCTCGTACGCCCCGAAGTCCCCCGTCTCGTACAGCAGACCGACCGTGTCGTCGTCGGCCCGGACCAGGTCGGAGTAGGCGGCGGGCAGCCCGTCGACCGGGTGCGCGGAGCGCCAGGTGGTGCCGCCGTCCATGGAGGCGCGGACGGTCATCAGCGCCCGGAAGGCGGGGTCGGCGGGACCGGAGTACAGCAGCACGTCGGGGTCGCCGAGGTGCAGGACGCTGCCCTGGCAGACCGGTCCGGTGAGTCCGGCCTGCGGCCGGAACGGCCTGACCAGGGTGCGCCCGCCGTCCGCCGAGTGGGCGTCGGCGCGGTTGCCGGGCGAGCGGGAGTCGCTGCGGGTGTTGAAGTAGACCCGTCCGTCGGGGAGTTCGGCGGCGGTGGTCTCGTTGCAGTTGACGTACCCGTCGGTGTTCTGGTCCAGGTAGCCGAGGTACCAGCTCTCGCCGCCGTCGTCGCTGAGCAGGCAGTGTCCGCTGTTGTAGCGGGGCTCGGCGCCGGTGTCGGTGCCTTCCGGGGGCAGGGTGTGGTTGCCGGGGACGACGACGCGGCCGGTGCGCAGCTGGATGCCGTGGCCGGGGGTGGTGGCGTACCACCGCCAGTCGGGCCGTTTGACCTGTTCGGTGATCTCCCGGGGGCCGGACCAGGTCAGTCCCTCGTCGTCGCTGTGCGACACCCACACCCGGCGTCCGTCGGCCTGTGACACCTTGCCGTGCACGATGAGTTCCTCGGACGCGGCGGCGGCGGACCGTACGTGGACCAGCAGCACCCGCCCGTCGTCCAGCGCGACGGGCGCGGGGTTCCCGGCCAGGTCGGCGCCGTTGGAGGCGACGACCCGCAACGGCCCCCAGGTACGGCCCCCGTCCGCGGACCGTTTCATCACCACGTCGATGCGTCCCCAGTCCCGCGCCGACTCCGCCCGCCCCTCGCAGAAGGCGAGCAGCACCCCGGAGGCGGTGGCGACCACGGCCGGGATGCGGTAGCTGGCGTATCCCTCGCTCCCGGCGCTGAACGGGACGGTGGCGGCGGTGGTTTGCGGCATGCGCGGCTCCTCGGGGCGACGACGGCGGTACGGCGGTCCCGGACGACTGCCCGTCCTGGGCGAATTCGGGGTGAACCCGGGGTCAAGTGTGTCCCGTTACGGCAGGATGTGGCCGCATGGACGCCGTACGAGTCGCACTGCTGCGGGATGTGCTCGCCGGAACCGAGTGGCTGGGGGCCACCCGGAGATTCGCGGGGGCGCTGCGCGGGTCGGTGGTGTCGCACGGCGGCGGGCTCCTCCTGGTGGGCACCCCGCACTACGAGCCCTGGCACCTGGCCGCGCACCTGGTGGACGAGGCGGCCTGGTCCGGCACGCCGGAGCTGGCCCCCACCCTGGTACGGCACGCCGCGCGCCCCACGGACCCCGCGCACCTGGCGGTGGGTCTGGGCCGTATCGAGGCGGCGCGGCGGGGCGAGACCCTGCTGGTGGTGGCGGACCGGGAGCCCGGCGACGCCCTGCTGGAGCGGGTCCACGACGCCCGACGGTCCGGCGCGACGGTCCTCGCCCTCGGCGCGGCGGACCGGGACCTGTCGGCGATGGCCCATGAGGCGCTGCCCGTCCACGAGGGCGCGGAGCTGGACCTGGACACCGTGCAGCACCTGGTCAGCGCGGCGGCGGGCGAGAATCCGCAGCCCCACCCGGCGGCACCCCGCCGGCTGCGCGACCGGCTCGCCCGTCTCGCGGACCAGCTCACGGCCCCGCCACCGCCGCGCTGGTGAGACGGGGGCGGGCGCGGGGCCGGTGAGGCGGTGGTGACACGCGCCACCGCCAAAATCCGTTGCCCCGGGCAAGCCTTCCGGCCGACCATTACTCTTCGTGACCGACGCCCCTCCCCCGGCCCCCTCCGGCCTGCGCGCCCTCCTGCCCGACCTGGCCCCCTGGCGGGCCTCCCGTGACTTCCGGCGGCTGTGGGTGTCGGGACTCATCACCAACTTCGGCAGCTTCCTGACGTTCGTGGCGCTGCCGGTGCAGATCAAGGAGGAGACTGGGTCGGCGGCGGCGGTGGGCGCGATCGGCGCCGTGGAACTCGTCCCGCTGGTGGTCTTCGGTCTCTACGGCGGCGCGCTCGCGGACGCCACGGACAAGCGCCGCCTGATCCTGTGGACGGAGGCCGGGCTCGGCCTGCTCGCTGCGGTGCTGCTGTGCAACGCGCTGCTGCCGGACCCCGCCGTCTGGCCGCTGTACGTGGTCGCCGCGCTCAGCTCCGCGCTGGTGTCGGTCCAGCGGCCCGCCCTGGACTCGCTGATGCCCCGGATCGTGCGCCACGAGCACCTCCCGGCCGCCGCCGCGCTCAACGCGCTGCGCTGGCAGGTCGGCGGCATCGCGGGCCCGGCGCTGGCGGGCGTGGTGGTCGCGTTCGCGGGCCTCGGCTGGGCCTACGCGGTGGACCTGGCGACGTTCGCCGTCTCCGTCGTGCTGGTGCTGGGCCTCGCGTCCGCCCCCGCCTCGCACGAGGCCGCCAAGCCGTCCCTGCGCGCCATCACCGAGGGCGCCGCCTACGCCTGGCGCCGCAAGGAACTCCTCGGCACCTACACCATCGACCTGGCCGCGATGTTCCTGGCGATGCCGCTGGCCGTACTGCCGTTCCTCGCCGACGAGTTGGACGCCGAGTGGTCGCTGGGGCTGATGTACGCGGCGATCCCGGCGGGCGCCCTGCTGGTCAGCGTGACCAGCGGCTGGACCTCCCGCGTCCACCGGCACGGCCGGATGGTGGTGCTGGCGGCGGCCCTGTGGGGGCTGGCGATAGCCGCCGCCGGGATCGCGCCCAACGTCTGGCTGGTGCTGCTCTGCCTCGCCCTGGCGGGCGGCTGCGACATGGTCAGCGGTGTCTTCCGCAGCGCGATGTGGAACCAGACGATCCCCGACGAGCTGCGGGGCCGTCTCGCCGGGATCGAGCTGCTGTCGTACTCGGTGGGCCCGCAGCTGGGCCAGGTCCGCGCGGGTTCCATGGCGGCCTGGGCCGGGGTGCGCGCCTCCGTCTGGTCGGGCGGCGTGCTGTGCGCGGCGGCGGTCGGCCTGCTGGCCCTGTGCCTCCCCAAACTGATGACCTATGACGTACGCACCAACGAGCACGCGATCCGGCTGCGCGACCGGCGCGCGGCCGAGGCCACCCCGTCCCAGGCCGCCTGATCAGTCGTCGCCGGGGGCCGGGGCGTCGTGCCAGCGCGGGTCGTTCTCCCACTCCAGGTTGCGTTCCCGCGCGGTCTGCATCGCGTGCTCGGCCTCCTTGCGGCTCGGGTACGGCCCGAACCGGTCCTTGGCCGGGCACTCCGGCCCTTCCTCGACCTTCTGGTGCTCCAGGCAGTAGTACCACTCGCCCGGCTTGCCGACCGTGCGCTTCTTGAACAAGGCCATGACCTGCTCCTCTCGCCACCGACATGTTCCCCCACGGCCGCTGGTTAGACTCGCTGGCATGTCTGGCCAGTCGCTGCTCGTACCAGGGGAACTGTCCCCCACCCGTTCCGTGCCCGGAAACATCCGCCGACCCGAGTACGTGGGCAAGCCCGCCCCCACCCCGTACACGGGCCCGGAGGTGCAGACCCCGGAGACCGTGGAGGCCATGCGGCACGCGGGCCGGATCGCCGCGCGGGCGATGGCGGAGGCGGCCAAGCTGATCGCCCCCGGCGTCACCACCGACGAACTGGACGAGGTGGCGCACGAGTACATGTGCGACCACGGCGCCTACCCGTCGACCCTCGGCTACCGCGGCTTCCCCAAGTCGCTGTGCACCAGCGTCAACGAGGTGATCTGCCACGGCATCCCGGACTCCACGGTGCTGCGCGACGGCGACATCGTCAACCTCGACGTGACGGCGTACATCGGCGGGGTGCACGGCGACAACAACGCCACCTACCTCGTCGGCGAGGTCGACGAGGAGAGCCGCCTCCTGGTCGAGCGGACCCGGGAGTCCCTCAACCGCGCGATCAAGGCGGTCAAGCCGGGCCGCCAGGTCAATGTGATCGGCCGTGTGATCGAGTCGTACGCCAAGCGCTTCGGCTACGGCGTGGTCCGTGACTTCACCGGCCACGGCATCAACTCGTCGTTCCACTCGGGCCTGATCATCCCGCACTACGACAGCCCGCACGCGACCACGGTGATGCAGCCCGGCATGACGTTCACGATCGAGCCGATGCTGACCCTGGGCACCCATGAGTACGACATGTGGGACGACGGCTGGACGGTGGTGACCAAGGACCGTCGGCGGACGGCCCAGTTCGAGCACACCCTGGTGGTCACGGACACGGGTGCGGAGATCCTCACGCTGCCCTGACCCAGAATCCCGGAACCGACCCGTTCCCCGGCCGGAACGGGTCTTTTCTTGTAGCCTTTTACCGACAGCCTGTCGGCAAACCTATTGACTTAGGTAAGCCTAACCTCAGAGGATAGGCGTATGGACTCCTTCTCGACGCTGATCCGCACCGCGTCCCACGAAGCCCATGTCGAGGCGGAGACCTCGACGTTCATGAGCGACCTGCTCGGCGGCAGGCTGGGCGTGGCGGCGTACGCGCGCTACACCGAGCAGCTCTGGTTCGTCTACGAGGCACTGGAGACCCCCGCGGACCGGCTGGCCGCGGACCCGGTGGCGGGCCCCTTCATCAACCCCGCGCTGCTCCGGCTGCCCGCCCTCGCCCAGGACCTGGAACACCTGCGCGGCCCGGGCTGGCGCGCCACCCTCTCCGCCCTCCCCGCCACCGAGGCGTACGCGGCCCGGGTGCGCGAGTGCGCCGACCGGTGGCCCGCCGGATACCTGGCCCACCACTACACCCGCTACCTCGGCGACCTCTCCGGCGGCCAGATCATCCGCGACAAGGCGGAGAAGACCTGGGGCTTCGACAGGAAGGGCAAGGGCGTCCGCTTCTACGTCTTCGACGGGATCGGCAACCCGGCCGCCTTCAAGCGCGACTACCGCCACCTCCTGGACACCGTCGACGCCGACGACCTGGAGAAGCAGCGCATCGTCAGTGAGTGCAAGAGGGCCTTCGCGCTCAACACCGCGGTCTTCCGCTCCCTCGGCGAGGAGTTCCCCCTGTCGGCGTAACAAAGCGAACCCCCCTGGCGCACCGGGTGCGCCAGGGGGTTGAACGCCGCCCTGCTCAGTGATCGCCGTCGCAGCGGGCCCCGCCCCACCTCACCTCGGCGGTCTCCATCTCGATCTCCCCGAAGTACGGGCTGCACGAGTGCCCCCCGTTGAACGGGAAGTGGTGCCCCCTGTCGTCACCGGCGAAGGCCGAGGCCGCGCCCCCGGCGGTCACGGCGACGGTCAGGGCGGCGGCGGCGAGAACAGAACGAATACGCATGAGACACCTCTCGTGGTGCGGGTCGGTCACGCCCAGAGGTCCCCGCTCGTCCCTCACCGCACACGCGGTTCCACCCGTACGGACGCCCGCTCAGCGCTCCAGCCGGACCCGACCGCCGATCTCGACCCACCCGTAGGGCTGCGGCGCGGTCAGGATCTGCGAGCCCGTCCCCTGGGTGATGTTCAGCGCCCGGCCCAGTGATTCGGTCAGCAACAGGGCGGCGGCCCCCGTCGCCTCGTCCTCCTCCACCCCGTCCCCGCGCCCCGGGAAGGCCCGCGCCCGGACCCGCCCGGCGGCCTCGTCCTCCCAGGCCCAGGCGTAGATCCACTCCCCCGGGGGCGGCACCGCCAGGTCCTCCACCTCCCGGGCGGTCGCGTACTGCCGCAGGCTGCGCGGCGGCACCCACTCGGCCCGTGCCTCGATCCAGCTGAACTCCCCGTCCAGCCGGACCCCCACCGCCCCGGCCGGCGTCACCAGCTCGGGCACGTCGAGCAGCCAGCCCGCGCCCACGCACGGATGACCGGCGAAGGGCAGCCGCACGCTCGGCGTCCAGATGTCGATGACGCCCCGCTCCGGATCGTCGACGAACACCGTCTCGCTGAAGCCCAGCTTCGCCGCCAGCGCCGCCCGGTCCGCCGCCTCGGGGATGCGCGCGCCCTCCCGGACGACACCGAGTTCCTTGCCGTATCCGCCGTTGGGCGCGCAGAAGACGCGCAGCACGTCATAGTCAGTCACGGCGGCATTCAAGCATCACGGACGGGCCCCTTCCGCCGGTCGGCGGAAGGGGCCCGTCGCGGACTGTCCCGTCACGCCTCGCTGCGCCTGCGGCGGACCGCCAGTACGACCCCCGCACCGCCCACGACCGCCACCGCGGCGGCGGTACCGAGCCCCGCCACCGGAACGCCCGCCCCGGTGGCGGCGAGCCCACCGGTCACCGTGGAGCCGGTGACACCGCCCGTGGTGGTGGACCCGGTGCCCGTACCGCCACCGGTGCCCGTGCCGCCGCCGGAGGACGAACCACCGTCAGGCAGCTGGGCGTCGGCACTCAGTGCCACGGACAGGTCGACGGGGTCCAGTGCGGTCCCGGCCGGGTAGAAGCCGCCGAAGGCCTCGGCCCCGGCCTCGGTCAGCTCGGCGGTGACGTCGTCCAGGGTGACGACGTCGTCCTCGGCGGTGAGGCCAGCCGCGTCGGCGGTCAGCTCGGCGAGGACGACGTCCGGCGACTCCTCCCCCAGGCTGGTGACGTCGGCGACGAGTTCCCCGCCCTCCCCGTCGAAGGCGACCTTCAGGTCACTGAGCGTCAGGTCGAGCCCGTACGTCCCGCCCTGCTGGTGCCCCCTGAAGTTCACGGCCCCCTCGAAGACGGCCGAGAGCTTCTCCCCGTCGAAGGTGCCGGTGGCGTCGACGAACGTGAACACCCCGTTGTCCGAGGCCTGCGAGGCGCCCCCGGAGACCGAGATCTCCCCGCGCGCCACCCCGTCGACGACATACGCGCGGAAGGACTCCTTGACGCCCCAGACGAGCTTCCCGTCGACGATGCCGTCCTCGGCGGGAGCCTTGGTGGTGGCGCTGACGGACGGCGACGCGGAGGGAGACGACGTGGCGGTGGCCGACGGCGACACGGACCCGGTGCCGGACGGCGACGCGGAGGGCGACGGCGACTGGCTCACCGTCTCACTCGCGGTCCCGGAGGGCGTCCCCGAAGGCGTCGCGGACTCCGGCTCCGACTCGCTCGCGCTGGGCGTCGGCGACTGCTTCCGCACGACGGTCAGCGGGTCCCCCGCCGCCCCGGCGTAGCTCGCGCTGCCGAAGACCTCCGCCGCCTCAGCGGTCAGCGTCGTCGCCATGTCGGTCATGGCCCGGGTCACGGTGACCTCGGCCAGCGGCACGTCCTCACTGGTCGTGCCGTCCCTGGTGACATCGGCGGTGATCTCGGCGCTGCCGCTGTCGAACCACACGTCGGACAGGGAGACGGCGAACCCGTGCGCCTTGGACTCGATGTGCAGAGCGCCCTCGAACCCCAGCGAGACGGCGTGCGACGTGGAGTCGTAGCTCCCCGTGCCGTTGACGAAGGTGAACGCCCCGTTCCCCTCGGCCTGCGAGGCCCCGCCCTCGGCGGTGAAGGTACCGGCGGCGAAGGTGGCCACATAGGTCCGGTACGACTGCTTGATGCCCCAGGTCAACTCGTAACCGGTGAGCGGCACTTCGGCCGCATAGGCGCTCGTGGCACCCAGGACGCCGACGCCGCCGACCCCCAGCGCGGCGGCGGTCGCCACGGCGGCGGCGAGGACGGTGGTACGGCGACGGGATCTGGTCGGCATGGTCGGATGTCTCCTTGTGATCAGGTCAGTTGTCTTCGGTGGTGCCGTGCGCCGCGGCACGCCGCCGTTGGCGCAGGACGAACGCGCCCACCGCGGCGACGAGCAGCACGCCACCCGCTCCGAGCCCCGCCACCAGGGACGGGGACACTCCGTCGCCACCCGACGCGCCGGCCACGGGCTGGGCGGAGGCGGACGGCGTCGGCTCGGGCTCGGGCGTGGCTGAACTGCCGAGGTCCGGCAGGGCGGGCAGCTCCGCGTCCTCGGCCACGGCGACGGCGACCGACACGGGGTCCATGGCGGTACCGGCCCGGTACATCCCCCCGAAGGCCCGCGCCCCCTTCCCGGTGAGCGTCGCGGGCGCCTCGCTCACGGCGACGAGCCCGTCCTCCAGTGCCAGTTCGTCGGCGGCGAAGGTGACCAACGGCACCCTCGTCCCGCTGAACTCCGCACCGGCGACGTCGGCGTAGAGCGTGCCCTCGCCGTCCTCGACCACGGCACGGACCCGGCTCAACCGGAGATCGAGGCCGTGCTCACCGGTGAAGCGCACGGCACCCTCGAAGGCGGCCCGCAGTTCACCGTCGTCGTACGTGCCCCGGCCACCGGGGAAGCGGAACAGCGCGCCGCCGTCCTCGGCACCGCCGGACAGGGCCCACCTGCCGCGGGCGATGTCACCGGTGACGTACTCCCGGAAGGTGCGCCGTACACCCCAGTCGACGACCCCGTCCTCGACGGCCTTGCCGGGAACGGCGGTTGGCTTGGTCCCGGTGGACTTCGACGGGGTGGGTGAGGCGCTGGTGGGGGTGGGTGCGGCGGTGGTGGCCGCGACGATGTCCGCGGAGAGGCTCACCGGGTCCAGCGCGGTCCCGGCGGTGTAGTACCCCGCGAAGGACCGGGCGCCCTGCGCGGTGAGGGTGGCGGGGAGGTTGTTGAGGACGACGCCGGTCCCGCCGCCCCTCAGGTCGACACCGCCGAGCGAGAGCGTGGCGAACGGGACCTGTGAGGACGAGGTGACGACCCCGCTGCCGCGCGCCTTGCTGACGATGTCGACGTACAGGGTCCCGCCGTTCCCGGCGAGCCGGACGCTGGGGTTGCTGATCGTCAGGTCGAGCTGGTGGCCGCCGTCGCCCTCCCGGTGCCCGAGGAAGTGGACGCCTCCGGAGAAGGCGGCGGTAAACGCGCCGGTGCCGGCGTCGTACGTGCCGCGGGCCGAGTGGAAGCGGAACTGGTTCTGGCCCACGGTGGCCGCGCCGCCGGTGAGGGAGTAACTGCCCTGCGCGACGGGGCCGGTGACATAGCTCTGGAAGGAGGACTTGATGCCCCAGTCCAGCCGCCCGCCCTGCACGGTACCGCTCGCGGCCTGTGCGGGGCCCGCCGGGAGCAGGGCCCCGAGGACGGCGAGACAGAGCGCGACGAGGGCGCCGTACCGGCGTGGTGGCGGGGGTGGGGACACGGGAGACCTCCAACAGGGCGCGGGGAACCAGCGCCGCCCCCAAGGAGCCCAGCTGGCAAGGTAAGGCTAACCTAAGTTCCATCGGGGGATTCCGGAAGGTCCGGATCACGCCCGCTGCGGAGAGGACGGGACGACCGTGCGAGGCACACGCACACGACTGATCGGCGCCCTGCTGGCGGTTTTTGCCCTGACGGCGACGGCGGCCTGCACCACGGCCGCCACCGACACGGGAGGGAGCGGCGGCGAGGGCGGCCCGCCCCCGTCGACCGTCAACCGGGTGGAGCCCCTGGAGAACCCCGCGGCCCCCGCCCTCCCCGCCACCACCACGTCCTCAGACGGCAGGAAGGTGACGGTCCGCCGGGCCGACCGCGTGGTCCCCCTCTCCGGCGGCCTCAGCGAGATCGTCTTCAGCCTCGGCCTCGGCGACCGCGTCGTCGCCCGTGACATCTCCACCACCTTCGCGCAGGCGGCGGACCTGCCCCTGGTCACCCGCGCCCACGACGTCTCCGCCGAGAGCGTGCTGTCGCTGCGCCCGGACCTCGTCCTCGCCGAGGAGACGACCGGCCCGGCCGAGGCGATGCGGCAGATCCGCGACGCCGGGGTCCCGGTCCTCGTGGTCGCCCCGGCGCACGGCCTCGACGACGTGGGCCCCCGCATCCGGTCCGTCGCGGCGGCCCTCGGCGTGCCGTCCGCCGGAGAACGGCTCACGGAACGCTCCGAGCGGCGCATCACCGCCGTACGCGAGCGGGTCCCCGCCGAGGACCCGAAGCCCCGCGTCGCCTTCCTCTACCTGCGCGGCTCCGCCTCCGTCTACCTGATCGGCGGCAGGGACTCCGGCGCCACCTCGCTCATCGAGGCGGCCGGGGCCGTGGACGCCGGGGTCGAGTCGGGCCTGACCAAGGACTTCACCGCCCTCACCAGCGAGGCCCTGGTGAAGGCCGCGCCGGACGCGATCCTCGTCATGAGCAAGGGCCTCGAGTCGGTCGGCGGCATCGACGGCCTGGCGGAGATCCCGGGCATCGCCCAGACCCCGGCGGGCATGGACCGCAGGGTCGCCTCCATCGAGGACGGCGTGCTGCTCACCTACGGCCCGCGCACCGACCAGGTCCTGGAGTCGTTCGTCGACCAGCTCCACGCACCGGGCGGTGGCGCATGACGGTGCTCGACAAGGCGCCCCCGCGGGCCGCGACCGACCCCGCCCCGCGCCGGAGACGCCGAGGCACCGCCTGGCTGCTCACCGCCGCCCTGCTGACCGCCCTGCTCGTGCTCGTGCCCGTCGCCGGGAGCACCGGCGCCTACCCGGTCCCCGCCGGTGACGTCATCGCCTCCGTGCTGCACCGGGCCCACCTCGGCGGCGGCGAACTGGACCGGGTGGCCGAGTCGGTGCTGTGGAACGTCCGCTTCCCGCGCATCGTCCTCGCCGTGCTCATCGGCGCCTCCCTCGGCTGCGCGGGCGCGCTCATGCAGGGCGTTTTCGGCAACCCGCTCGCCGAACCCGGCACCATCGGCGTCTCCCTGGGCGCGGCGGTCGGCGCGGTCGCCGCGATCTCGCTGGGCCTGGACTTCCTCGGCAACTGGACGCTCCCGGCGCTGGCGTTCGTGGCCGGACTCGGCACCGTACTGCTGGTCTACTCGATGTCCCGGGCGGGCGGCCGTACGGAGGTCGTCACGCTGATCCTCACCGGGATCGCGGTGAACGCGTTCGCCGGGGCGCTCGTCGGGCTGTTCATCTTCCTCGCCGACACCGCGGCCGTGAACCAGATCGCCTTCTGGCAGCTCGGCTCCCTCTCCCAGGCCACCTGGCCCAAGGTGCTCGCCGTACTGCCGTGCGCGGCGCTCGGACTCGGGCTCGCCCCGCTGTACGCGCGCCGCCTGGACCTGCTCGCGCTCGGCGACCGGTCCGCACGGCACCTCGGCGTCGACGTGGAACGGCTGCGGATCAGGCTGATCCTGATCGTGGCGCTGCTGACGGCGGCCGCGGTCAGCGTCTCCGGGGTGATCGGCTTCGTCGGTCTCGTCGTACCGCACCTGCTGCGGATGGTGGCGGGTCCCGGCCACCGCTTCCTCGTCCCCGGCAGCGCGCTGGGCGGCGCGGTGGTGCTGCTCGCCGCCGACCTCGCGGCCCGCACCCTCGCCGCGCCCGCCGAGCTGCCGCTCGGGGTGCTCACCGCCCTGGTGGGCAGCCCGTTCTTCTTCTGGCTGCTGCGCCGCACCCGCCGCCAGCAGGGAGGCTGGGCCTGATGCCGCTGTTCCGCACCCGCCGGCCCCTGCCGCCGCCCGCGCCCGTCCCCGGCGACGTCCTCGCCGAGGCGTCCGCGCTCCGGGTCCGCCTCAGCGCCCGCACCGTCCTCGACGGCGTCGACATCGCCGCCCGCGCGGGCGAGGTGCTGGCGCTGGTCGGCCCCAACGGGGCGGGGAAGTCGACCCTGTTGAGCGCCCTGGCCGCCGATGTCCCGCCCGCGGCGGGCGTCGTACGGCTCCACGGCCGCCCGGCGTCGGACTGGTCCGCGCCCGAACTCGCCCTGCGCCGTGCGATGTTGCCGCAGGCGGCGGCGCTGTCGTTCCCGTTCACCGTGGCGGACGTCGTCCGCATGGGCCGCGCCCCGTGGGCCGGGACCGACGCGGAGGAGCAGGACGACGCGGCGGTGGCCGCGGCGATGGCGGCGACGGAGGTCACCGGCTTCGCCGTACGCCCGTTCTCCGCGCTCAGCGGCGGCGAACGCGCCCGGGTGGCGCTGGCCCGGGTGCTCGCCCAGCGCGCCCCGCTGCTCCTGCTCGACGAACCGACCGCCGCGCTCGACCTCCGGCACCAGGAACTGGTGCTGCGGTTGTGCCGGGAGCGGGCGGGCGCCGGGGACGCGGTCGTCGTCGTCCTGCACGACCTCGGGCTCGCCGCGGCCCACGCCCACCGGGTCGCGGTGCTGCACGCGGGCCGGGTCGCGGCGGACGGCCCGCCCCAGGAGGTGTTCTCCGAGGGGCTGTTGTCGAAGGTCTACGACCAGCCGGTGGAGGTGCTGCCGCATCCGCGCACCGGCGCGGTGCTGGTGACCCCACGACGGGACTCGTGACACCCCGCCCCGACGGCCCCGGTAGGGTTCGGCTCCGGGAAGGGGAAGGTGAGGGAGCCCGATGAGCCCCAGAAGCAGGGTCCGCGGACGTCGCCGCAGCGCGCTGATAGCCGCCTCGGTGACCACTTTGTCGTTGACGGCGAGCGGGTGCGTGGTGGTGCACGGGGAGCGCGAGGTGCTCCCCGCGGCGACCCGCGCCGAAGCCGCCCAGGCGCTGCGGCAGTTCACGTCCGCGTACAACAAGGCGGACGAGGCCTACGACAGCTCCCTCGACGCCGACTACGTCACCGGCGCCCTCGCCGACATCGACAAGGCCCGGCTCACCGCCGGCCGCGCCAACAACCCGGGCGGGAACCCGTCGCACACCCCGCTGGAGCTGACGGACGCCGAGTTCGCCATCCCGAAGAAGGCGGGCTGGCCCCGCTGGTTCGTCGCGGACGCCGAGGGCAACAAGGGCGGTTCGGCGCGCTGGCTGCTGGTGTTCACCCGGGACTCGCTCGACGAGCCGTGGCAGGTGTCGTTCCTGACGCTGGTCGCGGCCGGGAAGGTGCCGGAGTTCAGGACGGACGCGGACGGCTGGGCCGAGCCGGTGGCCGCCGGCTCCGACGGGCTGGCCGTCTCCCCGGACGAACTGAGCAAGGAGTACACGACCTACCTCAAGGACGGCGAAGACACCTTCGAGCCCGGCACCCACACCACCGAGTGGCGTGCCAAGCGGGAGAAGAACGCCACCCGGCCGGGCCTCGCGACGCAGTACATCGACGAGCCGCTGACCAACGGCGACTACGCGCCGGTGGCGCTGCGCACCGCGGACGGCGGGGCGGCGGTCTTCTTCGCCACCCGCCACTTCGAGCGGCAGACGGCCGCGCCCGGCACCTCCGTGCCCGCGCCGAACGACAGCGTGCTGGCGCTGACCAAGGGCGAGATCAAGCAGTCGCTGACGATGGAGTTCGTGTCGAACCAACTCGTCCTCGACCCGGCGCGGGGCTCGGGCGAGCAGCGGGTGCGGGTGCTGGGGCGGATTCAGGGGCTGACGGCGGCGCAGGGCGAGTAGGGCGGGCAGGGCCGCTGCCCCGCGGTCGGCTCAGTGGCGCAGGGGCCAGGCGCCGCCGCTCTGGTGGTCGCTGTCCTGGCCGACGTGGTGCCGGGCGCAGGCGTCGGTGAGGTGCTCCAGCAGGCTCAGCGGATCGGGCAGGGCCTGCTCGGGGCCGTGCACCCAGTGCACGTCCAGGCCCTCGCCGGGCAGCCGGGACGGGGGGACGAGGACGTAGGAGCCGCGGCAGTGCCAGCGCAGGCCGGGGTGCTCGTCCATGGTCTCGGGGTGGCAGTCCAGCTCGCAGGGCCACCACTCGTCCTCGTCCTCGGGGGTGCCGCGGGTGAGGGTGAAGAAGAGCATGCGGCCGTCGCCGGTCTCGGCGACCGGGCCGACCTCGATCCCGTCGGCGAGCAGCCGCTCCAGCGCCTCGCGCCCGGCCTCCAGGGGGACGTCGAGGACGTCGTGGACCATGCCGGTCGCGGTGATGAAGTTGGCGTCCGGCTGGTGCCGGGCCCAGCGCTCGATCTGGCCGCGGTCGGTGGTGGACTGGGTCTGCCAGGCGAACGACACCGGGTGCCGGGCGGGGGTGGGACAGCCGACCCGGTCGCAGGAGCAGCGGTAGCCGGGGGCGGGGTGCGCGGCGGGCGCCAGCGGCAGTCCCGCGGCGGCGGCGGCGAGCAGCAGGGCCTCCCGGCCGCCGTCGTCGGCGGCCTCCTTCGGCCGGCGTCCGCGCAGCCACTGGGAGAGTCTGCCCTGCCGGCCGGTGCGGCCGCCGTACTCCGCGCTCATCTATCCCCTCGCCTCGCCGTCGTGCGGTCAGGATGCCCTATGGTCCCACCATCCTGCGCCCTGGGGTGCCCGGGTCCCCAACCGGGAACGGGGGTACGAGAGATACCCCACACCGGGAATATGCCGCCGGAGGCCGTGGTCAGCGGGGTGCTCAGTGGGGTGCGATGCCGCCGAGGGCGTAGTCGACGAGGGTGTCGGTGTACTCGTAGGAGATCGGTCCGGTGTGCTGGAGCCAGCGCTGGGCGAGCGGGGAGACGAAGAGTTCCAGGGCGATGCGCGGGTCGACGTCCCGGCGGACCTGGCCCGCGTCCTGGGCGGCGC
Source organism: Streptomyces sp. B93 (assembly GCF_018070565.1). Classification (GTDB taxonomy): domain Bacteria; phylum Actinomycetota; class Actinomycetes; order Streptomycetales; family Streptomycetaceae; genus Streptomyces. The sequence goes on from NZ_JAGPXL010000001.1 coordinate 498,437, forward strand.
GCAGCCGCTGGACGTAGAGCTGGAGCTGCGGTTCGAGGAGCTTGGCGACGAAGACCCGGCCGAGCTGTTCGTTCACCAGGCCCTCGGCGGCCAGCGCCCGGGAGGGGGCCTCGAACTTCGGATCGAGGAGTTCGTCGACGGTGGCGCGCAGGACGGCCTTGAGGTCGGCGGCGAGGTCGCCGGTGTCGGGGATGGCGTACCCGGCGGCGGGGTCGGCGCCGGGGTCGGCCTGGCGGGCGGCCTGCTCGCCGAGGTCGAGGAAGGCCTCCAGCAGGACGTCCGCCTTCGACGGCCACCAGCGGTAGATCGTCTGTTTGCCGACCCCGGCGCGGGCGGCGATGCCCTCGATGGTCGTCTTCGGGTAGCCGACCTCGGCGACGAGGGCGAGGGCGGCGTCGTAGATCGCGCGTCGGGACCTCTCGCTGCGGCGGGTGGCGTCGGGACGGGCGGGGTTGCTGGCCATGGCCTCGAATTTATCAGGTTGACAAGACGGAACGTCTCGCCGCACCCTGTGAGGGTGACTCAGGCGAGACGATACGTCTCGTATCGAACTGTCGGACTGGTCGATGACGGAGGGAATCTCAATGATCGTGTCAAGCCGTCTGCGTGAGCGGCGGGGCGGAGGTGAACAGCCTCTTGTCACGCAGCATCGCCCACAGCACGTCGACCCGGCGACGGGCAAGCGACAGCAGAGCCTGGGTG
>NZ_JAGPXL010000010.1 GCF_018070565.1 Streptomyces sp. B93
GCCGACCTCGGTGTCGCCTCCGGCAACGGCAAGGGGCAGATCTTCGTCAAGGGCGAGGTCATCAAGACCGTCCCCGAGTCCAAGATCGTCGAGACGCTGATCGAAGAGGCGATGAAGCTCGCCGAGCGGATGGAGGAGGACGGCGCCGGGTCGGGCGCCCCCACGGCCACGGGGAAGCCGGAAGTGACTGTGAACCAGAGGTAGGCACGGACCGAGAGGGGGCCCGAGCGTGACGATACTTGAGACGATCCGGGGACCACGCGACCTGAAGGCGCTGTCCAAGGCGCAACTCACGCAACTGTCCGAAGAGATCAGGGAGTTCCTGGTGCACGCGGTCGCCAGGACCGGCGGCCACCTCGGCCCCAACCTGGGGGTGGTGGAACTCTCCGTCGCACTCCACCGGGTCTTCGAGTCGCCCGTCGACCGCATCCTGTGGGACACCGGACACCAGAGCTATGTGCACAAGCTGCTGACGGGCCGCCAGGACTTCTCCAAGCTGCGCGGCAAGGGCGGGCTCTCCGGCTATCCCTCGCGCGAGGAGTCCGAGCACGACATCATCGAGAACAGCCACGCCTCCACCGCGCTCGGCTGGGCCGACGGCCTCGCCAAGGCCCGCCAGGTGCAGGGCGAGAAGGGCCATGTCGTCGCCGTCGTCGGCGACGGCGCGCTCACCGGCGGCATGGCCTGGGAGGCGCTCAACAACATCGCCGCGGCCAAGGACCGGCCGCTGATCATCGTCGTCAACGACAACGAGCGCTCCTACTCGCCCACCATCGGCGGCCTCGCCAACCACCTCGCCGCCCTGCGCACCACCGACAGCTACGAGAAGGTCCTCGCCTGGGGGAAGGACGTCCTCCTGCGCACCCCGGTGGTCGGCAACACGGTCTACGAGGCACTGCACGGCGCCAAGAAGGGCTTCAAGGACGCCTTCGCGCCGCAGGGCATGTTCGAGGACCTCGGCCTGAAGTACCTCGGTCCGATCGACGGGCACGACATCGGCGCCGTCGAGTCCGCGCTGCGCCGCGCCAAGCGCTTCCACGGGCCGGTCCTCGTGCACTGCCTCACCGAGAAGGGCCGCGGCTACGAACCCGCCCTCGCGCACGAGGAGGACCACTTCCACACCGTCGGCGTGATGGACCCGCTGACCTGCGCGCCGCTCACCCCGTCCGGCGGGCCGTCCTGGACGTCGGTGTTCGGCGAGGAGATGGTCCGCCTGGGGGAGGAGCGGGCGGACGTCGTGGCCATCACCGCCGCGATGCTGCACCCCGTCGGGCTCGGCGCCTTCGCGGCCCGCTTCCCCGACCGGGTCTACGACGTCGGCATCGCCGAGCAGCACGCGGCCGTCTCCGCGGCGGGCCTGGCGACCGGCGGACTGCACCCGGTCGTCGCCGTCTACGCCACGTTCCTCAACCGGGCCTTCGACCAACTGCTGATGGACGTCGCGCTGCACCGCTGCGGGGTGACCTTCGTGCTGGACCGGGCCGGGGTGACCGGCGTCGACGGGGCCTCCCACAACGGCATGTGGGACATGTCGATCCTCCAGGTCGTGCCCGGGCTGCGGATCGCCGCGCCGCGCGACGCGGAGCAGCTGCGGGCGCAGTTGCGCGAGGCGGTCGCCGTCGACGACGCGCCGACGCTGGTCCGCTTCCCGAAGGAGAGCGTCGGCCCCGACATCCCGGCGGTCGACCGCCTCGGCGGCGTGGACGTGCTGCACCGGGCGGACGGGGCCGAGGTCCTGCTGATCGCCGTGGGCGTGATGGCGCCGGTCTGCCTCCAGGCGGCGGAGCTTCTCGAGGCGCGCGGCATCGGCTGCACGGTGGTGGACCCCCGCTGGGTCAAACCCGTCGACCCGGTGCTGCCGGGGCTCGCCGCCTCCCACCGGCTGGTCGCCGTCGTCGAGGACAACAGCCGCGCGGCCGGGGTGGGCGCCGCGGTGGAGCTGGCGCTCGGCGACGCCGAGGTGGACGTACCGCTGCGGCGGTTCGGCATCCCCGAGCAGTTCCTGGCCCACGCCAAGCGCGGCGAGGTCCTCGCCGACATCGGACTGACCCCGGTGGAGATCGCGGGCCGCGTCAGCGCGACCCTGACCGTGACGCGGGAGCTGTCCCACGACCTCTCCGGTCGACAGGACGCCCCGCTCCCGGCCGGGGAGGGCGCCGCCCCGCGGCAGGCCGTGGCCGACCGGCGGGGAGTGCCCACGGACGGGCCGGTCGCCCCGGTGGACCGCCGGCGGACGGCCACGCCCGCGCGGCGCGATCCGGCGCCCGCGGGGGATGCCGTTTCCGGGCGGCGGAACCCGGCGTCCGCCGAGGGGGACGCCGTTTCCGGGCGGCGGAACCCGGCGTCCGCCGAGGGGGACGCCGTTTCCGGGCGGCGGAACCCGGCCCCCGCCGGGGAGGGTGACGCCGCCTCCGTCCGGCAGGACCCGGGGCAGCCGTCCGCTGTGATGGACCGCCGTCGGACTGCCGCCTCCGGGCGGCCGGAAACGGCCTCCGCCGGGGAGGGCGCCGCACCGCAGGGGCGGGAAGCCGGGCCCGTCCGGCAGGACTCGGTGTCCGTCCGGCAGGACTCGGTGTCCGTCCGGCAGGACCCGGCGTCTGTCCGGCAGGACCCGGCGTCTGTCCGGCAGGACTCGGCGTCCGTCCGGCAGGACCCGGCGTCCGGGCGGCAGGCCCCGGTCTCCGTCCGGCATGACCCCGCCCCCCAGCAGGCCGTCGTCGACCGGCAGGGTGCCGGTCGTGAGCCGTCCGAGGAGAGAGCCGAATGACGACCGCGGAATCCGCGCCCCAGCCGTCCGCGCCGGTGCCGTCCCCGTCGGGCACGGCGTCGGGCGCGGAGTTCGACCTCGGCGCCCTGCTGGCCGAACGCGGCGCCGAGCGCTACGAGCTGCATGCGCGGCACCTCAACCACCAGCTGCCGCGCATGCTGCACACCATCGGGTTCGACAAGGTCTATGAGCGGGCCGAGGGCGCCTACTTCTGGGACGCGGACGGCAACGACTACCTGGACATGCTCGCCGGGTTCGGGGTGATGGGCCTGGGGCGCCACCACCCCGTCGTCCGCAAGGCGCTGCACGACGTCCTCGACGCCTCGCTCGCCGACCTCACCCGCTTCGACTGCCAGCCGCTGCCCGGGCTGCTGGCCGAGCGGCTGCTCGCGCACAGCCCGCACCTGGACCGGGTCTTCTTCGGCAACAGCGGCACCGAGGCGGTGGAGACCGCGCTGAAGTTCGCCCGGTATGCCACCGGCAGGCCGAGGGTGCTGTACTGCGCGCACGCCTTCCACGGGCTGACCGCCGGCTCGCTCTCCGTGAACGGCGAGTCCGGCTTCCGCGACGGCTTCGCCCCGCTGCTGCCCGACACCGCCGTACCGCTCGGCGACCTCGACGCGCTCGCCCGCGAGCTGAAGCGGGGCGACGTCGCCGCGCTGATCGTCGAACCGATCCAGGGCAAGGGCGTGCACCAGGCCCCGCCCGGCTATCTGCGTGCCGCGCAGGAACTGCTGCACCGGCACAAGGCGCTGCTCATCGCCGACGAGGTGCAGACCGGCCTCGGCCGCACCGGCGACTTCTACGCCTACCAGCACGAGGACGGTGTGGAGCCGGACCTGGTCTGTGTGGCCAAGGCGCTGTCCGGCGGCTATGTGCCGGTGGGCGCCACGCTCGGCAAGGACTGGATTTTCAAGAAGGTCTACTCCTCGATGGACCGCGTCCTGGTGCACTCCGCCAGCTTCGGCGCCAACGCCCAGGCCATGGCGGCCGGCCTCGCGGTGCTGTCGGTGCTGGAGCGGGAGCAGGTCGTCGCGGGCGCCCGGGCCACCGGCGACCTGCTGCGCACCCGGCTCGCCGCGCTCGTCGACAAGTACGAGCTGCTCGCCGACGTACGCGGGCGGGGCCTGATGATCGGGATCGAGTTCGGCAGGCCCAGCTCGCTGCGGCTGCGCACCCGGTGGAGCATGCTCCAGGCGGCCCGCAAGGGGCTGTTCGCGCAGATGGTGGTCGTGCCGTTGCTCCAGCGACACCGGATCCTGACCCAGGTGTCCGGCGACCACCTGGAGGTGATCAAGCTGATTCCGCCCCTGATCATCGGGGAGCGGGAGGTGGACCGCTTCGTCGCCGCGTTCGAGTCGGTGATGGACGACGCGCACGACGGCGGGCTGGTGTGGGAGTTCGGGAGGACACTGGTGAAGCAGGCGGTCGCCAACCGGTAGCCCGAGGGGCGGGTTTGCCTCATAGGCAAGAAAATTGCCTGTCGGGCAAACGTCGGGCTCAATGGGGGTATGCGCTCACCGGAAGCCGACGCGGGGCCCGGAGGAACCGAGGCCCTGCCACCCGCCGTCGCACCGCAGCTGCGTGCGCTGCGCCGCCGGGCCGCCCTCACCCTGGAGGCGGCGGCCCGCTCGGCGGGGCTGTCGCCCGCCCACCTCTCCCGGCTGGAGACCGGGCAGCGCCAGCCCTCGCTGCCGATGCTGCTCGCACTGGCCCGCATCTACGGTACGACCGTCTCCGAGCTGCTCGGCGAGACGGTCGCCGACCGGGACGCCGTACTGCGCGGCGCGGAGCAGGAGCCGACGCGCGCGGGCGGCTGGACCTACCGGAAGGCGGGCGCCCCGGGGCGCGGCATGCAGGCGCTGCGCGTCCATGTGCCGTACGGCTCCCAGGGCGACATCGTGCGGGTGCACCCCGGTGAGGAGTGGCTGTACGTGCTGCGCGGCCACCTCGACCTGAGGCTCGGCGACACCGCGCACCGGCTCGGTCCGGGCGACAGCGCCCACTTCGACTCCCTGACGCCGCACCGCCTCGCCGCCGGGGGCGATGACGGGGCCGACCTCCTGTTCGTCCACACTCTGCTACAGAGCCCCACGACCGCGCTGTGCCTCGGTCCGACCCCTGGAGACACCCATGAGTGACAGAGACATCGAGCAGAAGCTGCCCCGGGGGATCTGGTTCCGCCTGTTCATCTACGTGGTCGCGGGCCACCTCTTCGCCGCGTTCCTCTACCTGCTGTTCGAGGTGGGCGCCAAGTAGGGCGCCCGCGGCTCAGTCGAGGAGACGGTCCCGGAGCCGGTCGCGGGTCTCGGGCGTGACGCCCAGGCCCTGCCGGAGGTAGCTGTCGACGCCGCCCCAGGTCTCCTCGATCGTCTCGAAGGCCGCGGTCAGGTACTCCGCGCGGGCGTCGAAGAGCGGGCTGAGCAGGTCCATGATCTCGGGGGTGTAGGCCGAGCCGGAGTCACCGCTGCGGTGCACCTTGTAGCGGCGGTGCGTGGCGTTGGACTCCAGGTAGTCGCTGAGGATGGCGTCGCGCTCCACGCCCACCGCGAGCAGGGTCACGGCGATCGACAGGCCCGCGCGGTCCTTGCCCGCCGCGCAGTGCATCAGCGCCGGGACGCTGTCCTCGGCGAGGGAGCGCAGCACCTGGGAGTGCTCGGCGGTGCGCTCCCTGATGATCATGCGGTACGAGCTGATCATCCGGTTCGCCGCCTTGCCGTCGGCGAGCACACCGCGCAGCTGCTCCAGGTCGCCGTCGCGGACCATCTTCCAGAACTCGGCGCCGTCGGCGGGGTCGGACAGCGGCAGATTCACGTTGCGCACGCCCGGCAGCTCGACGTCGGGCCCCTCCAGCCGCTGGTCGGCGGCGTTGCGGAAGTCGAAGATCGTGTGCAGTCCCAGGGAGTCGAGGAACGCGGCGTCCTCCTCCGTCGCGTGGGCGAGGTGCCCGCTGCGGAACAGCACTCCGTGCCGCACCCGGCGGCCGTCGACGGTCGGCAGTCCGCCCACGTCGCGGAAGTTGCGCACACCGGCCAGTTCGGGCTCGGTCGACGGGATCTGCTGCGTCACGGGGGCTCCCTCCCATCGGGGCCGCGGGACGCCGATTCGCCCGCGGATACGCCCTCGACCATACGACATGGATTCCTGGGGCAATGAGTCGTCCACAGGGAGTCGCCGCGGTCGTCCCCAGGCGTTGCCCCGGCGGTCCGAAACGGTCGATGATGTTGGGGACTGAGCGGAGCTGTCGGGATCTGTGGGGTGGGTGGGTCCGATGCCGGTGGAGATCGCCGAGAACGGCCGTACGTGGCTGCTGTCCGGGCCCACGAGCGGTTACGCCGTCCATCTCACCGACGGCGACGAGCTGGTCCATCTGCACTGGGGACCCCGGATCGCCCTGGCCGACGCCGAGGCGCTCGCCGCCCGCCCGCTGCCGGACGACTGGCCCTTCGAGTCCCGCCTCGACGGCCGGGAGGAGTACCCGGTCGAGGGCGGCCCCCGCTTCGTGCGCCCCGCTCTGTCCGTGCGCACGGGTGAGCGGCGCGGCACCGAGTGGCGCTTCGAGCGGTACGCCGTCGACGGCGAGGAACTGCGGCTGCGCTTCCGGGACGCGGACCTGAGCATCACGCTGCACTACCGGATGCGGCACGACGTGGTCGAACGCCGGGCCACGCTGCACAACGCCGGTCCCGACGCCGAGCTGCTGCGCGCCGACTCCGCCACCTGGACGCTCCCGGAGCGCGACGGCTGGCGGCTGACCCAGCTGCACGGCCGCTGGGCCGCCGAGTCCCGGCTGACGGCCGCCCCCCTCACCTACGGCGAGAAGGTCATCGGCAGCCGCCGCGGGCACACCGGCCACCAGCACCTGCCCTGGGTCGCGCTGGACACCGACGCCACCGAGGAGCGGGGCGAGGTCTACGGCTGCGCCCTCGGCTGGTCCGGCTCCTGGCGGATCTGTGTCGCCCAGCTGCCGGACGCGCGCGTGCAGATCACCGGCGGCGCCGGGCACGACGACTCGGGGCTGTTGAGGCTGGCCGCGGGGGAGTCCTTCACCACCCCCGTCTTCGCCGGGCTGTGGAGCGACGGCGGCTTCGGTGGCGCGAGCCGCGCCTGGCACCGCTACCAGCGGGCGTACGTCGTCCCGGAGGCGGACCGCGACCGGCCGGTGCTCTTCAACTCCTGGGAGGCGACCGGGTTCGCGATCTCCGAGGACCGGCAGCGGGCGCTGGCGCGGCGGGCCGCGGCGATCGGCGTCGAGCTGTTCGTGGTCGACGACGGCTGGTTCGGCGCCCGCACCGGCGACCGGGCCGGGCTCGGCGACTGGACGCCCAACCCGGACCGCTTCCCCAGGGGCCTCGCGCCGCTCGCGGAGGACGTGCACGCGCTGGGCATGGGCTTCGGCATCTGGGTCGAGCCGGAGATGGTCAATCCGGACAGCGACCTCTACCGCGCCCACCCGGAGTGGGTGCAGCACCAAACGGGTCGTAAACGGACAGAGTTCCGCAATCAGCTCGTACTCAACCTCGCGCGCGAGGACGTCCAGGAGTATCTCTGGGAGCGGCTGGACGCCCTGCTCTCCAGTGCCCCGATCGACTATGTGAAGTGGGACTTCAACCGCTGCTTCACCGACGCCGGATGGCCCGGCGACCCCTACCCGCAGCGGCTGTGGACCGACCATGTGCGGGCGCTGTACGCCCTCCTCGACCGGCTGCGGGCGGCCCACCCCCAGGTCGCCTTCGAGTCCTGCTCGGGCGGCGGCGGCCGGATCGACCTGGGCGTCCTGAGCCGTACGGACCAGGTGTGGACCTCCGACAACACCGACCCCCTCGACCGGCTCGCCATCCAGCACGGCTTCAGTCAGATCCACCCCGCGCGGGTGATGGCCGCCTGGGTGACCGACAGTCCGAACGTCCAGCTCAACGGCCGGGTCAGCACCCTGCGCTTCCGGTTCGTGAGCGCCATGGCCGGGGTGGTGGGCGTCGGCGGCGACCTGACCCGGTGGAGCGAGGCGGAGCTGGCCGAGGCCCGCGACTGGGTGGCGCTCTACAAGGAGGTCCGGCCGCTGGTGCAGCGCGGCGACCTCTACCGGCTGCGGCCCCCGGACGGCGGCCTGAGCGCGGTGCAGTACGTGCTCGGGGAGGAGTCCGTGGTCCTCGCCTGCCTCCAGGCGCAACGGTACGGCGAGCCCGTCCCGGCGCTGCGGCTGCGCGGACTGGACCCGGAAGGTATGTATGAATGCCCCGAAACGGGAGAAATACATCGAGGTGCCGTACTACTGCACCACGGGGTGCGGTTGGGGCTGCGCGGTGACCTCGATGCGACGGTTCTCCGTCTGCGTCGCATCTGAGCGAACTGTCCGAATTGATGGCTTCCATTCCAACTCGCTCTGGAATAAAGAAGTCTGGAGAACGGTCACGTGAGCAGCGTCATATTCGTGACCGTGAGTCGCCCGTCATGTTCACGTAATACGGGTCCTTTTCAAGGGCTTTTACGGAAAGCGGCGCCGCTCCGGACAACTCAGGGTGACCGGTAATTCCCCCAAGGGATCAAGAAGAAGGCGTTCGGGCGGAACCTCTCGCTTGTCCCTTTGCGTCTTGCTCGCTTACGTTCCACACCGTTCCCGGACGGAACGCCGAATCCTGCCGCCGTCCGGACTCCGCGCAAACCCACCCGTGCCCGGCAGGAGCGGGGGACCCACAGGTACACCGCCTGTTCCGGTTCCCGGAACGGCTTGGGGTGAAGCCGCATCTCGGTGCGGCCGGGCATCTCCAGTCCGAACCCGACAGCTCACCTCGCAGGCGCCGGAGAGGAATTCGACATGCCCGCGAAGGGTAAGCACCGCCGTCCCAAGTCCCTGCGCATCGCGCGCTCCATCGCCGTCGCCGGTACCGGTGGCGCCGCGCTCGCGCTGCCCCTGATGGGCGCCGCCAACGCCAACGCCGCCACCCCGCAGTCGGTCACCGAAAAGGCCGTCCAGTCCGCCCCGGTGGTACAGAAGTCGGCCGCCGAGAAGAAGTCCACCGCCAAGAAGGCGACCGTCCGGACGTATTCGGTGCGGGCCGGTGACTACCTGTCGAAGATCGCCGACGAGCAGAACGTCAGCGGTGGCTGGAAGAAGCTCTACGCGGACAACCGCGAGGCCGTCGGCTCCGACCCCTCGCTGATCCACCCCGGTCTGAAGCTCACCCTCGGCCAGAAGGCCGCCACCGGGAACAAGGCGGCCAAGCCCGCCGCCCCGAAGGCCACCCAGCCGTCGAAGTCCTCCGAGACCACCCGGTCCTCCGGGTCCGCCGAGTCCTCCTCGAAGAGCGAGGCCTCCACCGGCACGTCGACGACCGGCCAGTCCGCCGCGACCGCCGCCCCCAGCGGCTACAGCGCGCCCGTGTCCGGCGCCTCCGTCGGCACCGGCTACAAGGTGTCGGGCAGCATGTGGTCCAGCGGCTACCACACCGGCGTCGACTTCGCCGCCACGACCGGCACCCCGCTCCAGGCCGTCGGCCCGGGCACCGTGGTCTCCGCCGGCTGGGCCGGCGCGTACGGCAACCAGGTCGTCATCAAGCTCAACGACGGCTACTACGCCCAGTACGCCCACCTGTCCTCGCTGTCCGTCTCCAGCGGCCAGACCGTGACCGGTGGTCAGCAGATCGGTCTGTCGGGCTCCACCGGCAACTCGACCGGCCCGCACCTGCACTTCGAGATCCGCACCACCCCCGACTACGGCTCCGACATCGACCCGGTGGCCTACCTCCGCTCGCACGGCGTCTCCATCGGCTGACGCCCGCCGCGCACCCGCCGAAGGCCGGACCCGGATTCCCGGGCCCGGCCTTCGGGTTATTCCGCAGTTGACCAAGGTTTGACAAGTGGCTTATCTCACCGCCCGTCAACCCTTGCCTACGGTCGCGTAGGTCACATTCGACGGGGAAAGATGGGCCGATGTGGCAGACGATTCGAAGAATGACAGCAGATCAGTGATCGGGTCGTACGTGGCGGTGGGGGACAGCTTCACCGAGGGCGTCGGCGACCCCGGCCCCGACGGGGCGTTCGTCGGCTGGGCCGACCGGTTCGCCGTGCTGCTCGCCGACCGGCGGCCCGAGGGCGACTTCCACTACACCAACCTCGCCGTCCGCGGGAAACTCCTCGACCAGATCGTGGCCGACCAGGTGCCCAGGGCCCTCGAACTCGCCCCGGACCTGGTGTCCTTCTGCGCGGGCGGCAACGACATCATCCGGCCGGGCACCGACCCGGACGAGGTGGCCGAACGCTTCGAGAGAGCCGTCGCCCGGCTCACCGCCGTCGCGGGCACGGTCATGGTGACCACCGGCTTCGACACCCGGGGCGTCCCCGTCCTCAAGCACCTGCGCGGCAAGATCGCCACCTACAACGGGCATGTGCGTGCCATCGCCGACCGGTACGGCTGCCCCGTCCTCGACCTGTGGTCGCTGCGCACCGTCCAGGACCGCCGGGCCTGGGACCACGACCGGCTGCACCTCTCGCCCGAGGGGCACACGCGCGTGGCACTGCGCGCGGGCCAGGTGCTGGGCCTGAGGGTCCCGGCCGACCCGGACCAGCCGTGGCCGCCGCTGCCGCCGCGCGGCACCCTGGAGGTCCGCCGGGACGACGTCCACTGGGCGCGCGAGTACCTGGTGCCGTGGATCGGCCGCCGTCTGCGGGGCGAGTCCTCCGGCGACCACGTCACGGCCAAGGGCGCGCTCTCCACGGACGACATCAGGTCCCGGATCGCGTCGGTGGCGTGAGGGGGGAAGCCCTCAGGTCTCCGCCTCCGCCTCCAGGCCCAGCTCCCGCGCGAGTGCCTCGTCCACCCAACCCTGGGCACGCGCGCGGGAGACGGCACCCGGGTACGACGTCAGCTGCACCGCGAGCCCGTCGAGCAGGGCGGTCAGGCGCAGGGCCGTGGCGGCGGGGTCGGGGCACCGGAACTCGCCCGCGGCCACGCCCTCGGCGATGACCTCGGCGAGAGCCGCCTTCCACCGCTGGTCCAGGTCACGGGTGACCTCCAGCAGGGCGGGCTCGCGCGGCGCCGCCGCCCAGCCCTCGATCCACAGCCGCCAGCCCTTGGCCTGACCGGTGGGCGCGTACCAGCGCACGGCCGCGCGCAGCCGTCGTAGCGCCGTGGTGCGGCGGCCGAGCAGCTTGCGCAGATGGGCGAGGTCGTCCTCGGCGGCGTGCGCGAAGGCGGCGGCGACCAGCTTCTCCTTGGAGGAGAAGTGGTAGAGGACCAGCGCGTTGCTCACCCCGAGGGCCGCCGCCACATCGGCGATCCGGACCGCCGCGACCCCTCGCGCCTCGATCTGCTCCACGGCGGCCCGCAGCAGCTCAGCCCGCCGCTCGGCCACACTCAACCGCACTCTCGCCACGCGGATCACCCTAGCCGTGGGCCCGTACCCCCCGTCAGCCGTACCAGCCGAAGCGCTCCGCGATCACAGGCAGCCGGTCGGCCGCGAGGGCGTGGGCGGCGGTGCGCGGAGTGGTGCCGTCGGCGGCGGCGCGCGCGAGCATCGTGTCGACCAGGGTGCGCATGGCCCGGCGGATGTGGGCGAAGGCCTCGGCGGCGTCGGGGCCGACGTCGCCGAACAGGGTCCACCACCACCAGGCGTTGGTGCCGGAGTTGACCACCACGTCCGGCAGCACCGTCACCCCGCGCGCGGTCAGCAGCCGCTCCGCCTCGGGCAGCACGGGCATGTTGGCGGCCTCGACGATCCAGCGGGCTCTGACGCGGTCCTGGTTGGCGGTGTCGATGACGTACGAGGCCGCCGCGGGCACCAGGACCTCCGCCTCGGCGGACAGCCAGGCGTCGCCCGGCAGTTCCCGGTCGCCGGGGCGCAGCGCGGCCCGGTCCACGGTGCCGTGGACGTCCCGCGCGGCGAGCAGCGCCTCCACGTCGAGCCCCGCCGGGTTGGCGATCGTGCCCTTGATGTCGGCGACGGCGACGACGGTCAGCCCCGCCCGCGCCAGGAACCGGGCGGTGGCGCCGCCCATGGTGCCCAGGCCCTGCACCGCGACCCGGGTCCCCTGGTACGGCACCCCGGACCGGTCCAGCGCCGCCAGCACGGATTCGGCCACGCCGCAGCCGCCCGCCAGCTCGTCCAGACCGATGCCGTCCACCTCCACGGCGAAGGCGTCGGCGAGCCGTCGCCGGGCGGCCGTCTCGTCGTCGAGCAGCGGGTACACGGCCTGCACCGAGGAGACCAGCCCCACCTCGGCCACGGCCCGGTCCACGAGGTCCTGGCCGAGACCGAGGTCCTCCCCGGTGGTCCAGCAGCTCTCCACGTACGGCCGCACCGCCCGCAGGTAACGCACCAGCAGCCCGTACGCCGCCGGGTCGCGGGGGTCGCAGTCGATGCCGCCCTTGGCGCCGCCGAGCGGTATGTAGCGGCCCTGGGGGTCGTAGTGCAGCGCTTCTTTCATGGTCATGCCACGGGCGAGCCCGGTGACCTCGTCGAGCGTGCAGCCGTCGCGCATCCGCAGTCCCCCGCTGGCCACGCCCCGCACCAGCCGGTCGACGACGAGGAAGCCCTGCCGTCCGGTGACGTGGTCGGTCCAGGTGAGGGAGAGCAGGGGGGCCGGGGTCGGCATGCGGGCTCCTGGGGGGTGGCTCGCGGGGGCCGTGGGCCGCCTCGGGCCCGGCCCCGCTGGATTACTGAACAGCGGGTCAGTATCGGGATGCTTTCGCGGTCATGTCAACGCGGCTCGCACGGGCCGACCATAATGGGAAGTCTCACCGACTCCACCTGGAGGTACCGTGGCCGGTTCCCGTTCCCTGCGCTCCGGGCTCCGCTCGCTGCGGCCCGTGGCCTTCGGCGCGGACCCCAGCGGTGAGCGCCTGGCGCGCATCCGCAGATCACCGCACTTCAAGGACGGCGTCTTCCAGAACCCCGGCCCGCCCACCCGGATGCGGCCGTCCGGCTCGGCGCTGGAATTCGCCAAGATCTTCTTCGACAAGGAGGAGCGGTCCCGCCGTTCCCCGACCGGCGACATCCCGGTGCACGGCACCACGCTCGCCGACATCGCCCGGCCGCCCGCCACCGGACTGCGGCTGACCTGGATGGGCCACTCCAGCGTCCTCGCGGAGATCGACGGGCAGCGGGTGCTGTTCGACCCGGTGTGGGGCGAGCGCTGCTCACCGTTCCCGTTCGCCGGGCCCCGGCGGCTGCACCCCGCACCGCTGCCGCTGGCGGCGCTCGGCCCGGTGGACGTCGTCGTCATCTCGCACGACCACTACGACCACCTGGACCTGCCCACCATCAAGGCCCTGGCGGACACCGACACCGTCTTCGCCGTGCCGCTCGGCGTCGGCGCGCACCTGGAGCGCTGGGGCGTCTCCGCGGACCGGCTGCGGGAGCTGGACTGGCACGAGGAGACCCGGGTCGGCTCCCTCACCCTGACCGCCACCCCGGCCCGCCACTTCTGCGGCCGCGGTCTGCGCAACACCCAGCACACCCTGTGGGCGTCCTGGGTCGTCGCGGGCGAGCGGCACCGCGTCTACCACAGCGGTGACACCGGCTACTTCGACGGCTTCAAGGAGATAGGCGCCGCGCACGGCCCGTTCGACGCCACGATGATCCAGCTGGGCGCGTACAGCGACTACTGGCCCAAGGGCCGGGCGGCGGACGAGGGCCCGGAACCGGGCTCCTGGCCCGACATCCACATGAACCCCGCCCAGGCCGTCCAGAGCCACCTGGACCTCCAGCGGGGACGGCCCGGCGGCGCCCTGCTGCCCATCCACTGGGGCACCTTCAACCTCTCCCTGCACCCCTGGGCGGAGCCGGGCGAGTGGACGCTGGCCGCCGCCGAGGCGGTCGGGCAGGCCCTCGCGCTGCCCGTCCCGGGCCAGCCGTTCGAGCCCGCCGGGGACCTTCCCGTACGGCCCTGGTGGCGGGACGTCTCCCGGCGGCTCACCCGCGCCTGGCCGGTGCCGGAGACGGAGCCGGAAACCGCCCGCGGACTCGACCTGGTCGGCGAGGACTGACCCGGCCGCAGCGGGCGCCGCTCACAGCTTGAGCGTGAACCAGGTCGTCTTCCCCTCGTCGGTCGGCTGGACGCCCCAGCCCGCCGCGAGGGCGCGCACCAGCAGCAGGCCCCGCCCCGACTCGGCGTCCTTCGCGGCCAGCCGGGGCCGCGGCAGGTGCGGGCTGCGGTCGCCGACCTCCACCGTCAGCTCGGTGAGGGTCCGGCAGACCCGCAGGGTGACGGGCCCCTCGCCGTGCCGTACGGCGTTGGTCAGCAGCTCCGAGAGCAGCAGCAGGGCGTCGTCCGCGCGCGCCGCGCACTCCCAGGAGCACAGCGTCTTCTGGAGGAAGGCCCGCCCCTCGGGCACCGCGGCCGGCACCGCGGGCAGATCGGTGACGGCGCAGTCGACCGGGGCCGCCGGGAGCTGGGCCAGCAGCAGCGTGACGTCGTCGTTGTGGCTCTCGGCGTCGGGCACCATCCCGGCGAGCACATGGTCGGCGACCGCCTCCAGCCGGGGGGTCGCGGTCCGGGTGAAGAACTCGTCGAGGACACCGGTGAGTTCACCGATCCGCTCCTCGATGTCGCTGCCCGGCGTCTCGATGAGCCCGTCCGTGTAGAGCACCAGCGTCGCCCCCGGCGGCACCTCGGCGCGGGACTGCTCGTAGAGGACGTCACCGACGCCGAGCGGCGCGTTCACCGGCGCGTCGAGCCGGTCGACCCGGCCGCCCGGACCCGCCACCAGGGTCGGCAGATGACCGGCGGAGCAGACCGTCACCGTGCCGGTGTCCGGGGCGATCACCAGATAGCAGCAGGTCACGAGCTGGTCGGGCACGTCCAGGTCGGCGACACAGGTGTCCAGCGCCTGCATCAGCTGCCGGGGCTGCATCCCGGTCTTCGCCAGCGCGTGCGCCGCCGACCGCAGCTGCCCCATGACGGCGGCGGCCTCCAGACCGCGGCCCATCACATCGCCGATGAGGACACCCACCCGGCCCGCGCCCAGCGGCACCAGGTCGAACCAGTCGCCGCCCACGCCCGCGCCCTGGGTGGCGGGCCGGTAGCGGCTGGCCGTCGCCAGCCCGGGGATCGACGGCGGGGTGCCCATGAGGCTGCGTTGCAGGGTGAGCGCGATGTGCCGCTGCTGCTCGTAGAGCGCGGTGAGTTCGGCCTCCGCGGCCTTGCGGTCGCTGACGTCCCGGACGGCGGCCGACAGCAGCAGGCCGTCCGAGGTCTCCAGCGGGCTGAGACTGATCTCCACCGGGAACTCGGTGCCGTCCTTGCGCACCCCGTGCAGTTCCAGACCGGCGCCCATCGGGCGGACCTGCCGGTTGGCGGCGTAGCCCTCCCGGTGCCGGGTGTGGTGGGCGCGGAAGCGCCGGGGCACGAGCAGCTCCACCGGGTGCCCGAGCAACTCCTCGCGGCGGAAGCCGAAGAGGGCCTCCGTCTGGGCGTTGACGAGTCTGATCGTGCCGGTGTCGTCGACGATGACCATGGCGTCCGGCGCCGCCTCCAGCAGGCCGCGGAAGCGCTCCTCGGCGACCGACGGGCCCCCGCCCCGCCGTGCCTCGGCGCACCGGCAGCCCTCCAGGGCCACGTCACTGTCCGGACTGGTCGGCTTCTGATCCAAGACGCTCACGTCCGAGCCCCCCTTGTGTACCGGTCGCGGCCATCACAGCGCAGCCGGGCCGTGACCACCCGTACATGTCGGCTTCTGTCCGGGCTCTGGCCGAAGCGTTACGCATACGGCCGGTCCTGACCGTCCGCCCGGGCACGGACGGACGGGGCCCGGCGGACAGTGCCCGACCGGGACCCCGCGAGGGGGCCACTCGGCCCAAGCCGTCCGCGCCCGCGCGGCCGAACCTGGAGACAGGGGCCCGGCGGTCGTGCCCCTCCGGCGGAACCGTCGGCCCGCGTGAGGAGGCGAAGCCATGACGACCACGATCACGCCCCGACTCACCAGGACGCTGCCCACCGAGTACCGGGGGCGGCTGATGAGCGCCGCCCGCGAGGTGGACATCCCGCCGGGGACCCGCCTCTTCGAGGAGGGCGCCCGCGCCGACCACTTCTGGATCGTGCGCTCCGGCACCGTCGCCCTCGACGTCCGGGTGCCCGGCCGCCGTCCGGTCGTCGTGGAGACCGTCGGCTTCGGTGAACTCGTCGGCTGGTCCTGGCTGTTCGCGCCCTACCTGTGGCAGCTCGGCGCCCAGGCCGTGGGCCCGGTGCGCGCCTACGAGTTCGACGCCGGGGCCGCCCGGCGCATGTGCGCCGTCGACCCCGCCATGGGAGAGGCGGTGGCCCTCTGGATCGGCCGGGTCCTCGCCCACCGGCTCGCCTCGACCCGCACCCGGCTGCTCGACCTCTACGCCCCCTACGGCAGCGGCGTACCGGGCTGACGCGGCCCGCCTTCCCCCCGTACGAGCCCTACGCCCTGGAGGAACCATGCACGGCCTGTCGCGTCCAGCGAGCGACCCCACCCCCGGTCCGCCCCGGACCGCGTGAGCGGAGAAGGGGGGCTCGGCCATGGAAGAGGAACGTCCCACCAGGGTCAGACGGCGGTGGCTGTGGCGGTGGCGGAGCAATCCGCTGCGGCGCCCCTGCGACCGCAGGGAGGCCTGGTTCGTGCTGGCCGTCTGGGCGTTCGCCCTGCTGGGCGGCGTGTGCACCGGCTGGGTGGCGCAGACCGCCACGGCGGACAGCCTCACCGCCAGCCGCTCGGCGGCGGTGCCCGTGTCGGCCGTCGTCACCGAGATACCGCTCGGCGACACCGAGGGGAAGACCACCGTCGAGTCCTACGGCGACCGGGCCTGGGCCGAGGTGCGCTGGACCAGCGACGGCACCCCCCACACCGGGACCGCGTGGATCGACGCCGAGACCACCGTGGGCGCCTCGGTCACCGTGTGGACCGACGGCAAGGGCAAGGTGATCCCCGAGCCCGCCGACCACGGCCAGATCCAGCGGCAGGCGGTCCTGCTCGGCGTCCTGTCCGGGCTCGCCGTCGCGGCGCTGGCCGTCGCGGGTGGCCGTCTGGTGCGGCAGGGCATGGAGAACCGGTGCGTGGCCCGCTGGGAGGCGGAGTGGGCGCTGGTCGAGCCGCAGTGGCGCAAGCGGATGCTCGGCTGATACGCGGGGGACGCCTTCAGGGACCGCCCGGCCACCACGGCCGTACGGTCCCTGAAGGCGTCCGGGACTGTCGGTGACGGTCAGCGCCGGGGCGGTGCGGCCGGGGCGTCGGTGAGGCGGAACTCCACGTCCACCACTCCCTCGACCGCGCGGATCAGCCGGGCCGCGACCGGGACCAGCGAGGTGTCCCTGACGTTGCCGGTGACGGTGACCCGGCCGTCCGACACCTCGATCGAGAGGGGCTCCGAAGGAGCGAGGAACAGGGACGAGACGATCTCGCGGCGCACCTCGCCGGCGATCTCCTCGTCCGGGCGCAGGAACACCTTCAGCAGGTCGGCCCGGCTGACCAGACCCTCCAGCAGGCCGGTGTCGCCGACCACGGGCAGCCGCTTGACCTTGCGCTGGGCCATGATGCGGGCGGCCTCGGCGAGCGGCGCGTCGGCGTGGACGGTGACCGCCGGGCTGCTCATCAGCTCCGCCGCGGTCAGCGCGCCCGCCTTGGCCAGGTCGGGCAGCCGCCGCAGCTGGGTGAACCGGTCGGGATCGCTGTCCCGGAACTCCTCCTTGTGCAGCAGATCGGCCTCGGAGACGACGCCGACGACCCGGCCCTCGCCCACCAGCACCGGCAGGGCGCTGACCTTCCACTGCTCCATGAGCCTGACGATGTCCTTGAACGATGCGTCGGGGCCGATGGCGACGACGGTGTGCGTCATCACATCGCTCACGACGTAGGGGCTGCCGTGCACGGTGTCCTCCTCGAAGCGACGGGACTCGAAGCCAGGGGCCTCCTGATTCCAGCGTCCGCCGCCGCGCCGCCCGGGGCCACGGGCCGACCGGCCCCGGGAGGGGGTCTATGGGCCTCGCGGGCCCCACCGGACCGGTACAGGGGCCGGTCGGCTGCGGAAGCCGGGACCTCCGGCTCGGTACGGGGACCTGTGGGCCTGTCCCCGTGATCGCCGCCGCGCAGAAGGATCGGGGGCGGAGCCGCTCGTACGGGCGCCCTCTCCCAGCCACCGGCCGCAAGGAGCACAGCCATGTCCCCGACCCCATCGGGCGGCACCGGGACCCCGCCCAGAGCGGCGCTCGGCCTGCCCGCCGCGTCCGCCCTCGTGATCGGCAGCGTCATCGGCACCGGCGTCTTCGCCCTGCCGTCCGCGCTCGCGCCCTACGGCCCCATCGCCCTGGTCGCCTTCGTCGCCGTCACCCTCGGCGCGCTGGCCCTCGCCCTGACCTTCGGCGCGCTGTCGAAGCGGGCGACGGCGAGCGGCGGGCCGTACGTCTACGCCCGGGAGGCGTTCGGCGAGTTCGCCGGGTTCCTCAACGCCTGGTCGTACTGGATCACCGCCTGGGCGGGCAACGCCGCGATCGCGGTGGCCTGGGTCGGCTATGTCGAGGTGTTCGTCAACACCGGGCACGGCAGGGCGTACTCGGTGCTGATCGCGCTGACCGGCCTGTGGATACCGGCCGCGATCAACCTCACCGGCGTCCGCAACACCGGCGCCTTCCAGGTGATCACCACGGTGCTGAAGTTCGTACCGCTGGTCTTCATGGCCACCATCGGGCTGCTCTTCATCGACCCGGACAACTTCGGCGCGTTCAACGCCAGCGGACAGTCCGCGCTCGGCGCGATCTCGGCGGCCGGGGCCATCGCCCTGTTCAGTTACCTCGGCCTGGAAGCGGCCTCCGTGGTCGCGGGCCGGGTCCGGGACCCGGAGCGCAACGTGCCGCGTGCCACCGTGTACGGCACCCTGGTGTGCGCCGTGATCTACATCCTCGGCACCCTCGCCGTCTTCGGCACCGTCTCGCACGCCCGGCTCGGCGAGTCCGGCGCGCCGTTCACCGACGCGGCCAACAACATCCTCGGCGGCAGCTGGGCGGGCGACGCGGTCGCCGTCGCCGCGATCGTCTCCGGCATCGGCGCCCTCAACGGCTGGACCATGCTGTGCGCGGAGATGCCCTACGCCGCCGCCCGCGACGGGCTCTTCCCCGGCGCCTTCGCCAAACTGCGCGGCGCGAACGACGTCCCGGTGTTCGGCATCGTCGCCTCCACCGTGCTCGCCTCGCTGATCACCTTGTTCAGCTACACCCGCTTCGAGGACGTCTTCACCAAGATCGTCCTGCTGAGCGTGCTGACCGCGGTCATCCCGTACCTGTTCTCCGCCGCCGCCCGCCTGTACTGGCTGCTGCGCGGCCGGGCCGGACTCAGCCGGCGCGCCCTCGCCAGGGACGTCACGATCACCGTGCTCGCCATGGCCTTCTCGTACTGGTCCATCCAGGGCAGCGGCTACCAGACCGTCTACTACGGGCTGTTCGTGCTGCTCCTCGGCCTGCCGGTGTACGTCTGGCTGAAGCGCGGCGACGGCGCGGACCCCGCCCCGGCAGACGGCACACCAAACGAGACGGCCCCCGACACCGAGCGGCCGCCCGCCGCCCCGCCGCGTGCCCCGGAGACCCCGCCCGTCGTACCCGCGCCCCGCCGCCCGGGCGGCTCCCGCAAGGGCGGCCTGCACAACAACCTCCGCCACCACGACTGACCCGCCCCCGGGATCGGCGACCCCGGCGCGCCAGGGACGCCGACCCGCACCCCACCACCGGAGGAACACCCGCCATGACCACCTTCCACGTCGACTCCGAGGCCGGGCGGCTGCGGCAGGTCGTCCTGCACCGGCCGGGGCTGGAACTCTCCCGGCTCACCCCGCGCAACGTCGACGCCCTGCTCTTCGACGACATCCTGTGGGCCAAGCGGGCCCGCGAGGAACACGACGCCTTCGCGCAGGTGCTGCGCGACCACGGGGCCCGCGTGCACTACTTCGCCGACCTGCTCGCCCAGACCCTGGACGTCCCCGAGGCCCGGGACTGGCTGCTGGACCGGGTCATCACCCCGGCCGTCGTCGGCCCCGCCCTCACCGACCCGGTGCGCGCCTTCACCGCCGAACTGGACGGCGAGACCCTCGCCGGATACCTCATCGGCGGGCTCCTCAAGAGCGACCTGCCGATCGCCGCCCCGCACAGCCTCGTCTTCAGCGCCCTCGGCGGCGAGGAGTTCGCCCTCGCCCCGCTGCCCAACCACCTCTTCCCCCGCGACAACTCCTGCTGGGTGTACGACCGGCTCTCCGTCAACCCGATGGCCAAGCCCGCCCGGCGCCGCGAGAGCCTGCACGCCGAGGCCATCTACCGGTTCCACCCGATGTTCGCGGACACCGCCCCCGCGCCCCT
Organism: Streptomyces sp. B93; assembly: GCF_018070565.1. Taxonomy (GTDB): domain Bacteria; phylum Actinomycetota; class Actinomycetes; order Streptomycetales; family Streptomycetaceae; genus Streptomyces. Next base: position 20,066 of record NZ_JAGPXL010000010.1, read on the forward strand.
CCTCGACGGGCCCGTGGGCACCCTGGAGGGCGGCGACGTGCACGTCCTCGGCAACGGCGCCGTCATGGTCGGCATGGGGGAGCGCACCACGGCCCAGGCGGTGGAGAACCTCGCCGCCCGGCTCTTCGCCGACGGCACCGCCACCCGGCTGATCGCCGTGCAACTGCCCGCACAGCGGGCCTACATGCACCTGGACACCGTACTGACCATGGTCGACCGGGACGCCTTCGTCATCTACCCCGGCCTCGCCGACTCGCTGCGCTCCTGGACCCTGCGGCCCAGCGCACTCCACCCGGCGGGCTTCTCCGTGACCCCCGACCGCGACCTGCCCACCGCGCTCGCCGAGGCGCTCGACCTGGACAAGGTGCGGATGCTCTCCGCCGAACAGGACATCCGCAACGCCGAACGCGAACAGTGGGACGACGGCAGCAACTTCCTCGCCGTCGCCCCCGGCGTGATCGTCGGCTACGAGCGCAACGTCACCACCAACACCCATCTGCGCAAGCAGGGCATCGAGGTCGTCACCATCGCCGGTGCCGAACTCGGCCGCGGGCGCGGCGGACCGCGCTGCATGAGCTGCCCCGTGGAACGCGACCCCGTCCGCTGACCGGCCCACCCCGAGGAACCCCCATGACCGTCGACCTGCGAGGCCGCTCCTACCTGAGCGAACTCGATTTCACCGCCGAGGAGATCACCCACCTCCTCGACCTGGCCGCCGACCTCAAGGCGGCCCGCCGGGCCGGAACCGAACGGCCCCGCCTCACCGGCCGCCACCTCGCGCTGATCTTCGAGAAGACGTCCACCCGCACCCGCTGCGCCTTCGAGGTCGCCGCCGCCGACCAGGGCGCCGCCACCACCTGCCTCGGCCCCGGCGACACCCACCTCGGCACCAAGGAGACCGTCGCCGACACCGCCCGGGTCCTCGGCCGGATGTTCGACGCCATCGAGTACCGCGGCTCCGCCCAGTCCGTCGTCACCGACCTGGCCGCCCACTCCGGCGTCCCCGTCTACAACGGCCTCACCGACACCGCGCACCCCACCCAGAGCCTGTGCGACGTCCTCACCATGCGCGAGCACAGCCCCAAACCCCTCACCGACATCGCCTACGCCTACCTCGGCGACGCCCGCAACAACATGGGCAACTCCCTGCTGGCCATGGGCGCCCTGCTCGGCATGGACGTACGGATCGCCGCCCCCGCCCGGCTGCACCCCGACCCGGCGCACGTCACCGCCTGCCGGGAACTGGCCGAACGCAGCGGCGCCCGCATCACCCTCACCGAGGACGTGGAGTTCGCCGTACGCGGCGCCGACTTCCTGCACACCGACGTCTGGGTGTCCATGGGGGAGCCCGCCGAGACCTGGCACGAGCGCATCGACCTGCTGCGCCCCTACCGGGTCGACGCCAAGGTCCTCGCCGCCACCGGCAACCCCGCCGTCGGGTTCCTGCACTGTCTGCCGTCCCTGCACGACGACCGCACCCTGCTCGGCCGTCAACTGCGCGACGGCTACGGGCTGAACGGCCTGGAGGTCACCGACGAGGTGTTCTCGTCGGCCGCCTCGCTCGTCTTCGACCAGGCCGAGAACCGGCTGCACACCATCAAGGCCGTCCTCGTCGCACCCTGGAGGACTGAACCGTGCGCATCGTCATCGCCCTCGGCGGCAACGCCCTGCTGCACCGGGGCGAGCGCCCCGACGCCGACGTCCAGCAGGCCAACATCGACCGGGTCGCCACCGCCGTCGCCGCCCTCGCCCAGGAGCACGAGATCGTCGTCACCCACGGCAACGGCCCCCAGATCGGGCTGCTCGCCGTGGAGAGCGCCGCCGACCCCGCCCTCAGCGCCCCCTACCCACTGGACCTGCTGGGCGCCCAGACCCAGGGCATGATCGGTTCCCTGCTGACCCGCACACTCCATGACGCGCTGCCCGGACGCCGGGTGGCCGCGCTGGTCACCCACACCGTGGTACGGGCCGACGACCCCGCCTTCCGCCACCCGACCAAGTTCGTCGGACAGGTCCACCCGCGCTCCGAGGCACGCGCCCTCGCCCGCCGGTACGGCTGGCACATCGCCCAGGACACCACCGGCTGGCGCCGCGTCGTGCCGTCCCCGTCGCCCGAGCGGATCGTGGAGACCGACACCATCCAGGACCTGCTCAGCGTCGACACCCTCGTCGTCTGCGCGGGCGGCGGGGGCGTCCCCGTCACCACCGACCCGGACACCGGGGCGCTGCACGGGGTGGAGGCCGTCGTCGACAAGGACCTGACGGCCGCCCTGCTCGCCGAGGACCTCAAGGCCGACTTCCTGCTCATCCTCACCGACGTCCCCAACGTCTACGCCGACTACGGCACCCCCCAGCAGCGGCCCGTCCTCGACGCCACCCCCACCGACCTGCGCCGCGGCGGCTTCCCGGCCGGTTCCATGGGGCCCAAGACGGAGGCCGCCGCACGGTTCGTGGAACGCACCGGGGGACTGGCGGCGATCGGGGCGCTGGACGCCGCCCAGGAGATCGTCCACGGGCGGTCGGGAACGCTCGTACGGCCCGAGATGACGGTGCCGTGAGCCGGTCGGTCAGCCCGCCACGGCCACCGGGCCCGTCGCCGTCTCCGGCAGCCGGGTCCACACGTCGAAGACGTCGGCCAGGTGCACGGCCCGCAGGATGCGCGGGAACCGCGGGTCGGTGCTGACCAGCCGCAGCCGCCCGTGCCGGGCCAGCACCCGGTTGCGGGCCCGGCACAGCACGCCGATCCCGGCGCAGTCGATGAAGGTGGTGCCCCGCAGGTCCAGCACCAGGTCGGGGCGCGGACAGGAGGTCAGGGCGTCCAGCCGCGCCGCCACGAACGGCGCCGTACGGATGTCGATCTCGCCGCGCAGCTCCAGGACCGTGGTGCCACCGACGCGGCGCGCCGGGGAACACGGTGTCGGCCAGGTGTGCGTTGTCTCGGGCATGGTCGAAAGACAACCGAAGGCGCCGGGGGACCAGATAGGGCCGGTCGGCCCCGTCCGACGGGTCGACCGGGACCCGTGGGCGTGCGGCGCGTCTGCACGCGCCCCCGGGCGCCGCCCGGCCGCCCCACCGCCGCGGGTGCCGTGCGCTGGCCTTTTCCCCCGTGCCACCCCCTGTGCCGTCCGGCCACCCCCGCCAGGGCCGGTCTCCGGCCCGGACGGGACAGAAGGTCCCTCACACCGCCGACGGCGGCGGCTGACGATGGAAGGACCATCAACCGGCAGTGTGCCCCCAGGCGAAAGACGGAATGGCCATGTACCCCAACGACGGTTTTCGTGAACTGGGTCGGCAGGAGTGCCTGCGCCTGCTGGGCCGGGCCGACATCGGCAGGATCGTCCACACCCGCCAGGCGCTCCCCGCGGTCCTGCCCGTCAACTTCGCCCTGGACCACGACGGCGCCGTCCTCGTGCGCACCGCCGCGGAGTCGGAGCTGGTCCGCGCGGTCGACGGCGCGGTGGTCGCCTTCGAGGGCGACGAGGTCGACCGGGCCGCCGAGTCCGGCTGGAGCGTCGTCGTCACCGGGACCGCCACCGTGGTGACCGACCCCGCCGAACAGCGGCGCCTCGCCCCCCTCGGCCCGCGCTCCTGGGCGCCTTCCCCGCGCGAGGTCCTGCTGCGCATCGAACCCGAGCTGGTCACCGGCCGGGAACTGGTCGGCGGGCGCACCCTGTACGGCGTCGGCGTGCCGCTGTGGGCCGCCGCCGCGAACGCCGAACGACCCCTCGAAAATAGGGCTGTTCAGCCCAGCGGACGCGGACCTTCGGCATCCGGCGGCGACCGGCCCCGGACGAGAAAGTAAAGGTGTCAAGCACCAACCGGACCTTCCCCGAAGGGAACACCGTCATGGCCGTGCACAACACCCCGCACCAAGGTACGGGCTTCCACCTGCCGTCGCTGCGCCGCAACCGGACCGCCGCCGCACCCGAGTCCGACGCCGCCGCGCTCAGCGACACGCACACCGCGCGGGCCTACGTCTTCGGTTCCGTCCGGATCCTCATGGGCTTCGTCTTCCTGTGGGCGTTCCTCGACAAGACCTTCGGCTTCGGCTACGCGACCCCGTCCGGCAAGGGCTGGATCGACGGCGGCTCGCCGACCCTGGGCTTCCTCAGCTCGGTCAACGTCGGACCGATGGAGTCGACCTTCCACTCCTGGGCCGGCGACACCTGGGCCGACTGGCTGTTCATGCTGGGCCTGCTCGGCATCGGCATCGCCCTGATCAGCGGCGTCGCGCTGCGGCTGGCGGCCGTCGCGGGCACCGCGATGATGGCCTTCATGTGGATCGCCGAGTGGCCGCCCGCCAAGCACCTCTCGGACGGCTCGGCGAGCATGTCGACGAACCCCTTCGCCGACTACCACCTCGTCTACGCGGCCATCCTGATCGCTCTGGCCGTCGTCTCCGCGGGGAACACCCTCGGTCTCGGCCGCCTGTGGGCGAAGCTCCCGTTCGTCCGCACCAACGGCTGGCTCCGCTGACCGCCGGCGACGCGGTGGACCCACGGTCGGGTCCACCGCGTCGGGCCGTCCGCGCCCGGCCCCCGGGCCCGGGCCGACCGGCGGTCACCGGGGCCGAACGGCCCTCGGATCGCCCCCGGTCAGCCCCTGGGGCGCCGCCCCGCTCCGCCGGATGCTCGAAGTACCGGACCCACCCCGTGCTCCACCCCGGACCACACCGAGGAGATCCGTGATGACGACGGACGACGTGCTGCACCGCCCCCCGGTCCACGCCCTGCTCGCGGACGGCACCACCGTGTGCATCCGTCCCGTGGTACCCGGGGACCGCGCCCAGCTGGAGGGCCTCTTCCAGGAGATGTCCCCCGAGAACCTGCGCATGCGGTTCTTCGCGGCCAGCCGCCGGGCCGCCGACCAGGCCGCCGAGCGGGCCTGCGCCACCGGCCGCCCCGGCCACCGCGCCCTGCTGGCCGAGCGGGCGCAGCAGGTGCTCGGCCTCGCCGAGTACCAGACCGTCGAGGACGCCACCGACACGACCGGCCCCGCCACCGCCGACTTCTCCATCGCCGTGGCCGAGGGACTGCACCACCGCGGCGTCGGCACCCTCCTCGTCGAACACCTGGTCTCGGCGGCCAGGACCGACGGCATCACCACCTTCACCGCCGACGCCCTCAGCGAGAACCACCAGGTGATGCGGCTGTTCACCGACCTCGGCCTGCACATCGCCCGGCGTCTGGACGGCCCCGAGGTGCACTGCACCATCGCCCTCGACCCGGACGACACCTATCTGTCCGCCGTGGAGGAGCGCGGCCGGACCGCCGACGTCGCCAGCCTCGAACCCCTGCTGCGGCCCCGGACCGTCGCCGTGATCGGCGCCGGACGCAGGCCGGGCTCGGTCGGCCGGGCCCTGCTGCACCACCTGCACACCGGCGGCTTCGCGGGCCGGCTGCTCGCGGTGAACCCGCGCTGCACCTCCATCCTCGGCATCCCGTCGTACCCCTCCGTCGCCCTGCTGCCCAGGACTCCCGACCTCGCGGTGATCGCCGCCCCCGCCGCCGCGGTGCCCGGCATCGCCGAGGAGTGCGGCAAGGCGGGCGTACGCGCCCTGGTCGTCGTCTCCTCCGGTCTCGACACCACCGCCGCGCGGGCCCTGGTCACCGCCTGCCGCACCCACGGCATGCGCCTGGTCGGCCCCAACTGCCTCGGCATCGCCAACACCGAACCCGGCCTCGGCCTGGACGCCACCTTCGCCGCCACCCACCCCAGGCCCGGCACCGCCGGGGTCGCCGTGCAGTCCGGCGGCGTCGGCATCGCCCTGCTCGACGGGCTCTCCCGGCTCGGCATCGGCGTCTCCAGCTTCGTCTCCCTCGGCGACAAGTACGACGTCAGCGGCAACGACCTGCTCCAGTGGTGGGAGAGCGACGAGCGCACCGACCTGGCCCTGCTGCACCTGGAGTCCTTCGGCAACCCACGGGCGTTCTCCCGCACCGCCCGCCGGGTCAGCCGCCGGATACCGGTGCTGACGGTGGACGCCGGACGCACCGACGCCGGACGCCGCGCCGCCGCCTCGCACACCGCGGCCGCCGCCACCGGCACCATGACCCGGCAGGCGCTGTTCACCCAGGCGGGCATCACCGCCACCCACTCCATCGGCGAACTCCTCGAGACCGCCGCGCTGCTGCACTCCCAGCCGCTGCCCACCGGCGGCCGGGTCGCCGTCGTCACCAACGCGGGCGGCGCCGGGGTGCTGGCCGCCGACGCCTGCGCCGAAGCGGGCCTCGTACTGCCCCAGCCCACCCCCGATCTCGTCGACGAGCTGCGGGACCTGCTGCCCGAGGGCGCCGGGGTGGGCAACCCCGTCGACGCCACCGCCGCCGTCACCGAGACCGAACTCCGGGCCTGCGTCGACCGGCTGATGGAGCACCAGGGCATCGACGCGGTCCTGGTCGCCCTGGTGCCCACCGCCGTCGCCGCCGCCACCGGCGACGACCTGGTCCGCGCCGTCACCACCCGGCCGGCCCGGCGCGCCCACCCGGTCGCCGTGGTCCGCCTGGAGCAGGAGGTGCCCGTCACGCTGCTGCCCGCCGCCGACGGCACCGTCCCCTCGTACGCCGAACCCCGCGCCGTGGCCCGCGCGCTCGCGAGCGCCGCCCGCCGCGCCGCCTGGCTGGCCCGCCCGGCGGGCCGGGTCGCGGAGCTGGACGACGTGGACACGGCGCGCGCCCACCAGGTCACCGAGGAGTTCCTCGCCGCCCACCCGGACGGCGGCTGGCTCGACCCGCGCACCTGCGCCGAACTCCTCGCCTGCTACGGCATCCCCCAACTGCCCTGGGCCTGGGCCGAGACCGAGGACCAGGCCGTGCTCGCCGCCGAGCGGCTGCGCGGCGCCGACGGCCGGGTCGTGATGAAGGCCCACTGGCCCGGTCTGCTCCACAAGAGCGAACAGCGCGCCGTCCATCTCGACCTGCGCGGCGACGCCCAGGTCCGGGCCGCCTTCCGGGACCTGGAGACCCGGTTCGCCGGACTGCTCACCGGCGTCGTCGTCCAGCCGCTCGCCCCCCGCGGCACCGAACTGTTCGCCGGCGTCGTCCAGGACGAGGTCTTCGGACCCCTGGTGCTGTTCGGCCTCGGCGGCACCGCCACCGAGGTCCTCGCCGACCACGCCGCCCGGCTCGCCCCGCTCACCGGCCACGACGTCCACGACCTGATCGCCGGCCCGCGCTGCGCCCCGCTGCTGTTCGGCGCGCACGGCAACGGCCCCGTCGATCTCGAGGGGCTGGAGCAGCTGCTGCACCGGCTGTCCCGGATGGCGGCCGACCTGCCCCAGCTCGCCGAGGCGGACTTCAACCCCGTACTCGCCACCCCGGAACGCGTCACCGTCCTCGACGCCCGGCTTCGGCTGCTGCCGCGCCGGTCGCGGGACCCCTATCTGCGCCGACTGCGCTGACACCCGCCGTAGGGAAGGAAACGCCATGAAGCACAACAAGGTCGGCTCCGTGATGACCACCGACGTCGTCCGGGCCGAGTACGGCACCACCTTCAAGAAGGTCGCGCGGCTGCTCGCCGAGCACGACATCAGCGGGCTGCCCGTGGTCGACGAGGACGAGCACGTCATCGGTGTCGTCTCCGAGACCGACCTGATGATGCGGCAGGCGCAGACCCCCGACCCGTTCGAACCACCGGCCCGGGTGCGGTTCGCCGCCCTGCGGCCCGGGGCGCGGCGCCGGGCGGCGAAGTCGTCGGCCCGCACGGCGGGCCGTCTGATGACCGAGCCCGCGGTCACCGTGCACGCCGACGACACCATCGTGGCCGCCGCCCGCACCATGGCTCAGCGGCACGTGGAGCGGCTGCCGGTGCTCGACGAGGAGGACCGTCTGGTCGGCATCGTCACCCGGCGCGACCTGCTGCGGGTCTTCCTGCGCCCGGACGCCGAGATCCGGCAGGAGGTGCTCCGCGAGGTGCTGGAGCGCGCGCTGTGGCTGCCGCCCGCCAGCGTCGACGTGTCGGTGACGGAGGGCGTGGTGACGCTCTCGGGCGACATGGAACGCAAGAGCGAGACCGAGATCGCGGTGTCCATGACCCGCCAGATCGACGGGGTCGTCGCCGTGGTCGACAAGCTGACCCACCGGCTCGACGACTCGCGGCTGCCCGCCGCCGACGGGCAGTCCCTGCACGGCGTGGCCGACGACTGGCTGCGCAGGCTGTGAGAGGAGGCGGAAGCCATGGACGGAAAGGTGCTGATCGCCTACGGCACGACCAACGGCTCCACGGCCCGGATCGCCGAGACGGTGGCCGAGGTGCTGAACCGGGAGGGCGTCCCGGCCGAGGCGCTTCCCGCCCGGTCCGTGCCCGACGCGGCGGCCTACGAGGCGGTGGTGGTCGGCGGCGCCCTGTACGCCGGGCGCTGGCACAAGGACGCCCGCCGCTTCGTCCGGCGGCACCGCGGTGAACTGGCCGGACGGCCCGTGTGGTTCTTCAGCAGCGGTCCGCTCGACGCCTCGGCCTCGGAACGGGAGATCCCGCCCGTGCCCGGCGTCCAGCGCGCCATGACGGGCCTGGACGCCATGGGCCACACCACCTTCGGCGGCCGTCTGGAGGAGGGCGCCCACGGCACGGTCGCCCGGATGATCCTGCGCTCCGGCAAGGGCGGCGACTACCGGGACTTCACCGCCGTCGTGTCCTGGGCGACGGAGATCGCCAAGGAACTGACGGCGCGTGAGAGGGCCACCTAGGTAGGGGGGAGGTGCCTCCGGTGTCCGGCTCCGGCCGGGCACCGGAGGCACCGGTGCGTTCGCCCGCGGTGGACGGTCAGCCGACCCCGGCCCGCCGCAGCGGCCGGACGACGGCGAGCCCCGCGTCCCGCACGGCCGGGGCGGGCACCGCCACCACCGGTACGGTCGCCCGGCGCAGACACTCACGGCCGACGGGGCCCGCGGCGGGACCGTCCTGGTGGTGCGCCGAGTGGCCGAGGGCCAGCAGCGCCGCGCCCCGCGCCCGGTGCAGCAGCACCCGCGCGGCCGGACCCTCGACCAACTCGGCCCGGACGCCGCCGGCCCGGGGCCCCAGGACCCTCCGGACGGTCTCGGCGAGCAGCCGGGCCGCGGCGATCCGCTCCTCGTCGGGCGTGGGACGGGCCGACCGAGGCGCGTACGGCGCGATCCGGGGGCCGCTGCGCTCCCAGGCGTGCACGGCGACCACCTCGGCGCCCAGTGCGGGTGCCTGCGCGGCGGCCCAGCGCAGGGCGGCCGCGGCGGCCTCGGAACCATCGACGCCGACCACGAGGGCCGGACGGGTGGCGGGTACGGACATGACGGCCTCCCGGGAAGTTCCTCACCCTCCAGCGTGCTCCGCCCCGGCCCCCGCGCGCCTGGGCCCACCGGCACCCCGGGAGCGGCCGACGGGCCCTGGCCGGGGGCCGGTTCGCCACCTCCGTATGAGGTCCGTCGGCCCGGTCCGGGGACCTGCGGCCCCTGCTGTCCGGCCGGGGCGGACACGAGCATGGGGGCAGGAAGCTGGAGAAAGGGCGGCCCCCATGTCCGTCGTCATCACACCACTCGGCCACGCCTCCGCCTATCTGGTGCGCGCCGCCGTCACGGCACCGTCGGTCTACAACACCCAGCCCTGGTTCTTCGTCGCGGACGGGGACCGGGGCATCGAGCTGTACGCGGACCCCGACCGCAGGCTGCCCCGCACCGATCCGGGCGGCCGCGAACTGGTCGTCAGTTGCGGCGCGGCCCTGTTCAACATCCGCCTGGCCATGCGGCACCTGGGCTTCGCGCCGGTCGTGCGGCCCTTCCCGCGCCCGGCGCAGCCCGAACTCCTCGCCCGGGTGGAATGGGGACCGTACGCCCGCCCCAGCGCCGACGAACAGCGCATGTACGCCGCCCTGCGCCGTCGGCACACCGTCCGCGGCCCCTTCCGCAACGACCCGCTGCCCGCCGGGCTCGCCGAGGCGCTGCGGGTGCAGGCCGCCGAGGAGGGCGCCGTGCTGCACGTGGTGGACGACGCCGCGAGCCGCAAGCACCTGGCCGCCCTGGTCAAGGAGGCGGAGGGCGTGCACCGCAAGGACGCCGCGCACACCGCCGAACAGGCCGCGTGGACCTGGCGGTCGGCCGATCCGCGCCCTGACGGGGTGCCCGCCGACGTGAGCGTCGCGCACCCCGACTGCACCGGCTTCGCCGGGCGCGACTACGCCGGTCTGACGAGCATGTTCCCGGTCCCGCCGGGGCGTTGGCCCGCACCCGCCGGGCTGGTGGCGGTGCTGAGCACGGACCGGGACGACCGGTCGGCGTGGCTGCGGGCCGGGCAGGCGCTCCAGCGCATGCTGCTGCTGGCGGCCGCGCACGACGTCATGGCGGCCTTCCACACCCAGCCGCTGGAGGTGGGGCGGTTGCGTACCCGGCTGCGCCGGGAGTTCCTCCCGGGCGACTTCCCCCAGATGATCCTTCGGCTCGGCTTCGCCCCGGCCCCGCGGACCGTGCCGCGGCGCCCCGCCGCGGAGGTACTCCGCTGACCTCCGACCCCACCCCCGAGTCTTACGCAGTGTGATTATCTGACCGTGTCCGGAGGTGCGGCATCCCGCCCGGGATCCCGCCCGGAACGGTCCGTCTCCTTCTTCGGATTGACTGCGCGCGAAGGGATGAGGGTACGTCGAGGGGTTGACCTCCCTGTCTCCCGCCGACCTCTCACGACCGTTTGTGAGCAGGGATGTTCGCCTTCTTCCGGGAGTGTGACCGTCGCTCCGGGGTCTTGTCGGACTCGCGTACGAACCCTCATACCAGAGCGGGACGTGTGGCGAGGGACTTTGTCAACTGCCCACCGCACATGAGACACAGGCGACTACTGTGAGTGTCCGTCGGGCGACGAGGGGCCGGAACCCCGGCCCTCCCGACGAGGCCCCCGACCGACGGACCAGTACGAGGACACCGATGTCTCACCTCCGCGCACCGGCCGCACGCGCAGACCGCCGTGAGGGCGGCGGGCGGCACGGACGCCCGGTCGCCCGCACCGCCCCCGCACTGCCCGAGGCCCACATACGGTCCCAGCTCCTGCGGCTGGCCGTACTGCCGCCGGTGGCCGTCTCCCTCAGCGCCTGCGCGGCCGTCCTGTTCACCGTCCGCTCCACCGGTGCCCGCCCCGGCCCCACCCTGTGGGCCGTGCTCACCGGGGCCCTCTTCGTCACCGGCGTGGGCATCGTGATCGCCGCGATCGCCGCCCGCCGCGCCGCCCGCTCGGTCCAGGACCGCGTCGCCGCCCTGCGCCGCGGCACCGCCCGCCGCGAGGCCGATCTGCGCTCCCTCGTCGAGGCGCTGCGCCGCGGCGAGCCCCCGCCCCCGCGCAAACCGCGCGGCGGCCCGCCCGAGGACGCCGACGACTTCGAACTGCTCGCCGCCGACCTCTCCCACGCCCACGACGCCGCCGTCACCGCCGTCGTCAGCGCGGCCCAGCTCTCCAGCCGGGCGGGCAGCGAACAGAAGCTGGAGGTCTTCGTCAACCTCGCCCGGCGGCTCCAGTCCCTGGTGCACCGCGAGATCTCCATCCTCGACGAGCTGGAGCACCAGATCGAGGACCCCGACCTGCTCAAGGGCCTCTTCCACGTCGACCACCTCGCCACCCGCATCCGCCGCCACGCCGAGAACCTCGCCGTCCTCGGCGGCGCCGTCTCCCGCCGCCAGTGGAGCAACCCGGTCACCATGACCGAGGTGCTGCGCTCGTCCATCGCCGAGGTCGAGCAGTACTCACGCGTCAAACTCGTCCCGCCCATCGACGGCGACCTGCGCGGCCACGCCGTCGCCGACGTCATCCACCTGCTCGCCGAACTCGTCGAGAACGCCACCGTGTTCTCCGCCCCGCACACCCAGGTGCTGCTCCGCGCCAACCTCGTCACCTCCGGCCTCGCCATCGAGGTCGAGGACCGCGGCCTCGGCATGCCCGTCGCCGAGCAGACCAGGATGAACGCCCTGCTCGCCGACCCCGACCAGGTCAACGTCGCCCGCCTCCTCGCGGACGGCCGGATCGGCCTGTTCGTCGTCTCCCAGCTCGCCCGGCGGCACGGCATCACCGTCCGCCTCCAGAGCAACATCTACGGCGGTGTCCAAGCCGTCATCGTCGTCCCCCAGGGCCTGCTCGGCACCGTCCCCCAGCCGCCCGGCGCGACCACCCGGCCGCACCCCGCGGGGACGCCCGCCCCCGGCGCCGTAACCCCACCCCCGCCCCAGCAGCCCTACCCGCAGCCCCCGTCCCAGCCCACCGGCACCGCACCCGGACCCACCGCACCCGGACCGCTCCCCGTCCGCGGCCCCCACGTCCCGCGGCCCACCCCCGCCGACGCCGTCCCCGGCATCCGCCCCGAGGACCGCACCCACGTCGCCGACCACACGGACGCGCCGCCCGCCCCGCGCTCCGACGCCGTGCGCGGCACCGTGGACCGGCCCCAACTGCCCAGGCGCCGCGCCCAGGAACACCTGGTGCCCCAGCTGCGCGGCGGCCCCCCGCCCCGGCAGGACGACGAGCAGCACGTCGGCCACGACCCCAACCTGATGGCGGCCTTCCAGCGCGGCATCAGCCTCGCCGAGGCCCAGCAGGACCCGGAGACGCCGCCCCCCGGCGCCACCCACCAGGGCGCCGGACCGCTCACGCCCCTGGAACCCGTCCCCGACCACACCCCGGCCCGGCCCGGCCAGAGCCCACCTGCCGGATGACCGGCGCGACCCCCGCGCCCCCGTCCCGGCCCCCGACCCCCACCGCTGACGCCCCCCTTTCGTACCCAAGGAGTCGATCCCCCATGGCGAGCGATACGCCCACCGGCCATGTATCCGATCTCGACTGGCTGATGAGCGGCCTCGTGCAGCGGGTACCGCACACCAGCAGTGCGGTGCTGCTGTCCAGCGACGGGCTCGTGAAGTCGGTCCACGGCCTCGACCCGGACAGCGCCGACCACATGGCCGCCCTCGCCTCCGGCCTGTACTCCCTCGGCCGCAGCGCCGGGGCCCGCTTCGGCGACGGCGGCGACGTACGGCAGGTCGTCGTGGAACTCGACGCCACCCTGCTGTTCGTCACCACCGCCGGATCCGGCACCTGCCTCGCCGTACTGGCGGGCCGTGAGGCCGACGCGGCGGTGCTCGGCTACGAGATGGCGATGCTCGTCAAGAGCGTCCGCCCCTACCTCGTCACCGCCCCCCGGCAGCACGCCGTCGAACCCACGGCGCTGAGGCCTTGAGCGTGGCGGCGGCCGGTGACGGGCCGTGGCTGGACGACGCGGCCGGACGGCTGGTGCGCCCCTACACGGTCAGCAACGGACGTACCCGCCCGAGCACCGCGCTCGACCTCATGTCGCAGGTGATGGTCACCGGGGCCACCCCCCTCGGCTATCTCGGCCCCGAGCACACCCAGGTCCTCGACCTGTGCCGCGCGCCCGTCCCGGTCGCCGAGGTCGCCGCCCACCTGAAGCTGCCGGTGGCCGTCACCAAGGTGCTGCTGGCGGACCTCCTCGACTGCGGCGCGCTCACCACCAAACCCCCCGCGTTCCACCACAGCCCCACGGACCGGGCCCTTCTGGAGGCAGTGCTCGATGGACTACGACGACAGCTCTGACCACTACGGCCGCTCCGGCCCCGACCCCGACCACGATCCCGACGGCACGGGCGGCGACCCGTTCCCCACCGCCCTCAAGATCCTGGTGGCGGGCGGCTTCGGGGTCGGCAAGACCACGTTCGTCGGCGCCGTCAGCGAGATCGCGCCGCTCAGCACGGAGGAACTGCTCACCACCGTCAGCGCCGCCACCGACGACCTCAGCGGCGTCGAGAACAAGGTCGAGACGACCGTCGCCATGGACTTCGGCCGGATCACCCTCGACCGGCAGCATGTGCTCTACCTGTTCGGCACCCCCGGACAGCAGCGGTTCTGGTTCATGTGGGACGAGCTGTGCGAGGGCGCGCTCGGCGCCGTCATCCTCGCCGACACCCGGCGCCTCGCGGACTGCTTCGCCGCCGTCGACTTCTTCGAGGAACGCGGACTCGGCTTCATCGTCGCCGTCAACGAGTTCGACGGCGGCCACCGCTACGACCCGGAGGAGGTCCGCGCCGCCCTGGACCTCTCCGCGCAGATCCCCGTCGTCTGCTGCGACGCCCGGATCTCCGCCTCCGGCGTCCAGACCCTGCTGACCCTGGTCCGCCACCTCATCGCCCATGCCCCGGCGCCCGCGCCGAGCCATGGCGCCCATATGTGACACCCGCCATGTGACAACCGCACACCACCGCACGGAGCCGCACATGACACACGTCCACAGCGACGGAGCCCGGCCATGAGCTACGAGCCGCCGCATCCGACCGGGAGGCTGCTGCTCACCCCCGACGACAAGGAGGCACCCGCCCGGGCACGGCGGCTGCGCCACCTCGGTCTCGGCCAGCGGCCCGACCCCGCGCTCGACGCCTTCGCCGCCCGGCTCGCCGGACGCGTCGAGGCGCCGTACGCCATGGTCAACTTCCTCGACGAGCGCGGGCAGTTCTTCGCGGGGCTGCACACCCCGCTGACCGGACCGCTGGTCCGGGACGACGGCACCCGGCCGCTGATCGGCCGCTTCCTCCCGCGCGACCACGGCTTCTGCCCCCATGTGGTGGTCCGGCACAAGGCCCTCGTCCTGGAGGACGTCCGCGACTACCCGCGGTTCGCGGGCAACCCGGTCGTCGACGAGTTCGGCATCCGCTCCTACCTCGGCGCGCCGCTCCTCGACACCACCGGCATGGTGCTCGGCACGGTCTGCGCCGCCGACATCCGGCCGCGGCCCTGGGGCCGGACCGGCCTGGACACCATCAAGTCGACGGCCGCCGACCTCGCCGTACGGCTGGAGCTGGGCGACGACGGCCCCTAGGGGGCGGGGCGTGAAGGAAACCTTCGGCCGTGCTTAAGAAAGTCTCGATGGACCCGGGGGCCGCCGGTACGGCAGATTGCCAGTCGTATCCACTCCTTCCCCCGTCACGGGTGCCTTCGGCATGCCCGGCCGCGGGGTCTCACCCTCAGGAGCCGTAGCGTTGAAGGCGCTGGTCAAGGAGAAGGCGGAGCCCGGCCTGTGGCTCACGGACGTCCCGGAGCCCGTCATCGGGCCCACGGACGTACTGATCAAGGTGGCGCGGACCGGTATCTGCGGCACCGACCTGCACATCCGGGCCTGGGACGGCTGGGCCCAGCAGACCATCCGCACCCCGCTCGTGCTCGGCCACGAGTTCGTCGGCGAGGTCGTCGAAACGGGCCGGGACGTCACCGACATCGCCGTCGGCGACCGGGTCAGCGGCGAGGGCCACCTGGTCTGCGGCAAGTGCCGCAACTGCCTCGCCGGGCGCCGCCACCTGTGCCGGGCCACGGTCGGCCTCGGCGTCGGCCGCGACGGCGCGTTCGCCGAGTACGTGGCGCTGCCCGCCGCCAACGTCTGGGTGCACCGCGTCCCGGTCGACCTCGACGTCGCCGCGATCTTCGACCCGTTCGGCAACGCCGTGCACACCGCGCTCTCCTTCCCCCTCGTCGGCGAGGACGTGCTGATCACCGGCGCCGGTCCGATCGGCCTGATGGCGGCGGCGGTGGCCAGGCACGCCGGTGCCCGCAACGTGGTGATCACCGACGTCAGCGAGGAACGCCTCGAACTGGCCCGCAAGATCGGCGTCAGCCTGGCGCTGGACGTCTCGCGCTCCTCGATCGCCGACGGGCAGCGCGAACTCGGCCTCCGCGAGGGCTTCGACATCGGCCTGGAGATGTCCGGCAACCCCGTCGCCATGCGCGACATGATCGCCAACATGACGCACGGCGGCCGGATCGCCATGCTCGGCCTGCCCGCCGAGGAGTTCCCGGTCGACTGGGCCCGGATCGTCACCTCGATGATCACGATCAAGGGCATCTACGGCCGTGAGATGTTCGAGACCTGGTACGCCATGTCGGTGCTGCTGGAAGGCGGCCTCGACCTCGCCCCCGTGATCACCGGCCGCTACGGGTACCGCGACTTCGAGGCGGCGTTCGCCGACGCGGCGAGCGGCCGCGGCGGCAAGGTCATCCTCGACTGGACCGCGTAACCCCCCTCCGGCGCAAGCACCTTAGGAGCTTCCCTCATGTTCGACTCCGTGCGCGACGACCTGCGCGCCACCCTCGACGAGATCCGCGCCGCCGGGCTGCACAAGCCCGAGCGCGTCATCGGCACCCCGCAGTCCGCGACGGTGAACGTGACCGCGGGCGGCCGGCCCGGCGAGGTACTCAACTTCTGCGCCAACAACTACCTGGGTCTCGCCGACCACCCCGAGGTGATCGCCGCCGCCCACGAGGCCCTGGACCGCTGGGGCTACGGCATGGCCTCCGTCCGCTTCATCTGCGGCACCCAGGAGGTGCACAAGGAGCTGGAGGCGCGGCTGTCGGCCTTCCTCGGCCAGGAGGACACGATCCTGTACTCCTCCTGCTTCGACGCCAACGGCGGTGTCTTCGAGACCCTGCTCGGCCCCGAGGACGCGGTGATCTCCGACGCCCTCAACCACGCCTCCATCATCGACGGCATCCGCCTGTCCAAGGCCCGCCGCTTCCGCTACGCCAACCGCGATCTGGCCGACCTGGAACAGCAGCTGAAGGAGGCCCAGTCGGCCCGGCGGCGACTGATCGTCACCGACGGCGTCTTCTCCATGGACGGCTACGTCGCGCCGCTGCGCGAGATCTGCGACCTCGCCGACCGCTACGACGCCATGGTCATGGTCGACGACTCGCACGCCGTCGGCTTCGTCGGCCCCGGCGGACGCGGCACCCCGGAGCTGCACGGCGTCATGGACCGCGTCGACATCATCACCGGCACCCTCGGCAAGGCACTCGGCGGAGCCTCCGGCGGCTATGTCGCCGCCCGCGCCGAGATCGTCGCCCTGCTGCGCCAGCGGTCCCGCCCCTACCTGTTCTCCAACACCCTGGCCCCGGTGATCGCGGCGGCCTCGCTGAAGGTGCTCGACCTGCTGGAGTCGGCGGACGACCTGCGCGTCCGGCTGCGCGAGAACACCGCGCTGTTCCGCCGCCGGATGACCGAGGAGGGCTTCGACGTCCTCCCCGGCGACCACGCGATCGCCCCGGTGATGATCGGCGACGCCGCCGAGGCGGGCCGGATGGCGGAGCTGCTGCTGGAACGCGGCGTCTACGTGATCGGCTTCTCCTACCCGGTCGTGCCGCAGGGCCAGGCCCGCATCCGTGTCCAGCTGTCCGCGGCGCACTCCACCGAGGACGTGAACCGGGCCGTGGACGCCTTCGTCGCCGCTCGTGCGGAGCTGGCCGCCTGACCTGAGAGAATCGGTCGCATGATCGAGGCGCGGCGGCTCCACATCCTCCGTGCGGTGGCCGACCACCGCACGGTGACCGCGGCTGCCGCCGCGCTGTACCTCACCCCGTCCGCGGTCTCCCAGCAGCTGACCGCCCTGGAGCAGGAGACCGGCCACCGCCTCGTCGAGCGCGGCGCCAAGGGCGTACGGCTCACCGCCGCCGGAGAGATCCTGCTCAGCCACACCAACGCGGTCCTCGCCCAGCTGGAGCGGGCCGAGGCGGAACTCGCCGCGTACGCCTCCGGCGAGGCCGGGACGGTCACCGTCGCCGCCTTCGCCACCGGGATCGTCCAGGTCGTCGCGCCCGCGGTGGCCCGGCTCGCCGGGTCCGCGCCCGGCATCCGGCTGCGCGTCCAGGACGCCGAGGGCGACGCCAGCCTGCCCATGGTCCTGGACCGGCAGGTGGACATCGCCGTCGCCGTCGAGTACCGGGGGGCGCCGCCCGCCGACGACCCCCGGCTCACCCACGTCCCGCTGTACGCCGAGCCCTTCGACGCGGTCGTACCGGAGACCCACCGGCTCGCCGACGCCGCGGAGGTGCCGCTGGCGGAGCTGGCGAAGGACCCGTGGATCGGGCCGTACCCCGGCAATCCGTGCCATGACGTGGTCGTGCTGGCGTGTGAGAGCGCGGGGTTCCAGCCGCGGCTGGAGCACTCGTCGGACGACTTCCGGGCGGTGGTGGCGCTGGCCTCCGCCGACGTGGGGGTGGCGCTGGTGCCTCGGTCGGCGTTGCGGGGGATGGACCTGAGCGGGGTGGTCGTGCGGCCCGTGGACGGGGTGGCGCCGACGCGGCGGGTGTTCGCGGCGGTGCGGCGCGGGGCGGAGGCGCATCCGCTGATCTCGCCGGTTATCGGTGCGTTGGTTGTGGCCGCGGGGGTCTGAGGGGCCGGAGTACGGCCGGTGACCTGGTGCGGGCTCGGTGTGGTTGCTCGCGCAGTTCCCCGCGCCCCTGAGGGACGTTGCTCCACTGGATGCTCTTGAGGTGCCGGAGGGTGTCAGGTGGCTCAGCCTGGTTACGCGACCCCCACTGTCAGTGACCCACGGAAGGCCACCCCCATGGACGGCCCCCAGTACGACACCGCCCGCCCCGACCCGTATCGGTCCGTCATCACCGTCGAGGTCAACGGGACCGCGCGCACCCTCACCGTCGACCACCGGCGGATGCTGGTGGACCTGCTGCGGGAGGACCTCGCGCTGACCGGGACGAAGAAGGGGTGCGACCAGGGGCAGTGCGGGGCCTGCACGGTGATCGTGGACGGGCGGCGGCTGAACAGCTGTCTGCTGCCGGCGGTCACCGTCGACGGGTCCGCGGTCACCACCGTGGAGGGGCTCGGTGACGCGGACGGCCTCCACCCGCTCCAGCGGGCCTTCCTCGACCGGGACGCCTTCCAGTGCGGCTACTGCACCCCCGGCCAGCTCTGTTCCGCCGTCGGTGCCATCGCCGAGGCCGCCGTGGGACAGCCCTCCCGGGTCACCGGCGCCGATGTGCCCGCCGGGCGGCCGGTGCCGCTCACCCGGGACGAGATCAGGGAACGGCTGAGCGGCAACCTGTGCCGCTGCGGCGCCTATCCACGCATCGTCGACGCGGTGGAGGACGTACTGTCGTGAAGCCCTTCGCCTATGTCCGGGCCACCTCCGTCGAGCAGGCGGCCGACGCCTTCGCCGCCGCGCCGGGCGCCCGGTACCTCGCCGGCGGCACCAACCTGGTCGATCTGATGAAGCTGGGTGTGGAGCGGCCAGGCACCCTCATCGACGTGAGCGGACTGCCCCTGGACACCGTGACGGAGCTGCCGGACGGCTCGCTGCGCGCGGGTGCCACCGTCCGCAACAGCGACCTCGCCGCCCATCCGGCCGTGCGCGAGCGGTACCCGGTGCTGTCGCAGGCGCTGCTGTCGGGCGCCTCCGGCCAGCTGCGCAACGCCGCCACCACCGGCGGCAACCTGCTCCAGCGCACCCGCTGCCCCTACTTCCAGGACGTCGGCAAGCCCTGCAACAAGCGGGAACCGGGCAGCGGCTGCGGGGCGAGGGACGGCGTCCACCGCGACCACGCCGTGCTCGGGCACTCCGCGCAGTGCATCGCCACCCACCCCTCGGACATGGCGGTGGCGCTGGCCGCCCTGGACGCCCGGGTGGAGCTGTACGGCCCCGAGGGCGCCCGGAGCGTCCCGGTCACCGGCTTCCACCGGCTGCCCGGGGAGCACCCGGACCGCGACACCGACATCCGGCCCGGCGAACTGATCACCGCCGTGGTGCTGCCCGCCGCGGCGGCCGGGCTGCCCTCCGCCTACCGCAAGGCCCGCGACCGGGCCTCGTACGCCTTCGCCCTCGCCTCCGCCGCCGCCGTGCTGCGGATCACGGACGGGGTGATCAGCCATGTCGCGCTCGCCCTCGGCGCGGTCGCGCACCGGCCGTGGCGCGCCCGTGGCGCCGAGCAGGCGCTGCTGGGCGTGGCCCCCACACAGGACGCGTTCGAGGAGGCCGTCGGCCGGGAACTGGCCGCCGCCGAGCCGCTGCGGGACAACGCACACAAGGTGGCGCTGGCCCACGACGTCGCCGTGGACGTGCTGCGCGGGCTGGCGGCGCCCGCCCCGGACGCCGCCGTCTGAACGCGTACCGACCCAGGAGGAACCCCCATGGCAGCCACCAGCGCGCTCGCCGCCCGCTCCAGCACCGCCGTCGGCGCGCCCGCCGAGCGCCGCGAGGGCCCCGAGAAGGTGACCGGCCGGGCCCGGTACGCGGCCGAGCACCACCTGCCCGGCCGGGCCCACGCCTGGCCCGTCACCGCCGCCGTCGCCCGCGGCCGGGTCCGGTCCGTGGACGCCGCCCGGGCCCTGGAACTGCCGGGCGTCATCGCCGTACTCACCCATGACAACGCGCCACGGCTGGCCGAGCCGGACGACCCCATGCTGTGGGTGCTCCAGGACGACCGGGTGCCGCACCACGGCGCGTTCGTCGCCCTGGTCGTCGCCGAGGACCTGGAGACGGCGCGGGCCGGTGCCGCCGAGGTGAAGGTGGTGTACGCGGCGGAGGCGCACGATGTGGTGCTGCGCGCCGACCATCCCGGGGTCTACGAGCCGGAGCAGGCCAACGCGGGCTATCCCGCCCGCCGTGAACAGGGCGAGCCCGAGGACGCGTTCGCCGAGTCGACCGTGCGGGTGGACGCCTTCTACCGGGTGCCGCCGCTGCACAACCACCCCATGGAGCCGCACTCCAGCACCGCCCGCTTCGACGGCGACCGGCTGGTCGTGCACACCTCCAGTCAGGGCACCACGGCCGTGCGGGCCATGCTCGCCACCGCGTTCGGGATGCCCGAGGAGCGGATCACGGTCGGCGCCGAGCACGTCGGCGGCGGCTTCGGCTCCAAGGGCACCCCGCGCCCCGACGTGGTGCTCGCCGCGCTGGCCGCCCGGCACACCGGGCGTCCGGTCACCGTCGCCCTGCACCGCCGCATGCTGCCGTTCGTCACCGGGCACCGGGCACCCACCCTGCACCGGGTCCGCCTCGGCGCGGGCGCCGACGGCCGGCTGACCAGCGTGCTGCACGAGGTGACCACGCACACCTCCCGGACCAAGGAGTTCGTGGAGCAGGCCGCCGTCCCGGCCCGGGTGATGTACGCCGCCCCGCACCGGCTCACCGTGCACCGCGCCGTCGCCCTCGACGTGCCGGTCCCGTCCTGGATGCGCGCGCCCGGCGAGGCGCCGGGCATGTACGCGCTGGAGTCCGCCATGGACGAACTCGCCGACGAGCTGGGCATGGACCCGATCGAACTGCGGATCGCCAACGAGCCGGACACCGAACCCGACAGCGGCAGGCCGTTCAGCAGCCGCCACCTGGTGGAGTGCCTGCGCGAGGGCGCCCACCGCTTCCGCTGGTCCCGCGAGGCCACCCGCGAGGGGCCCCGGCTGGTGGGGCAGGGGGTGGCGGCGGCCACCTACCCGGTCGGGGTGCGGCCCTCCACGGCCCTCGCGCTCGCCCTGCCCGACGGCACCTTCACCGTCCGGACCAACGCCACCGACATCGGCACCGGCGCCCGTACCGTCCTCGCGCAGATCGCCGCCGACGCCCTCGGTGTGCCGCTGGAGCGGGTCAGGACCGAGATCGGCAGCACCGAGCTGCCGCCCGCCCCGCTGGCCGGGGGGTCCTCGGGCAGCTCGTCGTGGGGCTGGTCGGTGCACGGCGCCTGCACCCGGCTGGCCGCCGCGCTGGCCGTGCACACCGGGCCGCTGCCGCCGGAAGGCCTGAGCGCCGAGGCCGACACCACCGGCCGCGCCGACGCCGAGAGCCCGTACGCGCGGCACGCCTTCGGGGCGCACTTCGCCGAGGTCGCCGTGGACACGGTGACCGGCGAGACCAGGGTCCGCCGTCTGCTCGGCATGTACGCGGCCGGGCGGATCCTCAACGCCCGTACGGCACGCTCGCAGTTCGTCGGCGGCATGACGATGGGCCTGGGCATGGCGCTGACCGAGGGCAGCACGCTGGACCCCGCGTTCGGCGACTTCGCGGAGTGCGACCTGGCCATGTACCACGTGCCCGCGCACGCCGACGTGCCCGACATCGAGGCCCACTGGATCGACGAGGAGGACCCGCACGTCAACCCGATGGGCAGCAAGGGCATCGGCGAGATCGGCATCGTCGGCACCGCGGCGGCCATCGGCAACGCCGTACGCCGCGCGACGGGCGTCCGGTTCCGTGAGCTGCCCCTGACCCCGGACAAGGTACGGGCGGGCCTGCGGGGCGCCGGGCGCTGAGGCCCGGGTGAGGCGGAGTCGTCTCAGATATGGGATAGCATCCCGGATGTGAGTCACTCCGTCGCCGCTCCCGCCGCCCCGCCCGACCCCGTCGACGCCCGCCTCGGTGCCCGCCTCGCCGAGCTGCGCGCCGAACGCGGCTGGTCCCTCGGTGAGCTGGCGGAGCGCAGCGGTGTCAGCCGCTCGACCCTCTCCCGCGCCGAGCGGGCCGAGACCAGTCCCACCGCCTCGCTCCTGAACCGCCTGTGCGCCGTCTACGGCCGGACCATGTCCCAGCTGCTCAGCGAGGTGGAGACGGAACCCGCCCTGCTGCTGCGGGCCGCAGACCAGCCCCGGTGGCAGGACCGCGCCTCCGGCTTCGTACGCCGCTCCGTCTCCCCGCCGCACCCCGGGCTGCGCGGCGAACTCGTCGAGGGACGGCTCACCGCGGGCGCCGACATCGCCTACGACCGGCCCCCGGTGCCCGGCCTCGAACAGCACATCTGGGTGCTCGACGGGGAACTGGAGGTGACCGCGCGGGACGTCACGCACCGCCTGGAGACCGGGGACTGCCTGCGGCTGCGGGTGTGGGGGCCGACCCGGTTCCGCTGCACGGGACCCGCGGACACGCGCTATGCGCTGGTGGTGGTCCTGCCGTGAGGACGACCCGTCTCGACGAGCGTGAACTGCTCGCCGTGCTGGATGAGCTGGCGGAACTGCTGACCGACACCGTGGACGGCGGCGCCTCCGTCGGCTTCGTCCCACCGTTCGACCGCGCGCGGGCCGCCGCCTGGTGGCGGGAGCGCGCCGCCGAGATCGCCGCCGGGCGGCTCGCCGTGTGGGTGGTACGGCGGGAGCCGGCCGGGCCGGTGCTGGGCACCGTCAGCCTCGTCTTCCCGGACAAGCCCAACAGCCGCCACCGCGCCGAACTGGTCAAGCTGATGGTGCACCGCACGGCACGCGGACAGGGCCTCGCCCGCGGGCTGCTGACCGTCGCCGAGTGCGCCGCGGCGACGGCCGGGATCACCCTGCTGCACCTGGACACCGAGACCGGCAGCCCCGCCGAAGGTCTCTACGGCTCCGCGGGCTGGACCCGGCTCGGCACCATCCCCGACTACGCGGCGAACCCGGCCGGTGAACTGCGGCCGACGACGATCTACTACAAACGCCTGGACGCCCCGGCCACCGCCTGACTGTCAGTGGTGGCCGCTAACGTGCCCGTCATGCCGCACGCCGAAGACGTACGCCGTATCGCCCTGTCACTGCCGGACACCACGGAGAAGATCGCCTGGAGCATGCCCACCTTCCGGGTCGCCGGGAAGATGTTCGCGACGCTGCCGGAGGACGAGACCTCCATCGCGGTGCGCTGCCCCAAGGAGGAGCGCGACGAACTGGTCCTCGCCGAGCCGGAGAAGTTCTGGATCGCCGACCACGAGGCGCAGTTCGCCTGGGTGCGGGCCCGGCTCGACGCGCTGGAGGACGAGGACGAACTGCGCGACATCCTCGCCGACTCCTGGCGCCAGGCGGCGCCGTCCAAGCTCCAGGACGCCCACCCGGACCTGGGACGGCCCACGGCCTCCTGAGACGGCCGACGCCTACGCGTGGGCGGACACCCGCCGGCCCGCCAGGAACCCGGCGATCCGCTCACGCAGCGCGGCGGCGTCCAGGCCGTGGGCGGCGACATGCTCCTCGACGGTCCCGTACCGCCGCAGCTCCCGCCGCCCCACACCCAGCCCGAGCACCCGGTGCGGCACATCAGCGAGCGCGTCGTTCACGGCGGCCTGGAGGTACCCGCGAGATACGGCTCCACCAGCACGACGTCCGCCCCCGCCGCCCCGGCGGCCCGGCGCACCGCCGCCGCGTCGAAGGGCCGTACGGTCGTCGCGTACAGCACGGTGACATCGAGTCCCCCGGTCGCCGCGAGCACGGCGTCCAGCATCGGCCCGACGGCGACCACGACGCCCGCGCGGCCCTCGCGGACGGTACGGAACCGCGCCCCGTCGACGGGCACGGCCGCCGCGTTCGACTGCACCGACAGCCGCACGTACACCTTGTCGTCCCCGGCCGCGACCGCGTGCCGCAGCAGGGTCTCGGCCTCGTCGGGATGCCCCGGCACATGCACGGTCCAGCCGTCCAGCGTGTCGAGCAGCGCCACATCGCCCGGGGCCATGTGCGTGTAGCCGCCCGCGGGCCAGTCGAACGAGGCCGCCGCGCTCACCAGCACCGCGCCCACGCCCTGGTGCCCGAGGTCCAGCTTGACCTGCTCGAACGGCCGCTCCACCAGAAAACTGGCGAAGGTGTGCACGACCGGCCGCAACCCGGTCAGCGCCAGCCCCGCCCCCGCCCCGATGAGCAACTGCTCCCTGATCCCGACATTGATCACCCGGTCCGGGTGGCGCCGCCGCGCCTTCTCGAACCCGGCGGTGCCGATCTCGGCGAGCACGACGGCGACCCGGGGGTCCTCGTCGAACAGTCGCGAGACGACGGGCCCGAAACGCTCACGCATGGTGTCCATGGGTCCTGCTGCTCCTTGTCGTTGAGGTGTCGGAGAGACTCCGGGAAATGTGGACCGGTCATCCGGCCTTGGGCTCCACCCGGGCCACGACCACATGCGGACGCCCCGGGTGCGGCGCGCTGAACGCGGCGTACAACGCCTCGTGGTCCCGCCCGTCGACGGTCACCGCCGACCAGCCCGCAGCCTCGAAGCGGGCCGCGATGCCGCCGGGCCGGGCGTGGCTGGCGGAGGAGTTGTCGACGACGACGGCGTGCAGCCGGTCAAGACCCGCGGGCCCCGCGAAGGCGATCGCCTCGTGGTTGCTGCCCTCGTCCAGCTCCGCGTCCCCGATCAGCACCCACACCGCCGGGTCGTCCAGTCCCTGGGCGCGCAGCCCCAGCGCCGTCCCCACCGCGATCGGCAGCCCGTGCCCCAGCGACCCGCTCCCGATCTCGGCGCCCGGCACCAGCACCCGGTCCGGATGGTGCCCGAGCGGCGAGTCGAACGCCCCGAACCCCGGCAGCCACTCCACGGGCAGGAACCCCTTCGCGGCCAGCACCGCGTAGTAGGCCATCGGCCCGTGCCCCTTGGACAGCAGGAACCGGTCCCGCCCGGGATCGGCCGC
This sequence comes from Streptomyces sp. B93, assembly GCF_018070565.1. Lineage (GTDB taxonomy): Bacteria > Actinomycetota > Actinomycetes > Streptomycetales > Streptomycetaceae > Streptomyces. The sequence goes on from NZ_JAGPXL010000010.1 coordinate 45,191, forward strand.
CGTCCCCGGCCCGACCCGCAGCACCCGGTCGTAGAGCACCCACAGCACGTCCAGCGTGGAGGTCGCGGCCGGCCCGTGCTTCTCGTCGCCGGTCATCAGACCCATGAGTCCCGGCAGGTCGTCGTACCCGAGTCCTTCTTCCTCGATGATCGTCATACGGCGATGCTGCAACCTCAACCAAAGTCGAGGTCAAGCCCAGGGTCCCCGGGAAAGCCCCGCGCGACCACCGACCTGAGTGCGGTATTGTTTCCCTGCGCGTTTCACCCGGGGGAAACCCCAGGTCAGACGGCACCGGGACGTGGCGCAGCTTGGTAGCGCACTTGACTGGGGGTCAAGGGGTCGCAGGTTCAAATCCTGTCGTCCCGACTTGTGGAAGCAGGTCGGAGGTCATTTCCAGTTCGCTGGAAATGACCTCTTCGTCGTGTCCGGGAGTGGGTCCCCCGTTCGTCTGGCCCTCCTGGTCCGCCCGGTGAGCCGACCGGGTGATGTGGTGCGGTTTGTCGTTGATCTTACTTAATGCGCTCTTTAGCGTTCGCTCCGGGAGGTAGGGCGCGAGGTCCCCCTCTCCGCCACCGTCCGGAAGCGAGGTGTGAGCGCGTGCACGCGAGGTCGGGCTGCTGGTCCGTGTCGGGGCGGAGGGGACGTCTCGGAAGGGCACGGTGGTTGCGGGCGTTCGCCGTGCTGCCCTTGCTGGCGTCGGTGCTCGCCGCTTGTGGCGGTGACGAGGGCTCCGGCAGGCCCACGCTCAACTGGTACAACTTCCCCGACGACTCCGGTGCGCTCCAGTCGGCGGCCGACCGGTGCAGCCGGGCGTCGGGTGGCCGCTACAGGATCAGCTACAACAAGCTCCCCCGTGCCGCGGACGGCCAGCGCCAGCAGCTCGTCCGCAGACTCGCCGCCGAGGACGATTCGCTCGACATCCTCGGCCTGGACGTCACCTGGGCGGCGGAGTTCGCCGAGGCACGCTGGATCCGGGAATGGACGGGGACGGCGAAGCGGCGGGCCGAGGAGGGCACCCTGCGCGTACCGCTCCAGACCTCGACCTGGAAGGGCAAGCTGTACGCCGTCCCGTACAACACCAACACCCAGCTCCTGTGGTACCGCAAGGACCTGGTGCCCACTCCGCCCAGGACCTGGGCCGAGATGCTGGACATGGCCGAGGCCCTGGCCCGGGAGGGCAAACCGCACTTCGTGGAGATCCAGGGCGCCCAGTACGAGGGCCTGACCGTCTGGTTCAACACGCTGATCAGCAGTGCGGGCGGCAGCATCCTCAACGCGAGCGCGACCGAGCCTTCGCTCGGCCCTCCCGCCGTGCGGGCCGCCGGGATCATGCGGGATCTGGCGAAATCCCGGGCGGCGGACCCCTCCCTGCCCAACCAGATGGAGGACCAGAACCGCCTCGCGATGGAGGCGGGGGCGGCGGCCTTCGAGCTCAACTACCCGTTCGTCTATCCGTCGATGAAGGCGAACAACCCGGCACTGTTCGAGAACTTCCGCTGGGCGCCCTACCCCCGGGTCGACCCGGACCGCCCGGCCCGGCCCACGATCGGCGGCATCGACCTGGCGGTGAGCGCCTACTCGCGCCACCCCGACCTGGCCTTCGAGGCGGCGCTGTGCCTGCGCAACCGGGAGAACCAGCTCACCGCCGCACTCGAGGGCGGTCTGCCGCCCACCCTGCGCGCCCTGTACGACGAGCCCGCGTTCATCGAGGAGTACCCCTTCTCCAAGGACGTGCTGGCCGCCCTGGAGTCGGCGAGCGTGCGCCCCATCACTCCGGTCTACCAGAACGTGTCGATCGCGGTCTCCCACACGCTGTCTCCACCGTCCGGGATCAGACCGGAGAGCTCCGTCCAGACCATCGGGGAGCAGATCGACGAGGCCCTGCGATCCGAGGGTGTGATCCCGTGAACCAACTCCCACCGCCCCACTCCGCCGGGGCACCACCGCCCCCCGGGACGCGGACGCCGCGGGCGGAGCCGGACCGGGCGGCGCTCTCGGCCGGTGCCAGACAGGAGCGGCGGCTCGGCTGGCTCCTGTGCGCGCCCGCGGTCCTCGTCATGACCGCGGTGACCGCCTACCCCATCGGGTACGCCGTCTATCTGTCCCTCCAGCGGTACGACCTGCGGTTTCCCGGACGAGCGGAGTTCGTGGGCCTGAGCAACTACGGGGCGGTGCTGTCCTCCCCGTTCTGGTGGGACGCCTTCTGGGTCACGCTCTTCATCACCGCTGTGTCCGTGACCATCGAACTGGTCCTCGGAATGGGGCTCGCCCTGGTGATGCACCGCACGATCTTCTGGCGGGGCACCGTCCGTACGTCGGTCCTCATCCCGTACGGGATCGTCACCGTGGTCGCCGCCTTCTCCTGGCAGTACGCCTGGACCCCGGACCTCGGGTACCTCGCCGAGCTGTTGCCCAGCGGAGAGGCTCCGCTGACCGAGAAGTGGCCCGCCCTCTGGCTGATCATCCTCGCCGAGGTGTGGAAGACGACGCCGTTCATGGCCCTGCTGCTGCTCGCGGGCCTCGCGCTGGTCCCCGAGGAGACCCTGAAAGCTGCCATGGTGGACGGGGCCACCGCCTGGCAGCGCTTCACCAAGGTCATGCTGCCGCTGATGAAACCGGCCATCCTGGTCGCACTGCTCTTCCGCACCCTGGACGCGTTCCGGATCTTCGACAACATCTACGTCCTGACCGCGGGCGCCCAGGGGACCGGCTCCCTGTCGATCCTCGGGTACGACAACCTCTTCACCGCCCTGAACCTGGGCATCGGGTCGGCGATCTCGGTGCTGATCTTCCTCTGTGTCGCCATCATCGCCTTCACCTTCGTCAAACTGTTCGGCACGGCGGCACCCGGCGCGGAGGTGAAGCGCTGATGGCCGCGGTGGGAAGGAAGCACGCCGCCCGATGGGGAGTCCTGAACGCGGTGGTGGTGCTGTACGCCCTGTTCCCGGTGTGGTGGATCGCCGCGCTGTCGTTCAAGGACCCCAGCACCCTGACGGACGGCAACTACATCCCGACGGACTGGACCTGGGAGAACTACCGGGGGATCTTCGAGACCGCCGAGTTCACCCGCGCGCTGATCAACTCGATCGGTATCGCCCTGATCGCCACGGTGATCGCGGTGGCGCTGGGCACCATGGCCGCCTACGCGGTGGCCCGGCTGCGCTTTCCCGGCAAGCGGGTGCTCATCGGCGTGTCACTGCTGATCGCCATGTTCCCCCCGATCTCCCTGGTGTCACCGCTGTTCAACATCGAGCGGATCATCGGGATCTTCGACACCTGGCTCGGGCTGATCATCCCGTACATGACCTTCTCCCTGCCGCTGGCGATCTACACCCTGTCGGCGTTCTTCCGGGAGATCCCCTGGGACCTGGAGAAGGCCGCCAAGGTCGACGGGGCGACGCCCGCCCAGGCCTTCCGGCTGGTCATCGCGCCGCTGGCCGCGCCGGGCGTGTTCACCACGGCCATCCTCGTGTTCATCTTCTGCTGGAACGACTTCCTGTTCGCGATCTCCCTGACGTCCACCGAGTCCGCGCGCACCGTGCCCGCCGCGATCGCGTTCTTCACCGGCAGCTCGCAGTTCCAGCAGCCCACAGGATCGATCGCCGCCGCCGCTGTGGTCATCACCATCCCGATCATCGTGTTCGTCCTGTTCTTCCAGCGGCGGATCGTCGCCGGACTGACCTCCGGGGCAGTCAAGGGGTGAACGGGCCGAGGCAAGGAGACACCACCCATGGCCGAGATCATCCTTGAGGGAGTCACCAAGCGCTTTCCCGACGGGTCCCTCGCCGTGAAGGACGTGGACATCGACATCGCCGACGGCGAGTTCGTGATCCTGGTCGGTCCGTCCGGATGCGGCAAGTCCACCACCCTGAACATGATCGCCGGGCTCGAGGACATCACCGAGGGCACCCTGCGCATCGGGGGCCGGGTCGTCAACGACCTGGCTCCCAAGGACCGCGACGTCGCCATGGTGTTCCAGAGCTATGCCCTGTACCCGCACATGAACGTCCGGGAGAACATGGGCTTCCCGCTGCGCCTGGCCAAGGTGGACAAGGACACCATCGACACCAAGGTGACGGAAGCCGCCCGGATCCTCGACCTCACCGAGCACCTTGACCGCAAGCCCGCCAACCTCTCGGGCGGTCAGCGCCAGCGGGTGGCCATGGGGCGGGCGATCGTCCGCGACCCCAAGGCGTTCCTGATGGACGAGCCGCTGTCCAACCTGGACGCCAAGCTCCGTGTGCAGATGCGCACCCAGATCTCCCGGCTACAGCGGAGCCTCGGCACGACCACCGTGTACGTCACCCACGACCAGACCGAGGCGATGACGCTCGGCGACCGGGTCGTGGTCATGAGGCAGGGCGTGGTCCAGCAGCTCGGCACACCCGCCGAGCTGTACGACGCGCCGCGCAACATCTTCGTCGCGGGCTTCATCGGCTCCCCGGCGATGAACTTCCTGAACGCCACTCTGGAGGAGGGCGCCCTGCGCTCGTCCCTGGGCGACCTGACCCTCGACGACCGCACGAGGCGGGCACTGGAACGCCAGGACGCGCCCCGCGAGGTCATCGTCGGGCTGCGACCGGAGGCGTTCGAGGACGTGGCGCTGTCACACGACCGGGACAGGACGGGCCCGGTCCTCACCGCCACCGTGGAGGTGCTGGAGTCGCTGGGCTCCGACGCGTACGTCTACTTCACCGCGGAGGGCGGGCCCGCGACCACCACCGAACTCGAGGAACTCGCCAAGGACTCGGGTTTGCGCGACACCGGCGCCGACACCCGCAACATCGTGGCCCGGCTGGACGCCGCCACGCGAGCCCGCGAGGGAGAACCCGTGGAGCTGCGGGTCGACATGGCCAAGGCCCACGTCTTCGATCCGGCGACCGGAGCCAACCTCACGCATCCAGTGCGTACGGAGTGACGGGCGGGCGTGACTCACGCGGACTCGGCGCCACCTCCGCTGCCTGCCGCCCGGGGGCCCGCGTCGGCGCCGCCCGCGGCGAGCACCGCCCGGACCGCGTCACGCAGTCCGGTGGGCCGCGGGAGTCCGGAACCGGTGTGCGAGCCCCAACCCGGCCCGCACAGCAGGACCCGGCTGCGGGTGCGGGCGCCCGGGATGCCCCAGCGGATCGCCGCGAGGTGCCGGGCCAGCGGGAGGTCGGCGGTGCTGCGGGACTGCGACCACAGCGCCACGACGGCGGGGCCGACCCGTCGCACGGTGGCCTCCACCGCCTCGACCGGCACCGCGCCGCCCAGCATCAGCACCGCCCGGCCCCGCTCCGCCAGCGCTGCGGTGAGCGCCTCCAGCGGCAGGGTGTGCTGCTCGCCCGGCAGGCACGCCAGCAGGGCCGGGCGCGTGTCCACGGGCTCGCCCCGCACCGCGAGCGCGGAGCGGGCGTAGCTCTCGCGCAGCGCCACGGAGATGTGCCAGGACAGCAGGTGCTCGACCTCCACGTACCGGTCCTTGGAGGACTCCCATCTGCGTCCGACCAGCCGCAGGGCCGGGGTGAGCACCTCCTCCCAGGCGCCGATCAGGCCGTACGCCGCGATGGCCGTCGTGATCTGTTCGTGCACGGCCCGCACGTCCAACCGGACCGCCGCCCGGGCGAGCCCCCGGCACCGGCGGCGCGTCTCCTCGTCGGGGGCGTGGGAGGGGAGCGCGGGCGGGAGGGGCGCGTCGGGGGTGCCCGTGGCGTGGGCCTTGGCGGTGCGGGCCGCTTCGGCCGGGGGAACGCCCCGCGCGGTCAGGCGGCACATCTCGTGCACCATCGCGACGTCCTCGGCCGTCCAGCGCCGGTGGCGCCCCTCGACCCTGGACGCCGGTCCCAGCCCGTAACGGCGGTCCCAGGACCGCAGGGTCGTGGGGGAGATGCCGAGCTTCCGGGCCAGCGAGCCGGTGGTCACACCGACACCGCTCCCGGTCTCCTCGTGCACGTCGTCGACACCCATCACCCGTCTCCAGTGGCGGTCATGGTCAGGCGGGGGGCTCCATGGCCCGGCGCAGCGCGTGCAGGCCCCTGCGGATGTGGCTCTTGACGGTGCCCAGCGGCAGACCGGTCTCCTCGGCGATCTGCACCTGCGTCATGTCGCCGTAGACGGCCAGGCCCAGCAGCCGCCGCTGCACGGGTGTCAGGCGTCGCAGCTTCTCCAGGACCAGGACGCGGTTGAGGGCGGCCTCGCTCTCGTCGACGCCCCAGTGCCGTACGGCCTCCTCCTGCTGCCGCGCCGACACGCTCTCGATGTCGGCCCGGCGCGCCCGTGCCGCGTGCGCGTCGGCGATGGCATGGCGGGTGATGCCCACCAGCCACCCGGCCAGCGGGCCGCGCTCGGGCCGGTAGCGGGTGCGGCCGCGCCAGGCGGCGAGGAACACCTGCTGGGTCACATCCTCGGCGGCCTGCGTGTCGTTGAGTGAACGTCGGGCAAGCGTGTACACCAGGGCCGAGCACTGCCGGTACGCCAGTGTCAGCGCCTGCTCGTCCCCGGCCCGGAAGCGCCGGGCCAGTTCCGCGTCGTCGGCGGTCTCCCCGTGCGGCGGGAGCGGGGCGGGCGCGTCCGCAGGGTCCGGGGGGCGCGGACGCGTGCGCTCAGCGTCGGCGCGCCGGGTTGTGTCGGGCTGGGCGGTAGCAGCCATCGTCCGCTCCCAGGTAGAGGAACACCGTTGGGTCGAACGTCCTCCGAAACGATGCACGAGTGCAATTCGCATCGTTAGCGCAACGATTTGGCCGAGCCTCGTCGAGGGCGGCGGAACCACCGGAAGAAAGCTGCATCCCGCGCCGAGCCCCCCGCCGAAGACCTTGTGCACTCACTCACAAGGAGTGGGCGGCCTGAAGGGACATCCAGCCATGAACTCCCGGACCCCTGTTGCCGCAGCGACCTCCCTCGGTGTGTGCGGCGTGCTGGCACTGGGCGGCGCGGCCACCGCGAACGCCGCCGAGGACGACCAGGCCATGGTCTCCGTCTTCCACGCCGTACCCGGTCTCACCGTCGACGTCTACGCCAACGGCGACGAGCTGATCCCCGACTTCGAGCCGGGCACGCTCACCGAACCCCAGCCCCTGCCCGCCGGTTCCTACGACCTCGAGGTCTTCGAGGCCGGGGCCGACCCGCAGGGCGAACCCGTCCTCCAGAAGACCGTCGAGGTTCCGGCCGGAGCCAACGCGACCGTCGTGGCCCACCTCAACGCCGACGGCGAGCCGGAGCTGAACGCCTTCGTCAACGACACCTCGACGGTGGCCGCGGGCGACTCGCGCCTCACGGTCCGCCATGTCGCGGCGGCGCCCGCCGTCGACGTCAGGGCGGGCGGCCAGCCCGTGTTCAAGGGGCTGGAGAACCCGAAGGAGGACACCGCCGAGGTGGCCGCCGGGACGGTGTCGGCGGACGTCGTCCTCGCGGGCACCGACGACAACGCCATCGGCCCCGCCGACCTCGATCTGAAGGAGGGCACCACCAACATCGTCTACGCCTGGGGCAGCGCCCAGGACGACAACCTCGCGCTGAAGACGCAGTCCCTGAGCGGCATGGACTCGGCGCCCTCGGGCGTGAACGCCGGTTTTGCCGGGGGCGCCAACGACGCCGACGCGTGGCTGGCCTACGCCGCCGGTGTCGGACTGCTCGCGCTCGCGGGCGTGCTCAGCGCCCGTCGCCTGGCGGCACGCGACCGTGGCTGAGGGGAGGCCGGTGCCACGACTCCGGGGACGGCTCCAGACAGCGGCGACAGCCCTGCTGGCCGTCTCCGGAGCGGCGGTGCTGGCGCTCGCCCCGTCCGGTGAACGCCCGCCACCGGCCGCCGACTTCGACGTACGGCCCGCGTCGTCGGCGCCCGCGGACCCGGCCACCCCGGCGGACACCACCGACCGGTCCCCTACGGCCCTCCCGCGCCGCGTCGACATCGACCGCGTCGGACTGCGGGCGGACGTCGAGCCCGTCGGTGTGGCCCGCGACGGCAGCGCGGAGATCCCGGGGAACCCGGACCGGGTGGGCTGGTACCGCCACGGCCCGTCCCCGGGAGCGCCCGCCGGTTCCGCCGTGCTCATGGGGCACGTCGACTCCCGCACCGGGGAACTCGGCGCCTTCGCCCGCCTCGTCGACGTCCGGCCGGGCGACGACGTGACCGTACGGCGTGCCTCCGGTCCTCCGGTGACGTACCGCGTCGTCGCCCGTGCCTCAGTCGACAAGGACCGGCTGCCCGCGGAGGTCTTCGCCAGGACCGGCGAGCCGGTGCTCACCATGATCACCTGTGCGCCGCCGTTCGACCCCGACCGGGGCGGCTACCAGCGCAACCTGATCGTGACGGCGACCCCGGTCGCCGCTCCGCGATGAGGTCCACGACCGAGGCCCGCCCTCGGGACCGCGGGGTGCCGGCCCGTGGCTGAACACCTGGACGACCATGAACTGACCGGCCTCGCGCTCGGGGCCGAAGCCCCCGTCCCCCCGCGCCGGCGGGACCACCTCGACCGGTGTGCGCGGTGCCGCGGCGAACTGCGACGGCTGTGCCAGGTGGTGCGCGCCGCCCGGGAGGTGTCGACCGAGGACGTCCTCACCGCGCCACCCGAGGGGGTGTGGCGCTCGATCGCGGCCGAGCTGGAACTGGCGGGGGACACGCCCGGAGAGCGCCCGGCACCGGGCACCGGGCGTCGCCGGTCCGGGCGCCGCGCACTGCTGCTGGCCGCCGCGAGCCTGGTCGCCGGGGCCGTGCTGGGCGCCGCCGCCACCTCGTGGTGGCCGGAGGACGGGGTGCCGCCGGGCGCCGGGGCGGGGGCGGTGCGCCGCCTCGCCCCGCTGACGACCGGCGACGCCGTCGGCACCGTACGCCTGGTCCGCGGCCCCGCCGTCACGGTGACCGTCACCGACCTGCCCCGGACGGACGGCTACTACGAGGTCTGGCTCATGGACCGGAGCCACACCCGGCTCATCGCGCTGGGCGTGCTCGGAGCGGACGGCAGCGCGACCCTGCACCTGCCCTCCGGGGTCGACCTCGCCGCCTACCCGCTGCTCGACGTGTCGGCCCAGGAGGACGACGGCGACCCCGCCCACTCGGGGGAGAGCGTCGTACGCGGCACCCTGCCGGGCTGAGGTCCGGCGGCGCTCAGGGCGCAAGCCCCGCGTGGGCCAGCGCCTGCTTCAGGAGCACCCCGTGGCCGCCCGGCATCTCGCTCTGCACCGCCGGGGAGAGCGCCTCCTGGGGGCTGAACCAGACCAGGTCCAAGGCGTCCTGGCGGGGGCGGCAGTCGCCGGTGACCGGGACGATGTAGGCCAGGGAGACCGCGTGCTGGCGGGGGTCGTGGTACGCGGTGATGCCCTGGGTGGGGAAGTACTCGGCGATGGTGAAGGGCTGGAGGGACGGGGGGACGCGGGGGAGGGCGACCGGGCCGAGGTCCTTCTCCAGGTGGCGCAGGAGGGCGTCCCGAACGCGTTCGTGGTGCAGGACGCGGCCGGAGACGAGCGTGCGGCTGACCGTGCCGTCGGGTCCGATGCGCAGCAGCAGCCCGATGCTGGTGACCTCACCGCAGTCGTCGACGCGCACCGGCACGGCTTCGACGTAGAGGATCGGCATGCGCGCGCGTGCCATCTCCAGTTCGTCCGGGGACAGCCAGCCGGGCGTGGTCTCGGTCATGTCAGACATTGGGTGATCATACTTTCGAGAGGTGTCGCGGGGGAGTCAGGGTTTCACGGTCACCGCGCGGGGGCGTGGAGCCACGGCCCGGCGGGTGGGCGCGCCAGCCGGGTGGTTAGGGTGAGCAGCCATGCCCTACTCCGAATCGCCGCTGCTCGCGCCCGCAGAAGCCCCCGCCGAAGCCCCGCCCGCCGACATACGGCTGATCGTCACCGACATGGACGGCACCCTCCTCGACGACGACAAGCGCGCCCCGCGCGAGCTGTGGACGGTACTGGAGCGGCTGCGTGAGCGCGGGGTGGTGTTCAGCCCGGCGAGCGGTCGGCAGTACGCCAGCCTCGCGCGCGAGTTCGAGCGGGCCGCCGAGGGCATGGTGTTCATCGCGGAGAACGGCACCTATGTCGTGCGCGACGGCATCGAGCTGAGTTCCGACCTGCTCGACGGCGAGGTCGTGCACCAGGTCGTGGACACCGTACGGCGGCTCTCGGCCGGGGGCGTGGACGTCGGCGCCGTCGTCTGCGGCAAGCGGGCCGCCTACGTCGAGCGGACCGACGAGCCGTTCCTTGCCGAGGTCCGCAAGTACTACGTGGAGCACCGCCTCGTCGACGACATCACCGCCGTCGACGACGACATCATCAAGGTCGCCCTCTACGACTTCGGGCCCGCCGAGCGGACCACCGCGCCGGCGCTCGCCGCCTTCACCGCCACCCACCAGGTCGTCGTCTCCGGTGAGCACTGGGTCGACGTCATGAACCCGACCGCCAACAAGGGGGCCGCCGTACGGCGGCTCCAGCGCGATCTCGGGATCACCCCGGCGCAGACCATGGTGTTCGGCGACTACCTGAACGACCTGGAGATGCTGGACACCGCGGAGTGGTCCTTCGCCATGGCCAACGCCCATCCGGAGGTCGTCCGCCGCGCCCGCCACCTCGCCCCCTCCAACAACGACAACGGCGTTCTGCGCACCATCGCCCGCGTACTGGGTCTGACCGCCCCTTCGGATCACCGCTGACGCCTCGGCGGTGCAGGATGGGTAGCGGGGGCGGGACCGCCCCCGTGCCCGGCCGGAAGGAAGCAGCCAGATGAGCGTGTCCGCCGTCGCCCGGCTCACCCGGGACCTCACCGCCGGACTCGACGGGGCCGGGCTGGAGGGCTTCTACCGGGACCTGCACCGCCACCCGGAGCTGTCGTTCGCCGAGCACCGTACGGCGGCCAGGCTCGCGATGCGGCTGCGCGCGGCAGGGTTCCAGGTGACCGAACGCGTCGGCCGTACCGGTGTGGTCGCGGTGCTCGGCAACGGGGACGGGCCGGTGGTGTGGCTGCGCGCCGACATGGACGCGCTGCCGGTGCGGGAGGCGACCGGTCTCGCCTACGCCTCCACCGTCGACGGGGTGATGCACGCCTGTGGTCACGATCTGCACCTGACCTGGCTGGTGGGGGCCGCCGAGGCGCTCGCCGCCGCCCGGGAGACCTGGTCGGGAACGCTGGTGGTGATCGGGCAGCCCGCCGAGGAGCACGGCGGGGGAGCCGCCGCCATGGTCGCCGACGGCGTCCAGGAGCGGTTCCCGCGTCCCGACGCGCTGTTCGCGCAGCACGCGGTGCCGGGGCCCGCCGGGCTGCTGCCGCACACGCCCGGTCTGATCCTGTCCGCCTCGGACGACGTGGAGATCGTCGTGCACGGCCTCGGCGGGCACGGGTCGCGGCCCGAGTCGACCGTCGATCCGCTGGTGACGGCCGCGTACATCGTCACCCGGTTGCAGACCGTCGTCGCGCGGGAGGTCGCGGCCAAGGACTCGGCGGTGCTGACGGTGGGGCGGTTCCATGCCGGGACGCAGGCCAACATCATCCCGGCGGAGGCGAGGCTCACGTTGAACCTGCGCACCCAGGACCCGGTGGTCCGGGGCCGGGTGCTCACCTCGGTGCGGCGGATCGTGACGGGGGAGTGCCAGGCCGCGGGCTGCCCGGCGCCGCCGGAGATCACCGTCGCGGCCGAGTTCCCGAACACCGTCAACGACGCCGTCCTGGACGTACGGATCGCCGCCGTCCACCGGGAGGTGTTCGGCGCGGACAGCGTGCTGGACTTCGGCCCGGCGATGGGCAGCGAGGACTTCTCGCGGCTGGCGCCGCCCGGGGTGCCGTACGACTACTGGTTCGTGACCTCCACCCCGGCGGCCGTGTGGGACGCGGTGCCGGGCGCGGACATGGCGGAGAAGCTCGGGAAGGTGCCCAGCAACCACAGCCCGCTGTTCGCGCCCGACCCGGTGGTGCTGGTGCCGGGCGTACGGGCCCTGGTGTCGGCCGCGCTCAGCGGGCTGGAGGGCTGACCGGGCGGCGCGGCCCGCGGCCGGGTCACGCGGCGCGGCGCAGGCTGTCCTCCGCGATCTCCTTGTCCAGGGACGCCCGCACCAGCGCGGCGGCGAGCACCGCCGGTTCGGTGTCACCGGCGAGCTTCGCCACCCGGTCCGGGTCCTGGGGCAGGTGGAGCCGCTGGGCGCCGGACAGTGCCTTGCCGTCCAGGTAGGGGGCGAACTCCGGCCACACGCGCTGCACCTCCCGCAGGAAGATGTCGGCGCCCGCCGCGCCGATCCCGGGAACCTCCTGGAGCAGGCCCCGCAGCGCGTCGGTGTCGCCGTCGGCCTCCTCACGCAGCCGCCGCAGGTCGCCGCCCCACCGGTCGGTGAGCAATTCGGCGGCGTCCGCGAGCTGGGTGGCGGTGCGTTCGTCGTAGCGCCGGTAGCCGCCGCGGCCCAGCGCGTCCACCCGCTGCTGCCAGTCCGCCGCCGCCATCCGCTTCGGATCGCGCAGCCCGGCCTCGTACAGCTCCCGGGCCGCGGCGACGGCCACCGAGGCCCGGATGCGGGCGCTCAGCAGATGGGCGAGGACCAGCAGCCGGTACAGGGGCTGCGGGGTGTCGCGCAGCCGGATGCCCGCCTCGTCGGCGTACGTCCGGCCGTGGGCGCGCACCAGTTCGCGCACCACGCGCCGGTCGTCGGTCATGGCTTCAGCGGGTCGTGGCCGAGGGACATCAGGTGGTGCCTGCGGCGGGTCTGCTCGGCCTCCGGCTCGTTCTCCAGGTCCGCCTCGGCGCTGACGGTGTCCACGACTTCGTACATCACCTCGATGTCGTCGTCGGTGAGGTCCATGCGCCGCTTCTGGAGGATGGCGAGGACGTGCTGCCCCATCGGCTCGCCCGCATGGTCCGGCAGGGGCTCGGTGTCCTCGTCGGCGTCGCTGACCCGCAGCCAGGTCGCCAGTTCGTTGGAGGTCATGTTCACCACGCGGTGGAAGTCCTCCCACAGCGTGTCGAGTTCGAGGGCGTCGCTCATCTTCTGCCCCTTCCTCATCCGTGCCGTCAGTGCTCGCGGGGCCAGTTCTCCGCGTCGAACATCCAGCGCTGCTTCTCCAGCTCCGCCGTGATGCCGATCAGCAGGTCCTGGGTGACGGGGTCGGCCTTCTCGGTGGCCTCGATCCGCTCCCGCAGCCGTTTGACCGCCGCCTCCAGGGACTCGACCATCACCTCGACGACCTCGCTGTCGCGCACCCAGCCCTCCTTGGGGCCGGGCAGCGTGAAGGCCGAGGCGATCGTCTCGGGGCGGCCGTCCGGCGGCAGGCCGAGCGCGGCGGAACGTTCCGCCACGGTGTCGGCGTACTCGCGGGCCGTGGCGACGACCTCGTCCAGCTGGAGGTGGATGGAACGGAACCGCGGACCCACGATGCTCCAGTGCGCCTGCTTCCCGGTCAGGGAGAGCCCGAGAAGGTCCACGAGGGTGCTCTGGAGTGCGTCCCCGGCGACCCTGCGGGCGTCCTCGGGCAGCGTGCTCTTCACGACAGTCATACGGTGCCTCTCCTGGTGGCGTGGGTTCTTGTGGTCCGGAGCAGTGCGCCGCGCTCCTCCTCGCAGGTCCCTCCCCACACACCCGAGGTCTGTCCGCTGTCCAGCGCGTAGACCAGACAGTCGGTGATCACCGGGCAACGGGCACACACGCGCTTCGCGGCCGCGATGTCCCGCAGCGCCGGTCCGCTGGTGCCCACGGGGAAGAACAGCTCGGGGTCCTCTCCCACGCAGGCCGCACTGCGCAACCACTCCATGGGGGCGCGGGTGCCCAGGGCCAAAACGTGCAAACGCCACGCTGTCTCAGGTGGCGAGCACCCCGTCCAGGAACCGAGTCAGGTCGGCGAACACCTCCGCCTTGTTCGTCTCGTGGAACACCTCGTGCCGGGCACCGGGGTAGATCCGCTCGGTGAGCGGGCCGTCCCCGGCCAGTCGCCGGACGCCCGTGCGGCTGCCGGGCAACGGCACCAGCCGGTCGTCGTCCCCGTGCAGCCACAGCAGCGGCAGCGGGGCCACGGAGCCGCCGTCGGTGACGGTCGCGAGGGTCCGTACGAACGCCTCGAGCGTCGGGCGTCTCATCGGCCCGTGCCAGACCAGCGGGTCCGCCGCGTACGACGCCCCGACGGCGGGGTCGCGGGAGAGCGCGGCCGGGCTGACCGGGACGTCGGGGACCTCGCCGTGCCGCTCGGCCTCGGCCAGCAGCCGCGCGGGGGTCTCCCAGGGGCCGATCACCGGCCCGGAGAGGACCAGGGCGGTCAGGGTGGCGCCGTACCGCTGGGCGTAGCGGGCGGCGATCAGCCCGCCCATCGAGTGGCCGACCAGCACCGCCGGTACGTCCGGATGGGCGGCGCGGGCCAGTTCGGCGACGGCGCGCACATCGGTGACGACGTCCTCGAAGTCCTCGATCACCACCCGCTCGCCCGCCGACCGGCCGTGGCCGGCGTGGTCGGGGCCGAACACGGCGGCGCCGTGGGCCGTCAGCACCTCGGCCACCGGCGCGTACCGGCCGATGTGCTCGCCGTAGCCGTGGGCCAGGAGGGCGACGTACCGCGGCCGTGGATGCGGCCACTCCCGGGCGGCGATCGTGCCCCGGGTGCCGTCGAGGGTGTGGTCGCGGGCGTCCGTCATCTGCGCGCCTCCAGCGGCGTCGGCGAAGGTTCCCGGGGATCTTCCCAGCGGGCCGCCCCGAGGTCTATAGTCCAAAACTAGCAGTGCTAATTAAGGTGCCGGTCACCGGAGACCGGCGTCGGTCAGGAGTCCCCTCGTGCGTCCCGTCCACTTCGCCGCCGCCCGCCGCACCCCCATCGGCAAGCTGCGCGGCGCCCTGTCCGCCGTACGCCCCGACGACCTCGCCGCCACCGTCATCCGCGCCCTCGTCGCCGAGGTGCCCGCGCTCGACCCGGCCCGCGTCGACGACGTCTACTGGGGCGCCGCCAACCAGTCCGGCGAGGACAACCGCAACGTCGCCCGCATGGCCGCACTGCTCGCCGGACTCCCCGACTCCGTGCCCGGCGCCACCGTCAACCGGCTCTGTGCCTCCGGCCTCGAAGCCGTCACCGCCGCCGCCCGCACCATCGCCGCGGGCGAGGCGGACGTCGTCATCGCGGGCGGCTCCGAGTCCATGAGCCGCGCCCCCTTCGTGCTGCCCCGCCCCGACGAGGCGCTGCCGCACCGCGTCGAGACCGCCGACACCCGCCTCGGCTGGCGCCTGGTCAACCCGCGCATGGCCGAGCTGCACGGACTGCTGTCCATGGGCGAGACCGCCGAGGAGGTCGCCGAACGGTACGGCGTCCCGCGCGCCCGGCAGGACGAGTTCGCACTGCGCAGCCACCAGCGCGCCGCCGACGCCCGCAAGAACGGCCACTTCGACGGCGAACTGCTGCCGGTGACCCGCCCGGACGGCGTGGCCGTCGACCGCGACGAGAGCGTCCGCGAGGACACCTCCTACGAGAAGCTGGCGAAGCTGCGGCCCGTCTTCCGCGAGGGCGGCACCGTCACCGCGGGCAACGCCTCCCCGATGAACGACGGCGCGGCGGGGCTGCTGCTGGTCAGCGAGGAGGCGCTGAACGACCTCGGTCTGGAGTCGCTCGGCCGCTATGTCGCCGGGGCGTCCGCCGGGGTCCACCCCGACGTCATGGGCATCGGGCCCGTGCCCGCCACGCGCAAGGCCCTCGCCCGCGTGGGGTGGGGCGTCGCGGACATCGAGGAGGCCGAGTTCAACGAGGCCTTCGCGGCGCAGGCACTCGCGTGCGTGGACCAGCTCGGTATCGACGCCGAGCTGGTCAACCCCAGTGGTGGGGCTATCGCGCTCGGGCATCCGCTGGGGTGCTCCGGGGCGCGGATCCTGACCACGCTGCTGCACCGGATGCGGCGGACGGGGGCGGGGCGGGGGCTGGCCACGATGTGCGTGGGAGTGGGGCAGGGGAGTGCGGTGCTGGTGGAGCGCGACTAGGTGCGTGCCGCCTCTTCGCCGTGGGTGGGTGCGGGTCTCGTCGTGGCTGGTCGCGCCCACACGGCGGAGCCGTATGCCGATACAGCCCCGCGCCCCTTAGGGACGGGGCCCCGCCCTCCCCCAGGAAGTCCCCCATGAGTCGCTGATCGAGAAACGGAGCACACCCGCACATGGCAACCCTCTCCGTCGCCGCCATCCTCGCCGAGAACGCCCGGCGCCGACCCGACAGGACCGCGCTCGTGGAGGGCGACCTGCGGCTGACCTTCGCCGAGATGTGGCGGCGGGCCCGCGCCCAGGCCGGGGCCCTGGCCGGGCTCGGGGTGCGACCCGGCGACCGGGTGGCGCTGATGGCACCCAACACCGCGGAGTTCCCGGCGGCGTACTACGCGATCGCCGCGACCGGCGCCGTCGTCGTCCCCGTCCATCTGCTGCTGTCGCGCTCCGAGGTCGAGCACGTCCTGAAGGACAGCGGCGCCGCCCTGCTGCTCTGCCACCCCGCGCAGGCGGCGACCGGCACCGCCGCCGCGGAGGCCGTCGGGGTGCGGGTGGTCACCCTGGGCGCCGAGTTCGAGCGGCTCGCGGCGGACGCCGAGCCGCTGCGGTCGTACGAGACCCGTGACGCCGACGACCCCGCCGTCGTCTTCTACACCAGCGGCACCACCGGCGTCCCCAAGGGCGCCGTGCTCAGCCACCTCAACCTGGTGATGAACGCGACCGTCAACGCCTTCGACGCCAACGACATCCGCGCCGACGACATCGCGCTGGGCGCGCTGCCGCTGTTCCACGCCTTCGGGCAGACGGTGTCCATGAACTCGGTGTGGCGGGCCGGCGCGACGCTGGTGCTGCTGCCGCGGTTCGACGCCGCCCGCGCGATCGAGCTGATGGTCGAGGAGGGCGTCAACACCTTCCACGGGGTGCCCACGATGTTCGTCGCGCTGGCCGCCGCCGCTGCCGACGCGGACGCCCTGCCCGAGCTGCGGGTGTGCGTCTCGGGCGGCGCCTCGCTGCCGGTGGCGGTGCTGGAGCGGTTCGAGGCGGCCTTCGGGGCGCGGATATACGAGGGGTACGGGCTGTCGGAGACCTCGCCGACGGCGACCGTCAACCAGCCGTGGTTCGGCACCCGGCCCGGCACCATCGGGCACCCGCTGTGGGGCGTGGAGGTGGAGATCGCCCGCGCCGAGACCGAGGACCGCGTCGAGCTGCTGCCGGCCGGGGAGCTGGGCGAGGTCGTCGTCCGCGGCCACAACGTCTTCACCGGCTACCTGGGCCGCCCCGAGGCCACCGCCGAGGCCATGGTCGACGGCTGGTTCCGCACCGGGGACCTCGGCACCAAGGACGAGGACGGCTTCCTCAGGATCGTCGACCGCAAGAAGGACGTCATCATCCGCGGCGGCTTCAACGTCTACCCGCGCGAGGTCGAGGAGGTCCTGATGCGGCATCCCTCCGTCGCCCAGGTCGCGGTGATCGGGCTGCCGGACGAGCTGCACGGCGAGGAGGTGTGCGCGGTCGTCGTCCCCGGACCCGGCGGCGACGGCACACCGGAAGCCGGCGCGCTCACCGAGTGGGCCAAGGAGCGGCTGGGCAGGCACAAGTACCCGCGGCGGGTGCGGTTCGTGGAGGAGCTGCCGCTCGGGCCGAGCATGAAGGTGCTCAAGCGGGAGTTGCGGGCGCGGTACGCGGAAGAGGGCGCGGCCCGCTGATCCGGTGAGGGACCGTCTGGCGAGACGGTCCTTACGGTGGCCACATGCATGGGCATAGCATCAGTGCCCGCATGAACACCATGACGCTCTGGCACATCACCGGCTGGGAGTTCGCGGCGCTGGCCGTGGCCGCCCTGCTCGTCGGCTTCTCCAAGACCGCCGTCAGCGGGGCCAACACGGTCAGCCTCGCCGTCTTCGCCGCGGTCCTGCCCGCCCGCGCCTCCACCGGCATCCTGCTGCCGGTGCTCATCTTCGGCGACGTCCTCGCCGTGCTCGTCTACCGGCGGCACGCCCACTGGCCCACGCTGGGGAGGCTGTTCCCCGCGGTCGGGGTGGGCGTGGTCGCGGGGACGCTGTTCCTGCTGTGGGCCGACGACGGGATCGTACGGACCTCGATCGGCGCGATTCTGCTGCTGATGGCCGGGGTGACGGTGTGGCGGCGGCGGGCGGCGGAGCGTGCGGCGGCACAGCCGGACGCGGTGACCACCAGGGCGGGCCGCTGGAAGGCGCGTTCCTACGGCGCGCTGGGCGGCTTCACGACGATGGTCGCCAACGCGGGCGGCCCGGTGATGGCGATGTACCTGCTGTCGGCGGGCTTCCGGAAGCTGGGCTTCCTGGGGACGTCGGCGTTCTTCTTCCTCATCGTGAACGTGGCCAAGGTGCCCTTCAGCGCCGGGCTCGGGCTGATCGACGGGAACTCGCTGCTGCTCGACGCGGCGCTCGTGGGGTTCGTCGTGCCCGGGGCGTTTCTCGGAAAGTGGGCGGTGAACCGGATCAACCAGCGGTTGTTCGAACAGCTCGTGATCGCGGCGACGGTGGTCGGGGGCCTGCAACTGCTCCTGCGTTAGCGCGCGCCGCCCCGCAGCCCGAGCAGCGCGGGCAGGTCCGCGAAGGAGTCGACGACATGGTCCGGCTCCCCGCTCGCCGCCCGCTCCGTCTCCGGCAGGTACTTGCCGGTGCGCACCAGCACCCCGGTGATCCCGGCGTGCTGCGCGGCGAGCACGTCGGACTCGATGTCGTCGCCGATCATCAGCGCCGCACCCGGCCGTGCGCCCACCCGGTCCAGGGCCGCCGCGAAGAACGCGGGCGACGGCTTCCCGGTGACCTCGGCCTCCGTCCCGGCCGCCGCCTCCAGGCCCGCCAGGAACGCGCCGGAGTCCAGCTCCAGCCCCCGGCCGGTACGCCAGTACAGGTTCCGGTGCATCGCCACCAGCCGCGCCCCGCGCTGGAGGTGCCCGAAGGCCCGGTTCAGCGCCGCGTACCCGAACTCGGGCCCGGCACCGCCGACCAGCACCACGTCGACGTCCTCGTCCGGGTCGGCGACGACCCGCACCCCGGCCAGGTCCTCCGCGATGTCCCCGTGGTTCAGCAGCAGACAGCGGGCGCCAGGCAGCCTCCCGGCCAGGTGCGTGGCGGTCGCGGCGGGCGCGGTGAGGATGTCCCCGGCGTCCACCGGAAACCCCGCGTCGGCCAGCGTTCCGGCGATCGAGGCCCGCGTCCGGGAGGTTGTGTTGGTCACCAGGGCCACCGGGAGCCCGGCGTCCCGGATCTCCCGCAGCGCCTCCACCGTGCCCGGCAGCGGCTGCCAGGACACGGTGAGGACCCCGTCGATGTCGATCAGGACGGCACGTACCGACTCCATGTCCCGACCATAGCCAGTCGGGAGTGGTCGTTCAGCGCGGGTGGGACGTCTCAGCGCGGCTGGTACGCCTTCGGCAGCCGCATCCCGCGGTCGGCCATGATCTGCCGCAGCCGGTCCGGGTAGTCGGTGATGATGCCGTCCACGCCCAGGTCGATCAGCGCCTCCATGGTGGCCGGGTCGTCGCAGGTCCACGGCACGACCTTCAGGCCCCGGGCGTGCGCGGAGTCGATCATCCGCCGGTCCGGGTAGAAGCGGAAGCCGGGGTCGCCGATCTTGCCGTTCTGCGGGAAGCCGTAGTTGGGGGAGAGGGCCCGGACGCCGGGGATGGTGGCGGCGGCCTTCACGAAGTCGCCGTCGTAGTCGTCGGCGTCGATCCCGCCGAGCCACGGTGAGGCGCCCTCCTTGCCGACCTGGAGGAAGTCGTGGTTGGTCAGCGCCACCAGCGGCCACCGGGGCGCCAGCTCGTGCATCGCCTTCAGCGCGCCCCAGTCGAAGGACTGGATGGTGACCTGGTCCTCGATGCCGGAGGCGCGGATCTCCTCGAACACCCGGCGCACGAACAGCTCGCGCGGCGCGGTCTGCTCGGGGGCGCCCGCCTCGACCTTGGTCTCGATGTTGAGGGTGACCTGCCGGGCCCGGTACCGCTTGACCAGGTTCAGGACGTCCTTCAGCTCGACCATCCGGGCGCCCGCGATCTGCTCCTGCCGCGGATGCCCGGGCAGCTGCTGGTAGCCGCAGTCCATGGTGCTGATCTGGGCCAGCGTCAGGTCCTTGATGTACTTGCCGACGTACGGGTACGTCGGGTCGCCCGGCACCACCGGGGCCGTGTCCCGGCACTTCTGGGCACTGACCTGGCGGTCGTGTGTGACGACGACCCTGCGGTCCTTGGTGACCTGGGTGTCCAGCTCCAGCGTGGACACCCCGAGCCGCAGGGCCTTGGCGAAGCCCTCCAGCGTCGACTCGGTCGTCAGGCCCAGGCCGCCGCGGTGGGCCTGGAGGTCGAAGTGCGTCTTCTGGGGCAGCGGCGCGGCGGCCTCGGCGACGGGGCCGTCCGCCGCGGTGGCGGACACGGTGGCCGGAAGAGCCAGCACCGGCACCAGGGCCAGGGCGGCGAGGACATGCCGTAGGGACATCGCGACCTCACTCATCGGGGACGGGGCGACGCCGCGACGGTAGTCCGGGCGGGGCGGCGCCTGAAGACCTCCTGGATGAGGGGACCGTGAACGCTGGTGGAACGCCCACGCGTAGGGTCGACGCCATGTCCCCGCACGTACTGGTCCTCGGCGGCACCACCCAGGCCCGCGAACTGGCCGCCGCACTGGCGGCGCACCCCGGTGTGCGCGTGACCACCTCGCTCGCGGGGCGGGTCACGCGGCCGGGCGCGGTCGCCGGGGAGGTGCGCACCGGCGGCTTCGGCGGCGCCGAGGGACTGGCGGCCTGGCTGCGGGAACGGCGCGTGGACGCTCTCGTCGACGCCACCCACCCGTTCGCCGCGGCCATCACCGCCAACGCGGCCCGCGCGGCCGCCGCGACCGGCGTCCCCGCGGTGGTGCTGCGCCGCCCCGGCTGGCGCCCGGGACCGGGGGACCACTGGCATACGGCGCCCACGCTCGCGACCGCCGCCGAACTGCTGCCTGGCCTCGGCACCCGGGTCTTCCTCACCACCGGACGCCTGGGCCTCGCGGCCTTCGCCCACCTGACGGACCCGCACTTCGTCGTCCGGTCCGTGGAGCCGCCCGCGCCACCGCTGCCGCCGCACCTGGACGTCGTACTGGCCCGTGGCCCGTTCACCGTCGCCGACGAGTCGGCGCTGCTGCGGGAGCGCCGCATCGACGTCCTGGTGACCAAGGACAGCGGCGGAGCCGCGACCTCCGCCAAACTCACGGCCGCCCGCGAACTGGGGCTGCCCGTGGTCATGGTGAGCCGCCCCCCGCTCCCGCCGGGCGTGCGCGCGGTGCCGGACGTGGCGGGGGTCCTGGCGGCGCTGGACCTCAGCCCGAGGTGACCGAGCCGCGGACGCGGTCCACCGCGCGCAGCACCTCGGCCCGGTTCCTGCCCCGCTTGATCCACACCGGCAGCCGGGCGACCAGCGTCATGCGCACCCCGACGTCGTACCAGGGCGCCCGCTCACGCAGCGAGGCGGCGGCGAACCGGCGGATCAGATCGAGGTGTTCGAGGTTGTACGCCCACAGGTGACCGTGCCGGGTCCTGGTCTGGAGCCACAGCGGGAGGCGGAAGTACGGGTCACGCGCGTCGGCGCTGTCCCTGTTGAGTGCGACCCAGTTGGCCTCCCGACCCCGGGCGAGCCCGCAGGAAAGGCAGACCAGTCGCCGCGGCGTGAAGTGCGGCCATCGAGTGGGCTTCGGCTCCGCTCCCGGCTGCGGCTCCACCCGCGCCATCCGCGCGCACCTGGGGCAGCGCACGAGGACCGGGTCGAGGAAGTCGTACGCGGTGCGGCGAGGATCGCGGAAGCGGGCCGGGGTCGGGGACATGAAGGCGAGTATCCCGTCGGCCCATGGCATTCGGCACCGGGTTTTCCGCCCGTGTCGTCGACCAGCGGGACGGGCCGACCCGGTGTGGCGGTTCAGTCTTCCCGGGCGTCGTTCCGGGGGTGGCGGCGCAGCAGGTAGGTGTCCATGATCCAGCCCTTGCGTTCCCGCGCCTCGGCACGCAGCCGCTCGATCCGCGGTGCCGCCTCGGCGATCGGACCGGAGGCGAGGATCTCGTCCGGGGTGCCTATGTAGGCGCCCCAGTAGATGTCGATGTCCTCGTCCGCGTACTGCCGGAACGTCTGGTGGGCGTCCAGCATGACCACCACGTCGTCCACGCCCTCCGGGAACCCCTCGGCGAGCCGCCGCCCGGTGGTGATCTGCACCGGCCGCGCCACCCGGTTCAGCCCCGTACGGTGCCGGGCGACCAGCGCGGAGACACTGCTGATGCCGGGCACGACGTCGTACTCGAAGGCCACGGCGCCCCGCCCCAGCACCTCCTGGAGAATCGCGAGCGTGCTGTCGTACAGCGCCGGATCGCCCCAGACCAGGAACGCCCCGCACTCGTCCTCGCCCAGCTCCCCGCCGATCAGCCGCTCGTAGATGTCCGCGCGGGCGCTGCGCCAGTCGCCGACCGCCGGGGAGTACGCCGAGCCGCCCGCGCGGCGGTCCCGCTCCGGGTCGCGCGCCTCGACCACGCGGTACGTGCCCTCGGGTACGTGCGCCGCCAGCATCTCCCGGCGCAGGTCGGTGAGGTCCGCCTTCACCTCGCCCTTGTCCAGCAGGAAGAACACGTCGGTGTCCCGCAGCGCCCTGACCGCCTGGAGGGTCAGCTGCTCCGGATCGCCCGCGCCGATGCCGATGACATGAATCTTTCGCACGCCACGAGTCTGCCGTACGGCTCTGACAGCGCCACGACCGCCCGGTGGATCACCGGTCGCGGCATCGGCCGGTCACCGCAGCCGGGGCGCCCGCGCCGCCGCGTCCACCGGCCCCGGCCCGCCCTCGACGTCCGCCGCGAGCCGCCGCGCCCACGCACCCAGCGCCGCCACGTCCATCCCGTACGGCTGCCGTCGCCCGCTGTCCGCCGCCCACTCCTCCACGGCCCCCGCACCGCGCCGCAGCAGCCGCGCCCCGCCCGTGACGTTCCCCCGGGCCGCGTGGGTGAGCCCCACGGCCAGTTGGGCGAGCCCGCGCCACAGCCCGCGCTCCGCCTCCGGCCCGGACTTCCAGGCGTCCTCGAACACCTCGTGCGCGTGGAAGGGCCTGCCCGCGTCCAGCAGCGCCTGCGCCTCGGCGACGGTCTCGGCCGGGTCCCGCACCACACCCTCCGGCTGCCGGGCCACGCCCTCAGCCGCGTACGGCAGCGGCCGCCCCAGCCCGTCCCGGGGTCGTGCGTTGCGCGCCCGCCCCGCACTGTCCCGGTCCCGCGCGCCGCCCGGCCGACGCCCCGATGTGGTGCCCATACGACGATTGTCCCCCGCCCCGACGCCGCTTTCGAAACCGGCCCGACCGTGCGGTAAAGTGCTGTCCGCGCGATCACGCGGCTCACCGCGGGACAGCGCACCGGGACGTGGCGCAGCTTGGTAGCGCACTTGACTGGGGGTCAAGGGGTCGCAGGTTCAAATCCTGTCGTCCCGACTGGAGACAGTCGCAGGTCAGGGCCGGTTTCGGAGGCATCCGAAACCGGCCCTCGGGCGTTCCTGGGGGCCGGTCGGGGTCCGGCGTCCCGCACCCTGGTCAGCCGGGCAGCACTCGCCAGCCCGTGTACACCGTCGGCGCGACGCTCGTGCCCTGGGTTGAACTGGAGAGAGAGCAGTTCTCGCCACCCGGGGTATCGCTGAAGGACATGTACGTGTTGATGGTGTAGTTCACGTTGTACGCCTCGACGCCGTACTGTCCGATCACCCGGCCGTGCGCGGGAACGGGCGCGCTGGCCGAGACACCGGTCGTGGTCGTCGTACTCGTCGTGATGCTCGCGCTGACACTGGTGGTCAGTCGCTGGAACAGGGTGGCCGAGACACCGACGGTGAGGGTCAGGCCGTACGTCCTCGACACCGACGAGGTGAAGGTGGCCGTGGCCACGCTGTCCGTGTGGTTGCTGACCGAGCGCTCCTCGGCGACCAGGAAGGTGGGCTGCGACGAGTTCACCACGTACTCGTCAGCCCCCCAGTACCTCAGGTTCCATTCGGGCCAGTTGTAGTAGGACCAGTTCAGTCCGGCCGGGCAGCCCGTGTCGTCGGCCTGGGCCGCCGACGTGCCCACGGCCAGGGTCGAGGTCAGGGTGGCCAGCACCGCACCGACCGCGGCCCGGGATCTCCAGCGCATCGAGCGGCGCGAGCCGCCCCTGGGCCGCGCATGGTGATCGGTCATCATGCCTCCTCGTCGCAGAGCACGTCACAGAGCAGCGGGGTTCCACAAGCGGAGCGGGGGAGTGAACCCGCTGATCGTCGGGGACGCGGCGGCCGGGAGGCCCGGGGACCGGACAGCGGCGGACGGATGGCGGGCCCGTGCCCGCCGTGGGGACGGTGGTGTCCGGTGCGCCGGACACCACCGGACATCCGGACGCCTGTGGCGGGGGATTTGACGTGTTCCTTTCCATTATTCTCGGCGCGTTCCGCGCATGCTCGTGCCAAGCCGGTCAGCAGTTCGACGCGGGTGGGGGCCGCGCCGTGGAGCAGGGGGAGGGCGGCGTGACGGAAACGGACACACCCGGCATGCTCCTGGAGGAGTTGTGCCACGACCTGCGCCTGTTGTGGAGCCAGGCGGGCGGACCGAGTCTGCGTGTTCTCGGCACGCAGGTGGGACTGGGCAAGAGCCAGGTCGGCGCCATCCTCAGCGGCGACGTCCGGCGGCTGCCGGACTGGGATGTGGTGCGAGGGCTGCTCAACGGCTTCCAGCGGTACGCACACGCCCACGGACGGACCGCGGAGATGTCCCTGCACACGGGCGTGGACCAGCACTGGCGGCCCCGCTACGCCGTCGTGGAACACGCCTTCAGACAGCGCGGGCGGCAACCCGCAGTGGCGGCAGTGAACGGCACCGGTGCGCCGGCCGGATCCGCGGCCCGTGCGTCCGGTGCCCCGGCCCGTACGCGCCGACTGCCCCGTCCGGCATCCGTCCCGCCCATTCCCGCCGAACTGCCGCACGCCGTCTCCGGTTTCAGCGGCAGGACCGCCGAACTCGCCGCGCTGGACGCCCTGCTGCCGCCGGACGGCCGAGCGCACTCCGCGCCGGCCGTGGTGATCTCCGCGATCGGCGGCGGCGCCGGAGTCGGCAAGACCGCCCTGGCCGTGCACTGGGCGCACCGGGTGCGCGAACGCTTCCCCGACGGCCAGCTGTACGTGAACCTGCGCGGCTTCGACCCCGATCAGGCACCGATGCTCCCGCAGACCGCGCTCGGCCACATGCTGCGCAGCCTCGGCGTCGCGCCCGCCGACATCCCCGCGGACCTGGACGAACTGACCCGCGCCTACCGTTCCCGCACCGCCGGCCAACGGCTGCTGCTGGTGCTGGACAACGCGGCCTCCGCCGACCAGGTGCGTCCGCTGCTGCCCGGCGGCCCCTTCTGTCACGCCCTCGTCACCAGCCGGAACCGCCTGGGCGGCCTCATCGCCCGCGACGGGGCCGTCCCGTTGGCCCTGGACGTCCTCGACCCCGGTGAAGCCGGTGCGCTGCTGGAGGCGCTCCTCGGCCGGGAACGGATCGCCGCCGAACCCGACGCGGCCTCGGAACTGGTCGAGCTGTGCGGCTTCCTGCCGTTGGCCCTGCGGGTGGCCGCGGCCCACCTCCTGCTCGGTCCCGGCCGCCGCGTCGCCGACCTCGTCGCAGAACTGGCGGCGGGCGACCGCCTGGCCGCCCTGGAACTCGACGACGACCTCTCCTGCGCCCCGCGCTCCGCGTTCGCCCTGTCCTACCGGGCGTTGGACGACGGCGCGCGGCGGCTGTTCCGCAGGCTGAGCCTGGTACCCGGCCCCGACTTCACCGCCCCCGCCGCGGCCGCGCTGCTGGCGGTGGGGCACCCGCGGGCCCGGCGGCTGCTGGAGACCCTGGCCGCCGCTCACCTGGTCGAGGACCACGGCACCGGCCGCTACCGCTTCCACGACCTGCTGCGCGAGTACGCCCGGGAGCGGGCCGGGCGGGAAGAGACACCAGCGCAGCGCATGGAAGCGTTCCGACGCCTGGCCGGGTGGTACCTGCGCACGGCCCGGGCCGCCGCCGGGCCGTGGCTGTTCCCGGATGTGCCGCCGGAACTCCTCGACCCGGCCGAAGCACCGTCCGAGCCGACTCCGGACGAACAGACCACACCGAACACCGTCACCACCGGCGGGCCAACGCCGCCCGACCCGGTGCCAGAAGGGCCGCGGGCCCTGGAGCGGCTGGAAGGCGAGCGCGCGAACCTGCTCGCCGCCGTCGACCACGCCGCGCTCCACGGCTGCCGCGCGGTCTCCTGGCACCTCACCGACGCCCTGTACCGGTACTTCTGGTTCTGCCTGCCCCGGCCCGTGTGGCGGGCCACCGCGCACACCGCCCTGGACGCCGCTGCCGCGGAAGGCGACCTGCGCGGCCAGGCCGCCATGCACCTGGCACTCGGCATGGCGTCCTGGGACATGGCCCGCCACCAGGACGCCCAGGACCACTACGCGCGCACGCTGGAGTTGAGCCGACGCGCCGACTGGCCGATCGGCCAGGGCTGGGCGCACGGCGGCCTGGGCCTGGCGAGCTGGAGCACCGGGCACCTGGACGAGGCGCTGAACCACTACACCGTCATGCTGGGTATCAGCCGCGCGCACCGCGACACTCCCGCCGAATCGACCGTCCTGGCCGCCATCGGCAAGGTCTACCGGGACATGGGCAGGTTGGCCGAGGCGGCCGATTTGCTGGAGCGGGCGCTGCGCATGAACCCGCGGTTCGAGTGGCGCCGTGAGCCGCCCACACTGCCGCGCCAGGCCCTCGGCCTGGTCCGATGGGAGATGGGCATGCTGCGGGAGGGCATGGAAGACCTCGAACAGGCGCTGACCGCCGAGGCACCGGCAGGATCCCGAGTCGGCCATGCGATGACCCTGGCGACCATCGCCATGATCCACCGCGACCTCGGCCACCACCACACCGCGCTGGACCTCGGGGAACGCGCCCACGCGCTCGTCGAGGACACAGGACGGCTCTCGGTCCGGGCCACCATCGTGACCGGGCTCGCCGGGGCCCACCACGGACTGGGGCAGGACCAGCGGGCGGCCCGCCTCCAGCGCCACGCGCTGCTGCTGGCCCGGCGGTCGGGCTACGCCCGTGTCCAGGCCGACGCCCTCCTCGGGCTCTCCGCGGTCCTGCGCGCACAGCGCCATCGCGCCGAAGCCCGCTCACACGCCGCCCAGGCGCTCGAGCTGGCCCGGCGCAGCGGGTTCCGGGTGGTGGAGGGACAGGCCCTGACCGAGCTGGCGGAGATCGCCGCAGCCGGGGGCGAGTACCACGCGGCGCTCGCGCACGCCCGCGACGCGCTGACGGTGCACGGCCGCACCGGCCACCGCCTGGGCGAAGCCCGCGCCCTGGCCGTGCGCAGCCGGGCCCTGGACGCTCTGGACGACCCCGCCGCCCCGCACGCCCGGGACCGGGCCCTGGCGCTGCTCGCCGACGTCGGCGCCCCTGTGCCCGACGCCCTGCGCGCCCCCTCGGCCGATCACGTCGACCGTTAGGCCGACCGCCGTGCGCCCGGGCCTGGCGCCGCCGGTCGGATACCCCCCACGGCTTCAGCGGGCGCCCGCGGACCGGACCGGCCCTGCCGCATGACGGAACGTGGTGCGCCCCCGGTGGGCCGAAGGGGGCGCCGTCCCCCGCGTGCCCGTGTCCGGTCGCGGCCGGGGGCGGGGGCCGGGAGGCTGGGAACGCAGCCGTCACCGACAGCCGGGAGCTGAGCCGCCGTGAGCAAGTCGTCGTGCGTGGGGGCCCCGTCCCTGGCCCTATCCCCGTCCCTGGCCCTGGCTCTGGCCCTGTCCCTGGCCCTGGCCCTGGCCGTCGGGCCGGCCCCCGCCGCCGTCACCGACGCGGTCGCCGCGCCCGTCGACGTCACCGCGTCCGAGTGCCTCCGGGGCGGCGGAATGATCATCGTGGCGGCGGACGGCGAGGGCGGCGCGTTCACCCGGCGCTGCCGGGGCGGCGTCCACGACGGCGAGACGATCCTCGCGGCGACCGCCCGGGAGGTCGCGGCGGGGGACGTCGCGTCCGTCGCCCGTCCCGGTGACCGCCGCTGAGAAAGGCGCTGCTTGCCCCGGCAGGAATGGGTACCCGCCGCGCGGTCAGCGTCAGTGACCCAGGGCCGTGACGACAGCGGCCGACCGGCCGGAATGCGAAGGAACCCAGACGTATGAGCGAGTCCAATCCTCTCAAGCGAGTGACGGACAAGGTCACCGACACCCTGCGGGACGCCACCGGACCGGAGGACGGCATCCCCGGGAAGCCGGGTCCCGAGTCCCCGACCGTGGCGGAACCCACCGAGCCCCGGGAGCCGCTGCCGCCGAAGCCCGACCAGAGCGGCCCGGACACCATGTCACCGACCGGGCAGCCCACCGGCGCCGACCAGGCGGACGTGGCCCAGGGCGGCGCCTATCTGACGACCGCCCAGGGCGCCCGGCTGTACGACACCGACCACTCGCTCAAGGCCGGTCCGCGCGGGCCCGTGCTGCTCCAGGACCACCATCTGCGCGAGAAGGTCATGCACTTCGACCACGAGCGCATTCCGGAGCGCGTGGTCCACGCCCGGGGCGCGGGCGCGCACGGCGTCTTCCAGGGCTACGGCACCGCCGCCTCGGTCACGAAGGCGGCGTTCCTCGCCAAGGACGTCGAGACGCCGGTGTTCGTGCGGTTCTCCACGGTGGTCGGCTCCCGGGGCTCCGCCGACACGGTGCGCGACACCCGCGGCTTCGCGACGAAGTTCTACACCAGCGAGGGCGTCTTCGACCTGGTCGGCAACAACATCCCGGTCTTCTTCATCCAGGACGCCATCAAGTTCCCGGACGTCGTCCACGCGGCGAAGCCGCACCCGGACCGGGAGATCCCGCAGGCGCAGAGCGCCCACGACACCTTCTGGGACTTCGTGTCGCTGCACACCGAGGCCACCCACCACACCATCTTCTTCATGGGCGACCGGGGCATCCCGCGCTCCTTCCGGATGATGGAGGGCTTCGGCGTCCACACCTTCCGGCTGGTCAACGCCGCCGGTGAGACCACGCTGGTGAAGTTCCACTGGAAGCCCAAGCTGGGCGTGCACTCCCTGGTCTGGGACGAGGCGCAGCTCATCAACGGCGTCGACCCGGACTTCCACCGCCGGGACCTCGCCGACGCCATCGAGGCGGGCGCGTACCCGCAGTGGGAGCTGGGCATCCAGACGTTCCCCGACACCCCGGAGCAGACCTTCGAGGGCATCGACCTGCTGGACCCGACGAACATCGTGCCCGAGGAGATGGCACCGGTGCAGCCGATCGGGCTGCTCACCCTCAACCGCAACCCGTCGAACTTCTTCGCCGAGACCGAGCAGGTCGCCTTCCACGTCGGCCACCTGGTGCCCGGCATCGACATCACCGACGACCCGCTGCTCGCGGGCCGCCTCTTCTCGTACCTGGACACCCAGATCACCCGCCTGGGCGGCCCCAACTTCCCCCAGCTGCCCATCAACCGCCCGCACGCCCCCGTCAACGACATGCAGCGCGACGGCATGCACCAGACGGCCGTCCACCGGGGCGTCGCGCCGTACCGGCCCAACTCCCTGGACGGCGGCTGCCCGTTCACCGCGGGCGCGGACACCGGGGCGTTCGTCGAGGCGCCGGTGCGGGTGCCGGAGGGCAGGAAGGTGCGCGAGGCCCCCGAGTCGTTCGCGGACCACTTCAGCCAGCCGCGCCGGTTCTGGCTCAGCATGAGCCCGGTGGAGCGGGAGCACATCGTCGGCGCTTACGTCTTCGAACTGGGCAAGTGCTACGAACAGGCCGTCAGGGAGCGCACGCTCCAGGTCCTCGCCAACATCGACCCCGAGCTGTGCCAGCAGGTCGCCGACGGGCTCGGCCTCCCGGCGCCCGAGCCGACCGTGCCGCTCGCCGACGTCGCGCCCAGCCCGGCTCTGTCGCAGGTCGGCAAGGTGTGGCCCACCGAGGGCCGGATGATCGGCGTCGTCACCGGCGGGGACGACCTGGAGGGCGTGGGCGCCGTACGGGAGGCCGTCCTGACCGCCGGTATGGTCCCGCTCGTCGTCGCGCCGACGGGAGGCACGCTCGGCGACGGCGCGCTGACCGCGCAGCGCTCCTTCGTCACCGCGCGGTCCGTGGAGTTCGACGCCGTCCTGCTGGCCGGGACGCCCGCCGTGGGCCCCGACGCGTACACCGCCCGGGACGCCAAGTCCGACCCCGTGCCCTCCGGGCAGGCGGTCACCGACCCCCGGGTCGTCCTGCTGCTCCAGGAGGCCTTCCGGCACGGCAAGGCCATCGGTGTCTGGGCGGGCGGCGAGGCCGCCCTGACGGCGGCCGGGGTGCCCGTCGACGCGCCCGGCGTGGTCGTCGCCGACTCCGGGACGGCCGCCCTGGAGCAGGTCACCGGGCTGCTCGGCCGGCACCGGGTGTGGGAGAGGTTCGGCACGCGGGTCTGACGCGCCGCAGCCGTCCGCGAGGGAGCCGTCGCCGGTCTCCGGGTCGGCGGCGCTTCCGGCGGGCGCCCTCGGCGAGGTGGTAGAAGCGGCGTATGAGTCACTTCCCCGCGCCGCGCGGCGCCCAGTCCCCTGCCACCGGGCCCCACGACCCCGCCCCCGTCCGATGACCGCCGGAATCGACACCCCCGACCGCCGCGGCCGTACCGGACTCGACCGGACCGGACGCGAGCTGACCGGCAACCCGCGCGTGAAGGTGCGGGACGTGAAGCTGCTCTCCAGCCACTGGTACGTGGAGCGCGCCACGACCTTCGACCTCCAGCGCGCCGACGGCACCTGGAGCACCCAGGAGCGCGAGACGCACGACCGCGGCAACGGCGCCACGATGCTCCTGTACGACGCCGAACGCGAAACCGTGCTGCTCACCCGCCAGTTCCGCTTCCCCGTCTACGTCAACGGGCACCCCGACGGCATGCTGATCGAGACGCCGGGCGGACTGCTCGACGACGAGGACGAGCACCCGGAGATCGCCGTACGGCGCGAGGTCGTCGAGGAGACCGGGCACACCATCGGCGAGGTACGGCACGTCTTCGACGTCTACATGAGCCCCGGGTCGGTCACCGAACGCGTCAGCTTCTACGCCGCCTCCTACGGTCCGGCCACCCGCACCCACGAGGGCGGCGGCCTCGACGAGGAGGGCGAGGACATCGAGATCGTCGAACTGCCCTTCCGCAGGGCGCTGGCGATGATCCGGACGGGCGAGATCGCCGACGCCAAGACCATCATGCTGCTCCAGTGGGCGGCGCTGGAGGGGCCGTTCGCGATGACCGGGCGCGCACGTCCTTGACTTCGCGTGCGCTCCAAGCTGAAGACTCCCGTTCGTGAGCCCCCGAGAGGCGTGGGGCCGCGAACGGGAGGACACCCATGAAGTACCGCACCATCGGCACCGGCCCGGCCACCCGCCGCGAGGTGAGCGCGCTGGCGCTCGGCGCGATGTGGTTCGGCTCGGCGACCGACGAGGAGACCTCGTTCGCCGTCCTCGACCGCTATGTCGAGGCGGGCGGCACCTTCGTCGACACGTCCGACAACTACGCCTTCTGGGCGGACGGCGGCCAGGGCGGGCAGAGCGAGGAACTGCTGGGCCGCTGGCGGCGCAGCCGGGGTATCGGTGACGAGGTCGTCATCGCCACCAAGCTCGGCGCCCGCCCCCTCGCCCCCGGCACCGGCTACGTCGACAACCCGGAGGGCCTGTCGGCCAAGGTGATCCGGGAGGCGGCCGAGCGCAGCCGCGAACGGCTCGGCGTGGACCGTCTCGACCTGCTCTACGCGCACATCGAGGACCGTACGGTGCCGCTGCGGGAGACCGTCGAGGGGTTCGCCGCACTGGTCGCCGAGGGCACGGTCGGCCTGCTCGGCGTCAGCAACCACGCCGTCTGGCGGGTGGAGCGGGCCCGCGCGCTCGCCGCCGGGGCCGGACTGCCGGGCTACGAGGTGCTCCAGTACGCGCACAGCCATCTGCGTCCGCGCCTCGACGTCCCCGACGGCCTCTTCCCGGACGGCAGCCTCGGCCACGCGGGCGCCGAGCTGCTCAGCTATCTGCGCGCCGAACCGGGCCTCACGCTGGTCGCGTACTCGCCCCTGCTGAAGGGCGCCTACACCCACCCGGACCGGCTTCCCGCCGACTTCGACCACCCCGGCACCCCGGCCCGCCTCGCGGTGCTGCACGAGGTCGCCCGGGAGACCGGGGCCACCCCGAACCAGGTGGTGCTGGCCTGGCAGATGGGCGCCGACCTGCCGATCATCCCGCTGGTGGGGGCGTCCTCGGTGGGCCAGCTCGACGAGAGCCTGGCCGCCGTGGACCTGGAGCTGACGGCGGAGCAGCGGCGGCGGCTGGACGCCGCGCACTGACGGCCGTGGGTCACGTCCCCACCAGCCGGTCGAGCAGCGCGTCCAGCCCTGCCGCCAGCTGACCGGGACCGCCCTGCTCGGCCAGGTCGGGGGCGGCCGCGCGCAGGATCGGCAGTTCCTGCGGCGGCATGCGGTGCAGGCCGAGGCGGAAGGCGGGGTCGGGCTCGTCGGGGTTGTCGACCATCGGGCGCAGCTCCGCGAAGACGTACCCGAGCAGCCAGGCGGTGAAGGCACGGAAGGCGACGGCGGCGCGGGCGTCGTCCAGGCCCGCCTCCCTCAGCAGGGCGAAGACCCGCTCGTGGTCCTTGAGGACGGCGAGCGGGCGGCGGGCCAGCGGGACGGCGAGCATCCGGGTGGCCAGCAGCGGCACCGCCTGCGGGTGGGCCAGGCAGACCTCGTAGGTCGCCCGTGCGATCTGGTGGAGGCCGCTGCGCCAGGCGGGTGACTCGTCGGCCGTGTCCTTGGCCTCGGCTGCCAGCCGCTCCTCCAGCTCCAGGTACAGCGCCTCGACCAGGCCGTCCAGCAGGACGTCCTTGCTCGCGGCGTAGCGGTAGAGCGCCATCGCCTCCACACCCAGCTCGGCGCCGAGCCGTCGCATGCTGAGCGCGGACAGCCCTTCCCGGTCCACCAGGTCCAGGGCGCTGGCGAGCACCCGCCCCCGGCTCAGCCGACCGTAACGGCCCCGGTCACTCGCGCGGCGTGCCGGTACGGCGTCCTCCGTCATGGCCTCTCCTCCGGTGGTCCTGACACCAACGGTGCGCATATGTGGCGAGCTTGACAATATCGGACGCCCGTCCGAAGCTGTACGTATATGTCGTAAACATACGCCTCAAGTCTACGGAGGCACCGATGACTCACAACGGATCACTCGCCCACACGGGGGTGTCCTGGCCGCTCTACGCCATCGTCGGGCTGGCGGTGGCCGGCGGGGGAGCTCTGATGCGGCTGGTCAGCAGGGCGCGAGGGCGGTAGATGACCACGATCAGTGCGATAGTCCCCGCGCACAACGAGGAGCAGGGACTCGGGGACACGCTGGAATCCCTGCTCTCCCAGACCCACCCGTTCGACGAGGTCATCGTCGTCGACGACCACTCCACCGACCGGACCCGACAGGTCGCGCTGTCCTACGGAGTCACCGTCTTCACCGCCGAGACCAACCAGGGCAGCAAGGCACGGGCCCAGAACTACGGGCTGCGGTACGTATGGACCG
Organism: Streptomyces sp. B93; assembly: GCF_018070565.1. GTDB lineage: Bacteria > Actinomycetota > Actinomycetes > Streptomycetales > Streptomycetaceae > Streptomyces. Next base: position 78,657 of record NZ_JAGPXL010000010.1, read on the forward strand.
ATCTGGTACTGCCGGTGGACGCGGACACCGTCCTCGCGCGGGACTACGTCGAGCTGATCCTGGAGCCGTTCGAGAACCCGAGGGTGGCGGTCGCCGCCGGATGCGTCCTGACCCGGTTCGAGGACACCGCCCCCGAACGCGGCCGGTCGATCGAGTACCTCTTCGGCTTCCACTTCCAGCGCCCCATCCAGAACGCCGCCAACAGCCCCGTGGTCTGCTCGGGATGCTGCTCGGCGTTCCGCACCCGGGAACTGCGCGAGTTCGGCGGCTTCCCCGAGCGGACCGTCGTCGAGGACATGGACTACACGTGGTCCAAACAGGAGGAGGGCCGCAGAGCCGTGTACGTGGGCGACGCCGTCGCCCAGGCCGCCGACCCCTCGACGCTGACCTACCTGCGCAAGCAGGTGTGGCGCTGGATGGCGGGCTTCTTCCAGAACGTCAGGATCCACACGTTCCACCTCGCCCGGCACAAGCCGCTGCTCCTGCTGTGGATCCTCATCGCCGTGTGGGACATCGTCACGGCTCCGCTGTGGTACGCGATGCCGTTCCTGTTGGTCTTCGTCTGGGGCCAGGGGGTGATGATGACCATGCTGTGGTGGATGGGCTTCGAGCTGCTGCTCCTCACCCCACCGCTGTTCTACGGCGCACACCGGCGAAAAATCCCCTACCGCGTGGTCGTGCGGAACTTCCCCTACGTGTACCTCAACAAGGTGGTGAACACGTACTACGCCTGGAAGGCCCTGCTCGTGGAGCTGGTCCTGGTTCCGCTCCGGCTCTCCCAGGGGCTCGTCACCTATGAGAAGGGCCGCGCCTGAGCGGGCCCACCGTGGTCACGCCGGTGGTCGGCTGCCGCCGGCGTGCCGCCGTTTCCGGGGGATGGCCATGAGTCCACCCATCGAGGACTACGCCCTCACCAGCGACCTGGAGACCGCCGCCATGATCGGCCGGGACGGTTGCGTCGACTGGCTCTGTCTGCCGCGCTTCGACTCGCCCGCCTGCCTGGCCGCCCTGCTGGGCACGGCGGACAACGGGTTCTGGCGGGTCGCGCCGTCCGGCGGCGGCGTCTGCGCGCGCCGCGCCTACCGGCCCGACACGCTGGTCCTCGACACGGTGTGGGAGACCGCGGCCGGCACCGTCCGGGTCACCGACTTCATGCCGCCGCGCGCCGAACTGCCCTGTCTCGTCCGGGTCGTCGAGGGGCTCTCCGGTGCCGTGTCCGTCCGCAGCGAGCTGCGGCTGCGCTTCCACCAGGGCCGGGTGGTGCCCTGGGTGCGCGACGCGGGGCGCTGCACGGTCGCGGTCGCCGGGCCGGACGCCGTGTGGCTCGGCCCGGACGGGTCCGTGCGGGCGGGCCACGACGAGGACGCCACGGTGTGGGACTTCACCGTCCCCGCCGGGCGGCGGGTGGCGCTGACGCTGGCCTGGTCGCCCTCGCACCGGTCGGCGCCGCCCGCGCCGCTGTCCGTGCCGGGCGAGACGGCCCTGAAGGAGACCGAGGGCTACTGGCGGCGCTGGGTCGCGCAGTGCCGCTACCGGGGTCCGTGGCGGGAGGCCGTCGTACGGTCGCTGATCACCCTCAAGGCCCTCACCTACGCGCCCACCGGCGGGATCGTCGCCGCCCCCACCACCTCGCTGCCCGGCCGCATCGGCGGCGACCGCAACTTCGACCACCGCTACTGCTGGCTGCGCGACTCCACCCTGACCCTGTCCTGTCTGCTGCGCAGCGGCTACCGGGAGGAGGCCGCCGCCTGGCTGGACTGGCTGGTGCGGGCCGTCGCGGGCGACCCCGGCGGCCTCCAGACCGTCTACGGCGTCGCCGGGCAGCGCCTGCTGCCGGAGACCGAGGCGCCGTGGCTCGTGGGCTACGAGGACTCCCGGCCGGTCCGGTTCGGGAACTCGGCGGTGGGCCAGTTCCAGCTCGACGTGTACGGCGAGGTCCTGGACACCCTCTTCCAGTCGCTCAGGTCCGGAATCGCGCTGCCCGCCCACGTGTGGGACCTGGTCGAGGCGCTGATGGGCTTCCTGCACCGGCACTGGCGCGAACCCGACCAGGGGCTGTGGCAGATCCGGGGCGCCCGGCGGCAGTTCGTGCACTCCAAGGTGATGGCGTGGGTGGCCGCCGACCGTGCCCTGCGGATGGGCAGGCTGCTCGCCCGCAACGGCTCCTCCGGCGAGTGGCGCGCCATGCGGCGGGAGATAGGCAGGCAGGTGTGCCGCCAGGGCTGGGACGCGGCACAGGGCTCCTTCGTCCAGTGCTACGGCTCCCCGGCGCTGGACGCCTCCGCCCTGCTGATCCCCCGGCTCGGCTTCCTGCCCGCGCACGACGAACGGGTGCGCGGCACGGTCCGGGCCATGGCCCGCCTCGGCCACGGCGGGTTCCTCGGCCGGTACACGCCCGACGCCTCCGACGGCCCCGACGGCGCGTTCGTGGCCTGCTCCCTCTGGTACGCCGACGCGCTCGCCGCCACCGGTCGTCCCGTCGAGGCGCGGGAGACCTTCGAGCGGGTCCTCGCGGTCCGCAACGACGTGGGACTGCTCGCGGAGCGCTGGGACGCGGACGCGGGCCGCCAGCTCGGCAACGCGCCCCAGGCGGGCAGCCACATCGCCCTGGTGGAGACGGCGTTCGCGCTCTCGGAGCGACCGGCGGCTCAGTTGGCCGCCGAGCCGGTGCGCCGCGAGGAGCCCGCGTAGCCCTGCGGGTTCAGCCGCTGGAAGTGCCAGGCGTCCCGGCACATGTCGGTCAGGTCCCGGGTGGGGCGCCAGCCCCAGGCGCGGCTCACGGCGCTCGCGTCCGCGACCAGTTCGGCGACGTCGCCGGGGCGCCGGGGGGTGAACTCGTAGGGCACCGGACGTCCGCACGCCTCGGAGAACGCGCCGATCACCTCCAGCACCGAACTGCCCTGTCCCCGGCCGACGTTGTAGACGTGCAGGCCGCCTGCGTCGGAGAGGTGGTCCAGGGCCAGGCGGTGCGCGTCGACGGTGTCCATGACGTGTACGTAGTCGCGGACCGGGGTGCCGTCGCGGGTGGGGTAGTCGACGCCGTGGACGCCGAGCCGCTCCCGTCGTCCGACGGCCACCCGGGACAGGTTCGGCAGCAGGCTGTCGGGCGTGCCGCGCGGGTCCTCGCCGAGCAGTCCGCTGGGGTGGGCCCCGGCCGGGTTGAAGTGGCGCAGGCTCAGCACGGTGTACTCGGGCCGGTGGTGGCAGATGTCGGCGAGTATCCGTTCGCACCACCACTTGGAGGCCGCGTACGGGTTGGTGGGGCCCGTCGGGGTGGCCTCGTGGAGGGGCCCGGGGCCCGCGTCGCCGTAGACCGCGGCCGAGGAGGCGAACACCAGGCGGTGCACCCGGTGGTCCTGCATGCAGCCCAGCAGCGCTGTGGTGCCGCCGACGTTGACGTCGTAGTAGTGCGCGGGCAGCCGTGTCGAGCCGCTGACCGACTTGACCGCGGCGAAGTGCACCACCGCGTCCACGGCGTGCCGGTCGAAGACGGCCGAGAGGGCGCGCCGGTCACGGATGTCCAGCTCGTAGACGGCGCCGACGAACCGGCCCGCGAGCCGTTCGACCCGGGCGAGGACCTGGGGGGAGCTGTTGGAGTAGTCGTCGACCACGATGACCTCGTAGCCGTGGTCGAGGAGCTCCACGCAGGCGTGGCTGCCCAGGTAACCGGCCCCGCCGGTGACGAGGACGGTCGTCGGCAGGGGATCGCTGCGTGCCATGCCGGACGCTCCTGCGGCGGACGACGTATGTTTACGACGTAAAGGTCTCCCTACGACTGTGCTCCTCGGGGGTCGGTTCGTCAAGCGGAGGCCGTTTGTCCTAACATACTGACCTGTTTGTGCAATGATGTCTTAACAAAGTATTGACAGTGGGCGTCGCAGGGATTTGGATTCGGTCCCAGCACGACAGCAGTGTTCCCCCGGTCGCACAGTGAGGTGCAGGCAAGATGGACCGCTCTTCGCACTCCCGCAAAATCGCCCCGGTCGTGGCCCTCGCCGCGGCGGCCGCCCTGACCCTCGCCGGATGCTCCAGCGAGTCCGGCGGCAAGAAGTCGGAGGAGGGCGGAGAGAACGCCTCGGCGGGCAAGGCGAACACGCCCCGGATGACGATCGCCCTCGTCACCCACCAGTCGCCCGGCGACACCTTCTGGGACATCGTCCGCAAGGGAGCCGAGGCCGCCGCCGCCAAGGACAACGTCGAGCTGATCTACTCCGCCGACCCCAACGCGGGCAACCAGGCCACCCTGGTGCAGAACGCCATCGACCAGAAGGTCGACGGCATCGCGGTCACCCTCGCCAAGCCGGACGCACTGAAGGGCGTCGTCGCCAAGGCGGAGCAGGCCGGGATACCCGTGGTCGGCATCAACTCCGGGCTGAGCGACTGGAAGGACCTCGGACTGCTGGAGTTCTTCGGCCAGGACGAGACCGTCGCGGGCGAGGCGTTCGGCAAGAAGCTCAACGAGGTCGGCGCCAAGAACGCCGTCTGCGTCATCCAGGAACAGGGCAACATCGGTCTCACCCAGCGCTGCGACGGCGTGAAGAAGACCTTCGAGGGCAAGACCGAGACCCTCTACGTCAACGGCACCGACATGCCGTCCGTGCAGTCGACCATCACGGCCAAGCTGAAGCAGGACTCCGCCATCGACTACGTCGTCACCCTCGGCGCCCCCTTCGCGCTGACCGCCGTCAAGTCGGTGGACGACGCGGGCAGTTCCGCCAAGGTCGCCACCTTCGACCTGAACAAGCAGCTCACCAAGGCCATCCAGGACGACTCCATCCAGTTCGCCGTCGACCAGCAGCCCTACCTCCAGGGCTACCTGGCCGTCGACGGGCTCTGGCTCTACCAGAACAACGGCAACTACAGCGGCGGCGGGGAGCAGCCGGTGCTGACCGGCCCGGCCTTCGTCGACAAGTCCAACGTCGACACGATCGCGGACTACGCCGCGAAGGGCACCCGGTGATGAGCATGGCCCAGCAGGCTGAGCCGGCGGTGACCGCGCCGCCGGGCTCCGGCCCCCGCAAGACCGACGGGCGGACCACCCAGCGGCCCCTGGCGCTGCGGCTGCTCGCCCGGCCGGAGGTGGGGGTGTTCCTCGGCGCGGTCGCGGTGCTGGTGTTCTTCCTCGTCGTGGCCGAACCGGTGCGCGACGGCAGTTCGATGGCGAACATCCTCTATCAGTCGTCCACCATCGGGATCATGGCCCTGCCGGTGGCGCTGCTGATGATCGGCGGCGAGTTCGACCTGTCCGCCGGGGTCGCCGTCATCACCTCGGCGCTGACCGCGAGCATGCTCAGCTACCAGCTCACCCTGAACGTGTGGACGGGGGTGATCGCGGCGCTCGCCGTCTCGCTCGCGGTCGGCCTCTTCAACGGGTGGATGCTGGTGAAGACCGGACTGCCCAGCTTCCTGGTCACCCTCGGCACCTTCCTGATCCTCCAGGGCGCCAACCTCGCCATCACCAAGCTGGTCACCGGCAATGTCGCCACCGACGACATCAGCGACATGGAGGGCTTCGAGCAGGCCAAGGCGCTCTTCGCGTCCTCGTTCGAGGTGGGCGGCGTACAGGTGAAGATCACCGTGGTGTGGTGGCTGGTCTTCGCTGCGCTGGCGACCTGGGTGCTGCTGCGCACCAAGTACGGCAACTGGGTCTTCGCCGTCGGCGGCAACAAGGACTCCGCGCGGGCCGTCGGTGTCCCGGTCACGTTCACCAAGATCTCGCTGTTCATGCTGGTCGGGTTCGGTGCCTGGTTCGTCGGCATGCACAACCTGTTCTCCTTCAACACCGTGCAGTCCGGTGAGGGTGTGGGCCAGGAGCTGATCTACATCGCCGCCGCGGTGATCGGCGGCTGTCTGCTCACCGGCGGCTACGGCTCGGCGATCGGCCCCGTCTTCGGCGCCTTCATGTTCGGCATGGTCCAGCAGGGCATCGTCTACGCGGGCTGGAACCCCGACTGGTTCAAGGCGTTCCTCGGCGTGATGCTGCTCGGCGCCACCCTGATCAACCTGTGGGTCCGCAGGACCGCCACGAGGAGGTGACCCACCCATGACCACCAGCGACACCGCCCCCCTCGTCGAACTGCGCGGCGCGGGCAAGTCCTACGGCAACATCCGTGCCCTGCACGGTGTCGACCTGGCCGTCCACCCCGGCAAGGTGACCTGTGTGCTCGGCGACAACGGGGCCGGGAAGTCCACCCTCATCAAGATCATCTCTGGGCTGCACCAGCACACCGAGGGCCAGTTCCTCGTCGACGGCACCCCGGTGCGCTTCGGCACCCCGCGCGAGGCCCTCGACCGCGGCATCGCCGCCGTCTACCAGGACCTCGCCACCGTCCCCCTGATGCCGGTGTGGCGCAACTTCTTCCTCGGCTCCGAACTCACCAGGGGCCCCTGGCCCGTCCGGCGCCTGGACATCCCGCGGATGAAGGAGACCGCCGACCGGGAGCTGCGCGAGATGGGCATCGTCCTGGACGACCTGGAACAGCCCATCGGCACCCTCTCCGGCGGCCAGCGGCAGTGCGTCGCCATCGCCCGCGCCGTCCACTTCGGCGCCCGTGTCCTGATCCTCGACGAGCCCACCGCCGCCCTGGGCGTCAAGCAGTCCGGCGTGGTCCTCAAGTACATCGCCGCCGCCCGCGACCGCGGCCTCGGCGTCATCTTCATCACCCACAACCCCCACCACGCCTACATGGTCGGCGACCACTTCAGCGTGCTGCGCCTGGGCACCCTGGAACTCTCCGCCGCCCGCAGCGAGGTCGGTCTGGAGGAGCTGACCAACCACATGGCGGGCGGCGCCGAACTCGCCGCCCTCAAGCACGAACTGGCCCAGGTGCGCGGCGTCGACGTGGCGGGACTGCCCGAGGCCGACGACCTCACCGCCCCGGTCCCCGGCTCCACGGAAGGAAAGTCCTGACATGCCCCCTGCGCTGGACCACATCCGGGTCGGCTCGGCACCCGACTCCTGGGGCGTCTGGTTCCCCGACGACCCCCGGCAGGTCCCCTGGGAACGCTTCCTCGACGAGGTCGCCGAAGCGGGCTACGACTGGATCGAACTCGGCCCCTACGGCTACCTCCCCACCGACCCGGCCCGCCTCACCGACGAGATCGCCAAGCGGAACCTGAAGGTCTCCGCGGGCACCGTCTTCACCGGCCTGCACCGCGGGCCCGCCGTCTGGGACGCCACCTGGGAGCACGTCAGCCAGGTCGCCGCCCTCACCGAGGCCATGGGCGCGCGGCACCTCGTCGTCATCCCCTCGTTCTGGCGCGACGACAAGACCGCCGAGATCCTGGAACCGCCGGAGCTGACCGCCGAACAGTGGACCCACCTCGCCCGGGGCATGGAACGCCTCGGCCAACAGGTGCGCGACGCCTACGGCCTGGACATCGTCGTCCATCCGCACGCCGACACCCACATCGACACCGAGGCGCACGTGACGCGCTTCCTCGACGCCACCGACGCCGATCTGGTCGGCCTCTGCCTGGACACCGGGCACTACGCCTACTGCGGCGGCGACAGCGTCAAGCTGATCGAGACCTACGGCGAACGCCTCGGCTACCTCCACCTCAAGCAGGTCGACCCCAAGATCCTCGCCGACGTGGTCGCGGGCGGGGTGCCGTTCGGCCCGGCCGTGCAGCGCGGGGTGATGTGCGAACCGCCCACCGGGGTGCCCGAACTGGAGCCGGTGCTGGCGGCGGCCCAGCGGCTCGGCGTGGACCTGTTCGCCATCGTCGAGCAGGACATGTACCCGTGCGAGCCGGACAGGCCGCTGCCCATCGCCGTACGCACCCGCCGGTTCCTGCGCTCCTGCGGAGCCTAGGACTCACGGGGCCGTTTCCGCAGCAGCAGGACGCTCCCCGCGGTGGCGAGGGCGACGCCGCCCGCCGCCGCGCCGACCGGCACCGTGGTGCCCACGGCGCGCAGCCGGGCGCTGTCCTCCCTCGCCCGGTCGACCGCGAACTCCTGCGTGGCCGGGGTGTGCGTCAGCTTCTCCACGTCCAGCAGGACCACCGCGTCCTCCTTCGCGCCGGGGGCGCGCAGGGTCTGCCTCGGGCCGAGCCGGGCGAAGAGGACACGGCCGGTGGGCTGGTCGACGACCAGTCTGATGCCGTGGTTGGCGTACCACTCCTCGGCGAACACCTGCCCGGCCCGCTCACGGCCCACCAGCACCCCCGGCACCTGCCGCGTCCCGACCCTCGTCGGCGGGACGGAGCCCTCGAAGACGTACCCCTCGTAGCCGCGGACCTTCTGCTTGCCCCGGTACTCCAGGGTGACCGTTGCGCCGAGCGTGCTGTCCCACCAGCGGTAGGGGCGTTTCTGCACGTCGAAGGGGAACTTCAGGTACGCCTCCCCCTCGTGGTACGGCCGCTCCTCGCAGCAGTGCACGGGGCGGTTGCTGGAGCGGTCGGTGACCCAGCGGGCGGTGGCGAAGTCCAGCGCGTCGTGCGGGTCGGCGGCGGGCAGCGAGCCGTCCGTGTCGACCGTGGTGACGATGTCCCAGACCGCGCGGCCGGAGCGCTCGCTGTCGGCGACATCGCCGCGCACCCGCTGGGTGACGGTGATCCGGCGGTCCGTCAGCGTCTCGGTCTCCTCGACGTCGAAGTAGTCGCCCGTGCCCTCGTACACGGCGGTCACATCGATGTCGACCGGGTTCACCGCGGCGCGCGGCTTGACGTACCACACCAGCATCGGGGCGAGGACCAGCAGGAAGACCCCGAGGCCCAGCAGGGACAGGGACAGGGGCGAGGGGCTTTTGCGCATCCACGGCTCCTGGGCTCGGCGTGCCACCGCGTGGCTGGGTGCCCGGCGACCGTAGTTCGCCCGCCCGGGCACGTCTACGCACCCGGGTGACAAAACCCGGGTGACAAACCACGGCCTAGTGACTGGCGGCCACCGCCGCGAGTACCGCCCCGGTGAGGCGGGTGACGTACGCGTCGTCCGTGGGGCCGCCGACGGCCAGCATCCGGAAGTACAGCGGGGCGCCGAACAGGTCGACGGCCAGGGACAGGTCGGTGTCCTCGGGGAGTTCGCCGCGGTCCACCGCCTGCCGCAGCAGCTCCGCCACGGCCGCCCGCCGGGGCGCGAGCACCGCCCGGTGCAGGGCGTCGCGCAGCGAGGGGTTGCGCGCCGACTCCGCCACCAGGTCGGGGACGATCCGGCCGACCAGGGGATGCCGCAGGTCGGCCATGGTGTCCCGGACGAAGCGCTCGACGTCGGCGCGCAGCGAGCCGGAGCCCGCGGCCCGCGGCAGATGCGCGGCGGCGGCCTCCGAGACCAGCTCGACGACCATGGCCTCCTTCGACGGCCAGCGGCGGTACAGCGCCGCCTTGCCGACATGGGCCCGGCGGGTGACGGCCTCCATCGACATCCGGGCGTAGCCGGTCTCGGCGAGTTCCTCGAACACCGCCCCCCTGATCGTCTCGGTCACGGATTCCCGTAGCGCCGCGGAGCCCGTGGGCCTGCGGTCGAGTGCGTTCCGGCTGGTCGCGTCCACCGGCGGAGATTAACACCGGACGGAACGGTTGCGTTCCGTCCGGGGCGGGTGTACGTTCCCGGCCGAACGGAACGGCTCTGTTCCGTTCCGTAGCGGCGCGGTGCGAGAGGGGCCCGGATGGCCGTGGAGACGGAGGACCCGACGCCGGCCACGGCCGACGGCGCCGGGCGGGAGGCCCGCACCGTGCTGGCGCTGCTCGCGCTGTTCATCGTCATCAACGCCGCCGACAAGGCGGTCCTGGGGCTGACCGCCGACCCGATCAAGGACGAACTCGGCCTCACGGCTACCGAGTTCGGGATCATCGCCAGCAGCTTCTATCTGCTGTTCAGCCTCTCCGCGGTCTCGGTCGGCTTCCTCGGCGACCGGATCCGCCCCCGGCCCCTGCTCGCCGTACTCGCCCTGGTGTGGGCGGCGGCACAGCTGCCGATCCTCCTGCCCGCCGCCGGATTCGGCGCGCTGGTCGCCACCCGGGTGGTGCTCGGCGCGGGCGAGGGGCCGGGCTACCCGCTGGCCAACTACACCGCGTTCACCTGGTTTCCCGCCGGTCGCCGCGCCCTGCCCTCGGCGGTCGTCGTCGCGGGCGGCGCGGGGGGCACCGTCCTCGCCGCACCGCTGGTCGTCCTGGTCAGCGACACCTTCGGCTGGCGGGCCGCGTTCGGCCTGCTCGGCGCGGCGGGCCTGGTGTGGACCCTGTGCTGGCTGCGGTACGGCGGGGGCGGCCCGCACCGCGTCCAGCTGGGACCGGCGGTCCCGAAGGACGCGGGCGCCGACGTACCGGCCACCGTGCCCTTCTGGCGGATCGTCACCACCGGCACCTGGCTCGGCGCCACCCTCTCCACCTTCGCCGTCATGTGGACGCTCGCCCTCGGCTTCGCCTGGCTGCCGCTCTACCTGGAGGAACAGGCCGGGTTCAGCGAAGCGGCCGTCAGCGGCATCGTCGGCCTGCCCGCGCTGGCCATGGCCGTCCTGGTCCTCACCGCCGGAGCCGTCGCGCACCGGCTGCTGCGGAGGGGGGTGACCGCCCGGGTCGCACAGGGACTGCTCGGCGCCACACTGCCACTGCTCGCCGGCGTCAGTCTGCTGCTCGCGACCCGGGTCGGCCCCGCCGCCCTGCTGCTGCCGCTGCTCGTGCTGGCGTTCTCCGCGGGCAACGGCCAGACCCCGCTGACCAACGCCGCCCTCGCCGACATCTGCCCGCCCGCCCGGCGCAGCGCCGCCCTCGGCCTGTCCTACGCCCTCGCCGCCCTCTCCAGCCTGCTCGCCCCCTACGTCACCGGCCGCATCATCGACGCCGCGCCCAGCGAGACCGTCGGCTACGGCCGCGCCTTCGACCTGGCCGCCTGGCTGCTGATCGGCGGCGCCCTGATCGCCGCGCTGCTGATCCGCCCCGACCGGGACGCCCGCACCCTGCTGTCCGCCGACCCGGGGCGGACCGACCCAGTCAAGGAGTGACCGATGCCCGCAGACATCGCCGTCGTCCACGGGGCCCGCACCCCGATCGGCCGCCACCGGGGCGCCCTCGCCGCCGCCCCCGCCCACCGGCTCGGCGCGCTGGTGATCCGCGAGACCGTCGTCCGGGCCGGGATGCGGCTCGGCGCCGTCGACGAGGTCGTCCTCGGCTGTGTCGGACAGGTGGGCCCGGAGGCGTTCAACGCCCGCCGGGCCGCGCTGACCGCCGGGCTGCCGGTGCGGACGCCCGCGTACAACGTCAACCGGCTGTGCGGCTCCGGACTCCAGGCCGTCCGGTCGGCCGCGCAGAGCCTCATGTGCGGCGCCGCCGACGTGGTCGTGGCGGGCGGCAACGAGTCGATGACCCGGCAGCCCCGGCTCGACTACACCGCCCACGCCCCCGACGAACTCGTCGGAGACCCGGTGATCGACGGCACCCTCTCCCTGGTCACCGACCCGTTCGGGCACTACCCGATGGGCATGACCGGCGAGATCGTCGCGGACCGGTACGGCATCTCCCGCGACCGGCAGGACCGCTGGGCCGCCGAGAGCCAGCGCCGGGCCGCCGCCGCGCTCGAGGCGGGCCGGTTCGAGGCGCAGATCGTGCCGGTCGCCACCCCGGACGGCGTCGTCGACCGCGACGAACACCCCCGCCCCGGCACCACCGTGGAGAAGCTGGCGACCCTGCGGACCGTGTTCACCGAGAACGGCACCGTCACCGCCGGGAACTCCGCGGGCATCAACGACGGCGCCGCCGCCGTCCTGCTGACGCGGGCCGCCGACGCCGGCACCACCCCGCTCTGCCTGCTGCGGGACACCGCCGTCACCGCCCTGGAACCGGAGATCATGGGCGTCGCCCCCGCCGACGCGATCCGCGTCCTGCTCCGGCGCAACGACCTCACCACCGACGACATCGACGTCATCGAACTCAACGAGGCCTTCGCCGCCCAGGTGCTCGCCGTCCTCGACACCCTCAAACTCGACCCCGACCGGGTCAACCCCAACGGCGGCGCCATCGCCCTCGGCCACCCCGTCGGCGCCACCGGAGCGGTGCTGCTGCTCAAGGCAGCCCACGAACTGCGCCGCACCGGCGGCCGGTTCGGGGTGATCGCGCTGTGCGTCGGCGGCGGTCAGGGCATCGCGGCACTGATCGAGAACCCCGGGGCGGGGGCCCGGTGATGAACGACCACGCCTGGTACCCGCCACCGGAACTCGTCGAACACAGCAACATCACCGCCTTCTGCCGCCGCTACGGCGTCGACGGCGGCCACCGCGCCCTCCAGGCCCGCTCCGCCGCCGACCCCGCCTGGTTCTGGGAGCGCGCCGTCGTGGACCTCGGCATCGTCTGGCACGAGCCGCCGCGCCGCGTCCTCGACGACTCCGGCGGCATGGCGGCAACCCGCTGGTTCCCCGGCGCCCGCACCAACCTCGCCGACTCCTGCCTGGAACGCCATCTGCGGCAGGGCCACGGCACCGCGCCCGCCCTGCGCTTCGAACGAGAGGACGGCAGCCGGGGCGTCCTCACCTACGCCGAGACCGCCGCCCACAGCGCCCGGGTCGCGGGCGGGCTGCGCGCACTCGGCGTCGCGGAAGGGGACCGGGTGGCCTGCCATCTGCCGCCCGGCGCCGAGGCGTTCGTCCTCCTCTTCGCCTGCGCCCGGATCGGCGCCATCCTCGTGCCGCTGTTCTCCGGCTTCGGCGCCGGGGCCATCGCCCTCCGGCTCGCCGACGCCGGGGCCAAGGTCCTGGTGACGGCCGCCCACACCACCCGGCACGGACGCCGGTACGCCATGGCCCCCGTCGCCCGCGACGCCCTGCGCGGCGCGCCGGCCGTACGGCACCTGGTGGTGGTGGCGACGGCCGGGGACGACACGACGGCCACCTCCTGGGACGCCCTGTCCGCCGCCGACCCGGCCCCCGTCCGCTCCCTCCCCGCCGACGCGCCCTTCCTGCTGCTGCACACCTCCGGCACCACCGGCCGCCCCAAGGGCGCCGTGCACACCCACGGCGGCTTCCCGGCGCAGGTCGGCAGCGAGGTCCGCTACCACCTCGACGTCCACCGCCAGGACGTGGTGTGCTGGGTGACCGACCCCGGCTGGATCATGTTCCCGCTCGTCGCGATCGGCGCCACCCTCGCCGGGGCGAGCGTCCTGGCGTACGAGGGCGCGGTCGACCATCCCGACGCCGGGCGGCTGTGGCGGCTCCTCGCCGACCACGGCGTCACCGTCTTCGGCAGCTCGCCCAGCCTGTCCAGGGCCCTGATGGACCGGGCGCCCGCCGTGCCCGCCGCGCCCGGCTCGCTGAGGATCCTGGCCTCCACCGGGGAGCCGTGGACCGAGGAGGCCTGGCACTGGTACTCCGCCTCCTTCGGCGGCAAACGCTGCCCCGTCGTCAACATCTGCGGCGGCACCGAGGCCGGCGGCTCCCTGCTCGCCTCCGCGCCGACCGTGCCCCAGTCACCCGGCGGCTTCGCCGGGCCCTGCCTCGGCATCGACGCGGTGATCGAGGACGGCACGGGCGCCGAGCCGCCCGAGGGCGTGCCCGGGGAACTGGTGGTGCGCCGCCCCTGGCCCGGCATGACCCGGGGGCTGTGGGGGTCACGCGACCGCTTCACCGAGACCTACTTCGCCCGCCGGCCGGGCCGCTGGTCGCACGGCGACCTGGTCTCCCGCAGGGGCGGGGAGTGGTTCGTGCACGGCCGCCTCGACGACGTCATCAAGGTCGCAGGGAAGCGCCTCGGGCCCGCCGAGGCCGAGGACGCCGTCGTCACCGACCCGGCCGTCGCCGAGGCCGCCGCCGTCGGCGTCCCGCACCCGGTCAAGGGCGAGGCGCTGTGGTGCTTCGCGGTCGCCGCCCCCGGCCACACCCTCGGCCCCGCCGACGCCGACCGGATCACCGCCCGCGTCGCCGACGCCCTGGGCCCCGCCTTCCGCCCCGCCCGGGTCGTCGCCGTGCCCGAACTCCCCAGGACCCGCAACGGCAAGACCGTACGCCGTCTGCTGAAGGCCCTGGCCACTGGCACCGACCCCGGCGACCTGTCCACCCTCGCCAACCCGGGCTGCCTGGACACGATCCGCGCGGCGCTGACCGCCTGACACCCAAGGGAGACCCATGCCCACCGTCGACATCCTGCTGCCCGGGTTCGCCATCGACACCGACCAGGGGTACCCCGCCTTCTGCGGGGTGTTCCTGGTGCGCGGGGCGGACGACACCGGACGGCCCCGGAACATCCTCGTGGACGCCGCGCACGTCGGGCGCCGCCCCTTCCTGTGGGACGCGCTCGCCGCACACGGCCTGACGGCCGACGACATCGACACCGTCGTCCTGACGCACGCGCACTGGGACCACGTACAGAACATCGACCTGTTCCCGGCCGCCACCCTCGTCCTGCACGCCGACGAGCGGCGCTACGCCCACACCCCGCACGCCAACGACTGGGCGACGCCCGCCTGGACGGGGCTGCTGCTGGAGCAGCTGCGGGTGCGGGAGGTCGTGGACGGGGAGGAGATCGTCCCCGGCGTCGCGGTGATCGCGCTGCCCGGACACTCCCCGGGCAGCATCGGGGTGACCGTGGCCACCGACGCCGGGACCGCCACCATCACCGGCGACGCGCTGCACTTCGCGTACGTCGCCCGCACCCGCCGCAACCCGCTGGTGTTCTGGGACGCCGACGCCGCCACCCGCAGCATCGAACGGGTGCTGGCCGTGTCCGACGTGATCTACCCGGGCCACGACCGCCCGTTCCGCCTCACCGCGGACGGCGGCATCGACTACCTGGCGGACTTCGCGCTCACCCTCACCGGACTGCGCCCCGACACCGAGGGCCTGACCTTCGCCGACGGCTCGGCGCGGCCCGTGTGGGTCATGCCGGGCATCGGCGAACAGCGCGCCCTGTACGACAAGAACGCCGACGTCATCCGGCGCCGCATCAGGAACGTGCCCCGGGTGGTGGGTCCAGGGCGGCCAGGATCCGGTGCAGGGAGCCGTTGAACCGGTCGAAGAACGGCACCGGTGCCTCGCGCGGGAAGAAGTGGCCGCCGGGCACGCACGCCATCCGGAAGTCGCGCGCGTAGCGGCCCCAGGCGCGCACCCCCGCCGGGTCGACCAGCCGGTCGTCGGTGCCCGCGAAGGCCTCCACCCGCACCGGCAGCCGGGTCCGTTCGTCGTCCGGGTCCGGCAGCCCGGCCCGCCGGTGGCTGGCGCAGATCCGCAGGTCGTCCCGGACGATCGGCAGCAGCGCCCGCAGCCAGTCGTCCCGGTCCAGGAACCGCGGGTCGAGGCCGCCGAAACCCACCAGGGCACGGGCCAGTTCGGCGTCGCCGTAGCGGTCCGGCGCGGGCAGCGTCGGCGTGCGGTGCGGTGCCGCGTAGGCCCCGAGGAACACCGCCTCGGGGCCCCGGCCCCCCTCCCGCAGCCGGGCCGCCGCCAGCGCGAACGCCAGCAGCGCACCCATGCTGTGCCCGTACGCCGCCCAAGGGCGCTCGTCGAGCAGCGGGGCCAGCTCGCGGCCGAGCGCCGACACCGCCTCCCCGGCGTCGGAGAACCGCGGCTCCCGGAAGCGGGCCTCCCGGCCGGGCAACTGCACCGGCAGCACCTCCACCCCGGGCGGGACCCGGCCCGCCCAGGAGGCGTAGAACGACGCCCCGCCGCCCGCGTGGTGGAAGCAGAACAGCCGCAGCCGGGCGTCCGCGCGGGGCGTCCGGCCGAGGCAGGACACCGGGGCCGAAGTGGTCATACGGCCGCTCCCGCGGGCGCCCCGGCCAGCCGTCGCCGCAACCGCAGCGCCCGCACCCGGGCGGACGCCGCCCGGCGCACCCCGCCCGCCGTACCGGCCGACCGCAGCGCCTGCGCCAGCAGCCACAGCCGGGTCTCGGCGGCCCGCTCCGGCGCCGCGCCGAGCACGTCGTTCTCCACCAGCCGCAGCCGGGGCACCGTCCGCCGCAGCAGCTCGGCGTCCGCGTACGGCGCCACCTTGTCGCCACGGCTCGCCACATAGGCGACCGGGGCGCGCAGCCCGGCCAGTTCGTCGTCCGTCAGCGCCCAGTCCCCGAGCGCCGCCGGGAGCCGGTCCACCGGCGTCCGTGTCACATGGGAGAGCGTGAGCCGCACCAGCCGGGGCGGCGGGGCACCCTCCGCGAGCCGGGTGAACAGGTCACGGACCGGGGCGCCGACGGTGACCAGGCCCCGTACCCGGTCGTCGGTGAGCGCGTGCCGCAGCGCCAGATGGCCGCCGAGGCTCAGCCCCACCACACAGGTGCGGGAGGCGTCCGCGGCGCGGCCGAGCAGGTCCAGCAGAGAGGTGAGCATCCCGGTGCTGTCCCTTCCGTAGGTGAGGGAGTTCTCCCCGACGCCGGGCAGCTCGGTGACCACCACGGCCGCGCCGAGGCGGCCCGCGTCCGCGAGGACGGGCGCCCACTGCTCCTTCGTACCGGTGAGGCCGCCGACGACGAGGACGAGCGGCAGCCGTTCACGGTGGGAGAGACCGGCCGCCCAGCAGGCGAAGCCCGCGTCGCCGTGCGGCAGGTCGAGGCGGGAGATGCCGCGCACCCGCTTGCGCCAGCGGTCGAAGGCCGCCACCGACGCGTCCTGGGCGGCCTGCCGCGCCGGGCCGTCGACGTAGGGGAAGCGGGCCATCGCGTAGGCGCGGACGGCGTCCAGGTCCCGGCCGCGGGCCTCGGCCGCCCTGGCCAGCGAGGACCACTCGTGGGTCCAGGTGCCGGGGCCCTCGTCCTTGGGATCGTCGGTGAGGCGGTGCGCCAGCCGGTGCAGGACGTCCCCGGGCACGCCCTGCGCGTGCGCGTGCGGCAGCGCGAACCTCAGCAGTTCCGGATGCGGGATCACCGGGCGGCTCCCTGCTGCTCGGGGACGGGCTCGGCGCGCTCCTCGACGGGCTCCTCGACGCGCTCATCGGGGGTGCGCCCGGTGAGGAGCCTGCCGAGCCGGGCGGGCAGCACCACGTCCAGCTGGGTGTCCAGGAACAGCGCGTGGAAGTGCACACAGGCGCCGTCGGCCGGTCGCTCGGTCATCGGCCCGCCACCGCCTCGTACAGCTGGCGGAAGGTCCGCGCGGTGAGCAGGTCGGCGACCGGGACGCGCTGCCCGGACAGGCTCTCCACGACGGTCACCAGGCGCAGCAGCAGCACCGAGTCCCAGTCGGGGAAGTCGTCCAGCGGCCGGTCGAGGTCGTCGGCGTCGACGTACAGGCCGAGTTCCTCCTGGAGCAGGGTGCGAAAGCCGGTGGCGTCGGCGAGGGCGGTGGTCATGCGCGGTCTCCGTCGAACGGCCCGAACGCGGCGTCCAGCCGCAGATGGGC
The DNA here is from genome assembly GCF_018070565.1 of Streptomyces sp. B93. GTDB lineage: Bacteria > Actinomycetota > Actinomycetes > Streptomycetales > Streptomycetaceae > Streptomyces. The sequence goes on from NZ_JAGPXL010000010.1 coordinate 95,906, forward strand.
GGGGGCGGGGGCGGGGGCGGCGAGGTCGTGCCGGAAGAACACGGCGTCGGGGGCGTCCGGGTCGGTGCCCGTGACGGCGAAGCCGTGGTCGGCGTAGAAGGACGCGAACGCCGTGTTGCGCGGCGAGGGCAGATAGCGGCCGGTGACCGCGGTGGCGCCGGTGTCCCGGGCGAACGCCAGCACCGCCGCCAGGCAGGCGTCCTCGATGCCCCGGGAGAACACCCGGCAGCTGAGCACGAAGTTGTCGATCCGCAGGGTCTCGTGGTCGCGGCGCAGGAACAGCGCGCCGACCAGCCCGTGGTCACCGAACCGGTCCCGGGCCCGCACCGCGATCACATGGTGGCCGGGGCGTTCGGACCACTCGGCGACCTGCGGCACCTGGAGGCGCTCGGTGGCCAGGTGGAACTGGTTGGTGCGCAGCGTGAGCTGGGAGACCCGGCCCAGTTCGGTGTCGTCCGGGGGACGCAGGGCCACCTCGATGCCGAGCCCTTCCAGGTACTCCTGGTAGGAGCCGGTGTCCTCGCGGAACTCCTGGCGCAGCGCCTCGGTGCGGTAGCGCCCGGCCCGCTCCAGGTCGGCCTCGGTCAGCTCGAACAGGTCGAACCAGCCGTCGGCGAGCAGCGCCGGGGCGTGCAGCGCGGGCTCGGCGTCCACCCGGACCACGGCGACCTCGGGCAGCCGGTCGGCGACCAGACCGCACTCGAAGAGGCTGTCGTCGACGAAGACGAAGCTGTCCAGACCGAGGCCGAGGCGGGTGGCGATGTCCCGCAGGTTGTCGTGCTTGGCCTTCCAGTTGGCGTTGATCCGCACGAAGTCGTCCTCGCGCAGCACCATCCCCGGATGACCGGAGAGCGTCCTGCCCACCGGGCCGTCGTCGTTCTTGCTGCTCACCGCGAGCAGCACGCCCTGCGAGCCGAGCTGGGCGACGGTCCGCTGGAACTCCTGGAACGCCTCGCCGCGCAGCCCGGAGCCCAGTTCCACACCGTCGGGACCGGCCTCGCCGAGGATGCCGCCCCACAGCGTGCCGTCCAGGTCCAGCACCAGCACCTTGCGGGTGCGGCCGAGCCTCGCCCGGACCACGTGCGCGGCCTCCCGGGCGTAGGCGGCCAGCAGCGGGTCGGACAGCCGGGCCCTGGCGTACTGCCCGGTGCGCGGCTCGTACGCCGGGACGCCCTCGCCGGTCAGCGGATCGAGGTCGACGACGACCACGCCGGGGTGCCGCTCGGCCAGTTCCAGCAGCCCGGTGTTGAAGTCCCGCCACACCGCGCCGAGCCGGGACCGGGACCGCAGGTCGACCAGCTGGTGGGTGAAGCGGCGCAGCAGCGGCACGGTGTTGAGGACGAGCAGCCCGCGCCCCGCCTCCTGGTGCATGCGCACCGCGCTCCCCAGCAGCGCCAGCCGGGCCCGCGCGGCGGTCGCCACGTCCGCCACCCGCCAGGGCGTGGTCACGTCGTCGAACACGGTCTGCGCGTCCAGCAGACAGAGCGTCAGCTGCGGTTCCTCCGCCCGCGCCGGACGCATCAGGTCCTCCAGGTACGACCCGTACGGCGCCACCGCCGCCTCCAGCAGCAGGCCGTGCCGGGCCAGTTCGGCGGTGAGCGGCGCCACCACCGGCGCGACCGTGGAGTGACCGGTGACGGCCACCGGCACCGCCGTCACCTCGGGGGCGTGCCGGCGCACCTCCTTGGGGTCCAGCCTGGCCAGCAGCTGCCCGGCGGCGGGCAGCTGGGAGCGGGGCATCCGCGCCAGCAGCGACGGTACGGCCGTGTACTCGGCGGCGAGGGCACCCGAGCGGTGCAGCTCGCGCAGGGTGTGCAGGGCGCCGGGGTCGTCCCAGGTGCCGGGGGCGGCGGCCGGACGGTGCTCCCGGCCGTGCCGCGTGTGCTGTGCGTGCTGTGTCTCTCGTGTCATGACCTCTCCAGCGCGACACCGGACTTGATCCACTTGCTGGACTCCACGGCGACGGCGACCGCGCGCCCCGGCCCCTCCCACTCCCTCAGCAACTCGGCGAGCTGGAGGAACGGCAGCGCGTTGCCGTTGTTGCCGACCTGGCGTACGACGTTGACGCGCCGGGCGTCCGGGGCGGGCATGGCGTCGGAGATGCGGTCGCTCATCCGGCCGGACAGCTGCGGCGGCAGCAGGAAGCCGATGTCGTCCGCGGCCCAGCCGACGTCCTGGATCAGCTCCCAGAACATCTGCCGGGCCAGCGCGGGCACCGCCTCCTCGATCGCCTTGTAGTCCTCCGACACCGCCGTGCGGTCGCTGTGCCGGTCGCCGAGCCCGAACCAGTCGATGACCTGGCCGGGCTCCCGGCCCAGTCCGACCAGCCGGTTGAGCACCTGCCGCACGGCGATGCCCGCCCCGGCGGGCTCCGCGCTGAGCACGGCAGCGCCCGCGCCGTCCCCGAACAGCACGTAGTTGACCAGCTCGGCCGAGGTGCGCGTGCCCGGGTCGAAGTCCGTCTCCAGATGCTTGGCGCACACGTCGCCGCCGATCACCAGCACGGTCCGGCAGCGCCCGGCGAGCAGCAGGGTGCGGGCCACGTCCAGCGCCTGCACGGCGCCCGCGCAGCCGGACTGGAGCTGGTAGGTGGGCACGTTGTCGATGCCCAGCCGGTCGGCGACCAGGTTCACCGTGGCGGGCATCAGCTGGTCCGGGGTGGCGGTGCCCATCACGATGCCGTCGATGTCGTACGGCTCCATACCGGCCGCCGTCAGCGCCCGGTCGGCGGCGGTCGCCGCGATGTCGGCGAGGGTGTGCCGCACCTGCCCGGTCGCCAGGTCGACGGCGAAGTACCGGCTGGTGTTGCCGATGAACATCTCGGCCCAGGTCTCGTCGACCCCGACCAGCTTGGCCAGCGTCGCGTTGTCGACCGGCTCCCCGGGCAGACAGGTACCGACCGAGACCAGATGGGCGGTGGGCTGGACGGGGGAGGTCATGAACGGGCTCCTTCCGGTGCGGGGGTGCTGGACGGCGCGCCGGGGCCCGGCGGTGCGGGGGCACCCGCGGACGAGGCGGCGCCCTGCGGCGCGGCGTCCGGCCGGGCGGCCGGGTCGGGCGGTGCGGGGTCCGATGGCGTGGCGGCGCGCGTTGATGCGGCGGGGTCCGGTGGTGTGGGGGTGGCCGGTGGTGCGGTGCTGTCCGACGGTGCGGCGGTGGCCGGTGGCGCGGTGGCGCCCGACGATGCGGTGCTGTCCGGTGGCGCGGTGGCGCCCGACGATGCGGCGGCGGCCGGTGGTGCGGTGGCGCCCGACGATGCGGCGGTGGCCGGTGGCGCGGTGGCGCCCGACGATGCGGTGCTGTCCGGTGGCGCGGTGGCGCCCGACGATGCGGCGGCGGCCGGTGGTGCGGTGGCGGCCGGTGGTGCGGTGGCGGCCGGTGGTGCGGTGGCGGCCGAGGGTGCGGCTTCCGACGGTGCGGTCGCGGCCCCCGCCGGGGTCTCCCCGGTGCGCTCGCGCAGGTAGTGGGTCAGGTCGGCGACCGTGCGGAGGCTGGCGAGGAGTTCCTCCACCGGGAGCGGGGCGAGGTCCGGCAGCGCGTCCTCGATGCGGGTCTTCAGCTCCATCACCCGGATCGAGTCGAAGCCGAGGTCCTCGTGGAGAAGCGCGTGGTCGTGCACCTGGTCCGGGCCGTGCCCGCCGACCCGGCACACCAGGCGGCGCGTCAGCGCGGCGAGGGAGTCCGGCGGCTCCTGAGCGGGGGCGGACGGCACCGCGGTGGTGTCCACGTCAGGGGGGACGGCCGACGTGGACGGCTCCCCGGGGCCGGGCGGGGTGGCGGAGCGCCAGGCCCGGAAGGTGTCGTCGAACCGGTACGGCGGCAGCCGCCGCGGCACCCGGTCCGACCCGTCGTAGAGGACGTCCCAGTCCGGGCTGAGCCCGGCGCTCCACAGCTCGCCCAGCAGCTCCAGCGGCCGGTGGCCGGACGCCCGTTCGCCCGGGTGCGCGGCGTGCAGCCGCACCGGGTGGTCCAGGTCCGAGCACAGCCGGGCCAGCAGCGGCGTGAGCACCGCGCGCGGGCCGATCTCCACGATGTGCCCGACCTGTTCGGCCAGCAGCGCCCCGGCCGCCTCCGCGAACCGCACCGGCGCGCCGATCTGCTCCGCCCAGTAGTCGGCGTCCAGCGTCTCCGCCCCGGCCAGCGCCCGGCCGTACACCGTGGAGAAGACCGGGATGCGGGGCCTGCGCCCGGGCACGTCCGCGCACTCGGCGCGGAACCCGGCCACCACGGGCCGCATCAGCGGCGAGTGGAAGGCGTGCGACACGCTCAGCCGCCGCGCGGGCACCTTCCGCTCCGCCAACTCGGCCTCGATGGCGGCGAGTTCCGCCAGGTCCCCGGAGATCACCGCGCTGTCGGGGCCGTTGACGGCGGCCAGGCCGAGTCGCCGCCGCCCCACCAGCAGCGACTCGGCCGCCGCGGCGGGCAGGCTCACCGCGAGCATCCCGCCGTCCTGCGGCAGCGTGTCCATCAGCGCGCCGCGCCGGGCCACCAGCCGCGCCGCGTCCGCCACGTCGAGCGCCCCGGCCGCGCAGGCCGCGGCGAACTCGCCGACGCTGTGCCCGATGACGTACGACGGCCGGATCCCGGCCTCGGCGAGCGTGCTCGCCATCGCGTACTGCACGGCGAACAGCGCGGGCTGCGCCAGCCGGGCCCGCCCGGCCTCCGGGTCACCGTCCAGCACCGCGTCGCGCACCGACACCCCGGTGTGCGGGGCGAGCACCTTGTCGATGTCGTCGAGGTGACGGGCGTAGGCCGGGCAGGACCGGTACCAGGCGGCGGCCATCCGAGGATGCTGGGAGCCCTGCCCGGTGAAGGCGAACGCGACCGGTGCCGTGGCCCGCCGTCCCACGTCCACCCGGGGCACCCGGTCGGCGTGCTCGGCCGCCGCCCGTAACCCGGCGACCAGCGCGGGCAGTTCGGCGGCGGCCACGGCCGCCCGGTACGGCAGCCGGGACTTGACCCGGTTGCTGGTCCAGCAGAGCTGGGCGAGCTGCCCCGCCGGGCGGCGGGACAGTGCCTCGGCCTGGTCGAGCAGCTGGGCGCGCAGCCGCTCGGGGGTGCGGGCGGAGACCGTGAACACGCCCGGCGCGCCGGGGCGGCCCCGGTGCACGGCGCGCGGCGCGGAGGCCAGCACCGCGTGCGCGTTGCTGCCGCCCATCCCGAAGCTGCTGACCGCCGCGTGCACCGGACCCGACGGCAGCCGGAGCGGCGCCCGCAGCAGCGACAGCCGCCGCCCGGCCAGTTCGAGGGAGAGGTTCTCGTCGTCGGCGAACCGGCTCGGCGGCACCGTGCGGTGGTGCAGCGCCAGCACCGCCTTGATCAGCCCGGCGATCCCGGCGGCACCCTCCGCGTGCCCGAGGTTGCTCTTCACCGAGCCCAGCCCCACACTGCCACCGCCGCGTCCGCCGGTCAGCTCGCCGAGGGCCTGCGCCTCGATGAAGTCACCGAGCAGGGTGCCGGTGCCGTGCGCCTCGACGAACGCGATGTCGTCGGCGCTCACCCCGGCGCGCTGCCACACCGACTCGATCAGCCGTTGCTGCGCCCACCGGTTGGGCGCGGTGATGCCGTTGCTGCGCCCGTCCTGGTTGGTGCCGGTCTCCTTCAGCACCGCGTACACCGGCTGCCGGTCGGCCAGCGCGTCCGTCAGCCTGCGCAGCACCAGCACCGCCACCCCCTCGGCGCGGCCGATGCCGTCCGCGCGGGCGCTGAACGGCTTGCAGCGGCCGTCCGGCGCGGAGAGCCCGGCCTGCGCGTAGAAGATGTTGATCACCGGCGTCATGATCAGGTTGGTGCCCGCGGCCAGCGCGTAGTCGCTCTCGCCCGCGCGCAGCGAGTTCACCGCCAGGTGCACGGCGACCAGCGACGACGAGCAGGCGGTGTCCACGGCCAGGCTCGGCCCCTTGAGGTCGAGGTGGTAGGAGACGCGGTTGGCGCCCATGAAGTAGCCGTTGCCGGAGCCGTACCGGGCGGTGATCCGGTCGTAGTCGGAGAGCTGGAGGTAGGCCCACTCGTTGGCCATCACCCCGACGAACACGCCCGTGCCGGTGCCCGCCAGGTCGGCCGGGGCGACGGTGGCGTCCTCGATCGCCCGCCAGGAGCACTCCAGCAGCAGCCGCTGCTGCGGGTCCATGGCGGCGGCCTCACGCGGCGCGATGCCGAAGAAGCCGGGGTCGAAGGCGTCCGGGTCGGCGATGAACCCGCCGCGGACGGTGTTGGTGCGGCCCGGGACCCGCTTCTGGGAGGTGCTGGCCGGGGAATCGGGCACCACGGCGTGGTAGCGGTCGGCGTCCCACCGCTCGGCGGGGACGCGGCCGGTGCCGTCGCGGCCGTCCATCAGCAGCGACCAGAACTCCGCCGCGTCGCGGGCGCCGGGGAAGCGGCAGTCGAGTCCGACCACCGCGATCGGCTCGCGCTCGCTCATGACCGGCCCTCACCCGCCGTACGCCCGGCCAGACGCTCCGCGAGGTGCTCGGCGATGGCGTGCACGGTCGGGAAGTCGTACGCGATCGTCGGCGCGACCGCGAGCCGGAACCGTTCCTCTATCTCGCCGCAGACGCTGATCGCCGCGACCGAGTCGATGCCGTAGTCGGCGAGCGGGGTGTCCGGGTCGATCTCCTCCGGCGCGCGCTGGAGGTGGAAGGCGACCCGCCCGGTGAGCCATGACTCCAGCTCCGGGGAGCCGGTCAGGGTCGTGGGCGCGGTACGGGTGCCGGGGGCGATGCTCATGGCGTGCTTCTCTCTTCGGGTCGTTGCCGGGCTTACGGACTCGGTACGGGACTCAGTGCGCGGACGGCACCGCGGTGGCGGCCTGTTCGGGCGCCGTGCCCAGGTCCGGCAGCAGATCGGCGACCGGGCGCTGGAGCCGCCGGTGCAGCACGGGCAGGGCGCCGTCGAGGAAGAGCCGCCGCATCAGCGTGCGCTGGGTCTTGCCGCTGGTGGTCTTGCGGATCACCCCGGGCCGCACCAGCACCACGCTCGCCGCCGCCAGCTGGAACTGACGGCTCAGCAGCGCCTGCACGGTCGCCGCGAGCCGTGGCAGGTCCGCGTCGAGGGCGACGCCGTCGCGCAGCTCCTGCACCACCACCACATGGGCGCGGTCCGCCGCGTCGGCGACGGTGAACACCGCGCCGCCGCCGCGCCGGAACGCCTCCGACGACTCCTGCACCAGCTGCTCGATGTCCTGCGGGTAGAGGTTGCGGCCGTGCTGGATGAGCATCTCCTTGATCCGCCCGGTGACGAACAGCTCCCCGTCGAGCAGGGCGCCCAGGTCGCCGGTGCGGAAGAAGCCCGCGCGGCCGTCCGCCGTCGCCGCCCGGAAGGTCTCCTCGGTCAGCTCGGGCCGGTTCCAGTAGCCGGCGGCCACCGACGGGCCGCGCAGCCAGATCTCGCCGACCCGCCCGTCCGTCAGCACCCGCAGCGAGACCGGGTCGACCACCAGCACCTCGGTGTCCTTGGGCCGCCCGCAGCCGACCAGGGTGCGGGCGGCCCGGTCGCTGCGCGCGGGCCGCAGCTCGTCGCGTTCCAACGCGTGGGCGTCCACGGTCAGTTCCAGCGGCGGCTCGTCCGGGTCGCTGCCGGAGACCAGCAGCGTGTTCTCGGCCAGCCCGTACGACGGCACCAGCGCCTCGGGACGCAGCCCGTGCCCGGCGAACCGCTCGGCGAACGCCCGCAGCGTCCCGGCGCGCACCGGCTCGGCCCCGTTCAGGGCGACGCGCAGGCTGGACAGGTCGAGCCCCGCCGACTGCTCCTCGGTGACGCGGCGCAGGCACAGGTCGTAGCCGAAGTTGGGGGAGGCGGTGCCCTCGACCCGGTAGTCGTGGATCATGCGCAGCCAGCGGTGCGGCTGCTTGATGAAGGCCACCGGGGACATCTGCACGCTGGTGCCGCCCACCCACAGCGGCTGGAGCGTCATGCCGATCAGGCCCATGTCGTGGTAGAGCGGCAGCCAGCTGCCCGCCACCACGCCCTCGGATGTGCGCAGGGCGGTGCGGATGGCCTCCTCGTTCGCCGCCAGGTTGGCGTGCGTGACCATGACGCCCTTGGGCTCGCTGGTCGAACCCGAGCTGTACTGGAGGAACGCCACGTCGTCGTCGCGCACGGCGGGCGGGTGCCACAGGCCGGGGTCGGTCTCCGCGAGGTCGGCGGCGCCGGTCGACAGGCACGCCACGTCCTGGACGCCCGCCGCGGTCAGCCAGGCCCCGATCGGCTGGCGGAACTCGGGCAGCGTCAGGACCGCGCCCACCCCGGCGTCGCGCAGGATGCCGCTGACCCGGGCCAGCCGTTCGCCGGGCTCGTCGGGCAGCGGGGCGGGGATCGCGGTGCGTCCGGCGTAGAAGCAGCCGAGGAACGCGGTGACGAAGTCCAGCGTCGGCGGGTAGAGCAGCAGGACCGGGCGGGCCGGGTCGCCCACGGAGCCGTGCCGCAGCCGGACGGCCACGGCCCGTGCCCGGCGGTCCAGTTCGGCGTAGCTGATCTCCTCGGGCCGCATCAGCGGGCCGTCCTCGTGGAGGTACACGAACGCGGCACGTTCGGGGTGGCGGTCCACACCGGTGCGTACGGCGTCCGTCAACGTTCGGAGCTGAAGGTGGTGCGGCACAGGCTGTCCTTTCCGCGGTCGGTGACCGGTGGCACCGGGTGCCACTCGATGGGTCAAGCCTCGGGGTGCGGTGAAAAGGAGACGTAAAGTCAAAATTGCTGCGCACGTCATGGGTTGGGCGCGAGGAGTCCGAGTGGGTGCAACGTTCTGTGCGCGGGGCGGTGCGTTCCGTGTTGGCACGCGGTGCCGGTGAAGGAGGTCCCCCATGGCGAACGGACGGCCGATCGGGCCCCTCTCCCCGGGAGCGGAGGGCGGCTGGCGGGCGGTGGCCGAGGGTGCGCGGCGCCACGGTCATGTCGTCTGCCACGGCCCGCTGGAGGAATGGGCGCGGGCGGCCGGGTGCCGGCCGCGTGCGCTCCTGGGCGCCGACTGGCCCCGCTATCTGACGGCCCGTGACCCCGCCGTGCGGGCCCGGTTGTCGGGGTCGAGGCTGCTGCTGCGCCAGGTCGTGGCCGCGGTCGCCGGAACCGCGCCGGAGCGGGTGCGGCTGGAGCGGGACCCGCGCGGGCGGCCGGTGCTGGCCGCGCCCGGCGGTCTCGACGTCGGCATCAGCCACACCGCCGGGATGCTCGTCGTCGGCGTCGCGCACGACCGGCTGATCGGCGTCGACGTGGAGGCGCGGGACCGCCCGCTGGTCGCCCCCGGTCTCGCGGAGCGGTTCTGCCACCCCGACGAACTGGCCCGGCTGCACGGCCTGTCACCGGCCGAGCGCAACGCCCGTCTGGTGCGGCTGTGGACGCTGAAGGAGGCGTACACCAAGGCGCTCGGCGTCGGGCTGGCCGCCGACTTCAGGCACCTCGACGTCGGTGGTCCGACGGGCGGGGGAGCGGCGGGCTGGCGGCTGCGCTGTGACGGGGTGACGGGAGGGTTCCTGGTGGCCCGCGCGCTGGGCCCGGCCTGACCCGCCCGCAACTCCGGCCACGGGACGGTCAATCGAGTCAACGATGTTTCGATACACCATTGACTCGATTGGAGGCCGCCTCTAGCGTCGGCAACAGGCCATCCCCGCGACCGCCCAGGAGGTCCGACCCCGCATGCCCTCCCACCTCGACCAGCCGTCCGTCCCCCGGGACCGCGCCTCCCGGGGCGGACGCCAGCGGGACCCCGCCGCCGACCGGGCCATCCTGGACGCCACCCTGGCCCTGCTCGGCGAGGGACGCGCCTACGGCGACCTCTCCATGGACCTGGTCGCCCAGCGGGCCGGGGTGGCGCGCGCCACCATCTACCGGCGCTGGCGCAACAAGGAGGAACTGGTCCTGTCCGCGCTGACCACCCTCGACCTGCCCGTGCCGCCGCTCGCCGGACTGGACCTGCGGCAGCGGCTGGTGACCCTGGTGGACCAGTTGCGCCACCGCGGCCAGGACACCCCCCTGCACCGGCTGATGGGGTCCCTGCTCAGTGAGGCGGTACGCCGCCCGCACCTGGTCGAGCGCTTCGAGGACACCGTCGTGGCCGCCCGCCGCGAGGCCCTGCTCGACGCCCTGAGGGACGGCGTCGACAGCGGCGAACTCCGCCCCGGCCTCGACCTGGACGACGCCGTGGAGATCCTCAGCGGCCCGATGGCGGCCCGGCTGATCCTGCGGCAACGACCGGTGGAGTCACCGAAGTTCGCCGAGACGATCGTGGACACCTTCCTGAACGGAACCCGCGCGCACCCGGCCGGGACCACCCCCGGCACGGCGCCCGAGCCCCCGCCACCACCCGAGGAGCCGCAGCCATGAAATTCCTCTTCGACGACCCCGCCTTCGACTACCAGGCCCTGCGCACCGCCGGATACGCCGACTACGGCGGCGCGCAGCTGGGCGAGGTCATGGCGGTGGCCTCCCGGGTCCCGGGCGGTGACACCGACGGCTGGCGGCACGCCTGGACGGTGCTCGCCGACCGCGTCCACGGCCTCGGCCGCACCGCCCGCGAAGAGGGCCGCGCCGAGGACGCCCGAGCGGCCCTGCTGCGGGCCCACAACTACTACCGCACCGCCGAGTTCTTCCAGCGCGACGACCCGCGCGACGCCGAGGCGCTGCGGCTGATGCGGCTCTCCCAGGAGACCTTCACCGCCGCCGCCGGCCTGATGGACCGGCCGCCGCTGCCCGTCCGCATCCCCTACGAGGGCACCACCCTGCCCGGCCACTTCTACGCCGCGGACGACTCCGGCGAACCCCGCCCGACCGTCGTCCACCACGGCGGCATCGACTCCACCCTGGAGGAGGGATACTTCTTCGTGGCCGCCGCCGCCCTCGCCCGCGGCTACAACTGCCTGTGCTTCGAGGGCCCCGGCCAGGGCTCGGTGCTGCGCGACCAGGGCCTGGTCTTCCGGCCCGACTGGGAGCGGGTGGTCACCCCGGTCGTGGACTTCGCGCTCGGCCTGCCCGGCGTGGACCCGGACCGCCTCGCGCTGGTCGGCACCAGCCTCGGCGGACTGCTGGCGCTGCGCGCGGCGGCGCACGAGCACCGGCTGGCCGCGGCCGTCGCCCATGACGCGGTCTGGCAGCTCGGTGACGTGGTGGCGCTGCCGCCGTTCGTGCTGGAGTGGGTGGAACAGGGCTGCGACGACTTCGCCAATCCGGTGATGTGGGGGATCGCCGCCCAGCAGACCTTCACCCGCTGGCTGCTGCGACAGGCGCTGTGGACCTTCGGCGCCGCCACCCCCGCTGAACTGCTGCGCGTCCTGCCCCGGTTCGGCCTTGCCGACGTGATCGGCGAGGTGCGCTGTCCGGTGCTCGTCCTGGACGCCGAGGAGGATCTGTTCTTCGCCGGACTCGAACACGCCAAGAAGGTGTACACGGGCCTGAACTCCCCCAAGACGTTGTACGTCTTCACCGCCGACGAGGGCGGCGGCGCGCACTGCCACTCGGGCGCCATGCGCCTCTACCACGAGCGCCTGTTCACCTGGCTCGGCGACACCCTGTGAACCCCTGAGCCCTCCCGGCACCGCACGCAGCCCGGCCCGCCCCAGCGGCGGACCGGGCTGAGCGCTGTTAATTGAGCGGCGGATTTCCCCGAACCGGGCCCGGCACCTTCCCTCGTTACCTTCCCTTTAATGGCCGTGTAACGGGGAAGGGCTGGCATCGCGGAACCGGCTGACATAGGCTTCCCGAAAAGCAGTGATACTGTCGAGTAATAGGCGCCCCTGGACCAAGGGGCGGACGGGGGAACCGGAAATTTAGTTGAATGCGTGCCACGCATTCGGGGGGTTGCTGTGTCCCTGTCCTCTGTACCGGCCGACCAGCCACTGCGCTATGAACTGCTGGGACGGCTGAGGGTGTCCCGGGGCGGCCTCGATCTCACGCCCGAGCCGCCGAAACTCGCCAAGCTGCTCGCCCTGTTGCTGGTCAGGGCGGGGGAGACGGTCCCCGGCGAGAAACTCGTGGCCGAGCTGTGGGAGCAAGGACCGCCGCGCTGCGCGTTCGCCAGCCTCCGCGTCCACGTCTCACAGTTGCGGAAACTCCTGTGCGGCCCCCGGGGCACCACGCCGATCGTCACGACATCACCCGGATACATTCTGGACGTCAGCGGCGCGCTGACCGATTTCCAGGAATTCGAAGCACTCTACGCCCGTGGCCGGGAACGCTACATCGCGGCTGATTTCCGTCAGGCCTTCGAACTCTTCCGACGGGCCCTCGCCCTGTGGCACGGCCCGGTCCTGGACGGGGTCCCGGGCTCCCTGGAGATCGCCGCGTTCACCGCCGTCCAGGAGGAGAAACGGCTGAACTGCACCGAACTCGGCATCGACGCGGCCCTCGCCCTCGGCCGCCACCACGAGGTCATCGAGGACCTCAAGGGCCTGCTCGTCCAGCACCCGCTGCGCGAGCCCTTCTACCGCCAGCTGATGGCGGCCCTCTACCGGGCGGGCCGCCAGGGCGACGCCCTCGGCGTCTACCACCACGCCCGCCAGGTCATGCGGGAGGAACTGGGTGTGGAACCGGGCCCCTCCCTGCGCCAGGCCCAGGAGGCCATCCTGCGCGCCGACCCCTCCCGCCTCCAGGCGGCCGGGGTCATCCCGGCCGGTACCTGACCCGGCCGCACCCGCCCGGGCCGCCCCGGGCGGACGCGCCCGAGCGGCAGGCCCGCGCCCCCTGTGCCAGGGTGCTGAAGTGAGGGAGGCCGAGGGCGAGCGTCGCTGTCCCTCACATGTGCCGCTCGGGTGTTCGCCCCCGGCCTTCCACCAGCGACGGTCCCCGACACATGGACGCGAACCATGGCCCTGCACGAGACCAACCGCCCGGCGCCGGGCCCCTTCGACGACGTCTACACCCTGCCCGTCACCGCGGGCACCCTGCCGAAGAACCGCGTCCCCGAGGCCGCGCACGACCCCCGCGCGGTGCGCGCCCTCATCCACGACGAACTCGGCCTGGACGGCAACGCCTCGCAGAACCTGGCCACGTTCTGCACCACCTGGGCGGAGCCCGAGGTGCACGCGCTGATGGACGAGTGCCTCGGCAAGAACATGATCGACAAGGACGAGTACCCGCAGACCGCCCAGATCGAGAACCGCTGCGTCCACATGCTCGCCGACCTGTGGCACGCCCCGGCCGACGGCGGCGCCCTCGGCTGCTCGACCACCGGCTCCAGCGAGGCGGGCATGCTCGGCGGCCTCGCCCTGAAACGGCGCTGGCGTGACCGCCGCCACGCCGAGGGCAGACCGGCCGACCGGCCCAACCTGGTCACCGGACCCGTCCAGGTCTGCTGGGAGAAGTTCGCCCGCTACTTCGACGTGGAACTGCGCCAGGTCCCGCTGGAGAAGGACGCCCTGGGCCTGCGCCCCCACCAACTGCGCGAACACGTAGACGAGAACACCATCGGCGTCGTCGCCATCCTCGGGGTCACCTTCACCTGCGGCTACGAACCCGTCGCCGAGATCGCCGCCGAACTCGACCGCATCCAGGCCGACACCGGCCTCGACATCCCGCTGCACATCGACGCGGCCAGCGGCGGCTTCGTCGCCCCCTTCCTCCAGCCCGGCCTGGTCTGGGACTTCCGGCTGCCGAGGGTGGCGTCCATCAACGCCTCCGGGCACAAGTACGGCATGGCCCCGCTCGGCGTGGGCTGGGCGGTGTGGCGGTCGGCCGACGTGCTCCCCGACGACCTGGTGTTCCACGTCGACTACCTCGGCGGCGACCTGCCCACCTTCGCCCTGAACTTCTCCCGCCCCGGCGGCGAGGTCGTCGCCCAGTACTACAACCTGCTGCGCCTGGGCCGCGAGGGCTACACCAAGGTGCACGGCTCCTGCGCCACCAGCGCCCGCATGCTCGCCGAACAGCTCACCGGCATGGGCCCCTTCACCGTCCTGCACGATGGCGAGGACGGCCTGCCCGCCGTCTGCTGGACCCTCACCGACCCGGCCGGCTCGCCGTTCACCCTCTACGACCTCTCCGACCAGCTGCGCCGCCGGGGCTGGCAGGTCCCGACGTACCCCCTGCCGCCCAGCCGCCAGGACACCGTCGTCCAGCGCGTCCTGGTCCGGCACGGCATCAGCTACGACAAGATCGCGCTGCTCGCCGACGACATCCGCGAGGCCGTCGGCCGCCTGGGCCGGGGTCCGGTGCTGCACGCGGAGCCGCAGCCCGGCTTCCACCACTGACGCACGGGGTCAGTCGGCGCGCACCTCCTCGACCCGCACCGGCCGGTGCTCGCGCAGCGACAGCGTGCACGCCTCCGCGGTCCAGCCCGCCTCCAGGGCGTCCGCGACCGTGCACGGCGAGGGCCGCCTACCCGCGACGACCTCGGTGAACGTGGCGAGTTCGGCGCGGTAGGCGGCGGCGAAGCGGTCCATGAAGAAGTCGTGCGGGGTGCCCGAGGGGAACGCCGCCCCGGGCTCCACCGAGCGCAGCGGCAGCCTCTCCTCAAAACCCACCGCGATGGAGTCGGTGAAGCCGTGCAGCTCCATGCGGACGTCGTAACCCCGCCCGTTGTGACGGCTGTTGGACACCACCGCCAGCGTGCCGTCGTCGAGGGTCAGCACCGCGCCGGTGGTGTCGGCGTCGCCCGCCTCCCGGATGAAGTCGGCGCCCCGGTTGCCGCCCGCCGCGTACACCTCGCTCACCTCACGGCCCGTCACCCAGCGGATGATGTCGAAGTCGTGCACCGAGCAGTCCCGGAAGATGCCCCCCGAGGCGGCGATGTACGCGGCCGGCGGCGGCGCCGGGTCCAGCGTGGTCGACCGTACGGTGTGCAGGGTGCCCAGCTCGCCGGCGCGCACGGCGGCACGGGCGGCGACGAACCCGGCGTCGAAGCGGCGGTTGAACCCGATCTGCACCGGCACGTCCGCGTCCGCCACGGCCCTGAGCACCGCCACGCCCTCCGGCATGGTGCGGGCCACCGGCTTCTCGCAGAACACCGGCACGCCCGCCGCGACGGCGGCGAGGATCAGCGCGGGATGCGCGTCGGTCGCCGCGGCCACCACGACCCCGTCGACCCCGGCGGCCAGCACCGCCTCCGGCGAGTCCGCGACCTCGGCCCCGAACCGCTCGGCGGCGCCCTTCGCGGCGTCGGTGACCGGGTCGGAGACGACGAGCGACTCCACCGCGTCGAGTCCGGACAGGGTCTCGGCGTGGAACGCGCCGATCCGGCCGAGGCCGAGGATTCCGATACGCATGGGTTGTGCTCCTTGGTACGTGAGGGGAACGGGCGGCTCAGTCGAGGCCGCCCAGGACGTTCTGGTCCCAGTCGATGACCGAGCCGGTGACCACGCCGGAGCGGTCCGACAGCAGCAGGACCACGAAGTCGGCGATCTCGTCCGGCTCGCCGAGCCTGCCCATCGGCAGCCGGGCGGCGGCCTGTTCACGCCAGTCGTCCCCGGCACCGTGGAAGGCGCGCTGGGTGGCGTCCTCGCCCTCGGTCGCCGTCCAGCCGATGTTCAGCCCGTTGATCCGGACGCGGTCCCAGCGGTGGGCGTGCGCGGCGTTCCGGGTGAGACCGGCCAGGCCCGCCTTCGCGGCGACGTACGGGGCGAGGAACGGCTGTCCGCCGTGTGCCGAGGACGTGATGACGTTGACGATCGTGCCGGGCGCGCCCCGCCGCACCATGTCCGCGACGGCCGCCTGCATCGCGAAGAACGGCCCCCTGAGGTTGACCGCGATGTGCTGGTCGAACAGCTCGGGCGTGGTGTCCAGCAGTGTGCCCCGCGCGGTCAGCCCGGCGGAGTTGACCAGACAGTCGACCCGGCCGTACGCGGCGACGACCTCCCGCACCGACCCCCCGGCCTGCTCGGCGTCGGCCAGGTCGGCCCGTACGTACATCGCCTTGCCGCCGTCGGCGGTCAGCTCCGCCACCAGGGTCTCACCCGGCCCGGGACGGCGGCCGCTCACCGTCACCACCGCGCCCGCACGGACCGCGGCCCGGGCGACGGCCGCGCCCACGCCCTGGGTGCCGCCGCCCACGAGGACCACTTTGCCGTCGAGGAGCCCCATGGCCTACCTGCCCTCCCTTCCGCTCCCGCGCCGCGCGGCGGCGGCCCGCAGCCCGTCCCGCAGCGCCCCGGCGCTCCACTCCTCGCGCAGCGCCCGCCGCACCAGATCGGCCTGCGACGGCGGGGCCAGTCCGTCGACCGGCGGGTCACGGTCCAGGTCGGTGGGGAAGGCGTAGCCCTCGGCGCTCGCCGCGATCACGTTCTCCAGCCAGCGCTCGCCGAAGCCCTCCGCCCGGCGCCTGAGCAGTACCGGGTAGACCGCCTCGACCACGGCCTCCCGGTCCACCGTCTCCATCGCACGCCCGAACGCGGAGGACACCTGCAACAGGTTGGCCATGCGCCGGACGTCCGAGGAGCGGTTGGCGCCCGCCGCGTGGAACAGCGCGGGGTTGAAGAAGACGGCGTCCCCCTTGGCGAGCGGCAGTTGCACGTGGTGGTCCTCGAAGTAGGCCCGGAAATCCGGGCGCCGCCAGGCCAGATAGCCGGGCTCGTACTTCTGCGAGTGCGGCAGGAACAGCGTCGGCCCCGACTCCACCGGCATGTCGCAGTGCGCGACGGCGCCCTGGAGCGTGAGCACGGGGGAGAGGCGGTGCACGTGCGCCGGGTAGGCGGCGGCCCGCTCGGCGGAGAGGAAGCCCAGGTGGTAGTCGCGGTGCGGGTCCTGGGCGGCACCGCCCGGGTGCACCACGTTGAGCTGCGAGGTCACTTGGTAGCCGGGGCCAAGCCAGGCGGTGGCCACCGTCGCGAGCACGTCGCTCGCGTAGTAGTCGGCGAACGCCTCGGGATCGTGCCGGGCCGTCTTCTCCAGCGCGTTCCACACCCGGTCGTTGGCGCCCGGCGCGGCGAAGTGGTCACCGGCGACCGTGCCGGAGGCGCGCTGCGCTTCGATGAGGGCGTCGAACACGGCCGTGGCCCGGTCGACCACCGCCCGGTCGGGGAAGGCGCCCCGCACGACCAGCACGCCGGGACCGTCGGCGAGCGTGTGCACCAGCTCGGCCTCCGCGTCGTCCAGCCGGTCCGCGTCGTAGACGGGCACGCCCCGCTCGATCGCCGCGGCGCGCGGATGGTCGGCCGGGTCGGTCCGGCGCTCGACCAGCGCGCGGAAGGCGTCCAGGTCGCAGTCCCGCTCGGAGAGCCGGACGGCGGGGCGTACGGAAGCTGGGGACATCGTCGTCCTCTCGGGTCACGGAGTGACGCGGCTCTGTCATTGTTGTCAGTACAAACCCCTCGAACAACCAGCAGCAACCCATCAAAAACCCTTCAGGCAACTCCATGACCCCGAGGGAGCCGACGCATGGGCCACCCCTTCCCGATCCGGGAGATCGCACGTCAGGCCGGACTGAGCGAGGCCACCGTCGACCGGGTCCTCAACCGCCGCGGCGGGGTCCGGGAGAGCACCGCCCGGGAGGTGCGCCGGGCCATCGCCGATCTGGACCGGCAGCGCACCCAGGTCCGGCTCACCGGCCGCACCTTCATGATCGACATCGTGATGCAGGCACCCGACCGGTTCTCCACCGCCGTACGCGCCGCCCTGGAGGCCGAGCTGCCCGCGCTGCACCCGGCCGTCGTCCGCTCCCGCTTCCACTTCCGGGAGACCGGCCCGGTCGACGAGCTGATCGCCACCCTGGACCGGATCGCCCGGCGCGGCTCCCAGGGCGTCGTCCTCAAGGCACCCGACGTGCCCGAGGTCACCGCCGCCGTCGGACGGCTGGCCGCCGCGGGCGTCCCCGTGGTCACCCTCGTCACCGACCTGCCCGCCAGTGCCCGTCTCGGCTATGTCGGCATAGACGACCGGGCCGCGGGCGCGACCGCCGCGTACCTCATGGGCCAGTGGCTCGGCGACCGCCCCGGGCATGTGCTCACCAGCCTCAGCAGCGGCTTCTTCCGCAACGAGGAGGAGCGCGAGATGGGCTTCCGCGGCGCCATGCGCGCCCGGCACCCCGACCGCACGCTGGTCGAGATCGCCGAGGGGCAGGGCCTGGACACCACCCAGTACGAACTGGCCCGCGCCGCCCTGGAACGCGACCCGCGGATCCGCGCCGTCTACTCCATCGGCGGCGGCAACATCGCCACCCTGCGCGCCTTCGCCGACCTCGGCCGTGACTGCGCGGTGTTCATCGCCCACGACCTCGACCAGGACAACACCCGGCTGCTGCGCGAGCACCGGCTGTCCGCCGTCCTCCACCACGACCTGCGCCGCGATCTGCGCGCGGCCTGCCACCTGGTGATGCGGGCGCAGGGCGCGCTGCCGCCCGCCCCGCCCGTGCTGCCGTCCCCGATCCAGGTGGTGACCCCGTACAACATGCCTACGCCGGCGCCGGGCTGACCCAGGAACCGCTCCGCGCGGACCGTGTCACCGCCTCCAGCACGGCCGCGCTCCGCACGGCGTCCGTGAGTGTGGCGCCGTACGGGACGCCCTCGGCGATCGAGCGCACGAAGCGGTAGGCCTCGATCACCTTGAGGTCGTCGTAGCCCATCGCGTTCGCCGCCCCCGGCTGGAACGCGCCGAACTCGCCGTCCCCCGGGCCGACGTACACGGTGCTGACGGGCTGGTCCTGGTAGGCGGTGCCACGGCTGACGCCGAGTTCGTTCATCCGGCGGAAGTCCCAGAAGACGGCGCCCTTGGTGCCGTGCACCTCGAAGCCGTAGTTGTTCTGCTCGCCGACCGAGACCCGGCAGGCCTCCAGGACGCCCCGGGCGCCGGAGGCGAAACGCAGCAGGCAGGAGACGTAGTCCTCGTTCTCCACCGGCCCGGGTTCGCCGCCGCCGGCGCGGGTGTGGCCCGCGGTGGCGCCGCTGGGGCGCGCCCGCTCGGGGACGAAGACGGCCGTGTCCGCGGTGACCGCGGCGATGTCGCCGAGCAGGAAGCGGGCGAGGTCGGCGCCGTGCGAGGCGAGGTCGCCCAGCACCCCGCTGCCGCCCCGGGCCCGCTCGTACCGCCATGTCAGCGCGCCCTCCGGATGCGCCGCGTAGTCGCTGAACAGCCGGAAGCGGGCATGGGTGACGGTGCCGATCTCCCCGGCGGCGATCAGCTCGCGGGCGCGCTCCACGGCGGGCGCGTTACGGTAGTTGAACCCGACCGCGCCCTGGACCCCGGCCTTGGTGACGGCGTCGGCGACCGCGCGGGCGTCGTCGGCGGTCAGGCCGACCGGCTTCTCGATCCACAGGTGCTTGCCCGCCTCGGCCATCGCGACGCCGATCTCGCGGTGCAGGAAGTTGGGCGCGGTGACGCTGACCGCCCGGACCCGGGGGTCGGCGGCCACCTCCCGCCAGTCACGGGTGGCGGAGGCGAAGCCGAACTGCCGGGCCGCCTCCTCGGCCCGCCCCGGCACCTCCTCGGCGACGGCCACCAGCTCCGGACGCGGGGAGAGCAGCGGATAGTGGTGCGTCAGACGGGCGTACGCCTGGGTGTGCACCCGCCCCATCCAGCCGAATCCGACGACGGCGACACCGAGCGTTTCCACCATGACAGCCCTTCTTCGCGCTCTCCTGGACCGGTCCATCTCCTGTTCCGCCCCACCCTGAGGACGAAGCGCGAGGCTGTCAACCACCCCCCGCCCTTTGACAGGACGGATGGTCGTCTGGAACGGTCCAACCATGAGACAGCCGACCATCCGCGACGTCGCCGAGCACGCCGGAGTCTCCAAGTCGCTGGTCTCCCTGGTGCTGCGCGGCTCCGGCCAGGTGCGCCCCGAGAAGCGGGAGGCGGTGCTGAGGGCGGTGCGTGAGCTGGGCTACCGGCCCAACACCGCCGCCCGCTCCCTGAGCGAACAGCGCACCAGGACCGTCGGCGTCCTCCTCCACGACCTGCGCAACCCCTGGTTCGTCGACCTGCTCGACGGCCTGAACTCCCTGCTGCACGCCGGCGGTCTGCACATGCTGCTCGCCGACGCCCGCCTCAACCGCCGCACCGGCCAGGACCCCACCGGTCCCTTCCTCGACCTGCGGGCCGACGGCCTGGTGGTGGTGGGCACCCTGCCCGACCCCGCCGGGCTCGAACCGGTCGCCGAGCGGGTCCCGGTCGTCGTCGCGGGCGCCCGTGAACCGGTGCCGCCCGGCGTCGACACGGTCGCGGGCGACGACGAGCAGGGCGCCCGGCTCGCCACCGAGCACCTCATCGCCCTCGGCCACCGACGCATCGCGCACATCGCGGGCTACGGCGCCGTCGGCGCGCTGCGGAGGCGCGGCTTCGAGACGACGGCGGCGGCCCACGGCCTGGCGGCGACGGCCCGGGTCGAGCCCAGCGACATGACCGAGGAGGGCGGCTACCGTGCCGCCGTCCGGCTGCTCGGCCGTCCCGACCGGCCCACGGCCGTGTTCGCCGTCAACGACACCGCCGCGGTGGGCGCGCTGTCGGCGGCCGGGGAACTCGGACTGAGCGCGCCCGGCGATGTCTCCGTGGTCGGCTACGACGACACGAGCGTCGCCCGGCTGCGGCACGTCTGGCTCACCACCGTCGACAACGCCGCCCACGAGGTCGGCCGCCGCGCCGCCCGCCGTCTGCTGGACCGGCTCGCCGGGGTCAGGGGAACGGGGGAGGTCCAGCTGTGCGCACCCGAGCTGCGGGTCAGGGGCACGACCGGCCCGCCGCGTCTCACAGGTTGATCGCGTAGGCCTTCCGCAGGGTCTCGTGCACGGTCCACGTCGTACGGTCGCCCTCGCGCAGCACCGCCAGGTCACCGGGCCCGACCGTGAACGTCGGCCCGCCCTCGACCTCGATCGTCGCCGACCCGCTGATCACCACGAACAGCTCGTCGGCCTCGGTGTCCGTCACCACGCCCGGCGTGATCTGCCAGACGCCGCGGATTCGCCGCCCGTCCGCCGACTCCCACACCACCTTCCCGGTGACCTCGGGCGTCCCGGAGACGATCTGCCCCGGGTCGAGCGGCTCGGGTTCGAGGGCTGCGGTGGGGATGTGCAGGGCGAAGCTGTGGTCCATGCCAGGACCGTAGGCCGTGGGGACCGGGCGCCGCCGCCGACACTGTGTCCGTCATCGGCGCCCCGGCCCGGACACAGTGTCGGTCCGTCAGTCCCGCCGCGTCATCATGCTCACCGCGTTGGCCGCCACGACCGCGCCCACCGCGCCCCACTCCCAGCCGCCCAGCGCCTGCCCGAGGAGCACCCAGCCGACGAGAGCGGCGAGCACGGGGTTGACGCTCATGAACAGGCCGAAGGTCTGCGCGGGTATCCGGCGCAGGGTGAGCAGGTCGGCGAGGTAGGGCACCGCCGAGGCGAGGACACCCGCCGCGACGGCGCAGGCCAGCGCGGTCGGGGTGGGCGGATGCCGTACGGCGACCAGGACGCCGACCGGCAGGAAGGTCACCGCGGACAGCAGCGCGGCGGCGGCCGAACCCTGCGCGCCGGGTATCCGGCGGCCCACGGTGCGGTTCAGCAGGATGTACGACGCCCAGCAGGCGGCGGCCAGCAGACCGAGGCCCATGCCGACGTAGTCGGTGGAGGGCCGCGGACGCATCAGCACGACCACCCCCGCCGCGGCGGCCACCGCACAGCAGGCGTCCACCCGGCGCCGCGCCGTGCTCAGCGCGAGGGCCAGCGGGCCGAGGAACTCCAGCGTCACCGCGAGGCCCAGGCCGATCCGCTCGATGGCGCTGTACAGGCTCAGGTTCATGGCGCCGAAGACGACCGCCAGCAGCCCGACCGGCCACCACTGCCGCCGGGTGAACTCCCGCAGCCGGGGCCGCCCGACGGCCAGCAGCACGGCGGCCGCCACGTACTGGCGGACCGCGACGACACCGACCGGCCCGAGGACCGGAAAGGCCAGGGAACCCAGCGCGGCGCCGACCTGGTTGGACAGGCCGCTGCCGGTCATCGTGGCGACCCCGGTCCACTGCTGCCGGGGGACGGTGGCTGTTCGCATGCGCCGATCGTGCGCACCCGGCACGCTTGCGCAAAATGCATTCGCTGACGGATCTATACGCTTGCGTCATGGATATCGAGCTGCGGCAGCTCCGCTGTCTCGTCGCCATCGTCGACGAGGGCACCTTCACCGACGCCGCCCACGCCCTCGGCGTCTCCCAGGCCGCCGTCTCCCGCACCCTGGCGTCACTGGAACGCGCCCTCGGGGTACGGCTGTTGCGGCGCACCTCGCGCGAGGTGGCGCCGACCGCCAGCGGGCTGCGGGTGGTGGCGCACGCCCGGCGCGTGCTCGCGGAGGCGGACGACCTCGTCCGGACGGCCACCGCGGGCCCGACCCGGCTGCGGATCGGGTACGCGTGGGCCGCCCTGGGCCGCCACACCCTGCCCTTCCAGCGCCGCTGGGGCGAGCTGCGCCCGGAGACCGAACTGCAACTGGTGCGCGTCAACTCGCCCACGGCCGGGCTGCTGGAGGGGATGTGCGAGCTGGCGGTGGTGCGCCGGGCGCCGGAGGACCGGCGGCTGGACGCGGCCATCGTCGGTCTGGAACGCCGGATGTGCGCGCTGGCCGCCGACGATCCGCTGGCCCGGCGCCGCTCGGTGCGCCTCGCCGACCTGGGCGGCCGTACCCTCCTCGTCGACCGGCGCACCGGCACCACGACCCCGGAGCTGTGGCCTCCGGACGCCCGTCCGGCCACCCGGGAGACCCATGACGTGGACGACTGGCTGACCGTGATCGCCACCGGCCGCTGCGTCGGCATGACCGCCGAGTCCACCGCCAACCAGTACCGGCGCCCCGGCGTCGTCTACCGGCCGGTGCGCGACGCCGAGCCGGTGGCCGTGCGGCTCGCCTGGTGGCGCGACGATCCGCACCCGGCCAGCCAGGCGGTGCTGGAACTGGCCACCTCGCTCTATCGAGGCCAATAAGCCCCGCAATAAGACGAACAAAATTGTTGACAATCTTGTTTGGCTAGATTTACGTTCGACAGGCACTCACTCAGGGAGGGCACATGCCGAAAGAAGCCCGTCCGAGCACCGGGGAGCAGGCCAAACAGCACGCGCTCGCGCGGCTGCGGCAGGCGATCCTGCACGGCGAGATGGCACCGGCGCAGCGGCTGGTGGAGAACGAACTCGCCGAGCAGTTCGGTGTGACGCGGGCCAGCATCCGGGCCGCGCTGATCGATCTGGAGGCACAGGGCCTGGTGGAGCGCATCCGCAACCGCGGATCGCGGGTACGGGTGGTGACCGTGGAGGAGGCGGTCGAGATCACCGAGTGCCGGATGGCCCTCGAAGGGCTGTGCGCGGCGAAGACCGCCGCGACGGCCGACGAGGGACAGCTGGCCGAACTCACCGAACTGGGCACGGCGATGACCAAGGCCGTGGCCGACGGTGAGCCGATGACCTACTCCGAGCTGAACCACCGGCTCCACACCCGGATCCGGGAGTTCTCCGGCCAGCACACCGCACTGGAGCTGCTGGAGCGGCTCAACGCCCAACTGGTGCGCCACCGCTTCCAGCTGGCGCTCAGGCCGGGACGCCCGCAGCAATCCCTGAACGAGCATCTGGCCATGATCGAGGCGATCCGGGCCAGGGACCCGCAGGCGGCCGAGGCGGCCGTCCGCGCCCATCTCACCAGCGTGATCGAGGCGCTGCGCGACTGACGCGCGCCCCGCGGCGGCCTGGGTGAGGCGGGCGGCACCCCTGTCCACCAAGGAGATTCCAGCATGACGCACGGCAACCCGCCCGCCACCCCACCACGCTCCACACTCGTCGTCACCGCGCACGCGGGCGACTTCGTGTGGCGGGCGGGCGGCGCCATCGCCCTGGCCGCCGCCCGCGGCGAGAAGGTCACCATCGCCTGTCTGACCTTCGGTGAGCGCGGGGAGTCCGCCAAGGCGTGGCGCGAGGGGAGGAAGCTCGACGAGATCAAGGCGATCCGCCGTGACGAGGCGGAGCGCGCCGCCGCCACCCTCGGCGCCGAGGTCCGCTTCTTCGACGCCGGTGACTACCCGCTGACCGCCACCCCCGAGCTGACCGACCGGCTGGTCCAGGTCTACCGCGACACCCAGCCGGACGTCGTCCTCACCCACCCCGTCGACGACCCCTACAACGGCGACCACCCCGCCGCCAACCGCATGGCGCTTCAGGCCCGCGTCCTCGCCCAGGCCATCGGCTACCCGGGCCCCGGCGAGATCATCGGTGCCCCGCCCGTCTTCTACTTCGAGCCGCACCAGCCCGAGATGAGCGGCTTCAGGCCACAGGTGCTGCTCGACATCACCGAGGTGTGGGAGACCAAGCGGGGGGCGATGGAGTGCCTCGGCGCCCAGCGGCACCTGTGGGACTACTACTCCGACCTCGCCGTCCGCCGTGGCGTCCAGCTCAAGCGCAACGCGGGCCCGAACCTCGGTCTGGCCCACAAGACCATGGCCGAGGCGTACATGCGTCCCTACCCGCAGATCGCGAAGGAGCTGGCATGAGCGGCGTGATCGTCACCGGCCCGCCGAAGGCGGACCCGAGGGACGTCGAGGCGCTGGCCGCCTTCGGGGTCGCCACGGTCAGCGAGGCCATGGGCCGCACCGGTCTGCTCGGCCCCGGCATCCGCCCGATCCAGCAGGGCGTACGGGTCGCGGGCACCGCCGTGACCGTGCTCAGCTGGCCCGGCGACAACCTGATGATCCACGCCGCGGTCGAGCAGTGCGGCGAGGGAGACGTCCTGGTCGTCACCACCACCTCCCCGTCCACCGACGGCATGTTCGGCGAGCTGTTCGCCACCGCGCTGAAACGGCGGGGCGTGCGCGGACTGGTGATCAACGCCGGTATCCGCGACACCCAGGAACTGCGCGAGATGGGCTTCGCGGCCTGGTCGCGAGCGGTCTCCGCGCAGGGCACGGTCAAGGCGACCGGCGGCTCGGTCAACGTCCCCGTCGCCGTCGACGGCCAGGTGGTCTGCCCCGGCGACGTGATCCTCGCCGACGACGACGGTGTGGTGGTCGTCCCGCGCGAACGCGCCCGGGAGACCGCGGAGAGGTCCGAGGCCCGCGAGGCCAAGGAGGCCGGGGCGCGGGCCGCGTTCCTCGACGGCCAGCTGGGCCTGGACCGCTACGGCCTGCGGGACACCCTCGAGCGGCTCGGCGTCGAGTACCGCACCTACGACGAGTACGCCGCGGGGGAGTGACCGTGAACCGCGGGCCCGAGGAGGTGCGTTGCCTGCTGATGCGCGGCGGCACCTCCAAAGGGGCCTACTTCCTCGCCTCCGACCTGCCCGCCGACCCGGCCGCCCGGGACGAGCTGCTGCTGCGGATCATGGGCAGCCCCGACCAGCGGCAGATCGACGGGCTCGGCGGCGCCCACCCGCTCACCAGCAAGGTGGCCGTGGTCTCCCCGTCCACCGACCCGCACGCCGACGTCGACTACCTGTTCCTCCAAGTCGCGGTCGACCGGGCCGAAGTGACGAGCAGTCAGAACTGCGGCAACATCCTCGCGGGCGTCGGCCCGTTCGCCGTGGAACGCGGCCTCGTCCCGGCGGGTGAGGAGCGGACCTCCGTACGGATCCGGATGGTCAACTCCGGTGACCTGGCCACCGCCACCTTCCCCACCCCGGGCGGCCGGGTCGACTACACCGGGGACGCCGAGATCTCGGGCGTGCCGGGCACGGCCGCGCCCGTGGTGATCGAGTTCCCGCCCGGCGGCGGACCGCTGCTGCCCACCGGCAAGGCCCGCGACGAGATCCACGGCACTCCCGTGACCTGCGTCGACAACGGCATGCCGACGGTGCTGATCGCCGCCTCCGACCTCAAGGTCACCGGTTACGAGACGCCGAAGGACCTGGAGGAGGACCTGGCCCTCGCCGAACGGTTGCGCGGGATACGGCTGGAGGCCGGGCACCTGATGGGCCTCGGCGACGTGTCCGGCACGACCGTCCCCAAGCTCACCCTCCTCGCCCCGCCCCGCGACGGCGGCGCGGTCACCACCCGCACCTTCATACCCGTGCGCTGCCACACCTCGATCGGCGTGCTCGGCGCGGCCAGCGTCGCCGCGGGCCTGCGCGTCGAGGGCGGCGTCGGCGCGGACCTCGCCCGGCTCACCCCCGGCGACGACCGCGTCCGCATCGAACACCCCACGGGATTCCTGGACATCGTCAGCGGCGTCGGCCCCGGCGCCGACGGCCTTCCGGCCGCCCGCCGTACCGCCGTGGTCCGCACGGCCCGCAAGATCTTCGACGGCACCGTCTTCGCACGGTCCGCCGAGACGGCACCCCCGCCCGCACCATCCACTGGAGGTCACCGATGACCCCTCCGCTCGGCGACATCGCCCACATCGGTCACGCCCAGCTGTTCACCCCGGACCTGGACGCCAGCGTCGCCTTCTTCACCGACTACCTGGGCCTCACCGTCAACGGCCGGGACGGCGACACGGTCCACCTGCGGACCTTCGACGACTACGAGCACCACAGCCTGGTCCTCACCGCCCGCGACACCCCGGGCCTCGGCCGCCTCGCCCTGCGCACCTCCAGCGAGGAGGCGCTCCAGCGCCGTGTCAAGGCCATCGAGGAGGCGGGCGGCACCGGCCACTGGGCGGAGGACGAACCGGGCCTCGGCAAGCTGTACGTCACCACCGACCCGGACGGCCATGAGCACGCCCTGTACTGGGAGAGCGAACACTACGTCGCCCCCGAGGAGCTGCGGCCCGCGCTGAAGAACCAGCCGCAGGCCAAGCCCAACCGCGGCGTCGGCGTCAGACGCCTCGACCACGTCAACTTCCTCGCCTCCGACGTCCTCGCCAACGCCGAGTTCCAGCAGCATGTGCTGGGTGCCCGGCCCACCGAGCAGATCCGGCTCGACACGGGCAAGATCGCGGCCCGCTGGCTGACCTTCACCAACAAGTCGTACGACGTCGTCTACACGTCGGACTGGACCGGTTCCTCGGGCAGGCTGCACCACCTCGCCTTCGCCACCGACACCCGCGAGGACGTCCTGCGCGCCGCCGACCTCGCCGTCGACACCGGCGTGTTCATCGAGACGGGCCCGCACAAGCACGCCATCCAGCAGACGTTCTTCCTCTACGTCTACGAGCCGGGCGGCAACCGCGTCGAGCTGTGCAACCCGCTCACACGGCTGGTGCTGGCGCCGGACTGGCCGCTGATCACCTGGACCGAGGCCGAGCGGGCCAAGGGCCAGGCGTGGGGCCTGAAGACCATCGAGTCCTTCCACACGCACGGCACACCGCCGGTGGCGTGACCGGCGGGGGAGTCCGAGGTCTCGTGCGCACCCTCGCCGGGGTCGGCCTCGGCGGTCTGCTGCCCACCGCCATCAGCATGGTCTCGGACTACGCCCCGCGCGGCCGCGGCGCCCTCAGCATCGGCATGCTGATGACCGCCCACCACGCCGGCGGCATCCTCTCCGTCCATGTCGCCCTGTGGGTCGTCGAGCCGCTCGGCTGGCGCGCCGCCTTCTGGATCTGCGTCCTGCCGCTGCTGTTCGCGGGCGTCCTGCTGAAGTTCCTGCCCGAGTCCCTCAGCCTCCTCGCCGCCAAGGGTCGCACCGAGGAGGCCGCCCAACTGGCCGCCCGCTACGGCGTCGAGGCACCCGCCGCCCCCACCGGCAGGCCCGCCGCCGACCGCTTCGGCGCCCCGCGCATCTCCTCCATCTGGTTCGCGCTGACCGCCGCCGGGGTCTTCCCGCTCAGCGTCCACATGCCGCTGGCGCTGACCTTCGTGGTCGTCTTCCTCACCGGCGTCTTCCTCAACAGCGCCCAGACCGTGATCTACGCGACCGTCTCCATCGCCACCCCGCCCGCCGACCGGGCCACCGCGGTCGGCTGGACCTCCGGCTTCGGCCTGGCCGCCGCCGTCTTCACCCGCCCCCTGGAGCACGCGTACCGTTTCGCGGACGAGGCCGAGTGCGGCCAGGCCGTCGTCAACACCACGACCACCGGCTGGGACGTCCACCTGCCCTTCGGCGCGGCCTCCGCGACTCCGGCACCGCCTACAAGGAGCAGGGCGAGGAAGTCCTGCGCTTCTCTACCCGCGTCAGGACGGTCGCGATTCACTTCGGGGGGTGAAGTGGTCATCGAGGACAAGGAGGACACCGATGGCTGACGAGACGATCGGCATCGTGGGCGCCGGGATCGTCGGACTGGCGACCGGCCGCGAGATCGCCCTGAGCCGCCCCGGCACGCGGGTCGTGGTGCTGGAGAAGGAGGCCGCGGCCGCCGTCCACCAGACCGGCCACAACTCCGGTGTCGTGCACGCCGGGATCTACTACACGCCCGGCAGCCTGAAGGCCGAGCTGTGCGTGCGGGGAGTCTCCCTGCTGAAGGAGTACTGCCAGGAGCGGAAGCTGCCGTACCGGGAGATCGGCAAGCTCGTCATGGCGGTCCGCGACGACGAACTGGGCCGCATGGAGAACCTCTACGAGCGGGCCCGGAACAACCACGT
The DNA here is from genome assembly GCF_018070565.1 of Streptomyces sp. B93. Taxonomy (GTDB): domain Bacteria; phylum Actinomycetota; class Actinomycetes; order Streptomycetales; family Streptomycetaceae; genus Streptomyces. The sequence goes on from NZ_JAGPXL010000010.1 coordinate 124,217, forward strand.
CCCCGATCTGCGCAGGGTCTCCCGCGAGGAGATCGGGGAGCTGGAGCCGCACGCGGGCGGCCTCGCCGCGCTGCACTCGCCGCGCACCGCGATCACCGACTACCGGGCGATCGCGCGGGAGTTCGCCCGGGACATCGAGGCGTCCGGCGGCGAGGTCCGGCTCGGTTTCCCCGTCACGTCGGTCAGCAGCGTCCCCGGCGGCGTCGAGGTCGCCTCCGGGCAGGACCGCCTCACGGTGAACCGGCTGATCCTCTGCGCCGGCCTGCACTCCGACACCGTCGCCCGGCTCGCGCAGGACAAGGCCGAGCCCCGGATCATGCCGTTCCGCGGCGAGTACATGCTCCTCAGACCGGACCGGACCCACCTGGTCAACGGCCTGATCTACCCGGTGCCCGACCCGCGCTACCCGTTCCTCGGGGTGCACTTCACCCCGCGCGTCGACGGCTCGGTCGAGGTCGGCCCGAACGCCGTACTGGCGCTCGCCCGGGAGGGCTACCGCCTCGCCAAGGTCTCCCCGCGGGACCTGCTCGGCCTCGCCGCCTATCCCGGCTCCTGGCGGATGGCCGCCCAGCACTGGCGCACCGGCATCAGGGAGTACCGCGGCTCGCTGTCCCGCAAGGCCTTCATGAAGGACGCGGCCCTCTACGTCCCCGGCGTCGGCGTCGCCGACGTGGTCCGCGGCGGCGCGGGCGTACGCGCCCAGGCACTGGACCGCGACGGCACCCTCGTGGACGACTTCCGCATCCACCGGATGGGCCGCGTCACCGCCGTGCGCAACGCCCCGTCCCCGGCCGCGACGGCGTCCATGGCGATCGCCGAGCACATCGCCGGGGCGGTCCTCGGCGGCGCCTGAACACCTCGCGATCTGCGTGTTCTCGCGCAACTACTGCTTGCATCCCGGGCTTTCAGCAAGGTCCCCGGCAGCCGCCTGGCGTTGCCTGTACGGCGGTCAGGCGCGCGCCAGTTCCGCCGCCCCGAAGGACACGTCGAACCGGTCGCACCAGATGCTGACGCTGCTGAAGTCGGCCGGGTCGACCCCGGCCGGCAGCGGGTAGTTCTGGCTGCCCTTGTTGCCCTTGAGCTTGCCGAGGCTCTCGTACTTCCCGTCGTCGAAGACGCGCCAGCCGTCTACCCCCTCCTTGACCGGCGCGTCGGTGAGCCACACCCGCAGGTCCGGGCCGTTGCTGGTGTCCAGGTCCTCCAGCCGTACGACGTGCGAGCCGTCGGTGAGCCGGAGCAGCCGCACGGTGCCGGACGTGGCGTGCTCATGGCTGATCAGTTCGCCGCTGGCGACGACGACCGGCCCGGCGGGCTCGGTGGGCTCGGCGCTCTCAGCGGGCCCGGATGCCTCCGCCTGAGGCGTCTCCGGCGGAACGGTCGCGGTGGGCGCCGTCGTCACCTCCGGCAGCGCCTCCTCCACCGTCTCGTCCTGCCACAGCTTCCACGGCTGGAACCAGTACAGCCCGACGCCCACCAGCGCCACCGCCACCACCAGCACCCCCACGACCACCGGCCGGGTCAGCATCCCGCGCACGCGCCCCATCCCCGTCTCCTCCACTCACGTCCTCCGGAAGATCCATTGAAGCGGCGCGGGAGCGCCGGGCGCGACGGTTCCCGGATGACGGAAGTCTTACATCCAGAATCACTGCCCACTTATATAAGTGCGAGCTGATACTCTCTCCCCATGCACGCCTTCGATGTGCTGGGCGACCCCGTGCGCCGCCGCATCCTGGAGCTGCTGGCCGACGGCGAGATGACGTCCGGGGCGGTCAGCGAGGTCATCCGGCAGGAGTTCGGGATATCCCAGCCCGGGGTCTCGCAGCACCTGAAGGTGCTGCGGGAGAACGGTTTCGCGACGGTACGCCCGGAGGGCACCCGGCGCCTGTACGCGGTCAACTCCGAACCGCTGCGGGACGTGGACGCCTGGCTGGACCGGTTCCGCCGCTTCTGGACCCCGCACCTGGACGCCCTGGCCACCGAACTGGCCCGTGGCAAGCGCGAGCGCCGTCTGCGCGCCGCCGCCGAGGACACCGACCACCCCCCGAGGAGCACCCCGTGAAGATCGACGTCACCCACCAGATCAGCGCCGTACGCCGCAAGGTCGGCAAGCGGGTCCTGGAGGCGGGCGAGGCCCGTGTGATCACCATCGGCCAGACCTACGACGCCCCGCTCGACGACGTCTGGGACGCCTGCACCAACGCCGAGCGCATCCCCCGCTGGTTCCTGCCGGTCTCCGGCGACCTGGCGCTCGGCGGCCGCTACCAGCTGGAGGGCAACGCGGGCGGCATCATCGAGCGCTGCGACCCGCCCAAGAGCTTCGCGGCCACCTGGGAGTACGGCGGCGACATCAGCTGGATCGAGCTGCGCCTGACCGCCGAGGGGGAGGAGCGCACCCGCTTCGAGCTGGAGCACATCGCCCATGTCGACGACGAGCGGTGGGCCGAGTTCGGCCCCGGCGCGGTCGGCGTCGGCTGGGACTCCATGGTCATGGGCCTCGCCCTCCACCTCTCCACCGGCGCCTCCGTCACCCCCGACGAGGCCATGGCCTGGGTCGCCTCCGAGGAGGGCCGCCGCTTCATGACCGAGGCCAGCGAGGCGTGGTGCGCGGCGAGCATCGACAGCGGCGAGGACGAGCAGTCCGCCCGCGCGGCGGCGGCCCGCACCACGGCGGCGTACACGGCGACGGGCGAGGAAGGCCAGTAACCACCCGGGCGCCCCCGGCCCCGCCCCGTTCCGTCCGGGACCGTCCCGCGCATGGGGTAGGGTTGACCTGCACGATCACGCGGTCCACCGCGGGACGCGCACACCGGGACGTGGCGCAGCTTGGTAGCGCACTTGACTGGGGGTCAAGGGGTCGCAGGTTCAAATCCTGTCGTCCCGACTGGAGACAGTCGCAGGTCAGGGCCGGTTTCGGAGGCATCCGAAACCGGCCCTTGGCCATTCTTGTATCGGGTGCGCCACGTCGGTCAGGCGAAGGTGGCGGCCCAGGTGTTGGGGCCGACGACGCCGTCCACCGTCAGGCCCCGGTCGGTCTGGAAGCGACGGCACGCGGCGTCGGAGCCGGGGCCGTACTGGCCGTCCACCGAGAGCGCGTACCCGAACCGGGTGTTCATCCGGTACTGCCAGGTCGCCACGCTCGCGTGCACGAACGTCGGGGGCTGCCGGAAGCTCACCCCGGGATACGGCAGCGGTCCGCCGCCGGGGTTCACCTCGCCGCTGAGCACCCGCGTGTAGAGGGCGCCGGGGCACTCCGTCGCATGGTGGTCGCGGTGCCCGGTGATGGCGCGGGCCGCGCCGCCCGACACCCGCAGCCGGTTGACGCCGTACCGGATGGCGTCGACGAGCTGCGCGGTGACGGTGTCGTAGTTGCCGGAGGTGCCGCCGGTGAGCGCGCACACCGCGTACCAGTCGTCGTTGCCCTGGGTGGTGCCCTGCGCGGCGGTCCGTACGTGCTCGCCCCGCCCTTCGAAGAGGTAACCGTGCACGCAGGCGAGGTGGCTGTAGGCGATGTCGGCCCAGCCTCTGGTGTCCATGTGGTGGTTCTGGATGCCGCGCACCTGGGCGGCGCAGTCCGCGTGGTTCGTCCGGGCGACCCGGACCGCGTCGACGTGGTGCACGACGACACCGCCCTGCGCGGGGGTGATGTTGTTGCTCACCTCTCGCGGTGCGCGGGCGCCCCACTGGGCGCGGGTCACGAAGGTGGCCATCAGTCGCGTTCCCTCCGGCCCACGGCGCAGTCGACCGTGGCGTTGAGGGGCTCCGCGTACGCACTGCGGGCCGCTTCGGGGGCGTACTGGGCGGCGGGGTGCCGGGAGTGGGTGGCCGGGGGCAGCTCGCGCGTCGGAGTGGGGACGGTGTCGGCGGCGTGAGCGGTGCCGGGGCGTACGACGGGCAGGACGAGTGCGCAGCCGGTTGCGGCGAGCAGCGCGGCGCGGCGTGACGGGCCGTGACTCAACGGGCCTCCAGGTGACGGTGGGGGGAGGGATGGGGGCGAGGGTGGGGGGTTGGGTGTCGGCCTGAGGGGGGTGATGGGCCTTGCGCGGTGGCGCCCTGCGTCAGCCGAAGGCGCGTACGGCCTGGTAGTACGTCCAGGCCGTGCTGTTGCACGAGGTCAGGGTGGCGCCGGAGTAGCGGGAGCACACGCGCTTGAGGTCCTCGTAGAACGCGCTGTCGAGCCGGGACTTGTTGGCGGAGAAGGTGCCCATCTCCTTGTAGTTGCGGTAGCCGAAGTCATGGCGCTGGCACGACTTCTGGAAGGGGAAGCCGAAGGGGTTGTCGGGGGAGGAACTGCAGTAGTCGGTCGACCAGTTGAAGGCGTACGCCGACCATGCGGAGCGGTTGGCCTCGGCCGAGGCCCAGGCGTTGTAGCTCGTGGCGCTGGTCTGGGTCCAACTGGCGAGGACCTGGCTCTTGTCGGCGGGGACGGCCGTGGCGGACGAGGCGGTGGCGAAGATGGTCGCCGTGGTGACGGCGGCGGCGACCAGACCCTTGACAGCGATACGGGGCATGGGACTCCTCACGTGGGCGCACCGGGTCTCGGTGCGTGGCCGGGGAAGGCAACTGCCCTACGGGTGCCGGGAGTTGTCTCCTGAGCGGAGGCGACGCTATGCGCGTAGCGTGGCGCTGGAGAGACTTTCTCTTGACATGCACCTGAAGACAAGGGGGCGTGCATGGCCCGGCAGGCCCGTGAGCCCCCTGTGGATGCCGCTTCGAGCGGGCCTTGAGTCCGGGCGGGAGGGCGCGGAGGCTGGTTCCGCCAGGGCCCGTCGGCCCTGAGGTCGAGGGCTGACGGGCCCCGGCTCCTGGGCCGAGCCGCCCATGCCAGGGAAGCAAGGCAAGGCTAGCCTCGCTTGTGTTCCCTGCGGGATCTAGCCCGCGTGGGGCGTGGGAGAGGCGGATGAGCAGCGTTGATCGGAAATGTGAAGAGGCCCGTGCCCGGACGGCCACCGTCGTCGGAGGCGGCCCGTGTCTCCTGGCCGACCTGCCGCCCGGGGCACGCGCCACGGTGACGGAGGTCATGGTCGGCGAGGCGCCGGCTGTGGCCCGCCGGCTGGCCGATCTCGGGTTCGTTCCGGGTGCGGTGGTGGAGGTGGTGCGCCGGGCGCCGCTGCGCGACCCGGTCCTCTACCGCGTCCAGGACTACGAGGTGTGCCTGCGTCGGTCGCAGTCCGCCCGCGTGCGCGTCGAGGAGGTGGAGCGGTGAGCGAGGGCTGCCACGACGCTCCCTCGGATCCCGGGACCACACTGGCGGAGGCACCGCGGATCGCCCTCGTCGGCAGTCCCAACGCGGGCAAGACCAGCGTCTTCAACGGTCTGACGGGTCTGCGCGCCAAGACCGGGAACTACCCCGGGGTGACCGTGTCCCGGTTCGTCGGTGTCTGCCGGACGGGCGGGCGCAGATACCTCGTCGAGGATCTGCCGGGCACCTATGGCCTGGAGCCGGTCAGCCCGGACGAGGCCATCACGGTCGATGTGCTGGAGGGCCGACTGGAGGGCACCCGGCGGCCGGACGCCGTACTGGTCGTGGTGGACGCCACCACACTGCGGAGGTCACTCGCATTCGTCGCGCAGGTCCTGGCCCGCGGGCTGCCGACCTGTGTGGTGGTGACGTTCGCCGACGAACTGGCCCGCCGTCAGGGCCGCCTGGACGTGGACGCGCTGAGCCGGGCGCTGGGCGTGCCGACCCTGGCGGTGGTCGGCCACCGGGGATACGGCATCGAGCGACTGCGCGAGCGGCTCACCCAGTGGCACGCCTGGTCGGAGCCGGTCGTGGCGCCGCCCACCGACCCGGGCGAGCGTGACGCCTGGGCGACGTCGGTGCTGGCCTTCGCCGACTACCGGGCCCCCGAACGGCACAGCGCCACCCGGCGTGTCGACGCGGTGCTGCTGCATCCGGTGTGGGGAACGGTGGCGTTCTTCGCGGTGATGGTGCTGTTCTTCCAGACCGTCTTCACCGTGGCGGCCCCGCTCCAGGACGGTGTCGAGGCGGTCTTCGCACGGCTGTCGGGCCTGGTCGCCGACCATGTCGGCCCCGCGTGGCTGGCCGGGCTGTTGGGCGACGCCCTGATCGGTGGCGTCGGCGGGGTCGTGGTCTTCGTCCCGCAGATCGTGCTCCTGTTCCTGCTGCTCGCACTGCTGGAGGGCGTCGGATACCTGGCGCGGGCGGCGTTCCTGATGGACCGGGTGATGGGCCGCTTCGGGCTGGAGGGGCGGGCCTTCGTGGCGCTGCTGTCGTCGTTCGCCTGCGCGATTCCCGGCATCATGGCCACCCGTACCCTGCCCTCGGCCAAGGACCGCCTGGCCACCATGATGGCCGCCCCGCTGATGACCTGCTCGGCGCGGCTGCCGGTCTACGTCCTGCTCATCGGTCTGCTGGTCGACCCGTCCCACCGGGTCGGCCCGTTCGGCGCCCAGGGCCTGGTCATGTTCGGCCTGTACCTGCTGGGCGCCGTCTCCGCGCTGCTGGCCGCCTGGGTATTCAAGAGGCTCGGCGACCGACGCGGCCAGACGGTGCCGTTCTACATGGAGATGCCCCCCTACCGGCTGCCCGCCCCCCGCGCGGTGCTGGTGGCGGTCTGGTCCTCCGCACGCGCCTTCCTGCGCAAGTGCACGACCGTCATCGTGGCCACCACCGTCGTCCTGTGGCTGCTGCTGAACCTGCCGCTGCACTCGGCCGCGCAGCTCCGCGCCGCGGGCGTCGACACCGGCGACCCCGTCGCCGTGTCCGCCTACACCGTCGACCACAGCTACGCCGCAGGTCTGGGCCGCTTTGTCGCCCCCGTCTTCGAGCCGCTCGGCTTCGACTGGCGCATCAACATCGGCGTGCTGTCCGCCCAGGGCGCCCGGGAGACCTTCGTCGCCACCCTCGGGCAGGTCGCGGCGGCCGAGGACCCCGAGGATCCGGCGCGGGCGCTGCGGAGCATGACCTACGCCGACGGGCCGCGCGCCGGGGAACCGGTGTTCACCGCGCCCACCATCGCCGCGCTGCTGGTCTACTTCGTCTACGCGCTCCAGTGCATGGCCACCGTGGCGGTCCTGCGCCGGGAGACCGGGACCTGGCGATGGCCGATCACCGCCCTCACCTACCTGACGGCGCTGGCCTGGCTGATGGCGTACCTGGCCCGGACGGTCACCGTCCTGCTGGGCGGGTGAGGAGACCCAGGTGATCCCCCTCCACCCCCAGCGGATCCCCGACGAGCCCGACAGCCTGCGCTGGATCGTCCCCGCAGGGGTCCTCCCCTGCACCGGCGCACCGGCCGGGGTCCCCGCACCGCTGGCCGCGCTGCTCGCCGAGGGCACCCTCGCCCAGATCACACTGGAACCCGCGGCGGTCGTCACCCGCCTGGGCGCGGACCGCAGTTGGGCCACGGACGCGGCCCCGGTCCGCACCGCACTGCACGCCGCCCTGACCGACCCCGCCGGGTGGATTCCGGCACCCGACACCGACCGCTGCCATGACGACGCCCTGCTGCGCGTCGCGGCACACGATGTCCTCGCCGGGGCCGTGGGAGACTTCGCCCGGTCGCACGGCGGCACCATCGACCTGGTCGGCGTGTCCGGCGGCGTCGTCACCGTCCGCCTCGGCGGCACCTGCCACGGCTGCCCCGCCGCCTGGCTCACCCTGCACCAGCGCCTGGAACGCGAACTGCGCCGCCGCCACCGGGGCCTGGTGCAGGTCCGGGACATCGGCTCAGGATGACTCCGCCCCGTGGGGTGCGCTGACGACGAGCACCGCGACGTCGGCCGCGCGGAGCGGTGACCGCGAGCGCGCGGCGGCGATGACGTAGCCCATGCCCGTCGGCGGTGTTCCTGGAGCCCTGCCAAACCCCCGGCGCGGCGGAAGCAGGCCGCACCTGAAGCCGGTTTGAAGTCGCCGTCCGCGAGGATCTGCTCTCCGACCGGAGACGGGGTCACCCCGGTGCCGTGGGGGCGTCGGTGGTGGTTTGGGGAGGAGACGTCATGCGAAGACGTGCGCGGGGGCTGCTGGGGCTGGTGCTCGTGGCGGCGCTGATGGGCGTGGGGGCGGAGGCGGTGCCCTTGCCGGGGCCGGGGCCGGGGCCGGGGGCGGGGGCGAAGTCCGGTGACCGTGCCGACGCGGTCTCCGTGGGCGAGGGGCCTCCGCGCGGCAGCGCCGCCTGGGCCGGCGCGCAGGCCCGCGAGACCGGCGAGCGGCAGGTCGTCGCGGAGGCGTTGGGCGAGACCGAGACCGTGTACGCCAATCCGGACGGCACGATGACGTCCGAGTTCAGCGTGCTGCCGATCCGCGTGCGCACGTCGGCCGGTGGGTGGACCAAGCCCGACACCACGCTGGTCCGGCGGGGCGACGGCACCGTGGCGCCGAAGGCGGTGGGCGTACGGATGGCCTTCTCCGGCGGGGGGTCGGAGAAGGCCATGGCGCGGTACGCGCGTCTGGGGACGGCCGTCGAGGTGGACTGGCCGGGGGAGTTGCCCAGGCCCGAGCTGGACGGCAACAAGGCCCTCTACCGGGACGTCCTGCCCGGCGTCGACCTTGAGTTCGTCGTCTCCGAGGTGGGGTACGCCCAGCGGCTCGTCGTGCGGTCCAGAGAAGCGGCGAGGCAGGATGCGTTGCGGACGCTTCGGTTTCCGCTTCGGGTCAGCGGCGGGACCCTCGAAGTGAAGGAGTCCGGCGTTGTCGAGGCGCGTACGCCCGATGGAGCCCTGGCCTTCGCGGCGCCACCGGCCACCATGTGGGACTCGGCCAGGGGGGACGAGGCGCGTACCGCCGCGGTCGACGTCAGCGTCTCCGGGCGTGAGATGGTGCTCCGGCCCGACCGGCGGTTGCTCAGCGGTGCCGACACCGCCTATCCCGTGTCCATCGATCCCGACGTCAGTCCGGGACTGTACGGACTCTCCATGGTCGCCTCCGGGTACCCGGACCAGCAGTACTGGCAGGGCGGGGCCGACGGCGTCGCCAAGGTCGGCACCTGCGCGGGCTGGGCAGGGTGCAACGGGGCGGACGTGCACCGGTCGTACTTCCAGTGGAACACCGCCTCGCTCGTCGGCAAGCGCATCCTCGGCGCCGAGTTCAACGCCCTGGAGACCTGGGCGCCCTCCTGCACGGCCAGACCCGTGGAGGCGAAGGCCACCGAGGCACTGCCGTCGCCCACGACATGGAACCGGCAGCCCCGTGAGCTGACCAGCCTCGGCAGCAGGACGGTCGCCCACGGATACAGCGCCAACTGCCCGGACGCCTGGGTCGGCTGGAACGCGCTGGCCGCCTTCCCGGCCGACAGCGGCGGCGTCCGCCGGGCCGACGCGGACACGACGATCGTGCTGCGCGCCCCGCGGATCAGCACCGGGAACTACGAGGCGGACCCGCTCGCCTGGAAGAAGTTCGCCAGGAACCCCACCCTCAGCGTCACGTACAACACCAAGCCCAACGCGCCCTACAGCCTCTCCAACGAGGCAGGTGTCCCGTGTGCGTCCGGCTCCGCCAGGCCGTCCGTGAACCCGACCCAGACCAGTGGCGCCCCGCGCGGCGTCAGGCTGGGCTCGCGTATCTCCGACCCCGACGGGGGCAACGTACGCGCCTGGTACGAGTGGCGTGAACTCAACGCCGGTTCACGGCTCTGGTACGCCTTCGCCAGCACCGCGGCGTCCGGGTCGCCGTTCCTCGTCGACGTCCCGGCGCAGCACGTCCTCGACGGGCACACGTACATGTGGCGGGTGGTCGGCAACGACTTCGTCGAGGACGGGCCCGTCAGCCCCTGGTGCGAGGTCACCATCGACCGGACCCTGCCCGGCACCCCGGCCGTCACCTCCGCGGACGGCCTCTACCCGGAGTGCCTGTTCCCGGACGACGCCACCGAGGACGGGTGCGGTCACAGCGGCGGGGCCGGGCGGGCCGGTGCGTTCCGGATCGCGGGCGACGCCGACGTCACCTCGTTCCGCTACACCATCGAGGGCGGCGGGACCATCGAGCAGGGCACGGTCGCGGCCACGGCCGGCGTCGCCGCGAACGCCCGGATCACCCCGCCCGCGCAGGGCACCAACCGCTTGCAGGTGTGGGCGGTCGACAAGGCGGGCAACAAGAGCGTCCAGCCGGAGGTCTACTGGCTCAAGGTGGGCGCAGGTGCCGGGCCGGCCGGCTACTGGCACCTGGACGGGCTGACCGAGAAGTCCGCCCCCGACGCCACGGCCGGTCACCGCGACGGCGTCGTGGACCCGACGGTCACCCCGTGGACGACCGGCCGGACCCGCAGCGGACTGCTGTTCACCGGCGCCGACGGGGTGGCGCTGGGCAGTACCGCCCCGGTGCACACCAACCGGTCCTTCACCGTGTCGGCGTGGGCCAGGCTCACGGCCGCCGACGACAACCCGGGCGTCGTCCTCACCCAGAACGGCGCCACCCACTCCGGCTACGCGCTCGCCTACCACGCCGCCGCCAGGAGCTGGTCGTTCGGCATCCGGGACACACCCACGTCGAGCACCGCCACGAGGGTCGTCGCCCGCACCCCGGCCGTGGCCGGGCGCTGGACGCACCTGACCGGCGTCTACAACGCCGACACCAGGACCATCCGGCTGTACGTCGACGGACGCGACCAGGGCACGGCCGCCTTCACCACCGCGTGGGACGCGACCGGGCCGCTCCAACTGGGCCGCAACCAGCACGCGGGCGGCTACATCAACAAGTTCCGCGGCACCGTCGACGAGGTCCGCGTGTACGACCGGATCCTGTCCGCCGGTGACATCCACGACCTCGCCGTGGTCGACCCGGCGACCCTGGAGCTGCGCGTCCCCTTCGATGACGGGGAGGGCACCACCGCGGGCGACATCTCCGGGTACTACCGCGACCTGACCCTGGCGGGCACCACCTCCTGGGTGCGCGGCAAGCACGACGACGAGGCCGCGGACCTGGGCACGGCGCTGCACCTCGACGCGGGCACCGCCACCTCGACGTCCCAGCTGCGCACCGACTCCAGCTACACCGTCAACACCTGGGTGAAGCTGGACTCCGTCTGCGCCGACCCCGACGACGACTGCTGGCAGGACCCCGGCACCGCGCACCAGACGGTCATGGAGCAGCGCGGCAGCAACGCCGGCTCCTTCCAGCTGCGCTACAACGGCACCCTGAAACGCTGGCAGTTCACCAGCGCCAAGACCGACACCGCGGGCGCCGCCGAGGTCACCGTGACCTCCTCGAAGGCGGCGGTCGCGAACACCTGGGCCCTGCTGACCGGCGTACACGACCAGGCCGCGGGCGTGCTACGGCTCTACGTCGACGGGCAGCTCCAGGGCGAGGCGGCCGCCACCCCCTGGCACGCGGGCGGCAAGCTGCGGGTGGGCTCGACCGCCACGCCGCTGCACGGAGCGGTGGACGAGGTCCGCGTCTGGGCGGGGGCCCGCACCGGCGACCAGGTCCTCGACACCCTGGTGGACCCGGCCCCCTCGGCCGACCCGCTGCACGTCGGGCAGCTCACCCGGTTCAACGTCGCCGGTGACCACGTGGTGACCACCGGCCCGGTGCACCCGGCGGCCCAGCTGGAGCACCCGCTCGGGTTCCCGCTGCCGGAGGGCACGGAGGGCACCCGGACGATCTACTCCTGCCGGACCGGTCCGGGCGACTACTTCCTGAGCCCGGCCGCCGACTGCGAGGGCTACACCCGCCTCGGCGTCATCGGCGGCTTCTGGACCGACGCCCCCGACCGGTCGGCCATCCCCGTCTACCGCTGCAACGTGCCCGGCCAGGGCCACTTCGCCTCGGCCAGCGCCGACTGCGAGGGCCAGACCACCGAGTTCCAGCTCGGCTGGACCCAGCGGGGCCGCCATCTGATCCGCTACGTCAACAGCGGGGCGCCCCATGACCACACCTCCTCACCGTTCCGCGTGCCCGCCCAGTACCACGCGGAGTGGAGCCTCGGGATCATGTCGTCGAGCGACTGGTACATCGCCGACCTCACCACCGCGCTCAGGACCTGCCGGGACACCGCCGCCGGGGACCTGTTCAGCTCCGTCGAGGCGGACTGCGAGGGGCAGGAGGCGGTGCAGACCCTCGGCTTCGTCTGGGACGCCCCACCGCCCGACGGCCCCGCGAAGCAGCTCTACCGCTGTGTCGCGCAGTCCGGTGAACGGTTCGACAACTCCGTACTGGTCGTCCCGGACGCGCCCGCCGACCCCGACTGCGGACCCGGCGCACGTCTGGACCGCGTACTCGGCTATCTGAAGACCCAGGTCTGAGGAGGGACGCCATGAAGCTCACCCACATCGTCACCGTGGTCGCCGCGGGCACCCTGACCGCGTCCCTGCTGACGACCATCGACGGTGCCGCCGCGTCCCCGGTGGCGTCGTCCCGGCAACCGGTCTTCGAGAAGCCGGAGCCGGTACGGTCCGTGCCCGTCAAGGTGGTCCGGCCCGACGCCCCCGCCCCGGCCGGGATGCCGACGGGCGCACCCCGACGGGCGGCGACGACCTGGCCGACGCCCGCGGCGGCGACCGTCGACCTGCCCGCCCGCACCCTCACCGACGCCGCCGCGCTGCCGGTGCGGGTCGGGCCGGGCAGCCGCGGCGCGCCGCGGAAGGTCCGGGTCGAAGTGCTGCCCCGGTCAAGGGCGTTGGAGAAGGGCACCGACGGCGTCGCCCTGTCCGTCACCCCCGCCGACCGGGCCCCGGACGCCGGACAGGCCAGGGTCCGGCTCGTCGTCGACTACTCCGGCTTCCAGGACGCGCACGGCGGCAACTGGGCCGACCGGCTCACCCTGACCCCCCTGTCGGGACCCGGCACGGCGGTCCTCAGCGCCCGCAACGACGTGCGGGCCAGGGCGGTGACCGCGGAGGTCGACCTGGCCCGGGCCACGACGTTCGCGGTCACCGCCGACACCGGCGGCCCGACGGGGGACTACGCGGCGACCTCGCTCGCCCCGAGCGGCAGTTGGCAGACCGACCTCAGCGGCGGCGGGTTCTCCTGGCGGTACGACCTCAGGGTCCCGCCGGTCCCCGGCGGACTCGCGCCCGCCCTGGCACTGTCGTACTCCTCGCAGTCCGTCGACGGACGCGTGGTGGCCCAGAACAGCCAGCCGTCCTGGGTCGGGGAGGGCTGGGACCTCTGGCCGGGCTACATCGAACGCGCGTACAAGCCCTGCGCCGACGACCTCGGCGGCAACAACGGCCAGACGAAGACCGGTGACCTGTGCTGGGAGACCGACAACGCGACGGTCGCCTCGCAGGCCCTCAGCGGCAAGCTCGTCAAGGGCGGCGACGGCCGGTGGCGGCCCGAGTCCGACGACGGCACCCGGATCGAGCGCAGGACGGACGGCGTCAACGGCGACAAGGACGGCCAGTACTGGATCCTCACCGCCACCGACGGCACCCGGTACTACTACGGCCTCAACCGGCTGCCCGGCTGGACGAACGGCGATGCCACGACGAGGTCCGCCTGGACGGCGCCGGTGTACGGCAACGACACGGACGAGCCCTGCCACGCCGCGACCTTCGCCGAGTCGGCCTGCGTCCGGGCGTACCGCTGGAACCTCGACTACGTCGTGGACGTCCACGGCAACTCGATGAGCTACTTCTACGCCCCGGAGACCGGCAAGTACGGTCAGAACCTCGGGAAGTCCACCGCCTCCTACACCCGCGGCGGCGTCCTCAGCGAGATCCACTACGGCACCCGCACCGGCCAGGACTACTCCCAGGTCCCGGCGAAGGTGGTCCTCACGCCCGCCGACCGCTGCGTCAGCGGCACGGACTGCGCCCAGCACACCGCCACCACCTGGCCCGACGTGCCCTGGGACCTCGACTGCGCGGGCGCGGCCTGCTCGGACGCCCAGCGCACCCCGTCGTTCTGGACGACACAACGCCTCGCCAGGATCACCACCCAGGTGCTGGGCGCCGACGGCGGCTACCGCTCGGTCGACCGGTGGGAGCTGACGCACACCTGGCCCAGCCCCGGCGACGGCACCAACGCGGGCCTGTGGCTCAACAAGGTCAAGCGGACCGGCCTCGGCAGGACCACCGAGGTGCCGCTGCCCGCGATCACCTTCACCGGCACGATGTACGAGAACCGCGTGAACTCCGCCTCCGACGGCCTGCCCAAGCTGAACAAGCCGCGGATGACCGCCATCGACACCGAGTCGGGCGGCCGGATCAGTGTCACCTACGCCCCCGTCGACTGCGCCCCCGGCACCAGACCCGTACCGGAGACCAACACCCGGCGCTGCTTCCCGGTGCGGTGGGCGATGCCGCCCGCCGTCGAACCGGTCGACGACTGGTTCCACAAGTACGTCGTCGCCCAGGTGCAGGAGATCGACAACCTCACCGGCGCCGCGCCCACCGTGACCGCCTACGAGTACACCGGCGGAGCCGCCTGGGCCTGGGACGACAACCCCCTGGTGGAACCGGCCCGGCGGAGCTGGCAGGACTGGCGCGGCTACGAGCGCGTCGTCGTCCGCACCGGCGACCCCAGGCAGGACCTCGACCATCCGCGGCTGAAGACCGCCCACCGGTACTTCCGCGGCATGTACGGCGACCGCCTCAACCGCGCGGGCGGCACCAAGACACCCACTGTCACCGACTCCACCGGCACGAGCACGCCGGACCACCGGCAGTACGCCGGGTTCGAACGGGAGTCGATCACCTACCTCGGCGACACCGCCACCGAGGTGTCCGGCGAGATCAGCACCCCGTGGTCACGCCAGACGGCGACGCAGGGCGTCCTCGGCACGACCCTGCGGGCGCACCAGGTGGAGAGCGTCCGGAGCGTGTCACGCGTGAGACTCGCCGACGGCGACGACCGCACGACCCGCGTCGACACCTCCTACGACGACTACGGCAACGTCACCCGCGTCGACGACCACGGCGACACCGGCGTCACCGGAGACGAGGAGTGCACCACCACCAGCTACGCCCAGAACACCGCCACCCACCTCGTCAGCCTGCCGCGGCGCGTGGTCAAGGAGAGCGTGGCCTGTCACTCCGGCGACCCCGTCGTCCCCGCGGTCCTGGCCGACACCCGCGTCCTCTACGACGGTCATGCCTACGACGCGGCTCCGACCCGCGGCCTCGCGACCAGGACGGAGAGCGCCGAGAGCCACTCCGGCTCCACCCCGCGGTACGTGGCGACGACCACGTCCTACGACGGCTACGGCCGCGCCCTCAAGACCACCGACCCCCTCCAGCGCAGTACGACGACCACGTACACCCAGACCAAGGGGCTGACGACGGCCAGCACCGTCACCAACGCCCTGGAGCACACCCAGACGACCACCCTCGACCCGGCCTGGGGCCTGCCGACCACGGTCACCGACGCCAACGACCGTAAAACCAGCCTCGGTTACGACGCCCTGGGGCGCCTGCGCACGGTCTACACCCCCGGCCGCACGGCCGCGGACGGGGCCCCCGACCTGCGCTACGGCTACCACGTCACCGACAGCGGCGGACCCAACTGGGTCAGCACCGACAGGCTCGTCGCGGGCGGCAACACCACGACGTCGTACGAACTGTTCGACGGCCTGCTCAGACCGCGGCAGACCCAGACTCCCAGCCCCGCGGCCGAGGGCGGCTGGATTCTCACCAACACGACCTACGACTCCCGCGGCCTGACGGTCCGCACCGACGAGCCGTACTACAACAAGAGCGCCGCCGGGTCCTTCTACCAGCCGCCCGCCGGGTCCGTGCCCGGCTCGACCGTCACCGAGTTCGACGGTGCCGGACGTGTCACCGCCACCCTCCAGATGGCGGGCAACGAGGAGAAGTGGCGCACGACCACGACCCACACAGGAGACTCGGTCACCGTCGTCCCGCCGCCCGGCGGCACCGCCACCACCACGGTCACCGACGCCCGGGGCCGGGTCACCGCGCTCCGCCAGTACCACGACCGCACCGCCGAGGGCGACGCGGACACCACCCGCTACACCTACACCAAGGCGGGCCACCTGAAGACCGTCACCGACCCGGCGGGCAACGTGTGGACCTACGGCTACGACCTGCTCGGCCGCAAGACCTCCGCGCACGACCCCGACGCGGGCACCACGAGAACGACCTACGACGACGCGGGCCAGCCGCTCACCACCACCGACGGGCGCGGCAAGACCGTCGCCAGGGTCCACGACGACCTCGGCCGCGTCATCGAGACCCGGCTCGGCTCCGCCACCGGAACCCTGCTCACCGAGTCGGAGTACGACACCCTGCCCGGCGGCAAGGGCGTGCTGACCTCCGCGACGAGCTACGACCACGGCGACGCCTACGTCACGCGGACCGACGAACTCGACGACGCCGGACGGCCGTCGAGGACGACGGTGACGATCCCGCGCGTCACGGGCATCGAGGAACTCGCCGGGGACTACCCGACGACGTACACCTACAAGCCGGACGGCAGCCTCTCCAGCCGGACCCTGCCCGCGCTCGGTGACCTCGCCGCCGAGACCCTCACCCACACCTACACACCCCTGGGCCTGCCCCACCGGCTCACCGGCGCGACGACCTACGTCGACGCCACGGCCTACACCGAGCTGGGCGAGCCCTCCAGCGTCGTCCTGGGCCCGAAACCGGCCCCGGGCCAGACCTCCCGCCAGGTCACCCGCTGGCTCTCCTACGACCCGACGACCCGCCGTCTCACCCAGCAGCAGCTCACCCGGGTCGTCGACGGCAGCACCACCGCCCGCAAGGCCGACTACGCCTACGACCCGGCGGGCAACATCACCTCCATCACCGACCACGCCGCCGGGTCCGTCGCCGACACCCAGTGCTACGAGTACGACCACCTCCGGCGCGTCACCCAGGTCTGGACGCAGGTCAGCGGCTGCGCGGACACCCCCTCGACCGGCGTCGTCGGCGGCCCCGCGCCGTACTGGCAGACCTTCGCCCACGACCTCACCGGCAACCGGACCCGGAAGACGGACAAGGGCCTCGGCGGCGCGGCGGACGTCACGACGGCCTACCACTACCCGGCGCCGGGGCCGTCCGCCGACCAGCCGCACACGCTCACCTCGGCGACCACGGGCACGGACGACACCGCGTCGTACACCTACGACGACGCCGGACACACCCTCACCCGGCCCGGTCCGGACGGGCAGCAGACCCTGGAGTGGGACGACGCCGGGCAGCTCACCGGGGTCACCAGCGGCAGCGGGCGGACGTCGTACGTCCACGACGCCGCGGGCGCCCCGCTGCTGCGCCGGGACCCCGGCAAGGCGACGCTGTACGTGGGGGACGGCGAGATCGTCCTCGACACCGGGACCGGGGCCAGGACCGGCCGACGGTACGTCTCCGGCGTCGGTACCCGCACCAGGGCCGACGGCCTGCTCTACCTGGACGCCGACCACCACGGCACCGCCCAGGTCGCCCTCAGGGCGACCGACCCCGCCTCCATGGACGTCCGCCGCCTGGACCTCTTCGGCAACCCCCGCACCGGCACCGCCGGATGGCGCGGCGGCGACCGCGGCTTCGTCGGCGGCACCACGAACACCGCGACCGGGCTGACGCGGCTGGGGGCGCGCGAGTACGACCCCGGCCTCGGCAGGTTCCTCTCCGCCGACCCGGTCATCGACCCCATGGATCCTCAGCAGATGAACGGGTACGCCTACGCGAACAACAACCCGGCCAGCATGTCCGACCCGGACGGCCTGAAGTACTTCATCGACGCCGACGGCCGCTACACCGCGCCGGGCGCGGCGGCGAAGAAGTACCTCGGTCCCGCCCGCTACCGGCAGATCCTGCAACGCGAGGACAACAAGGCGCGGCGCGTCTATCCGAAGAAGATCGACACCGCCGTGCCGTACGGCCCCAAGGGGCTGCCGCTCCCGAAGGACGTGATCGAGCGGACGCTGGTGCCGCTGGGCTACGAGGGCTCGGACCGCTTCACCTACCGGGACGCGTTCCGGTTCGCCGCCCAGGGGGAGATGCAGTGGTCGGTGACGTGCCAGGTGCTCGGCGGCTCACCGGAGGACTGCAAGTCGTCCAACGCGCCCTGGGAGTTCAAGAAGGCCGCGGGCTGGGTGCGTGAGTGGTCCGTCTCGCTGTGTGCCTCGGGGTCGCTCTTCGGAGCGGGCATGGAGGTGTGCGGCGGCGTCGACCCGCACGGGATCGGCTACACCCGCGCCGTGCCCGTCGGCGCCGACGCGGAACTGCTCCGGCGCGGGGGGAAGTACGCCGTCGGGGACGTCACCCGCTTCCCCGTCCGAGGCGGAGTCTCGGTGCGGGCTTCCAACCAGTCGTACGCGGAGCAGGGCGGCCTGGCCTGGGAGGCCGCCGCACCCGGTGTGGTGTTCTCCGAGTCCTTCGACGGGAAGGGGAAGTCGGTGTCCCTGCCGGTGGGGCTGCCGAGCCGGTGGGACTTCGGCGGCGGCGTCAGCGAGACCGTCGGCGCGGGCTACCTCGCCACCTGGGACTCCGAGGCGCCCGGGTTCGCGCAGTGGCTGGCGAGGATGTCCCTGGCCTGCGGACTGGCGTCCTGCTGAGCACCGTCAGTCGAAGTGGCCCAGCCGAGCCCGCTCGCGTCGGGCCCGGCCCGGGCTCGCCCGGTCGAGTTCGGCGATGCCCGCGCGCCAGTGGGCGGTGGCGTCGGGGAGGGCGCCGAAGGCGGCGTGGGCGTCGCCGAGGTGGATGTGGGTCTCGCCGACGCCCACCCGGTGGTCGAGGGCACGGCGGATGCGCAGGGCGTGGCCGTACGCCTCCAGCGCCTGGTCGCGGCGGAGTTCGAGGCGGTGGACGAGGCCCAGGCTGTCCCAGGCCGCGGCCTCGATCCGCTGGTCGCCGCTTGCCCTCGCCAGGTTCAGCGACTGGGTGCAGTAGTCCAGCGCCTCCGCGGAGGACCCCAGCTGGGCCAGGTCCCAGCCGACGTGGTTCAGCGCCTCCGCCTCGATGGCGCCCAGCCCGTGCTCCCGCACCAGCCGCAGCACGTCCCGGTCGTGGACGAGCGCGCTGCGCCAGTCGCCGCGGTCCTCGGCCACCGCGCCGAGCCCGCCCAGCGCGCGGGCCTCCGCCAGGGTGTCCCCGACGCGCCGGGCCGCCGCCACGGCCCGCTCCAGGTGGTGCACGGCGCCCGAAGGGTGGTCCAGGTGCCGCAGGGCGCGCCCGAGCAGTTGGTGGGCGTGGGCCAAGGACATCCCGTACGTCTCGTCCTCACCGGCCGCGAGGCTGGTGCGCAGGAGCACCTCCAGGCTGTGCCAGTCCGCGCTGGAGACCAGGAAGTCGGCCAGGCCCCAGCCGAGCTGCCAGCAGTGCCGGGCGAGGCCACGGGCCATGGCCAGCTCCGAGGCCGCCAGCAGGGTGTCCCGTTCCCGCACGAGCCACGCCTTCGCGTCGGCGGCCGAGGCGAAGGCGGTGACGACGGTGCCCGCGGCGGGGGAGGGCAGGGGGATGGGCACGCGCGCGGGGTCGACGGTCCGGGCAGCGGCGTGGCTGGTCCGGTTGTAGTGGTCGAGCAGCCGCCGCACGGCCCGGTGCCGCTCCCCGGCGCCCAGCCGCGCGTCCGCCAGCTCGGCCGCGAACTCGTGGACCAGTTCATGGAGCGCCAGGCGCCCCCCGGAGACCCGGTTCACGATGTTGGTGGCCACCAGTTCGTCCACCCCGGCGGCGACTCCCGCCACGGGCCGCCCGGCGAGACTGGCCGCGGCCTCCATGGACAACTCGTGCGTGGGGTGCAGTCCCAGCAGCTGGAAGACGTCGGCCGCCGCCTTCGACAGCGCGTCGAAGGACCAGGAGAACACGGCGCGCAGGTTGGTCCGCTCGTCGCTGCTGGACAGGGCGTCCAGCCGGGAACCGGCGGCGGCGAGCTGCGCGTCCAGCTCGGCGAGCGGCGCGTCGGGACGGGCCGCCGCCCTGGCCGCGACGACCGCCAGGGCCAGCGGCAGCCGGCCGGTGCGCTCCAGCAGCCGCGCCGTGGCCTCCGTGTCGGCGAGCACCTTGGACTCGCCGAGCCGCCGGCGCAGCATCTCCCGCGCCTCCGCCTCTGTCAGCGGGGCCAGCCGCACCCGTACGGCGCCGTCCGTCACGGCCAGCCCGAGCAGGTCGGCCCGGCTGGTGACGAGCACCCCGCAGCCGGGCTCGCCCGGCAGCAGGGGCCGGACCTGCTCGGCGCTGCGCGCGTCGTCGAGGACGATCAGCACGCGCTGTCCGTCGAGCAGGGACCGGAACAGGCCCACCTGGTCCTCGGGGTCCTCGGGGATGCTCATCGTGGGGTGGCCAAGGGCGCGCAGCAGGGACGTCAGCGCCTGCTGCGGCGTGGTGACGCTGGAGCTGGCGCCGCGCAGGTTCACCCACAGCTGACCGTCGGGGTAGCGGGAGACGACGCGGCGGGCCACGTGGATGGCCAGGGAGGTCTTGCCGACGCCGGGCATGCCCGTGACGACGACCAGACCGGGCCGGTGGCCGTCGGCGCCGTCGAGGGCCGCCCGGGCGGTGGCGGTCTCGCCGTACCGGCCCGAGAACGCGGCCCGCTCGGCGGGCAGCTGCCGGGGCACGGTGCGCTGGGTGACGGCGGTGACGGCCGGGGTCTCCTGGAGGAGTTCCTGGAGCGTGCGCTGCACCAGCTCGCCGGGCTCGACACCGAGTTCCTCCCGCAGGTGGACGCGGGCGCGGTGGAACGCCTCGATCGCCTCGGTGCGCCTGCCGGAGCCGTGCAGCGCCGACATCAGCTGCGCCCACGGTTTCTCCCGCAGCGGCTGACGCGCTGTCAGTTCCAGGAGCGGTCCGATGGCCTCCGCGTACCGGCCGAGGGCCAGCGCCACGTCGATGCGGCGCTCCTCCAGCTGGCGCCGCTGCTCGGTCAGGACGGGGAGGTGACGCCGGTGCAGCAGGTCGGAGGGCACATCGGCGAGCGGGGCGCCCCGCCAGACGGCCAAGGCCTCGTCCAGCGCCGCGAGTTCCCTGGTGAGGTCGCCTTCCTCGCGGGCGGTGTCCGCGCGCTGTCGGAGCGCCGTCCACCGGCTCAGGTCCGTGGCGCCGGGCGGGGCGGCGAGCCGGTAGCCGTCGCCGTCGGTGGCGACGGCGTCGGCGAGGCCCGCGCCGGCCAGACCGCGCCGCAGCCGGAGCACCAGCTGGTGGACGGCGTTCACGGGCCGGGCCGGTGCCTGGCCGGCGTAGACGGCCTCGGCGAGCAGTGTGGACGGCACGGACTCCCCGTCGGCGAGGATCAGCGCCGCCATGACGACGCGGCACTTCGGGGAGCCGATCGTCACCGCCCGGTCCGCGCCACGGACCAGCAGGGGGCCCAGCACGCCGTAGGTGGGGGCCGCCCCCGCTTCCTTCTCGTTCCCGTTCATGGTCCGTCCACAGGCGAATCGCACCCCTCGACCCACATCGCAGCGCGCTGAGATCGAAGTGTAAGAGCGCGAAGCGACAGTGGTGCCATGCGAATTGCCATCCTGGGGCCGGTTTCCCTGGTCGTCGGAGACGAGGCGCGCACGGTCCGGGCGACGAACTCGCGCACCCTGCTGGCGCAGCTGTCGCTCCGGGCGGGCCGGACGGTCCCGACGTCGGAACTGACCACCGCCCTGTGGGGGTTCGAGCCGCCCGCGCACGCGCGCCGGGCGACCCAGCTCGCCGTCACCCGGCTGAGGTCGGTCCTCGCCCCCTTCGGCGCGCGGGGCCTGGTCCGCACCCGCGCCGACGGCTATCTGCTCGACATCGCCCCGCACGACGTCGACCTCGGCGCCTTCGAGGAGGAACTGCGGACGGCGGCAGCCGCCCGCGCGGCGCGCGACGCCGGGGCGGAACTGCGCGCCCTCGAAGGCGCCCTCGGGCTCTGGCGGGGCGACGCCCTCGCCGATGTGCACGCGCAGGCGCTCACCGCCGACCGGCACCGGCTCGACGAGCAGCGCCTCCAGGCCGTCGAGCGGCGCAACGACCTGCTGCTGGCGAGCGGCCGGGGCGCGGAGCTGCTGGCGGACCTCGGCGAGCTGACCGCACGGCACCCGGCCCGTGAACGGTTCTGGGCGCAGTACGTCCGCGCGCTGCGGAGCGCCCGGCGCCGGTCGGAGGCGCTGGAGGCGTACGAGACGGTCCGGCGGCGGCTGGTCCGGGAACTCGGCGTCGCGCCCGGCCCGGAGCTGCGCGCGCTCCACGCGGAACTGCTCGGCGGCCCCGCGAGGGAGGCGGGGGCCGGGCGCCCGGCGACGCCCCCGGTGCCGCGGCAGCTGCCGGGGGCGGTGCCGGGCTTCGTCGGCCGGGCCGGTGACGTCGCCCGCCTCGACGCCCTCCTGCCCCGGCCGGGCGCGACGGGTCCCGCGGTCGCCGTCGTCACCGGGGGCCACGGCATCGGCAAGACCTCCCTCGTACGGCACTGGGCGCGGCGCGTGGCGGACGACTTCCCCGACGGCCAGCTCTGGATCAGCCTGCACGGCTCCGACGACCGGCGGACGCTCACCGCGGACGAGGCGACCGGCTGGCTCGTGCGTGCCCTCGGGGGCGGCCCCTGCGACCGGCCGGTACCGCTGGACGAACGCGCCGCGCTCGTGCGCTCCCTCGCGGACGGCCGACGGCTGCTGATCGTCGTCGACGACGTCCGCTACGAGGAACAGGTGGCGCCCCTGCTCCCGGGGACGGGCGGCTCGATGGTCGTCGTCACCGGCCGCGCCCCGCTCCTGGGCCTGTTCACCCGGCACGGCGCCGCGTCGGTCCCGCTCGCCCCCCTGACCGCGGCCGAGGCGCGCGCCCTGCTCGCCCGCAGGCTGGGCACCGCGCCGGTGGCGGCGGAGCCGCTGGCCGCCGACGCGCTGGTGGCACGGTGCGCGGGCCTCCCGCTCGCGCTGGCGGACGCGGCGGGCCGGGTGTCGTCCGGGCGCTGCGGCACCCTGCGCGACGCCCTCGACGAGATCTCCGGGGACGGATGTCTGACGCGTCCCTGACCAACTTCAGACTTGGACTCATTCCTTTTCTTGAATCATTCGTGTTTGAGGCGGTAGGTTCTGCGGCATGACCGCACCTCGGACTCCGCAGACCCCGGCCGACGCCCTGCGCGGCGCGGGCCTGCGGGTCACGTCCGCGCGTGTCGCCCTGCTGGAGACCGTCCGCCGCGGTGACCACCTGGGTGTCGAGGCCATAGCCGCCGGAGTGCGCGAGCGCGTCGGCCAGGTCTCGCTCCAGGCCGTGTACGACGCCCTGCACGCGCTCACCGCGGCGGGGCTGGTGCGCCGTATCGAGCCGCCCGGCAGTCCCGCGCGCTACGAGGGCCGTGTCGGGGACAACCACCACCACCTGGTGTGCAGGTCGTGCGGGGCCGTCGCCGATGTCGACTGCGCGGTCGGCGAGGCACCCTGTCTGACCGCTTGTGACGATCACGGCTTCACGGTCGACGAGGCCGAGGTCATCTACTGGGGCCTGTGCCCCGCCTGTTCCACCACCCGCAGTTCCTGAACACCGTAGTTCAGTCCAAGTCCGGAAGGATTCACCCCCATGGCCGAGAACCCTGATGCCATCGTCACCGACCCCAAGGCGGAGGGCGCAGGCGGCTGCCCGGTCGCGCACGGACGCGCCGCGCACCCGACTCAGGGCGGCGGAAACCGTCAGTGGTGGCCTGAGCGGCTCAACCTGAAGATCCTCGCCAAGAACCCCGCCGTGGCCAACCCGCTCGGCGAGGAGTTCGACTACGCCGAGGCGTTCAAGTCCCTCGACCTGGCCGCCGTGAAGCGGGACATCGCCGAGGTGCTCACCACCTCCCAGGACTGGTGGCCCGCCGACTTCGGCCACTACGGCCCGCTCATCATCCGGATGGCCTGGCACAGCGCGGGCACCTACCGCATCAGCGACGGCCGCGGCGGCGCCGGCGCCGGCCAGCAGCGGTTCGCGCCGCTCAACAGCTGGCCGGACAACGCCAACCTCGACAAGGCCCGCCGTCTGCTGTGGCCGGTGAAGAAGAAGTACGGCCAGAACATCTCCTGGGCCGACCTGATGATCCTCGCCGGCAACGTCGCCCTGGAGAACATGGGCTTCGAAACCTTCGGGTTCGCCGGTGGCCGCGCCGACGTCTGGGAGCCGGAGGAGGACGTCTACTGGGGTCCCGAGACCACCTGGCTCGACGACCAGCGCTACTCCGGCGACCGCGAGCTGGAGAACCCCCTCGGCGCCGTCCAGATGGGCCTCATCTACGTCAACCCGGAGGGCCCCAACGGCAACCCGGACCCGATCGCCGCGGCCCGCGACATCCGTGAGACGTTCCGCCGCATGGCGATGAACGACGAGGAGACCGTCGCCCTCATCGCCGGTGGCCACACCTTCGGCAAGACCCACGGCGCGGGCCCCGCCGACCACGTCGGCGACGACCCCGAGGCCGCCTCCATGGAGGAGCAGGGCCTGGGCTGGAAGAACACCTTCGGCACCGGCAAGGGCGCCGACACCATCACCTCCGGCCTCGAGGTCACCTGGACCGCCACGCCCACCCAGTGGAGCAACGGCTTCTTCAAGAACCTCTTCGAGTACGAGTACGAGCTGACCGAGTCCCCGGCGGGCGCCAAGCAGTGGATCGCCAAGGACGCCCCGGAGATCGTCCCCGACGCCCACGACCCGTCGAAGAAGCACCGCCCGACGATGCTCACCACCGACCTGTCGCTGCGCTTCGACCCGGTCTACGAGCAGATCTCGCGCCGCTTCTACGAGAACCCCGACCAGTTCGCGGACGCCTTCGCCCGCGCCTGGTTCAAGCTCACCCACCGCGACATGGGCCCGAAGTCGCAGTACCTCGGCCCGGAGGTGCCCGAGGAGACCCTGCTCTGGCAGGACCCGCTGCCCGCGGCCGAGGGTGAGGTCATCGGCGCCGAGGACATCGCCGCCCTCAAGGCCAGGCTCCTCGACTCCGGCCTGACCGTCTCCCAGCTGGTCACCACCGCCTGGGCGTCCGCCTCCACCTTCCGCGGCAGCGACAAGCGCGGCGGCGCCAACGGCGCCCGCATCCGCCTGGAGCCGCAGCGCGGCTGGGAGGTCAACAACCCCGACGAGCTGGCCACCGTCCTGCGTACCCTCGAGGGCGTCCAGCAGGAGTTCAACAGCGGCGCCAAGAAGGTGTCCCTGGCCGACCTGATCGTCCTCGGCGGCTGCGCCGGTGTCGAGAAGGCCGCCAAGGACGCGGGGTACGACATCGAGGTGCCGTTCACCCCGGGCCGCGTCGACGCCACGGACGAGCACACCGACGCCGAGTCCTTCGCCGCGCTGGAGCCGACCGCGGACGGCTTCCGCAACTACCAGGGCAAGGGCAACCGCCTCCCGGCCGAGTACCTGCTGCTCGACCGCGCCAACCTGCTCACCCTGAGCGCCCCCGAGCTGACCGTCCTCGTCGGTGGCCTGCGGGTACTGGGCGCCACCTACGACGGCTCCCGCACCGGCGTCCTCACCGAGACCCCGGGCAAGCTGACGAACGACTTCTTCGTCAACCTGCTCGACCTGGGCATCCAGTGGAAGGGCACCTCCGAGGACCAGACCTCCTTCGAGGGCCGCGACGCGGCCACCGGCGAGGTCAAGTGGACCGGCACCCGCGCCGACCTGGTCTTCGGCTCCAACTCCGAGCTGCGCGCCCTCGCCGAGGTCTACGCGAGCGATGACGCCAAGGAGAAGTTCGTGACCGACTTCGTCGCCGCCTGGGACAAGGTCATGAACCTGGACCGGTTCGACCTGGTCTAAGCGTTCCCGGCCGGTATGGCGTGGCCGAGACTCGTCTCCCTCCCCCGAAGGAGACGAGTCTCGGCCGCTCCCCCGGTGCCGGACCATGGTCCAGGCGCCCGTGCGGCGCGGCCCCGTGCTGTCACCAGCACATGACGGCCGTCTCGCCCGAACCCCAGCTGGAGTACAGGCGCACACGGACGAAG
This sequence comes from Streptomyces sp. B93, assembly GCF_018070565.1. GTDB lineage: Bacteria > Actinomycetota > Actinomycetes > Streptomycetales > Streptomycetaceae > Streptomyces. The sequence goes on from NZ_JAGPXL010000010.1 coordinate 149,968, forward strand.
TAGCGGCGGCCCTTGACGAGCCTGGCCCTCACGGCGGCGTTGCGTTCGGTGCCGCCGTCGTCCTGTCCGGCGAGGTAGCGGGGCTCCCCGTCCCGCTCCTCGAAGACCACCAGCACCGTGTCACCGTCGCCGAAGGTGCCCACCGTGTACTCACGGGTCTCCGGCGGCTCCACCAGGAAGTCGGCCTGCTCACCGGCGCCCAGCCGCAGCGGCGCCGAACGGAACGGCACCAGCGCGGGCGGCAGCGGCCCGCCGAGCGGCGGATACCAGCGGAGCACGAACTCCTTGTCCGACGGCGACAGCGTGCCCGGCGGGTTCAGCCCCGCGAGACGGAACTGCTCCGGCTCCAGGATCAGCCCCGGCGGGAACGGATACTCCATGATCGACAGCGGGTCCCAGGCGGACCCGTTGACCTCGTCGGCCTCCAGCTTCCGCAGGATGTTGAAGAACGTCCGCTCCCGGCTCCAGAAGTTCGGCGGACCCGCCAGCTCCGTGAACACGGCCTCGTCGTCCCAGTGGATCCCGGCGAACGGGCTCTGGTGCTCGTGCAGCATGCCGAGCGCGTGCCCGATCTCGTGCAGGGCCGTCGCGCGCTCACCCGGCGCGGTCAGGTCCCAGCCGAAGTTCATCGTCCGATCCCCGGTCCCGACCCACAGCGCGTCCTTGCCGACGGTCGACCAGGAGCCGTCGCCGGACTGGAACCCGATCCGCAGCTCGGCCTCCGAGCGGTCACCGACCTCCACGAAGGACAGGCCCACCCCGAGGCTCTGCCACTCCGCGAAGCACTCCCGCACCACGTCCTGCTGCTCCTTGGCGCCGACCCACGACACCCGCCGGGCCTCCCCGGTGCCGGGTACGGCGATCACGGACGCGTCGGAGTCACGGTCGAAGAAGCAGTAGTGCAGGACCGTGCCGTTGACCCACATCCGGTGACCGTGGACCAGCGCACCGAGCCGCTCGGCGGTCAGCCCCGGGGCGAACACGGGGGCCGACGCCTGCGCGAGGGAGCAGTAGCGTCCGGTCATGCGCCAAGAGTGGCCGGACCGCCTCCCGTACGCCTGAGTCGAGGGCTACTCAAGTCGCCCTGTATCAGAACTGAGTAGCCCGACTCCTGTTGTCGTGATGACTTTCGCACGGGACCTGACGTCCGCCCGGGACACCGCCTCCGAGCGCGGCGCGCACACCCTTGAACCGCCCTGGCCCTTCACCGGCCGGGAGAACGAACTCGAGGCCGTCCGCCGCTCCCTGGCCGCCGGACGGCCCGGCACCGTGATCACGGGCCCCGCGGGCTGCGGCAAGTCCCGCCTGGTCACCGAGGCCGTACGGGGCACCGACTGGGCCCGCGCCGCCGGTACCCCCGAGACCCGGGGCATACCCTTCGCCGCGTTCGCGCACCTGCTGCCCGAGCGGGCCACCCTGCACCGCGCGGTCCAACTGCTCTCCGGCCGCAGGCTGCTGGTGGTCGACGACGCCCACCTGCTCGACGACGCCTCGGCCGCCCTGGTCCACCAGCTCGCCGTGCAGGGCCGCACCCGTCTCCTGGTCGTCGCCACCGACGGCGCCCCCGTCCCCGGCGCGATCTCCCGGCTGTGGACCGGCGAGCTGCTGCCCCGGCTGGCCCTGGAGCCGCTGTCCCGCGACGAGACCGCCCGGCTCGCGGCGGCGGGCGCGGGCGGCCCCCTGGAGCCGCTCACCGCGAACCGGCTGCACCACCTCTCCCGCGGCGACCTGCGGCTGCTGCGCGACCTGGTCGGCGCGGTGTGCGAGAGCGGACGGTTCACCCGGCTCCCGGACACCGACGAGCGGGCCTGGCGCGGCCCCGTCCCGGTCACCGCCGCCGTCCGCGAACGCACCGCGCCGGTCCTGGACCGAACCGACCCGGACGAGCGCGAGACCCTCGACCGGCTCGCCTTCGCCGAACCCCTCCCGCTCGCCCTCGACAGCCTCGACCTGCGGGTCCTCGAACGCCTTGAGACCGACCGGCTGATCCGCATCGACGACGCCCCCGAGCCCGTCGTCCGCCTCGCCCACCCGCTGCACGGCCCCACGCTGCGCGCCTCCGCCGGTACGCTGCGGGCCCGCCGCCTCACCGGCGCCCCGGGCCGCTGCGGCCCCGCCCTCGCCGCCGAGGCGGCCACCCTGGTGCGGCACATCGAACTGGCCGACGTACGGGCGCTGCCGACGCCCGTGGGGGAGTGGCTCACCGACGAGGGCATCGCCGTACCCGCCGGATACGCCGCCGTGCGCGCCCGGTTCGCGCGGCTGCGCGGTGAACTGCGGGAGGCCGCGGCCTGGGCCCGGCAAGGGCTGCGGTACGCGCCGGACGACGTGGTCTGCCGTGCCGAACTGGCGCTCGCCGCGGCGCAGTCGGGCGATCTGGCGACCGCGGAGCGCCACGCGTCCGGCCGCCGGTCCACGGCGTGGCTGGCAGCCGCGCGCGGTGACATCGAGCGCGCGGTGGTCTCGCTGGGGGACGAGGGGCCGCATGTGCGGTACGACGCCGTACGGCTCGGGGTGCCCGAGCGGGCGGGGGAGCTGGCGGTGGGGGTGCTCGCCGATCACGGGCGTGCGCTCGTCCGGCGGGACGGGGCCGGTCTCGACCGGGCCGCGCGGGCGTTGGAGGAGCGCGGGTTCCTGCTGTTCGCGGCGGAGGCGTACGCGCAGGCGGCGGGCGTGCACGGGGACGCGAGCGCGGCCCGGACGGCGCGGACCCGGGCGGTCGCGCTGGCGCGGCGGTGCCAGGGGGCGCGGACGCCCGCGCTGGCCGGGCTGGCGCTGGGGGAGTTGACGGCGCGTCAGCGGCAGATCGTGACGCTTGCCGCGGCGGGGCTCAGCAATCGGCAGATCGCTGAGCGGTTGACCCTGTCCGTGCGGACGGTGGGGAATCATCTGTACAGCGCGTACGCGCGGTTGGGGGCGAGTGACCGGGGGGCGTTGCCCTGTGCGGTGGGCTTGAGTGCCTGAGTGCCTGAGTGCCTGAGTGCCTGCCTGGTTCTCTCGTGTGGCGGGTGCGGGTGGTCTGTGGCTTGTCGCGCAGTTCCCCGCGCCCCTACAGGGCGTTGACCTCACCGGCGTTCTAGGCGGCTCCGAACGCCGTGAACGCCCAGCCCGTCGCCTGGTGGGTGGCGTCGTCGGGGAGGGCTCTGCGGGCGTCTCTCAGGGCCTCGGCCAGGGAGAGGCCCGCGCTGAGGCCCTTGTGGAGGGCGAGCATCAGGGGAACCACCGCCGCGTCGTTGACCGGTGCGCTGCTCGCCACCACGCCCGCGGTGCCCAGCGGCAGCAGGGCGGTGACGAGGCCGAGCAGTTCGTCGGCGCCGACCGAGGCGAGGCGGGCGGTGTCGCAGCTGGAGAGGATGATGCGGTACGGGCTGCGGTCGAGACGCTCGAAGTCGTGCACGATCAGCGGGCCGTCCGCCATCCGCAGGGACGAGAACAGCGGCGCGTCCGCGCGGAAGGCACCGTGCGCGGCGATGTGCGCGAGGGCCGCGCCGTCGAGTTCCTCCAGGACGCGCGGGACACGCGCCTCGTCGTGCTCCAGGACCGTGGGCCTGCCGTAACGGTCGGCGAGGTCCGGCACCTCCGCACCGCCCGACGCCAGTCCCGGACCGCGCACCAGGACGTGACGGCCGCCCGGCGGCGGCTCGGTCCCGTGGGCGCGCAGCCAGCTGCCCGCCGACGGTGACACGCTCAGCACCCGCTCGCGCAGGGACGGCAGCAGCGCCCACGGCACCCGGTGCAGCCGCGCGGGCGGCACCACCACGACCGGGCCCGGGCCCAGCCGTGCCGCGGCCCGGCCCAGCAGCAGCTCCTCCAGACGGCGGCCCATCGCCTCCACCACCGGCAACCGGTGCTCCGCGCCCGGATGGGCCAGCCGCCGCAGCGCCGCCTGGACGTGCTCGGCCTCCCTCTCCGCGGCGGCGAGCGGCCCGGCCTCGAACCGGCGCACCCGCCCCTGACCGCACAGCAGCACGTGCACCCGGCCGTCCAGCACCGCCAGCTCCACCAGCTGGGTGGCGCCCAGGCGGGCCAGCAGCCGGTCGACGTCGAACCGGTCGCCGCCGCCGGGCGCGTCGCCGCGCATGTGCAGGGTGCGGGACCTGATCTCCCGCTCCAGACGCCGCTGTTCACGCTCCAGCGCCGGAACGGGCCGCGCCTCCATCCGGGCCGCCTCCGCACGCGCCGCGATCTCCCGGAACGCGGTCAGCGAGGTCACCAGCGCCGGATCGGCCGGGGGCCGCGTCGGCGGCGCGGACAGCACCGTCGCCCGCCACCGCTCGCTCCACACCAGCAGCCGCCGTGGCCCGCCCCGGGACCTGCTCGCCTCCTGCGCCAGCGCCGCCAGCTCCGCGCCCTGCTCGGTGGCGCGCGCCCGCAGCTCCGAGGCGCCCAGCGTCATCCGGTGGTCGTCCAGGACGTCCAGGCCGCGGCGGCACGCCTCCAGCACCCCTCGGCGCGAACCCGCCGCGCGGGCCCGCAGCGCCTGTGCCGCCCACCCCGTCACCCGCGCCAGCGGCGGCCCGCTGTGCCGACTGCGGGCCGCCACCGCCAGATGCCGCTCGGCGTCCGCGGTCCAGCCCAGGCCCAGCGCGATCCGGCCCGCCAGCAGCGACGCCTCCGGCGCGGCCGGGGCGCCGAACGCGGCCAACTGCTCGGCGACCGCCGCCGCGTCCGCGACCAGCCGCCCCGAGCTGCGCCCGGCGGCCGCCCGCGCCTCGATCAGCACCAGCCGGGCGTGCGTCTCCCACCAGCCGCGCCGCTGCGCCGCGAACAGCCGGACGGCCAGCGCGGCACGGGCGATGGCCGTGTGCGGATCGCCCGCCAGCCGGGCCGCCCGCGCGGCCACCAGCAGCAGTTCCGCCTTGCGGGTCGACTGCCCGCCGATACCGTCCAGGACCGCGATCGCGCCGTCCGCCTCCGCCAGCGCCTCCGGCGCGAGCCCCGCCGCCATCAGCACCTCGCAGCGCCGGATGTTCAGCATGAACGTCGGCGTGCCCAGCTCCGCGTACCGTGCCTCGGCCTCGTCGAGCAGCCGCAGCGCCGCCGGGATGTCACCGGAGCGGAACGCGGCCAGGCCCCGGCTCTCCACCGCGTCCGCCTTGTCGTGCTCCTGGCCGGTGGTGTCCCACAGCCGCTCCGCCGCGGTGAAGTCCGCGTCCGCTCGGTCCACCGCGCCCAGCGCCAGATGCACGGTCGCCCGCAGGGTCAGCGCCCGCGCCGTCCAGATGACGTCGTCCGCCTGTCGCAGGACGGGGATCGCCCGGCGTACGTCCTCCAGTGCCTGCGGATGATGGCCGAGCACCCACCAGGCGTACGCCCTGCGGTACAGCACACGCGCGCGGGTGTGCCCGCTGCCGCGCCGTACCCCCCTCTCGAACGCGGCCAGGCCCTGCCGGGTGCGGCCCGCGTGCACCAGCGCCACCCCGAGGGTCGCGAGCACGTCCGCCTCCCGCTCCGGGGAGTCGGCGCGGGCCGCCAGATCACGGGCCCGCCGCAGGTGGTGCAGGGCGATCCGCAGGTCCCCGAAGTCGCGCTGCCAGATGCCGATCACCTGGTGGGCGACGGAGGCGTGCAGCGGTGGCGGATCGGCGCCGAGCACCTGTTCCGCCTCCGCCAACGCGTCGTTGGGGGCGGCGAACACCCTCGGCAGCAGTCCGAGTACCGAGTCGCTTCCCGCTGTCACCCTCCGGATGTTAGTGGCCACGCAACCGAGTCACACAGGTTTGGGTCTGTATCAAGCGGCCCGGACCGGGCTCTTGACTGACGACCGCCGCCTCAGTGGGAGGACACCCATGGCACCACAGCGATTCCGCGAGCAGTTCGACCACATCCAGCGCTCGATGCCGGACGTCCCCCTGGCGATGGGTCCGGACGACTCCGCCGCCTTCCTCTACGAGAAGGGAGTCGTCCTCGTCCGCGACGGCGAGGACGCCCGCCTGGTCGAGGACACCGTCCGGACGTTCTTCACCGAGGCCCCCGATCTCGACCAGGAGCAGGTCCGCCGGGTGAGCCCGCAGACCAACCGCACCGGCGTCACCCGCATCCGGGTCGCCGACCCCGGCCAGGGCGGCGCCCAGGGCGACCCGGCCGTCGGGCACGCGCTGCGGGCCATGCGGGAGCGCGAGGGCCGCGCACGCCGCCCCCTGGTCAGCCGTAACCACGTCATCCACATCGCGCCGGTCAACGCCTGCCCCGGCGACGAGCCCGTGCCCGCCCCGCGCGCCGAGGGCACCAACCCCGCGCCCGCGGCGGCCGTGCACGACCCGCAGAGCGCGGTCAGCGTCCTCGTCATCGACACCGGCCTGATGCACGACTACCGCTCCTGGCCGCAACTGGCCCATGTCGACGGCGACCTGGCGGTCCAGGAGACCGACGCGGGCGGCATGCTCAAGCAGTACGTCGGGCACGGCACGTTCATCGCCGGTGTCGTCAGCTCCGTGGCCCCGAACACCAACGTCACCGTGCTGGGCACCCTCAGCGACGTCGGCGCCATGCTGGAGTCGGAGTTCGGCGCCGCGCTCTTCGACAGCGTCGACCGGTACGGCTGGCCCGACATCATCAGCCTCTCCGCGGGCACCACCACCAGCAGCGGCCTCGACGGACTGCTCGGCATGGACGCCTTCATGGCCGAACTGCGCGAGCAGCGCACCCTGCTGGTCGCCGCAGCGGGCAACAACGGCAGCGCCACCCCCTTCTGGCCCGCCGCCTACGCCAGCCGGCCCGACCACGCCGACAGCGTGCTCTCGGTCGGCGCGCTGCGCAGCGACGGGGAGTTCGGCGCCTGCTTCACCAACCACGGCCCCTGGGTGAAGGTCTACGCCCCCGGCGAGCGCCTCACCAGCGCCCTCACCGGCTTCGACTCCCCGGTCCCGTATGTGTACCAGCACTCCACCTTCGACACCTGCCGCTACGGCTTCGGCTACGCCTGCACCTGCCAGGAGCCCAGCCACAGCGGGGTGCTGAGCGACGAGAGCGTCGCCGCCAAGCCGGACCAGGTGATGTTCGAGGGCCTCGCCCACTGGAGCGGCACCTCCTTCGCGACGCCCGTCGTCGCCGGGATGGTCGCCGACCTGATGGCCGCCGGCGGACAGCGCGACCCGCGTGCCGCCGCCCGGCAACTGCTCGCCGGGATCGCCGAGTTCGCGGAGGTGCGGGGGGCGCACGTGCCGGCGCTCAGGCCGCCGACCTGGAGCGCCGTGCCCGTCGTGGTACCCGCTCCCGCGGTATGAGGCCGAGATGAGTTCAGGAGCATGCCTCGTGACGGCGTACGATGACTTGCCGTACTCGAGGGGTGGGGCCGTGGACCGTGCAGATGTCGGCGCGCTCGTCCAGTCCGCCGTCGACGGTGACGCGGCGGCCTGGAAAGCGCTGGTGGAGGGGCTGAGCCCCCTGGTGTGGTCGGTGGTGCGTGCCCACCGGCTCTCGGACGCCGACGCGCACGAGGTCTACCAGACGGTGTGGTTCCGCTTCGCCCAGCACCTGGGGCGGATACGTGAACCCGACAAGACCGGGTCCTGGCTGGCGAGCACCGCACGGCACGAGAGCCTGAAGGTGATCAGGAGTTCGAGGCGGCTGACGCCGACCGACGATCCGCAGCTGCTGGACCGGGTGAGCGAGGACCGGACACCGGAGCAGTCGGTGCTCGACTCCGAGGAGGCCGCCGCCGAGTCCGAGCGGATCCGGCGGATGTGGCAGGAGTTCGAGGAACTGGGCGAACGCTGCCGTCAGCTGCTGCGCGTGCTGATGTCCTCGCCGCCGCCCAGCTACCAGGAGGTGTCCGCCGCGCTGGGCATCGCCGTCGGCAGCATCGGCCCGCTGCGCCAGCGCTGTCTGCGCCGCCTGCGGGCCCGACTCGACGCACGGGGAGTGCTGTGAACCGCCACGACGACCATCCGTTCGACGAGGAGGAGTTCGGCGCGGGCCTGCTGGAGGAGGAGCTGCGCCAGGCCGCCGCCATCCTCGACCCGGTACCGGCCGAACTGCGGCGGACCGCCGTCGAGGCCTACACCCTGCACGACCTCGACGCCCGCCTCGCCGAGCTGACCTTCGACTCGCTGGTCGACGCCATCCCGGTGCGGGGGGCGACCGATCCGCCGCGGATGCTGACCTTCCGCACCGGTGAGCTGACCGTGGACGTGGAGGTCACCACCGACGGCCTGATGGGCCAGGTGCTGCCCCCGCAGCCCGCCCGCATCGAGGTGCTCGGCGGCGCCCGGGTGGCCACGCCGGACGCCCTCACCGCCGACGACATGGGCCGCTTCACCAGCGACACCCCGCCCGCCGGGCCGTTCGCGCTGCGGCTGCGCACCGGCGGCGAGGTGGTCGTCACGGAGTGGCTGCGGGCCTGATCACCAGGTGCAGGGGAGGGTCAGCGGGCCCCGGATCATCGTCCGGTGCCGCCAGCTGACCTCCGCCGCGGGGACCGCCAGCCGTAGCCCCGGCAGGCGGTCCAGCAGCGTGTCGACGAGCAGTTCGAGCTGCGTCCGGGCCAGTACGGCGCCGGTGCAGTAGTGCGGCCCGTTGCCGAACGCCAGGTGCGGGTTGTGCGCGCGGTCGGGGTCGATGCCGTCGGGGTCCGGGAAGACCTCGGGGTCGCGGTTGGCGGCGAGGTAGGAGACGTACACCGCCTCGCCCGCCCGGATCCGGTGGCCGCGCAGGTCGACGTCCTCCAGGGCGATCCGGGCCAGACCCACCGAGCTGCGGTGCGGGATGTAGCGCAGCAGTTCGTCGAGGACCATGCCGCGGTCCGCCGGGCGCTCCCGCATCCGGGCCATCAGCTCGGGACGGGTGAGCAGCAGGTAGAGCATCTGCCCGCAGTTGTGGGTGACGGCCTCGCCGCCGATCTGGAGCGGCCCGGCCAGCCCGACCGCCTCCTCCTCGCTCATCTCGCCCCGCCCGACCGCGGCGCCGAGCAGCGCGTACACATCGTCGGCGGTGCTGTCGCGGCGGGCCCGGATCGTCTCGGTGATCCAGGCGTACATGCCGTCCTTGGCGCGCCCGGCGGCCTCGGCGCCCCCGGAGGTGGAGATGATCGTCCGCGTCCAGGAGTGCACCTGGTCGCGCTCGCCCTCGGGCACCCCCATCACCTCGCTGACGACGGCGATCGGGAACGGCTCCAGCACCCGTTCGACGAGGTCGGCGGGGGGCCCGTCCCGTACGACGCCGTCCACCAGCTCGTCCAGCATCGCCTGGGCGCGGGGCCGCAGCCGCTTCATCGCCCCGACGGTGAAGGCGGCGGCGACGGGCTTGCGCAGCCGGTTGTGGTCGGGCTGGTCGGCGAAGGCGAGCGAACCCGGGCGGGGCTTGAAGTGCGGCGCCATCCGCGTGACCTGACGCTTCGTCACCTCGGCCCGGCTGAACCGGGGATCGTTGGTGATCAGCTTCACGTCGTCGTGGCGGGTGGCCAGCCACGCCCAGCCCTCCCCGTACGGCAGCCGGATCCGGGTCAGCGGGCCCTCGCGCATCAGCTCGGCGAGGACCGGGTCGAACCGGGTCCCGTCCAGGTCGGGTGTGGGCCAGTCCCGTACCGGGGGCGGGGCCTGGCCGGTCAGCGTGGTGGTCTCCTCGGTCATGCCCCCACCCTCACCGCGGCCCCCGCCCCTGTCGCGCGGGAATGCTCCAGCCGGGCAGCCGGGCAGCCGGGCAGCCGGGCTCAGCCCACGGCGTCCACGAGCCTGGCCAGGGCCGCCGCCAGGCGGGTGAGACCGTCGTGGGCGGGTCCGCCCGGCTCGCTCATGTACACGTCCCGGCGGATCTCCACCATCAGGGCGGACACCCGCGCGTCGGCCTCGTAGAACTCCAGCGGTACGTACGTCCCGGCGAACGGGCTGTCCAGTCCCGTCTCCCCGCACTCCGCGAACGCCTCCCGGGCCGCCGCCAGCAGCTCCGGCGGGGTGTGGAAGGCATCGGTGCCCAGGCAGACCGGCGGGCGCGGGCCCGCGCCGTGCAGTTCGTAGGGGAGCGGGGCGGTGGGGTAGGAGTGCACGTCGATGATCACGGCCCGGCCGGTGGCCGCGAGCCGGTCGGCGACCGCCTCGCTCATGCCCCGCGCGTAGGGACGGAAGTACCGCTCGACGAGGGGTCCGGGATCGAATCCGTCCGGCCGCAGCACGTCCTTGTGCGTGGTCCGTGTGTACACGGCGCCCATGCCGACCGCGAGCATCTCCTCCCGCTCGTCCGGGAACCGCTCGGGGTCGACGACCAGCCGCGACATCCGGTTGACGAACCGCCACGGCGTGACCCGTGCCGCCGCGGCGGCCCCGGCCGCGATCCCGGCGGTGTGCGCGTCGGTGATGTGGTCCAGCTCCCGCGCCAGCTCCGCGTCGCCGAGCACGATGTCCGCCCGTACCTCCGGCGGTATCGCCCGCGCCGAGTGCGGCACGTGCAGGATCAGCGGCGAGGCGGCGGCGCCGGGCAGCAGGTCGAAGGACGGGGTGGACGGGACGGACGGGGGCACGGGGCGGCTCCGGGGGCGTTGTCAGTGGTGTGCGGCAGGATCAAGGTGTCAGAGTGCCGAGCGAACACGGGGGCATCATGCCGATCAGGGACGAACGGGTGGCGGGGCGGGCTTTCCTGAAGCCCCTGTACGACGACGACTACTTCCCCGATCAGGTGCTGGACCGGTGCCGGGCCGTCCTGCTGCGGCTGTGCGAGCGCATCGAGACCGACCGGCCCGCCGACCTCGCCGCGCTGTACGCGCTGACCCACGCGGCCACCCGTGAGTTCAACGACCTGGAGGCCGCGTTCGAGGCGGCGGGCAGCGAGATCGAGACCGTGGCCCGGGAGGAGATAGCCGAGGAGTTCGGGTTCATCGCCGACGCCTACGGATTCACCGACGCGGACGTGGAGGAGCTGATCGCCCCCCGCGAGTGGTGAGGCGTCCGGTGCCCGGCACGACTCCGCCCCGGCCGGAGGGGTACACCGGACGGGGCGGAGGCTGCGGGAGCGGGGCGTCAGCTCAGGGACGCGAGCGCCTCGTTCCAGGTGGCCGACGGACGCATCACCGCGGCGGCCTTGGCCGGGTCGGGCTGGTAGTAGCCACCGATCTCGGCGGGCTTGCCCTGGACGGCGATCAGCTCATCGACGATCTTCTGCTCGTTGGCGGCGAGCGTCTCGGCGAGCGGCGCGAACGCCTTGGCCAGCTCGGCGTCGTCGGTCTGCCGGGCCAGCTCCTGCGCCCAGTACAGGGACAGGTAGAAGTGGCTGCCGCGGTTGTCGATGCCGCCGACGCGACGGGTCGGGGACTTGTCCTCGTTGAGGAAGGTCGCCGTGGCGCGGTCGAGGGCGGCGGCCAGGACCTTGGCGCCGGTCTTGCCGGTGGTCTCGGCGTACTGCTCCAGGGACGGCACCAGGGCGAAGAACTCACCGAGGGAGTCCCAGCGCAGGTAGTTCTCCTTGACGAGCTGCTGGACGTGCTTCGGGGCGGAGCCGCCCGCGCCCGTCTCGAACAGGCCGCCGCCCGCCATCAGCGGGACCACCGACAGCATCTTGGCGCTGGTGCCCAGCTCCAGGATGGGGAAGAGGTCGGTGAGGTAGTCGCGCAGCACGTTGCCGGTGACGGAGATCGTGTTCTCGCCGCGGCGGATGCGCTCCACCGACAGCTTGGTGGCCTCCACCGGGTTGAGGATCCGGATGTCCAGGCCCTCGGTGTCGTGCTCCGGCAGGTACCGCTCGACCTTGGCGATCAGGTTGGCGTCGTGGGCGCGGGTGGCGTCCAGCCAGAACACCGCCGGGTCGCCGGTGGCGCGGGCGCGGGTGACGGCCAGCTTCACCCAGTCCCTGATCGGGGCGTCCTTGGTCTGGCAGGCGCGGAAGATGTCACCGGCCTCGACGGGCTGCTCGATCAGCACCTCGCCGGAGGCGTCGACCAGGCGGACCGTGCCCGCGGCCGGGATCTCGAAGGTCTTGTCGTGGGAGCCGTACTCCTCGGCCTTCTGCGCCATCAGGCCGACGTTCGGGACCGAGCCCATCGTCGACGGGTCGAAGGCGCCGTGGGCGCGGCAGTCCTCGATGACGGCCTGGTAGACACCGGCGTAGCTGGAGTCCGGGATGACGGCGAGGGTGTCGTGCTCCTCGCCGTCCGGGCCCCACATGTGGCCGGAGGTGCGGATCATCGCGGGCATCGAGGCGTCCACGATGACGTCCGAGGGGACGTGCAGGTTGGTGATGCCCTTGTCGGAGTCGACCATCGCCAGCGCCGGGCCCTCGGCCAGCTCCGCGTCGAAGGACGCCTTGATCTCGGCGCCCTCCGGCAGCGCGTCCAGGCCCTTGAGGATGCCGCCCAGACCGTCGTTCGGGCTCAGACCGGCGGCGGCGAGGGCGGCGCCGTAGCGCTCGAAGGTCTTCGGGAAGAAGGCGCGGACCACATGGCCGAAGATGATCGGGTCGGAGACCTTCATCATCGTGGCCTTCAGGTGCACGGAGAACAGGATGTCCTCGGCCTTGGCCTGCGCGACCTGCGTGGTGAGGAACTCGCGCAGCTTCGCGACCCGCATCACGGAGGCGTCGACGACCTCACCGGCGAGGACGGGGACGGACTCGCGCAGGACGGTGGTGTTGCCGTCCGCGCCGACCAGCTCGATACGGAGGGTGCCGTCCGCGTCGATGATCACGGACTTCTCGGTGGAGCGGAAGTCGTTCTCACCCATGGTCACCACGTTGGTCTTGGACTCGGGGGTCCAGGCGCCCATGCGGTGCGGGTGGGTCTTGGCGTAGTTCTTCACCGAGGCGGGGGCGCGGCGGTCGGAGTTGCCCTCGCGCAGCACCGGGTTGACCGCGGAGCCCTTGACCTTGTCGTAGCGGGCGCGGATCTCGCGCTCCTCGTCGGTCTGCGGCTCGTCCGGGTAGTCCGGCAGCGCGTAGCCCTGCGCCTGAAGCTCGGCCACGGCGGCCTTGAGCTGCGGGATGGACGCCGAGATGTTCGGCAGCTTGATGATGTTGGCGGCGGGCGTCTTGGCCAGCTCGCCCAGCTCGGTGAGGGCGTCCGGGATGCGCTGGTCCTCGGTGAGGTACTCCGGGAACACCGCGATGATGCGGCCGGCCAGCGAGATGTCCCGCGTCGTCACGGCGACACCCGCCTGCGAGGCGTACGCCTGGACCACCGGCAGGAAGGAATACGTCGCCAGGGCCGGGGCCTCGTCAGTGTGCGTATAGATGATGGTCGAGTCAGTCACCGGGTGCTCCGCTCCACGTCTGCAACATTGCTCGACATCAAGATATCTCGTGCCCGGCGATACCGGGGCACGGGGCTGGCACGGGGTGCCGTGATCTTGCCGCCGGTGGCCGGTGGCCGGTGGCCGGTGGCCGGTGGCCGGTGGCCGGTGCCGGACCGCCGGGCCCTGGGCCGGCCCGGCGGCGCACCGGCGCGCCGCTACTGCGGTGCCGGTTCCTCCCGCTGGTGCGGTATGCGCGTGTCCTGGGGCAGGGGCTGGTCCACTGCGGTGGGCGGGAGCGTACCGTCCTGGTGCAGGGCGACCGTGCGGGTCGGGGCCGGGATGCGGATGCCCTCCTCGCGGTAGCGCCGGTGCAGGCGCTTGATGAACTCGTGCTTGATCCGGTACTGGTCGCTGAACTCCCCGACGCCGAGGATCACCGTGAAGCCGATCCGGGAGTCGCCGAAGGTGTGGAAGCGGATCGCGGGCTCGTGGTCCGGGACCGCGCCGGTGATCTCGGTCATCACCTCCGTGACGACCTCGGTGGTCACCCGCTCGACGTGCTCCAGGTCGCTGTCGTAGCCGACCCCGGCCTGCACCAGGATGGTCAGCTGGTGCTCGGGGCGCATGTAGTTGGTCATGTTCGCCTTCGCGAGCTGACCGTTGGGGATCACGACCAGGTTGTTGGAGAGATTACGGACGGTGGTCTGCCGCCAGTTGATGTCCTCGACGTAGCCCTCCTCACCACTGCTCAGCCGGATGTAGTCGCCGGGCTGGACGGTCTTGGAGGCGAGGATGTGGATGCCCGCGAAAAGGTTGGCGAGCGTGTCCTGGAGGGCCAGCGCGACCGCCAGACCGCCGACGCCGAGGGCGGTCAGCAGCGGCGCTATGGAGATGCCCAGGGTCTGGAGCACCACGAGGAAGCCGATGGCCAGGACCAGGATGCGGGTGATGTTGACGAAGATCGTCGCGGAACCGGCGACGCCGGACCGGGACTGGGTCACCGTCTGCACCAGCCCGGCGACGACCCGGGCCGCCGTCACCGTGGCGACGAAGATCAGCAGGACGGTCAGCACCTGGTTGGTGTGGCGCTGGACCGTACTGGTCAGCGGCAGCACCGCCGCCGCGGACGCCGCGCCGCCCGCGATCGCCGCCCAGGGCAGCAGGGTGCGCAGCGCGCCCACGAGGACGTCGTCGCCCTCCCAGCGGGTGCGCTTGGCGTGCCGGGCCAGCCAGCGCGTCAGCATCCGCAGCAGGAACGCCGCCAGCATGCCCGCCACCAGGGCGATCCCGGCGACGACCAGGTCATGCATGGTGACCGCTCGGTTCACCGGTCACCTCCGGGCACGGGGCGCATGGCGAAGTGGTTCGCCGGTGGCCGGATGTGAAGTCTCGTCACGTCGTCACCTGCTCGATCACAGCTGAAATTCGGGGGTGTGCGCCGTACGGAGAGCCGTTGGGAGAACCGTAGGGGGAACCGTGGAGGAGTTCGACCGGCGCGAGGGCTCATCCTGCCGTATCCGGCAGGCGTGTTCGTACCGGGACCGCGCTGACGTCGCACGACGCGTCAACGGCGGGCGGCGGCGGTCCGTGCGACCCTGGCCGTACGACGATCATGTTCCGGACCCGGTGAGGAGCCCTCATGGCAGAGCGATCCGGCGGCGACGTCCGGGAACTGCCCGTCGCGGTGGTGACCGGCGCCAACCGCGGCATCGGTCACGAGGTCGCCCGGCAGCTCGCACGGCGCGGCCACCGCGTCGTCCTCGGCTCCCGTGACCTCGCCAAGGGGCAGGCCGCCGCCGCCCGCATCGACCCGGACGGCACCCAGGTCGTCGCCGTCCGGCTCGACGTCGCCGACGACGTGAGTGTGGCCGCGATGGCCGACCGGGTGACCCGCGAGCTGGGCCGCGCCGACGTGCTGGTGAACAACGCCGCGATCCTGTACGACACCTGGGCGCGGGCCGAATCCGCCGACCTGGACGAGGTGCGGCAGGCGCTGGACACCAACCTGTTCGGCGCCTGGCGGGTGACCCGGGCGCTGCTGCCCCTGCTGCGCCGCAGTCCGCACCCCCGGGTGGTCAACGTCAGCAGCGAGAGCAGCTCCCTCGCCCGGATGACCGGCGGCACGCCCGCGTACAGCGTCTCCAAGGCCGCCCTGAACGCGCTCACCCGACTCCTCGCCGGTGAACTCCACCATGATCGAATTCTGGTCAACTCGGTCTGCCCGGGCTGGACGGCCACGGACATGGGCGGCGGCGGCCGTCCCGTGCCGGAGGGCGCCGCGGGGGTGGTCTGGGCGGCCACGCTGCCCGACGACGGGCCGACGGGAGGCTTCTTCCGGGACGGGGAGACGGTGGCCTGGTGACGCCGCCGGACCGGGCCCGCGCGCCTCAGATCACCTTCAGCCGCACCAGCGCCCCCAACGTCAGCGCCCCCGGCAGCAACGGCAGCCAGACGGTGATGATGCGGTAGGCCAGGACCACGGCCGTGGCCACCGTCACCGGCGCGCCCGCCGCCACGAGGGCCACGATCAGCGCCGCCTCGACCGAGCCCAGGCCGCCCGGTGTGGGCACCAGCGCGACGGCCACGGTGGCGGCGAGGTACGCCACGACCATGTGGGTGACGGGCAGGTCCAGGCCGAGCGAGAGCCCCACTGCGACCAGCCCGGCCGCCTGGAGCGCGGGGAAGGCCAGTGAGCCGCCCCACAGCAGCAGCGCCCGGGAGGGCAGGGTGTGCACCGAGCGGGCCTCGCTCGCCGCGGTGCGCAGGAACGACGTCACGGCGGCACGCACCCGTCGTACCAGCAGCAGCGCCCCGGCCGTGGCGGCGAGCGCGGCGGCCACGGCGGCGAACAGCGGCCCGAGCGCCCCCGCGGGCAGCAGCGCGCCGACGCTCAGCGCGCCCGGGAAGGCGAGCAGCAGGGCCAGCAGCAGGCCGACCCGGGCGACCGACTCGGCGAGCAGATACAGCGCGAGCGCCGCCGAGGAGCGGGCCAGCGGTATCCCGCACACCGTCATGAACCGCAGATTCACCGCCCCGGCGCCCAGCCCGGTGGGCAGCAGGTGGTTGGCCGCGCCCGCCGCGAACTGGGTGGCCAGCAACCGCAGCGCCGGCAGCCGCTCCACGAGCGCGCCCTGCCGGGTGACGGCGGCGGCGACCCAGGTCAGACAGGTCGCGCAGGCCGCCGCAAGCAGCCACGGCCAGCGTGCCGTCGTCAGCTGGGCGCAGCCCTCCACGAGCACGTCACGGTGGCGTACGGCGACCACCGCGACCAGGGCGAGCGGCAGCAGGCCGAGGACGCGGCGCAGCGGAAGCCGCCCGAGCACCTCGCGTACGGGCCGGGGCGGGCGCTCGCGTGCGGGCCGGGGCGGCCGGGGGAGTCGTGGCGCTGTCACATCCGAAGAGGTTCTCCGTGCCGCCCCAACTGCGGGTTGCGCGGGCGGGGCCGGGGGCTTACGCGTCGCCGTCGACGCGATCGCGCCGTACAACGGCGGAACAATAACCATGGTTGGCCGAAAATGATCGGTGGAGGTGCACCTTCCCCCACAACCCGGCTATGCCCCCGGCAACTTGGCCTAGGTTTGGCTGTGATCACACACGTCGAGCCGTGGGAGGGCGCTGCCGTGCCGGACTCCAACCCCCAGGTCGCCGATGCCGCGGACATTCGCGCCCGCATCGACACCACCAAGCCGCACTCGGCCCGCTTCTGGAACTACTTCGTGGGCGGCAAGGACAACTACGAGGTCGACCGGGAGATCGGCGACCAGATCAAGGAGATCTTCCCTGGTCTGGTCGACGTCGCGGTCACCAGCCGGGCCTTCCTGGGGCGTGCCGTCACCCACCTCGCGGGCGAGGTCGGCATCCGCCAGTTCCTGGACATCGGCACCGGCCTCCCGACGGCCGACAACACCCACCAGGTCGCCCAGCGCGTGGCCCCGGACGCCCGGATCGTCTACGTCGACAACGACCCCATCGTGCTGGCCCACGCCAACGCCCTGCTCACCAGCACGCCGGAAGGCAAGACCGCCTATCTGGACGCCGACCTGTACGACCCGGACTCCGTCCTGGAGGCCGCCAAGGGCACGCTGGACTTCTCCCAGCCCATCGCCCTGATCATCCTCAACACGCTGGGCCATGTCGCCGACTACGAGCGGGCCCGCGCTCTCGTGACCCGGCTGATGGCGGGCCTGCCGTCCGGCAGCCACCTGGTGATCAGCGACAGCACCGCCACCAGCGAGGGCATGATCGCCGCGTCCGAGGCGTACAACTCCAGCGGCGCCGTCCCGTACTACGTCCGCAGCGTCGACGAGATCGCCGGGTTCTTCGACGGCCTCGAACTCGTCGAGCCCGGCGTCGTCCAGGTCACCGCCTGGCGCCCCGAAGAGGGCGATTCGGCCAACTCGAAGGTCGCGGTGGACGCCTACGGCGCGGTGGGCCGCAAGGCCTGACGCCGCCGCGCGGGCACGTCACCGTGGACGCCGGTCCACGGTGACACCGACTCGCGCCGCACGACTTCCGGTGCCGCACGATTTCCGGCGCCGGACCGCATCCCGGCGCCGGACCGGACCCCTGCGCCCCGTGTCCCGGGGCACGGGACCACACCCCGCGCCTCGCCGCCGGACCACACCTCGCGCCCGGGCGCCGGACCGCGCCCCGCCCCGCCGCCGGACCGCACCACCCTGCCCCGCCGCCGCATCCTTCTCGCCGGCCCCGGCCGCTCCGCGTCACCCGCGGTGCCGTGAGGCTTAGCGGCGCGTGTACCGGGAAACGACTACCTTCGAACGGTTGTCGTGCGACGGTCGGCCGACGCGGGGAGGGGTTCCTCGGTGGACACGCCCTTGTACCTGAGGCCGCGAGTGGATCCGCCGCTCGCCGGACTGCTGAGGGACCCACCGTTTCTGCACTCCCTCGTCGACGCGCTCGGCTCCCCGCTGAACGTGCTGCTCCCCGAGACCGCCGCGGAGAACGCCGCACGCTTCCGGGCCGTCTACCGCCGCCACCATCTCGCCGGGCGGGTGTACTTCGCGCACAAGGCGAACCGCTCCGGCGCCCTGCTGAGGCGCCTCGCCGTCGAGGACCCGGCCGCCGTCGGTGTCGACGTCGCCTCCCTGGAGGAGCTGCGGCACGCGCTGGGCTGCGGCTTCACCGGCGACCGCGTCATGTGCACCGGCCCCAAGGACCCAGAGTTCCTGTGGCTGGCCGCCCGGGTGGGCGCCACGGTGAACCTCGACTCGCCCGGCGAACTGGAGCAACTGGCCGCCCTCGTCCGCAAGTACGGGCTCGGCCGCGTCCAGGTGCTGGCCCGCCTGTCCGGATTCGAGTCCGCCGCCGCGCAGGAGGGCGCGGGCACCCGGATGCTGTCGCGCCGCAGCCGCTTCGGCACCCCGCCGCGGGACACGGCGGCGCTGCTCTCCGCCGTGGAACGGCACTCGGACGCCGTGGAACTGACCGGCGTCGCCTACCACCTGGACACCACCGGACTGGACGAGAAGGTCCGTGCGCTGGAGCAGTGCGTCCTGCTCCTGGACGAGTGCCGGGCCCGGGGCCTCACTCCGCGCGCCGTCGACATCGGCGGCGGGTTCGGGGTGGGGTACGTCGCCGACGCCGGGGAGTGGGAGCGCTGGACCACGGCGCTCAGTGCGGCCGTGCTCGGCTCCCGCCCGCCCCTGACCTGGCGCGGCCACACCTACGGGCTGCGCAACGAGGGCGGCACGGTACGCGGCAGCGCCGCCCTCTACCCCGGCCACCGCCCCACCGCGGGCCCCGGCTACCTCGACGAACTGCTCTCGCTGCCCGCGCCCGTGCTGGGCCGCCCGAGCGCCACCCTCCTCCTGGAGCACCTGCACGACCTGCACATCGAACCCGGCCGCTCCCTGCTCGACCAGTGCGGCCTGACCCTCGCCCGGGTCCTGGAGGTACGGCGCACCGGCGAGGACGGCGGCGAACACCTCGTACGCCTCGGCATGAACGCCGGGGACATGACCCTGGAGGAGCACGGCGTCCTGGTGGACCCCGTGCTGCTGCCGCGCGGCGGGCCGCAGGAGGACGAGGCGGAAGCGGTGGGCGTGTTCCTCGTCGGCAACCTCTGTCTGGAGGCCGATCTGATCACCCGCCGCAGGGTCCACCTGCCCCGGCTGCCGCGCGTGGGTGACCTGCTGGCCTTCGTCAACACCGCGGGATACGCGATGGACTTCCACGCCCACCACGCGCAGCGGCAGCCGGTCGCGCGGACGGTGGCGGTGGAACGGGAGGGCGGAGCCTGGCGCTGGTGCCTGGACGAGCAGTACTGGCCGATCACTCACCCGGGGGGAATGCCCGCATGAGGTACGACAGCATCACGGAGGCCATCGGCAACACACCGCTGGTGCGGATCGACCCCGCCGTGCACGGGCTGCGCCACATCGACCTGTACGCGAAGCTGGAGATGCTCAACCCGTTCGGGTCCGTCAAGGACCGCCCCGCCTGGCACATGGCCCGCCCCGAACTGGAGGCGGGGGGCGACGGCACCGTCGTGGAACTGTCCAGCGGCAACACCGCCAAGGCCCTCGCCCTGCTGGCCGGAATGCACGGGCGGACGTTCAAAAGCGTCACCAACCGGATGCGGGTGCCCGAGATCAAGGAACTGCTCCTCCTCCTCGGCGCCGAGATCGAGGAACTGCCGGGCCGCAGCGAGTGCCTCGACCCCACCGACACCGACGATCCGCTCACCCACTTCCACCAGGCGCTGACCCGGCCCGGCAGCACCCACCTCCACACCGACCAGTACTTCAACCCGCGCAACGTCGAGGCGCACGCTGAGGGCACCGGACCGGAGATCGTCAAGGACCTCGACGGACGGCCGCCGGACTGGTTCGTCGCCTGCGTCGGCACGGCCGGTTCCTCGACCGGGGTCGCCCGGGTGCTGCGCGAACACGCCCCGGACGTACGGGTCCTGGGCCTGGTCGCCGACAAGTCCGACTTCATCCCGGGCATCCGCACCATCGACGAGGTCCACCAGGTCGGCCTCTTCGACCCGGCGACGTACGACACCATCGCCCCGGTGACCTCCGGCGACGCCATCGACGGCATGGTCACCCTCATCCGCCGCTGCGGACTGCTCTCCGGACCCACCGGAGGCGCCGCCTACCACGGCGCGGTGCGCCACCTGCGCGACGTGGACGCGGAGCTGGCGGGCTCCGGGCACCGTCGGACCGCCGTGTTCATCGTCTGCGACCGCGCCGAGAGCTACCTCAGCTATGTGCGCGCCCGCCGCCCCGAACTGCTGGGCCGGACCAGCCGGGGACCCGCCCTCTCCGCCGTCACCGACGCCGAGGCCCGCGCCGAGGCACGCGTCATCGGCGCCGACGACGCCCGGAGCTGGCTCACCACGGGCGACCCCCGCCCCCTCGTCGTCGACCTGCGCGGCTCGCACGCCTACGCCGCCCTGCACATCGAGGGCTCGGTCAACATCGCCGACGAACTCTTCGAGGAACTGGTCCGCGGCGGACTCCCGTTCAGCAAGAGCACCCCGGTCCTGCTCGCCTGCCCCGTCGGCGAGAAGTCGCTGCGCTACGCCGCCCTGCTGACCCGGATGGGACACCCCGACGTCCGCAGCCTGGCGGGCGGCATCGTCGGCTGGCGGGACGCGGGCGCCCCGCTGGTGCGCGAATGAGCGCCCCGCACACGCACCCCGGGACCGGTCAGGACGAGGAGACCCGCTGGCAGGCGGAGCTGCGCGAGCAGTTCCCCATCCTCACGGCCCACCCGGACCTCGCCTACCTCGACAGCGCCGCCACCTCCCAGAAACCGCGCGCCGTCCTGGACGCCGTACAGACCTACCTCACCACGTCCAACGCCAACGCGGGCCGTGGCACCTACCCCTGGGCCAACCGCACCACGGAACTCATGGAGGCCACCCGGCAGCGGGTCAAGGAGTTCCTGCACGACCCCGGACCCGACCGCTCCGCCGTCCACTTCACCGGCGGCACCACCGAGGGCCTGCGCACGGTCGCCCGGGACTGGCTCACCGCGTACCTGCGCGACGGCGACGAGATCCTCGTACCGTTCACCGACCACCGGGCCAACCTCGACCCCTGGCTGGAGGCACGGCAACTGCTCGCCGAACGCGGCGTCGACGTCCGTGTCCGCGCCCTGCCGACGCAGGCGGCCTCGGGCGACTACGACCACCGCGCCCTCGCGTGGGCCGTCGGCCCCCGGACCCGGTTCGTCGCCGCCACCCATGTCCACCACGTCTACGGCGGCGACATGAACGTGCACCGCCTGCGCGCCGCGGTCGGCCCGGACGTACCGATCTGCCTGGACGCCGCGCAGAGCGTCGGTCATCTGCCGGTCCGCGTGGACGACCCGGCGCTGGACGTCGACTTCGTGGTCTTCTCGGGGCACAAGGCGATGGCCCTGCCCGGCTCGGGAGCGGTCTGGGCGCGCAACGCCCGTGGCCCCGTGCTGCGGCCGGGCGGCTGGCAGGGCACCCCCAACACGGTGGGCATCGTGTCCCTGCGGGCCGCGCTGGACTGGCTGGACACGGTCGGCCCGGACCGGATCGCGCGCTGGACCGCCGCCCTGACCACCCGGCTCACCGACCGGCTCCGGCATCTGGCGCCCTACGAGGTCCTCGGCTGCCGGGACAGTCTGGCCGCCGACTCGGCGTTGCCCGCCGCCCAGCGCCGCCACGGCATCGTCACCTTCCGGCACCGCGACATCCCCTCCGACGACCTGGGGTTCATCCTCTACAGCCACGGCTTCATGGTGCGGGCGGACAGCCTCTGCCAGGCGGGCGCCGCCGAGAAGGACGGCTCCGTCCGGGTGAGTCTGCACGTGTACAACACGGTGTCGGAGATCGATCGGCTGTCGACCGTTCTGGCATCACTTGTGTGAAGCGCCGCCGCCGCTGGGCAAGTGATAACCGTTTCCACCTGTAGATTCGGCCCTGTCGACGGACGACACAGCCGAGACGGAAGAGGTGGCGCGACCAGATGGGCCTGAGCATGGCGGCGGCCAAGGAGTGGGTGGACCGCTGGGAGAGGCAGCAGCGGCGGTACGCGGTCGACCGCGAGGAACGCTTCACCGTGATCGCCGACGTCGTGGAGTGCGGCACGGCCGGCCGTGCCCGGCCCCTCCTCCTCGACCTCGGCTGCGGCCCCGGCTCCCTGGCCGCCCGGCTCGCCACCCGCCTGCCGGACGCGGAGATCGTCGCCGTCGACATGGACCCCCTGCTGCTGGAACTGGGGCGCACCCACCACGCCGACGCCGCCCGCTACGTCGACGCCGTGATCGGCGCCGAGGGCTGGACCGACGCCCTCGGCCTGCGACGCCCCGTGGACGCGGCCGTGTCGACGACCGCCCTGCACTACCTCCCCGAACCGGCGCTGGAGCACACCTACCGGGGGCTCGCGGCCCTGCTGCGCCCCGGCGGCGTGCTCGTCAACGGCGACCACTTCCCGCCGGACGCGGGACCGTGCGCGAAGCTCACCGCCCACGTCGGCCGCCGCCGCGCCGAGCGGACCGGCGGCCACGCCCACGAGGACTGGGGCGCCTGGTGGACCGCCGCCGCCCGGGACCCCGAACTGGCCGACCTGGTCGACGAACGCGAGCGCCGACTGGCGGCCTTCGAGAACGGTGGGAGCGGTGGGAGCGGCGGGGGAGGCGGGGGGCTGACGGTGCGCCACCATGCGCGGCTGCTGCGCCGGGCGGGTTTCGGCCACGTCGCGCCGGTCTGGCAGTTCGGGGACAGTGTGGTCCTGGTGGCGGTGAAGGGTGACGCCGGGCGACCGTGAGCGCATCGCGGACGGTCGACGTCGTTGACATGTGCATAACCGGTCAGGATGCTGAGGAGGAACCCCCTCCATCGATGTAAAACCCGTCCGTGTGACGCGCGCGGCACTCCACGGCCAAGCCGCCCCCGCGCTGCCACCCTGACGGCATGCCGGCTCCTCACCCGCGCCCCTCCGCCACCGGCGGAGACCGACCATGGAACGAGGACCATGAAGCCCTCCCGCCCGCTGCCCCGCGCCCTCGCCACCAGGCTCTCCGGCGCCCTCGCCGTCGTGCTCTCCGGCATTCTCGCCGCCGTCCTCTCCCTGACGTCCGCCGAGCCCGCCCGGGCGGAGCAGACGAGTCTCCGCGCGGCCGACCCGAGCGTCATCCGGGTCGGCGGCACCTACGTGGCGGTGCAGTCGACCGGCGGCGGCATCGCCGTACGCCAGGCCTCCTCCACGGCCGGGCTGGCCGCGGCGCCCGCCCGGCAGGTCTGGTCCGACACCGCGGGCCGCGGCGAGGTCTGGGCCCCGGAGATCGTGATGGACGGCGGCCGTTACTACATCTACTTCACGGCCGGAACCGGACCGGCCCACCGGATGTACGTGATCAGCTCGGCGAGCCCGGACAGCGGCTACACCGCCGAGACGAAACTCGCCCTGCCCGACGACAAGTGGGCCATCGACGGCACCCTGTTCACCTTCAACGGGCAGCGCTGGTTCGTCTGGTCCGGCTGGGCCGGGGACACCAACGTCGAGCAGAACCTGTACATCGCCCGGATGAGCAGCCCCACCACGCCGACCGGCGCGCGGTACGTCATCTCGCAGCCCCGGGAGAGCTGGGAGCGGGTGGTGGGCAACCCGTTCATCAACGAGTCCCCGGAGGCCGTCAAGGACCCCAACGGGCAACTGCACATCGTGTACTCCGCCAACGGCAGCTGGAGCGACCAGTACTGTCTGGCAGACCTGCGGCTGCGGGCCGGGGGCGACCCGACGTACGTGTGGGACTGGTACAAGTCCAACGGCTGTCTGTTCGGCTCGAACCGGGCCACGATGATGCCCGGCTGGGACCCCACCCTGTACGTCGACGGCCCCGGTCACCACAGCTTCGTCCTGCTGCGCGGCGACATCGGCACCAGCCCGCCCGCCGGGCCGCGGTTCCCGCTGATGTTCCACGCGGTGCCGAAGGGGACGCCGTACTCCTGGGCGAACCGGTACTGGTACACCGGTACGTTCTGCTGGTGGGGGAACACCACCTACGGCCGCGCCAACGTTCCCGGGCCGAACACGGACACCGGGTGGGGGCTGAAGTTCTTCGAGTGACGCCGGGTGACGCCGCGTGGCAGCGGTGACTTGTCAGTGCGGCGCAACGAATGTATAACGTTGTAAAAAATGGCGCGTGCCAGAGGTCAGAAAGGGATTGACGTGCGAGTCAGCCTCAAGGACGTCGCCGCCCATGCGGGGGTCTCCATCAAGACCGTCTCCAACGTGGTGAACAACTACCAGCACGTCACCCCCGCGATGCGCGAACGCGTCCAGCGCTCCATCGACGCGCTCGGCTACCGGCCCAACCTGGCCGCGCGGCACCTGCGCAAGGGGCGCACGGGCATCATCGCGCTCGCCCTGCCCGAGCTGGGCAACCCCTACTTCGCCGAACTCGCCGCCGCCGTCATCGACGCCGCCGCCGAGCACGACTACATCGTGCTGCTCGACCACACCGGTGGCCGCCGCGAACAGGAGATCCTGGTCAGCCAGGGCTTCAGGGCGCGGGTCATCGACGGGCTGATCCTCAGCCCCATCGAGCTGGAGACCGAGGACCTGCGCGACCGCGCCGACGTGCCGCTGGTGCTGATCGGCGAGCGGGACTACGACCTGCCCTACGACCACATCGCCATCGACAACGTCGCCGCGGCCCGGGACGCCGTACGGCATCTGATCGACCTGGGGCGCCGGGAGGTGGCGTTCATCGGCGCCCGGCGCGGGCGCAGCGAACCCGCGCAGCTGCGGGTGCGCGGCTGGCGCGAGGAGCTGACCGCCGCCGGACTGCCCGCCGACGAGGGGCTGGTGGCCGCCACCGACGGCTGGGGGCACGCCGACGGCGCGGCGGCCATGTCCCGCCTCCTGGACGCGGGGCGCCGCCCCGACGCCGTGTTCGCCTACAACGACCCCATGGCCATCGGCGCGATGCGCGTCCTGCACGAACGCGGGCTCAGGGTGCCCGAGGACATCGCGGTGGTCGGTTTCGACGACGTCATCGAGGGCCGTTTCGGCGCGGTGACGCTGACCTCCGTGTCCCCGGACAAGGAGGCCATCGGCCGTCTCGCGGTGGCGTCCGTGCTGGCCAGACTGGGTGGCACGGCCCCCGAGCCGCGCCGTGTCCGGGCCGACTACCGGCTGGTAGAACGCGAGAGCACACTGGGCCGCCGCCCGGCCCGCTGACCCCCGCGGCTTTCGGCATCCCGAACAGACCTCGTGCAGAAGGGGTTTACAGCATCCTTCCAACGATGTAAAAACCTCATGCGGCGGACCTGACAACGTTCGCACCGAGGGAGGAGCACCACCTCAGCACGGCCACCACCTCCCCAGTTCCCTGCCAGCGTCACCCGGATCGGGGTCACCATGCAGCGCAACCGCACTCACCGTCCTCAGCTCCTCGCCCGTCCCGTGGTGGTGGCACTCGCCGCCGCCGTGGCCCTGACCGCCACCGCCTGCGCCAAGTCCGAGGACGACGCCGCCGCGGACCAGCAGCCGTCCTCCACGGCCACCGCCGACACCGAGCAGAAGGTCCTCGACCCCAAGCCCGGCAGCGAGAACTGCACCATCGACGCCTACGGCGGCGAGAAGCTCGACCTCGCCAGTGCCACGGTCGGCTTCTCCCAGTCCGAGAAGGAAGCCAACCCCTTCCGCATCGCCGAGACCCAGTCGATCAAGGACGAGGCGAAGAAGAGAGGCGTCAAGCTCCTCACGGCCAACGCCCAGTCGCAGTTCTCCAAGCAGATCAGCGACGTCCAGGACCTGCTCGCCAAGGGCGCCGACCTGCTGGTCATCGCCCCGCTGAACTCCGACGGCTGGGACCCCGTCCTCAAGGCCGCCGCCGCCAAGAAGGTCCCCATCGTCACCATCGACCGCAAGATCAACGCCGAGGCCTGCAAGGACTACGTCTCCTTCATCGCCTCCGACTTCGTCGAGCAGGGCCGCCGCGCCGCCGACCAGATGATCGAGGCCACCGGCGGCAAGGGCGAGGTCGCCATCCTGCTCGGCTCCGCCGGGAACAACGTCACCACCGAGCGCACCCAGGGCTTCAAGGAGCGCATCGCCGAGAAGGCCCCCGACCTCAAGGTGGTCTTCGAGCAGACCGGTGACTTCGCCCGCGAGAAGGGCCAGCAGGTCACCGAGCAGCTCATCCAGTCCCAGCCCGGCATCAAGGGCATCTACGCCGAGAACGACGAGATGGGCCTCGGTGCCGTCGCCGCCCTCAAGGGCGCCGGGAAGAAGGCGGGCGACGTCAAGATCGTCACCGTCGACGGCACCCGCAACGCCGTCCAGGGCATCGTCGACGGCTGGATCAGCGGCGTCATCGAGTCCAACCCGCGCTTCGGACCGCTGGCCTTCCAGACCCTGGACACCTTCACCCGGGGCGAGGCGGTCCCGCAGGACGTCATCATCGAGGACGGTGCCTACACCGCCGACAACGCCGAACAGGACCTCGGCAAGGCCTACTGAGCCGCGTACCCCTGACTGACCTTCACTTTCCCTTCGAGGAGGCACAGTTGGCTCCGACGGCCGAAGTCCTCGCCGTCCGCGGACTGAGCAAGACCTTCCCCGGCGTCCGGGCCCTGGACGACGTGGACCTCACCCTGCACGCCGGTGAGGTCCACGCCCTGATCGGCGAGAACGGCGCCGGCAAGTCCACCCTCATCAAACTGCTCACCGGCGTCCACCGCCCCGACCACGGCACCGTCACCTTCCAGGGCCGCGAGGTCTCCTTCGGCACCCCGCTGGAGGCCCAGAAGGCCGGGATCTCCACCATCTACCAGGAGGTCAACCTCATCCCGCTGCTGAGCGTGGCCCGCAACCTGTTCCTGGGCCGCGAGCCACGCACCCGCCTCGGGCTGCTCGACTTCACCCGCATGCACCGCGAGGCCGAACAGACCCTTGGGACCTACGGCGTCCAGGTCGACGTCCGGCAGCCGCTGCGCACCCTCGGCGTCGGCGCCCAGCAGATGGTCGCCCTCGCCCGCGCGGTGGCGACCGACGCCCGCGTCGTCGTCATGGACGAACCGACCTCCTCCCTCGAACCGCGGGAGGTGGAGACCCTGTTCTCGGTGATCCGCCGCCTGCGCGACGACGGCATCGCCGTCATCTACGTCAGCCACCGCCTCGACGAGCTGTACGCCGTGTGCGACACGGTCACCGTGCTGCGCGACGGCCGCCGCGTCCACCACGGCCGCCTCGCCGACCTCGACCGGCTCGCCCTGGTCTCCACCATGCTGGGCCGGGAACTGGGCGAGGTCCGCCGGGAGGGCCTGACCAAGTTCAGCGGCGGCCATCACGACACCGGGGACCGACCGGTGCTGGAGGCCACCGATCTGACCGTCCCCCACCAACTGCACGGCGTCTCCCTGCGCATCCGCCCCGGCGAGGTCGTCGGCCTCGGCGGGCTCCTCGGCTCCGGCCGCACCGAGACCGCCAAGGCCGTCTCCGGCGCCCTGCCCCTGCGGTCCGGCCGGGTCACCGTCGCCGGTGTCCCGCTGCGCGGCGGCTCCACCCCCGCCGCCATCCGGGCGGGCATCAGCCTGCTGCCCGAGGACCGCAAGAGCGAGGGCATCGTCCCCGGCCTCTCGGTCCGCGAGAACATCGCCCTCGCCGTGCTGCCCCGGCTCTCCCGGTTCGGACTGGTCTCCGAGACCCGCGTCGACAGCGTCGTGGACACCTTCGTCAAGAGGCTGCGCATCAAGGCCTCCTCACCCCACCAGAAGGTCGGCGAACTCTCCGGCGGCAACCAGCAGAAGGTGCTCCTCGCCCGCTGGCTGGCCATGAACCCCAAGGTCCTGCTGCTCGACGAACCCACCCGGGGCATCGACGTCGGCGCCAAGGCCGAGGTGCAAAAGCTCGTGGACGAACTCGCCGCCGACGGCCTGGGCGTCCTGCTCATCTCCTCCGACCTGGAGGAACTGATCGAAGGGTCCGACCGCGTGGTCGTACTGAAGGACGGTGCGGTCGTCGGCGAACTCACCGGCGACGACGTCACCGAGGACAACCTGATGCGCACCATCGCCGGGGACGACACGACGGAGCCCGTCAAGGAGGTGGCCGCCGATGGCTGAAGCCACCCTGCGCACCGCCCCGCTGGACAAGACCCGGGTCCTGAACTGGCTCCAGACCTACGGCGTCTACGCGGGCGTCGCCGCCCTGCTGATCGTCAACACCGTCATCACCCCGCACTTCCTGTCCACCGAGAACTTCCGCACCCAGGCCGTCCAGGTCGCCCCCGTCATCATCGTCGCCCTGGGCATGGCCCTGGTCATCGGCACCGAGGGCGTCGACCTGTCGGTGGGCGCGGTGATGGCGCTCGCGGCCTCCGTGACCGCCCTCTACCTCGGCTACGGGCTGCTGCCCGCCCTGCTGGTGGTGGCCCTCTTCGCGGCCGGTGTGGGCCTCGCCAACGGGGCGCTGGTCGCGTTCATCGGCGTACAGCCCATCGTCGCCACCCTCGCCCTGATGGTCGGCGGCCGGGGCCTCGCCCTGGTGCTCCTGCCGCAGTTGGAGGACCTGCGCAACCCGGCGCTCGCCTCCCTGGGCTCCGGCGACGTCCTCGGCATCCCCTACCTGATCCTGATCGCCGCCGCCCTCGCCCTGCTGGTGGCCTTCGTGGTCCGCCGCACCACCTTCGGCCGCCAGCTCCTCGCCATCGGCGACAGCCGCCCGGCCGCCCAGCTCGCGGGCCTGCCGGTGCGCCGCGTACTGATCATCGTCTACGTCGTCTGCGCGCTGCTCGCCGCGGTCGCCGGGGTGCTCGCCACCGCCCGGCTCCAGGCCAGCGACCCGACCTCGCTCGGCAACCTCATGGAACTGTCCGCGATCACCGCGGTCGTCGTCGGCGGCACCCCGCTGACCGGCGGCCGGGTCAACATCGCGGGCACGGTGGCGGGTGCCGTCCTCATCCAACTGCTCACCGCCACCCTCATCAAGCACGATCTGCCGCCCTCATGGACCCAGATCGCCCAGGCCGTAGTGATCGTGTGCGCCGTCTACGCCGCACGGGGACGGGGGAAGCGATGACCGTGACCGAACCGGACACCCCCGTGACCACCGCCGGCAAGACGGCCGAGGACACCGCGCCGGTCGGCTCGGCCCGCACCGAGCGGATCAGCGCGCTCGTCCAGCAGCACGGCGCGCTCGCCGTCCTGCTGATCGTGTCGGTCGTCGCCTCGTTCACCTTCGACTCCTTCGCCACCGGCGACAACGTCACCAACATGGCGACCAGTTCGGCGTTCCTCGCGATCGTCGCGCTCGGCATGACCTTCGTCATCATCACCGGCGGCATCGACCTGTCCGTGGGCTCCCTGTTCGCCCTCGGCGGGGTGCTGGCCGCCTGGGGCTCCCGGCACGGCACCCTGGTGGCTCTGCTGCTGCCGCTGGTGGTCTGCGGGGCGATCGGCGTCGTCAACGGACTCCTCGTCGCCCGCTCCCGGCTCGCCCCCTTCATCGTCACCCTCGCCGCCATGCTCGGCGCCCGCGGCCTGATGCTCGCCCTCACCGACGAGGGCGCCGAAACCTACCTCGTCGCCAAGGGCTCCCTCCTCGCCGAACTCGGCCAGGGCACCACCCTCGGCCTCGGCAACCCCGTGTGGATCACGCTGGCGCTGTTCGTCGCGGGCGCCGTCGTGCTGCGCCGCACCCGCTTCGGCCAGCACGTGTACGCGGTCGGCGGCAACGAGGACGCCGCGGCGCTGATGGGCGCCCCGGTGGCCCGCACGAAGATCCTGGTCTACACCCTCTCCGGTGTCCTCGCCGGACTCGCCGGGGCGCTCAACGCCGCCTGGCTCGCCTCCGGCGTGACGATCCTGGGCAACGGCATGGAACTGGAGGCGATCTCCGCCGTGGTCATCGGCGGCACCCTGCTCACCGGCGGGCTCGGCTACGTCAGCGGCTCACTGGTCGGCGTCCTGCTGCTGAAGGTGATCCAGAACGTCATCAACCAGATCGGCTCCCTGGACTCCTCCTACCAGCAGGTCGTCAGCGGCGCCTTCCTGGCCCTCGTCGTCATCGCCCAGACCTGGCTGGGCAGAAGACGGCAGCTCATGTAGCGGGGCGAGGGCCCGGCGCCGCACGCACACGCACGTCTCCCACCCCCCTCTCCTAGGAGGCACGATGCGTAGCTCACCCGCACGGCAACCCTTACGGGCCCTCGGACGGCTCATCCGCCCCCTGGCCGTACTGGCGCTCCTCGCCGGTACGGCCCTCGGCGCGTCCGGCGTCCCCGCGCACGCCGAGCCCCAGGCGTGGACGCCCAAGCCCGCGCCCATGACCACCCCGTGGACCAACCAGGTCCCCGTCGACAACCCCCACCCCGAGTACCCGCGGCCCCAGCTCACCCGCGCCGACTGGGCCAACCTCAACGGCATATGGGACTTCGCGGTCACCCCGGCCGACGCCGGTCAGCCCGCGTCGTTCACCGAACAGATCCGCGTCCCCTTCCCCGCCGAGTCCGCGCTCTCCGGCGTACAGCGCCGCATCACCCAGAACGACAAGCTCTGGTACAAGCGCACCTTCACCGTGCCGTCGAACTGGAACGGCCGCCGCGTCCAGCTCAACTTCGGCGCCAGTGACTGGCGTACCACGGTGTGGGTCAACGGCCGCCAGGCCGGGGCCGCCCACTCCGGCGGCTACGACGCCTTCTCCTACGACATCACCGACCTGCTGGCCGGCGGCGGCACTCACACGATCGTCGTCTCCGTGTGGGATCCCACCGAGACCGGCAGCCAGGCCGTCGGCAAACAGCGCATCCGCGACGTCGCTCCGCACCCCGGCGGCGGCATCTTCTACACCGCCGCGTCCGGCATCTGGCAGACCGTCTGGCTGGAACCGGTGAACGCCGCGCACATCGGCCGCCTCGACCTGGTGCCCGACCCGGCGAACAACCGGCTCAGGGTCACCGTCCGGGGCAGCGGCACCAGCGGTCACCAGGCCCGCGTCACCGTCTCCACCGGCGGCACCACCATCGGCACCGCCACCGGCCCCGTCGGCACCGAGTTCAGCGTGCCGGTGCCGAACCCACGCCTGTGGACCCCCGACGACCCGTTCCTCTACGACGTCCGCGCCGACCTGCTCTCCGGCACGTCGACCGTCGACTCCGCCGACAGCTACACCGGCATGCGCACCGTCGGCCTCGCCCGCGTCGACGGCGTGCTGCGCCCCGTCCTCAACGGGCGGTTCGTCTTCCAGACCGGCACCCTCGACCAGGGCTACTGGCCGGACGGCATCTACACCGCGCCCACCGACGCCGCCCTGCGCCACGACCTCCAGAAGCACAAGGACCTCGGCTTCAACATGGTCCGCAAGCACATCAAGGTCGAACCGCAGCGCTGGTTCTACTGGGCCGACCGGCTCGGCCTGCTGGTCTGGCAGGACATGCCGTCGATGGACCTGCGTACCCCCGACGCCGCGGCCCGGGTGCAGTGGGAGGCCGAGTACGACCGCGTCATCGACCAGCACCGCAGCTCCCCGTCGGTGATCATGTGGGTCAACCAGAACGAGGGCTGGGGCCAGTACGACCAGGCCCGCATCGCCAACGAGGTCAAGGCCTACGACCCCACCCGCCTCGTCAACAACATGAGCGGCGTCAACTGCTGCGGCGCCGTCGACGGCGGCAACGGCGACGTCGTCGACCACCATGTCTACGTCGGCCCCGGCACCACCGTGCCCAGCGCCACCCGCGCCGCCGTCCTCGGCGAGTACGGCGGCCTCGGCTACAAGGTCCCCGGCCACGAGTGGTACCCCGGCGGCGGCTTCAGCTACGAGGACCAGCCCACCCTCACCCACCTGAACAACCGCTTCGTCGGTCTGCTCGACGGCATCCGCGAGGTCCGGATGCCCAGGGGCCTGTCCGCCGCCGTCTACACCGAGATCACCGACGTCGAGAACGAGGCCAACGGCCTGCTCACCTACGACCGGCAGGTCGTCAAGGTCGACGAGGCCCGGGTCCGGGCCGCCAACCGGGCCCTCATCGACGCCTCACGCTCCCCGCAGACACCCGTCACCCTGCCCACCGGGCAGTACCGCTCCCTGCGGGTGACCACCCCCGGCCACACCGACCGCTACCTCCGGCACCGGGACGGCGCCGCCTTCACGGACATCGTCACCAGCGGCAGCCCCGCGCTGCTGAAGAACGACGCGACCTGGCGGATCGTTCCCGGACTCGCCGAAGCCTCCTGCTACTCCTTCGAGTCGCGCAACTACCCCGGCGAGTACCTGCGCCACCGCGACTACCGCGTGTACAAGGAAGGCGGCAGCGGCGACCTGTTCCGCGCCGACGCCACCTTCTGTCCCGTCCGGGGCGCGAACGGCGGGGTGCGGCTGTCGGCGTACAACTTCCCCGAGCAGTACCTGCGGCACTACAACGCCGAGTTGTGGCTGGCCACCCCGGGCGGCACCCACACCTGGGACAACCCCGCCCTGTTCACGGAGGACACCACCTGGGCGGTGGAGGCGCCGTGGGCTCCCTGAGATGACGGCGACAGCGGGCGGCGCCTGAGCGCCGCCCGCCGCGAACCACCGGGGGCGTCTACGGCCGTTCCCCGGCGTGCAGGGCGCTCACCTCCTCTGCGGTGAGCGCCTTGTCGTAGGCGTGCACCTCGTCGACGGCGCCGTTCCAGAAGTCGGTGTCGTTGCCCTCCCACTGGGCGCGGCCCACGGCCAGCGGGCCGGTGCTCACATAGTTGGGGCCGCTGGTGGCGGTCGCCGCGAGCTTTCCGTCGACGTACAGCTTGATCTGGTGGGTGGCGTCGTCGCGCACACCGACCAGGTGGTACCAGCGGCCCGTCTCCGGGGTGGTGACCAGCCGGGCCCGCTGTCCGCCGGGCAGGCTGAAGGCGAAGGCGCCCTGGCCGTACTGGAGGTAGAACGGGCTCGCCTGGCGGCGGCCGTCCTGGCTGACCGCGGTGGCGTAGTTGCCGGGGAGCGCGTCCAGACGCACCCACGCGGCCACCGAGTAACTGCCGGTGGTGTCGAGCACCGGCCCGTCGGTGGCGGCGTACTGCCCCCGGCCGTCGAACTTCAGCGCGCTGCCGCTGACTCCGGGGGTCCAGGCGGTGCCCTCGGACAGGGTGAGCGGCCGGTCGTTCGGGCCCTCGTCCGCGGCGGTGGTGCCGGTGCCCTCGTCGAGGGTCCAGTGGCCGCCGCCGGTCAGCGGCTCGCGGTCACCGGCGGCGGCTCCGGCCGCGATGACCTCACGGTTGATCTCCCGCACCGCGGCCGGGTCGACCTTGATGTCCCGGCGGTCGTAGGTGTAGAGGCCGTTGAGTTCGTTCTCCAGGTCGGTGATCTGGGTGTACACCGAGCCGGACAGCTCGGCCCTGGCCTGGTCGAGGTAGTACCGCTCGGTGTTCTCGACGTACCGGCGGGTCAGCTCCTCCTTGGTGTTCACCCCGCTGTAGATCACCGTCGGGGCGCCCGGCCACATGTGACCCGGGGTGCGCAGGGTGAAGCCGCCGTGCTCACCGTCC
The DNA here is from genome assembly GCF_018070565.1 of Streptomyces sp. B93. Classification (GTDB taxonomy): domain Bacteria; phylum Actinomycetota; class Actinomycetes; order Streptomycetales; family Streptomycetaceae; genus Streptomyces. The sequence continues at coordinate 183,595 of NZ_JAGPXL010000010.1, forward strand.
ATCGCGGCGCGGGTGGCGTCCGGGAAGGGCGGGTCGGTGTTGTTGTAGTCGTGGTGGTCGATGATGTCGCCCTTGCCCGAGTCGCCCTTGGAGTTGCAGCAGTTGACCCCGCTGTGGGCGTTGACGATCCGGGACGGGTCGGCCGCCTGGACGGCCTCGGTGATCTGGCCGGTCTCCTCGCGGTCCCACTCGCCCCAGCCCTCGTTGAAGACGATCCAGCCGATCACCGAGGGGGAGTTGTGGTGCTCACGGGTGATCTCCATGCCCTGGTCGACGAAGGCCTGGTGGCCGGTGTCGGTGCGCAGGTCACCGGAGACGAAGTCCTGCCAGACCAGCAGCCCGAGCCGGTCGGCGTGGTAGAACCACCGCGCGGGCTCCACCTTGATGTGCTTGCGCACGGCGTTGAAGCCCAGTTCCTTGTGCGCCTCGAGGTCGAAGGCGAGGGCCGCGTCGCTGGGCGCGGTGTAGAGCCCGTCGGGCCAGAAGCCCTGGTCGAGCGTGGCGAGGGAGAAGACCGGCTCCCCGTTGAGGACGAGCTTCTGGTAGCCGCCCACCTCCTCGATGCCGACCTCGCGCATCCCGAAGTAGCTGCCGATCCGGTCGGTGGACTTCCCGTCGGTGAGGCGGACGTCGAGGTCGTACAGGTAGGGGTCGTCCGGGGTCCACAGGTGCTGCCTGGCCACCGGCAGCCGCAGTTCGCGGCCCGCGGGTCCGCTGACCCTGCCGACGATCCGGCCCCGGGTGTCGCGGGCGACGGCCTCCACCCGGGCCCGCGCGGAGGCGGTGCCGGACTCCACGGTGACGGCGAGGCTGCTCGAGTCGATGTCGGGCGTCATGACGACGTTGTCAACGGAGACGTCGGCGACGGGCTCCATCCACACCGTCTGCCAGATGCCCGACGACTGGGTGTAGAAGATGCCGCCCGGGTTCCGGGACTGCTTGCCCGTCGGCTGGTCGGCGCCACCGGTGTCGGTGACCGCGACCACGATCTCCTGGGGCCCGCGTCGCTTCAGCGCGTCGGTGATGTCGGCGCTGAACGCGTCGTAACCGCCGGTGTGTTCGGCCACCTTCTTGCCGTTGACCCAGACCCGGGCCTGGTAGTCCACGGCGCCGAAGTTGAGCTTCAGCCGGTTGCCCTTGCCGACGTTCCAGTTCTTCGGCACGTCGACGAGCCTGCGGTAGAACATGTGGTCCTCGTGCCGTTCGAGGCCCGACAGCTGGGACTCGACCGGGAACGGCACGATGATCTTCTCGTCCAGGTCCTTGCCGAAGACGGGCTGTTCACCCGCGGCGGCACCGCTGAACTGCCAGGGACCGTTGAGGTTCTTCCACTTGTCGCGCACCTGCTGCGGACGCGGGTACTCCGGCAGCGGGTTCTTGGTGTCGACCTTGTCGCCCCACGGGGTGGTGAGCCGGTGCGCGGAGTCGTTCCGCGCCCAGCGGGCGATCTTCGGCACGCTCTCGCCGCCGGAGGTGAGGCCGCCCTCGCCGTCGTAGCCGAACCGGACCTGCTGGCCCCGCTGGACGGGCTCGGCGAGCGTGATCAGCAGGGTGTCGGGCGCGCCGGGGTCGACGACGGCCGACTCCACGGGCATCGCGGTGGTGTCGGCCTCGACCTTCAGATGGCCAGCGACCGACCCGGAGCCGCCGACGGGTCCCTCGAACCGGGCCCGCACCCGCCGTCCGTCCTCGCCGACGGTCGGCTCCACCGGGTACACCTCGAAACCGGCGGGCGGGGTGAACGCCGACATCGGCACGATCTGCTTGGGCAGCGTCGGCGTGGACCAGCGCAGGAACATGTTCGCCCCGCCGAAGTCCTGGAACATCTCCAGGCGGAAGTCGTGCTTCTCCCCGGCGTTCAGCCTGACCGGCGCGCTGGTCTGCTCGCGGTCCCAGTCCGGTTCCCAGTGGTCGATGACCGGCTCGCCGTCGATGAACAGCCGGAAGCCGTTGTCGCCGATGGCGTAGAACGTGTAGTCACCGGTCTCCGGCGCCTCGATCTGCCCCGTCCAGCGGGCGGTGGTGTGCTCCGTCCGCCCGGTCAGCTCCTCGAAGGTACTGGTCAGACCGGAGAAGTTGATCTGCGGGTCGAGCAGGGTGCCGCCGAGTTCGGCGAAGTCCCGCGCACCCGGCGCCGACATGCGGAAGTACTCGCCCTTCAGGCCGTTCACCTGGACGGGCCCCTGCTCGGCCGAGAGCGCGGACGCGCCCACGACGGCGGTCTCGGCGGCCGACGCGGCGGGCGTCAGCGCGGTGGTGGGCAGCACCAGGGCTGCGGCGGTCAGCAGGGCCCACGCTCCGGCGCGTGGGCGGCTCGGTCGTCCGGTTCTCGTCGCTGTCGTTCCTGGCCTTGCTGTTCTTGTCCTTCTCATGACCCTTCCTCGCGCAGAGGGCTTGGACCGGGACCGGGATCAATCGGCGGACAGCACCGACACGGGTACGGGGGTACGGCTCGTCCAGCGGCTATTCCAACGTTGGAAACCCGGTGCCAGCGGAATGACAACACGCCCCCCGGCGACTGTCCAGACCTCCTGCACGGCCGAGTTGATCCGCCATCAGCGCGCCACGCCCGGTCTCGGCCCACCCGGGTGACACCCGACGGCGCCGACGGGCGGCTCCCGCGGGCCGCCCCTACCGTGGGACCCGCGGGCTGTCCGCCGCCTCCCGTCGGCGCAGCCGCGCCCGTCCGCGAAGGCGAAGGAACGATGGCCGTCCCAGCACAGCAGACGCCCGCCCCGGGGCCGGGCCCGGCGACGCGACTGCTGCTCACCACCGCCGCGGGCGGGGTGAACGCCATCGGGTACCTGGCACTCGGCGGGGTCTTCACGAGTGTGATGACCGCGAACCTCGCACTCCTCGGACTGGCCCTCGGCGGCGGCTCGCTCACCGTCGCCCGGCTCGCGGCCGTCGCGATCGCCGCGTACCTGGCGGGCGCGGCCGTGGGCGGCAGGGTGGCCGTGCGGGGGCTGTGGGCCGCGCTGGCCGTGGAGAGCGTGGCGCTGTGGGCGTCGTGGGTGCTCTGGCTGACGGCCGACGGCACACCGGGCGCGGCACGGCAGGCCGTGCTGCTCGCCGCCGGGGCCCTGGCCATGGGATGCCAGAGCGGGGGCGTCCAGGCGGCCTCCGGGGGCACCGCGACGACGACCGCCTATCTGACCGGCGCCCTCACCGGGGTGGTCGTGCACGCGGTGACGGCCGGGCGGCTCCAACGGCGTACCCTCGCGGCGCTCGTGCTGCTGCCGCTGGGCGCGGCGGCGGGCGGCCTGGCGGTGGAGTACGTACGCCTGGCGGCTCCGGCGCTGCCCGCGCTGCTGGTGACGGGGGCGCTGGGGGTGGCGTGGGCGGGGCGGGGGAAGGGCTGAAGGGCCGCCCTTTGTTCGCGTGCAGCGCTCCGCATGGACGCGCGCTCAAGAAACCGGGACGGCCGCGCATGTTCACCCTCCGGTCCCGTCCATAGGCTCGAACTCCCGGCGCGCGGACTCCCGTAGCGCTCGCCTCCGCCACCATGCCGCAGGGTTCCCCATGCCCAGTAAGGGTTCTTCATGTCCCGTGCAGACAGCAGCAGGTCCACGATCCTCCTCGTCCACGGCGCCTGGCACGGCGCCTGGGCCTGGGAGAAGTTCGTCCCCGAGCTGACGGCGCTCGGCCGGCGGGTGGAGACCGTCGACCTGCCGAGCGCCTCGGCCGACGAGAACAACACCGCCGGGATGTACGACGACGCGCGCGTCGTCCGCGAGCGGCTCGCCGCCCTCGACGGTCCCGTGACCGTCCTGGCCCACTCCTACGGCGGCATCCCGGCCACGGAGGCCGTCATCGGCGCGGCCAACGTCTCCCGGCTCATCTACGTCGCCGCCTTCATGCTCGACGCGGGCGAGTCCATCGACACCCTGAGCGGCGGGCAGATCTCCGGCAGCGGCGCCGTGACCCTGTCCGCGTACGGGCAGTACGAGGACCCCAGGGCCGCCTTCTACCCGGACGCCGCGCCCGAGGACGCCGACCGTGCCGCCGAGCGGCTGGTCCTCCAGTCGGCGAGGTCGTTCTGCGAACCGCTCACCGAGGCCGCCTGGAAGACCGTCCCGGCCAGCTATGTCATCGCCGAGCACGACACCGCGCTGGTCACGGACCTCCAGGTCGGCATGGCCGGCCGGGCGGAGCGCACCTATCGGGTGGCTTCCGGGCACTCCCCGTTCCTGTCGGTGCCCGCCGAACTGGCCCGGCTGGTCGACGGCGACGCGAAGGAGTGAGGGCCCGGCGGGACGGGCGGCGCGGGGCGCGCCGTCAGGGGTGCGTCAAGGCCGGATGAGCCGCCGTAAGGGGACCGCTAAGGGCGTGGGAAGGCGGTCGGACGGCGGGTTCCCTGGACTGGTCCGATCCGTTCTCGAACCTTCAGGGAGCTTGCGATGGCCGACGTGGCCTTCGTTGTCGCCACCGTCGCGGTGTTCGCGCTGGTGGCCCTCATCGCCCGAGGGGTGAGCCGGCTGTGAGCGGCGAGTACGTCGCCGGGCTCGTGGTGGCCGTCGCCCTGCTGGGCTACCTCGTGGCCGCCCTCGTCTTCCCCGAGAGGTTCTGAGCCCCGAGATGAGCCCCGTCCTTGCTGATGTGCTCCTCGTGACCGCGCTGATCGGCGCGCTCGCCCTGGCGCACCGTCCCTTCGGCGACTACATGGCCGCCGTCTTCTCCTCCCGGAGACATCTGCGGGTGGAGAAGTGGATCTACCGCTGTGTCGGCGCCGACCCGGACACGGAGATGCGCTGGCCCGCCTATCTGCGGGCGGTGCTGGCCTTCTCCGCGGTCGGCGTGCTGTTCCTGTACCTGCTGACGCGGGTGCAGGACAGGCTGCCGCTCTCCCTCGGGTTCGCGCCCATCACCCCCGACCAGGCGTTCAACACGGCCGCGTCGTTCGTGTCCAACACCAACTGGCAGTCGTACTCGGGTGAGTCGGCGATGAGCCATGTCACCCAGACCATGGGCCTGGCCGTGCAGAACTTCGTCTCCGCGGCCGTCGGTATCGCCGTCGCGGTGGCGCTCGTCCGCGGCTTCGCCCGCTCCCGCACCGGGGAGCTGGGGAACTTCTGGGCCGACCTGGTGCGTGGCGTCGTACGCGTCCTCATCCCGGTCTCGGTCGTCGCCGCCCTGGTCCTGATCGCCTGCGGCGCCGTCCAGAACTTCGGCGACATCCACACGGTCACCACGCTGACCGGAGACAAGCAGGCGATCAGCCCCGGCGCGGTGGCCTCGCAGGAGGCCATCAAGGACCTGGGCACGAACGGGGGCGGCTACTTCAACGCCAACTCCTCCCATCCGTTCGAGAACCCGAACGGCTTCACCAACTGGCTGGAGATCTTCCTGCTGCTGGTGATCCCCTTCTCGCTGCCGCGCACCTTCGGGAAGATGGTCGGCTCGGTGCGGCAGGGCTGTGCGATCGTCGGCGCGATGGCGGCCATCTGGTTCCTCGGCGTGATCGCCGTGACCTGGATCGAGTACGCCCACCCCGGTACCGCCTCGCAGCTGGCGGGCGGCGCGATGGAGGGCAAGGAGCAGCGCTTCGGCGAGGGCCCGTCCTCGCTGTTCGCGGTGTCGACGACGATGACCTCGACCGGGTCGGTGAACTCCTTCCACGACTCCTACAGCGGTCTGTCGGGCGGTGTGCTGCTGCTGGGCATGATGCTCGGCGAGATCGCGCCCGGCGGGGTCGGCTCCGGTCTCTACGGCATGCTCGTCATGGCGGTCATCGCGGTGTTCCTCGCCGGTCTGATGGTCGGCCGCACCCCGGAGTACCTGGGCAAGAAGATCGGCGGCCGTGAGATCAAGCTGGCCGCCTGCTCCATCCTCGTCACCCCGGCGCTGGTCCTGGTCGGCACCGCGCTGGCGATGGCGCTGGGCAGGGGCGAGCCGTCGATGACCAACGCCGACGCGCACGGCTTCTCCGAGGTGCTCTACGCCTACACCTCGGCCGGCAACAACAACGGCTCGGCGTTCGCCGGGTTCGGTGCGGACACCGAGTACCACAACACCATGCTCGGGCTGTGCATGCTGCTGGGCCGCTTCCTGCCGATGGTGTTCGTCCTGGCACTGGCCGGTTCGCTCGCCGGGCAGCAGCCGGTCCCCGCGACCGCGGGCACCCTGCGCACCGAGAAACCGCTGTTCACCGGTCTGCTGGTCGGGGCGATCCTGATCATCACCGGTCTGACGTTCTTCCCGGCGCTCGCGCTGGGCCCGCTCGCCGAGGGGCTGGCGGCATGACCCCTCACACGAAGAAGCACGAGGACTCGATGTCCACTCCCGCTCTCGCGCCCCACCAGGAGGCACCGACCGGGCACAAGGCGCACGAGGGCCGGGTCGGCGCGGGCCTGTTCGACCCGAAGCAGCTGGTCAGGTCGTTGCCGGACGCGCTGCGCAAGCTCGACCCACGGGTCATGGTCAAGTCGCCGGTGATGTTCGTGGTGTGGGTCGGGTCCGTCCTGACCACCGTCTTCGCCGTCACCGACCCCGGCGACCGGTTCGGCTGGACCATCGCCGTCTGGCTGTGGCTGACGGTGGTCTTCGCCAACCTCGCGGAGGCGGTCGCCGAGGGCCGTGGCAAGGCGCAGGCCGACACCCTGCGCAGGGCCAGGACCGACACGGTGGCCCGCAGGGCCGACGGGACCGTGGTCCCCGGCACCGAGCTGAAGGTCGGCGACCTGGTCGTCTGCGAGGCGGGCGACATCATCCCCGGCGACGGGGACGTGGTCGAGGGCGTCGCCTCCGTCGACGAGTCGGCGATCACCGGCGAGTCGGCCCCGGTCATCCGGGAGTCCGGCGGCGACCGGTCCGCGGTGACGGGCGGTACGAAGGTGCTGTCCGACCGGGTCGTCGTCCGGATCACCACCAGGCCGGGCGAGACGTTCATCGACCGCATGATCGGCCTGGTCGAGGGCGCGGCGCGGCAGCGGACGCCGAACGAGATCGCGCTGAACATCCTGCTCGCCTCGCTGACGGTCGTCTTCCTGCTGGCGGTGGCGACGCTGCCGCCGTTCGCCCACTACGCGGGCACCGAGCTGACGATGATCGTGCTGGTGGCGCTGCTGGTCTGTCTGATCCCGACCACGATCGGCGCGCTGCTGTCCGCGATCGGCATCGCGGGCATGGACCGGCTGGTGCAGCGCAACGTCCTGGCGATGTCCGGGCGCGCCGTCGAGGCGGCCGGTGACGTCTCCACGCTGCTGCTGGACAAGACCGGCACCATCACCCTGGGCAACCGGCGGGCCGCCGAGTTCGTCCCCGTGCGCGGCACCACCGAGGCCGAGGTCGCGGACGCCGCGCAGCTCTCCTCACTGGCGGACGAGACCCCGGAGGGCCGGTCCGTCGTCGTCCTGGCCAAGGAGGCGTACGGGCTGCGGGAGCGGCACCAGGGGGAGCTGGACCACGCCGAGTGGATCACCTTCACCGCGCAGACCCGGATGTCGGGTGTGGACGTGGACGGGCGCAGGGTCCGCAAGGGCGCGGCCGGTTCGGTCGTCGCATGGGTACGTGAGCAGCGCGGCGAGGTCGCCCCGGACGCGCACCGGATCGCCGACCGGATCTCCGAGGCGGGCGGCACCCCGCTGCTGGTCGCCGTCCAGGACGGCCGCGGCGCCCGGATCCTCGGGGTCGTCCACCTCAAGGACGTCGTCAAGGACGGCATGCGCGAACGGTTCGGGGAACTGCGCCGCATGGGCATCCGGACGATCATGATCACGGGGGACAACCCGCTCACCGCCAAGGCGATCGCGGACGAGGCCGGGGTCGACGACTTCCTCGCGGAGGCCACCCCCGAGGACAAGATGGCGCTGATCAAACGGGAGCAGGCGGGCGGCAAGCTGGTCGCCATGACCGGCGACGGCACCAACGACGCCCCGGCCCTCGCCCAGGCGGACGTCGGCGTCGCGATGAACACCGGCACCTCGGCCGCGAAAGAGGCCGGGAACATGGTCGACCTCGACTCCGACCCGACCAAGCTGATCGAGATCGTCGAGATCGGCAAGCAACTCCTCATCACCCGGGGCGCGTTGACGACGTTCTCCATCGCCAACGACGTCGCGAAGTATTTCGCGATCATCCCGGCGCTGTTCGCCGCCGCCTACCCGTCGCTGGACCGGCTCAACATCATGCAGCTGTCCTCGCCGCAGTCCGCGATCCTCTCGGCCGTCGTCTTCAACGCGCTGATCATCGTCGCGCTGGTCCCGCTGTCCCTGAAGGGCGTGCGCTACCGGCCCGGCGGCGCCGACCAGATGCTGCGCCGCAACCTCACCGTCTACGGACTGGGCGGGCTGATCGCCCCGTTCCTCGGCATCAAGACCATCGACCTGCTGCTCTCCCTCGTTCCCGGAATCGGCTGATCGGCATGAACACCTCTCTCGCCACCACCGGCCGCATGGCCTGGGCCGCACTGCGCATGCTGCTCGTCCTGACCGTCGTGACCGGCGTCCTCTACCCGCTCGCCGTGACCGGCGTCGGCCAGGCCCTCTTCCGTGACCAGGCCAATGGCTCGGTCGTCAAGGCCGACGGCAGGGAAGTCGGCTCGAAGCTGATCGGGCAGAGCTGGTACCTGCCCGGGACCGACCAGCCGGACCCGAAGTGGTTCCAGGGACGGCCCTCCAACAGCGGCTACGACCCCCTGTCCACCGGCTCCGGCCAGCTCGGCGCCAGCGACCCCACCCTCGTCGAGGACGTCCGGGCGGCGCTGAAGCAGGTCGCCGCCTTCAACGGCGTACCGGAGTCCGAGGTGCCCAAGGACGCCGTCACCGGCTCCGCCTCCGCCATCGACCCGCACATCTCGCCGCAGTATGCGGACATCCAGGTCAAGCGGGTCGCCGAGGCCAACAACCTGAGCGTCGCCCAGGTCCGGAAGCTGGTCGACGACCACACCGACGGCCGCACCCTCGGCTTCATGGGCGAACCGCACGTCAACGTCCTCGAACTCAACATCGCGGTGAGGGGCCTCGCGGCGACATCGCGGTGAGGGGCCTCGCGGCGACATCGCGGTGAGGGGCCTCGCGGCGACACGCTGACGCCCCCGCCAGGCGCCCAGTGGACCACCCCACCGGGTGCCGAGCGCGTTGTGGGCGGCCCGCCTAGCATGGACGGAGCGATCGAGGAGGGCCCCCATGACCGCACCTGACGACACCACCGGGCAGGACGCGGACAGGACGGCCCCGCCGACGGACGTGAGCGCCGCACGCGCCTCCGTCACCCTGCTGGAACGCATGGCCGACAAGCTCGGCGCACGGGCCTCGGTGACCGCCGTCTTCGGTGAGCCGGTGACCCGGGGGAACGTCACGGTCATCCCGGTCGCCGAGGTCGCCTTCGGCTTCGGCGGCGGCACCGGACGCGAAACCGGCACCGCCAGGTCCGGCGACGGCGGGGGAGGCGGCGGGGGAGCCGGGGCCCGGCCCCGAGGCTTCATCGAGATCACGGACGACACGGCCACGTACAAGCCCATCCGGGACCCGTGGGTGGACGTCGTCGCCCCCCTCGCCACTCTCCTGACGGGCATCCTGGTCCCGCGGCTGGTTCGCCGCCTCTCCAGGTCCCGCTCCCACTGAGCGAACTTCCCCCACCGCGCCCCGGCGCCCCGCGCCGTCGGCGGGACTCCCTGCCGCCGACTTTGCCGACGAGCCCTGGGTCACCACCATTGCCGACGGCTACGCACGTCGCTATGTTAATCGGAAATCACATCCGCGCGACGCGGAGCGGCACGTCATCGTCGTACAACTGGCAAGTCTGCAAGGGCACCTGGAACCGTCTGGCTGAATCAGGGAAGCAGGTAAGTCAATGGAGAACCTCAGCAGGCGAAAGGCTCTGTCACTCGGTGTGGCGCTCGGCCTCGTGGGCGTCACGAGCCCGGCATGGGCGTCGGCGAACGCCGTGCCCGGAGCCGCCGCCGGGACCGGTCCGGAGTGGATCTGGGACGACGCGGCGGATCCGCTGATGGCCTCGATGCTCGACAACGGACACGTCCCGGCGATCAACAAGGCGTGGGCGTCCTGGGTGAACAACAACGACCCGCTGCCCAGCGGCCTGCCGACCGAGTTCGCCGCGTACCTGCGGCAGGTCAACCGACTGCCCTCCTGGGCGGACCAGGCCAAACTGGACCGTGCCGCCGACTTCAACCGGCGCCGGGACACCTACCTCTTCATGCTGTACGGCCTCGGCAGCGGCATCATGAGCACCGTCATCCCGCGCGAGGCCAAGAGCGTCTACTGGTCCGCGGGCGGCGCCGACATGCAGGACCGCGCGGCCAAGACCTTCACGTTCGGCTACGACCTGTCCGAGCTGGGCGCCTTCGAGCCGACGGGGCAGTTCGTCGTCACCGCCAACAAGACGCGCGTGGTGCACGCCGCCGTACGCCATCTGCTGCCGCAGTCGCCGCACTGGCGGGCCGTCGCCGACGAGACCATCCCGATCAGCGCCGCCGACATCCTGGTCACCTTCCACAGCCTGGGCACCTATGTGCACCGCAAGCTGCTCGACTGGAAGATCCCCTACCCCGCCGCCGACCAGGAGGCGTTCCTGCACTCGTGGCAGGTCGCCGTCCACCTGCTCGGTGTGCCGTACGAGCACATCCCCAGGACCTGGGCGGAGGCCGAGGCGCAGTCGGCACGGGTGCTCACCCCGATCCTCACCCCGTCCACCGAGGGCATCGCGCTGGCCGAGGACCTGCTCGGCCTGACCGCGCAGATCGACCTCGGCGTCACCCGCGGGTTCCTCAACGAGTTCGTGCGCTACGTCCTCAGCAACGAGGTCGGCGACTGGCTGGGCCTGAAGCGCGACTACGCGGCGGCGGCCCTGGTCCGTACGGCATGGCCCGCGTTCATCCTCTTCCGCGAGGGGCTGTCGCCCGTCATGCCCGGCACCTTCTACATGTTCGACCAGTTCGTGCGGGCGCTGGCCATGCTCTTCCTCAACAAGGGCTCCTCCGGTACGACCACCCCCATCACGATCCCCACCGGCAACAGGCCCGCCTGAGCCGCCGATCCCCTCCCTCCCCCGCCCGCCCCCGCAGCCGTAGGGGGCGGGCCTCAGGTCGTCTGCGGAGGCAGTCCCAGCGCGCCCACGACCAGGGCGGTCACGGCCTCACGATGCCCCGGCCTGTCCTGCCACCGCAGCCTGCGCCCCGCCTCGACCACCACACCGAACCCGGCGTGCACCAGCACCCGCGCCTGACGCGGGTCCAGTTCGGGACGGGCCAGCCGCAACTGCTGCTCCCACACAGCGATGTGCTCCCGCTGCGCGAGGACCACGGGCTGCCGCAGACCGGGCGGCAGACCGACCAGCTCGGCCTCGGCGACGCTGTTCAGCTCGGTGTACTCGAAGCTGTAGGCCACGTACGTCGCCGCCAGCGCGTGGACGGCGGTGTGCGGGTCGGCCACCTCGTGCAGACCCCGCTCCACCCCCTGGGCCAGCAGCCCCGCCGCCTGGAGGCAGGCCGCCGCGAGAATGTCGATCTTGCCGGGGTAGTGGCGGTACAGCGCGGAGGGAGTCAGCCCCACCGCCCGGGCGATCTGCCCGTTGGTGACGTTGGCGAACCCGTCCCGGGCGAACAGCGGGATGGCGGCCGCAAGGATCTCCGCGCGCCGGGTGCGCGGCACCGGCCGCGCGGGCAGCTCCACGGCGGGGCGCGCGCCCGGTCGGCCCGCCGCCGGATCGGTACCGGCCACCCGCAGGGCGGACGCCGACAGCAGGTCCTCCGCGCGGCGTTGGGCGATGGAGATGTGGTGCATGGTGATCGACCCGATCGCCCCGAGCGCCGCCATCGCCCGCAACCGCCGGTCGGGCAACGGGCGCTCACGCTGGACGGCCTCGTCGACCCGCTCGACGAGACGGGCGAACTTCACCCCGAGACGCCGACGGTCCTCGCCCTCCAGGTACCGGGCCTCCCACCGGTACACACCGCCCGACGCGCGATGCGCGACGGTGACCCGGGTGAGGGCGGCCAGCAGCTCCGCCAGGGGCGCCTCGCGCGGCACCTCGTCGAGCACGGCGACCAGCCGGTCCACCGTCACCTGGGCGCACTCGGCGAACAGCGCGTACTTGTTCGGGAAGTGCCGGTACAGGGCGGCCGCGGTGATCCCCACCCCCGCGGCGACCTCCTCCATGGACGCCTTGTGGTAGCCGCGCTCGCTGAACACCCGCCCGGCCGCGTCGACGATGAGCTGCTTGCGGTTACGGGGCCGGGTCGCCGCGGTCGGGTCCGCGGTCGTGGTCGAACGGGCGGGCGGGGAGGCGGGAGCCATGCGGATTAGTCAATCACAGCCCGCGAGGGGGGCCGGGGTCCCTCCGTGGCGTGGGGGCGGTGGCCGTGGGAGGTGCGGGGCGGGCGGTGGCCGTGTGTGCGTGAGTGTGCGTGTGTGTGGGCGTACGGCCGCTCCCGGTGCCGGAACGGTGCCGTCAGGCGAAGATGAGCACCGGCTTTACCACACCACCGTCCGCCATCGCGGCCACGGCCGCGCCGATGTCCTCGAACGCGAACGTGGAGACCAGCCGGTCCAGCGGGAAGAGGCCACGCCGGTGCAGGGCGATCAGCTCGGGGACGAAACGGCGGGGATCCGAGTCCCCCTCGATCACCCCGTGGATGCGAACACCCTTGGCGAGCAGACCCATCACGTCGAACGCCACCTCGTCCCCCATACCGAGGAGGGCGAGTTCGCCGCGCGGGCGCAGCGCGCCGACGGCCCGGCGGGCCATCTCCGGACGGCCGGTGGTCTCGACGACATGGTGCGCGCCACCGCCGGTGAGGTCGCGCAGCGTCGCCACCAGACCGTCCCCCGGGGGCAGGGCCGCCTTGGCGCCGAGATCGGTGGCGAGGGCACGGCGGGAGCCGACCGGATCGACGGCGATGACCGGATCGCAGCCCACGGCCACCGCGGCCATCAGCGCGCTCAGCCCCACCCCGCCCGCGCCCACCACCACCAGCGAGGAGCCCGGTTCGGGGCGCAGCCGGTTGAGCACGGTGCCCGCGCCCGTCTGACCGCTGCACCCCAACGGCGCGACGACCTCCGCCGACAGGTCGGAGGGCACCTTCACCACGCCGCGTTCGTCGACGACGGCGTACGTCGCGAAGCTGGACTGGCCGAAGAAACCGGCGTGGAGCGGTCGGCCGTCGAGGGAGAGCGGAGTGGAGCCGTCGGCGCGTCCACCGGAGAGGTTGCGGGCCCGGGCGTCATGGCAGTAGGCCGGGTGGCCCGCGGCGCACTGCGCGCAGGCACCGCAACTGGCGAAGGTCAGACAGACGGTGTCCTCCGGCACGACGCCGGTCACCTCCGACCCCACGGCCTCGACCGTCCCGGCCCCCTCGTGGCCGAAGACCATGGGCGTGAGCTGCCGGGGCCAGGCGTCCCGCATCCCCAGGTCGGTGTGGCAGATGCCGACGGCGGTCATCCGCACCAGCACCTCGCACGGCCGTGGCTCCTCCAGGACGACGTCCCGGACGGTGAACGGGGCGCCCGGCGCCTCGGTGACCGCGGCGCGAACGCGCCTCACGAGCCCTCTCCGTCAGGGACGCGCTCCAGGAAGAAGTAGTAGAACGGCCCCTCTGCGGGCGTCCCCTTGGCGTTCATGATCCCCATAAGCGTGGAGTCGTCCACCTGCTTGAAGTGATCGAGGACCGGCTGCCCGTCGTAGACCATGGTGGCCGTGGTCTCCCCACGGAACTCCACGCTCCACAGACTGGCCTCCCCCTTCCCCAGCTCCACGTTGGAGTACAGCCCGCCTTCCGCGTCACGGCACATCAGCGGCTTGGCGTCGTGCACGGAGACGAACGTCTTGCCGTACCAGTTGGCCCTGGCCAGCATCCCGTTGAGGGGGTGCCCGGTGTCGAACTCGCCGCCCTTCCACTCGCCGAGGATCGCCTCGGGCCGCACGGTGGCCAACGCCGCCCAGATCGCGTCGAGTTCGGAAGTGTCGACCCGCCCGTCCCTCTCCCGGAGCTGCCGGAACCGGTCACGGGCCTGGAGCGCATCCATGCGGTGTCCTCTCTTCGGAAAGGAAGTTGACTGACCATCACCGCACTCTCTCACTTTAGCGAGCGCTAAGTAAGTCTCCGTGGGAAGGTCATCCGTCTCATGGAAGCAACTGCCGTACGAGCGAGTCCGCGGCCCACCGCTCCCAGCGCGCCGCGGACCACCCGCGGCCGGTCACCAGCAGGCCGAAGGTCTCCGGCCCGAGGACGGCCAGGGCGATGTCGGCGGCCGACGCGGCGTCGTGGCCGTCCCGCAGCGCACCGCCGGTCTTCGCCACCAGCGCCTCGGCGAAGTGGAGCTGGACCGTGTGCCGCTGCTCCTGGTTGGCCCGCCACAGCGCGGCCACCTCGGAGTCGGCCGCCGCCGCGCCGCGCACGACTTCCAGGACCGGGGCGGCGCGCTGGAGGACGCGGCGGGCGCCGGCGGCCTGGAGGGCGAGCTGGGCGGCCGGATCGGGAGCGTCGACGACCTCGCGGGCCCAGGGGCGTTCCAGGGTGGCCACGGGGTCGAGGTCTCCGGCGATCGCGGTGTCGAGGAGTTCCTTGAGCAGGGCGCGCTTGTTCCGGAACGTGAAGTACACGGTCTGCACGCCGACTTCGGCGCTCCGCGCGATGTCCTCGACGGTCGTGCCCGCCCAGCCGCGCTCGACGAACAGCTTCCCGGCGGCGTCCAGCATCCGCTGCCGGGTGCGACGGGCCTTCTCGGCGCGGGTGAGGGCGGCGGCCACGGATGTCTCCTTGCTCGACGGTCTTTGACTGTAGTGAGACTACAGTGTAAGTCAGTGGAGTATGACTACAGCGAGATCCGAGAACGCCTCCCCCGGACGCGTCCTGGTCGTCGGCGGCTACGGAGCCGTGGGCGCCGTCGTGACCACCACGCTCACCGACTGGTTCCCGGGCCGGGTCGTACCCGCCGGACGCGACGAGGCGAGGGCACGCCGACTGGGCGGGGTACGAGCGGACGTGACCCGTCCCGAGGAGTTCGCGCGGACACTGGACACGCTCGCCGACGTGTCCGTGGTCGTCCTCTGTGTGGAACCCCAGGACGCGGAGATCGCCCGGATCTGCCTGCGACGCGGCGTCCACCTGGTCGACATCGGCGCCACCCCCCGGCTGCTGACCGCCGTGGCCGACCTGCACGACGAGGCGGTGGCCGCCGGTGCCACGGCCGTGCTCAGCGTCGGCGTCGCGCCCGGCCTGACCAACCTGCTCGCGCGTCGCGTCCACGAGGCCGTCGGCGGCGCGGAACGCCTCGACATCACCGTCCTGCTCGGCTCAGGCGAACGGCACGGCGGCGACGCGGTCCGCTGGACGGTGGCGGGTCTGACCGAGCCGGTCGAGGCCCGCCCCCGACGGACGGCACTGCCCGGCTACGGCACCCGGACCGCCCACCCGTTCCCCTTCTCCGACCAGCACACCCTGCCGAACACCCTCGGCGTACCCGAGGTGACCACCCGGCTGTGCCTGGACTCCCGGTCCCTGACGTCGATGCTCTTCGCCCTCCGCCGTACGGGCCTGCTGCACACGGCTCGCCACCCGGCCGTACGCCGCACCCTGACCGCCGTCTTCCGCCGCGTCCACATCGGCGGCGACGGTTTCGCCGTACGAGCCGACGCCCGGCGCGGCGACCACCACGCGGCCCTCGCCCTCACCGGCCACGGCCAGAGCCGCATCACCGGCCTGGTCGCCGCTCACGTCACCCGCGAACTCCTGACCGGCACCCCACCCACGGGCGTCCACCACATCGAACAACTACCGCCCCTGACAACCCTCCCGAACACCCTGTCCACCGCCCACGACATCACCCTGCACCACTACGACGACCGCCCCGGCCCCGCCGCGCGTTGAAGGCGATCACAGACCCGCTGCTGACCTGCATGTGAGCCCGCCGGGCATCCCTCAGGATGTGCCCCGGCTCTCCCAGCGGTCCCGGAACCACGTCAGCGTCTCGGTGAGCAGCTCCCGGTTGCGCTCCTTCTCCAGCAGGGACAGGCGGATGTTGGGGCGCAGCTCCAGCTTGCCCTCCGGGAGGTCGACGCCGTCCAGGGCGTTGAGACGTGTGAGGAGGTCGGCGCGCAGCGCGCGGTCGGTGAAGGGTTCCCGCGCGGCCATGTACTGGAACACCACCTCCGCCGTGCCTCCGCGCCCGGCGCCCGGGTAGAGCGTCATCGGCCAGATGCCGCGGCCGGGCCCGCCCGTCTCGCCGAGCATGAGGTACGCGCTCGTGATGACGTGTCCGGCGCCGTGGCCGATCCATCCGCCCAGCGTCTCCCAGTGGGCGAAGAGCGTGCGGACCGCCTCGACCGTCTCGGGGGAGTCGTCCGCGGCGAGCTGGCGGAAGAACCGTTCGGCGCGAGTCTCCTCTCCCGGCGTACCCGAGGTCCTGTCCTGCGCAGTGTCCTCGCCGTTCGTCCGGTCGTCGTCCGTGCCGGCGAGCAGTGCCGCCAGGTCGTCGGCGGTGAGTCGCTGGGCCGGGTCGGCGGCCCCGGTCGCCGTGAAGCGGACGCCGTCGGCGGCCAGCCGGGCGCGGACGTCGTCGCTTCCCGCGTCCTGGGGCGTCACCCACCGGAAGCCGTCGGAGACCTTGCCCTCGGAGGTGAGGACGCGGTACGCGTTGACCACTCCGGGGGTGTTGGCCATGTGGTTGCCCACGGCCTGGGGGCCGGAGCCGAGAAAGGCGGCGAGGTCGCCGTACGAGGTCCAGGTGCCGCGGGGGAGCGCGGCGAGGACCTGGTGGGCGAGCTGCCAGTCGCGGCTGCGTTCCGCGCGGCCGACTCCGCGCAGCGGGGCGGGCCACAACGCGATCGCGCGGTCGGCGAGTTCGTCGGCGCGGGCGAGGATCTCACGCACACCCCAGCGCTCGGTGGCGGCGATGCGGCGGTTCATCTCCAGATGGCTGCCTCGCAGCAGGTCCTGTTTGCGCTCGAAGGGATGGTTGGACAGCTCCGCGTTGACCGCGGTGAGCGTCAGGTTGCCGAGGGTGTGCTGGAACCGGGCGTGCAACTCCTCCGGGGTCTCGCCGTCGCCGGCCTCCTCGGCCAGCGTGCGCAGCCACTCGTCGCCGGGCGACTGGGGCATGACGTGCTCGACGGTGAGCCGCGCGGCGGCGAAATCGACCGGTTCGGGATGCCCGTAGCTCTCCTCGAGCCGCTGCAACACCAGTTTGCGCTGCTGCCACCGGCCGTACTGGTAGAACGGCGCCGTCCTGATCTTCTCGCGCAACTCGGCGTCGCCGGGCCAGAAGCGGTTCTCGGCGGAGAGGAGCCGGTGCAGCCCCTCGGTGACGGGCACGTCGAGCGGGAGCTGTCCCGGCACGGCCTGGAAGATCCGGTTGAGGTTGTTGGTCGGAACCCGGCAGATCATTCGGCGTACCAGGAAGCTCTCGACGTACGCCAGGGCGCGGGCCATCTCGGAGGAGTCCAGCTCCCCACGCTCACGCCGGTCGAACAGCAGCATCAGGGCGGGGTGGGTGACGGCGGCCTGCCAGGCCTCCAGGCGGCGGAGCGCGGCCCGGACCCCGGGGTCGTGCTCCTCCCCGGGGTGCAGCAGCCGACGGAAGTGGGTGCTGCGGCGGTGGAGTTCCCTGATGTACTCCTCGATCTCCGCATCGCCGGCCCTGCCGTCCTCCAAGCGCCGCTGCTGGGCCGCGTACAGGTCCTGACGGCGGACCCGGTCATCGCCGTCGAGCACCAGCTGGAGCCACATGAGCTGCTCCAGCTCGTCGTTGCTCAGACTCTTCTGCAACGGGAGCCAGTAGGTCTCGTAGACGTGTTCGCCGCGCGCTCGGAGCTTCATGAAGAGGTAGTTGCGCAACAGGTCGGCCTGGCTCAGCTTGAGGCCGGTGTTGTTGAGCGACTCGAAGATTCGGTGGACGTTGTCACCGCGCTCGGCGGTCACGGCCACGAGCGCGAGCCGGGAGGTGATCGCCTGCTCGATGCGGAACACGTCCTGCGCGGCAGCCGGATCGTCCGCCTCGACCAGCTTCCTGCGGAAGAAGGCGTAGGCGGTGGCGACACCGCTGCCGGTGCCCTGATCGGTGAGGGGGCCGCGGATGTGGGCGGCGAACTGCTTCCGGTCCGCCTGGGTCGGCAGCAGACGGAGGTGGTCGTCGCCGCTTTTCCACTTGTTGATCAGGTACTGCTCGTCGATGCGTTGGGCCTCGACCGGCGAGGTGTCCGCGACATGATCGCGGATGGCGGCCAGAGCCAGGGACAGCGTCGTCAGCCGCTGCTGGCCGTCGACGACGAGCCAGCGGGGAAACGTCGCGTCGTTCTGCGGTGAGGGCGCGAGCACCACCGAACCGAGGAAGTGGGTGCTCCCCTTCTCCTCCGCCGACTCGAGCAGCCTGGCCTGTTCCAGGACATCGCTCCACAGCTGATTGAGGTGCTTCTCGGTCCAGGAGTACGTCCGCTGGTACAGCGGCACCTGGAACTGCTGCGCCCGGCCCTGCACCAGATCGGCGAACAACGTCTCCTTGGCCTGCATATGGCCCCCTTGGTCCTCGGTCGTCCGCCGCCGATTACACCAGCTCCGGCAGGTCCCCGTACCGGAAAGCCCCTGAGTGCGCACAACAGGGGGGACCACACCGCAGTCCGTGAGCCGAGTGGCCAGTGTGAGTCCTCCGACAGCTGGCGACGGCTGACCGGACGCGCCGGCACGGCCGAGGACTACCGACTGGTGACCACGCTGCTCGATGCCCGCCGCTATCCCGCCCGCCAACTGGCCGCGCTCTACCAGGAACGCTGGGAGGTGGAGGCCGTCTTCGCCGAGTTCAAGACCCATCAGCGCGGTGCCCGCACCGTGCTGAGCAGCAAGACCCCCGACGGCGTTCTGCAGTAGATCTGGGCGCACATGCTGCCAGGCCGTTCCTGCGGAATGTGGTGAGGCTGACGTGCTTGCCGGCGGCGATGCGGTCGAGGGTCTGCGTGAATTCGCTGAAGGGTGTTCGGCCGCGGCGCGCGTCTCGTGGCCGACGTTCAGTAGGCCCTGCATAGAAAGACGGCCAGGCCGTGGGCGGCCGCCGCGGTCAGCACGATGAGCTCGAAGGCGGCGGCTTCGTCGGAGGTGAGCCGTAGCGTGACGGGCATCAGGAGGTCGCGCAGCGCGGTCCCTGCCTCCGTGAGTCCCGGATGCTCGCCGTGGTCCAGTCCGGCCCCGAAGGCAAGGTCGAACAGCGCCCTCTCGTCGGCGGCGAAGCGGACGTAGGCCACGGCGAAGGCTGCCAGTTGTTCCTCCGCGTCGTTGGTGGAGGCGATCGCCTCGCTGTACCGCGTGTGCTGTTCCCGGAAGGAGCGCGCCGCGAGTGACGCGAGGAGGGCGTCCCGGTCGGCGAAGTGCTAGTGGCCGGCAGGGAGTACTACGGCCCCAGCGGCTTCCTGGAGAGCAAAGGTCACCCGACACGGTGCGTTCCATAGCTGAGACCTACGACGAGGCCGCACAACGCCAACTGTGGGACCTCTCGGAGGAACTGACCGGGGTCCGGTACCCGGTCTAGTGCTGCGACCGGTCAGACACACCATCTCGTCCGTCGGGGTGGTGACGGCCGTGCCGCTGGAGTCAAAGACGCCCGGTCCGTTCGACAAGGCGGACCGACCGGGGCTGCTCAGCCATCAGTCACGCTTGGAGGTGGCGGAGCAGGCACCGGCCGGCCGGGGGTCAGCCCTGGACGGTGGGGCGCACCACGATCTCGTTGATGTCCACGCTGGCTGGCTGATCGAGGGCGAAGCCGATCGCCTCGGCGACGGCGGATGCCGGGATGGCGAGTTGCCGTGCGGCGGCGCGCGCCGCCGCCTGTGCCTCGACGGCGCCGCCCCGGTCCAGCAGCTCACTCTCGGTGAACCCGGGACTGATGACCGTGACGCGGATGTCGCGGCTCTCCTGGCGCAGCCCTTCCGAGAGGGCCCGCACGGCGTACTTGGTGGCGCAGTACACGGCCGCGGTCGGGTCCACGCGGTGACCGGCCACCGAGGCGATGTTGACGATGTGCCCGCCACGCTGTTCACGCATCCTCGGCAGTACCGCGGCGATGCCGTACAGCGTGCCGCGCACATTGACGTCGATCATTCGGTCCCACTCCTCGACGTGGAGGTCCGCCATCGGTGCCAGCGGCATCACGCCGGCGTTGTTCACCAGCACGTCGATCCGGCCGTACCGGTCGAGTGCCGCGTCGACGAACGACTCGACACTGTCGCGGCGCGTGACATCGAGCGCGCAGTGGTCCAGTGCACCGGTCGCCCTGCGCACCTCTCGGGCCAGCTCCGCCAGCCGGTCCGTACGACGTGCCCCAGCCATGACCTGATGGCCCGCGGCGGCCAGGTGACGGGCCGTGGCCTCGCCGATGCCGCTGCTGGCCCCGGTGATCAGGACGACCTTCTTCTCCAAGGGGGTGGACGCAAACATGATGGTGATCTCCTTCGTGTGCACAAGGTGGCCCGTGGCGACGGCCACCGGCATCAGTCCACCCGCCGGGCACGTGCTCAGGAAGGCCGCAGCACCCTGGGTGCGCGACACCCAGGCTGCCGCGGCAGCTGCGCAGTACTGTCGGTCTCATGCACCGTGCGTCTGCCCAGTCACTCGGAGACTTCCTCCGGGCAAGCCGCGCCCGCCTGGAGCCGTCCGACGTCGGGCTCCCCGCCGGCAGTGGCACCCGCAGGGTCAAGGGCCTGCGCAGGGAAGAGGTCGCCGTACTGGCCGGGGTGAGCGCCGACTACTACGTACGCCTGGAACAGGGCCGGGAGACCAACCCCTCGCCGCAAGTCGTCGGCGCGCTGGGCAGGGCACTGCGGCTGAACGCCGACGCGCGTACCCACCTGCACCGGCTCGCAGGGCTGAGCCCCCTGGCCGAGGTCGGCAGCCTGCGCCACCAGGTGCACCCCGACCTGCTGCGCCTGCTCGACGCCTTCCCCGACGCCGCGGCCTACGTCCTGGGACCCGCGTTCGACATCCTGGCCACCAACGTGATCGCCGACGCCCTCCTCGAGCCCTTCGACGGGGAGACCAACATGCCGCGGATTCTCTTCACCCACCCGCGGGCCCGCGACGTCTTCCCAGACCGGCGGCTGGTCACCAGCGCGACCGTGTACGCACTCCGCCTGAACGCGGCCCGCTTCAGCGACGTCCCGGAGATCGACGAACTGGTCCAGGAACTGCTGGAGGCGTCGGCGGAGTTCCGTGCCCTGTGGGACGACCAGAAGGCCGGTGGTCTCGCCCGGGCGTTCAAGGCGTTCGTACATCCCGAAGCCGGACGCATCGAGCTGACCTACGAGAGCTTCGACGTGCGGGCCGCGCCCGGCCAGGAACTGCTGGTGGGGTCGGCGGAACGGGGCAGCCGCAGCGCGCAGGCCCTCACCTACCTCGCGTCCATGGCCGCGCCCCGCGGCTGACATGGCCTGGTCCCCTGCGTGAGGGGGACCGGCGCCACCCGCTCGCGTCGTGACACGACCCCGCGGAGCGGACGTGGGGGGCGATGCAGGACGAGGTCACGGCTCGATGTCGACCACGACCTTTCCGTTCGCCGTGCCGTTCACCACGGACCGATGGGCGTCCGCCACGTCGGCGAGGGTATAGCGCGTCCCGTCCAGCACGGGACGCAGTTTGCCGTCGTCCACCAGTGCAGCGGCTTCACGCAGCGAAGCGTTCATTGACGGTCTCCCAGGGGCTGTAACGTTCGGGCACGTCACGCCGGGGTGCCCAGGTTCGCAACCGCCAGAGCACGCCGTTCACCACTTGGCGATGATCTCGCCATGGCCGCCCACGACCATCAACCGGTGCAGCAGCGGGTCTATCTGCTCCCAGGCCACATCTGTCAACTCACTCCGGCCAAACAGAGACAATGATCGGCCACGACTGGTCACCTGGACTGCAATATCTGCCCGGCGTTGGCTGCCAGTGACGGGCCTTCAGGTGTGATCATGCGGTTGCGCGGCCGTGAGGCGAATGCCGGCAAGGATCATGTCAAGCCCTCGGTCGAACTCACGGCCGGCGAGCGCGGCGCCGATGGGGGCGAGCTTGGCAAGGGTCGGAAGGCCGTCCTCAGCTAGGGCGCCCATGCGCTGCGCTGCGGAATCGCGAGTGGCTTCGCGTGTTATCGGGCCCGCCAGTTCCGCTTGAGCGATCCCCATGACGAAGCTCATCACGGTGCGGAAAGCGACCATAAGGTCGTCGTCGCGCAGTCCCCCGCGAGCCAGGGCCGAGGCGAGTGCCTCCGCTGGTACGAGGCTGGCCGGTGAGGACGTGCGGCGGGTGAGTACGAGCGGAATGGCGGCCGGGTGGGCTCTCACGGCCCGCCACAAGGCGGTGGCTGCGGCCCGGGTGTCGGCCGTCCAGTCTCCCGTGGGCTCGGGCACCTCCACGCGTGCCGAGACCGCGTCCACCACGAGTTCTTCCAGCGCGTCGCGTCCATCCACGTAGTTGTAGAGCGTCATGGGGCCTGTGCGCAGGGATGCTGCCAGTGAACGCATGGTCAGTGCGGACAGGCCGTCGCGGTCGACGATGTCCAGCGCATGCTGCTGGATCTCGGCAAGCGTGAACCGGGCTTTCATCGACAGGCACTCCCCACTTGACACGTACGTTGTACGTGTTTCAAGGTACTACACGTACGGTGTACGTATCGAGCGGAGCGAACCCTTCCATGCCTGAAACACACAGCACACACTTCACTTCCCAGGGTCAACGGTGCGCAGCCTGGATCACCTATCCGCACAGCGAGGGCCCCTACCCGGCTGTCGTGCTCGTCCACGGATTCGGGGCCACCCACGAGATGCGGCTCGATCAATACGAGCAGGCATTCGCCAACGCGGGCATCGCCGTCATTGCCTTCGACTTCCGGCACATCGGCGCCTCCGAAGGCACCCCGCGCCAGTTCATCTCGATCCCCCGCCAGAAGGCCGACCTCGACGCCGCACTGGCCTTCGCTGCCAGCGACCCTCGAATCGACCCCACCAGGATCGCCCTGTGGGGAACGTCGATGGGAGCCACCCACGTCCTGCTCGCGGCAGCCGAGCACCCACAACTCGCCGCGGCCGTGGTCCAGTGCCCGGTCCTGAACACCATGAACGCCGCACTCAGCTCCGGGTTCCGCGCGATCACCAGGCTGGCCGGGCCCATCACCAGCGACCTCATCCGCGGCGCGCTGGGCCTGCCCCGCCGATACGTCGCCATTGTCGACGAACCTGGCAGCACAGCGATTGTCACCGTCCCAGGAGCAAAAGAGGGCTGGTACGGAATGGTCCCGCCCGGGGCCGACTTCGACAACCGCGTCACCGCATCGATCGGCTTCGAACTGATCAAACTCAACGCTTCCCGCCGCGCCGGATCAATCCACGCGCCACTGCTCGTATGCGTCTCCGACCACGAAACCCTCATGGACCCACGCATCGCCGCCAAGACAGCCGATCGCGCACCCAAGGGCGTAGCCATCCGCTACCCCGCCGATCACTTCGAGGTCTACCACGCACCGCTCGTCGACGACATCCTCCACGACCAGGTCGCCTTCCTCACCCAGCACCTCACCCCCCGGCCCCTGGACGAGGCTCGCCGTGCCTGACTACGCCAAGCTCAGCAAGCTCCAGGACGACAACTTCTCCGCCTTCGCCCGTACCCTTACCGACGAGGAATGGCGTCGCCCCAGTCTGTGCACAGGATGGACGAACAAGGACGTGCTGGCCCATCTCGCACTCGGCCTGCAGCTCCCAGTGACCCGCCTGCTCCTGGCCATGGCCCGCCACCGCGGCTCCTTTGACGCGACCAACGAAGATGTCACCCGCCGCTACGCTCAGCACCGAACCGCACAGGAACTCATCGACGAGTTCGACCAGGCACGGACCCGGCCCCAAGGCATCGGGCGCCTCCTGCCCAACCCGCTGATGCTCGGCGACCACGTCGTCCACCATCTCGACATCGCTCTTCCCCTGGGAAGAACAGCCGACCTGCCGCCCGAGATCGCGGAGGCGGTCCTCACTGTCGAGACGACCATCCCAAACCCATTCGTGCCTGCCGTCACCAGAGCACGCGGCCTCGCCCTGCGCGCCACAGACGCTGACTGGAGTAGGCAGGGCAGCCCTGACCTGGAGATCATCGGCGCCGCCGAACACCTCATTTCCGTCCTCGCCGGCCGCGGCTACGCTATGCCCCACCTCACGGGCAGTGGGGCTTCCGAATTGGCTCGGCGTATCTGAAGCACGCCTGGTCAGTTGACGAACCACACCCAGTTCGAAGCGGTCATTGACAAGATTCCTGTCCCGGGTCGTCGCCGCCCCGCAAACCGGACCGGACTTTAACTCGCCGCGCTCGTCCCCTGACCCCTCGGACCCGGCAAGTATTTATCAGACAGGTCCTAACCAGCTCGTGCACGGTAAGCAGGGAGGCGTCGATAAACCGCGGCGGGGCTCGGCGTTGACATCGGTCGTGCTGATGTCAGGTCCGCGATCTGCTGGTGAGACAGCAGTCCCGCGTCGGCCTGGACGGTGTGGCTCATGTGCTCGCGGCGGCAGAGGTGGCGGGTCAGCGCCGTTCTTCTTGAACTTGCGGTGCGGCGGTGTGACTACACGTCCGCCTGTCTGGGCGCCCAGGCCCTGGTAGCCGGCATCGGCAAGGATCTCGACCGCGGGCCCGTCAGCCAGGAGTTCACCAGCCCGAGCTGGCGGGCGTGGGTGATGTCCGCGCAGCTTGTGGGCTCGGTCGGGCTGCAGAGCAGCATCCGCCCGTCGCTGTCCGTGACCACCATGGTCCTGACCGCGTTCTGCTTGTTCTTGCCGGAGATGAACGCCTCCCGGTCCGTGCGTCCGGCGGCCGGCCGCCGGACCCGGATCTCGGTGCCGTTGATCATCCCGGTCTTCCCGCTGACACCGAGGTGATCGATGACCCCGGCCAGAGTCCGTAGTCGAAGGCCAGGTTGCCAGAACCCATACCGGCCTGACCAAGCACTGCTAGGACGTAAACGGCAATCTGCCCGCTTCAAACGGGAGGTTTCACCAAGGTCTACCTAGCGGCGGATGGGCGCAGTCTGTCCCCGGTTGTCGTGGCCACGCCGGGCAGTGTCAATGACTCCACCGTGTTCGGCACGCCTCCGCACAAACCGGGCGCACCGTCGCGGCTTGTTCATCACGCGGCCTCACGCAGCCACGGTGGTCTGGCACTGGCCTGCCATCCGCGGCAGGGCCAGCAGCGGTCGATTGCCGCCCACGAATCATCGGTCGGCTCATGGCCTCGCACCACGAACAGGCCAGCGTCGCCAACGTTCTGTGGGCCAGCTCAGGGCCAACCGCGCCGCTCCGCGTCGAGACCGTTCTGTGTGATGAGGCACCGGCGAGGTTATGCGCTGATGCCGTGGGCGAGCAGGCTTTCGGCG
Source organism: Streptomyces sp. B93 (assembly GCF_018070565.1). Classification (GTDB taxonomy): domain Bacteria; phylum Actinomycetota; class Actinomycetes; order Streptomycetales; family Streptomycetaceae; genus Streptomyces. The sequence goes on from NZ_JAGPXL010000010.1 coordinate 208,920, forward strand.
GTGTCCGTGATCGTGTCCTCGATCGGACGCGCCTTCCAGCCGAGTAGTTTCTCCGCCTTCGCACCGGTCGCGTCGAGGTCGCGGCCCAGCTGGTGCTTGAGCAGGCGCAGTTCGGGGTTGACGGTGGCCAGGGCCCGGGTGAGCCAGACGGGCAGTTCGCGGGTCGGGGCCTTGGCGGCGCGTTCGCCCAGGCGGTCGTGCAGGATGCGGGCGATGTCGACGACGCGCAGGCTGTGGCCCGCGACGGCGAGGAAGCGTTCGCCGGCGGCGGCGGGGTCGGTCATGGCGCGCACGTGCAGGTCGGCGACGTCGCGGACGTCGACGTAGCCCATGCCGAAGGGCGGGCAGGCGGGGACGCGTCCCTCCAGCATCCTGCGGATCAGGCGCAGGGAGGGCGGGTCGTCGGGGCCGAGGAGGGGACCGAAGACGCCCACGGGGTGTACGGCGGTCAGTTCCATACCGCCGCCTTCCTCCCGGATGAACCGCCAGGCGGCACGCTCGGCGAGGGTCTTGGAACGCTGGTAGGGCGGGATGTCGGCGTCGGTATTGGTCCAGTCCTCCTCGGTGAACGGGGTGGAGCGTGGCGGGTGTCCGATGCCGACGGCGCCGAAGGCACTGGTCAGCACGGTACGGCGGACGCCTGCGTCACGGGCGGCGCGCAGGACGCGCAGGACCCCTTCGCGGGCCGGGACGACCAGGTCGTCGTCGCTTGCGGGGGTGTGACGCAAGGTGGGTGAAGCGACGTGGAGGACGTGCTCACAGTCGGCTACGGCGGCGTCCCAGCCGTCGGAGTGCTGGAGGTCGGCGCGTACGACGGTGAGCCGGTCGTCGTCGAAGACGGCGGCCTCGTGCAGCCAGGAGCGCAGGGCCGGTTCGCGCTGTGGGTCGCGGACGGTGGTGCGGACGGTGTGGCCGGATTCGAGCAGGGCGAGGATGCACCAGCTTCCGATGAATCCGGTCCCTCCGGTGACCAGTACGGGTGTCATGGGTGTCTCCTCAGCTGGTGGCGTGGATGGGAAGGGGGATGGGTGGGGGTGTCACGGGCAGTCGTCGGGCGGCGATACTGCTGGCGAGGAGGGCGTGGCTGATCATGATCGGGTAGATGACGGCGCGTTCGAGCAGGCCGATGTTCCACATCCAGCCGGTGAGGGCGTCGGCCATGAAGAGCGGGAAGGCGATCAGGCCCGCGGTGCCCAGGGCGATGCTCACGGTCGAGCGGCGGCGGCTGAGGCCGATGCGTGCGCCGTTGGCTCCGACGGCGATCGCCATGACGTTGCCGGCGAGCATGACGGTCTGCGCGCCGAGCGTGTGGAGGGCGATCAGGCCGTTGTCGACGTTGGCGTTGGAGCCTTGGAAGATGCCGACGAGGCCGACTCCGGCGCCGGCCAGGACGGCGAGGATCACGATGATGGTCGGGCGGACGCCCTTGCGCGGGTCGAACACGAGGAACGCGCCGACAGCCAGGAGGATGCCGTAGACCACCCAGCCGGTGTTCATGACGGCGCCGAGGGGTGAGTTGGCGACTTGCCCGAACGCGGTCTGGGGCGGGCCGGTCAGGCCGAGGTGACTGACCCAGTTGTGGAAGGGCGAGTAGGGCGGGTCCTGCCAAGCGGCGGCGGTGACGAACTCGGCCAGCCAGGACACGAGCGGGCCGAGCAGGATGAGGAGGGCCCCGGCGCGGGCGGCCGGGCCGGAGCGGACGATGGGGTTCATGACAGGGCCATTCCGGGGATGCGCCGGCGGATGGCCTCCAGCTCGGCTTCGTCGGAGACGCCCTGCCAGTCGTAGCGCGGGGTGTACGGGGCTTCCAGGGCGCGCACCTCGTCGTCGGTGAGGTCGATGTCGAGGGAGGCCACGGCCTGGTCGATCTGGTGGGTGGAGCCGGCGCCGACCAGGGGCGCGGTGACCACCGGCTGGCGGCGCAGCCAGGCGAGCGCGACCTGGGCGCGGCTCACGCCGTGCGCGTCCGCCACCTGGCCGACCGCGTCGATGATCGCCTTGTTGGACGCTTCCTGCGCGGGTGAGTAGAGCAGATCGGCGTAGGCCGCGTCGGTTTCGGAGCGCGGGGTGGAGCGGGCGTCGTCCCAGGCCCGGGCCAGGCGGCCGCGGGCCAGGGGGGACCAGATGAGGGTGCCGACGCCTTCGTCCAGACACAGCGGGATCATTTCCCGTTCCTCTTCGCGGGCGAGGAGGTTGTAGTGGTTCTGCATCGACACGAACCGCGCCCAGCCGTACTGCTTCTGCAGGTGGAGGGCCTTGGCGAACTCCCAGGCGTGCATGGAGGAGGCGCCGAGGTAGCGGACCTTGCCGCCCTGCACCAGGTCGCTGAGGGCCTGGAGTGTCTCTTCCCAGGGGGTGGAGTGGTCGTTGCGGTGGATCTGGTAGAGGTCGATGTAGTCCGTGCCGAGGCGGCGAAGGGAGTGGTCGACCTCGGTCATGATCGCCTTGCGTGACAGTCCGCGTCCGTTCGGGCCCGGGCGCATCGGGTGACGCAGTTTCGTGGCGATGACCACGGCGTCGCGGTCGGCGTAGTCCTTCAGTGCGCGGCCGAGGATCTCCTCGCTGGAGCCGTTGGAGTACATGTTCGCGGTGTCGAAGAAGTTGATGCCCGCCTCCAGCGCGTGTCGGATGAGCGGGCGGGCCTCCTCCTCGCCCTTCGACCAGACGGGGTGCCCGCGGTCGGGTTCGCCGTAGGTCATGGCGCCGATGGCGATCGGTGACACGTCCAGGCCGGTGGTGCCGAGCTTGATGTAGTGCATGGTGCCCCTCTAAAGTAAGTGGAGAACTCTCCGAATAACGTAGTGGAGAGTTCTCCACTTAGCAAGGGGAGAACTCGTGGTCCGATCCGACGCCCGTGAGAACAGGGCGCGCATTCTCGCTGCCGCCCGCGAGGCGCTGGGCGAGGACGGCGGCACGTCGATGAACCAGATCGCCCAGCGCGCCGGCGTCGGCCCGGGCACGCTGTACCGCAACTTCCCCACCCGCGAGGCGCTGGTCCTGGCCGTCTATCAGGACGAGGTCACCCGCATCACCGGCACCGTGCCCGACCTGCTCGCGCGCATGTCGCCCCTGGAGGCGCTGCGTGCCTGGACGCTCGATCTGGTCGAGGCCATGCGCAGGAAGCACGGCCTGGGCGAGGCCCTCAGCCCCAGCGCGCACCAGGCGATGAGCGAACAGAGCTACGGCCCGGTCATCACCGCGATCACCGGGCTGCTCGACGCCGGCAAGGAGGACGGGAGCATCCGCGCGGACGCGGACCCCGGTGACTTCCTCCAGCTCACCGGCGCGCTCTGGCGTGCCGCCGCCGTCCCCGAGGACCGCGCTCCGCGCATGCTCGCGCTCATCCTCGACGGGCTGCGCGCGCAGCCGCAGCTCTGAAGGCCGGTCGAAGACCGGCTGAGGACCGTGTGGCGACGGTGGTCGGCGGTCGTGTCCGGCAGAGGTGCCTAGCGGGCCTGTGCGAGGAGTTCCTGCGACAGGTCCCACAGGCGCCCGGCGTTGTCCGGGTCGACGGCATAGCGGGCGACCCCGTGCAAAGTACCGGTGCGGCGGTCGACGACATCGCTTTCGTTGCAGTCGACGAAGTAGCGGCCGCCCACGCCGTCGAGGAGTGGTGAGGCGGCGAGCAGGACGGAGGTCGCCGCTCCCTGCTCGACCGTCTTGATCAGATGGTCGGGGACCAGCCCGCTGCCGCGTCCGGCGGTGTGCCGTTGCAGGTTCGTGTGGATGGCGCCGGGCATGCACGCGTTGACGGTGATGCCGTCCGCGGTCCAGCGGCGGGTCGCCTCGACCGCGAAGAGGATGTTCGCGGTCTTGGACTGGCCGTAGGCGAGCCACGGATCGTAGGGGCGGAAGGCGAAGTTGACGTCGTCCCACACGATCGGGGAGCGCTGGTGACCGGAGGAACTCACCGCGACCACACGCGCGTTGCCGTCGGCGGCCAGCGCCCGGTGCAGGCCGGTGGCGAGAGCGAAGTGCCCCAGGTGGTTGGTGGCGAACTGCCATTCCCAGCCCTGCTCGGTGTACTGCTCGGGGCAGGCCATGACGCCCGCGTTGTTCACCAGGACGTGCAGCGGGCCGCGCCAGGCGGCGGTGAAGGCGGTGACGGACGCGGGATCGGACAGGTCCAGGTGCGCCACGTGCACCTCGTGACATCCGGTGGAGGCGGTGATGTTCTTGGCTACGCGTTCGCCGGAGGCGACGTCCCGCACGGCGAGGGTGACTTCCGCGCCTGCGACGGCCAGAGCCCGGGCCGTCTCGGCGCCGAGCCCCGACGAGGCACCGGTGATCACCGCGCGACGGCCGGTGAGGTCGACGCCCCGCGTCACCTCGTCCGTCGTGCTTGAGAAATCGAAGGGGGTGGTGATGAGGTCCACGAGCGAACTCCCTGCTGTGTTCTCAGAGCCGGCTGTGTCTTCGAAGCCAGCACGACGACTCGGCGTGTTCAGGGGGTGAGCATCCGGTCCTGTTCCACGGGTGGTGTGCCGTCGTGCCAGGGCAGGACCTTTCCGAACCGCACCAGTTCGCCGTACAGGGCGGGGTCCACGTGCTCGGCGAAGACCAGGTCGAGCACGGCTTCGGCGGCCCTGGCGGGTGTCTGGGCCCGGCTGTGGTCGCTGAACCAGGGCCGCGAGGTGCCGGTGTCGACCAGGCCCGGGCACACGGCCGCAATCAGGGTGCCGTCGGCGAGGTCGCGTGCGCGGCGCTCGGCGGCGACGGCGCGGACGGCGGCGACCTGAGCCACCTTGGACGGCACGTTCAGCCACAGGGGCCAGCCCGCCTCCTGCGCCGTCCTGCTGTGGACGGCGCTGCGCCAGGACTCCACGGCGTACTCGACCTGATCGAGGCTCGCACCGTCGAAGAGGTGGTGCAGCCGGGTATCGAGATGACCGAGGGTGCCCAGGCTGCTGGCGACCACCAGGAGCCGGCCGCCCGGACGCAGGACGGGGCCGAAGGCGCGCAGGACCGCGTGGGTGGCGGTGTTCGAGACGTCGATGAACTCATCCGCCCGCTCGGCCTGGGACTCCTCTGGCAGAACGCGGGCGACCGCGTTGGACACGACGACGTCGACCCCGCCGTGCCGTGCCCCGAGTTCCCCGGCGAGACGGGTGATGGCATCGGTGTCGGTGACGTCCAGGACACGACCCTCGACACGCGCACGAGTGCCGGGCAACCGGCCCACCTCATGGGCAGCCTTCCCCACCCGTTGTCGGTCGCGACCGGTGAGCAGGATGAGATCGTCCTCGTTCATGCGGGCCGCCAGTCCCTCGGCCAGGGCGCGGCCCAACCCTTGGTTGGCGCCGGTGACAAGAGCGATGCGAGAGGCGTTCATGCCTGCCACGCTAGGAACGCCGCCAGCCATGCGTCCAACGAGAGTTTGGTACATGTGGTATGCGTGATCGTCATGGACTTCGAGGACGTCTCCCTCACCGCGCTGCGTGTCTTCCGCGCCGTCGCCGAGCACCGGACCTTCACCGCGGCCGCCACCTCGCTGGGCTACACCCAGTCCGCCGTGTCCCGGCAGGTGGCAGCGATCGAACGGGCGGCGGGCACGCAGCTGTTGCAGCGCCGGCGCGAGGGAGTACGGCTGACCGCGGCCGGCCACACCGTCCTGCGCCACGCGACGGTCGTGCTCGACGAGATCGAAGCGACCGCCAGGGAACTGTCCGGCCTGCCCACGGCGGCCGGCACCGTACGATTGGGATGGATCCCCAGCGCAGGAGCCGTCCTCCTCACCCGGGCCCTCACCGAGCTCAGCCACACCGACCCCGGCCTGCGGGTCGTCAGCCGCGAGGGCACCACCCCCGTCCTGGTACGCGCCCTGCGCGCCGGCAGCCTGGACCTGGCCCTGCTCGGCTCGGCGCCCCCCTTCCGCCCGCCGGACACCGAGACACCTCCGCTCGTGGTGGAGACACTCGCCGAACGCGCCCTGTGCCTGGCGGTACCCGCCACCCATCCGCTCGCCCGCGGCGACTACGTCGACGTGGCCGACCTCCGGGGACAGCGCTGGGTCGCGGGCCCTTCCTCCGGCGAGGACCGCTTGATGGGCGTATGGCCGGGCTTGGACGAACGGCCCGAGATCGCACACACCGCACGGGACTGGTGCGCCAAACTTCACCTTGTCGCCGCCGGCTTCGGGCTGACCACCGTGCCCGCCGCCCTCGCCCCGGCCGCACCCGAAGGCGTCCGCGTCCTCCCTGTACGCGGCGGCCCTCAGGAACAACGGCGACTGCTCCTGGCCAGCCTCGGACGCCGTTCCACGCCGTCCGTCGACCGCGTAGCGGCCGCCCTCCGCGCCGCCGCCCTCACCGTCACCTGACAGCACCCACCGGGCGCGGCCGGTCTTGTACCCCCCGGTGACGCCCACGGCTTGGCATCACCCGAGGGGGAAGGACGTGGCCGTGAGGCGTTCGGACAGCTCCCATAGCCGGGCTGCGAGGTCAGTGTCCTGGGCGGCGGCGCTGCGGGCGACCAGCGTGGGCCGGCCGCGCTGCCCGCCCCGGCCGTCAGGGCCGACGTAGCTCGCCCCGGGCAGGTCGCGGACGGCCGCGAACAGGGTCGGTTGAGCCCCGTCGGCCCCGCTCTGCATGACGAACCGGCCGGCGATCGCCGCGACCGCCTTCATGGCCGGGCCGAGGTGACGGTTCAGGCCGGTCGTCGCCGCCCCGGGATGTGCGGCCAGGGCCCGCACCCTGGAGCCCGCCGCGGTCAGTCGCCTTTGCAGTTCCAGGGTGAACAGCAGGTTGGCGAGCTTGGACTGGCCGTACGCGGCCGAGGGGCGGTAGTTCCTGCGCTCCCAGTTGGGATCGTGCAGGTCCAGGGAGGCGCCCTTGTGGGCGTTGGAGGCGATGGTGATCACCCGGTCGGTGATCCTCGGCAGCAGCAGGTTGGTGAGGGCGAAGTGACCGAGGTGGTTGGTGCCGAAGTGGGTCTCGAAGCCGTCCGCGGTCCGGCGCAGCGGCACGTTCGCCACACCCGCGTTGTTGATCAGGATGTCGCAGGGGTGGTCGACGGAGGCCGCGAAGGCGCGGACGGATGCGAGGTCGGCGAGGTCGAGCGGCCGCGGTTCGATGGCATCGGGCAGGTGCGGAGCGAGGGCACGGGCGCGTTCGACGTCCCGCACGGCCATGATCACGTGAGCTCCGGCCCGAGCGAGGGCGCGGGTCGTTTCGAGGCCTATGCCGCTGTTCGCGCCGGTAATGATCAACGTACGCCCGTCCTGCCGCGGCAGCCGGCCGGCCGTCCAGGGTGCCGGGGAGAGTGAGTTGGTCATGAGCCCAATGTATTCATCGAATACATTGTAGTCAATGAATACATTGGGCTAAGGTGGCCCCATGACCGCGGTACGGCCCTACCATCACGGCAACCTGCGCAGTGCCCTGCTGCGGGAGGCGGAGAGCGTCCTCGGCGAACGTGGCGTGGAGGGTCTGTCCCTGCGCGAACTGGCGCGGGTGGCGGGAGTGAGCAACAGTGCGCCCCGCCGCCACTTCGCCGACAAGACGGCACTGCTGGACGCGCTCGCGGAAGAGGGCTACGAGCGGCTGGGGCGCAGACTCGACGCGGCCCTGAAGACCGCCGAGGGCGACGTCTCCGCTCGACTCGTGGTCTTCGCCCGCACCTACGTCGAGTTCGCCGTCGAGCACCGCGCGTTGCTGCCCCTGATGCACCGACCGAAGAGCGAGGCGCGCGATGATGCCCTTTCGGCTGCCAACGACCGGGCCTTCGCCGCGCCGTTGCGACTGCTGCGAGAGGCCCGCGAACTCGGTGTCATCGACCCGGACACCAGCGGCCGGGTCGACATGACCCTCCTGGCGCTCCTCCAGGGCCTGACCGTGCTCGTCGCCACGGGCATGAACGGCGATCTCCCGCTCGACACGCTCGTCACCGGCTGCGTCGAAACGCTGATGTCGGGCCTGCGGCCACGCTGAGCCGACCTCAAAGCCTCTTTGACCACGGAGCCGGGCGGGTCGGCCAGACGGTTGGTCCGGCGCTAAAGGGTGTTGCTGAAGGGTGTGATCAGGGCATTTCCCTTGTATGGGTGGGGTGTTGCGGGCTGAGCCGTTGTGGGTGGAGACGTTCACGGGCTTGCGTGTGGACCGGTTCCTGAAGCTGGTGAGGGTGGTGCGGGAGCGGGGAGGGAACGGGCCCGGTGGTGGCCGTCCGTGGTGCCTGCCGCTGGCTGACCGGGTCCTGCTGGTCGCCGTCTCTTGCCGAACCAACCTCACCATGCGGCAGCTCGCCCCGCTCTTCGGTGTCTCCCCGGCGACGGTCTGCCGGGTCATCCAGCGGCTGCGGCCGTTGCTGGCGCTGGAGCCCGCGCCACGGCCGGTGGCTGGCGTGGACCAGTTGTGGATGGTGGACGGCACCCTGATCCCGGTGCGCGACCGCAGCGTGGGGGCCTCGAGCCGTAACTACCGGTTCTCGGCGAACGTGCAGGTCATCATTGATGCCGACACGCGCCTGGTCATCGCCTCGGCGCGGTCGAAGAACTGGAAGATCCTCCGCGACTGCCGTCAAAAGGGCGACGGCCTTCACCACGCCGTCCAGGCCGTCGCCACCATGCACAACCTCGCACTCGCAGGGTGAAACACCAGGTCAAGCACCACCTTGACCTGCCCGAGAGGAACCTACAGCAACACCCTTTAGTAGTCGCTCACCGATGCGTTCAACCGCCATCGCGACATGTCTGCCAGCGACGCCGACACCGAACAGCAGTCCCAGCACCGCGTGCGGCAGGTCGTGCCGCAGATGGATCAGCGTGGCCACCAGCCGGTCGACGAAGACCAGTTGCTGGCGGGCACCGGCTCCCGCGGCCCGCTTCCTGACCCCACCTCGTGCAGCATGGCGTCGACCCTCCACCCTGGCCTGTCATGGCACCGCCAACTCCTGTGTCAGCAGCGCGAGATGCTGTCGAGTGATCCCCGTGAACAGCCGATGCGCCAGCACCACCCGATTGACCATGACCGCCACAGTCGGATCATGCCACCGGCCAGGCACGACGCCTCACCCGTTATCACGCACCAACTCGTCAACACCTCTGCCCATGCCGAGCGCTTCATCGACCTCGGCGGCGTTGAGGATGCTGGACGAGTCCTCCAGGCAGCCGACGCCCCGACCGACCACACCCGCATGGGGCGGCGCCTACTCCACCGAACCACCGTTCTGACAGCTCGGGCTGGTACGGGCCACGTCTCCCAAGTACGTGACGGGCCGGTTCAGCCAGGGAGGCGTAACCGACCTCTCGCGGCGAGTGGCCACGGCTGAGGCGTCGGCTTGAGGCGGCGCCAGTCGTAGGGGGTGATCGAGCTGGAGGTGTCTGCGATTGTAGATGTGGGCCAGGACCCAACGCCGCCATCTCCCGGCTGCACGCCCACCCGTCAGGCGGTGGCGAGAACTGGTCACCGGCCGCCGCGAATATCTGTGGCGTGGTCCGCGGCCTTCGACAGTGCCGCGGACCAGGAGCAGCCCGGAGTGGAACACGGTGTGGACGACTCGCTCGTGGCTGTTGCAATCGGCGGAGTCTGAGTGGAGCCCATACGCCGGCCGCGAGCACCTTCTGTCCCGGGATCATCGTGCGCAGGTGTGCGGCGTCGGTGGCGCCGAGCTCACGCAGCAGCCGGTTGCGGACCACCACGGTCATCGCGCTGCGCGGCGAGCGCATCGGGGCATCCGCTTGACGGCCTAGGGGGCGTTTTGGCGGGGCGGGATACTCAAAGTGGCAGTGCGCTTCGGGGCTCACCGCCACGGGGACGTCTTGTTCGAGGCGGGAGGCAGGTCGAACGCGGCCGGTCAGGGTGGCCGAGAACCTCGATGAATTCTGCCGCCATTGTCGGATCCACGGACTTGATCAGTTCGTTCCTGTCCAGGCTGACGGGCCCCCGTAACGGTGGCACGTTACGTCCCGAAGCTCTCATGCGGAACGTGGCATCCGGACCTCGGCGATCAGACCGCCGTCCGGCCGGGGCAGCAGGTGAAGCCGCCATCCGTGCCGGGTGACGACGGCGGCCACCAGAGCTGCGCCCAGTCCGCCGCCGCTCCTTCCCAGGCGCCCGGCGCCGCGGTGGAAGGGTTCGGTGATCCTCGTTACCTCCTCGGGAGTCATGGCGGCGCCGGTGTTGGCGACACGGAGCAGGATTCCAGGGGATTCGTCGCACAGATGCAGTTCGACCTCGCCGCCTCGGTAGTTGTGGCGTACGGCGTTGTCGAGGAGGTTGCGTACCATGAGCTGGATCATGGGTGCCTCGCCGTCGACCACGGCAGGGCCAAGGTTCTCACTCATTGTCACGCCGTTCGCCAGGGCGGTTGCCCGTTGTGCCTCTGCTTCCCGACGGACGACGAGCGTCAGATCGACCCTGTCCAAGGGGCCCCTACTCGCTTGGGTTTCCGCCAGGTCCAGCAGCGTGCGCACGGTATGGACACTACGGCTGTTCAGGGTGCGCAGGTCCCGCAGAAGGTCGCGTGTCGACCCGTGCGGCATGTGGGCCAGCGCGTCGTCGATGACCGCTTGTGTCGTGGCGAGTGGTGTGCGGAGTTCGTGGGAGGCGTTCGCCGCGAACCGGCGCTGTGCCTCGAATGCGTCGTCCAGCCTCGCGAGCATGATGTTGAAGGTCACGGCGAGGTCGGTGATCTCGTCCTGGGTCCGGCCCAGCGGCACCCGGGCTCGCAGGTCCGTGGTGGCGGCCTGGCGTGCCGCGTCGGTCATCGCGCCGAGCGGTGCGAGGGAGCGTCGTACGATCCGGCGCACGACGAAGGCTCCGGACACGACCCCGCCGGCGAGCGCGACTGCTGAGAACACCAGCAGACGATCGACCTCACGCCGTGGCAGGAGCGGACCCGAGGCACTCGTGGAGGGTGGAGGACCACCGCTTGTCCTGCCGGGCGCGACCGCCGGCGCACCTCCGACGATATTTGTGGGAACGTAGGCCATCAACAGCGCGATGGTGGCTACCATGACCAGCGCCAGCACGGCGAAAACGGCGACCAGGCTACCGATGACCCGGGTACTTAGGGACCGGCGTTGGGCCGTTCGCCGCTCAGCCGTTCGCATCCTCGTCTCCTCGTCAGGTGGGGACAACGCGGTACCCCACACCGGGAACGGTTTCGATCGGCCAGGGCCTGCCCAACTTCTTGCGCAGCGTGGAGATCACTACGCGGGGGGAGTTGGTGAAGGGGTCGGCGTGCTCGTCCCACGCTCGCCGCAGAAGCGTCTCCGCGCTGAGCACGCCGCCTTCCGCGCGCATCAGCTGCTCCAGGATGCGGAACTCCTTAGGGCTGAGCGACAGGAGTCGGCCGCCACGGAACGCCTGGTGCGTGAACGGGTCGAGACGGAGTTCGCCGAAGCGGAGCTCCGGCGGTGTCCGGGGACCGGACCGGCGCTGCAACGCCCGCAGCCGCGCGATGAGTTCGGGAAACTCGAAGGGTTTGGTGAGGTAATCATCAGCTCCCAGACGGAGTCCTGTGACCCGGTCGATGAGTGTGGCCGACGCGGTCAGCATCAGCACCCCCGTCGACGCGTGGTGGGAGACGATGTACCTGCACACTTCGTCGCCGGAGAGCAGGGGCAGGTCCCGATCGAGGATGACGGCTTCATACTCCTGCGACCGCAGCATGTCCACCGCGCTCCGACCGTCGTGAACGACGTCGACCGTCAGCCCCGCCCGGTGCAGCTCGTTGCGGACAGCTCGGGCGAGGAGCTGTTCATCCTCCGCCAGTAACACCTTCACACCGCGCCCTTCCGACATCCGTTGCCCCGGCCCGCATCTCACCACATCGCAGCGCACCGCTTCCGGCCGGGATGAGGCGGGCCGGGCTACCGCACCCCCCGGCCCGCCGGTGGCACTGCTAGCCGACCCAGACCCCGGCCTCCGCCTTGTGGACCGTCACTCCCGGCCCGGGCCGGTCGGCCGTCTGGCCCGTCTTACCGATCTCCGGAGCGTCGTCCGCTCCCTGCGTCTGGCCCTGCGGGGCCGTCGGGGCCGACGTGTCGGCCTGGGCCAGGGAGGCCGCGACCGCAACCCCGCCACCGGACAGGGTGAGGACGAGTGCGAGCCCGGCAACCGTAGTCTTCTTGATCTTCATGGCACAGCTCCTTCCGCCAAGCCGTCCTTCGGCGTCGGCGTGCGCCAGTCAATGCGGTCCGCTGTTGCGGAGTCGTAAAGAGCGGCGCGCGAACCGCCGCGACGCCGCACAGGATGAAGGCGGAAGAGGGACACCCGGTCCTGTACCGGGCGGGCACCAGCCTCCTGAACGCTGGCCTGGCCGCCTCCGGCGCCGCCTATTGGCAGCACATGACCGCCAGCAGCGAGCGGCTGCTGGGTGGTGAGCACCCCGACGCGCTGACCGCCCGCGGCAACCTCGCCTTCTTGCATCAGCAGGCGGGCGGCGCGGGCGAGCCACCAAATAGAGGAGCGCCATGCGCGTATTTCAGGGGGTCGGATATGCATCACACGACGAGGTGTTCAACACCTCGGACCCGGGCCCGGTTACGCCCGGGGGGCGTCGGAGGAGTCGGGCAGAGCACCGACGTAGGACGTCCGGCAGCTCGCGGGAGCACGCGGCCGGGACGAGGAGGAAGCCGACCATGCCCGGCCCTGTGGCCGCGAGGGCCAGCAGCCCGACGGACACCTCGGCGGGACCGGCCACCTTGTCCAACTACTGACTCCTCTTGCTACGGACTCCTCTTGGCCGTCGACTACGACAACGGTGACGAGTTCACTGCGGCCGCCGACGATGTGGAGTACGTACGGCTCCTTACCCTTTTGCCCCGGCCCCGTGAAGTTGGAGCGCCTTCCGATGTTCGCTGGCGAACGCACCGAACCTTGGTACGGCTCAGACCGCGGCATGTGAGAGGCCGCCGCTCCAGTCACAGCAGCCACCTAATGAGGTCACTTCTATGCACCGATACGGTGACGTCCGCCACGGATCCTGTGCCGGCATCAACGGTGAAGTCGTCGACCGTAAACCGGCTGAGGATTCCGTCCAGTTCGCCGGACCGATTCAGATGCCATCGCGGTGCTTCGGGCTCGCTGTCGTGGCGTTGGACCAGTCGCTGGCGGATGACCGACAACTCAGCCCGGAGCCGGCAGACCGTGAGGTCAACACCTACGGCGTCGGCCAGTAGCTACCGCTCGTCCTGGTCCTCAATCACACCAGCGAGGACGAGGCGCGTTGCGAAGCTGAACCGGTCACCAAGAGGCGCGGGCCACGACTTGCGTAGCCAGTCGAGACCGATGACGGCGTGAGGGACCCCGACGTCGGCGAGAAGGTCACCCACGGCCTCGGCAACGGTTGCCTTGCCCACACCGACAGTGCCATTGAGGAGGAGGGCATGGGCGTCCCGAGGGCCGTCTGCGTGCATCTCGGCCTCGTACGTCGAGTAGCTCGGGCCTCGGAGTCACGCTTGTCACTGCCGCGGTCAGGGACATGGTCGCGGAGTGCGGCAGCAGCTGGGCTGGTTGCAGCGTCGTCGGTGATCAGCTCGGTGAGGAGCGGAGACAGGCGGTCGGGCCGGTGCAGGCGCTGCTGGCCTTCAGTGACCTTCCGTCGTATCGGGTTGAGGAGTAGGCCGGTCGGGGACGGCAGAAGTCTTCCCCCTCGGTGGGCATTGTCTGGGCGGGTTGGGCTAGCGGCACGAAGGCATCGGTCGCAGTGCCCAGCTCCCTCGGTATGGGTCCCGGGTTGGGGGGGGTGTCGGCGAGGCGTTTCGCGAGGGCGGTGTCCGCTTCGTGGTCGCCTTCGAAGGCTTCGCGTTCGTCATCTGTGAGGTCCAGCTGTTCGAGCATCTGGTCGATGCCGTCCTTGACGGCCAGGAGTTGGCCGCGGGTGGACTCTTTGGGAACGTAGAAGGGGCAACGGACGCAGGCCAGACGGTGGGGGCACTTGGCGAAGAAGTCGTAGCCGCAGTAGCCGCTGCCCAGGTCGTAGTACTTCTGCTGGCCGGGTGCTTGTGGCCAAGCCAGGGCTGCAGGTTGTGGGCGGTCAACGGGTCGCGCGCGTTGGGGAGTTGGGTGGCGATGGTGGCGCGGGCCCGGTGGCTGGTCAGCGCGCCATGCGAGTCTTCCTGCGGGACGCCGGACTTTTGGCAGAGGGCCGGGAGGATGGTCTCGTTGAGGTAGTCCTTGCCGACGAGCTGGCCTCGGTGGCAGAACAGGTGCTGGCGCTTCTCGCCGGTCTTGCGGTCGATAGGGTCGCGTTGCGGCGGACGGATGAGCTTCCAGGTGTCGATGAGCCGGCCGACGGCGGGATCGACCGGCTTGTTGAAAGGGCGGGAAGTACGAGCCTACCCTTCCTCAACACTCATTTCCTCAGGAGTTCTTACTGGTGCGCGGGTCGCGGTTGCGGCGCACTTCCCGGCTGATCGTCGCCGGGTACGGACCTACCTGGCGGGTGCCACGCGGATCGCCTTGCCTGTCATGGCGTCACCGCAGGCCTAGAGTTGGGCGAAACGAACTGCGGCGACGGCCACCGCGAGCGCAAAAAGCACGGCATTGACGGCCACTTGGGACCATTCGGCACGCCGACCGTGGACGCTCATCGCACCCACCATGGTGACGGCCAGGCCCGCAGCGGCAATCGGTGCAACTACCTTAGCCGTGTCGAAGGCCCAGGGGACGACGACGCCAACGGCTCCGAGTACCTCGAGGACCGCGATGGCCTTGACCTGCCAAGCCGTGAAGTCCACCGCCCAACCCATGCTGGGGTTCTCCATGAGTTTGGTGTACGGCGTCACGGTTTTTACCAGGCCGGTCGTGAGGAAGAAGAGCGCCAGCAGGCTGGTCAGGATCCAGGCGAAAACGTCCATCAGAATCAACTCCCGATCTCGCCCCGAGGGCGGCTGGATCCCGTGACGATCGCTGGGGTCGCCTCAGGAAACCTCTGTGAGTGACTGGTCATGGAGCACCTCATACGTCAGCTGCCTCCGTGTTGCGCACACTCTGGGGCCGCCGGTCCACAGGACCAGATCCTCGAGCATCCGGTTGCGCGCATCGATCTGCGGCTGGGAGGGGGTGAGTCGACGCAACTCCTCGAAGTCGTAGTACATCGAGAGAGTCACGGTGATCTTCACATCGGCCATGTTCGGTTCGCCGACGACCGGCCGCAGGCGTTCTACAGCGCGGACACCGCCCACCGCACCGGAGACGAAACCGAGTTGGTCCTCCCCTCAAGGATGTTGCCCGTCATGCAAACGCATGGTGAAGCACGAATGATTGGTAACTCACCATACAGTTTCCCAATGTGACGGACAACTCTCACCCCGCACCGAAGGCGAGACGAGGGAACCGAGCGGACCAGCGCACTTGCTCAGGCGGATGCCGGCCCACTTGCTCCGCCGCTGACGTCGGAGCTCGTCCCTACAGGGCTCCTCGCCCAGGGGCGTGCCCTGCCCGCGACTCGTCTTCGTTGGCACCGGCAACTGCCGGCTCCAGCCAGCCCGGTCCAGCGCGGCGTACAGGGCTCCGTGCCCGCGCCGGTGCTCGGCTGCCAAAGACAGCTCGACCAGCGTCTTCACCGGCCCGTCCGCACACAGCACCGCGTCGGTGAGCTCGAAGAACGCATCCGCCCGTTTGTAGAGGCACTCGTAGAACTCGACCCGAAAGCGGGACAGTAGACCCAACGCCTCGCTTCCGGGCGCATCGACAGGCAGACTCATGCGCAGCGGCCGTTCTCTCGCACTGCGTTACTCGACATCTCGAGGCGTCAAGAACGGCCGCCTCCGCTGCCCCGGAAAGAACCGCAGGTCAGCAGGACGGGTGACCCTCGATGTTAAACGCCAAGCTCAGGTATCGTTGGCACATGACCGAGAAAGCGGCGCAGGTCGATGCCGCCGAGTCGCAGAGCATGCTCCCGCTGCTTGAGCACTTGGCACGCGCAGGCCGCCGCGCGTATCTCAACGAGATGGCACCGGGGGGCCTGCGGCCACGACACCTGATCGCGCTGCGCCTGCTGGCGGACCTGGGCCCGCAGAGTCAGCTGGGTTTGGCGGAGGCGCTGAGCCTGGATCCGAGCAACGTGGTTGCCCTGCTCAAGGAACTCGAGGAGCGCGACCTGGTTCTACGGCGCCGTGACCCGCAGGACCGACGTCGGCACATCATTGAGCTCTCATTCAAGGGCCAGGACGAGGTGGTGCGGTCCCTGGCTCGTGGCGTCGCCGTGGAAGATCATTTGTTCGCCGCGCTCGACAGTGATGAGCGCGCGACCCTGTTTGAACTGCTCCGGCGGGCGGTGGGCACAGCGTCGCCGGCATGTTCCAGCGACGACACTCCAGCCGCAGATTGATCCGGAGGCTGCCCCCAGCCCGGCCTCGACATGTCCCGCTCGGCCGACCCTGCCGCTTCGGTCTCTCCGCCGGGGTGTGCCGAGCCTCTTCCTGCCGAGCCTCTTCCCGAAGGCTTGGGCAGCGCGGGATTCACTGAGCCATTTTCAGCGTTGCCGTTCCAGGGTGAGCACCGCCTTGGCGATTCACGGCATGTGGTTGGGGCCCGCAGCGGGCCAGGGTGCCGTTCAGCAGGACGAACTCGTGATCTGCTTCGGGCGGCCTGCGGGGGTGCCCCTACGCATTTCGTCAAGCGAGGCGGGGGGTTCGGGGTTCGTAGAAGGTGCCGTCGCGGAGCAGCGCGAAGAGCGCGTTGATCCGTTGTCGGGCGAGCCGGAGGAGGGCTGGATCGAGGTCCCGGAAGACTTGGTGGTCGGGGCGAGTCCGGAAGAGGAGGCGAGGCGGGCGGCCGTGGGAAAGCCGGTGCCGTCGCCGACGGTGACCAGCAGGGTGGCGGTGGTCCTGACGCCGACGCTGGGCAGCGATGTCAGGACCTTGGAAAGAGGGTGTGCCCTCAGCAGGGCTGTGATCTGGGCTTCTGTGGCTCGGCGCTGTTCGTGGACGGCGCTGAGGGGGCGGGCCAGCGACGGGATGACGATGTCGAGGGTGCCGGTTCCGGGGACGACGACGGTCTGTTCGTCGAGTGCTTCGAAGACGTCGTCGATCACCCGAGTGGCCATGCGCGGGGACCTGGGCCGGAGCACTTCGACGAGTTTGCGGCGTCCGGCTCTTCGCAGGGCGGCCGGTGTCGGCGTACTCGCTTATGTGGCCCTGGCAAGGTTTCCGTGAAGCTGGGGTGCGCCACCGTGCGCTGGTGACGTTCCGTCATCGGTGGTGACGTCGGAGCTGGGCCATGAGAATGACGCGGTGGCGGAGCAGCGGAACTCCGGCGCGGCCGGCCATGATCTGTTTTGGAGGTTCAGGTCGGTGATGCGGCCTTCGTTGACGCCGGAGTTGAACGGGGTGCTGATGCCCTGCACGACTGCGGGCTGGTCCTCGCGGATGGCGTTGGCCAGGCTGGCCAGGGCTGGGAGGCCGGCGGTCGTGAGTTGCTCGAGCCAGTCCGCCAGCGGGGCGGCGTCGCGGGTGTCGAGCATGGCGGCGAACTGACGCACGAGGTCGTGGGTTCGGCCCAGTGCCGGGCAGTGCTCGAGCAGCCGCCTGAGTGCCTCCACGCCGTGCAGGCTGCGCCGGGACGGCGCGGTGGTGATCCAGCGGGCAGCCTGACGGGGCGAGGGTGGTCGCTCTCGCGGCGTATCGATCGGCAGGCCGGGGGCAGTGGCGCGGTGGCCATCTTGACCCGCTGGTAGTGACCGCGGTAACCCAAGGATCGGCGGACCCGACGAGCCGGACGGCCTGTCCCTGGCTCCGGTCACCCAGGTGTGGCCCGCGGTTGCTGAGGACCCGGCCGCCATGGTCGGCGGGCAGCACTTCTACCACCAGCGCTTGCGCTCGGTCCCCGCGGACGCCCGCTCCCGGTCGGTCCAGGAAACGCTGCTCGACTACTGCGCCCAGCTCATACGAGCCCGCCGTCTATCTGCCGCTGACCACGTCGGCTCCGCCGCCTCAGCCTCTGCGCGCGACGGTTCCTTCAGCACCTGTGGGACAAAGACACTGGCGTACGATGCCGCCGGCATAGGGCGCACCCCGTGGGCCCAGTCAGACAAGAGAGGGCTATTCGTGACTGCGTCGAGATTGCTTTCGGTGGTCGAGGCTTCCGAGGCTGAGGCTCTGTTCAGGTTCGAGACGGGTGCGCCCGAGACTGTGCGCTCCGCGCTCGGCATGAGCGCCACCCGTGTCGGAGACGCTGTCGTGCTGTCCGTGCGGAACGACCCGACGCGGTTCTGGAGCAAGGCACTCGGCTTTGGCCGTACGTCCCCGGTCACTTCCGAACTGATCGCCGAGGTGTGCGCCTTCTACCGGGCGGAGGGCACCCCGTTGGCCGTTCTTCAGCTGGCACCTTCGGTGATACCCGAGGACTGGGCTGAGATCTGCGCCCGAGAGGGCATCGTCGGCGGGTCGTCGTGGGTCAAGCTCGTCGGGGAAGTGGACGAGGTGGTGGCCCGCGCCGACGCTCCGGACAGGAAGCGGGCCGATGGCCTACAGGTCGCCGCTGTCGCGCCCGGCGACGCGAAGCGCTGGGCGTCGGTCATGATGGAAGCCTTCGGTATGCCGGGAGAGCACCTCAGGGATATGGCCGCGGCCTCGGTCACGGACCCGGACTGGAGTCCCCACGGCGCCTGGCTCGACGGGGAGCTCGTGGGAACGGGCACCGTCTACCATGGCGGCGAAGCAGCGCAGATGTTCGGTGGAGCAGTGCTTCCGCACGCCCGCAACCGTGGGGGCCAGACCGAGTTGCTCGCCGCACGCGCGCGGGCCGCGGCCGAGCTCGGGTGTCGGCTGGTCGTCGCCGAGACCGGCGCGGAAACCGACGGCAGTCACAACTCCTCTCTTCACAACATGCTTCGCCTCGGGCTCCAGGTGGCCTACGAGCGGCGCAACTGGGTCTGGCGACCGACGAGCTGACACCTCTCGGTCGCTGCGCTCCCGCCTGCACCGGCCCGGATCGCGCGACGGGTGTACCTCAGCTCGGCGCCGCACCCGGACGGGAGCCCTGACCTTGACGACCGCAGTGGTGGCGGCGCCCCTGGGACGGCGCGCAGGCCCAGGGTGCCCGGCTGTCGCTGGGTGCGGGCCTCACCGGGCTCCGGATGACGTGACCTCCCGGCGTCCCTGTGCGCGCCGCGGGACAGCGCCGGAGCCGGCGATCTGCACTCCGGGGTGCGCGGCGGCGCGGTGAGCGCCCCGCGCGGCATTGCGGGCGGGACGGCCGCGGCACACGCCAGCCGTAGGCTCCCGAGCTACCTCTTTGACAGTCACTAGTGACTGTCAAAGTCCGGGCAGGAGGCTCATCGCCATGACGCAACGAGACGAGCAGCGCCGTGAGACGCGGGCCCGTATCGTCGCCGCGGCCGTGCGGTCCCTCGTGGACAAGGGGTACGCGGCGACCACCGCACTCGGTGTGCAGCGGGACGCGGGGATCAGCCGCGGCGCCCTTCTGCACCACTTTCCGACAAGCGAGGCCCTTTCGGCCGCGGCGGTGGGCGAGCTGGTCGAGATCAACCTGCAGGGCGTGCTGGACGAGTTGGCGCGCACCCCGCCGGGCCCTGATCCGGTGGAGCGCGGTATCGGTGTGCTGTACCGGGCCAGCAGGCGGTCGTCGTTCGCGGCGGAGCTCGAACTGTGGGCAGCCGCCCGGGCCGACGAGCCGTTGCGGGACGCCCTGCTCGCGGCGGAGCGGGTGGCGCTGGGGCGGTTGCACGACGTGATCGACGAGATTTTTGGCCCCGAAGTGTGCCGGCATCCGCAGTACCGGACAGTGGTCACGCTGACCGTGCAGTTGATGCGGGGCCTGACCGTCAGCCGCTCCCTGGGCCAGGAAGACCAGCAGCGGTCGGTCCTGGAGTGGGCCGCGCTGATGCGCGGCGTGCTCGACGGCACTCCTCAATGATGCTCCGCGCTCTTTCGTCGGCACCCTCAGGAGGCGACGCCCGTGTCCGTCACACACGAAGTACTCAACCAGGTGCCCCCGCTGACCGGCCGCGACCTGTCGGCATTCCCCGCACTCTTCGAGGGCCTGCACAGGGAGGGTGCGGGCTGGGCCGAGCAGGAGGTGCGGGACCTGGGGCTGCTGGCAGGCGGCGAGCAGGCCCAGCTCTGGAGCACGAAGGCCAACGAGCACCCCCCGGTGATGCGCACGCATGACCGCTACGGTTTCCGGGTCGATGAGGTCGAGTACGACGAGTCCTGCCACGGGCTCATGCGTATCGCGCTCGGTGCGGGTCTCGGCGGCACTGCCTGGGCCTCGGACCGCCCTGGCGTCCATGTGGCACGCGCGGCGAAGATGATGGCGTGGAGCACGACCGACTTCGGTCACCTCTGCCCCGTCGCCATGGTGTACGCGGTCGTGCCCGCTCTGCGCGCCAACCCGGAACTGTCCACGCGCTACGAGCCGTTGCTCACCACCACCGGTTACGACCCGGGGCTGCGGGCACCCGAGACAAAGCAGGCCCTCATCGCCGGCATGTCGATGACGGAGAAGCAGGGCGGCTCCGACGTACGGGCAAACACCACCTCCGCCACACCCTGCCCCGACGGTTCGTACCGGCTGGTCGGACACAAGTGGTTCACCTCGGCGCCCATGTCCGACTTCTTCCTCACTCTGGCGCAGACTGCGGGCGGCCTGACCTGTTTCCTCGTACCCCGCATGCTCCCGGACGGGACACGCAACGCTGTCCGGCTCCAGCGCCTGAAGGACAAGCTGGGCAACCGGTCCAACGCCTCGTCCGAGATCGAGTACGAGGGTGCGACCGGATGGCGCGTCGGAGAGGAGGGACGCGGGGTGCGGACCATCATTGAGATGGTCAACATGACCCGCCTGGACTGCTCGCTGTGGGCTGCCGCGGGTCTGCGGATCGGTACGGCTCAAGCCATCCACCACGCCACCCACCGCTCCGCCTTCGGTGACCGGCTGGTCCGCAAGCCCGCCATGGCCAATGTCCTCAGCGACCTGGCGGTCGACTCCGAAGCCGCGACCACCGTGGTGCTGCGGCTCGCCGGGGCAGTGGATCGCGCGGCGCGCGGTGATGCGGCCGAGGCGGCCTTCCGTCGCTTCGGGCTCGCCGTGACCAAGTACTGGTTGTGCAAGCGCTGGTCGACCCACACCGCGGAGGCGCTTGAGTGCCTCGGCGGCAACGGCTACATCGAGGAGTCCGGGATGCCGCGCCTGTACCGTGAGGCGCCGCTTGTCTCCATCTGGGAGGGTTCGGGCAATGTCGCCGCGCTCGACGCCCTGCGCGCGCCATGCGCCGCGAACCCGACGCTTACGACGCCTTCTTCGCCGAACTCGACCGCGCCAAGGGCGCCGACAGTCGGTACGACGACCAACTGTCCCTTCTCGCGAAGGACTTCGCCGAGGAATCGGACCTCGAATACCGCGCGCGCTTCCTCGTGGAGCGCTCCGCGGTCCTCCTCCAGGCTGCGCAGCTCCTGCGCCTCGGCGACCCGGCCGTTACCGAGGCGTTCGTCGCCACCCGCCTCGACGGCCAGTGGGGCCACGCCTACGGCACGCTCCCCACTGGCCTTGACACCGACACGATCCTCGACAGAGCCGCGGTGCGATGAGCGCGCGTTCCGCTCCCGGTGCGGACGACGCACGGGGCCGACCTGGTCACGGTCAGGCGCCAGTTCACCCTCGCCGCAACCACGCCGGGTATGGGGTCCCTCCAGGACCTGGCCGCCGAGGAGTGCGAGGCAGCCAAGGAGGCCGCCCGCCAGGGGGCGGGAAGCTCACCGGACGCTGATCCACCGGCGCCGCGGCTCCGTGGGGCCCGCACCGCGCGTCTCCGCGCCGCGGTCGGCTCCACCGTCCTCCCCCCGGAGGACCACCAGGGTGTACCAGGGCCGATGCTGATGTGGCGTCGACTGGGATATTGCCGTCGGGCTCCCGAGGCAGGAAGCAGCCTGACAAAGCCTCGTCGGCTGACTGGAGGCTTTCCCATAGGGAATATCGGGTTTCAGGTGAGGGTCAAGTCGTGCAGCTGGGGGATGCCGAGCCTTGCCTGGTGCACGGCGTTGCACTTGAGCCGTGATCGCGCCGACAGGGGAAGAGCGCGATAAAATGGACCCATGGGTCCATTGCAGAGAAGCTCGCCGCACAGGAAATTGACAGCCAAGGGTCAGGCCACTCGACAACGCATCGTTGAGGGTGCGGCGGAGGTTCTCAAGGAGAAGGGCGTCGCGATGGCGACGCTGGACGATGTCATGGCGCGAACCCGGAGCAGCAAGAGCCAGCTCTTTCACTACTTTCCGGCCGGAAAGGAGGAACTGCTGCTGGCCGTGGCGCAGTTCGAGGCGGATCAGGTGCTGGCCGAACAGCAGCCCTACCTCGGGTGCCTAGAGTCCTGGGAAGCTTGGCAGAACTGGCGCGACCTGATCATCAAACGTTACGAGGAACAGGGAGAAGACTGCCCGCTCGGCACGCTCTCCTTGCACCTGGGCCGGAGCACTCCCGGGGCTCGGGCCGTCGTGATGGAGCTCATGCGACTGTGGCAGGAGAGCCTTGCCGTGGGCATTCGAGCTCTCCAGCGTGCCGGACTTCTACCCGCGGACCTGGACGTCGAGGCGCGGTCGGCCGCGCTGCTTGCGGCCATCCAGGGTGGTGTCGCGATCCTCCAGTCGACCGGGCAGGCCTACCACCTGCGCGCCGCGCTCGACGAGGGCATAGCCAGCTTGCGCCGCGCCGGGGAGGAGCACGCAGTAACCGACGCCGCGGTCGGCGGCCCGACTCGCTGATCGGTCACCGCTGCCCCGGCCCTTTGTGCGCAGGCCTCGGATCAGGGGCGGATCCGGGTCGACGGGGGCGCGCTGCTCTTCCGAATGGACCGCCAGGCTTCTGGGCGGCAAATCCGGTCTGCTTCGCGATGTCCGCCGTCTTAACTACGCCGCCGCACAGATTGGACTTGTGAGTCCATTTATCTCTCTTCATAGTGACACAGTCGCTCGGGCCAGTCCGGGCGGAACGTGCAGGGCGAGGGCGGATGCCCGGTCCGACACGAACATTGATCACTATGCATGCACGAGGGTGAACACATGAGCGGACGGCTGCAGGGTAAGCGAGCGCTGGTGACCGGCTCGACCAGCAATCTCGGGCGAGCCATCGCCGAAGCATTCGCCGCCGAGGGCGCACACGTTGTCGTGTCCGGGCGAAGCGAAGCGCGAGGAGTGGAGGTGGTCGACGGGATCCGGTCCCGCGGTGGGCGCGCCGACTTCGTGCGGGCCGATCTGGACGGCACCGCGCAAGCATGTCGCGCGCTGGCCGTGGAGGCGACGTCGGCCCTGGGCGGCGGAATCGACATCCTGGTCAACAACGCGGGCATCTTCCCCGGCGACAGTACTCCCGACACCGACGAGAAGACCTTCGACCAAGTTTATGCGGTGAACGTGAAGTCGCCGTTCTTCCTCACCGCCGTGATCGCTCCCGCCATGGCCGAGGCAGGCGGCGGCGCGATCATCAACCTGGGCTCGTGGGTCTCGCGCCTGGGCATCCCCGTGGCCGCGCTCTACGCGTCGTCCAAGGGGGCCTTGGAGACACTGACCCGCGCTTGGTCGGCAGAGTTCGGGCCGCGCGGCGTGCGTGTCAACGCGATCTCACCGGGCGTCGTCAACGAGGTCGTCCCGGGCGAGGTGCACCCGGGGCAGCTCATGATGAAGGGCACGCCGGCGGACGGCATGGGAAGGCCCGACGCGATCGCCCATGCGGCCGTCTACCTCGCGGGTGACGAGGCCGACTTCGTGCACGGCATCGTGCTCGATGTGGACGGTGGACGCACCACCGTGGCCGTCATTGCGCAATAGTTCAGGCGCCGCGTCCAGCGGCCACGGCTGAGCATGGCCCCCCGGGTGCTCCGTCGTGCAAGCCGTAGCGCGCGATGTACCCGCCGAGCGCTTCCCCGTCGGCGTGACGCGAGGGAAGGCGCGCAGGACGTCATTTCGGCTGGCATGATCTGAGGCAGTCCGAGGTGATGACTGCTGCGCGTGTCGAGCGGTGGCGCCGGAAGAGCCTTGGACGTTGTTTCGGCAGGTGGTGCGGCCGACGCAGGTTCCGCCGCAGGTCGGAGGGCGCCGTGGACGCGGGGACCGCGAGATGTTGACGGCGATTTTCTTCGTGGCCAACACCTCGGGCTGCACCTGAAACCAACTGCCGGGCTCCGGGCTGTCGAGGGTCACCGCCTTCCGGCGGTTCACCGACTGGACCCAAGTGTTCGGAGGTCGGGAACTCCCGTCAGGGCGGCCATGACTGGTGTCCGCCGGCGCACCGCCCCGAGGAGCGCTGAACCGGTCGCCTGGCGAAGGCAACTCAAAGAACAAGATGCGCCGCTGTCCCAGAACACCCAGCTCTGTCAGATGCCGGATCCTCTGATGATGTCGTCGATGTCCGCCGCCGTCAGCGGAGCATGCCGCAGCCCCGGTCCACGCGTGCTCCAGCCGGTGAGTACGGCTTCAAGATGCCTCTGCCACCCTGACACGGCCGCATTACGGCCGATGTCGAGAACTCCTGTGATGGCGAAGAGGGCGACTGCCACGTCTTCGGGCACAAGATCTCCCCGCACTGATCCGGCCTGCTGCGCCCGCCGCAACAGGTCGGCCTGTGCGGTACGGGAGCGCGCCGTGAGTGCTTCGGAGCCTGGGAAGTTCCAGATGGTTCGGATTATCCCTGGTTGGGAGCCGAGCAGCTCCGCGACCTCCCACAGGTACTGGCACAGCGCGTCCTCGCCGGAAGCGACATGGCGTTCGGCGATTTCGACAGCGGCCTCCAGGAGTTGTCGGGCGAGCTCGTTGATCAGTGCTTCCTTGTTGGCGAAGTGTCGGTAGATGGTGCCCAGTCCGAGTCCGGACTGCTCCGCGACGACCTCGATGCTGGTCGCCACGCCTCGGGCCGCGAAGACCTGGCGTGCAGCGTCGAGGATGCGGGTGGAGTTCTCCTCCGCGTCACGACGCCGACGCCGAGAGCGGGACGCCGGAGCAACGGAACCGCCGGGCTCGTTCACAGTCATACGCTCAAGCCTGCCGTACGTGAAGCAGAACCTTGCCCATCGTGCCCCGTCCTTCGATTGGCCAGTGAGCGCCTCCGCTGCCGCGAGTGAGGTAGATCTCTCCCACTGAAACCTTCAGCCTTCCCGAGGCCACCCAGTCGAACAGTCCACCGGTGTGTGCGAGAAGCGCGGCCCGGTCTGGCACGTGGTGCACAACTATCGAGTAGGTGACGAGCACGTTGTTGGACGGGGACTCGACCGAGATCGGTGGCACTAACCCGTTGGCCTGGTCGAAGCTCACCACTGTCCCGTGCGGGCGTAGCGGGGCCAGGGACTCCTGGAAGGTCGCAGCCCCTACGCCATCGAAGACGACATCGGTGCCGCGACCGTTCGTCAGCTCGCCGGCCTGCTCGGAGAGTGGCCGGGCAGGCCCGACGATGACTTCGTCGGTGCCGACCTGGCGGGCGGGCTGGGCCTTGGCCTCGGTGGAGACAACACCGGTGATCCGCCCACCGCGCAGCCTCACGATCTGGGTCAGTGACTGCCCGACGCCGCCGGCGGCAGCGGGGGCCACACACGTCACCGGGCTTGACCGGGTAGCTTTTGATCGCCTGATGGCGAGCCATCAGGCCTTGCACCGGCAGCGCTGCCGCGACCTCGTTCTCGATCTCTTCCGGTACGGGGATCAGCGCCGATGCCGGGAGCGCCATGAGCTCGGCGTAGCTGCCGTAGTCCAAGTACCACGCGACTCGCTGGCCTGCTTCCAAGCCGGTCACGTCCGCTCCGAGTCGGCGGATGACGCCCACGCCCTCCACGCCGCGGACGCATGGCAACGTGCCGTTTCCGCCACGGTCGGTGCGGGTTCCGACATCCAGATGGTTGATGCCCGCGAAGCGCACCTCGACGAGCACTTCATCATCCGCGGGCACGGGTTCGCGGCGTTGGTGAGGCGCAGCACCTCCGGCCCGCCGAAGGCCTCCATGACGATTGCCGTCATCCTCAAGCCTCCAGATCAGTCGCTGTGGGCCGGACTGTCGCGGTGCCACCAGCCCCGGGATCCACGGCAGGAGCGGACATAGACCTCGCCGTCGACGACGATGAACCACACCGGCACCCGGGCAGTACCGTTGCGGCCCGCATGGACGAGCGCGACCTCGCCCCCGAGTGCCGCAGGATGAGGCCGCCGGTCTCCCGACCGCTCACGCCGTCAGGGCAGCGACGTCCGCCAGGAACGTCGGGTTGCCCGTAAAGTGCGTCGGAACCAGCGAGACGTGGATGATCTTCCAGCCATCGTCGGTGCGGGCGAGTTTCTGCATGCCCTTGCCGAAGATGATCCAGGTGTTCTTCGCCGGGTCGTCACCCAGTGCGGGGTGGACGTGCAGCGCTTCCTCGTAAAAGCGCACGATGGCGATGTCGTCGTCGATGTCGACGACGAAGCTGGACAGCTGGTGCTGGGTGACCGGGATCGGACCGATCACCCTCTCGGCATTGGCGCGGACCTCGTGGCCAGTCATCGAGCCGCTGGCACCACCACCGCCGACGTCATCGACGCCACCGAAGTCCACAGTGACGGTCTCGGCGTGGGCGGCCTCGTAGGCGTCCCACTCCTTCGAATCCGCGGTGACGAAGCCGCGGGTGACCGCCTGGATCGCGGTCGTGATGTCTTCATTCAGGGTGGCCATGTGTTCCTCTTCTCCGGAGTACCGGAAACTGGTTTCCGTTTAATAGAAGCGTACACGGTCGCCGGCTATTCCCTGGCGACACCGAAGCCGTACACGCCCCCCGGCGCCGTCTGTCGGACGTGGTCTAGCGAGCCCTCCTCCGCGGCGCCCAGACCGGCACAGAGCTGCCCTACGGCGCGAGCCGGAGGAGGGGATGATTGATCCACATCGGCTCTGCGCCCGGCGTACGTGGGCGAGAGTCCGGCCAGCGCGCCGCAGGCGAGTGGCCTTCGGCTGGTCCGTGGTCCAGGCACAGACCGTTGAACCGGTGGAAGGCTGCTGAAGCAGGCCGGGCAGCCGTAGCCGCGATCCCAGTTGGGTGACGGATGTCCCGCGGGCCCCCGTTGCCTACGGTGTGATGCATCGCCTCCGCTCATCGCGGTTGGTCAAGGCGGCGTATGGCACTGCAAACGCCTCATGCTCGTAGGAAGACGGGCGGTAGACGGCTTCGGCCAATCCAGAGGTAGACCAGAAAAGCCGGACGCCGCATGGTTCGACTCGCGGCGCAGGCGTCGAGAGGCGCTCTGCGTGCCTGATTGAGGAGACGGACATTGATGGCGTCCCGCCACGTGGTGCAGAGCCATCCGGCCCGCGCCGGTCCGAGCGGCCAGCGATCGCTGACCCGGCTGAACCCCGCGCCGCTGCGTGAGCCGGTCAGCGCGGCGCAGGCCGCCCGGCCATGGGCCGGGAGGCGGAACCCGGCCGCGACCTGCGAAGTCGCGATGGTCGAGCGGCTACACCACCTGGCGGGACGCCACCCGGACATTTGTCACAGCCGTCCGCTACCTGAGCCGGGCTGTCGCCTGCGCGGCAGCCCGTAGCGACAGCGGCACCCCCGCCGCCATGCTGATGGAGGAGCGTCGTCAAGCGGTCGTGGCGTCTCAGCGGCGCGACGACGAGTGGTGCAGCTATCTGCTGGAGCGCGGTACCAAACCTCTGCCGCTGGCGGACGTCACCACCCTGATCGCGAGGGTGGCGGTGGCGAACACGGGACGGGCGTCGCACACGGTCACCCGGTAGCCCGGCAGAGCGCCCATGCGTGTGAGCGCGGCGGTGAAGTCGATGGCGCCGAAGACGATCAGCCGCGGTGCCGTCGTCTGAGACTCGACCAGCAGCGTCACGGGGTCGTCACCGCACAGGTGGTGGACCATGCCGGTGACTCCAGCGTTCAGCAGGCCCCGGCCTCGTGTGCGGCCCAGCGGTCGAGGTCGGCGCCGTCCAAGGTCCCCGCCACTGTCCGGTCGGGCCGTACCAGCATGGTCCGTCCGAGTAGATGAGAGGGGCCGGAGACCACCCGGGTGAGGGCGACGGACTCACCCGCGGCCGTTGCCGCCACGGCCGCGGCGATCTCCGGTTGCTCGGCGGGCACCACGCGCTGGACGAACACCTCCAGAGCGCCACCGCAGGCGAGTCCGACCGCGAAGGCGTCGTCCTCGCTGTATCGGAAGTGCCAAGGTCGGCCGGCTCGCGCCCGGCCGGCACCTGCTGGCACAGTCCGTACACGGCGCCCTCGACGCAGCCGCCCGAGATGCTGCTGACCGCTCGGCCGACAGCATCGACGGCCATGGCCGCGCCGACCGCGAAGGGTTCGGCCCGCGCGCGCCATCCGTGCAGCGCCTCGGCTGCGGTGTCCAGCGCTTTGTCCTCCAGGGGTTGCCCGAGCGTGCCCGGGAGATCACATACGGGGGTCCAGGAGCTTGTCGGGCGTGATCGGCAAGTCCCGCACGCGCCGTCCCGTCGCGTCGAACACCGCGTTGGCCACGGCTGCGGCGATACCTGTCGCGGACAGTTCCCCAATGCCCTTGGCGCCGAGCGGTCCGACATGCGGGTCGAACTCGTCGACGAAGGACATGTCGATGTGGGGCGGGATGTCGGCGTTCACCGGCAGTGCCACCCCGGCGAGGTCCTGGGACAGCCACCGGCCCAGGTGCGGCTCGTAGTGGCTGGCCTCCATGGCTGCCATGCCCCAGCCCCACACCAGGCCGCCGATCATCTGGGAGCGGGCGGTGCGTTCGTTGACCACCGCGCCGACGCTGTAGACACCTGTCGCACGGCGCAGCCGCAGCAGCCCGAGGTCCGGGTCGACGCCGACTTCCACGAACATGGCGCCGAAGGTGCGGGTGGAGACACCTGGTGCTCCCGCGTCGGCGGAGGCGCCGCCGGGCAGAACCATCTCCCCGTGGCCGACCACCTCCTCAACTCCCGCGGCGCTCAGGATCTCGCCGTAGGGGCGGCGCCGGCCGCGCCACACGAGGGCGCCGGAGTCCGCGCGCACCTCCTCGGCCGGCCAGGACAGCGCCTCGGCAAGTCGGCGCAGGACCTCGTTCGCGGCTCCGTGCACCGCGGTACCCATGGCCAGCGTGGTGCCCGACCCGTAGTGCGGGCCCGCGTAGGGCAGGTCGGTGTCGCCGGCGACGCCGTTGACGGCGCGGATGTCGAGACCGAGCGTCGCTGCGGCGATCTGCGGGAAGATCGTGGTGGCGCCCGCTCCGATGTCGGTGTATCCCGCCTCGACACTCGCGGTGCCGTCGGCGCGCAACCGCACCCGGGCCTGCGAGGTGAACCGGAACTGGCCCTGTGTGCAGTCGGCCATGCCGCAGCCGATCAGCCAGTGCCCGTCCCGGGTCCCGCCCTTGGGCCGTTCCCACCAGCCGAAGCGCCGGGCGCCCTCCTCGTAGGCTTCCTTGAGCTTCTTCGAGGACCATGGAGCGCCGCTGGAGGGGTCGGTGTCCGCGTGGTTGACCAGGCGCAGGGTCAGCGGGTCCATCGACAGGGTGTGGGCCAGCTCGTCCATCGCGGAACCGAGCGCCCAGGTGCCGGGGCCGTCGATGGGCGAGCGCATGAACGACGACAGGTTGACGTTGCCGCGCCGCACCCGCTGGCTGGTGGAGATGTTCGCGACGGCGTACAGCGCCCTGGCGGGTCCCGTGCCGAATTCCACGTAGTCGTCGGTGACTGCGGTGACGTTGTCCACCTCGTGGACGAGGGCCGTCAGGGCGCCGTCGCCGTCGGCGCCCAGCGACACCCGGTGTTCCATCAGCGGCTGGTAGCCGACGACGCTGTACATGTCCTGGCGGGTGAGCACCAGCTTCACCGGGCGGCCGACGGCTTTGGCGGCCATGGCGGTGAGGATCTCGTGCGGCCAGACGAACGCCTTGGTGCCGAACCCGCCGCCGGTGTGCGGAGCGATCACCCGCACCTGGTCGGAGCTGATGCCGAAGACGGCCGCCAGGGTGTCCTGTACCGCGTACATGTGCTGGACGGAGTCGTGGACGGTCAACCGGTCGTCGTGCCATTCCGCGAGGATCGCGCTCGGTTCCATGGGATTGCCGTGCCGCGACGGCTGCGTGTAGGTGGACTCCAGGCGGACCGGAGCCGCAGCCAGGGCGCCGGCCGCGTCGCCCTTGCGGAACTCCGCGGCGTCGAGCATGGCGTAGCCGCTCTGCGCCGACGGCGGGACGGCCACGGCGGTGTCCGGGTTGATGAACGGCTCGCGTTCGTAGTGCACCCGTACGCGGGTCACGGCGTCTTCGGCCGCTTCCAGGGACTCGGCCAGCACCATGGCCACCGGCTGACCCCAGTAGTGCACCTCGTCCGACTGCAAGGGCAGGAAGCGGGTCGCCAGAGGAGGGCTCGGCAGCGCGGCGAACGCCTTGTCCACGGGCGGCAAGCCGGTCAGCACGTGGACGACGCCCGGCTGCTCCAGGGCCTCGTCGGTGTCGTAGCCGCGGACGCGGCCAGCGGGGACCGTCGCCGCGACCAGAACCGCGTACAACTGACCGGCCACGTTGTAGTCGGCAGCGTATGCAGCCGCTCCGGTGACCTTGATGGGGCCGTCCTGCCTGCTCACACCACGCATGAGGGTCATGACGACTCCAGAGCCAGTTCGAGGGCGCGCAGCGCCGTGTTACGGGCGAGCGGGATCTTGTACGCGTTGGAGGAGAGCGGCCGGCTGTCCACGAAGCCCGAGGTGACGGCGTCCACCACATCGGGGCTGCCGGGCCGCAGGCCCACCAGGGCGCGTTCCGTCTCGTACAGCCGCCAGGGGCGCATCGCCACGGAACCGAGGGCCAGGCGGGCTCGGGAGATCAGTCCGTCCTGGACCTCGACCGCGGCCGCGGCCGAGACGAGGGCGAACTCGTAGCTCTGGCGTTCGCGCACCTTGACGTAGGCCGATCTGGGCGCCGGCGCGCCCAGGACGATGCCAGTGATCAGCTCACCGGCGCGCAGGACATTGTGCGCGGCCGGGTCGTCGGCGGGCAGGGTATGGAACTCGGTTGCTGCGATCCTGCGGCCGCCGTCGGCATGTTCGGTGACGATCTCCGCGTCCAGGCAGGCCAGGGCGACGGCGGGATCCGAGGGCTGGACGGCCACGCAGTCCTGGGTCCACCCGAAGATGGCCAGCCGCTCGTTCGCCCCGTGCAGGGCCGCGCACCCGCTGCCGGGAACACGTTTGTTGCAGGCGACCGGATGGTTGGAGCGGAAGTAGGGACAGCGGGTGCGCTGTGCCGGGTTGCCGCCGATGGTGGCCAGGTTGCGCAACTGGGCAGAAGCCGACCTGAGGATCGCCTGGGCGAGCACCGGGTACGACGTCACCACGCGGGGGTCCTGCGCCACGCTGTTGAGGCGGGCCAGCGCGCCGATGTGGAGGCCTTCCGCGGATGAGGCGATCTCGTCCAGACGGGGCAGCCGGCCGATGTCTACCAGATGAGCGGGCGATGCGATACCGGTCCTCGCCCAGTTGAGCAGTTCGGTGCCACCGGCCAGGAACTCGGTGTCCGCGGCATGCGCCCGGGTCAGGGCGTCGGGCAGGGATGCGGCGCGTGCATAGGTGAACGGGCGCATGTCACCACTCCTTTCCAGCCGCTGCCTCCACGGCCGCGGCGATCTGCGGGTAGGCGGAGCAGCGGCAGATGTTCCCGCTCATCCATTCGCGGATCTCGTCGTTGGATCCGGTGTGCCCTTCCTTGATGCAGCCGACCGCCGACATGATCTGGCCGGGCGTGCAGAATCCGCACTGAAAGGCGTCGGCATCGATGAACGCCTGCTGAACGGGGTGGAGTTCGTGCGCCGGGGCGAGCCCTTCGATCGTCGTCACCTCGGTGTGGTCGGTGCTCGCGGCCAGCACCATGCAGGCGTTGATCCGGCGGCCGTCGAGATGGACCGTGCAGGCGCCGCACTCGCCGCGGTTGCATCCCTTCTTCGTCCCGGTCAGGCGAAGACGTTCGCGCAGGAGGTCGAGGAGGGTGGTGCGCGCGTCGCAGGTGACCTGGGTGGTGGTCCCGTTCACCCGCAGGGTCACGGTGACTTCGGAGGTGAGGGGCTCGTGCGGCATGGCTGCTCCTGGGACTGCCGTTCTGGGGAGGCCGGGTGTTCCGGCGGGGGCTGAGGACGGCTGCGCCGTGTCAGGAACGCGGGAACGGGACAGCTGTGAGTTCCTCGAGCGTGGCCAGCAGGTCGTCCTGGAAACTGGTGTCCAGTGAGTCGGAGGCGGGTGCCAGTTCCTTCTGGTGGTAGAAGTAGCGCCCGCTCACGGTGGCTTTAGGGTCGTCGCTGACGGCGAGCCACGCCTGCGTGATGTGGGCCTGGGCGATGTCGTCGGGAGCACCGGGACCGCCCATCTTGGTGGGAACCCATCCCGGCTCCAGGGAGTTGCTCAGCACGTCGGGCCACAGCCGTGCGACCGCGAAGGCGAGGGTGGCGTCGTACAGCTTGCTGTCCGCATACGCCTGAGCGCCGTTCCAGGGGCGCCGTTCCCAGTCAAGGTCGTGGGCGTCCCCGCGTCCGCCTTGGTGCATCCCGCTGCTGAGGTACACCAGGCGCCGGGGCCGGTGCATCAGGCAGGTGAGGATGTACGGGGCGAGCACGTTGACGGCGAGCACATGCGCGTGCCCGTCTTCCGTCGTGATCTTGGCGCGCTCCCGGTAGCCGATGCCGGCGTTGTGGATCACTGCGTCGAAGGGACCACCAGCGTTGGCCTGTTCTGCCAGGGCGACCGTTTGTTTCCGGCTCGACAGGTCGCCCACGAGGACGGCCTCCGCCTCGGGGAGCCGTGCGCGTAGTTGCTGTGCTCTGCGTTCGTTCCTGGCGTGTCCCGTGACGGTGTGGCCCTGCTCGACGAGTAGACGTGCCGCTGCCAGACCGAGACCGTCGGTCGATCCGGTGATGAAGACGCGGGCCATGAAAAGCTCCTTCCCGCTGGTGCGAGCCGGTGAGTGACTGCAGCGCGCGCTGCGATGTCCATGCTTGGCGGCACTGCACGGTGGCACATCGGTCAATTGACTGGAGCGGCTGCCATCGATGTCCCGGGTCGCCGCTCTGGTCCGGCCTGCTGCCCGACACCCAGGGCGACCCGAGCGAGCTGGGGTGGATCGGCCCGCATGCGTGTCCCGCCGCGCTCCCCACCAGGGATCCGCGTCTCGGCCTTTCGAAGGGAAAGTCGCGGTAATGGCCTATGAAATACCGGTCCCTATCCGTTGCTGGCTTGTGTGATCCCAGGTGGGTCTCGACCCGGTAGGGGCGGCAGTCGTTTGACTCATCCCGACGCATTGAGGCGCGGCGAAAACTCAGCGGTGTCAGACACATTCGGCCTGGACGTGTGAGCACACGGAAGTCGAGGTCCCACCTCATGCACGCAGCCATCGCCACCGCGGTCGACGCACCGCTGTCCCTCACCGAACGAGACATCCCCGAGCCCGGATTCGGCGAGGTCCTCGTCCGGGTCACGGCCTGTGGGGTCTGCTTCTCCGATCTCAACTTCGTGCGCGGCCACTCCCCCTTCGCCCGCTTCCCCGTCATCCCGGGCCACGAGATCACCGGTGTGGTCGAGGCCGCCGGCCCGGGCGTCGCCTCACCGGCGGTCGGCACCGCCGTCGGCGGTCCGTTCCTCTACGACTCCTGCGGCCACTGCGACTACTGCGTACGCGGCGAGCAGATCCTGTGCTCCGCCAAGCGGGTCACCGGAATCGTCGTGGACGGCGGGTACGCCGAATACGTGATCCTCAAGGCCGCCTTCGTCACCGAGCTGCCGTCCGGTCTCGACCCCGTGGCGGCTGCCACGGCGCGATCGTGGGGCGGCTGATGACGGTCCGCCGGGCGGCGCAGCAGCGACTGCGCGCCGTACGGGCGGTCCTGCTGGCGGCGGCCGATCTCCTGGAACGGCCGGAACGAAATGGAATGGGGGAGAGGAAAGCCCGCATCCTCACCCGCCGGATCAGTCATCTGGAACTCGTTTCCGCGCGGACAGCCGGTGAACGGCCGGCAGCGCGCAGTGGCGTGGCCGCTCTTGATGCGCTGGCCCAGGACACTGCTGTGGCGGCGAAGGAAACGCTGCACTGCTACGAGGCCGCCGCGGAGGGCGACCCTGGCTGTGCCGACGCCCTCCGGGACCTTTTCGCACGGCTGGACGCGGTCGGTAGCGGGCCGGCATGAGCCAAGGCGCCTGTGCCGCAACGGCCCGTCCCGGAGCCGGTATTGGCGCAGTTGAGGGGTAGCGGATGAGGGCGGAAATGCGCCAGGGTGCGCGGTCGCCGAGCCGTGACGCGCCGGGGCTCGCACGGGTGCATCAGCGGACGTCGGGAAGGGAAAGCCCTGTCGCGGACGAGGCCTTGCAGGGCCTGGATTCAGCCGATTAGGCTTGATCCCGCCTGCAAGGCCGAGGCGTATGCAATTCATCGGCATTACGGGTCGGTCCGACATAGGAGGCCGACGCAAAACGAGTGCATCTTGGCCGAGCTGCCTCTACGGCAGAATTGTGACTGCGACTGAGTATGCCGGGTTCCGTTGCCCACAGCCCACGGAGGAGAGGCCGGCCGATGGACACCATCTCGGTGCAGCACTCGCGCTCCCTGATCGGCCGGCAGGACGAACGCGACTTCATCCGCCGATTCTTCACCGAGGCGTCCGTCAAGGGCGGCGCGCTGGTGGTGACGGGCGAACCCGGCATCGGCAAGTCGGCGCTGCTCGACGCGACCGCGCAGGATGCCGAACATCTCGGATGCGCCGTGCTGCGGGTGGCGGGAGTCCAGTTCGAGGCCGACATCGGCTACTCGGGCCTCAACCAGCTGGTGGTGCCCCTCCTGCCGTATCTGGACAAGCTCGACAAGGCACATCGCGACGCCCTGCGTGTCGCGACCGGCATGGGCTCCGGGACCGCTCCGGACCGACTGCTGGTGTCCACGGCGACCCTGCTCCTGCTGCGCCGGGTCGCGGAGGAAGCCCCTGTTCTCCTGGCCGTGGACGACGTGCCCTGGCTGGACCGGTCCACCGCCGTGGTGCTCGGGTTCGTGGCCCGCCGTCTCATCGGCAGCAGGATCGGCTTCCTCGCCACCGCCCGTACCGGCTCCGACGGCTACTTCGAACGCGGGGGCCTGCCCGAGCACGTCCTTGAGCCACTCGGGGACGAATCCGCCCACGAACTGCTGCGGACCGTCCATCCGCGGCTCGCGTCCAGCGTGCGCCGCCGCATCGTCGCGGAGGCACGCGGCAACCCGCTGGCCCTGGTCGAGCTGCCGGCGGTGCTCTCAGGGCCGCAGCAGCAGGCCGAGGCCGGCATGCCCTCGGTCCTGCCGCTCAACGAACGCCTCAAGGGCCTTTTTGCCGAGCGAGTCGCAGAGCTTCCCGCCCGCTGCCGTCATGCCTTGCTCCTGGCCGCCCTCGACGGCACCGGTGACCTCTCGGTGATCGAGGAGGGAGTGGGGGCCTCCTTCGTGGACGACCTGGGCCCGGCGGAACGAGCCCGCGTGGTGACGGTCGACCTCGCTTCGTACCGGCTCGCCTTCGGCCACCCGCTGCTCGCCTCCGCCGTAGTCGAGAGCGCCACCTCCGGTGAGCGGCGGGAAGCACATCGGACCCTGGCCGACGCCCTGACCGCACACCCGGAGCGCCGCGCCTGGCATCTCGGGGAAGCCGCCTCCTCGGCCGACGAGGAGGTCGCCGGACTGCTGGAGGCCGCCGCGCAGCGCATTCTGGCCCGGGGCGATGCCACCGGCGCCGTCGCCGCTCTGTCGCGTGCCGCGCGGCTCAGCCCGCTGCCCAGGGACAGGAGCCGCAGACTGGCCGAGGCCGCCTACATCGGTGCGGACGCCGGGGGCGAACTGCGCAGCGCCTCCGTCCTGCTGGACAGCGCGCGCAGAGCGGACCCGGCACTGAGCGGCTCGCTCCTGGCTGCTGCTGCCACGGCACACCTGCTGATCAACACCGACGGCGACGTCGACACCGCCCACAGCCTGGTGACCGGCGCGGTCGAGGCACACCTGTCCAGCCCCGAGCCGAACGACGACTTCGCCCTCGGCGAGGCCTTGCACACCCTTCTGCTGCTGTGCTGGTACGGAGGCCGGGCCGAACTGTGGGACCCGCTCTTCGAGGCCATGGAGCAGATGGGAGACGCGGTCCCCGAACTGCTCTGGCTGACGTCCCGCACCTTCGGGGACGCCGCCCGCACCGGCCCCGTGGCTCTGGAACGCCTGGACCGGGTCCTGGAGAGGGCGTCGGCCGAGACGGACCCCACCCGCGTGATCCGCATCGGCACCGCGTCGGTCTACCCCGACCGGCTCAGCGACCTGCGTGAGGCGTCCTGGCGCGTGATCCGGCAAGGACGTCGCGGCGAGAGCCCCGCCCGCCGCCACCTGGGCGCCCTCATGCACCTGTGCGTGGAGCACCTGTTCACCGGTCGCTGGGACGAGGTGGACGGGTTCGCCGCAGAAGGGCTGAGAATCTGCGAGGAGCAGGAGTTCAACTTCTTCGTCTGGTACTTCCGCTACTGCCAGGCCTTCACAGCTGCCGCGCGCGGACAGGCCGACACCAGCCGGGTGCTGACCGAGCAGATCAAGCAGTGGGCCGCGCCGCGCGGTGCCCACGGGGCCGCGCTGTGGGCCACGCAGGCGCGGGCCCTGTGTGCGCTGGGCAGTGGTGACTTCGAAGAGGCGTACCGCCAGTCCTGTCTGCTCTCCCCGCCCGGAGAGCTGGCGCCGTTCGTGCCGCACGCCCTGTGGAACGCTCTCGATCTGGTGGAGTCGGCGAACCGGACCGGCCGTATAGACGAGGCCCGCAGCCACGCCCGGGCAGTCCGGGACTCCGCCATGTCCGCCCTCTCCCCGCGCCTGCGCGTACAGGTACGCGTCATCGAGGCGATGACCTCCTTTGGGACGGAGGCCGAGCAGCACTTCGAGGCCGCGCTCGCCGACGACCAGGCTCGCCGCTGGCCCTTCGAGTACGCGCGTGCGGAACTGCTGTACGGGGAGTACCTGCGCCGCGCCCGCAACACCACGCAGGCCCGCAGCCACCTGTCGTCCGCGCTCGCCGCCTTCCGCGGCTTGGGCGCAGTCCCGTGGGCGAACCGGGCGGCCACCGAACTGCGAGCCGCGGGCGAGAGCCTGCCCCAGGAGACGAGAGACGACAGCTCGGCCCCGCTCACTCCGCAGGAGCTCCAGATCGCGACGCTGGCCGCCACTGGCCTGACCAATAAGCAGATCGGCGAACGCCTCTTCCTGTCGCACCGCACGGTCGGATCGCACCTGTACCAGATCTATCCGAAGCTGGGCATCACCACGCGGGCTGCGCTGCGGGACGCGCTGGCGGCCCTCGGCGAGGCCCCGGCGGACATCTGACGCGCGTTCGCCGACCCGGGCTCGTCACCGGCCGGCAGTCAGATGACGGATGTCCCGGGTCCGCCGCAGCCGCCAGTCTGTAGGGAGCGGCCCCTGCCCTTGAGCGAGTGAGGCCGCGTTGACCAGGCATCGCGGCGCAGCGAGGGGAAGACGATGACATGCCCAGCGATCACCAGGGCCTGACAATTCACTGGCCGTCCGGCTTCGCTCCGGACGACGCCGACTATCACTTCCGGGCGAAGACGAGCATCAACGCCGCGCCCGCAGCCGTATTCGACTGCCTGGCGGATCTCGACCGCTGGCCGCTGTGGGTGCCAGGTGTCTCCGACGCTGCCCCGGCCCTGGCCGGCCGGGCGCTGGGCTTCCAGGAATCCTTTCGGTACCGGCTGTTCGGTGTGGACCTGGAGTGCCTGACCGCGGAGTGGCAGCCGGGCACGCGTCTTGGCTGGTCAGGGCTCGGCCCAGGGTTGCACTTCTACCACGCATGGACATTCGAGCCGCGGACGCGGGCCACGGTCGTGGTCACCGAGCAGGCGGCGCGGGGTGCCGGCGCGGTCACCATGCGCACCTCCCACCCCGAGTGGGAGAATTTCCTGCGCTACGGCTGGCTCGACGCTCTCAAGCAGCGGGCGGAGAACCGCTGACGGGCGAGGGCGCCGCTCGGCCGGCGCTCCCGAAGGCACCCTGGAGCAGCGGTGCCGCCCCGGTGCCCGCCGGTCAGCCTTCCAGAGCGACCACGCTCGCGCTCAGGCCCGCCCAGGTACGTGCGTCGAAGCCCGTCAATTCCTGCCAGCGGTCCACCCGGTACCTGACGGTGTTGGGATGGATGTGCAGGGCCCGGCCGGTGTCGGTGAGCGAGAAGCCGTGCCGGGCGAACGCGCGGATCGTCTCCGCCAGGTCCGGGTGCTGTTGGGCCGTCCTGGCGCACGGCCCGAGCAGCGCGGTCAGCCTGCCGACCTGCGGCCTGAGGGTCGCGGTAAGCCAGTCGTCCGCGAACCGCGCCATCCCGGTGTCGACAGCGGGCAGCACCTCCATCGCGTCCACGATGCTGACACCCGCCCCCGTCAAGCCCTCCCTGGCCAGACCGACCCCCGCCGGGGCGTGCGGACCGAGATCGCGCAGCGTGTCCGCGAACACGTCGGCGGATACCCCTTGAAGCACCGCGATCAGCACGCTGTCCCGCTGCGCACCCAGCATCACCCCGCCGTGGCGGCGCATCCGGCCCCGCAGGGCCGTCGTATCCTCCTCCGGCCACGCATCCCCCGGGGAGCAGACTGCCTGGAAGGTGCCGGACCCTTGCGGCATAGGCAGTGAGGGCTCCTCGTCCGCTGGGACTCATGGGCCCGGCGGGTTCACGGCTGCCGCTGGGCGGCGACGACCTCGCCCGGCGAGCGCGCCGCCCTCGCTGGACTGGAGTCGAGCAGCCCGGTCCGCGTGGGCACGCTCAGTCCGAGGACAGCTGCGGTTCCTCGGTGTGGGGCCGGGCAAGGGTTTCGGCGGCGGCTTGGGCGAAGTCGTGGATGAGGCGGGAGCGGCGGGCCGCCACCCACGCCAGGGCCACCTCGTTGGGGCCGACGTCCTCCACGCGCAGCGGGATCACGTCCGGCCGGGTGTAGAAGCTGGCGGTCGACAGCGGGATCACGCAGATGCCCGCTCCGGCGGCCACGAGTTCGAGCTTCTCCTCCACCTGGTGGATTACCGGGACCTCGGGGCGTCGCCCGCCCCGCAGTTCCAGTGCAATGTCTCGCCACTCGGGAACGGCGTTGGGATCCTGCAGCAGGTGCTCGGCGGCGAGTTCCCTGATGCTCACCGATGTCCTGCCGGCCAAGGAGTGCCCGGCCGGCACCATGACGACGCGGGGCTCCCTGAAGAGCGGACGCAGCTGCAGGCCGTTGCGGTCGATGGGCAGCCGCACGATGCTGACGTCGGCCCGGCCGTCCAGCAGCACCTCCACCTGGTCGTCCCACGTGGTGCGCAGCAGGCTCACGTTCACGTCCGGATGGTGCGCGGTGAAGGCGACCATGGCCGGAGTGACCGTGATGCCGGGCATGAAACCGATGGTCAGCGACTGTGTGCCCTGGGCCGCCGATTTCACGCCCCTCATCAGTGCCTGGGCAGAGGCGAGCAGAGGCAGGGCGTCCTCCAGCAGTTGCTCTCCCGCCGGAGTGAGCAGCGTCCCGCGGCGGCCACGGTCGAACACCTCCGCTCCGAGATCATCCTCCAGGCTGCGGATCTGCCGGGACAGCACCGGCTGGGCGATGTGCAGCCGCTCCGCGGCCCGCCCGAAATGGAGTTCCTGCGCCACGGCCACGAAATAGCGCAGCTTCCGCAGATCAAGATCCACCCGGAATCACCCGCCTGCTCCGTCGCCACGGCGCACCCGGTCGGTGGGCCGCTGTGGACCAGGGCCGTCCCGGACGTCCGTCCGGCACGGCCCTGGCACTCGATCACCAATCTACCGGGCGAGCGCGCACCGCGGCGGACGCTGTCGGCCGACAGCGCGCGGGCGGGCTCAGCCACGGGCGAGAACGGCCAGCGGGTCAGTGTGGGCGGGAGTCCAGCCCAGTTCCTTACTGGCCCGGGCCGGAGTGAGCTGCTGGTCGAGAGCGAAGGCGTCGGCGATCGGGCCCATCTGTTCCCGGGCCTGTTCCAGGCTGATCGACGCGACCTTGCCCTCGATGCCCGCGGCCCGGCTGAGGGCCAGGGCGCATTCCTTGGCGGTGGGGTTGACACCACCGACACCCACGTACACCGAACCCGGCTTCGCCTTGAGTGCGGCGACGTACAGCTCGGCGATGTCGTCGACGTGCACCAGTGCCCAGCGGTTGGTCCCGTCGCCGATGTAGGGGATGGCGCCGGCCTCCTTGCCCGGGGTGGTGTAGAAGATGTCGATCAGACGATTCTCGCCGCCGTACAGCAGGCCGGGCTGTATCAGGACGGGGCGGCCACCGCGCTGGGCGCGCTCGAGGACGGCGTCCTCCACGGGCTTGCGCCAGGCGACCAGGGGCGGCGGGTTCCACGGGGCGGTCTCGTCCGCCACGCCCTGGGTGTCGCCGTAGACCCAGGTGCCGCCGGTGTGCACGTAGGGGCCGCTGCCGATGCCGTCCTGCATGGCCCCGGCCGCCTCCAGATCCTCGGCACCGGTCTCGGCCTGCGCCAGGTGGACGACGGCCTCCGCACGGGCGGCCGCGGCGTTCAGCACGCCGAGGTCCCCCAGCCCGCCCCGCACCGGTGTCGCGCCGAGGGCACGGACGGTCTCGGCGGCGCGGTCGCTGCGGGCCAGGGCGGGCCTTGACCCGGAATCTTGGACACGGGCTATGCGGCTTGGGCGAGGGTAGTTGATGTTGTGTCGAGTGCTGCCTCGTAGGCGATGGGACTGCGTTGTCCGAGGTGGGAATGACGGCGTCGGGTGT
>NZ_JAGPXL010000100.1 GCF_018070565.1 Streptomyces sp. B93
ACCCCCCGCCGCGCCCCCCAAACCCAAAGCCGCATCCCCCAACTCATCACCAACGCCGTCCACGAAGCCCTCACCACACACAACGGCGACCTCACCGCCGCCACCGCCGAGCTGCAACGCAAAGCCATCCCCGACGCCATGGCCCTGCTCGACGCATGCCGCATCAGCGCCCGCTACGACGTCGTCGGCCACCCACCCCTGCCCGACATCCTGCGCAAGAAGTCCGCCCACGGCGCAGACGACGTATGGGAAGCACGCCCCAACTGGGCACGCCCCGACACCCCACCAGGCCCACACGACGTGACCGCCCTCGACATCAACGGCGCCTACCTGTCCGCACTCAAAACCCACCTCCCGCTCGGCGCCCTGGAATACTCCACCGGAAACGTCCACTCCCGCCGCCGCTCAGGAATCCACCTCATCACCCCACCCGAATGGGAACACCACTCCCATCTCCCCAACCCCCTCGGAAACCGCGAAGAACCCGGCCCCGTCTGGGTGACCGAACCCACCCTCCGCCTCCTCCAACGCCTCGCCACCGACACCTACGGCCACCTGTGCGAACCACCGGTCATCCATGCATCATGGACATCCGGCTCCACGGAACACCTCTTCGAGAAATTCCGCCAAGTCCTGCGCGACGCCCGAGAAAAGGCCATCACCGAAGAAGACGAAGTCACCCTGGAATACGTGAAATCGATGTATTCTAAGTTCGTGTCCACCATGGGAGAGTCGAACTTCAACAGGGCAATCTACCGGCCCGACTGGATGCACATCATCCGCTCACAGGCATTCGTCAACCTCTGGCTGAAAGCGCACAAAGCACACACAGCAGGACTGACCGTCATGCGCGTCATGGGAACCGACGAACTCCACATCGCCGGCGACTGGAGAGGCGTCTTCACCGAAGGACGCGGAGTCTCCCAGGTAAAGGTGAAAGACATCTACACCCTCCCCACCGGCGAACGGTAAAACCCCAACATGCCGGACAGGACACACGACTTCGGGCACTACGGCGCCAGAGGCGAACGCGGAAGCGAAGCCGCAGCCCGCGTACTCGACTCCCTCGCCGGAGGCATCACCTCCCCCGTCACCTCACGCCGAGGCCTCGCCGCCCGCCTGCGCTACCTCACCCGCTCCCCAGCCGGCTACGACGCCCTCCGGGAAGCCGACATCACCGTCACCCCCCGCACCATGAAAGCCTGGCTCGCCGGCACACAGCGCCCCAACAAGGCCAACCTCGCAAAGATCGACGCGGCCTACCGGGCACTACGCCGCCGCAACGTCGCCCGGTACCTCCTCAGACGCCTCAACGCGAACGGCGGCACACGAGTGGAGATCCACCCACTCGACCAAAGCCACGTACCCACTCCACGCCAACGCGTCCTGGAATACCGAAGACTGAACATCCGCAACTGGGACGCCATCATCGACGCCTGGGCCAGACAAGAAGCCCAAGCCCTCGACAACGCCTGGATCGACCAGATGGTCAACCTGGGATCACAATGGGGAAAGTACGAGTACGTCAGCGCCGTCGGATTCGCCGCCTGAAAGCACAACTGAGCCCCACCCAAGACGAACCAGGGCGAGGCTCAGCCGCAGTTCAATCGCTGCTGTCACCTGGCGGTGATTCCCCCAGGAGGAGCTCATCCCCAGCAGGGAACCGTGCTGTACCAACCTCCTTCCCAGGCAACCACCATGGCTAATCCGCCCAACGGCCCCCGCTCGGTCTTCGCTGCCTTGACGGTGCGCCACTCGCCGTCGTAACCAATTCCGTCACCAGGGACGAGGAGCGCCGCGGGCTCGGCGACGAGCGTCCCCGCCGGGTAAAGAAGCTCGCCGTGACTGAGCATCGTCGGTGACTTCTCCTGTGTCAGTGCCATGACCTCTCGTCTCATCGGCGCATACGTGTCTCACACAAGACAACTGCCGCCGCCCAAAGCAAACTTGCACATCTCTTGCACAACACCAAGGCGCAAGGGAGTCAGGGTGAGAAGATGGGACGTAACGAAAGTCGAGTGGGGAAGACGCACGTCTATGAGCGCGACCAGGATTCCCGGACCTGGTACGAACGTGGCTGTCTGCCACA
This sequence comes from Streptomyces sp. B93, assembly GCF_018070565.1. Classification (GTDB taxonomy): domain Bacteria; phylum Actinomycetota; class Actinomycetes; order Streptomycetales; family Streptomycetaceae; genus Streptomyces. The sequence continues at coordinate 2,090 of NZ_JAGPXL010000100.1, forward strand.
AGGAGCGCGGCCTTAGCGCCAGATCGCCACAGGTCACCAAGGCGGACGAGACCAACCTGACCGCACTCAACTAGGCCATCCGACGGTTCGACATCCCCGATGCGGCTCCGCCGCATCCTGAAGACCTGCCGCGCGAGCTGAACGAGCACCGCTACCGCACCGAACTGGCGACTGTCCTTACTCCGGAGGCGAGACCGCGCGTACGGACTGGGCATCCTGCACCTGCGCGGCCTCACGCTGGCTGGTCGGATCAAGGACAAGCAAGTAGCGCGGCAACACATCGACGCCGAGTGGCGGGTGGCCGAGGAGTTCCCGGAGGACATTGAAGATCACGGCATCCACTTCGGACCGGAGAACACGGCCGTGCACGTCATCTCTACGGCGTCCGACATGGAGGACAACCGCCGTGCGCTGGACACCGCCGAGGACCTGATCCAGGGTGGTCTGACACTCCCGCTACGAGGGTCGGGCCACTGCACATGAACATCAGCCGGTCCCACCTTGCCCTGGGCGACCGTGACGCCGCCCCCGAATCGCTCGAAGCGGCGTGGGAGGTCGCGCCGGAGATGGCCCGCGTTCCCCCGACGAGCCACCTGCTGATGCGCGTCCTGACCTCGCTGCACCGGCGAAGCAACCCGAGACTGACCCGCCTTGCGAAGCGCGCTGGCGTACCCTTCTGAGACGTCATCTCATTTGGATCGGTAGCCTATCGGTCGTGGTTTCGATCGTTGAGCGGCTGGTGCCGGATGAGTTGTGGGAGCTGTTCCAGCGGGTGGTCCCGGAGGCTCCCTCGCGGCCTCAGGGCGGCGGTCGGCGTCGGCATGGCGACCGGGAGGTGTTGGCTGCAATCGTGTTCGTGGCCACGTCGGGCTGCACGTGGCAGCAGCTGCCGTCCGCGTCGTTCGGGCCATCGGGAGCGACGGCTCACCGGCGCTTTTCCGAGTGGTCGAAGGCCCGGGTGTGGGCAAAACTCCACCGCCTGGTCCTCGATGAGCTTGGTGCCCGCGGCGAGCTGGACTGGTCCCGCTGTGCGATCGACTCGGTGAACATGCGGGCCCTGAAAAGGGGGAGCTGACAGGTCCGAATCCTGTCGACCGGGGCAAGTACGGCTCGAAGGTCCATCTGATCACCGAGCGGACCGGTCTGCCCCTGTCCGTCGGGATCTCGGGGGCGAACCTGCACGACAGTCAGGCGCTGATCCCGCTGGTGAAGGGGATACCGCCGATCCGCTCCCGGCGCGGACGACGGCGGCGCAAACCGGGAAAGCTCCACGCCGACAAGGGATACGACTACGACCACCTGCGGCGATGGTTACGCAGGCGAGGCATCAGGCACCGCATCGCCCGCAAGGGCATCGAGTCCTCGACTCGCCTGGGCCGCCACCGCTGGACGATAGAACGCACGATGTCCTGGCTCGCAGGATGCCGCCGACTGCACCGACGCTACGAGCGCAAAGCCGAGCACTTCCTGGCCTTCACCAGCATCGCCTGCACCCTCATCTGCTATCGCCGACTCACCAAATGAGATAGCGTCTGAGGCGCCGAGGCAGGGCGGGGCGAGCGGCCGTGACGGTCGCTGACGACCGACTCGCCTTGACGTGCGCAGCCGGCGCCAAGTGATCATGGTGCGTGGCCTGTGCTCCGTCGACGCCGCCCGCCATTGCCTCCGAACCTGCTCGGCGACTTCCTTCAACCCGCGCTCCCCGGCTCCGGCGGCCTGGGGGTACTCCCGGCCGCCCGCGGCGCCGGCGTCGCCTCACACGGCCTCAGGGCACTCACGGCCTGGGCCCTCAACGAGATCGGCTTCCACCGCCTGGAGCTGGACCACCCCACCCACAACCACGCTTCATGCAGGGTTGCCACCAAGTCCGGCTACCTCCTGGAAGGCACCAAACGCAGCGCCGCCGTGATGACGACGGCCGGCACGACTTGCACCTGCATGCCCGCATCCGTGGAATGGGCCGATGAGTGCTTCTGGCTGATCGATGCCGAGCGTCTAACGTTCAAGCCCGGCTCCCACGACCCCTTCGACGGCCGGCCACTCTGATGAAAGGCTGGGCCTTCCCACCTTCGTGGGTACGACAGAGCCGTCGTTTCCTCCCTGTCCCGGAACTGGTCAGAGTGACCAACAATCCTTTGGCAACGGAGTCGGCTGAGGTTTCGCGGCGTCCCCGTCACATGGCTGATCGCCGAACGGTTTCCTGCCACTCGGCCATTACATCGTGGGACTCGTCCATGGCGGGATCGCGGCTTCCGCCGGGTGCGTAGGCCGGGGACCGGTCTGCGCGGAGCGGTACATGGGCGCAGTACCAGGCCCGCTTGGCGCCTGCTTGCTCCGCTTCCGTGCCGGTGCGTAGATAGTCGAGCAGTGCGGTCATGACTCGGCGGCGGCCGAAAACGTAGACGGCGGGTTCGACGTACCAGCGGCAGAAGCTGGGGTCCGGGTCGTGGACGGCTGCGGCCAGCAGCGGGGCGAAGAACTCTTCGGGCAGGTGGGTGCGTTCGAGCAGTGGCTTGCGCACCGCATGGGCCAGGTGCCGTGCGCGGCGTGCTTCCGGCACGTCGGGCGCGTGCCCGAGATCCATCAGCCGCGCCACCTCGGTGGCGTATGACAGGAAGGAGTGTGCAGCTGGCTTGTTGTGTTCTTCGTCGGCCATGGCGGCATTCTGGACTGGCTCAGGTCAAGAGGGGTACGGGGCGTGGGTTGCGGTGTACTGGCGTACAAACTTGATGATGCGTCAGCTACTCCTGTTGGTCGGGATATCCAAGTTGGCCACTGACCGGATCATCGACCGACGGGCCAGGAACTCCCAGCCTGGAATAATTTAGGGGTCAGTTTTGAAAGGTCGGAAATGCGAATCGATATTAAATTCAGTTTTCGGGGGGTGCAGTATAGGAAATCGTCCTCTTTCTGATAAAGGCTCAGACAGAGGACGGACCCGTCTTTGCTGGCGCGCTTTTAGGGATTCGCGGAGCGAATCCCGTGTTCTGCGTCACGGAGTGACGCAGCGTCAACTTGCTTGCGGAGCAAGCAAGTTGGAGCCGCGGAGCGGCTCGGTGGCTTCCGGCCCGTAGGGCCGGCGCGTCGTGCCCGCGGAGCGTGGC
>NZ_JAGPXL010000101.1 GCF_018070565.1 Streptomyces sp. B93
AGAAGTTCACCCCTCATTACCTCCCGGCATTTCCCCGGAAATCATGACGGTAATGAGTCGGCAAATAAGCATCAGTAGAGTCACGCGTGTGAACACAGCCTTTGGAGATGGAGCGCACGGGGGATTCGTGCACTTCGCTGTGCTTGGCCCGGTCCGCGCCTGGCACGGCGAACGGGAACTGGACCTCGGTTCGCCACAGCAACGCGTGGTACTGACCACGCTTCTGTTACGGCGTGGGCGACCTGTCACCGTCGGAGAACTCGTCGACGCCGTATGGGGAGAGCAACCACCATCGGCCGCCATATCCGTTCTGCGCACTTATGTATCGCGATTGCGGAAAATACTGGAACCCGGTGAGAAAGCCGGTGAAAACGGTGAGGGGCCGCCGCGTGTGATCGTCTCGGTCGCGGACGGATATCTCGCCGAGGTCCCGGACGAGGCCCTGGACCTCGGACTGTTCGAGCGGCGGGTCGCCGAGGCGACCCGGCTGCGGGCCGCGGACGATGACTCCACCGCCGCGGAGCTGCTGCACGCGGCGCTCGCCGGATGGCAGGGCACCCCCCTGGCCGGGCTGCCCGGCCCGCTGGCCGAGAGCGAGCGTGCCCGGCTGGGCGAGCGGCGGCTGGCGGCGCTGGAGATGCGGCTGGACCTGGACATCCAGCTGGGGCGCCACCGCGATGTGATCGCCGAGCTGACCTCGCTGACCAGGGACCATCCGCTGCGGGAGCAGTTGTGCAGGCTGCTGATGCTGGCGCTGTACCGCTCCGGCAGACAGGCCGAGGCGCTGGCGGCCTACCGTACGACCCGCCGCATCCTGGTGTCCGAGCTGGGCATCGAACCCTGCGCCCCGTTGCGGGAGTTACACGATCGCATCCTCGCGGCCGACGCCTCACTGGAACCCACCCCCGCACCGGCCCCGGAGCGACGGCAGCCGCACCGGACGGAGGACGCCCCGGCGGTGCCCGCCCCTGCCCCGACGCCACCCGCCGCCGTGGGCCGGCCGGCGCAACTCCCCGCCGATCTGCCCGCCTTCACCGGACGGCACCGCGAACTCCAGCAGATCCGCGCCCTGCTGCCCGAGGACGGGACATCCCCGAAGACCGTGGTGATCGGCGCGATCGGCGGCATGGGCGGCATCGGCAAGACGACCCTGGCCGTGCACTGGGCCCACGAGGTCGCCCACCGCTTCCCCGACGGGCAGCTCTACGTCAACCTCCGCGGCTTCGACCCGACCGGCTCCGTCATGCCGCCGGGCGAGGCCATCCACATCTTCCTCAACGCCCTTGGCCTGTCCCCGCAGCGCATCCCCGCGCAGCTCGACGCGCAGGCGGCGCTGTACCGCAGTACCCTCGCCCGGCGTCGGGTGCTGATCGTCCTCGACAACGCCCGCGACACCGAGCAGGTCCGCCCGCTGCTGCCCGGCGCCCCCGGCTGTCTGGTCGTCGTCACCAGCCGCAGCCAGCTCACCGGCCTGATCGTCAACGACGGCGCGCACCCGCTGACGCTCAACCCGCTGACCGCCGCCGAGGCGCACGGTTTCCTGAGCCGCCGCCTCGGTGCCGCCCGGGTGGCGGCGGAGCCCAAGGAGGTGGACGAGATCATCGAGTACGGCGCCCGGCTGCCGCTGGCGCTGGCCCTCGTCGCCGCGCGGGCCGCCACGCATCCCGACTTCCCGCTCAGTGCCGTCGCCGACGAACTGCGGGACAGCCACGGCAGCCTCGACGCCTTCACCAGCAGCGACCTCAGTACGGACGTACGGGCGGTGTTCTCCTGGTCGTACGAGGCGCTGTCCGCCCCGGCCGCGCGGCTGTTCCGGCTGCTGGGACTGCACTGCGGCCCCGATATCTCCACGCCGTCCGCGGCCGCCCTGGTCGGGCTGCCGCCCCGGGACGTCCGCGGGTCCCTCGCCGAACTCACCCGGGCCCATCTGCTCACCGAGCACCGGCCGGGCCGTTACGCGCTGCACGACCTGCTGCGCGTCTACGCCGCCGAGCGCGTCCACGCCGAGGAGACCCGGCAGGAGCGGGACCAGGCCGTCGAGCGGCTGCTGTCCTGGTACCTGCACACGGCGGACGCCGCCTACGCCATCCTCGCCCCGAACCGCCGACGGGTCCCCCTCGATCCGCCGCCCCCCGGCTGCCGCCCCCTGGTGTTCACCACGCACGACCAGGCCGTGGACTGGTGCGAGGCCGAGCGGTCGGGTCTCGTCGCCGCGGTGCACCGGGCCGCCGCGTCGGGCCTGCCCGGCATCGCGTGGCGGCTGCCCGCCACCCTGTGGGGGTTCTTCTACCTCCGCAGCCACCTCCAGGACTGGCTCGACACCACCCGCACCGGCCTCGCGGCGGCCCGCAGCGACCACGACCAGCGGGGCGAGGCGTGGGTGCTCAGGGACATGAGCAACGCGCTGCGCTCCCTGGGCCGCCACGAGGAGGCGATCAGCACCCTCCAGCAGTCGCTGGTCCTGTGCCGGAAGCTGGGGGACCTGGAGGGCAGGGTGTCGGCCACGGCCAACATGGGCGACATCTACCTCCAGGCCGGGCGGCCCGAGAAGGCCGTGGAGTACACCCGCCGGGCCCTGGCCATCCACCGGGCTCTCGGCAGCGATGCCTGGGGCGTGGGGATCGGCCTGGCCAACCTGGGCGACGCCTACCAGCGGCTCGGCCGGTTCGACGACGCCGTCGACTGTCTGGAGGAGGCGATGACCGTCCTGCGGGCCAGCGGCAACCGCTGGGTCGAGGGCGTCGCCCTGGACATCCTCGGCACGGTCCGGCACCGGCTGGGCCGCCACGACGACGCGATCGAGGCGTACCGCCAGGCCCTTGAGGCACACCGGGACATCGGCAACCGGTGGGGCGAGGGCCACACCCTCGGCCATCTCGGGGAGGTCCTCCTCACCGTCGGCCAGGCGGAACGGGCCCGCGCGACCTGGCTGCGGGCGCTGGAGATCTTCGGGGAGCTGGACCACCCGGACGCCGAACACGTCCGCAGAAGGCTCGGCCGCCTGGACGAGCGTCCGCCCGGTCCGGCGCACGGGTCCGGCGGGACACCGGGACCCGGCACGGACCGCGACCGGAAGGCGGCCTCCCCCGCCCGGCCCTGAACCGCGGGCGGCCGGGCCCCGTGCCTCAGCCCGCGGCACGGTAGGCCTGGCCGCTGGCGTTGGCGGTCGTCCCGTCGTACAGACCGGTCGGGCTGGTCCGCGTCGACAGGGTGAACCACGCGTACCGCTCCACGAAGTCCAGCCGCTCCAGCATCCGCGTCGACGACTCGACGAAGGCCGCCTGCTCCTGGGCGCCGGGGTAGCGGGGCTCGCCCTGGGAGAAGTCGATCAGGCCGTACTCGGTCAGCCAGACCGGCTTCTGGTAGCGGTCGTGGACGGCTTGCAGATAGCCCCGCAGGTGTTCGGTGGCGTCGGGTCCGAAGTCGGCGCCGTACCAGTGCAGGGCGATGAAGTCCACGCGCAGCCCGCGCTCGTCGGCCCCCCGCATGAAGCGGTCCAGCCAGCCGCCCTCCAGGTCGGCTCCGGCGGCCACCGCAGGGGCCCCCAGCCGCAGGCCGGTCGCCTCCAGCCGGGGCCACAGGTCCAGCGCCTGCTCGGGGCTCATGTTGGCCTGCGCGGGCAAGTCGGGTTCGTTGAAGCCGAGCAGGTGCGTGCCCTCCCGTGCCGCCGCGCCCAGCTCGGCGTCGGTGACCGAGCCCGGCCCCCAGATCATCGGGACGTACTCGACGCCGTCCGGCCTCGTGACCTCGCCGGTGGAGGAGGCCCAGTTGTAGTACCAGGACGCGCCGGAGTCGGCCAGCGCCTGGGCGGCGCCCTCAACGGGGTTGAGGCTCACGCCCTTGGCGTCGGCGGGCGCGGTGGCCGTCGGCTCGGGGTCGGGGCCGGGAGCGGGGCTGGAGTGGGCGGCCCCCTGGAAGGTGACGGTCATGCCGGTGCACCGGCTGCACTGGCGTACGACCTGGTTGCCGGGCTCGGCGTCGTGCTTGGACCAGGAGTACGCCTTGGGGCACTCCTTCGTGAGCGCCTCGCTGTACGCGGTCTTGGCGTCCCGGTCCGGGTTGACGCACACCAGCGGCCTGCCCGTCGCCGGGTCCGTGGTGAGGTTCTCCGGTGGGCAGACGGCGAGCAGGTCGCCGGGGCAGCCCACGTCGGCGCACTCGCCGCCGTCCTCGGGCGGTGCCACCCCGTCGGGGACGATGGTGACGGTCGACGACACGGCGTTGACGTAGCTGACGTTGTACCAGGGGGCCAGGGAATCGGCCGGGTCGAAGTTGAACTCGGCGAGGCTGACCGGCTGCTCCCCGGTCACGCAGTGGTCGGCGTACGGCCCGCAGTCACCGACCGCGCAGTGGAACGTACTGCCGTCCTCCCCCTCGCACCCCTGGCGCGCGAAGAACTTGCCCCGCCAGTGCCCGGCACCCGACCTCTCCGGCACGGTGATGGTGGCGGACTGCCCCGGCTCCAGCTTCGGCAGCCCGGCGAGCGGCGCCGAACCGTCGGCGTTGACCGTGGCCCCGATCCAGACGGGCTCGGACATCTCGTTGCGGAAGGTCACGGTGTGCTCGCCGGTGGCCGCCACCCCGGTGACGCGGTCGCTCCGGCCCACGCCGTCCCCGGCGGGGGCGAAGACTGCCGAGGCGACGGCTGTCGCGCCCGCGACCACGGCCAGTAACAGCGCCAGCAGGAGCCTGCGCCTCGGCAGGGGGATCGGCATCGGCATGGAACGTGCCTCTCAGTCAGTCGGGCAGCCAGTCGGGCCAAAGGGCGGATGCGCGGGCGGCGTTCAGTGCGCCCGCGGGGCCACGACGGATGGGAGCGGCGGACGGTTCACCCGGGGGTTGAACTGTTCCGGCGCGTTTCCCGTTGCGATGCGCGAGGGCTGCGGCCCCGCCGCAGGCCGGGCCAGGTCAGGCCAGTTGA
>NZ_JAGPXL010000102.1 GCF_018070565.1 Streptomyces sp. B93
GGAGACGCGTTCCTTGCTGAACCCGGCGGGCCGCAGCAGCGTGAAGATGCCGAGCAGCACCGCGGCCGAGGGAACGCCGGGACCGAGGGCGTCCAGCGCGGCCATGGCGCGCGCGGTGATCTCCTCGGGGGTGCCGGAGACGTCGACCGCGACGCCCGCCTCGTCCGGCTGGAGCGGCTGGAGCGTGGCGAACTGCGAGTCCAGCAGCGCGGTGGGCATGAAGTGGCCCTTGCGCTGCCGCATCCGCTCCTCGATCAGCTCCCGGTCACCCGTGAGGTGCACGAACACCACGTCGGGCGCGGCGGCCCGGAGCCGGTCGCGGTAGGCGCGCTTGAGCGCGGAGCTGCTGACCACCCCGCCGAGCCCGGTCCGCTCGTGCGCCCAGGCGCCGATGGCGTCCAGCCACGGCCACCTGTCCTCGTCGTCGAGCGGGGTACCGGCCGTCATCTTGGCGATGTTGGCCTGCGGGTGGAAGTCGTCGCCCTCGGCATAAGGGACGCCCAACCGGGCAGCGAGCAGGGGACCGATGGTGGTCTTGCCCGTACCGGCGACGCCCATCACCACGACGACATGGGGGGTACGCATCACTGCCTCGCAGTCTTCTTCGACATGCGACGTCGGCTTCTGACGTCGGCCACACTGAAACCTATTAGGTACGACAAATTCAAGAGTCTGTGACGTATAAGTCTGACTTTTTATTCCCGTGACGTGCCCCGTACGCTGAGTGCATGAGCACAACGGGCCGGGGGCTGCACGGCCGGGTACTGGACACCCTCGGCCCCGAGATCACCGCGGGGGAGTACCCCGCGGGCAGCGTCCTGCGCACCGACGAACTGGCACAGCGCTTCGACGTGTCACGGTCCGTGATGCGCGAGGCGGTCCGGGTGCTGGAGTCCATGCACCTGGTCGAGTCCCGCCGCCGCGTCGGCGTCACGGTGCTGCCCGCCTGCGAGTGGAACGTCTACGACCCCCAGGTCATCCGCTGGCGCCTGGCCGGAGCCGACCGCCCCCGCCAGCTGCGCTCGCTCACCGTGCTGCGCTCGGCGGTCGAACCGGTAGCCGCCGCCCTCGCCGCGCGGAACGCCACCGCCGAGCAGTGCGCCGAACTCACCGAATGCGCCCTCGGCATGGTCGCCAACTCGCGCGGCCACCAACTGGAGGGCTACCTCTTCCACGACGTGGCCTTCCACCGGGTGATCCTGAACGCCTCGGGCAACGAGATGTTCGCCCGCCTCGGTGACGTCGTCGCCGAGGTCCTCGCGGGCCGCACCCACCACGACGTCATGTTCGAGGACCCCGACCCGGCCGCCGTCACCCTGCACGTCCAGGTCGCCGAGGCCGTCCGCGCCCGCGACGCGGCCCGCGCCGAGGAACTGACCCGTCAGATCACCCTGGGCGCCCTGGAGGAACTGGACATCCTGGCCCCGTAGCCGCCGCTACTCCAGGAAGTCGCCGTCCACGTACACCCACGCCCCGTCCACCCGCTCGAAACGGCTGCGCTCGTGCAGCGCCCCACCGCGGAACGACGCCCGGAACGTCACCGTCCCCGAACCGTGGAACGCCGACCCGTCGACGGCGTCCAGAATCTCGAGCCCGGTCCACCGCATTCCCGGATCGAGTTCCAGCCGCGCGGGACGCGTGCGCGGATGCCAGGTCCGCAGCAGATACGCCTCGTCCCGCCGTACGAAGGCGGCGTACCGCGACCGCATCAGCGCCTCGGCGCTCGGCGCGGCGGCGGCCCCCGAGTGGTAGCGGCCACAACACCGCTCGTACGGCTCGGCAAGCCCGCACGGGCAACCGGCCGGGGCGGCGGGAGCGGAACGACGGACGGCGCGCGCGGGACGACGGGACATGCCCCGCATTATCCCGGGCCCGCCCCACTACCGGCACCCGAGCCCGGACATGCGAAAGACCCCTGATCACAGGGGTCTCAGCTGGTGTCCGAGGGGGGACTTGAACCCCCACGCCCGATAAAGGGCACTAGCACCTCAAGCTAGCGCGTCTGCCATTCCGCCACCCGGACAAGGTGTCTGTCGTGCGGGGTTTCCCCCGCGGCGACGACGTAAACATTACCAGGCTTCCGGCCCGGCCGATCACACCCCCGCCCGGCGCCCGGCACACGACGGGACCGGCCCCGCTCTTGGGGCGCGACCGGCCGGGGAGGGAGGATGAGGGGGTCCGTTCAGCAGGCACAGCGGGAGGTAGCACAGTGAGCCAGCAGGGCACGACCAGCAGCGTCACCGGCGAGGACGAGGTCGTGGACCTCTGCCGCGAACTGATCCGCATCGACACCAGCAACTACGGCGACCACTCCGGCCCCGGCGAGCGCGCCGCCGCCGAGTACGTCGCCGAGAAGCTCGCCGAGGTCGGACTCGAACCGCGGATCATCGAGTCCCACCCCGGCCGCGCCTCCACCGTCGCCCGCATCGAGGGCGAGGACCCCTCGCGGCCCGCGCTGCTCATCCACGGCCACACCGACGTCGTCCCGGCCAACGCCGCCGACTGGACCCACGACCCCTTCTCCGGCGAGATCGCCGACGGCTGCGTCTGGGGACGCGGCGCCGTCGACATGAAGGACATGGACGCCATGACCCTCGCCGTCGTCCGCGACCGGCTGCGCAGCGGCCGCAAGCCGCCCCGGGACATCGTCCTCGCCTTCCTCGCCGACGAGGAGGCGGGCGGCACCTACGGCGCCAAGTACCTCGTCGACAAGCACCCCGACCTCTTCGAGGGCGTCACCGAGGCGATCGGCGAGGTCGGCGGCTTCTCCTTCACCGTCAACGAGAAGCTGCGCCTCTACCTCGTCGAGACCGCCGAGAAGGGCATGCACTGGATGCGGCTCACCGTCGACGGCACCGCGGGCCACGGCTCCATGACCAACGACGACAACGCCATCACCGAACTCTGCGAGGCCGTCGGCCGCCTCGGCCGCCACAAGTGGCCGGTACGCGTCACCAAGACCGTCCGCTCCTTCCTCGACGAACTCTCCGACGCCCTCGGCACGGAACTCGACCCCGAGAACATGGACGAGACCCTCGCCAAGCTCGGCGGCATCGCCAAGATGGTCGGCGCCACCCTGCGCAACTCGGCCGCGCCCACCATGCTCGGCGCGGGCTACAAGGTCAACGTGATCCCCGGCCAGGCCACCGCCCACGTCGACGGCCGCTTCCTGCCCGGCTACGAGGAGGAGTTCCTCGCCGACCTCGACCGCATCCTCGGCCCCCGCGTCCGCCGTGAGGACGTGCACTCCGACAAGGCGCTGGAGACCGACTTCGACGGCAGGCTCGTCGACGCCATGCAGACCGCCCTGGGCGCCGAGGACCCGATCGCCCGCGCCGTGCCGTACATGCTCTCCGGTGGCACGGACGCCAAGTCCTTCGACGACCTGGGCATCCGCTGCTTCGGTTTCGCGCCGCTCCGGCTGCCCCCGGAGCTGGACTTCGCCGGGATGTTCCACGGCGTCGACGAGCGGGTCCCCGTGGACGGTCTGAAGTTCGGTGTCCGGGTGCTCGACCGCTTCCTGGACGCGTCCTGAATTGACCCACTGAAACGACACTCCACAATTCGCCCGCATGTACGGTCGCGACTGGGAAGAGTGAATGCACTCATAGGGTCGTAGCTCTATTAGCCCCTCCTCGTTACTGCTGATGCGATCAGCTACTTGGATCGCATTGCCAACGAGGAGGAATACATGATCAAGAAGATCGTCGCCGCCGCTGCCGCCACCGGTGGCCTGGTTCTCGCGGGTGCGGGCGTCGCCGCCGCCGACTCCGGTGCGCAGGGTGCCGCGGTGCACTCCCCGGGCGTCGTGTCCGGCAACGTCATCCAGGCGCCCATCCACATCCCGGTGAACGTCTGCGGCAACACGATCTCGGTGATCGGCGTGCTGAACCCCGCCTTCGGCAACGTGTGCATCAACAAGTGACGTCAAGCCCCTGAGGGTGTGACCCACGGGTCCGGACCCGTAGAGGGGCCCCGCGGGGGGGCCC
>NZ_JAGPXL010000103.1 GCF_018070565.1 Streptomyces sp. B93
CCACCCCCACCGCACGCCCCACCACCCAAACCCTCACAATCCACGCCTTCCCACCCACCCAGGGCCCCGACCTGGCCCGCACCGGCACCGCCACCTCCTCCGCGGACGAGACCCCCGACTTCCCGGCCCGCGCGGCGAACGACGGCGACCCGGCCACCCGCTGGTCGTCACCGGCGGAGGACAACGCCTGGTGGCAGGTACGCCTGGCCCGACCGGCCCACCTGGGCCGAATGGTCCTCCACTGGCAGGAGGCACACCCCTCCTCCTACCGCGTCCAGGTCTCCTCGGACGGCCACCACTGGCGCACAGCCGCCACGGTCACCAAGGGCCGCGAAGGCCGCCAGGAACTCCGCATGGACGAGCGGAAGGTCCGGTACGCGCGCGTGCAGGGCGAAAAGCGCGCAACCCGCTACGGCTACTCCCTCTGGTCGGTGGAGGCGTACGAGGTGGCACCGACGAACACAGGAGAACCGCAGTAGGCATGGGAAGGGACCGGGACAACGGCAATCACCCGGCCGCCCTCCCCCCACATGGGCGTATGCGAAAGCCCGAATCCTCAGGCGGAAATGCCGTCGATCCGGGCCAGAGCGTCGTCCGCGCCGTACGGCTGGAGGTAGGGCAGCCAGCGCGGGTCCCTATGGCCGGTCCCGATGATGCGCCAGGCCAGGCCGGTGGGCGGGGCGGGTTTGTGGCGCAGCCGCCAGCCGATCTCGCCGAGGTGCCGGTCGGCCTTGACGTGGTTGCAGCGGCGGCAGGAGGCCACCACGTTGTCCCAGACGTGCTTGCCCCCGCGCGAGCGCGGGATGACGTGGTCGACGCTGGTTGCGACGCCACCGCAGTACATGCACCGGCCCCCGTCACGCGCGAAGAGCGCCCGCCGGGTGAGAGGAACGGGCCCCCGATAGGGAACCCGCACGAATCGCTTGAGCCGGACCACGCTGGGTGCGGGGACTGTGACGGTCGCGCTGTGCAGATAGGCGCCGGACTCCTCGAGGCATACGGCCTTGTTCTCGAGGACGAGGACGAGCGCGCGGCGGAGCGGTACGACGCCGAGCGGCTCGTACGACGCGTTGAGGACCAGGACATGCGGCACGGATGCCTCCTTGTACGCCGGCGGCGCGTGGCTCGCGCCGGGACGATCTGACGTCAGTCTCCCCTCATGCCTGGTCGAAGCGCCACCATGTCCCGGTAACGGGCTGGGAGTGTTTTCGACCACATCCGGATTCATCCCCCCGAAGGAGAACGGTTCATCCCACCTGTACATCCCCGGTAGGGCACGTCCTCTCCCTCGAACATCCCGACGATCCGCACACGACACCCCGCTAATGTGGTGGGCCTGCCCGCCGGTGACCTTTTCGTGACCATGACCGCCCCACCGGTGGACGGACATGCACCTGGAGGTACTGCCGTGTCGTCGCCCTTCTCCGGCCTACTGTCGGACGCCAGCCCGTCACCGTCCCCCTCGGAGACGACGACCCCGGCGGTCCCCTCGATCCAGGACGCCCAGGAGAGCGCCACGAACGCGGCGAGCTGGGTCGAGGAGAACTGGGCGACCTGGCTGGCGATCGGTCTGCGCGTCCTGCTGATCCTCCTCATAGCCGCGGTCCTGCGGGTCGTGGTCCGGCGCGCCATCACCAAGCTCATCGACCGCATGAGCCGCACCGCCGAAGCGGTCGACGGCACCGCGATAGGCGGCCTGCTGGTCAACGTGGAACGCCGCCGCCAGCGCTCCCAGGCGATCGGCTCGGTCCTGCGCTCGGTGGCGAGTTTCCTGATCATGGGCACCGCGGCCCTGATGATCCTCTCCACCTTCCAGATCAACCTGGCCCCGCTCCTCGCCTCCGCGGGTGTCGCGGGCGTGGCCATCGGCTTCGGCGCGCGCAACCTCGTCACCGACTTCCTCTCCGGCGTGTTCATGATCCTCGAGGACCAGTACGGCGTCGGCGACTCGATCGACGTGGGCGTGGCCTCCGGCGAGGTCATCGAGGTCGGCCTGCGCGTGACCAAGCTGCGCGGCGACAACGGCGCCATCTGGTACGTCCGCAACGGCGAGGTCAAGCGCGTCGGCAACCTGTCCCAGGGGTGGGCCACGGCGGGCGTCGACGTCACCGTCCGCCCGACGGAGGACCTCGACCACCTGAAGGCGGTGCTCGCCGAGGTCGGCGCCGTCATCAGCAAGGAGGAGCCCTGGAACGAGATGCTGTGGGGGCCCGTCGAGGTGCTCGGCCTGGACAGCGTCCTCCTCGACTCCATGGTCGTACGGGTCTCCGCCAAGACGATGCCGGGCAAGTCCCTGACCGTCGAACGCGAGCTGCGCTGGCGCATCAAGCGGGCCTTCGACCAGGAGGGCATCCGCATCGTCGGCGGCCTCCCCGCGCAACAGGACGACGAGCCCACCGCCGACCCCACGGCAGCCATGGCGGCGCCCTCGGCCTACGCCAGCACGATCTCCCCCCAGTCGGTGGCCGCGTCCCCGCTGACGCCCCCGACCACGACGAAGTAGGGCCGGGGGCGCACCCCGGCGCTCGCGGGGGTGCCGCTGCTGGGCCAGCGGGCGACGGCCCGCAGCCGCCGTACGACGGAAGGGGACGTGTCGGGGGGTGTCCGCCCGCAGTGGTTCGCGCGGAAAACCCCGTTGGCGATCCAGTTGGCAGATCGCGCGGTTCCGAGGACGGACACCCCCCGGCGCGGCCCCGGCCCACCACCGGCAGACAAGCGCCACGCAATCCACCCACCGAACCCGCACAGGCCGCCGCAGGCATCCCGCCCCCGGGAACCGAACCGATTCCACCGGCGTATTGATGGGCAGGGGTGGTGCGAGCGCCCCGCCGCGATCCGATCAAGATCCAGTCAAGCCCGGTGCGATTGTCAGCCCCGGCAGCGATACTTGCGGCGACGGATGACCATGGGGGAGGTCAAGAGTGACACACACGCCGACGAGCAGCGCACCACCGACCCAGTCACCCCCCGCCCTCCCCCCCCCCCCCCCCCCCCCCCCCCCCCCCCCCCCCCCCCCC
>NZ_JAGPXL010000104.1 GCF_018070565.1 Streptomyces sp. B93
TTTGTGCCCCCACCCGGCCGCCCGGCGAACGGGTGGGGGCACAAAAAAACGGGCCGGTCCGTGGGGGGGAGACGGACCGGCCCGAGGGGGGGTTTCCACCATAACCCTTCGTAAGTGATGCTGCGTGCATCGGCGTGCCACAACTACTCTCCGAATTCGTCCGGCAACGCGGCGATGGTGGCGGAATCCCAGGTTCACAGGGGTTTCATGGCCGAATCACAGCGGTTTCACCGACTTGTCCGACGTCCCCCCGACGGGCTAATCCGCCCTCGAACGCGAACTTGACGCCGTACGGCGGACCGGGGGGTGGCCAGGCGGCGGCCGGGTGGCCGGGGCTTCCGGCAGGGCACCGCGCAGCCCCCTCCACTGCGCGGTGCCGCCCGCGCAGCTTTGCTGACGCGAATTACCTTGGTCTGAACCTACCGGAGACGCTGAGCCGAAACGAGCCACCGCCGATAACGATGTGAAAACCACACCGGTCGCCCCGCTACGACCGCACAGGCTTGCGCACATCGAAGAGATGACGGGTGCTGTGCGCCACGAACGGCCCCTCGGCAAGAATCCGCTCGTGCAGGACCCGCAGCCGGGACTCGTACGCCGGCACGGTGAAGTCCGGCACCATCCACACCACCTTGCGCAGGAAGTGCACCACGGCACCGATGTCGTGGAACTCCACCCGCAGCCGCTCCGCCCGCAACCCCACGACCTCCAGCCCGGCCGCCTCGGCGCCGGCACGCTCCCGCCCGGGATCACGGCCGCGCCGCGCCTCCTCGGGCAGCGGGCCGAGGAAGAACTCGACCAGCTCGAAGACGCTGGCCGGGCCCACGTGCTGGGCGAAGTACGTACCACCGGGCCGCAGCACCCGGGCGATCTCCGCCCACCACGGCCGCACCGGATGCCTGCTGGAGACCAGGTCGAAGGAGCCGTCCGGGAACGGCAGCGGGGCGTCCTCGGGCACGGCGACGACGGTGACACCGCGCGGGCGCAGCAGCGCCGTGGCCCTGGCCACGTTCGGCGGCCAGCCCTCGGTGGCGACGGTACGGGCGGGCGCCTCGGGGGCGGCCCGGCCCAGCGCGAAGTCCAGCACCTCCCCGCCACCGGTCTGCACGTCCAGCGCGGCCTCGGCCCGCGCCAGCCGCCCGGCCAGCGACTCCGCGTACCGCCAGGAGGGCCGTGCCTCGCTCGCCCGCCCCTCGAACCAGGAGAAGTCCCAGCCCTCGGTGGGCACGGCGGCGCCCTCGGCGACCAGTTCCTCGAAGGAAGCCGTACGGGGGTCCACGGCCTACGGCACCAGCGGCCGGACGTCCTCGGCCACGAACCGGACGAAACCCTCGGGGTCGGGCTCGTCCGCCGTGGGCTGGAGGATCACCGTGTCGGCGCCCGCCTCGGCGTACCGCCGCACCGCCTTGGCCACGGCACCGGCGTCCCCGGCGACGCCCAGCTCGGGCACGTCCGCCAGGCCCTCGGCGGCCAGCTCGGCGCGCAGCCGGGCCTCGGCGCCGGGCCCGGTCGCGGCGAGGACGTAGACGACGACGCGGTGGGCGTCGGTGCGCCCGGCCGACGCCCGTCCCTCGTCGATGAGGACCCGCGCCTTCCCGACCCCGTCCGCAGAGGTGGCCGAGGTGAGCAGGGTGCCGTCGGCCGCCTCCCCGGCCAGCCGGAGCGTGCGCGGCCCGGTGGCACCGGCGAGCACCTCCGGCGCCTGGGCGGGCGGCCAGTCGAGGGCGACGCCGTCCAGCCGGACGTACCGCCCCTCGGTGGTCACGCGCTCACCGCGCAGCAGGGCGCGCAGCGCGTCCAGCTGCTCGCGCAGCAGCGTCAGCGGCGACCCGGCACGCGCGCCGACCTGTCCCATCCAGTCCTGCACACCGTGGCCGACGACGAGGACGGGGCGGCCCGGGAACATCCGGTGCAGGGCGGCGGCCTCCATCGCGGTGACGGCGACGTTCCTGAGCGGCACCGGCAGCAGGCCGATACCGACGCGCAGCCGCTCCGTCCAGGCGAGGGCGGCGGCCGTCGTGGAGACCCCGCCCTCCAGGAAGCAGTCCTCCCACAGCCACAGCTCCTCCAGGCCCGCCTCGTCGGCGAGCCGGGCGACCGCGCGCAGCCGCTCGGGCGGGAGTTGCGGACGGAACACAGCGCCGAGTCCAGTCATGGCCCCTTCCTACCCAGGCCACCCAGACGCCACAACCGGATTACCCCCCTGCCGCCGCCGCGCCCAGACGCCATGACCCCATTACGCCCCGGCCACCGCCGCGCCCAGACGCCACAACCCCACTACACCCCAGCCACCGCCGCGCCCACACGCCACAACCCCACTACACCCCAGCCACCGCCGCGCCCACACGCCACAACCCCACTACGCCCCTGCCGCCGCCGCGCCCAGCAGCACCCCCGTGAACGCCCCGCCGATCATGAACGGCCCCAGCGGGATCGCCGACTTGCGGTCCGCGCGGCGCAGCGCGATGAGGGTGAGGCCGTACAGGGCGCCGTAGCACAGCCCCGCGAAGGCGCCGAGGAACAGGACGGACCAGCCGTACCAGCCGAGCGCCGCGCCCAGCCCCAGCGCCAGCTTCACATCGCCGAAGCCCATGCCGGACGGGTTGACGCGGTACAGCAGCAGGTACCCGCCGCCCAGGACGAGCGCGCCGAGGAGGGCCGTCGTCCAGGAGCCGCCGTCACCGGGCAGCGCCGCGGCCACCCCGAGCAGGACCAGCGTCACGGCGGCGAGCGGCAGCGTCAGCACGTCGGGCAGCCGCTGTACCCGCTGGTCGACGAGGGCGAGGAGTACGGCGACGGGTGCGACGACCAGCCAGACGGCGACCTCGGGACGGGCGCCGGTGGCGGCGGCGAGCGCGGCGCAGGACACGGCGGTGAGGGTGGCGACGACGGTGGTGCTCGGCCCGTACGGCGCACAGGGCACCGCCACGCACCGGGCCCGCCCCACCCACCCGCCCAACGCGCCCGTGATCCGGTGCCCGTCCGGGCCCCGCGCACCCCACCCCTCCCCG
>NZ_JAGPXL010000105.1 GCF_018070565.1 Streptomyces sp. B93
TAGTGTTTCGGTGGTTATAGCGTGAGGGAAACGCCCGGTTACATTCCGAACCCGGAAGCTAAGCCTTACAGCGCCGATGGTACTGCAGGGGGGACCCTGTGGGAGAGTAGGACGCCGCCGAACAAATCTTGGGAAGAGCCCCACACCTTGAGGTGTGGGGCTCTTCTGCGTTTAGGGTCGAGGTATGCGTTACGACCTGGTCATCTTTGACAATGACGGCGTCCTGGTGGACAGCGAACCCATTTCCAATCGGCTGCTGGCCGGATATCTGACCGAGCTGGGGCATCCGACCTCGTACGACGACTCCCTGCGTGACTACATGGGTGCCGCCATGCATCGCGTACACGATCTGATCGAGGAGCGGACGGGGCGGGGGCTGCCCGAGGACTTCGATGATGTCTTTCATGCTCGGGTCTTTGCCGCGTTCGAGCGGGAGTTGAAGCCCGTGGCGGGGGTGGGCGAGGTCCTGGAGAAGCTGGCGGCCGATGGGGTGCGGTACTGCGTGGCCTCGTCGGGGAGTCATGAGCGGATTCGGGTGGGGCACCGGACCACCGGGCTGGATCGGTGGTTCGACGAGGGGCAGATCTTCTCCTCGCAGGACGTGGGGCGCGGGAAGCCCGCTCCCGATCTGTTCCTGTATGCCGCCGAACGGATGGGGGTGGCGGCGGAGCGGTGTGTGGTCGTGGAGGACAGTCCGCTGGGGGTCCAGGCCGCGGTGGCGGCCGGGATGGACGTGTACGGGTTCACCGCCATGACGGCGGCGCACAAGCTGGCGGGGGCCGACGGGCTCTTCGGGGACATGGGGGAGCTGCTTGAGCTACTGAGGTAAAGCTGAGGGAAATTCATCTTTGGCTGGATGTACCCAGCGGTAGGTCTGGGGCCTACGCTCGCCGCCATGACTGATGTGCTGCGGCGCGGCAGGGCTTCGTTGGCGTTCGGTTTCTTCGCCCAGGGGGTCGCGTTCGCGCTGCTCGTGACGCGTATCCCGGCGATCCAGGACCGGTACGGGGTGTCCGACGCGCTGCTGCCCGCCTTCCTCGCCGCCGTGCCCGTGCTGGCCGGGGTGGGGAGCGTGACGACCGAGTGGCTGGTGAAGCGGATACGGCCCAGTCAGGTGTTGCGGTGGTCCCAGCCCGTCGTACTGCTGTCGTTGCTCGGGGTGGGGGCGGGGGAGCGGTTGGTCGAGCTGGGGGTCGCGCTGGCGGCCTTCGGGTTGGCCGTGGGGGCGTTGGACGCCTCGATGAACATGCTCGGGGTGAGCCTGCAACGGTCGTACGGGCGAAGCATCATGCTCGGTTTCCATGCGGCGTACAGCCTGGGCGGGATCGTGGGGGCGTCGCTGGCGTGGGTGGGGGCGCACTGGGGGCTGGCGCTGTTCGTCGCCTATGCGCCGGTGGTGGTGGTGCTGGTGCCGGGGGCTCTGGTGGGGAGTCGGTGGTACGTCGACGGGGATCGGGTGGGTGTCGAAGGGCGGCCTGCGGGGGGCGCGGGTGGGGGGTTCGTCTTTCGGGCCCTGTTGCCGTTGTGCCTGGTGATGACCTTCGCCTATATCGGGGACGCGACGGTTTCCAACTGGAGTGCCAAGTACCTGCAGGACGTGCTGGGGAGCAGTGAGCAGCTCGCCACCGTGCCGTACAACGTGTACATGGTGACCACGCTGGTGGGGCGGGCCCTGGGGGACATGGGGGTGCGGAGGTTCGGGGCCGTGGCCGTCGTACGGGGCGGGGCGGTGGTTGCCGCGGTGGGGTTCGCGGTGGTGGCGGGGGCGCCTGGAGCGTGGGTGGGGATGCTCGGGTTCACGCTGTTGGGGCTGGGGTTGTGTGTGATCGTGCCGCAGACGTTCGCGGCGGCGGGGCGGCTGTTTCCGGGGGCGTCGGATGTGGCTGTCGCTCGGCTGAATGTCTTCAACTATGTGGGGTTCCTGATCGGTTCGCCGTTGGTGGGGGCGTTGGGGGACGCGTGGAGCTATCGGGGGGCGATGCTCGTACCGATGGTGTTGGTGCTGGTGACGCTGGTGTACGCCCGCTCGTTCAGGAGTCAACCTGACCGATACGGTGGCGAGTATGAGCGGTCGCGCACAGCTGATGTGGGACGAGGCGGTAACGGGCTATGACTTCGGGCCGGAGCATCCGATGGATCCGGTCCGGCTCGCGCTGACCTGGAGACTCGTCGAGGAGTTCGGACTCGACCGCGAGGTGGAGGTCGTCGCGGCGAAACCGGCCGGGGAGTCGACGCTGCGGCTCGTGCACCGGCAGGACTACATCGACGCGGTGAAGGCGGCGTCGGCGAATCCGCGGGGCGCGGACGGGTCGTACGGGCTGGGGACGGTGGACGATCCGGCCTTCGCCGGGATGCATGAGGTGTCCTCGTTGATCGCCGGGCAGTCGGTGGGGGCGGCGGAGGCGGTGTGGCGGGGGGAGGCGCTGCACGCGGTGAACTTCGCGGGTGGGCTGCACCATGCGATGCCCGGGGGTGCGGCGGGGTTCTGTATTTACAACGACGCGGCCTTGGCGATCGCGCGGTTGTTGGAGCTGGGGGCGGAGCGGGTCGCGTACGTGGATGTCGACGTGCACCACGGGGACGGGGTGCAGGCGGCGTTCTGGGAGGATCCGCGGGTGCTGACGATCTCGTTGCACGAGCATCCTCGGACGTTGTTTCCGCAGACCGGGTGGCCGGAGGAGACCGGGGGGCCGGGGGCCGAGGGGTCGGCGGTGAACGTGGCGTTGCCGGCGGGGACCGGGGACGCGGGGTGGCTGCGGGCGTTCCATGCGGTGGTGCCGGAGGTGGTGGCGGAGTTTCGGCCGCAGGTGCTGGTGACGCAGCATGGGGCGGATACGCACTTCGAGGATCCGTTGGCGCATTTGGCGGTGTCGTTGGATGCGCAGCGGGCTGTGCAGGTTGCCTGTCATGAGCTGGCCCATGAGTACGCCGGGGGGCGGTGGGTGGCTCTGGGG
>NZ_JAGPXL010000106.1 GCF_018070565.1 Streptomyces sp. B93
GGCGTCCAGGACCCGGGCCGAGCTGGGGATGTCCAGGTCGGGGAACTTCAGCGCCGTACGCGTGGTGCCGTAGGCGGTGGAGTTGTTGCCGACCGTCAGCCAGGGCTGCGGCACCCCGTCGGTGATCGTGTCGTGCGGGGTGGACGGCTCCGCCGAGGACAGCGTGGTGTCCTGCGCGGCCGGGATGACCTTGGTGGTGCGGCCCGCCTTGGGCAGCCGCACCAGCTGGGTCGGGGCCGGGGTGACGCGGCCGTCCTTGGTCTTGACGGCGACCATGTAGTAGTACGCCCGCCCCAGCGGGTCGGCGCTGTCGGCCGCCGTCGGGGTCGCGGAGGTGTCCGTGTAGGAGGTCGTGCCGGACGCGACCGGGGCGACCAGGGTCGCGGCGGACGGGGTGAACGTCTGGAACACCGAGCGGTGGACCTGGTACTCGGCGATGTCGTCGTCGGTGGTGGCCGAGGAGGGGTCGGAGTAGGCCGACCACTTCAGCTCCGCGCCGGTGTCATGGATCGTCGTCGGGGCGTCGAGTTCCACCCCGGGACGTCCGTACGTGAGGATCAGCCGCGGGTAGTTGGCCGACTCGCCGCCGTACCCGAACTCGCTGCCTTCGTAGCGGGGGCCGCCTTTGGGGCCGCTGGACGATTCGTCCCCGGCTTTGATGACGAAGCCGTGGTTGTCGTGGGTGCCGTCGATCCACTGCTGGACCGTCCTGGTCACCGGGAAGGAGTGCCAGGTGTTGACCTGCGAGGGCTGCTTGGTGACCACGCCGCCCTTGGTGAAGCGGACCGCGTCCGCGATCACGGCGGTGGAGGTGGAGGCGGGGCCGTCACCCAGGACGACCTTGCCCGCCGTACCGGCCTTGAAGCGGTGCGTGCCCAGCGTCTTCCACACGCCCTGGCTGCCCGCGGACTGGTCGACGGTGTACGTCTTGGAGCCGCCGTCGTAGGTGACCGTGTACGGGGCGTCGGTGGCGCGGTCGGAGGCGGGCACGTAGTGCGCCTCGACCTGGTAGTCGCCGTCCTCGGGCAGGCTGGGCTGCCAGGTGTAGGCGTCCCCGCTCACCGAGTCCTTGTTGTAGCGGTAGTCCTGCCCGACCGCGTACTGCGTGTAGTCGGTGTTGCCGGACGCGGGCCACGAACCCGTGGCGGCCGTGGTGCCCAGGTCACCGTCGTCGACCAGTACGGACGTACCCGACAGCTCACCGGTCAGGTTGCTGGCGTTGTTCCAGGTCGCCCCGGACTCGGTCCACGCGCCGGTGGCCCGGTGCGCCTCCAGCTGCACTTCCGTGCTGTTGGTGGTGTGGGTCTGGTCGTAGTAGAGCTGGAGGTCTGCCGAGTCCAGGCGGGTGCCCGCGGGGATGCTGCCGACGGGGAAGCGGAGCAGGGCGCGGGAGCTGCCCGTGGAGGTGTTACCGACGGACAGGCGCCAGTTGTCGTCGTAGTTCGACGCCGGGCCGTCCGAGGAGATCATCACGTCCTGCGCCGTGGACGGCGTCGGGGCGATCGCGATCGTCGGGTCGATGGTGACCGGATACTGACGGTCCTTCGCGGCCAGCCACTTCGCGTCCGGTACGACGGTCAGCTTCCAGCCGTCGCCGTCCCGGGTCAGCTTCTGCCGTACGGAAGTGCTGTAGGCGGTCCCGTACGGCGACTCGCGGTCCTTGCGCGTGTCCGTCATGAACGCGGCGGGCATCACCAGCACCGGATCGGCCGCCTCGCCGTAGAAGGCGATCGAACCGTCCTTGCGCGCCTTCGGGGTGAGCCCGTCCGTGTCCAGGGTGAAGGTGAAGGCGACCGGCCCGCGGGGGGCCTGGGCGAGGACGATGTTCTCCTTCACCCGTCCCGGACCGACCTGGTAGGACAGGTCCGCGCCGTCGATGGCGTCCTGGTAGGTGACGGTGTCGCCCTTCGCCACCGGGTCGAGCCGCCCGGCGCCGGGCAGGCCGACCGTGACCGCGTGCCCGTCGGCGGACTCCACGCGCAGCAGCCGCTTCGCGTCCGCCCCGAACCAGCTGCGTGTCGCGTTGCTGGTGTTGGCGAACTCGAACCCCTTGCGCTGCGAGGAGCCGATGCGCGGGTCGATGTCCTTCCACGCCTTCCCGGCGCGGTAGCCGGTCGGTGTGGCGGAGACCTCCGCCTGTACGCGTCCGTCGGACAGCTGCCAGAACCGGGCGTTCGCGGTGCGGTGTCCGGTGAGTTCCCTGACGCGTTTGGCCTTTGGCGCGTTCTTGCCCTTGGGGAGTTTCTCCCGGTCGGCTATGCCCGCCTCGTCGTGCGAGGGCGGCTCGGGTGTCTCGGGGTCGTCGTCGGTGAACCAGCCCTTGACGGTGTCGACGATCCCGCCGCCGTCATTGTCGTTCGAGGGTGGTGCGGCGTAGGCGAGCTGGGGCAGTGCGGTGCTGATCACCGCGGCTGCCACCATGCAGGCCGTTGCCCTTCCCAGTCTGGGTCTCAC
>NZ_JAGPXL010000107.1 GCF_018070565.1 Streptomyces sp. B93
ACGCGTCACTGCCCTTGCCGTGCGCTGCCGGTCCGGTTGCGGGGGTGATGGTGTCGGCGCGGAAGCTGACGCCGCTGCGGTCGCCCATCGACCAGACGAACGCCGTCAGCCCGGTCACCTTCACGACCTGGCCCGCTTCCAAGCCCTTGGGCTCACCGCTCACCGCGATCTCGATCACCGAGATACGGCGCCCATCCGGCCGCACCGTGACCGCCACGGTGTACACGGGATTGCCATCCCGGTCCTTCCTCACCTCCTGGGTCTCGGAGTTGCTGAACTTCACTTCCGGCACGTTGGCGCACCGCAGTACGCCCAGGCGTGCCGTGTCCACGGGAATGGACTGCATGAGTGTTGGCCTCCCTGGCCAGTCGACGACGCCAACCCAGATGCTGACGTCACTTGTCCTTACGAGTTACGACTATGGAGTCCTGTACGGCAGGACCGCAACTACTTATGCTGACGAGTGATGTCGCGCGTGCGACGTGCCTACGACGACCTCACCGGAGAAGCCGCCCATGTCGGAGATCCAGCGCCCCGGAGCCCTCTACCAGCAGGTCGCCGCCGCGATCCGCGAAGCTATCCTGAACGGCGAGTTCCCGCCCGACTCCCTGCTTCCGTCCGAAGCCCAGCTCATGGCCCGCTACGGCGTATCCCGCCCCACCGTCCGCAACGCCGTCGCCGCCCTGCGCGCCGAAGGACTCATCGACGTCCGCCACGGCAAAGGCAGCTTCGTCCGCTCCACCGGCCAGCCCGCCCTCACCATGGAACGCCGCATCGACCACACCACCGATGGCCGTTTCACCATGCCGGGCGGCGATATCTGGGAGGAGGCCGAGGAGCCGAGCACCTACCGCACCCACACCACCAAGGCCACCGGCCGACCGCTCGCACTGGGTGAGGAAGAAGCTCTCTTCGGCTGCGACCGGCTCTTGATCCACACGGCGAGCGGCGCCCGCGCGATGCACCGCACGCTGATCCCCTTCGAGGTCGCCGAAGCCGTGCCGCTGCTGGCAGAGGAGCCCTGCAAGCGCCCGGCCGCGATCTACCGCCTGCTCACCACCGACGGCCACAAGCTGTGGTGGTCGGAGACCGTCGGCGCCCGCATGCCCCTGCCCGACGAGCGCACCACCCTGCGCCTCCCGGACGCGACCCCGGTCCTGCACGTCACCCGCGTCGCGCACAGCACCGACGACCGCCCGCTGATCCTCGAAGAACTGCGCATCGGCGCCGACCGTGCCGAACTCGCCTACCGGATCACCGCCGACAAACAACCCGCCCGCCGCACCCGCACCTGAGCACCAACGAGGATCGGTCGAAACAGTCTTCACTTCCTCAAGGGCGCGCCTGCGGCGCGCCGGGCCGCCCGGCCGCCCCGGCCGGGCATGCGGCGTGGCCGCCGGTCCCGTCCGGACGCCGGACGCCCCACCCCGCAGCACCCCCAAGGAGGCAAGGCGTCGACCGGCCGACGAGGGCAGGCGTGTGGTGGGCTCGGGGTCAACGGCCTCCGAGACTTTAGGCAGCCACCATGGGGCGAGCCTCGAAGAACAGGGGGCCGATCGGGCTATTGCGGGCAGCTCCACAGACTGCCCGATCCGCTGGCGAGCGTAAGGCCCCCTGTTCACTCGCCCCATGGCAGCTCCAGCCCAAAGTCTCTCCAACCGCCGACGTGCCCAC
>NZ_JAGPXL010000108.1 GCF_018070565.1 Streptomyces sp. B93
CCGCGGCTGCGGAGGACGTGGCGTTCGAGTGGGCTGAAGATGAGCAGGTCGATGGTGATGCCGACGGTGAGGATGAGGAGGATGGCGAGGAAGACCATGGGCATGCTGCTGTTGTTGCGGCCGTTTTCGAGGAGTTGGCCCAGGCCGATGCCGAGGTCGGGGGAGGAGGCGATGATCTCGGCGGCCATCAGGGAGCGCCAGGAGAAGGCCCAGCCTTGTTTGAGTCCGGAGACGTAGCCGGGGAGGGCGGCGGGCATGACGATGTGCCGGGTGTGGTTGAGGCCGGTGGCGCCGAGGGTGCGTCCGGCGCGCAGGTAGAGGGGTGGGATCTGGTCGACGCCGGAGACGAGGCCGTTGGTGATGGAGGGGACGGCGCCGAGGAGGATGACGGCGTACATCATCGAGTCGTTGAGGCCGAGCCAGATGACGGCGGGGGGTACCCAGGCGACGGAGGGCAGGGACTGCAGGCCGGAGAGGATGGGGCCGATGGCGGCGCGGACGAGGGGGATGCGGGCGACGATCAGGCCGAGGGGGGTGCCGATGGCGAGGGCGAGGAGGAAGCCGAGCAGGCCGCGGGAGACGGAGGTCCAGATGTACTCGTGCAGGGTGCCCTGGAGCCAGGCGGTGCGCAGTTCGGCTGCGACGTCGGTGGGGGAGGGGAGTTTGTAGGCGGGGGTGATGTGCGCCCAGACCAGGACCTGCCAGACGGCCAGCACCAGCAGGATGGCGACGGTGGGGGGCAGTACCTTCCGCGTGAGGGTGGTGCGCAGGGGGGTGCGGGTGGTGGGGGTGGTCTCCAGGGCGTCGAGGCCTGCTTCGAGTCCGGCGAGGTCGCCGGTGTCCTTGGGGGTGGTGGTGTCAGTGCTGGCCATGGCGGCGGATCTCCCCACGGAGTTCTTCGGTGATCTCGAGGGACAGTTCGGCGACGGCGGTGTCCTCGATGCGGCGGGGCTGGGGGATGTTGATGGTCCACTGGCGGGCGATGCGGCCGGGGCGTGAGGAGAGCAGGACGACGCGTTGGGCGAGGCGGACGGCTTCGCGGACGTTGTGGGTGACGAAGAGGACGGACAGGCTGGTGTCCTGCCAGATGCGGGTGAGTTCGTGGTGGAGGACGTCGCGGGTGATGGCGTCGAGGGCGGCGAAGGGTTCGTCCATGAGCAGGAGTTGGCTGTCCTGGGCGAGGGCGCGGGCCATGGCGACGCGTTGGCGCATGCCGCCGGAGAGTTCGTGGACGCGTTTGCCGTGGGCGCCTTTGAGGCGGACGAGTTCGAGGAGTTCCTCGGCGCGTTCGCGGCGTTCGGGTTTGGGTGTGCCGCGTAGTTTGAGGGCGAGTTCGATGTTCTTGCCCGCGGTGAGCCAGGGGAAGAGGGCGTGTTCCTGGAACATCAGGGCGGGGCGGCCGGGGGTGGTGATGGTGCCGGTGGTGGGCTGGTCCAGGCCTGCGACGAGGTTGAGCAGGGTGGACTTGCCGCAGCCGGAGGCGCCCAGGAGGGTGACGAACTCGCCGGGGGCGACGGTGAGGGAGATGTCGTCGAGGACGGGCTGCGCCCCCGAGGGGCCGGGGAAGGTCTTGGAGACGTGGGTGATGCGCGCGGCGTGTTCCACGGACGTGTCCGTGTCGGCGGCCTTGGCGAGGGCGGTTGCCATGGTCGTCACCTCCTGGG
>NZ_JAGPXL010000109.1 GCF_018070565.1 Streptomyces sp. B93
GGGTTAGCTGGTGGGTTCGGGGGTGGGCAGGGCGGCGGCTTCCAGCGCGGCGGCCAGGTGGCGGGTGCGCTGGGGGCCGCCGGTGGCCCCGCCCGCCAGGACCACCCGCGGCGCGGGCGTGCCGGGTGCGGCAAGGCGGGCGGCCAGGTGGCAGGCGAGGGTTCCGGCGCCGGTGAACCCGGCCAGCAGCAGCCGGGCGGTGACCAGGGCCGCCAGCGCGCCCGGCACACCGCCGGCGGCGGTGGTGGTGCGCCCCGTCAGCACGAGCAGTTCCTCCTCGCCGCGGTAGGTGCGGGCGAGCAGGTCGTAGCAGGCGGCCGGGGTGCCCGGCGGGGGAACCAGCACGATGGTCCCGGCCTGCTCGCGGGCGGCCGGACGCAGCCGCACCAGCGGGCCCTGCCCCCCGGCGGGAGCGGGGGCGGGGGCGGGGCGGGGTGCGGTCGGGCAGCTGGTGCAGTACCTGGGCGAGGGTGGTGGTCTCGTCCGCCAGGCGGGGCAGGGTGCGCAGCAGCAGGGCGGTGTCCTCGAGCAGGAGGCGGGCGGTGCGGTCGTCGACCAGGGCCCGCTCCCAGACGGTGTCCAGGCGCAGGCCGCCGCCGCTGTCGTGGCGGGCGAGCAGGGCCAGCGGCTGGCCGGGGCTGGCCGGCACGGCGGCGGGGAAGCCGGCGTCGAGGCCGTGCGCGGCGAGCGTGCGGGCCAGGCCGTGAAGCGGGTGCGGGGGGTCTTCGAAGACGACGACCGTGGCCGCGGCGGGAGCCTCCGTCGCGGCGGCGGGGGTGGCGGGGTTCCAGGTGGGGATCCAGTCGGCGGGCAGCCATTCGTAGGCGGCCAGGTCCAGGGCGCTGTCGCGCAGGCGGCGCAGCAGGTGCGGGACGGTGGTGCGGGGGTCGAGGAGGACGGACACCGGCAGCGGGTTGCGCAGCGGGCCGGGCAGCGCCGCGGCGCCGTCCAGCCGGATGCCGCGGCCGGGCACGGTGACGGCGAAGGTGACCGGCCGCGGCCCGCTGCCGCCGCCCGCCCGGTACAGCAGCAGTGCCCATACCGCGTTCAGGGCGCTGCTTTCGGTGGTGCCCCAGGCGGCCGCCCAGCGGGCGAGGCGGGCGGTGTCGTCGGCGCTGAGGTTCAGGTGGTGGCGGCCCGTCCCGGTGGCCGGGAGCACGCCCGCGGGCCGCGGCAGGGCGGGCGGCGCCGGCGGCGGGGGGTGGGCGGTGAACAGGGCGCGGGCCGGGCCGGGGTCCTGGGCGGTCAGCCAGGCGGTGTAGTCGCGCAGGTCGGGGCGGCGTTCCCCGCCGGGCAGCAGGCCGTCGGCGAGGTAGGCGCGGTAGAACTGGCCGAGCAGCAGGTGGGCGCTGACGGTGTCGAGCAGGGCCTGGTGGTAGGTGACCACGATCCGCGCAGAAGGCACGGCGGCGGGGCCGGTGGTGGGGGCGG
>NZ_JAGPXL010000011.1 GCF_018070565.1 Streptomyces sp. B93
GTGCCCGCCACCGGGCGATGGCCGCTGAGCCGATCCCGGCGTGCCCCCTGCCACGGGGCGCGCCCTCCACCCCCACCGGGCCGCAAGCCGCCAAACCCGCCCGGCGTGCCGCCACCCGTCTGACGCGTGCCCGCCACCGGGCGATGGCCGCTGAGCCGATCCCGGCGTGCCCCCTGCCACGGGGCGCGCCCTCCACCCCCACCGGGCCGCAAGCCGCCAAACCCGCCCGGCGTGCCGCCACCCGTCTGACGCGCGCCCGCCACCGACCGATGGCCGCTAAGCCGATCCCGGCATGCCCCCGGCAGCCGGGCGCGCACTCGCCCACCGGGCCGCAAGCCGCCAAGCCGGCCCGGCGTGCAGGCGAGACGCCGACGCGCCCCTCAACCCACGCCCACCCCACAGCCTGCCCGAAGGAAAAACGGATCCCCGGCCACCCGTCTTTCCGGGCCGTCCGCTCGCTTCTTACCCGGGCTGGAGCGGGCCGGGGTCAAGGGTGGCCCGCAGGGCCATCGGCGTAGCCGACGCGGAGCGTAGCGGAGCGCCCTTGAGGCCGGGTCGCGGAAGCACGACACTGGCCAAGAAGCGGGCGGCCCCAACGGCAACTGAATCAGTTGGGGTCCGCCGCATCGCCCTTCGCGGTTCCCGAGCCGACTTCGCGGCGTAGTTCCGTGGGCGGTGGGCGTCGGGACGTGCCTTAGCTGTCTGTGGCGTTGGTTGGGCGGGGCCAGGGTGCGGAGATGTTCGCGGCCTGGGTTGCCGTTAGGGCGGTGAAGTAGTCGTGGATCGGCATGGGGGCGCCGTCGGTGATGTCGTACGGCGTGTCGTGGTGGCCGGGCAGGGACGTCAGGGTCGTGGACTCGTGGCCGGCCCGTGTTCGGAGGTTGGGCGCTGTTCCGGGTTTTTGCCGTTGCCCCGTTTGTGGTGTGGCTGGGGGTGGTGTCACTTCGCCCGCAAGGGACTCGAGTACTCACAGCGACTGGGCGCCTTCGTCGGCATAGCCGCGACCCTGATCAGCTACCGTCGATTGGCGGCCCTGCTCACGGCCTGAGCCGGTCCAACTGCACGTCAAAGCAGACCAGGCCCATGGACTCCGCGACGGCCGCCGCATAGGCCGATGCCTCCTCGGCCATGCTCCACCGCATGGCGAAGTAGATCAGCGGACCACTGGCCTCGTCGATCAACGGACCGGTCGACCAGGGCGAGGTGTCTTCCTCGTCCTCGGTGATGTCGCACCAGCGCTCAAGGAGCGCGGCCACGTAAGCCGCTATGCGTTCGGACGGAGGCTCTTCCGCATCGCCCTCGATGTAGCGGTCGTACAGGTTGCCGAAGACCTGGCCGGCGGTCTTGTCATCCGCCGGCCTCTCGCCTTCCCAGACAGCCAGGTCGTAGCTCATGCCCCTGAGACTCCCACCCCGCACTGACACTCACCTGGCCGTTCGGCAGCGCGGACCGCAGCCGAAGGAAACGCCTGCTGCCCGTGGTTGGGGGTTTCCTCGGCCTCAGGGACCTTCCACCTTCCTGAGGCCGAGGGTCTGGAGTTGCGGTCAGCAGATGGACTGGGTGCTGTTCACCAGGGTGTTGTTGCGGAACGTGGTGTTCGTGCCGCAGGGGGTTTCCCTGATCGCCGAGTTCGTCACCGTGAGGTTCTGGATGGTGATGTTGTCGTTGTTCGGGAACTCCGTGCGGGCTGCCAGGCGGATTTCGCCGCCGCCCGTCACCGTGCCGCTCTGCGCCGCGATGTTCACGTTGTAGCAGTTCTCAATCAGGATGGCGTTGTTGCCCGTGTTCGAGAGCGTGACCCTGTCGATGACCGCTCCGCCGCTTTCCGAGACGCAGAACACGCCTCGGCCGCCGCCCCTTGCCACGACCTCGCCGACCCTGATGTTGGTCGGGTAGCCGCTGCCCACCCTGCCGTTGCGGTTGGCCATGCGGAAGGCGGCGTAGCCCGTGCCGGTGCCCGTGTTCTCCGCGTCTACCTTGCCGACGGATGCGTTGATGGTCTCGTTGAGGAGGAGGCCGGAGTAGCCGACGTTGCGGGCGGTCACCGTGCCGATGGTCAGGCCGTCGACGCCGTAGGTCTCCACGGCGTGGTTCGAGGCGCCGGAGACGTACGCGTTGTCTATGCGGACGTTGCGCGTCCACTGGGACGTGTCGCCCCGGTTGTCGATGCGGATGCCGAGGCCGGAGGAGAGGCGCATGTCGATCTGGCCCAGGGTGGCGTTCTGGACGTTGCGCATGAAGACACCGTAGAGCGGGGTGCCGGTGACGTTCAGGTGCTGGACCTCGATGTCTCGGGTGCCCCGGGAGTAGACGGGGGCCTGGTCGCCCGAGCCGGTGCCGGTGACGTTGATCGTGCCGCAGACGTCGAGGGTGGTGTAGGAGGGAAGGCTGATGCGCGTCGACGCCGGGATGCTTCCCGAGCCTCGGACCACCACCCTCTCCTTCGCCGTACGGCCTGACGTGAGGCTGTTGATGGCCGACTGGACGGCCGTGCGCATGTCCGCGCCCGTGTAGACCGTGCTGCCGCCGCGGCGGGCCGTCCAGGTGCTGCCGCTGAGGGTGGCCTCCGCGTGGTAGGTGCCCTCGCCGCATGCGGCGGCCGACGCTGTGGGGGCGGAGGTGAGGGCGCCTGCGGCGGCGAGCAGGGTCGTTGCGGTGGTGGCGGCTAGAAGTGCGGCTCTGCGTCCCATGAGAGTCCGGCTTCCTGTCGTGTCGGAATCGACCCGAGTCGTCGAATCTGTTCGACTGAATCGATTCATCCTGTGGGGGGTGGGAGTTTGGCAACGGCCGGGCGACGCGTCAATGGCGGAGCGTCAACGGCGGAGCGGCAACGGCAGGGCATCAACGGGACGTGCGGGGGAGACTCACGGGTATGCGGACTGCTTACAGCGTGGAGACAGTGAGGGCGGCCGAGCGGGAACTCATGGCACGGCTGCCGGAGGGAGCCCTGATGCAGCGGGCCGCCGCCGGGCTCGCCGCCGCCTGTGCCGATCTGCTCGGGCGGGTGTACGGCAAGCGGGTGGTGGTGCTGGCGGGGAGCGGGGACAACGGGGGTGACGCCCTGTACGCCGGGGCGCGGCTCGCGCGGCGGGGGGCCGGGGTGACGGCGGTACGCCTGAATCCCGAGCGGGTGCATGGGGGTGGGCTCGCTGCCCTGCGCAAGGCGGGAGGCCGGGTCGTCGACGTCAGCGGCGCCGCAGCGCTCATCGAGCGGGCCGACCTCGTCCTCGACGGGATCGTCGGGATCGGCGGCAAGGGCGGGCTGCGCGGGGACGCCGTCGCCCTCGCCGAGGTCGCCGACCGGGCCCGGGCCGCCGTCGTCGCCGTCGATCTGCCCAGTGGGGTGGACGGGGACAGCGGGGAGGTGCGGGGGGCCGCCGTGCGGGCCGATCTGACGGTGACGTTCGGGACGTACAAGCCGGGGCTGCTCGTCGATCCCGCGCGGGAGTACGCCGGTGTCGTGCGGCTCGTCGACATCGGGCTGGAGTTGCCCGCCGTGGGGGAGCTGGAGGCCTTGCAGCACGCCGATGTGGCCGCGCTGCTGCCGGTGCCCGGCGTCGAGAGCGACAAGTACCGGCGGGGCGTGGTCGGGGTCGCCGCCGGGTCGGCCCGGTATCCGGGGGCCGCCGTGCTGTCCGTGGCGGGCGCGTTGCGCGGGGGCGCCGGGGCCGTGCGGTACGTCGGGCCCGCCGGGGACGCCGTCATCGCGCGGTTCCCCGAGACGCTCGTGTCGGACCAAGGGCCGAAGCACGCGGGGCGGGTGCAGGCCTGGGTGGTGGGGCCGGGGGCCGGGGACGACGCCGGGGCGGTGACGGAGGTGCTGGCCGGTGAGGTGCCGGTGCTGCTGGACGCGGACGGGCTGCGGCTCGCCGACCCCGAGGTCGTGCGGGGGCGTACCGCGCCCACGCTGATGACGCCGCACGCCGGGGAGGCCGCTGCGTTGCTCGGGGTGGCCCGGGAGGAGGTCGAGGCCGGGCGGCTGGCGGCGGTGCGGGAGCTGGCGGCGCGGTACCGGGCGACCGTGCTGCTGAAGGGGTCGACCACGCTGGTCGCCGACGCCGGCGGTGGGGCCGTACGGGTGAACGCGACGGGGACGTCATGGCTGGCCACGGCCGGGAGCGGGGACGTGCTGTCGGGGCTGGTGGGGTCGTTGCTGGCGGCCGGTCTTCCGGCGCTGGACGCGGGGAGCGCCGGGGCGTATCTGCACGGGCTGGCCGGGAGGTACGCGGCCGACGGGGCTCCGCTCGGGGCGCACGATGTGGCGGCGGCGATTCCGGCCG
Organism: Streptomyces sp. B93; assembly: GCF_018070565.1. Taxonomy (GTDB): domain Bacteria; phylum Actinomycetota; class Actinomycetes; order Streptomycetales; family Streptomycetaceae; genus Streptomyces. Next base: position 4,281 of record NZ_JAGPXL010000011.1, read on the forward strand.
CCTGGCGGGACGTGTGCGACTGACAAGGGTGAGGTCCCGTCGCGGCGGTGGTGTCGGTGCCCTCTGAGACACTGGGCGCGATGACTGAGACAGCACTTCTGCCGACCGCCCCGCTGCGCGCCCACGCCCAGATCGACCTGGGCGCGCTGCGGGCGAACGTGCGTGCCCTGCGGGAGCGGGCGTCCGGGGCCCGGCTGATGGCCGTGGTGAAGGCGGACGCGTACGGGCACGGGGCGCTGCGCGTGGCGCGGGCCGCCGTGGACGCGGGGGCGGACTGGCTGGGTACGGCCACGCCGGAGGAGGCCCTGGTGCTGCGGGCCCGGGGCGGGCTGCCCGCCTCGACGCGCATCATGTGCTGGCTGTGGACGCCGGGCGGGCCGTGGCGGGAGGCGGTCGAGGCCGATCTCGACGTCTCGGTGAGCGGGATGTGGGCGTTGCGTGAGGTCGTCCGGGCGGCCCGGGGTGCCGGGCGGTCCGCGCGGGTGCAGCTCAAGGCGGACACCGGGCTCGGGCGCAACGGCTGTCAGCCGGGCGACTGGGAGGAGCTGGTCGGCGCCGCGGTGGAGGCCGAGGGCGCGGGGCTGCTGCGGGTCACCGGGGTCTGGTCGCACTTCGCGTGTGCCGACGAGCCGGGGCATCCGTCCATCGCGCTCCAGCTCACCGCGTTCCGGGAGATGGTCGCGGAGGCCGAGCGGCAGGGGCTGCGGCCGGAGGTCCGGCACATCGCCAACTCGCCCGCGACCCTGACCCTGCCCGAGTCGCACTTCGATCTCGTACGGACGGGTATCGCGCTCTACGGGATCTCGCCGAGCCCCGAGGTGGGCACCCCGGCGGACTTCGGGCTGCGGCCGGTGATGACCCTCGCGGCGTCGCTGGCGCTGGTGAAGCACGTACCGGCGGGGCACGGCGTCAGCTACGGGCACCACTACACGACGCCGGGCGGTACGACGCTGGGGCTGGTCCCGGTGGGGTACGCGGACGGGATTCCGCGGCATGCCTCGGGGGCCGGGCCGGTGCTGATCGGCGGGAAGTGGCGGACCGTGGCCGGGCGGATCGCGATGGACCAGTTCGTCGTCGACCTGGGGGGCGACGAGCCGGAGGCGGGGGCCGAGGCGGTGCTGTTCGGGGCCGGTGACCGGGGTGAGCCCACCGCCGAGGACTGGGCGCAGGCGGCCGGGACCATCGCGTATGAGATCGTCACCCGGATCGGAACGCGCGTTCCCCGCGTCTATGTGGACGACGAGCATGTGAACGAACAGCCTGACGGGTAACTCGCAGAGCGCGGCCACACGCGTGAAGCGGGTAGGTACGGCGAAGAGGAGCGGTACGTGAGCGAGAGCAGTGCGGAGGTCGTCGCGGACGCCGCCTCGGCGGCCGTCGCCTCCGCCACGGGGGCCGCGGCCGGGGGCTGGCGCAGAGCGACCGGCGTCGCGGGTGCCGCGATAGGCGTGCTGGCGGCCGGGGCGGCGGCGGGGGTCGCCATCGAGCGGCTGACCGTCGGGCGCGGCATGCGGCAGAAGGCCCGGCTCGCGCTGGACTCCGCCGGTCCGTACGGCGCCCTGCGGGGCATGCCCGGCAAGGCGTACGCCGATGACGGCACCGAGCTGTACTTCGAGGTCGACGACGTGGAGCCGGAGGCGCAGCTCGCACCCCGCAGGCGTCGGCTGTTCGGCCGTAAGGCGCCGGTCCCGGTGACCGTGGTGTTCTGCCACGGGTACTGCCTCAGCCAGGACTCCTGGCACTTCCAGCGGGCCGCGTTGCGCGGTGTGGTGCGGACCGTGCACTGGGACCAGCGCAGTCATGGCCGGTCCGGGCGCGGGGTGGCGCAGATACAGGACGGGCTGCCGGTCAGCATCGACCAGCTCGGGCAGGATCTGAAGGCCGTGCTGGACGTGGCCGCGCCGGAGGGGCCGCTGGTGCTGGTCGGGCACTCCATGGGCGGGATGACGATCATGGCGCTGGCCGCCCAGTTCCCGGAGCTGGTGCGGGAGCGGGTGGTGGGCGCGGCCCTGGTGGGGTCGTCGTCAGGGCGGCTCGGCGAGGTCAACTTCGGGCTGCCGGTGGCGGGTGTGAACGCCGTGCGGCGGGTGCTGCCGGGGGTGCTGAAGGCGCTGGGGCAGCGGGCGGAGCTGGTGGAGAAGGGGCGGCGGGCGACCGCCGATCTGTTCGCCGGGATCATCAAGCGGTACTCGTTCGCGGCGCGGGACATCGATCCGGCGGTGGAGCGGTTCGCCGAGCGGATGATCGAGGGCACTCCGATCGACGTGGTCGCGGAGTTCTACCCGGCCTTCACCGACCACGACAAGACCGAGGCGCTGGTGTACTTCGCGGACATACCGGTGCTGGTGCTGGCCGGGGTGCAGGATCTGGTGACGCCCAGTGAGCACAGTGAGGCGATCGCCGATCTGCTGCCGGAGTCGGAGCTGGTGCTGGTGCCGGACGCCGGGCACCTGGTGATGCTGGAGCACCCGGAGGTGGTCACCGACCGCCTCGCCGACCTCCTCACCCGTGTGGGCGCGGTGCCCGCAGGGGCTACCGTAAGTGGCTATGGAAGCACCAGCAGCACCGCACAACCCGGCTGAGACCGAGCTGGTCGTCACCTCCCCCGAGCAGATGCGGGAACTGGGCCGCCGCCTCGCCAAGCTGCTGCGCGCCGGTGACCTCGTGATGCTCAGCGGGGAACTGGGCGCGGGCAAGACGACCCTGACGCGCGGGCTCGGCGAGGGGCTCGGCGTCCGGGGCGCGGTCACCTCGCCGACCTTCGTGATCGCCCGGGTGCACCCGTCCCTCGGGGACGGTCCGCCCCTGGTCCATGTGGACGCCTACCGGCTCTCCGGCGGTCTGGACGAGATGGAGGACCTGGACCTGGACGTCTCGCTGCCGGACTCGGTGATCGTCGTGGAGTGGGGCGAGGGGAAGGTCGAGGAGCTGACGGAGGACCGGCTGCACCTCGCCGTCCACCGGGCCGTCGGCGACACCACCGACGAGGTGCGGCGGGTGACGCTGACCGGGATCGGGGAGCGCTGGGCGGGGGCCGACCTGAGCGTGCTGACGGCCTGAGCGGGCCGTTCGTCCACCGGTACGGCAGGCACCCCGCGTTTTCCGACAAGTTGTCGGGACGTTATTGCGTGGGGTGCCTTCGGCGTGTTCAGATGGTATCCAGCGGTAGTTAGGTTTACCTAACTACATCCGCCCCCGTACCTCAGGAGGCGCCCATGCCGACCAGCGAACGAGACGAGGCACCGCGCGCGGTGCCGGGGGTCCCCACCGGCGTGTCCATGCGCGACCTGCTGGCGTCCTGCGCCGCGGCCGACCTCATCTCGCGGCCACCGCGGGAGCCGGAACCCACCGTGGCCCCTCACCGGCCAGAACGCCGACAGGCCGCCTAGGGCCTGTCTGACAATTCCCGCCTGCTCCGCGACGCCATGCACGTGCTCTCGCCGCACCGGGCCCTGACCCAAGTACATCCAGTACGTGGGTCAGGGCCCGGCACACCGAGAGCACGCACCTGACGCCGCAGAGCCGCCCTACGGGCGACGACGGGAATTGTCAGACAGGCCCTAGCGGATCACCACCACCCGCTGCCCCACCGTCGCGAACCGCCACATGGCGTCGCCGTCCGGGCGGCTCTGGCGGATGCCGCCCGTGCGTGCGCCGGTGGCGGGGGCCGGGGCCGAGGGGTCGACGGCCGCGCTGAAGCCGATGGTCACACCGTCCACCGTGGCGAAGCGGACCACATGCTCGACGGGGACGCCGTCGGAGCCGGTGATGCGCCCCGAGCGGGAGGAGACGGTGTAGTTGCCCGGCAGCGGGTCGACCGTGCTGGGGACGACCCGGAAGGTGCGCCTGACCGTGCCGTCGGCGGCGACCAGCCAGACGCGGTCGTCGTCGAGGGAGTACACGACGCGTTCCCCGGTCCCGGAGTTGGAGGGCAGCGCGGTGGGGTCGTGGGTGTCGCGGGGGGCCTTGGAGGCGAGCGCCGCCAGGGACGCCGCCGCCTTCGGCCGGTCGAACTCGAGGGGGACGTTCGCGGAGGCCTGGTAGCCGAGGTACCCGATCGTCCCGAGGGCCGCCACGGTGAGCCCGATCACGATCCCCGAGCTGCTGCTTGCCACCGTCGTCCACCTCTGCGTCGTATGTCGGTGTATGTCCTGCTGTGGTCCCCGGTGACCGTAGCAGCGGTGGCGGGCCCGCCCGGGGCGGCCGTGCGCGCGGCGCGGGAGCCGTAGGCTGTTTGCGTGCTCTTGCTCGCTCTGGATACCGCCACCCCCGCCGTGACCGTCGCCCTGCACGACGGCACGGACGTCATCGCCTCCGCCGGCCAGGTCGACGCACGACGGCACGGTGAGCTGCTGCTGCCCGCCGTCGACCGTGTGCTGCGGGAGGCGGGGCGCCGACTGGACGCCGTCACCGGGATCGTCGTAGGGACCGGTCCCGGCCCGTACACCGGGCTGCGGGTCGGGCTGATGACCGCCGACACCTTCGGGCTGGCGCTCGGGGTGCCCGTGCACGGGCTGTGCACGCTGGACGGTCTGGCGTACGCGGCCGATCTGCCGGGGCCGTTCGTCGTGGCCACCGACGCCCGGCGCAAGGAGGTGTACTGGGCGCGCTACGCCGACTCGCGCACCCGGCTCACCGACCCGGCCGTCGACCGGCCCGCAGACATCGCCGACCGGGTCGCGGGGCTGCCCGCGGTCGGCGCGGGCGCGCTGCTGTACCCCGGCACGTTCCCGCAGGCGCACGAGCCCGAGCACGTGTCCGCCGCCGCGCTGGCCCGGCTGGCCGCCGAGAAGCTGGCCGCGGGCGAGGACCTGGCGCCGCCCCGGCCGCTGTACCTGCGCCGCCCGGACGCCCAGGTCCCCAAGAACTACAAGGTGGTCACGCCCAAGTGACCGAGCCAGAGGTGACGCCCGTGCTGCTGCGGGAGATGCGCTGGTGGGACATCGACCCCGTGCTGGGACTGGAACGGGACCTGTTCCCCGAGGACGCCTGGTCGCGGGGGATGTTCTGGTCCGAGCTGGCCCATGCGCGGGGGCCGGGCTCGACCCGGCGGTACCTGGTGGCCACCGAGGGGGAGCGGGTCGTCGGGTACGCCGGCCTCGCCGCCGCCGGTGAGCTGGCCGACGTGCAGACCATCGCCGTGGCCCGCGACCGCTGGGGCACCGGGCTCGGGGCGCGGCTGCTGACCGAGCTGCTGCGGGCGGCGACGGCGTTCGAGTGCGCCGAGGTGATGCTGGAGTGCCGGATCGACAACCGGCCCGCCCAGCGGCTGTACGAGCGCTTCGGCTTCGAACCCATCGGCTTCAGGCGCGGCTACTACCAGCCGGGCAACGTGGACGCCCTGGTCATGCGGCTGACCGACCCCGCACACTCCGTATCCGACTCCGCGCCGGTACCACCGGACCCTGCACAAGGAACCGAGATCCATGGCTGACGAACCCCTGGTCCTGGGGATCGAGACCTCCTGCGACGAGACCGGTGTCGGTGTCGTCCGCGGCACCACCCTGCTGGCCGACGCCATCGCCTCCAGCGTCGACGAGCACGCCCGCTTCGGCGGGGTCGTGCCGGAGGTGGCGTCCCGGGCGCATCTGGAGGCGATGGTCCCCACCATCGAGCGCGCGCTGAAGGAGGCCGGGGTCAGCGCCCGGGACCTCGACGGCATCGCGGTGACCGCCGGTCCCGGTCTCGCCGGTGCGCTGCTGGTCGGGGTGTCGGCGGCGAAGGCGTACGCGTACGCGCTGGGCAAGCCGCTCTACGGCGTCAACCACCTGGCCTCGCACATCTGCGTCGACCAGCTGGAGCACGGGCCGCTGCCGGAGCCGACGATGGCGCTGCTGGTCAGCGGGGGGCACTCGTCGCTGCTGCTGTCCTCCGACATCACCTCCGACGTGCGGCCGATGGGCGCGACCATCGACGACGCGGCGGGCGAGGCGTTCGACAAGATCGCCCGGGTGCTGAACCTGGGCTTCCCGGGCGGTCCCGTGATCGACCGGTACGCGCGCGAGGGCGACCCGGCGGCGATCGCGTTCCCGCGCGGGCTGACCGGGCCCCGCGATCCGGCGTACGACTTCTCCTTCTCGGGGCTGAAGACGGCCGTGGCGCGCTGGATCGAGGCCAAGCGGGCGGCCGGGGGGGAGGTGCCGGTGCGTGATGTGGCGGCCTCCTTCCAGGAGGCGGTGGTCGATGTGCTGACCCGCAAGGCGGTACGGGCCTGCAAGGACGAGGGCGTCGACCATCTGATGATCGGCGGTGGTGTCGCCGCCAACTCGCGGCTGCGGGCGCTCGCGCAGGAGCGGTGCGAGGCGGCGGGGATTCGGCTGCGGGTGCCGCGGCCGAAGCTGTGCACGGACAACGGGGCGATGGTCGCCGCGCTCGGCGCCGAGATGGTGGCCCGCAACCGGGCCGCGTCCGCGTGGGACCTGTCGGCGGACTCCTCGCTGCCGGTGACGAACCCGCACGTACCGGGGCACGACCATGTGCACGAGGTGAGCAAGGAGAACCTGTACTCGTGACCGTGGCGCTGATGTGGGAGGCGCGGGCGATGCCCGGCCGGGGGGCGGAGCTGCTCGACTGGGCCCGTGCGCAGGAGCTTGCGGGGGTGCCGCTGCGGCGGGAGACCTTTTGGGCCCCGCAGGGCCGGGTGCTCGTCATCACCTGGTGGGACGCGGCGTTCGACGCCGAACTGCCCGAACTGCCGGAGCCGGAGGGCGAGTTGGTGAGCCGGGCGGTGCATCGCTGGCGGTTCGAGTCCGTTGCCGAGGGCATTACTGGTTGACGGTCGGTCACGTCAAGGCGACACGCCGTAAAGTCAGCCGTATCGGTTCATTCGCCACCTCTGTTCGCCGGGTCGGCGTACCGTACCTGCCCGGCAGGCCTCAGTCGGCGGAGCGCCGTGGGTGCCGCCTCAGTGCAGTCCTCAGCGATCAGGCCCCGCAGGGCGGGGTTGAGAGGTGCCCATGGACAACGCGGACGTGATCATCATCGGAGCCGGACCCATCGGCTGCGCCACCGCGCACACCTTCGCCGACAAAGGCGCCCGGGTGCTGATGTGCGACATGGCGAAGGGGCCCCTGACCCGGCCGGTGGCGGAGGTGCTCTTCCCTCCCACCGTCCAGCTGATGCGGCGGTGGGGCGTGGAGCTGCCGCCGGGCCGGTTCGCGCGCGGCACCGGGGTCACCTTCTACGAGCACGGCCATCCGGAGCCCGTGGAGCTGCGGTTCCCCGCGGAGGCGCGGCCGCTGATGATCTCGTACACGGATCTGGCCGACGCGATGCAGGAGAGCCTGATCGAGCGGTACGAGATCGAGTTGCTGCACGGGGTGGAGATCCTCAGCGTGGAACTCGACGGCTCGGTCCACGCGACCCGCGGCAAGTTCGACACCCAGTACCGCGCCGACCTGCTGGTCGGGGCCGACGGCCGCACCTCGGTGGTCCGCCGCAGGCTCTACGGCGACCTGCCGGAGACCGTCACCTCGCTCACCGCGTCGGCGGTGCTGGAGGGCACCGGACTCAAGGGGTACGAGCAGATCCGGGTGATCACCGACGAGCACGGGCGCAGCGTACGGATCCAGGCGCTCGGCCGGGACCTGATCGGGGTCGGCCTCGACCTGCCGAGCAAGCTGCCCGCCGAGGACGAGGTGCGGGACCACCTCAAGGAGCAGTTCTGGCCGCTGCTGCCGCCGGAGCTGCACGAACCGCTGGACCGGGCGGCCGCCGAGGAGGACGGGATCACCTGGACGGCGGAGGGTTTCCGCACCCGAAGGTCCTACGAGCACGGGCGGATCGCGATGGTCGGGGACGCGGTCGGCCATGTGCACCCGCTCGTCGGCATCGACCCGACCATGGGGTTCCTGGACGGGCAGATCCTGGCGAGGTACGGGCGGGCCAACGGGTACGCCACGGCCCGGCCCGAGGCCGTGGGGAACATCGAGTACCTGGCGCACGCCTTCTACCGGGTGCTGATGGGCCGTACCCCGGAGACGGTCGAGGCCAGGCGGGGCCTGCTCGAGCATCTGCGCCGTGACCCCGCCGCCCGCGAGGCCGCCATGTGGCTGCTGGCCGCGGACGAGCGGGGCGAGGAACTCCTGCCGCTGATGGACGAGCTGGAGGGCATCGAGGTGGACGACGAGGACGAGTACGGGGGGCACGTCGGCGCCGCGAGGTGAGCTGCGCACGCACCCTGGGCGCCCCGCGCCGCGCCGCTTACGCCCCGGGTGTCACCTCCGTCTCGCAGCGCAGGCGGCGGGCCGTGGGGAGTTCGCGGCGCGGGCCGGTCAGGGTCAGCCGGGCCGTGTGACGGGTGTCGGTGCTGGAGGCCGCCAGGCGGAGTTCAAGGGCGCCGGGTTCGACGACGCGGCGGCCGGTGCGGTCGGTGAAGGCGGACAGGTCGGTGTGGAAGCGGAACGTCACCCGGGCGCTCTCGCCGGGGGCGAGGTGCACCCGCTGGTAGCCGATGAGGCGGACGTCGGGGCGGGTGACCGTGGCGACGGGGTCGTGGAGGTAGAGCTGGACGACCTCGGCGGCCTCGCGGTCACCGGTGTTGGTGACGTTGACACCGATGTCGTACGAGGCGTCCGTGCCGATCTCCGTCTCCTCGGCGCCGTCGAAGTCCGTCCACTCGAACGTCGTGTACGAGCGGCCGTGCCCGAACGGGTACAGCGGCGTCGGGTCCAGGTTGCTGACCTCGCCCGCGAGGCCGAGCGGGGGCTGGAGGTAGGTCCAGGGCTGGCCGCCGGGGTCGCGCGGGACGCTGACGGGGAGGCGGCCGGAGGGGGTGACGCGGCCCGACAGCACTCCCGCGACCGCCGGGCCGCCCTCCTCCCCGGGGAAGAAGGCCTGGACGACGGCGGCGAGCCTGCCGTGCCAGCGGCCGAGTGCGTAGGGGCGGCCGGTGAGCAGCACCAGCACCACCGGGACTCCGGTGGCGACCAGCGCGTCCAGCAGTTCGCTCTGGGCGCCGGGCAGTCGCAGGTCGGCGGCGTCGCAGCCCTCGCCCGAGGTGCCGCGGCCGAACAGGCCCGCCTGGTCGCCGAGGACCGCCACGCACACGTCGGCCTCCGCGGCCCGTGCCACCGCCTCCTCGAAGCCGGAGGTGTCCGGGTCGGAGACCCCGCAGCCCTCGGCGAACGTCACCTTGGCGTCGGGGAGTTCGCCGCGCAGCGCCTCGATGACGGTCGGGATGGCGATGCCCATCGGCTTGTCGGGGTGGTGGGTGCCGACGTGGGAGGGGAAGGAGTAGCAGCCGAGCATCGCCAGCGGGTCGGCCGCGCGCGGTCCGACGACCGCGATCCGGGTGTCCGGGGCCAGCGGCAGCAGCCCGTCCGGGTTGTCCAGCAGTACCACCGACTCCTCGGCGATACGGCGGGCCAGGGCGCGGTTGGCCGCGGAGTCCAGGTCGATGTGCTCGCCGGGTTCGGGCCGCCAGTCCTCGTCGAGGAGGCCCAGTTCGCACTTCTGGAGCAGGATGCGGCGGGCCGCCCGGTCGATGAGCTCCTCGGGGACCTCGCCCGCGCGGACCGCCTCGGTCAGGGGGTCGCCGTAGCAGTTGAGGCTGGGCAGTTCCACGTCGATGCCCGCGGCGAGGGCCGCGTGCGCCGCCTCGGCGGGGGTACCCGCGACGCGGTGCAGGCTCTGGAGGAAGGCGACGCCGAAGTAGTCGGAGACGACCGTGCCGGTGAAGCCCCACTCGTCGCGCAGGAGTTCGGTGAGGAGGTGGGCGTCCGCCGAGGCGGGGACGCCGTCCGTCTCGTTGTAGGCGGCCATCACCGAGCGGGCGCCGCCCTCGCGCAGGGCCATCTCGAACGGCGGCAGGGTGATGTCGGCGAACTCGCGGACGCCCGCGCGCACGGGCGCGAGGTTGCGGGCGCCCGCGGAGGCGGCGTACCCGGCGAAGTGCTTCAGCGTGGCGACGATGCCGGTCGACTCCAGGCCGCGGACGTAGGCGGCGCCGACCGTGCCGACCAGGTACGGGTCCTCGCCGATGGTCTCCTCGACACGGCCCCAGCGCAGATCGCGTACGACGTCCAGGACCGGGGCGAGGCCCTGGTGGACGCCGACCGAGCGCAGGTCGCGGCCGATGTGCCGGGCCATCTCCTCGATGAGCGCGGGGTCGAAGGTGGCGCCCCAGGCGAGCGGCACCGGGTAGGCGGTGGCCTGCCAGGCGGTGAACCCGGCCAGGCACTCCTCGTGTGCGAGCGCGGGGATGCCGAACCGGCCCGCCTCCCTGATCCGGCGCTGTGCGGCGGCGAGGGACTGGGCGCCGGTGGCCGGGTCGACGGGGGCGGTGCCGAAGGGGCGGGTGAGCTGGCCGAGGCCCCGGGTGATCAGCTCGTCCCAGTTCCACTCGGTGGTCATGTCGTGCTGGTGCGGGGCGACTCCGGCGCCGTCCGTGTCCGCGCCCACCCACACCCCGTACAGCTGGGCGGTCTTCTCCTCCAGGGTCATCCGGGAGAGGAGGTCGTCGACGCGGGCGGCGGCGGGGAGGGCGGGGTCGCGCCAAGGGGCGGTGGTCATGGAACTCCAGTCGGTTGGGATGCGTCTCGGGGCGGTCGCGCGGGTGCGGGCTGTGCGGGTGCCGGGGTCTACTTGCCGCCCACACCCATCAGCCCGCTCACCAGGGCACGGCGGGCCACCAGATAGACGGCGAAGATCGGGATGCCGGAGAGGACGACCGAGGCGAGCAGTGCGGGGATGTTCACGCCGAACTGGCTGACGTAGTTGAAGATGCCGAGCGTGAGCACGCGCGGGCCGTCGGACTGGGTGAAGATCAGCGGGAACAGGAAGCCGTTCCACGCCTGGAGCGCGGAGTAGATGACGACCGTGCTGATGCCGCCCTTGGCCAGCGGGATCGTCAGCTGGAACAGCATCCGCAGCGGTGAGGCGCCGTCCAGCGCCATCGCTTCGTACAGCTCCTCGGAGACGTCCCGCAGGGTGCCGACGAGGATCAGTACCGACACCGGCATGGCGAAGGCCGCCGTCGGCAGGATGACGGCGAGCAGGGTGTCGTAGAGGCCGAGTTCGGAGATGAGCAGGTACAGCGGGACGACGACCGCCTGGGCCGGGATGGCGACGCCGAGCAGGAAGACCCGGAAGGCGGTGCCGGACCAGCGGTTGCGGGTGCGGACCGCGACGTAGGCCAGCGGGATGGACAGGCCGAGGACGATGCCGACGACGGCCACCGCGGTGATCGCGGTGTTGGTGAGCAGATGGCCGAAGCCGCTGTCGAGGACGGTGTTGTAGTTGTCGAAGGTGGGGTTGCTCGGGGGTTTGAGCGGGTTGCCGGTGAGGGCGTCCTCCTGGCGGGTCAGGGACGCCGACAGCATGGCGTAGACCGGGATCAGGACGATCACCAGCCAGACCAGCGAGCCGAGGCCCGCGACCGGGTTGGCGCGCTTGGTCCAGTGGCGGCGTCGGCGGTGGTGCGCGGTGTTCATGTGCTCCGGGGAGTCTCCGCTGGTCTTGGCGGGGCGCCGCAACGTGTCGTGTGACATGCCGTCACATCCCTTCGCGCGTGCTGCGCATGCGTCCGAAGCCGCTCAGCTTCACCAGCAGCAGGGACAGGCCGGTGGCCACCAGCACCAGGAAGGAGGCGATGGCGCTGGCGTAGCCGAAGTCGTAGTTGCGGAAGCCCGCCTCGTACATCAGGTACGGCAGGATCGCGGTGTCCGTGCCGGGGCCGCCCTTGGTGAGGATCAGCACCGTCTCGAAGTAGGTCAGCGAGCCGACGACGATCAGCACGGAGGACGTGGTGATGGTGTTGCGCAGCTGCGGCAGGGTGATCGAGAAGAACTGGCGGTAGCGGCCGGCTCCGTCGATGGCCGCCGCCTGGTAGAGCACCGCCGGGATCTGGCGGGCGCCGCCCTGGTAGATCAGGGTGTGCAGCGGCATGAACTGCCAGCCGCCGACGAACACGATCGCGAGGAAGGCGCCGCTGGACGAGCCGAGGGTGTCCTTCTGGATGATGCCGAAGTTCGGGTCGAGCAGGGCGTAGAACAGGATCGCGATGGCGGTGGACGACAGCAGCAGCGGGGTGAAGTAGATCGCCGACAGGATCGCCCGGTTGCGCTGCGGGCCCGCCGCCCAGACGCCGAGCAGCAGGGCGACGACGGTCTGGAAGAGCCAGCTGGTGACGGTGAGCAGGACCGTCAGCCACAGGGACTGGGTCATGCGCGGGTCGTCCAGCAGCCGCTGCCAGTTGTCGAAGCCGACGGGCTGCGGGTCGCTGAGGCCGTCCCACTTGGTGAAGGACAGGTAGAACGCCAGTGCCATCGGGACGATCGCGAAGAACGCGAAGAACAGGACGGCGGGCAGGGCCCAGGCGGCGTGCGGACGCCCCGCCCGGGCCCGGGTGGACCGGCCGGTCCTGGTGACGGACCGGCCGGAACCCTTGTGGACCGTGGTGCTCACTTCAGCCCCTTGCAGGCGTCCACGAACTGCTGCGGCGAGTGCTTCCCGGCGAACAGCTTGCCGATCTCGGTGTGCATCTTGGTGCCCAGCTCGTCGCCGAGCGCCTGGTCCCAGGAGAGGGTGAAGGCGGTGGCCTTCTCGACCATCTCGTACTGGAACTTGGCGAACTCCGGGTTGGGCGCGTTGTTGAGCAGCAGGGCCGCGTTGGAGGTGGTCGGCACGTCGCCGTTGGCGACCAGGTCCTTGGCGTACTGCTGGGAGGCGCACTCCTTGAGGAAGGCGATCGCCGCGTCCTTGTTGCGGGTGCGGCTGTTGATGGACCAGTAGTTGGTGGGGTTGCCGACGACGTTGCTGAGGTCGCCGGTGCCGCCCTCGACGCTGGGGAAGGGCGCCCAGCCCAGGTCCTTCTTGGCGAAGTCGGGGAACTTGCCGAGCTGGGTCGAGTACTCCCAGGAGCCCATGAGGTGCATGGCCGCCTTGCCCTTGGCGAAGACGGCGGGCGCGCCGCCGTTGACGTAGGACACCGAGGTGAACTTGGAGCCGAAGGCGCCGTCGTCGACGAGTTCCTTCACCAGTTCGGCGGCCTTGAGCATCGCCGGGTCGCCCCAGCCCTGCATGTCGCCGTCCTGGATGCGGCGGAAGACCTGCTCCCCGCCGATGCGGTCGACGAGGTACTCCAGCCACATCAGTTCGGGCCAGATGTCGGAGCCGCCGAGGGCGAAGGGGGTGATGCCCGCCTTCTTCAGCTTGGCGTTGTTGTCGAGGAGCTGGTCCCAGGTGGTGGGCGGCTGGAGCTTGTGCTCGGCGAAGACGGCCTTGTTGTAGAAGAGGATCACCGGCTGCATACCGCGCATCGGGATGCCGTAGTGGCGGCCGCCGAGGTCGCCGGCGGCGAGCACGGAGGGCAGGAAGCCGTCCTTGAGGACCTTGTCGTTCTCGATGATGTCGGTGAGGTCGACGATCTTGTCGGCCTCCTGGTAGGGCTTGATGGAGCCGCCGCCCCAGTTGAAGAACACGTCGGGGGCGCTGGGCGAGCCCATGGCGGTGCGCAGCTTGGGCGAGTAGTCGGAGCCGGGTATCCGCTCCAGCTTGATCTTGCCGCCGGTGTCCTTGGCGGCGGCCGACTTGTTGAACCGGTCCACGGCCGCCTGCTGGACCTTCACCGCGTCGTCGCCGTAGACGAACGCGGTGATGGTGCCGCCGCCGCTGCCGCCCGAGCCGTTTCCGGAGCCGCAGGCGGTCAGGCCGGTGGTGAGCAACGTGGTCGCGCCTGCCCCCAGTACCCAGCGCCTGCTGAACGTCCGTCCGCCCTGGCTGCCGCCGTCGGGCCGCCCGCCGTTGGACCGCCCTGTTGTGGACTCCATGACCGCACCTCTCGCGAATGTCGAGCACGAAATTGCTTGCGCAGTACGAATGCCTGTGTTGCCTTGATTGACTGTTCGGCGCCGGGTACGAAGGCTCGTGGGTCTCCGTGACATACGAATGTTTCGCACCGTCTTCCGAATGTTTTGGGGAACCTATGGCGCCCCAGGGGCTCCGTCAAGAGGTCGCGCAGAGATACGATCGCCAGCATGACTGCCCCGGAACGCGCTCAAACCCAGACGACAGGACGGTCCGCGCAGACCGCGACGCTCGCGGAGATCGCCCGCGAGGCGGGAGTGTCCGCGCCGACTGTTTCGAAGGTCCTCAACGGCCGTGCCGACGTCGCTCCCGCCACCCGGACCAGGGTCGAGGAACTGCTGCGCACCCACGGCTACCGGCGCCGCCGGGCCGAGGCGACCCGCTCGCCCCTGCTCGACCTCGTCTTCCACGAGATGGAGAGCGCCTGGGCGCTGGAGGTCATCCGGGGCGTGGAGAACGTCGCCCGGGACGCGGGCCTGAGCGTGGTGCTCTCCGAGAGCGCCGGACGGCTCACCCCCGGCCGGACCTGGGCCGACCAGGTCGCCGCCCGCCGCCCGCACGGCGTGATCCTGGTCCTGTCCGAACTGGACGAGTCCCAGCGGGCCCTGCTGACCAGCCGGTCCATCCCGTTCGTGGTGATGGACCCGGCCGGTGACCCCGGCACCGACGTGCCCTCCATCGGCGCCACCAACTGGCAGGGCGGCCTCGCCGCCACCCGGCACCTGGTGGAGCTGGGGCACACCCGGATCGGCGCCATCACCGGGCCCTCGCGGATGATGTGCAGCCGCGCCCGGGTGGACGGCTACCGGGCCGCCCTGGAGACCGCCGGGCTCCCCGTCGACCCGAGCCTCATCATGCCCGGCGACTTCCACCACGAGTCCGGCTACCGGCTCGGGCTCCAGCTGCTGCGCCGCGAGGACCGGCCGACCGCGATCTTCGCCGGGAACGACCTCCAGGCGCTCGGGCTGTACGAGGCGGCGCGCGAGCTGGGGCTGCGGATCCCGGAGGACGTGAGCGTGGTCGGCTTCGACGACCTGCCGGTGGCGCGCTGGGTGGGGCCGCCGCTGACGACCGTACGGCAGCCGCTGACCGAGATGGCCGAGGCGGCGGCGCGGCTGGTGATGGAGCTGGGCCGCACCGACGGTACGGAACCGGCCGCGACCAGGGTGGAACTCGCCACCAGTCTGGTGGTCCGCAGCAGCACGGCGGCGCCGCCCGCCTGACCGCCGGGAAGGCGGTGGCCGAAAGGTGCGGTATTGACGGGTGGGGCGACGCCCTCAACACTCCTCCGAAGCCAATCGGTTATCGAACCGAAATTTTCGGAGGCACCCGTGATGGGCACCCGCAAGAGATCTCTGAGAACAGGCTCCTCCGTGGCGTCGCTGTTCACCGGCCTCGCCACCCTCGGCGCACTGCTGCTCGCCGCCCCCGCTGCGCAGTCCGCCGACGCCCCGCTGCGCGACCTCGCCGACGCCAAGGGCAAGGTCATCGGCACCGCGGTGACCGGCTCCAAGCTGAGCGGCACCTACGCCGAGGTCGCGGCCCGCGAGTTCAACTGGCTCACGCCCGGCAACGCCATGAAGTGGGAGTCGGTGGAGCCGTCCCGTGGCTCCTTCGACTGGGCCGAGGCCGACCGGATCGTCGACTTCGCCGAAGCGAACGGCCAGGAGGTGCGCGGCCACACCCTGGTCTGGCACAGCCAGAACCCCGGCTGGCTGACGAACGGCGACTTCACCCCGGCCGAGCTGCGCACCCTGCTCATGGACCACATCGACACCGAGATGACCCGCTACCGGGGCCGGGTGGCCGCCTGGGACGTGGTCAACGAACCCTTCAACGAGGACGGCACCTACCGGCAGACCCTCTGGTACGACGGCCTCGGCCAGGACTACATCGCCGAGGCGCTCACGCGGGCGCGGGCCGCCGACCCGAGCGCCAAGCTCTACATCAACGACTACAACGTGGAGGGCGTCAACGCGAAGTCGACCGCCCTGTACAACCTGGTCCGGTCGCTGAAGGAGCGCGGCGTCCCGATCGACGGGGTCGGCCTCCAGGCGCACCTGATCCTCGGCCAGGTCCCCGGCACCTTCCAGCAGAACATCCAGCGCTTCGCCGACCTCGGCGTGGACGTCGCCATCACCGAGCTGGACATCCGGATGCAGCTGCCGGTCACCGACGCCAAGCTGGCCCAGCAGGCCGCCGACTACCGTGCCGTCATGGACGCCTGCGTGGCCGTCGACCGCTGCTCCGGCGTCACCGTGTGGGGCTTCACCGACTCCGACTCCTGGATCCCTGACTGGTTCGAGGGCCAAGGGGCCGCGACCCCGTACGACGAGAACTACGCGCCGAAACCGGCCTACGACGCGATCGCCGCGTCCCTCGGCGGGACCAGCGAGCCGCCCGGCGAGGGGTGCACGGCCACGTACAGCGTGGTCAACGAGTGGAACACCGGCTTCACCGGGCAGGTGCGGATCGACTGCGCGGACACCGCGCTGTCGTCGTGGCGGGTGAACTGGACCTACGGCGCGGGCCAGCGGATCACCCAGGCCTGGAACGCCGACTGCGTCCAGACGGGCACCGCCGTCAGTTGCTCCAACGCCTCCTACAACGGGACCGTGCCGCCCGGCGGCTCGGTGACGTTCGGCTTCAACGGCACGTGGAACGGGAGCAATCCGGCGCCCGTGGTGTCGATGGGGTGACGTAACACGTCATTTGACCGTGAAATCTGAGAAGTTCCCAAGAAAGCACGGCCTCGGGTTCCCGCTCGTAATATTTCGGACTTATGTTCATGTCCGTGGCGGGACTTGACGAAGGCGAGCACGAGCAGGGGAAGACGCCCGGACCGGCGGCACGGAGGTCGACCGTGCTGAAGGCCGCCGGTCTCACCCTCGCGGGAGCGCTGGTGCTGGGCATCGCCGCCGCGGGCTGGGCCTACTGGCACCTCAACGACAACATCACCGGCGTCGACATCAACAGCGCCCTGGGCGACGACCGGCCGCCCCGTCCGCTGACCACCCCGACCGGCGACGCGTCGGCCGCCGCCTCCCCGGTGCCCAGCGGCGCCCTGAACATCCTCGTCCTCGGCTCCGACTCCCGCACCGGCGCGGAGAACCAGGAACTCGGCGGCGGCGACAGCGGCGGCGCCCGCTCCGACACCGCGATGATCGTCCACCTCGACGCCGGGCGCACCGGGGCGACCGTCGTCAGCATCCCGCGCGACACCCTGGTCACCCGCCCGTCCTGCCCCCTCCCGGACGGCGGCGAGACGGCCGAGCGGCAGAACGTCATGTTCAACACCGCCTACGCGGTCGGCGGTCCGGTGTGCGCGGTCAAGACCGTCGAGACGCTCACCGACGTCCGGATGGACCACTACGTCGAGCTGGACTTCGCCGGGTTCGCCAACCTCGTGGACGCCCTCGGCGGGGTCACCGTCACCACCGAGGAGGACATCGACGACGAGGACAGCCACCTCACCCTGCCCGCCGGCACCCACCACCTCGACGGCGAGCAGGCCCTCGCCTTCGCCCGCACCCGGCACGGCGTCGGCGACGGCAGCGACCTGGGCCGCATCCGGCTCCAGCAGCAGCTGGTGCTCGCCCTGCTGACCCAGATCTCCGGCACCAGCCTGCTCTCCGACCCGACCGAGCTGTACCGGGTCGCCGACACCCTCACCCGCAGCCTCACCACCGACACCGAACTCGACTCGCTCGGCGAGCTGACCGGGCTGGGGGAGAGCCTGCGGGGACTGGAGCCGGAGAACGTGACGACGGTGACGATGCCGGTGCTGCCCGCGCCCTGGGACCGTAACCGGGTGGTGGCGGACGAGCCGGAGGCGGGCGAGCTGTGGGAGTCGCTGCGTTGACGCAATCGGTGACTGTCCGTAGTTCTTCGGCTTCTGGAGGAATTTCTCGGCGTGGATGTCGATCCGGGCCGCCCTCGATCGACGCAGGGTTGAGAGGCGGGGAGAGACCCCGCCCGAAACGACCCAGGGAGTCACCATGCCCCGCTTCATGTCCCTCGTGACCATCGACGAGAACGCCTACACCGAGGGCCCGAGCGACGAGCTGATGCAGCGGATGGGAGAGCTGCTGGAGGAGATGACCAAGGCCGGGGTGCTCCTCGACACGGCCGGGCTCACCCCGACCGCGCAGGGCACCCGGGTGCACTGGGACGGCGAGCGGGCGTCCGTCACCGACGGGCCGTTCACCGAGACCAAGGAGGTCGTCGGCGGCTACGCGCTCATGCAGTGCAAGGACAGGGCCGAGGCGATCGAGTGGACCAAGCGGTTCCTGAAGATCCACGGCGACGAGTTCCGCTTCTTCTGCGAGGTCAGGGAGGTCGTGGAGGGCTGACCGCCCGGACCGCGGCTCGACCGCCCGGCTTGGGGTTTGGCCGTCGGGCCGTACGGGTGTCTGATGGTGGGCTGTGCAGCAGCAACAGCCCACCGCCGACGCCCGCCGGGCCATGGAGACCGTGGAGACCGTCTTCCGGATGGAGTCCCCACGGGTCATCGCCGCCGTCGCCCGCGTCGTCCGGGACGTCGGCATCGCCGAGGAACTCGCCCAGGACGCCCTCGTCGCCGCGCTGGAACAGTGGCCGCGCGACGGGGTGCCCGACAACCCCGGCGCCTGGCTCACCACCACCGCCCGGCACCGCGCCGTCGACCTGGTCCGCCGCCGGGAGAACTACGCCCGCAAGCTCGCCGAGATCGGCCGGGACCTCTCCGAGACGCCCGCACCGCCGGAGCCCGCCGACCCCGAGGACATCGACGACGACCTGCTCCGGCTGGTCTTCACCGCCTGCCACCCGGTGCTCTCCGCCGAGGCCCGCTGCGCCCTCACCCTGCGGCTGCTCGGCGGTCTCACCACGGCCGAGATCGCCCGCGCCTACCTGGTGCCCGAGCCGACGGTCGCCCAGCGCATCGTCCGCGCCAAACGCACCCTCGCCACGAGGAACGTCGCCTTCGAGGTGCCGTACGGCCCCGACCGCGAGGCCCGGCTCGGCTCCGTGCTCGACGTCATCTACCTGATCTTCAACGAGGGGTACGCCGCCACCGCGGGCGACGACTGGCTGCGCCCCGGCCTGTGCGAGGACGCGCTGCGGCTCGCCCGGCAGCTCGCCGGGCTGATGCCCAAGGAGTCCGAGGTGCACGGCCTGGCCGCGCTGCTGGAGTTCCAGGCCTCCCGCACGTCCGCCCGCACCGGCCCCGACGGCGCGCCCGTCCTCCTGAAGGACCAGCAGCGCGCCCGCTGGAACCGCCTGCTCATCGCCCGCGGCGTCACCGCCCTCACCCACGCCTCCGCCACGGCCGACGGCGCCCTCGGCCCGTACGCCCTCCAGGCCGCCATCGCCGCCTGCCACGCCCACGCCCCCTCCTACGAGGAGACCGACTGGGCCAGGATCGCCACCCTGTACGGCATGCTCGCCGCCCGCGCCCCGTCGCCCGTCGTCGAGCTGAACCGCGCGGTCGCCGTCTCCATGGCCCAGGGGCCAGAGGCTGCGCTGGAGATCGTGGACGCCCTCGGCGCCGTACCCGCCCTGCGCGACTACCACCTGCTGCCCAGCGTCCGCGGCGATCTCCTGCTGCGCCTCGGGCGTACGGCGGAGGCGAAGGCGGAGTTCGAAAGGGCGGCGTCCCTCACCCACAACACGCGTGAGCGTGAACTGCTGCTGGGACGGGCTGCCGCGCTCTAGGGACGGTCGAGCGGCCGTCCGATCAGCATCGCCGGGGCCCCGGCGACCCGCGTCAGGAACACCGTCGCCGCGCCGGGCCCCTGCGGCTTGACCTTCCTCCGCAGCTCCTCCGGCTCCACCGCCGAACCCCGCTTCTTCACGGTCAGCGTGCCCACCCGCCGCTCCCGCAGCAGCGCCTTCAGCTTCTTGACGTTGAAGGGGAGGTGGTCGGTGATCTCGTAGCCGGTGGCGTACGGCGTCGGGCGGGCCTCGTCGGCGGTGACGTAGGCGATCGTCGGATCGAGCAGTCCGCCGTCCAGCCCGTCGGCCACCTCGGCGACCAGATGGGCGCGGATGACGGCGCCGTCCGGCTCGTACAGGTAACGCCCCACCGGGCGGACCTCCGGGTCGGGCAGCCCCCGGCCGCGCAGGCCGCGCGGGCCCGGCAGCAGCGTGGCGCGCACGGCGCCCGGTGCCGTCCCGAACCACAGCACGGCCTCCTTCACGTCCCCGCCGTCCGAGACCCACTCGGCCTCCGCAGCGCCGGGCACCGCCTCGTGCGGAATACCGGGCGCCACCTTCAGCGCGGCGATCCGGGCCCGCAGGGCGGTCTCCACCGCCCAGGACAGCGGCGGCGAGTACGCCTCCGGATCGAAAATCCTGCCCCGCCCCCCGCGCCGCGCCGGATCGACGAACACGGCGTCGTACGACGACACGTCCACCTCCGTGACATCCGCCTGGCGCACCTCGATCAGCCCGTCGAGCCCCAGCGCCTCGGCGTTGGCCCGCGCCACCGCCGCCGTCAGCGGGTCCCGGTCCACGGCCAGCACCCGGATACCCGCCCGCGCCATCGCGATGGCGTCCCCGCCGACCCCGCAGCACAGGTCCGTGACCGAGCCGACGCCGAGTTCCCTCAGCCGCCCCGCCCGGTACGCCGCCACGCTCGCCCGCGTCGACTGCTCGACCCCGTGCGGCGTGAAGAACATCCGCCCGGCGTCCTCCGCACCGAACTTCGCCGCCGCCCGCTGCCGCAGCCGGGCCTGCCCCAGCGCCGCCGACACCAGCTCGGCCGAGTGGTCGCGGCGCAGCCGGGTGGCGACGGCGAGTTCCCGCGCGGGGTCCGTGCCGCGCACCTCGTCGAGGAGGGCGCGGCCTTCGGGGGTGAGGAGGGGGGTGAAGAGGTCAGTCACGGGTTCATTGTCTTCGGTGTCGGCCAGTCGGTGGACGGTGCGGGGAGGGTGGCGGTGTCGGCGGGGGTTCCGGGGAGGTGGCTGCGAGGATCCCGCACCATGCGACAAGTAGTACAAAATGCCGTAGGACAAGGTGAAAAGAGGGGGCCGAACGCGCGCACCCGGCTGCTCCTCCCCGCCCTCGCCGTCACCGCGCTAGCCTCCGGCTGCGTCCAGGACCCCGCCCCCGGGAACCACCCCGCCGCCGGGCAGCAACCGCCCCTCCAGGCCCCCGCCGCCCGCGCCCTGCACTCCTACGCCGCCGGACTCGAGGCGGCGCACACCGCGCGCGTCGCGGTCGCCAAACGCTGGAAACTGCGCCGGGTCCCCCTCACGCCCCCGCCCCCGCCCGCCCGCAAACCGCACCTCACCACCCGCAAGGGCTTCGAGGTGACCGGCCACCGGGCCCTGGACCTGCCCCCGGTGTTCACCACCGTCCCCACCCGCGACAAGGTCGTCTTCCTCACCATCGACGACGGCGCCGAGAAGGACCCGGCGTTCCTGCGCATGATGAGCGAGCTGAAGATCCCCTACACCGCCTTCCTCAGCGACTACCTGGTCAAGGAGGACTACGGCTACTTCAAGCGGATGCGGGACCGCGGCGTCACCCTCAACAACCACACCCTCCACCACCCCTACCTGCCCGGCCTCTCCTACGCCCGCCAGCGGCAGGAGATCTGCGGCATGCAGGACGTCATCGAGAAGCGCTACGGCACCCGCCCCGCCCTCTTCCGCCCGCCCTTCGGCAACTACGACAAGAACACCCTGCTCGCCGCCAAGTCCTGCGGCATCAAGCACGTGCCGCTGTGGAACGAGGAGGTCTTCGTCGACCGCTGGGAGTACCGCGAGTGGGACCGCGCCCTGCACCCCGGCGACATCGTCCTCAGCCACTTCCGGGGCCGCGGCGACTGGAAGGGCACGATGCCCGACATGATCCGCAGGTTCCTCGACAAGGTCACCGCCGAGGGGTACGCGGTGGCGAAGCTGGAGGACTACCTGTGAGGCCGCGGGCCCTGCTCCTGCTGCTGCTCCTGACCGCCGTCGGGTGCGCGCAGCCACCCGCGCCCCGGGTGGACGCCCGCGCGGCGGGCACCGAGCCCCGGCTGCCGCCCGTCGTCGACCACGTGCCGACCCGGGACCCGGTCGTCTTCCTCACCTACGACGACGGCGCCGAACGCGACCCGCGCTTCGTCGACACCATCCGCACCCTGCGGCTCCCCGTGACCCTGTTCCTGACCGACCGCGTGGCGGGCCCCGGGTACGGTCACTTCGCCCGGCTCCGCGCGGTCGGGGCGAGCCTCCAGAACCACACCCTCGACCACACCGCCCTGCGCGGCCTGCCGTACGCCGGTCAGCGCGCCGAGATCTGCGGCCAGCAGAGCAAGCTCCACGCCCGCTTCGGCGCCCGGCCCCGGCTGCTGCGGCCCCCGTACGGCGCCCACGACCGCACGACCCGCCGCGCCGCCGCCGACTGCGGCGTCACCACCATCGCCCTGTGGCGCGCCCTGGCCACGGACACCGGTCTGCGCTACACCCGGGCGCCGCACCGCCTCCGCCCCGGCGACATCGTCTCCGTGACCCCGGACGACGCCGACACCACGGCCGTCGTCGACCGCACGCGACACGTCCTGCGGGAGGTGGCGGCGGCGGGGCTGAGGGTGGGGCGGCTGGAGGACTATGTGTAGGCGACCCCTCTTGGGGCCGAAATCCCGCGCCGCGCCGCGGGCAATTGGCACTCCGCTTGACCGAGTGCTAACCACAGTCATAGTCTCGGCTCTGGCACTCACCACCGGAGAGTGCCAACCACGCGACGGGCAGGTCCGGCACCCGCGACGACGGATCGACCTGGTCGCCACCTCAGACAGTTAACCCCGTGAGATCTCCGAAGGGGGAGGTCGGATCGTGACGACCGCCAGCTCCAAGGTTGCCATCAAGCCGCTCGAGGACCGCATCGTGGTCCAGCCGCTGGACGCCGAGCAGACCACGGCCTCTGGCCTGGTCATCCCGGACACTGCCAAGGAGAAGCCCCAGGAGGGCGTCGTCCTGGCCGTGGGCCCGGGCCGCTTCGAGGACGGCAACCGCCTTCCGCTCGACGTTTCCGTCGGCGACGTCGTGCTCTACAGCAAGTACGGCGGCACCGAGGTGAAGTACAACAACGAGGAGTACCTCGTTCTCTCGGCCCGCGACGTCCTCGCGATCATCGAGAAGTAGTTCACCCCGAAGCACCTTGCTTCACACTGCGCCCCTGGCTGCCCCCGCGACCGATAACGAAGCCGGGCGCCCGGGGCGCAGTTTCTTTACCCCCTAGCTTTCTAGCTTTCCGAGAGGGCTCCCGCTGCCATGGCGAAGATCCTGAAGTTCGACGAGGACGCCCGTCGCGCCCTCGAGCGCGGCGTCAACAAGCTCGCCGACACCGTGAAGGTGACGATCGGCCCCAAGGGCCGCAACGTCGTCATCGACAAGAAGTTCGGCGCCCCCACCATCACCAACGACGGCGTCACCATCGCCCGTGAGGTCGAGGTCGAGGACCCGTACGAGAACCTGGGCGCCCAGCTGGTGAAGGAGGTGGCGACCAAGACCAACGACATCGCGGGTGACGGTACGACCACCGCCACCGTGCTGGCCCAGGCGCTGGTCCGCGAGGGCCTGAAGAACGTCGCCGCCGGTGCCTCCCCGGCCGCCCTGAAGAAGGGCATCGACGCGGCCGTCGCCGCCGTCTCCGAGGACCTGCTCTCGACCGCGCGCCCGATCGACGAGAAGTCCGACATCGCCGCCGTCGCCGCGCTGTCCGCCCAGGACCAGCAGGTCGGTGAGCTGATCGCCGAGGCGATGGACAAGGTCGGCAAGGACGGTGTCATCACCGTCGAGGAGTCCAACACCTTCGGTCTGGAGCTGGACTTCACCGAGGGCATGGCCTTCGACAAGGGCTACCTGTCGCCGTACTTCGTGACGGACCAGGAGCGCATGGAGGCCGTCCTGGAGGACCCGTACATCCTCATCAACCAGGGCAAGATCTCCTCCATCCAGGACCTCCTGCCGCTGCTTGAGAAGATCATCCAGACGAACTCCTCCAAGCCGCTGCTGATCATCGCCGAGGACGTCGAGGGCGAGGCCCTGTCGACCCTGGTCGTCAACAAGATCCGCGGCACCTTCAACGCCGTCGCGGTGAAGGCCCCCGGCTTCGGCGACCGCCGCAAGGCGATGCTCCAGGACATGGCGGTCCTCACCGGCGCCACGGTCATCTCCGAGGAGGTCGGCCTCAAGCTCGACCAGGCCGGTCTGGACGTCCTCGGCACCGCCCGCCGCATCACCGTCACCAAGGACGACACCACGATCGTCGACGGCGCCGGTCAGAAGGCCGACGTCGAGGGCCGCGTCAACCAGATCAAGGCCGAGATCGAGAACACCGACTCCGACTGGGACCGCGAGAAGCTCCAGGAGCGCCTCGCGAAGCTGGCCGGCGGCGTGTGCGTGATCAAGGTCGGCGCCGCCACCGAGGTGGAGCTGAAGGAGCGCAAGCACCGTTTGGAGGACGCCATCTCCGCGACCCGCGCCGCGGTCGAGGAGGGCATCGTCTCCGGTGGTGGCTCCGCCCTGGTGCACGCCGTCAAGGTGCTGGAGGGCAACCTCGGCAAGACCGGCGACGAGGCCACCGGTGTCGCGGTCGTCCGCCGCGCCGCCGTCGAGCCGCTGCGCTGGATCGCGGAGAACGCGGGCCTCGAGGGCTACGTGATCGTCTCCAAGGTCGCCGAGCTGGACAAGGGCAACGGCTACAACGCCGCCACCGGCGAGTACGGCGACCTGCTCAAGGCCGGCGTCATCGACCCGGTGAAGGTCACCCGCTCCGCCCTGGAGAACGCCGCGTCCATCGCCTCCCTCCTCCTGACGACCGAGACCCTGGTCGTCGAGAAGAAGGAAGAGGAAGAGCCCGCCGCGGCGGCCGGCCACGGCCACGGGCACGCTCACTGAGCCGACACGCTCGTACCGGCAGGCCCCGCTTCCGCACTCAGGTGCCGGAGCGGGGCCTTGCCCTTTCCGTCGTGTCGTCGACCCCCGAGCGGGCTCTTCAGCCTTCTTCACCCGCCAGGAAACGCACGGGCTCGGCCAGCACCGCACGCGCTCCCTCCGTGTCCGCCAGCCGGGCCGCGAGCGTGGCCTCGGCGAGGCGCGGGGGCAGGGCTTCCGCGAACTTGAGCCCGCGTACGGCGCGGACGTCCACCTCGGGCAGGGTGAGCCCGTTCCCGGCATCGGCCACGGCTGCGCGCCACGCCTGTGCGGTGATGTCGTCCCGCAGCCGGACGAAACGGTCGTCCACGATCCGGTGGGGCAGGACGACGGAGGGCAGCGAGGCGGCCAGGGTGGCGTTCGCGCGGTGTCCGCCCCAGGTCCACCACCGCGCGTCACCGTCACCGCGGCGGGTGATGACCGGCCCGGCCGGGTGCACCACATCCCGGTGCCTGTCCCTGGCTTCGGCCAGTCTCGCCCGCGCCCGCCGGGTCAGGAGGACCGGCGGATCGGTGCCCAGAAGGACGTCCCGGACGGCACGGCTGAGGGTGTACGACCGGACGCGGTCCGCTCCGAAACCGCTCCACTTGGCGCGCCCGCCCTCGTCGACGGGCTCCACGAAACAGCGCCTGCGCCGCCAGTCGATGTAGGTGACCAGCCAACTGCGTCCGGCCAGCAACAGCTTGCGGGGGCCTTGCACCTCCTCGGTGAGGAGGTCCGGGTCGGTGCGGCCGATTTCTGTCCGGCCGCTGAACACCGTGAACTCCGGCGGCGCGGTGAACGAAGCGGTCAGGCCCATGAAGTGCCGGTGACCGAAACGCCGTTCGGCCTCGGGCCCGATGAACAGGATGCCGCCGTCGCGTTCCACGTAGCCCTGCTCCACGAGGTGCTGGACGACGGGCTCGGCGGCTTTCCCGAACGGCTCAAGACCGCCCCACCACTCGGACCACAAGTTCTCACCGACGCGGTGCTCCTGGAGGCACAGCGCGAGGATCTGTTGGGCCACAAGGTGCCGTGGCTCGGCGGGCGCGGTCACCGGTTCCACCCAGCCGCGTGACCACGCCAGCAGCAGGGCGGCTGCGGCCAGGAAGCCCTCGTCGTGCACGGCGAGGAAGAGGCAGTGGCGCCGGGTGCCGGGACGGCGGCCGGTACGCCCCAGTCGTTGCAGGAACGAGGCGACCGTGGGCGGTGCGTCGAGCTGGATCACCCGGTCCAGGTCGCCGACGTCGATGCCGAGTTCGAGGGTGCTGGTTGACACGATCACACAGTCACGGGCCTCGGCGAAGGCGTGTTCGGCCCGGCGCCGCTCGTCGGTGGAGAGCGAGGCGTGGGAGAGGAACGTGGTCACGCCCCGGAGCCGCAACTGCTCGCCCAGCTCCTCGACGGTCCGTCGGCTCTCGCAGAACACCAGACGTTTCTCGCCCCGGTGCAGTGCCGCGATGACGGTCGCGGCGTTGGGTACCGAGCCGACGTAGTCCAGTTCGACGTCACCCGCGGGCGGGCTCCCCGCGGCCGCCCCGGCTCCGGCGCCGGGCAGGGTGACCCCGGGCGCGATGACCTGTCCGGGGCGCCCGCCGCTCCCGGAGCCCTGGAGCCAGTCGAGCAGCTCGCGAGGGTTGCCGACGGTCGCGGACAGGCCGACGCGCTGCACCGGCCGCCCCACGAGCCGCTGGAGCCGTTCCAGTACGGCGAGCAGATGCCAGCCCCGGTCGTCACCGGCGAAGGCGTGCACCTCGTCGACCACCACACAGTGCAGACCGTGGAAGAAGGCCCTGTGGTCCACATGGGTGGAGACCAGCATCGCCTCCAGCGACTCCGGCGTCGTCAGCAGCACGTCCGGGCGCTGCGCGAGGATACGGCGGCGCTTGCTGGTCGCGATGTCCCCGTGCCACAGCTCGGCGGTCCGGCCGACCCAGCCCGCGTACGTCTCCAGGCGGGGGTGCAGGTTGTTCAGCAGGGCTTTCAGCGGAGTGACATACAGGATGCCGGTGTCCTTCCAGCCGCCTCGCTGGGCACGGGTGAGCAGGGGAAAGACGGCGGCCTCGGTCTTGCCCCCGGCCGTGGGCGCCAGGAGCACGGCGTCCTGGCCCGACAGCAGTGGCCCGACGGCTTCCTGCTGGAGGGGGCGCAGGGAGCGCCAGCCGAGGGTGTTGACGATGTGGTGGGTGAGGATCGGGTCGAGCAGGTCCAGCGCGTCGGCGCTCACGGCAGCTCCAGGTCCACGTCCCCGGCGCTCGCCGCCGCGTTGCGTTCGACTTCGTCCAGTTCCGCCGTCCTCACCGTCAGCGTGTAGTGGGTGCGGGGATCGAAGTCGTCGAAGGTGTCGACCCGGTCGAGGACGTCGGCCACGAGTTTGCGCAGGTAGAGCCGGGGGGCGATACCGGCCTTGCCGCCGAGGGAGCCGGTGACCGCGCGGGCCAGCTCGTCGAGGTAGACGTCGTCGGCGCGCTCGGTCACCCGCCCCGGGTTGCGGGCCGTGGCCTCGTACACGCGGCGCACCCGGCGGCCCAGTTCACCGAGGGACGCCAGGTCGAAGCCGGGCAGGCGCAGCTGGACAGCGCGCGGGGAGTCGAAGCGCGGGTCGGTGGTGAAGTCCGTGGCCAGCCGCTGGGCGAGTGGTGCCAGACGCTGGACACCCTGCTGACCGTCGTAGAAGGCGGGGGTGCCGGTGATGACGAGGAACAGGCCCGGGAAGCGTCCGGCGTCGATCTCGTCCAGGAGCTGGCGCAGCGCGTTCAGCGACTTCTCCCGCACGTCGCCGCGCACCCGTTGCAGCGTCTCCACCTCGTCGAGGACCAGCAGGAGCCCGGGGTGTCCGCAGTCCCGCAGCACCGTCAGCAGTCCCTGGAGGAAACCGAGCGCGGCGAAGTGGTCGAGGTCGCCGCGCACTCCGGCGGCCCTCTTGGCGGAGGCGGCGACGGACCGCTGACCGCCGAGCCACGCGATCAGCGCCTCGGCGCGGGCGCCGTCACCGACGGACACCGCCGCCCGGTAGCCGCGCAGCGCGGCCGAGAACGCGGGCGTGGTGCGGGCGACCTCCGTGAGCCGCAGTTCCAGAAGGTCGTCGACGGCCCGGCCGAGCGTGGCCTCGTCGTCCTCGGCAACCTCTCCCGCGGCGAGGACTTCCTCCTCCAGCGCGTAGAACCACGAGTCGACGACGGCGCGCAGCGCGGAGGGCGGGTGGGTGGACGTCGTCAGCCGTTCCGTGAGCCGTCGGTAGACGGTCTCCAGCCGGTGCAGCGGGGTCTCCGTCTCGGAGATCTGCACCTCGCTGACGGCCAGGCCGCGACGCTTGGCCCGTTCGGCGAGCCAGCGGGCGAAGAACGTCTTTCCGGAGCCGTACTCGCCGCGCAGCGCGTGGAAGGCGGAGCCGCCGCGGGCGACGGTGGCGAGGTCGTCGTCCAGGGCGTCGGCGAAGCGGTCCAGGCCGACGGCGAACAGTCCGAGGCCCTGCTGCGGCACGGTGCCGCGGCGCAGCGCGTCGACGACGTCGCGGGCACGGGCCGCGCTGATCGTGGTGTCGCCGGGCGGAAGGTGGGACGGGGTCACGACGTGGTGCCTTCCGGGAACTGCTGCCGCAGCAGTTCCCTGTCGAGGTGGACGGTGCGTCCGGACTCGATGAGCTGGAGCACGGGGTAGCCGTCGATGTTGAGCAGCCGTTCGAGCATGGTGACGAACCGCTGGGGGTTCCGTTCCGACCTGCCGGTGGCGGCCTGCGCGGCGGCGGCGACGGCGGCCGGTGAGAGTTTGCCCCCTGCCGCCAGCAGGGCGTCGAGCGCGGCGGCGACGGCCGTGTTGCCGGGGGCGTTGCGGACGAACTCGCGCTGCGTCTCGTACGGCTTGCTGAGCACGGTCCGCTCGCCGAGTGTGCCGTGCCCAGGCTGCGGGAACAGCCCTTGGGGCTGCGGCTGGCGCTTCCGGCCGCCGTCCTTGGCGCGGGGCGTGGCCGAGGCTGTGGGCGGCTGGGCGGTCTCGTGCGGTTCCCGCCACCACTCGGGCGCGGTGTTCTCCGCGGGCAGGACGGTCCACCCGGCCGGGATCTCGCTGCCGGACGGCACGAACCCCAGGACGGGCACCGTGATCTCGGCGAGCGAGGCGCCTCCGTGGTAGCCCGCCTGGCGCGGGGTGTACCGCAGGTCCTCGCGCCAGGCGGCGGTGACGCGCCCCTCGGGCGCCCGCACGCGCGGTCCGGATAGTTCGACCTCACCGGATTCGGCGGGGCCGACGCGCCAGCGGGCACCCCGCACCCCCTCGGCCGGGGTGGGCCCGGCGTCCCGCGGGCCGCGGTCAAGAACGTGCCCGTGGTCGGAGACGAGCAGGACGGGCCGCCCGGTGCCGCGCGCGGCGTCGAGCAGATCGGTCAGCCGGGC
Organism: Streptomyces sp. B93; assembly: GCF_018070565.1. Taxonomy (GTDB): domain Bacteria; phylum Actinomycetota; class Actinomycetes; order Streptomycetales; family Streptomycetaceae; genus Streptomyces. The sequence continues at coordinate 33,364 of NZ_JAGPXL010000011.1, forward strand.
GATGTCCGAGGGCCGCCAACGGGCACGTCCGTTGTCGCGTCCGTCGGAGAGCGTGTCGTCGATCGTGTTGAGGACCACGCCGACGACGGTGCGATCGTCGGCGAGCGCACCCAGCAACTCGGGCGCGAGCCGGTGTCCGGCCGTTCCCTCGTAGCCGCCCTTGTGGAACAGCAGCGCGTCCCGGTGCCGTCTCTTCCAGAAGGCGGCGAATCCGGCGCGCTCGACGTCCTGGCCGCCCTCGGCGGGAGCACCGCTGAGCAGGGAGGCCCGACTGAGCCGGGTCAGGGTCGGGAGCATCGCGACGGCGGCGGTTCGCCCGGAGCGACGGCCTGTCGGCGCGCCGGGGACGATCTCGGTCCACACCCGTCGGTCCAGTCCGGCGGCGAGTTCCACGGCGACGTCGGCGCTCATCCCGTCCAGGACCAGGACGAGTGGGCGGCCGCCGTCACGGGCGAGCGGCGCGGCTGCCTCCGCCAGCACGTCCTCGATGAGGAGCGCCCCGTGCGGGGCTTGCTGCGAGGCGCGTTCCGCCCAGACGGCGAGGAGGGAGGCGAACCGCTCGTCCAGATGGCGACGCCGCTCACGCACCCGGTCGATGAGCCGGTGGTACGCCTCCGAGACGGTCCCGTCCCGGGAGACGTCACCCTCGGCGAGTATCCCCGTGGCCAGGTCCACCCAGCCGGTGGACTCCAGATGGTGGCGCACGCTCTGCCCGACTGACTCCAGCTCCGGCACGGGAGCGTCCAGCCAGCGCAGCAAGCGCACCGCGACCCGGGCCCGTTCGGTGGAGTCGCCGTGCAGTTCGGCGAGCTGGTGGTCAGCCAGCTCGGTCAGGGCGCTCAGTGCGGCGGCGGGGCGTCCGTCGAGGCTCACGGCGAGGCCGCGCAGGCGGGTGCGGAAGCCGGAGGGAAGCAGGCGGTCACCGGTCAGCAGCGGGGTGAGGCGCGCCGTTTCGGCGAGGTGGTCGGCCCGTTCCAGCACGGAAAGCACCCTGGACCGTGCCTCGGCACCGGCTGGACCGCCCGCCTCCGCCTGGGCGATCCAGCGGGTGAGCACTCCGGTGGCCGCCGCCGCGTACGGCGTCAGCGCGTCGAACGATCCCAGGGCCTGTCCGAAGAGCGTGCCGAGGGCGAACCCGGCGTCCGCGGCGGCGGGGCAGCCGAGGGCCGCGGATGTCAGTGCGCCGAGCGGGAGGGCGTCGGCGCCGCGCCCGTCGGCGGCGAGGGCGAGCAGGGTGGGTGCGGCGGGCCCGGTCACCTCGCCCAGCCAGGTGGTGAGGCCCTCGCGTTCGGGTTCGGGCAGTTCGGCGAAGCGCCGCGGCCCGGCGGGGGTGCGGCTCCATTCGAAGACGGTGTCGGCGTCCACGTCGAGTGACTCCTGCGCGGTGTCGCCGAGGCCCACCCGGGCGGCGAGCAGGGCGCGCAGGGCCCGGTCGCGGGTCAGCACGGAGCCCACGTGCGGCCATCCGCCGGGCGGTTCTGCCTCCAGCAGGGCGTCCAGCAGCCAGGTCTCGCGCACCATACGGGTGTCGAGGTCTCCGGCACCGAAGATCTGCTTGACGATGTCGGTGCGCTCGACGGCCAGCGGCCGACGGCGTACGGCGTGTCCGCGCAGGTCCCAGCCGAGCTGGTCGGCGGGGACGCCGCCGGTGACGACGAGGACGCTGTCCGTGTCGGGACCGGCGTCGGCGAGGTGGCGCCGCCAGGCGTCGGCGATACCGAGCGGTGACTCCTGGTCGGTGACGTGGACGCGGCGCGGCCGGTCGTCGACCCGGACGCTGAAGTCGCGTTCGTCGTCGCCGCCAGCCCACACGGCGTCCACCAGTACCAGCCGCCGGTCCTCCGCACGGGGCAGCTCGGCCTGCAACAGCACCTCGATGGCACGCCGGCCGGCGGCGGGCCGGGACGCCATCAGCGCGTCTCCTCGGCGCTGTCCGTGCCCGCGGACGTGGTGCCGGAGGAGCGCACCGGGCGCCAGGTGATCTCGACGGCTGCATCCGGATGGGCGGTGAGGAACTCCTGGATGTCGTCCCGCATTCCGGTCAGTTCACCCGTCAGCAGTTCTTCCAGCGGGGTCGTCCCGAGAGCGGTGACGATCCGGCGCCCCGACGCGGGCGTGCTGTCCGTCGGACCAGGCGTCGCGGGCTCGGCCTGCTCGGGTACCTCGGCTCGCGCGCCCGGGGAGTGCCGGGTGGCCACCTCCGGCTGGTCGACGCGCACGTCCTGGGGTCCGGGCGCGGGCGTTTGCCGCGGCGTGAACGCGGTCTCCACTGTCAGAGCCGCGTTGATGATCGCGTTGGCCTTCTCACCTGCCTGCGCCAGCACCGGGACGAGCGACCGCTCGAACTCCGAGGCCCGCGCGGTGACGGCGATCTCGTCGAACAGCCGTCGGGCGCGGTCACCGACGCCGTCCTCTCGGCCGAGCAGGCCCCGCACGTTGGTGAGGGCGGGCCAGGCGGCGTCGTCCAGCGCGCGCAGCACTTCCCCGGCGCTGCCCATGGCGGCGTTCAGGTCCCGTTCCTGCGCGGTGAACGAGGCGGCGGCGAGTTCGCGGACCAGGGCTGTCGCGTCGCTGCCGTGCCGGGTCAGCCGGGCGAGCAGCGCGGCGGCCTCCCGTAGGACCGCGGGCCGGGCAGCCGCACCCGGGCCGGGCTCGTCGAGGCCCAGCAGCGCGGCGTGCCGTTCCAGCGACGCCCGTACGCCCGCGACCTCCCGTTCCCAGATCTCCGCGCGGGCGCGGACGTCCTCGGCGAGCCGGTTGACGTTGCGCGCGTATACGGCCGGTTTGGCGGAGACGCCGAAGAGCCGGGCAGCCCGGTCCCTGGCCGCCGCGTACTCCTCCTCCGAGGGCAGCGGCTGGGCCCGCAGGGACCAGCCGGGCCCGATCTCGTGCAGCGCGGGCGCCTGCCGTTCGGGGCCGCCCTGGTAGACCCAGGCCCGGTCGTCGAGCAGCGCGTAGGCGGCGATGAGGAGGTTGCCTACGAGCTTGTCGAGGCCGCCGTAGCCGAGGTCCTTGGTGATCCAGCCGCGGATGTCCTCGACGGCGAGGTCCCCGCGCTGCTGGTGCCCGGAGGCGGCCTGATTGATCCGGGTGCGCCAGTCCTGCCGCATGACCAGGGGGCCGTCGTGGACGGTGCCGAGTTCGAGCGGCTCCACGATCCGCTTGACGGTCTTCAGGTGGTGGCTGTCGACGTTCTGGGCGCGTCCACCCTCGTCCATGGCCCGGGTGATCCACTCCAGGGCGGTGCGCAGCTCGCCCGCCGTGACGGCCTTGCGCTGCCCCTTCCCGTCCGGGCCGAAGTCGGGGTGCTTGGGGTACAGGGCGGAGAACATGCCGTCGGCGAGGTGCTGCACGTTGGCCTCGAAGCCCTTGCCACCCTCCTCGCGGGGCTGGGCGTACTCCGGTTGCAGCGACAGCACGTGCCGCCCGTCGGGCACTTCCGGGCCGGGGTTGGCGTCGGTGCGTCCGGCCAGCCCGTACACCTCGGCCAACGCCCCGGTGAGCTGGTCGGTGAGGGTGTCCTGGGCGACTTCGAGCTGCCGCCTGACCTTGGCGCGGTCGTCGGGCGGGAAGGTGCCGGTGTAGTCGGCGAGCCGGTCGCGTTCCAGCAGGAAGGTGATCCGCATGAGGCGACCGAGCTGTGCTTTGCGCTGGTCGGAGAAGAAGTCGGTGAGCCAGACGAGGACGGGGGCGGTGACGCCGTCCTTCTTCAGTTCCTCGACGCGGTGGAAGTCGTCGCTGGGGTAGTGGTCGCCGTCGTCGAAGGGGTAGTCCACGACGAACCGCACATTGCCCGAGGTCGCCGGGGCGAACTGCTCGTCGGGCAGGTCGGAGCGGTCGCGCACGTTGCCGAACACGAACTCGGCGACGCGCCGGGTGCCCCGCCAGACGATCTCCTTCTCGGCGACGAACTGTCCGTCGCGTACCCCGATGGCCTCCCACAGCCGGTCGCGCAGCCACACCCGGCGCACGCCCGCCTTGTCCTCCTCGGCGACCGCGTCGAGCAGCGGCTCGATGTCGAGGTCGGACAGGTGCAGGGAGAAGACGGGGTCGGCCTCGCCGTCGGAGCGCACCTCGGAGGGGAACGCCGCCTGGAGGTCACGCATGCGCCGTACGACGACGTCCCCGGCGGGCACGGTCCGCGAGCGCACCGAGCCGTGGTTGAGGGCGGCGAGCCGGGCGCCCGTCAGCCGTCGCAGGGCGGGCACGTCGGGCGTGAGCGCGCTGAGCAGCAGCGTCTTGACGAACCGGTCGTCGGCGAGGAAGTCGGTGTGGGTGGCGGAGCCGTACTTGTCGAGGAGGTGGGTGCGCGCCTTGGCGTAGAACTTCACCGCGGCCTCCGACTCCCGCTTCAGCTTGTCGGTGAACGCGGCCCCGGTCCCGTCGACGAGCACGTCCCACAGGTCACCCAGCGGGATGAGCCGGCCGACGGCAGCGTCCGCGTTCCGCTGGAGCAGTTGCTGTACGAGCTTCAGACCGGTGCGTTCGCGCTGGAGGGCGCCGGAGAGGGCGACGAGCACGTTGAGCAGTGCCGGGGACAGCGGGTAGAGGGAGCGGAAGTCGTTCCAGTCGGCGTGGGTGGCGCCGCCACCGTCCAGCAGGACGTCCTTGACCTGTTGGTTGGAGCGGTCGACGCCCGCGAACGCGTTCTCCAGCACCGCTTCCTTGCCGGGCAGGGGCTTCAGCACCCGCTCCTTGATGATCTCCGGCAGGTTGCGGTCCTCCAGGTCGACGATCTCGAACCGCTCGTTGAGGTATTCGAGCGCCTGTTCCATGGCCTTGACGTCGGCTCCGAGAACGTCGGTGCCGACGAGCTGGGACAGGTCCCGCTGCCGGGAGATGAAGGAGACGATCGGCACCGGGCGGTCCGCGTCACCGGACTCGATCAGCTTCACCAGCTTCTGGATCTCGCTGTTGACGAAGGTGCGTTCCTTCATGTGCGCCTGGAGCCACAGCACCAGCTCGTCGAGGAACAGCACCACACCGTCGTAGCCGAGCCCGCGGGCGTGCCGGCTGATCGCGGAGAGCCCGTTCTCCAGGGGCACGTACTTGGCCGCGTCACCGTGGGCGCTTTCGGCGTACGACCGCATCGGCCCGCTGAGCAGCGCGGCCACCAGCCGCTCGCGCCGGTCGTCCCCGGCGGGCGCGGCGAAGGCGGCGTCCAGCTCGCCGGAGGCCCACGAGCCGCCCGCGCCGATCACCTTCAGCTCGCCGTCCTCGTCGTCGCCGTCCCCGGCGTCGGCGGGCAGCAGCCGGACGAAGGCGTCGTCGCCGAGCTGTTCCCGCATCCGCCGGGCGTCCGCGAGCATCGCGTCGGAGCGGAAGACGGTCGGGGTGGGCGCCTGGGGGAACCGCTCGCGCACGGTCCGCACATAGCCGCCGAGCAGTGCCTCGTCCAGGTTGGCGGCGCCCACGAGGTGGTACGGCACCATGAGGAACCGCTTGCCGCGCAGCCACTCGTCGTGTTCGGCGACGACCTCCCGCAGCCGCGGCTTGGCGCGCACGGCGGGGTCGCCGTTGAGGACGGCGTGCAGCACGGTCAGGAAGTGGCTCTTACCGGCGCCGAAGGAGCCGTGCAGGTAGGCGGCGTACGACGCGTTCTTGCGGACCGCGCCGCGCACCAGTCGCAGTGCCTTGCCGAACTGCTCCCGCAGCTGCGGCGTGACGACGTACTCCTCGACGCGATCCGCTGACTGCCCGGTGAACCCCTGGGACAGCTCGACCTTGAAGTCCCCGGCGTACACGTCCTCCTTGATGTCGAGGACGTCCCTCAGTACGACGGTGTCGCCGCCCCTGGCCATCTGCCGCTCCCGCTCCCCGTAGCCCACACAAGTCCCCCTTATCCTGCCAGGCCGCCCGGGGCGCGGGGAGGGAGCGGGAAAGCCCGGGGCGGCTCGGGAGGAAAGCCCCTGGGCTTCAGGAGGGGCGGGGACCGCGCACGGCCGCGAGCACGGCCCACACGGTCTTCCCCGGGGCACCCGGACGCTCGGCCACGCCCCACGTCTCGGCGACTGCCTCCACCAGGGCCAGCCCGCGTCCGCTCTCCGCCAGCGGGCGGGGTTCCGGTGCGTGGACCGGCCGCCGCTCCCCGCGCACGTCGCTCACCGCGACAAGGACGCGCCCCGCGCCGTCGTGGGCCAGCCGCAGCTCCGCGTCCCGGCCGGGCACCCGCCCATGGGTGACGGCGTTGGCGGCCAGCTCGGCGACGACCAGCTCCACGGCGTCGTGGACGGGGGTGCGGTAGGGCCAGCCCCAGGCGTCCGTCTGGAGCGACGCCAGCCGCCGGGCCAGCCGGGCGCCGCGCGGGGTGGGACTGAAGCGGAGGGTGAAGGACGCGGCGGCGGTGAAGGCGGGTGCGCCGGTGGAGGTGCTGGTGGTCATGGCGCGACGATCGCGCCCGCGCCCGCCCGCTGACCAGGTTCTCCGCCCCTACGGTCGGCATCTGTCGGGGTGGGGCGGGTGGCTGTCGGGGTCGGCGGGGTGAGTCCGGAGGCTGGGCCGTACGGGTGATGCGCGCCCTAAGATCCTTGCTGTGCAGGGGAATTCAGAGGAGCACCACTTCGCCCACGCCGCCCGACGTCATTACGAGGACGCGGACTACCTCCTGAAGGGGACGCGGCTGTCGAACGCCGACCACCACTACGGTTTCGCCGTGGAGTGCGCTCTCAAGAGCCTCTTGCTGCGCTTCACGGCCGTCACCATGGATCCCGTCAAGCCCGGCGGACAGCGCGCCAAGAAGCCCTACCTCCCGAATCCGAATCCGGCGACCAACAAGCCCGCACGCCAGTACGGCCACCTGCCGTGGGTGGCCACCGACGTGGCTCTCCTGACGCACGGCAGGTCGGCGTCCCCGCTGACCACCGCGCTCGGTGGCCTGTCCGCCTTCGCCTCCTGGTCGGAACAGCATCGGTACCTCGACGGCAGCGAAGTTGTCGAGGCGGACGTACGGCAACGTCGTACGGTGGCCCAGAACATCCTCGCCCTGCACGAGCAGGCACTGATCACCGGAAGGCTGCCGTGACCCTCGCCCCCCGCCCGCCCGGCGGACCCGTCCGCTTCGCCGATGCGCGACCGCGCGCCCTGGCCCTCGCCCACGAGCTGGCGGCCACGGGCGTCGACGTGCTGGCCGTCCGGGACGTGCTGGGCCGGTTCACGCTTCTCGTCGACGACCGTACGCACCCGGCCCCCGAGACACTGGCGCGCCTGAACGCCGACTACGGGCCCCGTCTCACCCAGGACCTCGGCCCCTACGCCGCCGAGCGCCCCCTGCTGCTGGCCTCCGAACTCTTCTCGGCCGACGCACTGCTGGACTCGGAGCGGGCGGTGACCGACCCGGAGCGCCCCGACGGGCGGGTGCGCGTCCTCGACAACACCGTGGTGGGCGAGGACTGGGCGCACGTGTCCACCCCGTCCTCGGAAGCGGACGGCACCCGCACCCACCGCACCGCGCTCTACGGCTTCAAGGGCGGCGTGGGCCGCAGCACCGCCACCGCCGTCCTGGCCCGCCACCTGGCCGACGCCGGACACCTGGTGCTCGTCGTCGACCTGGACCTGGAGTCACCGGGCGTCGGCCCGCTGGCCACCGTCGACGCGGAACTGCCGCCGCACGGCGTCATCGACCTGCTCGTGGAGTCGGCCGTGGGCAACGCCGAGGGCCTGGAGCACGTGATCCGCACCGGGTACACCCCGCCGACCGGCCGGGGCGAGCTGTGGGTGGCACCGGCCCGGGGACGGGGCACGCCCGGCGTCCCCTATGCCTACGTCGACAAGCTCAACCGCGCCTACGCGGACGTCCCGGGCGCCGACTTCGCCGACCGGCTCGAGCAGGCCGTGCGCGCCTGCGAGGACGCGGTGGCCCGGGACGGCGACAGCGGACGGCGGCCGGACATCGTCCTGCTGGACAGCCGGGCCGGTATCCATGACATCGCCGCGGTGACCATCTCCCGCCTGTGCGACCTGGCGCTCCTGTTCGGCACGGACAACGCGCAGACCTGGCAGGGCTACGGCGACCTCTTCGCGGCCTGGCTCACCTCCGGGCAGGCGAGCGCGGTCCGGGAGAAGCTGCGCATGGTGGCCTCGATGGTCCCCGACTCACCGCAGGGCACCTACCTCCAGTCGTTCCGCGAGCACGCCTGGGAATGCTTCGCGCTGCTCTACGACGACCTCCCCGCCGGAGCGGACGAGTTCGCCACCGACACCTTCTCCCCCTCCCTGGAGGACGACGCGGCGCCGCACCATCCCATCCCCATCCTGTTCGAGCCGGGCCTGGTGGGTCTGGACGCGGCGGCCACCCCGGGCTGGCAGGACCGCGCCTTCGTGCAGGCGGCGTACCGGGACTTCCTGCCCACCGCTACGCTCCTGATCACCGCCGACCCGCAGCAGAGCAGCGAAGGACCGCGATGAGCACCGCACTGAGCGTCGAGGAGTACCGCGACCTGCTGTCCGGCGCTCTCCCGGAGGCGACGGACGCGGACACCGCCGTGCCGAAGGTGGAGAGCCTCTTCACTCCGGACACCCACCGCGCTGCCCTGTACGTCGACAGCACGGTGGTCCGCGGCGGGCGCGGCGTTGGCAAGACCTTCTGGTACCGCTCGCTTCTAGACGAGACGCTGCGCGAGATCGCTGCCCAGGAGTACGGCATCGAGCGGCTGCGCCGGGTGAAGGTCTCTCAGGGCTTCGGAGCCGCGCTGAAGCAGAACTTCTACCCTGGTCCGGGCAACCTGCGGCAACTGGTGGAAGAAGGTGTTCGCCCCTACGACCTTTGGTACGCCGTCATGCTGAGCGCCTTCGGCCAGCCCGAGCTGCGTGAGCTGCCCGAATGGCGGGACAAGGCCCTGTGGGTGCGCAACAACCCGGGTGCGGCGGAGCGCACGGTCCAGCACGCCGACCAGGAGGCGCAGCGGCAGGGCGTCACGCACCTGATTCTCTTCGACGCCTTGGAGCACCTGCACCGGGTCCGGGCCCAGGCCGACCGGCTGGTGGGCGGCATTCTGGAGCTGGCGCTCGCCATGCGGCTGGGCACGCGCAGCATCCGCTTCAAGGTGTTCATCCGCCCGGACATGTACGACGGCGCCCTGCTCCACTTCCCCGACGCCTCCAAGCTGAGTTCCAACGCGGCGGCCCTGACCTGGTCGCGGGCCAACCTCTACGGCCTGCTGTTCCACACCATGGGCAACCACGACAGCGAGCTGGCGGCCCGCTTCCGGCAGCTCACCGGCGGCTGGCAGAGCGAGGCAGACGGCCGTCGTCACGTCCTGCCCGCACTGCTCAGCGGTGACGAGCAGTGCCAGTCGGAGCAGTTCACCCACATCGCCGGGCCCTACATGGGCTCCAACTTCCGCAAGGGCCACACCTTCACCTGGCTGCCGAACCACCTGATGGACGGCGTCGAGCAGGTCAGCCCGCGCAGCTTCCTCAGCGCGCTGGAGAAGGCGCTCGCGGAGACCCGCAGCCAGTACGCCGGCCACGAGCACGCCCTGCACCACGAGGGCATCCGCCGTGGGGTGCAGAAGGCGTCCGAGACGCGGGTCGACGAGATCAGCGAGGACATGCCGTGGGTGGAGTCGGCCATCAAGCCGCTGGCGGGGCACCAGGTACCGATGGAGCAGGCGAAGGTCGAGGCGCTCTGGGAGGAGTTCAACCTGGTCGATGCCCTGAGGAAGCTGGCTGAGCGGTACGTGCCCCACAGCGCCGACGACGACACCAAGGTGCGGACCGGGCCCCGCTACCCGGAGGACCCCAAGCTGCTCATCGAGGAGCTGATCACGCTGGGCGTGATGCGCCGCCGCCGCGACGGCCGCATAGACCTGCCGGACGTCTACCGCATCGCCTTCAACGTGGGCCGCAAGGGAGGGGTCCCCCGGGTCGCCAACTAGACCCGGGCCGTCACGCACCGTGAGGTGACCGTGCCGTACCGCTTGGAAGGCACCGGGTGATGCGTTACGGTGGGAAGCGAACCCCCTGCTCGTCGCGGCGAGCAGGCGCGAGGCCCGCCAAGGACTACGGCGGGCCTCTGCTTTTGTCCTCTACGGTCGGTCGTCGTCCGTGCTCAGACCCATTCCTTGGGGCGCCGGACCTCCTTGCCGTTGCCGAGCGGAACGGGGTCGGGCAGTTGCGAGGCGCGCGCGGCGCCCACCCGGATCGGTTTCATGAAGGACGGCTGGACCTGCCGCAGCCAGCGGCTCGGCCGGTCGAACGGGTTGAGGATGCCGATGGCCACCCCGAACTCCTCCTTCACCATCCGCAGCGGCTCGCACAGGTCGCTGTCGTTGCTGACCAGCACCGCCAGGTCGCAGTCCCCGCGGAAGGCGTCCCGCAGTAGGTGCGCGGCGATGTGGACATCCGTCCCCTTCTCCTCCGTCTTCACCACCTCGACGGTGTTCGGCCCGCCCGGCGGCGGCTGCGCGAGCCGCATCCGCGTGGTGCTCTGGAGGAACCGCCCGTAGTGGACGGACACCTCGGGCAGTGTGCCCAGCGCCCGCAGGTAGGCGTCCTGCCGTTGTGGCCCTCCTGGGTCCTCGGGTCGTGGCTTGATTCTCGCCGTGAAGTACCGCACCCGGTTGATGTGCTGCCCCGCCGGGACGAGCTTGGCGCACAGCGAGACCGGGTCCAGCCACTTGAGGTCGGGGTTCTTCTTCAGCAGGCCGTAGTAGAGGTTGAAGCCGTCGATGTAGATGTTCGTAGTCATGTGACTACGTTACGGGGCAACCGAGTTGGCGGGCAGTCAGCTCGGGGGGATTGACAGCGCGGACAGTGCGTCTCGCTGCCGACGGGCCGGAAGAGGACCGGCTGCACGTGGTCGCCCGCGCATTCCCGGGTGCCGGTGAGGCGGGGGGAGAGGTGGGGGCCGGCGGGCCCTGCGGTGGGTGGCGGGGGCGGCGTGGGGTGCGTGTCCCGGGGGAGTGGTGGCACGTCCTGGAGGAGGTGGCGCAGGAGTCCGCCGGGGCGGCGCACGGGCGTTCCGTCGTCGGGCAGGCCACGCAGGATGTGCGTACGGATGCTGCTCGGCGGATGCCCGGCGGCCAGCCAGCGGGCGGTGAGGTGCGTCAGCTCGGCGTGCATGGCGCGGGGGATGTGGCGCAGGTCGGGGGAGAGGGCGGGGAAGGCGTCGACCAGGGCGCGGGCGGCGGCGGTCTCCTGCGGAGGCACGGAAGGTTCGGGGGACCCGGGGGGCCTGGGGGGTTGGTTGGGGGTGTCTTCTTCAGGGTCTTCGGGTGGATAGCCGTCGGTGGGCGGGGTGGTCGGCTCACCGACGGCCGGGAGACGGGGACCCGGTGCGACCTGCGGTGACGGGGACGGGGCTGGCGCCGGCGTGACGCGTTCGGTGGTGGTCGTCCCGGCCGGGCCTACGGGCATTCGGGCGAGGAGCTTGGCGGCCTCGGCCTGGTTCAACGGGACGCTGGAGACGAGCTGTTGGGTGACCCAGTGGCCACCGGGCCCTTGGAGCCGCCGCTCGTGTACGAACCCCTCATCCTTGAGCTGTCGCTTGGCCCGGGTGAAGGCGCAGGCGCCGATACGGGCGCGTTCAGCCGTACGGGAGAGGGATTCGCGGGCGCCGGGCGGGAGGGAGAGCTGCCAGGTCAGCAGCCGCACGGCGTCCGAGGAGAGCCGGGGATGCCGGATGAGGTCGTGGGAGAACTGGGTGAACGCGCGAGGGGGCGCGATAAGGTGCCGGTACATCACGGTGGAAATGGCCTTCCACTGGTGGTTCAGGCCCTCGCTGACGGTTGCAGCCGTCGCGGGGGCCGTTTCTTTGGGTTGCTGTTGGAGTGACGGTAGCGCACGGAGCGTGCTTCCGTGGACGCGTTGAGTGAAGAGGGGTCCTGGTGGGCGGGTTCACTCACAGGTGGCAACTTGACCTCCCGTGACCAGGGTTGATGTGCATACGGCTTACGCTCCAGTGACGGACGGTGGCTGGATGGCGACAGGGGGCGAGGCGGCATGGACACGGGATCGGACGCGGGCGCGGGCGGGGCGGAACCGGACTCCAGCGGACAGTTCCTGCGCTGCTTCGGTCGCCAGGTGAAGCTGCTGCGGGAGGTGGCCGGGCTCACCCAGACGCAGTTGGGGGAGCGGGTCGGGTACGGGGAGGCGCAGATCGCGGCGGTGGAGCAGGGGCGGCGGATTCCCAAGCCGGAGCTGATCGACGCGGTGGACCGGGCGGTGGGGGCGCGGGGGGTGTTGGTGGCGATGAAGGGGGAGGTGGCTCGGGCTCGGTATCCGTCGTTCTTTCGGCGGTACGCGGAGATGGAGGCCGAGGCTGTAGAGCTGCACGCCTACGACAACCACGTGGTCAAAGGGCTGTTGCAGACGGAGGAGTACGCGCGGGCGGTCTTCACCATGTGGCGGCCGTTGCTGGACGCGGAAGTAATCGAGCAGCGTGTGGCGGCACGTATGGAGCGGCGGAAACTCTTCTCCCGACGACCCGCTCCACTGCTGAGTTTCGTCATCGAGGAACAGGTGCTCCGTCGGCCTGTGGGCGGGCGTGAGGTGTTACAAGGCCAGCTTGAGCACTTGCTGTTGTGCGGGCACGAGCGCTACGTCGAGATGCAGGTCATGCCGATGCACCGCGATGAACACGCGGGCCTGGGCGGCGCCTTCACGTTGATCCATCTTGAAGACCAGCGCAGGATTGGGTACATGGAGGTGCAGGAGGCGAGCATCCTGTACACCGCACCCAAGAAGGTCAGCCCTCTGGAAGCGACGTACGGCGTTCTCCGAGCGCAAGCACTCACTCCCCGGGAGTCGCTGACCTTCATCGAGAAGCTGTTGGGAGAGCTATGAAGGCAAGCAGCCCTGCGCCCGCCGACGACCTGAGCTGGTACAAGAGCAGCTACAGCTCAGGGAGCGGCGGCGACTGCGTGGAGATAGCGGACGCGGGAGCAGCCGTACTGGTCCGGGACTCCAAGCAGCCGCACGCGGCCGTGATCAGCGTTCCCTCTGTGCCGTGGGTGGCGTTTGTGCGGATGGCCGCGCGCGGCTGATGTGACGACCGAGGGGCAGCCGCACGCACGGCCGCCCCTCACTCACGTCAGGTGCTCTTCTTCCGCCCGCGAGCCGCCTTCTCCGGACGCCAGTTGATCAGGTCGGACTCGGAGAGACCACGTTCCGTGCGGCCGGTGTCGAGGGCGGCCTGGAACTCCTCGGAGGGGTTGCCCTCCCACTCCTCGTCGTAGCCGCCGTACCACTGATGAACCCAGGGCAGCACTTCACGCAGCCCGGCCAGGAGCGGTACGAACCGGGGGTCGTCCTTGGCCCAGCCGCCGGTCTCGACGCGGCTGCGGAGGAGTCCCACGAGGGCGTCGGCCTGGTCGCGGTGGTTCCAACCGGCCCAGCCGAGGAGGAGGGAGGTGTCGGACTCAAGGGACGCGCCGGGGTAGGAGATGAACCGCTCCTTCGGCACGTCGAGCTTGCCGCGGTGGGACCAGTAGGAGTGCTTGAGGAAGTCGGCGCTGGTGTACTTCGGCGGCACCTTGATGTCGAGCCGCTTGCCGGTACGGTCCTCTTCGCGCTGCTGCTCCCAGACCTGCTCCCACTGGGCACGCTTGCGCAGGCCGGGCTCCTTGTAGCGGAGGGCGGCAAGGTAGGGGACGTGCTCGGGCTCGATGACGGCGGCGAGCACGGTGGCGAGGGAGGCGTCGCGCTTGCCGAGGTGGTCGGCGGCGTAGAGCGCGGCGACGGCCTGAACGTCCTCGTCGTGGCGGAGGGCGTCGGCGAGCTGGTTGACGGTGAGCGGCCGGGGCACGGTGAACCCGTCCCGCTCCTCGAACCACAGCTCCTCTCTTTCGGCGGCATCGAGCAGCCAACTCCGCAGCGCGGCGGCCTCCCGCTTCTCCCAGGGCTCGATGGACCAGCGCCGCTTGTACTCGGGCCGCTCGATGAGACGGATGTCCTTGTTGGCCTCGATGAGGTCAATCCGCGCCTGGACGACCTTGCGGTAGTCCTCGGGCCAGTGAGCGGGAATCTCGGTGACGGGGGTCGACCCGTGCCGCTCAAACCAGGCGGTCTCGGCCCCGCTGGCAGCGAGCACGATTTCGAAGGCCCTCTGTCCAAGGGCAACCTCGGGCACCTCATCGGTGGTCGTCCGAGCGACCTCTTCGGGCGTGAGCAGGCCGTAGGCACCGTAGACGGTCCAGTCCAGCTCCTCTTGCAGGGCGATCATCCGGGCACGGATCTGTTGCTGCGCTTGCCGAGCCGCGTCGAGGGCTGCACGAGTGGGGACACCAGTGCGGGTGCGGGCGGACGGCTCGTGCTCGGCCGACTGCTGCGCGAGCGCGTCGAGTTCCTTGGCCAGGGGAAGGGGGAGCTTCCCAGGAAGGGGAAACTCCTGGAGCTTGGTGCCGGTGAACTCGTAACGCTCCTCCCACTCTTCGTCTTGAAGGCCCCGTCCGAGTCCGCTTCCGCCCTTGCCCTGGCTCACCTGCTTCAACCAGAAACAGGCAGATGAGGAATTAAGCACCCCCAACAACTCCAGATGCCGCTCCTCACTCGCCCCGGGCGGCAACTTAATGACAGGGGCGTGAGCGTCGAAGACCTTACCGCCGCGATCGACCGCAAAGTGTACGTGAGTGGCAACGTTGGCGAACGTGATTGAGAGTGGTGTTACGTACGCCGACTTGGTGTGTTGCATGTATTCCCACCAAGCGCGCCCTGCTGCAGCCATGTCTCCTTGAAATGTGCGCCGGGCGGCGAGTAGTGTCCGAAGCGGCCAAAGTTCGTGCTGCAAATCATCTCGTACCTGCCCGTTGCCGATATATGGGTACCAAGTGAAACCGAGGTTATGCATTCCCCAGTCTCGGACGTTTTCGCCGCGCACAATGGGTCGAAGAGCGGACGCATCTGTGCTCTCCAGCACCTTCACAGGGCGTTGTCTGCTGAAGGCGTCATCGGCGCCAGCGCGAATAGCGCGCCCGATAGGTGGATCAATCCTGCCTCTGAGTTCCCCCTCGCTCTTTAGCCGCTGAATCAGTTCTGCTGCTCCTCCGCCACTCAAAGACCACGGATGCTTTGCCAGACGTGACCTTTCCACGTCGTCAACGCTAACCCACTGAGAAATCTTACCTGGCTGTCCAATTAGCTGCTCGATCGCAGACCAAACCTTACCGTTGGCCGGTTCCTTTGGCTGTTCTGGCTCCCCTTGAATACCCATTGCTACTCGCACCTGCGACATAGCCAGTTGATTTCTATTTCGGCCCACCAGGATGACTGTGGGTGTCCCGTGCCCTGGGATGTGCGCCCCGGAGGTATCAATGACGTGAGTGAGGTCAACCTTAGCGAAGAACTTTTCGATCAGCAGTCGCCCGAACTGTCGCTTCATGAAAGAATTGGCCGTGATTTGCCCTGTGAAGCCACCGTCTCGTCGACTTCCTCCCGACCTAACTGCCAGTTCAAAGATTCGCTGCGCAAAAGGAATAGAAAGTGCGTAAGTTCCCGAGCAAGCGTCGTAGGCTCGGCGATAGGTCGCATTTTCGCTCGCATCCTTCACCGTGATGTACGGCGGGTTCCCCACCACCACGTGATACGACCCCCTCCCGAGCAGATCCACCCCCCGCGCGTACTCCTCCACATCCTCCGTCCTGTAATAGAACGGCTCGTTCTCCGCGAACAGGGTGTCCAGCGCCTCCGTCACCGTCTCCGCACCGCGCCCGTGCAGCAGCGAGTCGGCGACCGCCACCCGGATCGGCAACCCGGGCGCCGCCGTCAGGTCCCGCACACCGCCCGCCTTCAACGCGGCGACCAGCAGTCGGAACCGGGCGATGGCGACGGCGAACGGGTTCTTGTCCGAGCCGTGGACGGATTCCAACGCACGCCGGACGAGGACCCACTGCTCCGTGCCGGGCTCGGCCTCGCGCCACTTGGTGAGCAGCCGTTCGAAGATGCCCAGCAGGAAGTGCCCGGAGCCGCAGGCGGGGTCGATGCACCGCAGCCCCCGCACGACCTCCTCGCCACCCGGACCGTCGGCCCACACCTCCCCGTCCCACCCTGCGGGCCGGTGCTTCCACGCGGGGGTGAGGCCGAACTCTTCCACCGCCGGTTCGAGGGTCAGGTCGAGGATGAACTCCTCCACGAACACCGGCGTCTGGAGCAGCGCGTACGTCTTGCGGGCATGCTCCGAGAGGTCCTGGTAGAGGTCGCCGAGGAAACGGGTGTTCAGGTCGGGGTCGGTGAAGTCGTGGACGGTCTCGCCGTCGGCGCCCCGCTCGCGCCAGAACGCCAGCAGCGCGGACGCGGCCTCGTACGAGGGCGTCACCTCGTACAGCGGGTTGTGCTCACGGTCGAAGAGCCCGGCGGCCGTCGGATGGGAAGCGCCGAGCGCGTCGAAGGCGGCGAGGAGCCAGTCGCGGTCGTTCTTCTCGGGGTGGGCCCGGAAGTACGCGTCGTGGCGGTCCACGGCCTCCGCCAGCCGCTCACCGGGGCCGGAGAGCCAGGCGTCGGGGATGAGCCCGTTGTCCTCGCTGAAGCGGACGAACACGCAGGCCAGCACCCACGCGGCGGCGATCTGGACGACCCGCTCGTCCCGCCAGGTCTCGTACATGGCCGCCGTACGCTCGGCGCGGACCGCGCGGTCGTACTCGGCGTGCAGCGCGGAACGGAACTCCGGCTCGCTGTCGGTGCGGGCGCGCAGGTCGTCCTCCAGCAGGCGGGCCCGCGTCTGGAGATCCTTCAGCAGCCGTACCGGGTCGAGCGAGGCCCCCGCCCCCGGCGTCCCCTCAGCAGTCACTTACGGATCACTCCTTCACCCCTCGCACACAGGCTGCCAATAGCCCGTGCCCATCCTCTCAGTCGCGGGGGCGGCCCATGACGATGGTGGCCGTGCTGAGCGCGGCGGCGCCGAGGACGGCCAGCAGGACGCGCAGGGGGAGGGAGGAGTCCGGGCCCAGGATGGCCGGGGTGGCGACCAGGCACGCGCCGAGTGCGCTGATGGCGACCCGGGAGAACAGGCGTACGCGGGAGTGCTTGACGACGACCGGGAGCCCCACGTCGGCGACGGGTGTGGTACCTGGCTCATCGGGGCCGAGGCGGACCGTGACGTGGGTGAGGGAGTCGAAGGAGGACGCGTCGGGCTGGAGCCAGAACTCGGTGGAGTCGTAGCGGGAGGCGACGTCGTGGGAGGCGTCGGAGGAGACGCGGAGGAAGCGGCCGTCGGTGTCGCAGGTGAGGCTGATCTTGGGCGTCTCCGCGTAGTGCTCGGTGTGGAAGCTGACCGGCAGGCGGGCGGGCTGCATGTCGCCGAGGACGAGACGGCCCTCCGGGTCGAAGGTGAACGTGGTGGCGCTCTTGAGGTGGACCGGAGGGTCCACACGCATGAAGTAGGCGCTGGCGAACGTGGGGTGGAGAGCGAGGCGGCGGGCGACCCCGATCCATAACTGCGCCTCGTCGCTGCCGGTGCCTATGGGGAACGGCGGAAACCGCAGGAGGGCGGGGTAGTACGTCCCGTTGTTGCCCTCCATGATCTTGTCGATGGTCCGGCGGCTCGACGCCCTGATCTCGTCCCGGTTGAGGGAGTACTCGTCCAGGTCGACGTGTTCGGTGACGCGCAGCCGGAACCGGAAGATGTCGGCCGCGCACTCGGCGGACACGACCTTGGCGAGCCGGACCGGGAGCAGGAAGGCGTCGGTCGGGGAGTCCTCGTCGGCGATGAAGCCTATGAGGGTCTGTACGCCGAGGACGCTGCCGTTGGCGACCTTCTGCTGGAGCGGAGGGGCCACGTACCGGGCCTCGTAGCGGAACCGGATGATCGCACCCCGGGGGAGCGCCAGCGCGGTGAGGATGTCCTCCGAGTAGCGGCGGCGCCGGTTCGAGGACAGTAAAAGGACTTCTGGACGCTCCACCTGGGTGCTCAACGGACCCTCCCCCTGTGACCCCGAGCCCGCCTGCGCGGTCTCAGACCGAGTCGTACAGCGTCTGGATGCCCCACTTCTCCCGCATGGACTCCTCCAGCCGCGTGTAGCGCGACCAGACACGGTCCTTCGGGAGGTCGTCGACGGACAGGCGCGTCGTCGGCTCGTAGTGGATGCCGTCGCGGCTCAGCTCGTCGAACCGGCGGCAGATCACCTTCTCCTCGTACCCGTCGGCCTGGTCGACCGTGAGGTCGACGACTTGGCGGGACGGGTCGCTCGCGGCGCCGATCTCGATCCAGCAGTGGTGGTCCACGGAGGAGATGCCCGGGTCGTCGAAGCGCAGGCGGCCGTAGCAGTACGTCGCTTCGATCTGCTGCTGCCGCAGCCTGCGTGCCAGCCAGACGGAACTGACGCCGCACTGGCCTTTGGACGACAAGGGCTCGCGCGCGTAACTGGGGTGGGTGGTCCGCACGGACCACGCGGCCTCCAGCCGGGAGCGGTAGCGCCACAGGTCGGCGAGGGCGAGCGACGGGCGTGCCCCGGAGGGCGTGGGCTTCTGGGCCGTCGGCTCTGCGAGGTGTTCGAGGGTTTTCACTTTGCGGATTTCTCTTCTTGTCGTGCTGTCCGTGCCGAGTGCCACCAGGAGGTTGCGGTAGTTTCCCGCTCGGCGTTCCGCGCGTTTGTCCGATGCTGACTGGCGGCGGGTTCGGTAATTTCCGAGAGTGTCGTAGAAGTACGCTACCGGTGCTGTGGCGAAAGGCGTGAAATTGGAGGCGTGTAATGCTGACCCGGTGAATCCGAGGAGTGGATTGAATGCCGTTACGATGTATTTGCAGCCGATGTCTCGTACATACCTCACGGCCTGTCCGATCGTGAAACTCATCAGGTTTCGAGCTGTATCGGACAATCCTAGGGCGCGAGTCAGGACGAGCAAGTTGGAGCGCTCCGCCGGAACGTCGTGCCGCCGCAGGGCTTCTATGATGCCGGGCCTGTCGCAGGCGGAGAAGCCCAGGTAGGTGATGGGATGCGAGGCGCCCTGGAGGTAGCAGCCGACTTCTACCAAGGTGTCGGCCCGTGGGCTGAGCAGGTAATGCAGCTTTGACTGGTACAGATGTCCGATGTCGGCCGGTACCTGGTCGAAACTCACCCGGACGGAGGAGCCGTCAGGGCGCCGGACAGTGAAGTCGCGCCGCGCTTCCCCGCCGCCGATCAGCAGTGACGTATTCGCCATGAGGTCGGCGTCGTGGGTGTAGGCGGCTATACGGCTGCAACGCACGATGAGCTGTCGTCGCAGAGCGTCGTAAAGTGTTTCGAGTGAGTGGCCGGGATGGCCCGCGCTGAGTACCGAGGGAGCGTAAAGGCGTAACTGGATGTCGAAATCACGAGGGCTGATCTCGCACAAGTCGGCGTCTGCGGCCACGAGTTCCCGGCACGCGGCCGAGAACTCCTCGATGAGGGGGTCCCGTAACCGGGCCACCAAGTGTGGCCAGGTCTCCGGCGGTGGTGCGGACAGCGGCGCGTGAGGCTTTGACAGCGGCACGGCGGGCATGCGGCGCCGCGTGCTCGGTGCCCCCCGTAGCGCGTGACCGGACTGGGCAGAACTGACGACGGTGCCTGCCATCAGTCACCCCCGCTACAGATAGCCGACAGGACTGAACATGGTAGGGGGACGGCAGCGGGGCTGTCAGCCGCATCGCGATCAACTCCCTTGCGCGTCAGGCAGGTTGATGATCGGCGTCCGCTACGACCCGGCCGAGGCGTCAGACCTGCCGCACCGTGGACCGCAGCTCCCGCACGAACAGTCCGTCCAGCACCTCCCACTCCGTGGCCCGGTCCACCACCTCCACCGTCCGGCCGTCCAGCGTTGGCGTGGCCCGCGGGTCCTCCGCGGGCAGCAGCAGCCAGAGGCCGTGCGGTGTGTCGGCGGGACGCCGGGCGGCCTGCTGGAGGGCTGCCACCAGCTCCCGGCCGCCCGCCTCCCAGTAGCGCGCGATCAGCCCGGCCTCGTGGGCCAGCAGGACCGTCCGCGGCCCGGAATGCTCCGCGAGGTCAAGGAGTCGCTGACGCACCCGCTCCGCCGCGAGCCGGGTGTACGACGCGAGCGCCGCCCCGAGCGTGCCGGTGGCCGCGTACTTGGCGTCCGCCTTCAGCAGGGCCTGCCAGCGCACCGACTGCTCCTCGGCCAGCTCCCGCAGGGCGTCCAGGAACAGCCCGTTCAGCGAGGTGTCCGTCGCCTCGAACCGGTCCGCCAGAGCCGCGGCGACGCCCGGCAGCTCCGCGCCCTTCAACGTCAGCGCGAGGAACCCGCCGCGGCGGCGGGCGTCGGTGAGCCGTGCCGCCAGCACCTCCCGTGGGTCCCGGCCCTCGGCGATGCTGCCCTGAGCGGCGGCGTACAGGGAGCCGGTGCTCGTCAGGACGGAGGACGACAGTGCGGGACGACTGCCCGCCCCCTCCCGCGACTGCGGTACGAACCGGCGCCGGTTGGCGTCGTAGAGGAGCGGGAACCCCGCCTCGCCCAGGGCCTCGCCCAGTTCCACGTACGTCGTCTCGTCCAGCACCTCCAGACCGGGGAACCGGGCCCGTACCCGCGCCAGCAGGTCCCCGGTGCTGATCCCGGTCTCGGGCCGCACGCCCGCCGGGGCCTGGGAGATGCGCAGGGCCCGCGGCAGGCTGAGGGAGAGCGGGAACAGCTCCAGGCGGGGCGAGACCGCGACACCGGCCGTCATCGACGCGGCGAGTTCCACCAGCCGGGTGTCGGCCAGCGGGGACATCCCGTCAGGGGCGGGCTCAGCGCGCAGCTCCCGCAGCACCGTGGTCCGTCCGGGCAGCGGATCGCGCCCCGCCAGGTCAGCGGCGCGCACGCCCAGCGCCGCGGCGTAGTCGGCGAGCTCGGCAGGGGTCGGATCGTCGGCGCCCGGCTGGTCCTCCAGAGCGATCACGACCCGCCCGGCCCGGCGCTGGACGGCCAGCCGCGGGGGCGGCTCGGCGTCGGGACCGGGCTGCTCGTCCTCCCGTCTGCGGATCTCCGTCTCGACAGCGGCCCGCACCACAGCCAGCGCCCGCGCCTGCGCCCCCTCCGCGTCACCGGCGCCCGCGCCGTGCCGGGCCCGCAGCTCCGACGCCAGCTCTTCGGCCGTGGACACCCGGTCCCGGTCGGCCAGGATCGCCACCAGCTCGTCGCGAATCCTGCGCAGCCACGGCAGCGCTGACCACTGCTCGACCGCCACGTGGAGGTTCTGCGACACGGTCGGCTGGCTGATGCGCAGCGACTGCGCTATCGAACTCTGCGCGGGCCACGGCTCCAGCGTCTCCCCGGCCTCCAGCGCACCGGGGAGTTGCAGTGCCGCCCGGACCACGTCGGGGCGGGGGCGTGTGCGCCGCTTACCCTCCGGCGGTGTCAGCCGCGCGGCCAGCGTGTCGACGGACTCCAGCGCCTCCTCGGGGGCGTCGAGGGCCACCGCCGCGGGCTTCCCGGCCGCCGCCCGCCGCCGGAGCGCCTGCGTCCACTGACGGTGGCGGCGGTTCAGCTCCTTGCGGATCGCGTTGCCCGCGCCGCGTGCCCGGGAGATGTGGTGCGGCGGGATGTTCAGCAGCTGCTCGACCGTGTGCGCCTTTAGGCTCTCGGCGACCGAGACAGCCCGGGGCGACAGCCCCGCGGCGGCGAGCGGAGTGCTGAGCGAGGCGGCCTCGGCGGCCTGCTCGCGCGCGTCCTCCACGTCCTCCACACTCATGCCGACCGTTGCCGGGGTCGTCGCCGGGCGGGCCGCGTCCGCCGCGCGGAACACCTCCCGCCACGCTTCCTGCAACTGCCGCAGACTGTCGTAGCGCTGCTCCGCGTCCCGGTGCAGCGCACGCTCGAAGAACCTCTTCAGACCGTCACTGAGCGCGGCGGGGAACAACTCGGCGGACACGTGCAGCGCAGCGTCGGGGGCCATCCGCGGATCTCCCTGGCCGTCTCCCCAGACGGGCCGCTCGCCCGCGGCCATCTCATGGAGGGTGACCGCGGCGGCGTACCACTCGGCGTGATCGTCATAGCGGGAGCGCCCCGTGCTGCCCAGGAACGGGTCCAGGTAGCCGCGCGTCCCCGCGTGCAGGTCCTGGTCGGGGGCGTCGGCCAGCGAGAAGTCGAACAGCATCAGCTGCCACGAACCGTCGCTGCGCTTGAACAGGCCGAGATTGTCGGGCTTGATGTCCCGGTGCCGCACCCCGCGGGCCGCGAGCGCGTCCAGCGCGTCGAACAGGTCGTTGCCGAACCGCTCCAGCTGGTCGTATCCCAGCGGGCCCTGGTCACGCAGGCGCGACCCGAGGCTCACCGGCTCACGGTCGTCGGGCCCCCGGTAGCCGCCCGCGTACTCCAGCTCCAGGATCGTGTGGCCCGCCACTTCGCGCGGTTCGGCGAGCAGCTTCACGACGCGTCCGCCGCCCACCTCCCGTAGCGCCTTCGCCTCCGCGAGGAGCCGGGCGTCCTTCTCCCGGTCCAGCGCCACCTTGAACACGCGCAGTGAGTCGTCCGCGCCGTCGTCGCCGGTGCGGCGGACCAGCAGCGCGCGGGCGGTCGCACCGGTACCCAGCACGCGGGCCACCGTCCAGGCCCCGTCCAGCGGCTGCCCCGGCTGCACCGTGAGAGGGTCCGTGGCGGGTCCGCCCGACACGTCCGGAGCCGCTACGTCCGCTTCGGCGGCGGCCAGCAGCTCCAGGAACTCGTCGACGGAGGCGAGGCGGTCCTGCACATCCGCCGCCGTCGCCCGGAAGACAAGTGTGTCGAGGGCGGCCGAGACGGAGTCGCTGACGGCGTAGGGGTGCAGTCCCGCGTCGCTCTGCAGTCGCTCCAACAGCGCGCTGCGGCGGTCGGCGGGTGGGCGACCCGTGAGGAGGAGATAGGTGACGGCACCGAGACCGAAGACGTCCAGGTCGACGGGATCGGCGAACTCCAGATCCGTCTCCGGCGCGAGATACACCTGCGCCGTGTCCGCGATCAGACCGCCGTCGAGAGGCGTGTCCCCCAGTGAGTGGTGCACGGTCGTCTCGAAGTCGCGGGCCGCGGTCTGCCAGTCGGCGATCCGCAGTATGGGCTCGCTGCCGTCCTCACGCGCCGAGACGTAGACCGAGCGGGCTGAAAGGGCCCGGTGGTACAGGGAGCGGTGGTGGGCGTAGCGGACCGCCTCGGCGAGCTGCCGGACCAGGTCCAGACGGATCACAGGGGAGAGCTGACCACCGTACGCGTCGAGGTACGCGTCCAGGCGCAGGTCGGACTCCCGGTGCCGGAAGAGGATCGCGGGCCCGCCCTGGTGCTCGCGGATCTGCACCGCCTGCACAATGCCGCGGTGATTGATGCCCTGGAGCACCTGGTACTCACGGCGGGCCGCGCGGTCCACCTTCGCACGCTGCTCCGCGGACGCCTTCTGCCCCGCCAGGTAGATACGGACCCGGCCGCTCTCCTGGACCAGCCCGTCGTCCCTGACGGCCAGCCGGTCCTCCCACTCGGGGCCCGCGTCCAGCGCCCGCGGCTGGAGCTTCCAGTCGTCACCGAAGCGCAGATGGGCGGTTGAGTGGCTGATGCCGATCTTCTGCATCAGCGTTTCGAGTCGCTGACCGATCACCGGGGTGATGCGCCAGGCCTCCCGCTCCGGTGGCCGACCCAGCAGGTCGTCCCACACCTTCGGCAGTCCGCTCGCGCCGTCGTTCCGGCCGTACACCGACGTCCGCTGGAACTCGTCCAGGCCGCTGACCAGCCCTGAGTCGTGCAGGAACACGGCGGGCTTGATGAAGGGGACCTGCCTGGGGTTCATCTCGAGCCTGCGAGCGGCCCGCTCGAGCTGGTTCTTCAGCTCCTTGGCTTTCAGGTCCGTCAGATGAAGAGGATTGCGCAGCGTACGGACCCGGTCGTCACCGTGGAACTGCCAGGTGTCGCCGTGGTTCACGACCCGGCCGGGATGGCCCTTCAGCTCCAGCAGGTAGACACCGCCGGGGACCGCGATCAACACGTCGCACTCGTTGACACGTCCCGACGCACCGGTGAACTGGAACGTCGCCCACGCCCGGTAGGGCTCGGTCCGCGGCATCAGGCCGCGCAGGTGGTCCAGCCCTTCTTGCTCCCAGCGGAAACCTGACCGTCGCGGCTGGAACCAGCGCTCGCGGGGAGTGGGGGCAGCCGGTTTCGGAGCAGCGGGCACCGAGTACCTCCGGAGACGGCGGCGGACCGGGGCGGTACACGCTGCGGCGTGCTGTCCCTCCCCTGATGACAGGCCCAGAATCCTAGTCGTCCCCTATGACAGACGGGGTGCCATGTTCGGGGGAGCACAGGGAGCCGGCACAGGGGTGGGGCAAGGGTGAGCTTGCCCCTATTAATAGGGGCAAGCCTTCCTGGGGCGCGACCGCTGTCTCCGTTGCTGCCGCGCGGCTCAGAGTTCCGTCGGCTCCAGCGCCCCCAGTTGGTCCATCAGGCCAAGGCGGTCGTACTGCCACCAGCCCTCGACGATCTTTCCGTGCTCGCCGAAGCGGAAGATGGTCGTCCCGGTCATGGCCGCCTGCTTGCCGGTGGGGGCGATGCCCATGAAGTCGCCCTTGTGGGTGCCCCGCCAGGTGAAGCGGTTGCAGACGCGGTCGCCGTCGGCGATCTGGTCGTGGAGTTCGAAGGTGAAGTCGAAGGCGTCGCGCCACATCTCCATCTCGCGGCGGATGTGGTCCATGCCGATGTTGTCCTCGACGTTGGCCGGGTCGTGGTCGTGGTAGTTCTCGGCCATCACCTCGTCCATCGGCGGCAGTTCGGCCGTGTCCGCCGCCAGCAGGTCGAAGAAGCGGCGCGCGGTCGCCTTGTAGAGCTGCTCGTCCCGCACCACGTCGAGGTCCGTGAAGGTCGGGGGCTCGTCGCAGAGGGCCACCATCTCCTGGAAGATGCGGTCCGTCTCGGGCAGCCGGGAGTTCTCCATCGCCTCCTCGTACGACGGGAACTCCACGATCTCGACGAAGTGGGACCCGTCGGACCGGTCCTTGCCGATCATGTCGTGCGTCGCGGTCCGCTTCCCCTTGGTCTGCTCGACCCACCTGTCCATCAGCCGGTCCATCTCGTCGAACCGGCTCGTCCTACAGTCGATGAGCTGTACGAAGGTCATGGCGCCACCTCCCGGCCCGGGGTCCGGTTTGCCTTGATTCGTCACAGCCATTTTCCCACCGGGGGAGGCATCCGCTACCGCGGCCCGTACTTCCGGCCCGTCTTCGAGGTGATCCCGCCCAGCAGCCCGCGCGGCACCACCTTCACGACCCCGGCCAGCGTCTTGTACCGGGCGTCGGGGATGGACACCGTCTTGCCGCGGGCCAGGTCGGCGAGGGCCGCCGCGACCAGCTTGTCGGCGTCCAGCCACATCCAGCCGGGGATGTTGTCCGTGCCCATCCCGGCCCGCTCGTGGAACTCGGTGCGCACGAACCCCGGGCACAGCGCCATCAGCCGCACCCCGCTGTCCCCCAGGTCCCGCGCCACGCCCTGCGTGAACTGCACGACCCACGCCTTGGACGCCCCGTAGGTGCCGCGCGGCACGAACGCCGCCATCGACGCCACGTTGACGACCCCGCCGCGCCCGCGCTCCCGCATCCCCTCGACGGCCGCCGACGTCAGCCGCAGCACCGCCTCGCAGTGCACCTTGAGCATCGTCAGCTCGTCGGCCATCGACACGTCGAGGAAGCGGCCCTTGTTGCCGAAACCGGCGTTGTTGATCAGCAGGTCGACCGGGTTCCTGCGGTCGCCCAGCCGGTCCGCCACCGTCTCGATGCCCTTGTCCGTCGACAGGTCGGCCGTGACCACCTCGGCCTCGATGCCGTGCCGGTCGTGCAGCTCGGTCGCCTGCTCCCGCAGCCGTTTGGTGTCCCGGGCCACCAGCACCAGGTTGTGCCCGTCAGCCGCCAGTCGCCGCGCGAACGCGGCGCCGATCCCCGCGGTCGATCCCGTAATCAGAGCCGTTGTCATGGCCCAAGGGTAGTTACCCGGACCGCCCTCGTCCGCTGCCCGGCGGGCCGCCGAGGGCCGCTTCCGGACAACGGCGAGCGGGCCGGGCGTACTTGACGGGCAGTCACCCGGCGCGTTCAGCCGCCGTGCTTCTCGACGTACCTGCGCGCCGCCGCCAGTTCCTCCGGGTGCAACGCCTCGCCCGCGGCGAGCAGCCGCGGCAGCAGCTCCCGCTCGGTGGTGGCGGCGCGGAACGACAGGGCGACGGTCACGTCGTGGTACGGCCGGTGCACGATCTCCACCGGGTCGCCCGCCTGGACCTCACCCGGCGTGATCACCCGCAGGTACGCGCCCGGCGCCGCCCTCCGCGTGAACCGCCGCACCCAGCCCTTCTCACCCATGTGGCCCTGGAAGGTCCGGCAGGGTATCCGGCCGCTGGTGACCTCCAGCACCACCTCGGGCCCGACGCGCCACCGCTCGCCGATCAGCGCGCCGGAGACGTCGAGGCCGCGGGTGGTGAGGTTCTCGCCGAAGGCGCCGTTGGCCAGCGACCGGCCCAGCTCGCGCTCCCAGTCGTCGAGGTCCTCGCGGGCGACCGCGTACACCGCCTGGTCGTCGCCGCCGTGGTGCCGGGTGTGGCAGATGGCGTCCCCGGCGAGGCCGCTTCCTCCGACGCCCTTGGGGCCGGGCGCCGCCACCCTGATCGGCCCGTCCGCCGGGCGTTTGTCGATGCCGGTCAGGCCGTCCGGCTGGTCCGTGTAGGGCACGGCGGTGGCCCGGCCGAGGTTCACCGAGAGAAGCTTCATGTCGGCACGGTAGGCGACCGGTGCCAAAGTGTCGACGCAATATTCGTCACCGTACCCAAGGCTGGCTTATGCTCCTGGTGTGATCGAGGCCCGTCATCTCCGAGTGCTGCGCGCGGTGGCCACCACCGGCTCCTTCTCGGCGGCCGGCCGGGAACTGGGCTGCACCCAGCCCGCCGTCAGCCAGCAGATGAAGGCGCTGGAGGCGTCCGTGGGCACCCCGCTGCTGGTGCGCAGCGGCCGGGAGATGCGGCTGACCCAGGCGGGCGAGGCGCTGGTGCGGCACGCGGCGGGGATCATCGCCGGGCTGACCGCCGCCGAGGAGGAGGTCGCCGCGATCGCCGGGCTGCGCGCCGGGCGGGTCCGGCTGGTCTCCTTCCCCAGCGGCAGTTCCACGCTCGTACCGACGGCGCTCGCGGCCCTGCGCGCCGAGCACCCGGGCACCCGGGTCTCGCTGGAGGAGGCCGAGCCGCCGAACTCCGTGGAGCTGCTGCGCGAGGGTGACTGCGACCTCGCGCTCGCCTTCCGCTACGAGGCCGCGGCGGGCGCCGAGGAGTGGGACGACCTGGTGGTACGGCCGCTGCTGACCGACCGGCTGGTGGCGCTGGTCCCCGAGCGGCACCGGCTGGCGCGCGCGGAGTCCGTCGCCATCGGCGAACTCGCCGAGGAGCCGTGGATCGCCGGGTGCCCGCGCTGCCGCGGTCAGTTGGTGGAGGTCTGCGAGGGAGCGGGCTTCACCCCGCGCATCGACTTCGCGACCGACGACTACCCGGCGGTGGTCGGTCTGGTGGGCGCCGGTCTGGGCGTCGCCGTCCTGCCCCAGCTGGCCATCGAGTCGGTACGGCCGCGGGGGGCCCGCGCGGTGACGCTGGAGCCGGCGGTGCGGCGGGAGATCGTCGCGCTCACGCTGCCCGACCTGGCGCAGGTGCCCGCGGTGGCGGCGACGCTTGACCAGTTGACCCGCGCGGCGGCGCGCTAGCGAAGGACGCAGGCGCAGGGCGAAGAAGAAAAGAGGAGAGGGCACGTGCGCGTGCCCTCTCCTCCCGGTCGTTCCCGGTGGTTCCTGGTTGTTCTCGGCATGTCGAATGTCGGTGTCGATGTCGGTGTCGATGGGTGCGGAAACGTTCCTTCAGTTGTTCGAGGCCCCGGCCTGTCCACCGGTCGCCGACGCCGACACCAGCCGGTGCCGGGCCCGCCCCATCAACTCCTCGCGCTCGTCCTCGGTCAACCCGCCCCACACGCCGTACGGTTCACGGACCGCCAGCGCGTGCGCCGCGCACTGCGCGCGGACCGGGCACCTCATGCAGACCTCTTTGGCCGAGTTCTCTCGAGCGCTCCGTGCCGCCCCGCGCTCGCCCTCCGGATGAAAGAAGAGCGAGCTGTCCACCCCGCGACAGGCGGCGAGCAGCTGCCAGTCCCACAGGTCCGCGTTCGGTCCGGGAAGGCGGGAGAAATCTGCCATTGCGTGACCCCTTGTAGCCGTTCTGGGCGGATACGGTGCCCACGACCGTACAACTACGATCTAAGGAGATGAAAATATGACTCATTGCGAATCTAGCCTCAGACACCAGCTGATGGGAAGAAATACGGCTAAATGGGGCATGGTTGTGATGAAAGCTTGAGGGTCTACCGCGCGTGTCTGCGCCGTGTCCGTCCCCTCACGTAGAGTGCCGAAGACGGCACACAGCCCCGTAACTCTTTCGAGTGACCGTCGTTGAGAGAGCGGAGGCGGTTGAAAACACAAGCGCTCGGGCAGGCGTCCGAGACGGTCGACCGCACAGGTGACGATTCGTACCAGCCTGGAGGCTCAAGGTGACGCGCATCAGCTGCGGAGGACGGCCATGACATCCGTCCTCGTCTGCGACGACTCCCCGCTTGCCCGAGAGGCGCTGCGCCGCGCGGTCGCGACCGTGCCCGGCGTAGAGCGCGTGACGACCGCGGCCAACGGCGAGGAAGTCCTCCGCCGCTGGGGCGCCGACCGCTCGGACCTGATTCTGATGGACGTACGCATGCCCGGTCTGGGCGGCGTCGAGACCGTGCGGCGGCTGCTGTCCGCCGACCCCGGTGCGCGCATCATCATGCTCACCGTCGCCGAGGACCTGGACGGCGTGGCCCTCGCGGTCGCCGCCGGTGCCCGCGGCTATCTGCACAAGGACGCCTCCCGCGCGGAACTGCGGGCCACGGTGACCCAGGCGCTCGCCGACCCCACCTGGCGGCTCGCGCCCCGGCGGCTGCGGTCCGCCGAAATGGGCGCCGCCCCGACGCTCACCGCGC
This sequence comes from Streptomyces sp. B93, assembly GCF_018070565.1. GTDB lineage: Bacteria > Actinomycetota > Actinomycetes > Streptomycetales > Streptomycetaceae > Streptomyces. The sequence goes on from NZ_JAGPXL010000011.1 coordinate 62,220, forward strand.
GTGAGATCCAGGTCCTGGAGGGCATGAGCCACGGCCGGTCCAACGCGGAGATCGGCCGGGAGCTGTTCCTCTCCGAGGACACGGTCAAGACGCACGCCCGGCGACTGTTCAAGAAGCTCGGGGCGTCCGACCGGGCCCATGCCGTGGCGCTCGGTTTCCGGTGGGGGCTCGTTCGCTGAGTGCTCCGGTGCGACGAGTGGCCGGTCGCCACTCGTCCGCCGTCGTCCGGGAGGGGTCTCGTGCGGACCGTTCCGGGCTGGTGGCGCCCTGCGGCGGAGCCGCGTTCCGATGCTGCCCCGCGCCCCTGAGGGGCGCGGCGGGGACCGCCCCTCGGAGGCCCGCTGCTCGTTTCGCCGCGGATGCCGCATCCTTGAGGTGTGGAGTTCCTCGGGGACGATTCGGTCGAGCGGAAGGGGAGGGCGCAGGAGATGAGTTCCGGCGCACCTGCTCATAACGCTTCGGTGCACAACGACGAAGGCGGTGCCGCGGACCGGTCGGCCGCAAGGCACCATGGACCGATGCGCGACGACGAGGCTGCCCAGGCGCCAGGGGCGATCGGTGGGCTCGTGCATCGTGCGGTCGACGGGGACGAGCAGGCCACCCACGACCTGCTGGCCCACGTCCACCCCCTCGCGCTGCGCTACTGCCGGACGCGGCTCTCCCGGCTCCCGGGCGACGCCCGGCACTTCGTCGAGGACCTCGCCCAGGAGGTCTGTGTCGCCGTCCTGCTCGCGCTGCCGCGCTACCGGGACACCGGGCGCCCCTTCGAGGCGTTCGTCTTCGCCATCGCCTCCCACAAGGTCGCCGACCTCCAGCGGGCCGCGATGCGCCACCCCGGCTCCACGGCCGTGCCGTCCGACGAGATGCCGGAGCGCCCCGACGACTCCCTCGGGCCCGAGGAGCGCGCCCTGCTCAGCAGCGACGCCGAGTGGGCCAAGAAACTGCTGGCCAACCTCCCGGAGAACCAGCGCGAGCTGCTGCTGCTGCGGATCGCGGTGGGCCTCACGGCGGAGGAAACCGGCCAGATGTTGGGAATGTCACCGGGCGCCGTGCGCGTTGCACAGCACCGGGCGCTGAGCCGGCTGCGGGCGCTGGCCGAGCAGTGATGCCCCTTCGGTGAACAGGCGGTGAGCCGTTTCCGTACGAACATACGAAGCCCAGAGGGCGTCCCGGCCGTGGAATGAGACACCCCTTGTTCCCGTTAGCATGGACATCCGCACCGATCAAGGCCATTTGGGGAAGGTGTCATGACTGCCAACGTCGACGGAGTGCCCGGTAAATTCGCGACACTCGGGCTGACCTACGACGACGTGCTGCTGCTGCCGGGCGCATCCGAAGTGCTCCCGGGCGCGGTCGACACCTCGTCCCACATCTCCCGCAACGTGCGGGTCAACATCCCGCTGCTGTCCGCCGCCATGGACAAGGTCACCGAGTCGCGCATGGCGATCGCGATGGCCCGCCTCGGCGGTGTCGGCGTACTGCACCGCAACCTGTCCATCGAGGACCAGGTCAACCAGGTCGACCTGGTGAAGCGCTCCGAGTCGGGCATGGTCACCGACCCGATCACTGTGCACCCGGAGGCCACGCTCGCCGAGGCCGACGCGCTGTGCGCCAAGTTCCGCATCAGCGGTGTCCCGGTCACCGACGCGGCGGGCAAGCTGCTCGGCATCGTCACCAACCGCGACATGGCCTTCGAAAGCGACCGCAGCCGTCAGGTGCGCGAGGTCATGACGCCGATGCCGCTGGTCACCGGCAAGGTCGGCATCTCCGGGCAGGACGCCATGGAGCTGCTGCGGCGCCACAAGATCGAGAAGCTGCCGCTCGTCGACGACGAGGGCGTCCTCAAGGGCCTGATCACGGTCAAGGACTTCGTCAAGGCGGAGAAGTACCCCAACGCCGCCAAGGACGCCGAGGGACGGCTGCTCGTCGGCGCCGCCGTGGGCGCGAGCCCGGAGGCCCTGGAGCGCGCCCAGGCGCTCGCCGCGGCCGGGGTGGACTTCCTGGTCGTCGACACCTCCCACGGCCACAACAGCAACGCCCTGAGCTGGATGTCGAAGATCAAGTCGAGCGTGAACGTCGACGTGATCGGCGGCAACATCGCCACCCGTGACGGCGCCCAGGCCCTGATCGACGCCGGTGTGGACGGCATCAAGGTCGGCGTCGGCCCCGGCTCGATCTGCACCACCCGCGTGGTCGCCGGCATCGGTGTCCCGCAGGTCACCGCGATCTACGAGGCGTCCCTCGCGGCCCGGCCCGCGGGCATCCCGGTGATCGGTGACGGCGGCCTCCAGTACTCCGGCGACATCGGCAAGGCGCTGGCCGCCGGCGCCGACACGGTGATGCTGGGCAGTCTGCTGGCGGGCTGCGAGGAGTCGCCGGGCGAGCTGCTGTTCATCAACGGCAAGCAGTTCAAGTCCTACCGCGGCATGGGCTCGCTGGGCGCCATGCAGTCGCGCGGCCAGGGCCGGTCGTACTCCAAGGACCGCTACTTCCAGGCGGAGGTCGCCTCCGACGACAAGCTGGTCCCCGAGGGCGTCGAGGGCCAGGTGCCCTACCGCGGTCCGCTCGCCAACGTCCTGCACCAGCTGGTGGGCGGTCTGCGCCAGACCATGGGCTATGTGGGCGCCGCCACCATCGGCGAGATGGAGTCCAAGGGCCGCTTCGTCCGGATCACCGCGGCGGGCCTGAAGGAGAGCCACCCGCACGACATCCAGATGACGGTCGAGGCGCCGAACTACAGCAACAAGTAGGCACGACACGCGCGTGAGGCGGTCCCGGAGGGTTCCGGGGCCGCCTTCGTCGTACCCGTCGGGGATACTGGAAGGCGCTGCAACGCATCAGGGAAAGGCCACAGACAGTGACTGAGATCGAGATCGGGCGCGGCAAGCGCGGCCGCCGGGCGTACGCCTTCGACGACATCGCCGTCGTCCCGAGCCGTCGTACGCGGGACCCGAAGGAGGTCTCGATCGCCTGGCAGATCGACGCCTACCGCTTCGAGCTGCCCTTCCTGGCCGCCCCCATGGACTCGGTCGTCTCCCCGGCCACCGCCATCCGCATCGGCGAGCTGGGCGGCCTGGGTGTGCTGAACCTCGAGGGCCTGTGGACGAGGTACGAGGACCCGCAGCCGCTGCTCGACGAGATCGTGGGGCTGCCGGTCGAGGCCGCGACCCGGCGCCTCCAGGAGATCTACGCCGCGCCGATCAAGGAGGAGCTGATCGGGCAGCGCCTGAAGGAGGTGCGCGACTCCGGTGTCGTCACCGCCGCCGCGCTCTCCCCGCAGCGCACGGCCCAGTTCTCCAAGGCCGTCGTCGACGCGGGCGTGGACATCTTCGTCATCCGCGGCACCACGGTCTCCGCGGAGCACGTGTCCGGCGCGGCCGAGCCGCTGAACCTGAAGCAGTTCATCTACGAACTCGACGTACCGGTGATCGTCGGCGGCTGCGCCACCTACACCGCCGCCCTGCACCTGATGCGCACCGGCGCCGCGGGCGTCCTGGTCGGCTTCGGCGGCGGCGCCGCGCACACCACGCGCAACGTCCTCGGCATCCAGGTCCCGATGGCCACCGCGGTCGCCGACGTTGCCGCCGCGCGCCGGGACTACATGGACGAGTCCGGCGGCCGGTACGTCCACGTGATCGCGGACGGAGGCGTCGGCTGGTCCGGCGACCTGCCCAAGGCGATCGCCTGCGGCGCCGACTCGGTGATGATGGGCTCCCCGCTCGCGCGTGCGGTCGACGCGCCGGGCCAGGGCCACCACTGGGGCATGGAGGCGGTCAACGAGGAGCTGCCCCGCGGCAAGAAGGTCGACCTCGGCACGGTCGGCACCATCGAGGAGATCCTCACCGGGCCGTCCCACACGCCCGACGGTTCGATGAACTTCTTCGGCGCGCTGCGGCGGGCGATGGCCACGACCGGGTACAGCGAGCTGAAGGAGTTCCAGCGGGTCGAGGTGACGGTCGCGGACTCGCAGCACAAGCGGTAGCCGTTACGGCTCTGCGGCCGGGAAGGGCCGGTTGCCCCGGGTGGGGTGACCGGCCCTTTTCCGTGTCCCCTTCAGAGCCGGTGTGCCGCCCCGGTGGGCGTGGCTCCCCGGGTGTCCAGCAGTAGTTGAGCCTTCACGGACAGGCCCTGGAGGTCGTACGTGCGGTGCTGCTGGAGGAGGATCGTGAGGTCGGCGTCGGCGGCGGCCTCGTAGAGGGAGTCGACGCGGGGGATGGGGCGGTCGGTGACGCTCCAGGCGGGGACGTGGGGGTCGTGGTAGCTGACCGAGGCGCCCAGGTCCATGAGGCGCAGCGCGATCTCGCGGGCGGGGGTGGACTGCTGGTCGGCGAGGTCGGGCTTGTAGGTGACGCCGAGCAGGAGGACGCGGGCGCCGCGGGCGGACTTGCCGTGCTCGTTGAGGAGGGTGGCGGCGCGCTGGACGACGTAGCGGGGCATCTGGCTGTTGACCTGTTCGGCGAGTTCCACCATGCGCAGGGGGCGGCTGGCGTGGCCGCCGAGGTCCTGCGGGACGGTGTGGCCGCCGACGCCGGGGCCGGGGCGGAAGGCCTGGTAGCCGAAGGGCCTTGTCTCGGCGCAGCGGATGACGTCCCACAGGTCGACGCCCAGGTCGTGGCAGAGGACGGCCATCTCGTTGACCAGGGCGATGTTGACGTGCCGGTAGTTGGTCTCCAGGACCTGCACGGTCTCGGCCTCGCGCAGGCCACGCGCGCGTACCACCTTGTCGGTGAGCCGTCCGTAGAAGGCGGCGGCCGACTCGGTGCAGGCGGGGGTGAGGCCGCCGATGACCCTGGGGGTGCTGGCCGGACTGAAGTCGCGGTTGCCGGGGGCGATGCGGCTGGGCGAGTAGGCGAGGTGGAAGTCGCGGCCCGCGCACAGCCCGGAGCCCTCTTCGAGGAGGGGGCGCAGGAAGTCCTCCGTGGTGCCGGGCGGTACCGGGGACTCCAGGATCACGGTGGTGTGCGGGCGCAGCCGGGCGGCGAGGGTGCGGGCGGCGGCCTCCACCTGGGCGAGGTCGAGGTCGCCGTCGGTGCCGCGCGGGGTGGGGGCGCAGATGACGGCGGTGCGCACCCGGCCCAGCTCGGCCGGTCCCACGGCGTGCCGGAAGCCCCCCGAGAGCATCCGGCGCAGTTCGGCGGGGCTGAGCGATCCGGCCTCGGGCCCGGTGCGGTAGCCGACGGTGGGGATGCCGGCGGCGACCGCGGCCTGTGCCAGCGGCAGGCCGAGGGGGCCGAGTCCGATGACGGCGAGATCTGCGGGCATGGAGTGGGCCGTCCTTCCCAGTAGCCGAAGCGGGACAGGTGCGCAAGCCGTGTGGACAGAACGAGCTAGCGCAATGTCACACTAGGAGTAAATATGACCGATTTGCGGGATTGGGTGGGCGTGTTTCCGTCGGGGTTATCCACAGGCTGGGGGTGACTGGTGGCTGAAGTCGGGCAAGCCGGTCAGAATTTGGGGCAGGGAGATCGGACCGGGCCCCGCCGCACGGGTGTGGCCGACGCGACCGAGAGCGGGAGGCAGCGGTGAGGACAGGGACACTGGGACCGGCGCAGCGCGCCGAGTCACTCGCGGCCATGGCCGAGCGCGAGCTGGACGTACTGGTCGTGGGCGCGGGCGTGGTCGGTGCGGGCACCGCGCTCGACGCCGTCACCCGCGGCCTGTCCACCGGTCTGGTGGAGGCGCGTGACTGGGCGTCGGGCACCTCCAGCAGGTCCAGCAAGCTGATCCACGGCGGCCTGCGCTATCTGGAGATGCTCGACTTCGCGCTCGTCCGCGAGGCGCTCAAGGAGCGCGGCCTGCTGCTGGAGCGGCTCGCCCCGCACCTGGTGAAACCGGTGCCCTTCCTCTACCCCCTCCAGCACAAGGGCTGGGAGCGGCTGTACGCGGGCTCGGGCGTCGCCCTCTACGACGCCATGTCGATGGCCCGCGGGCATGGCCGGGGGCTGCCCGTGCACCGCCACCTGAGCCGGCGTCACGCCCTGCGGGTGGCGCCCGCCTTGAAGAAGGACGCGCTGGTCGGGGCGCTCCAGTACTACGACGCCCAGATGGACGACGCCCGCTTCGTGGCCACCCTGGTGCGCACCGCCGCGGCGTACGGCGCCAAGGCCGCCAACCGGGCCCGGGTCACCGGGTTCCTGCGCGAGGGCGAGCGGGTCGTGGGCGCCCGGGTCCAGGACGCCGAGGCGGGCGGCGAGTACGAGATCCGCGCCAAACAGGTCGTCAATGCCACCGGCGTGTGGACCGACGACACCCAGGCCATGGTGGGCGAGCGGGGGCAGTTCCACGTCCGCGCCTCCAAGGGCATCCACCTGGTCGTGCCCAAGGACCGCATCCACTCCACCACCGGGCTGATCCTGCGCACCGAGAAGTCCGTGCTGTTCGTCATCCCCTGGGGACGGCACTGGATCATCGGCACCACCGACACCGACTGGGACCTCGACAAGGCCCACCCCGCCGCCTCCAGCGCCGACATCGACTACCTGCTGGAGCATGTCAACTCCGTGCTCGCGGTGCCGCTCACCCGCGACGACGTCCAGGGCGTCTACGCCGGACTGCGCCCCCTGCTCGCCGGTGAGTCCGACGCCACCAGCAAGCTCTCCCGCGAGCACACCGTCGCCCACCCGGTGCCGGGTCTGGTGGTCGTCGCGGGCGGCAAGTACACGACGTACCGGGTGATGGCCAAGGACGCCGTCGACGAGGCCGTGCACGGGCTCGACCTGCGGGTCGCCGAGTGCGTCACGGAGGACGTGCCGCTGCTGGGCGCCGAGGGGTACCGGGCGCTGTGGAACGCGCGGGCGCGCACCGCCGCCCGCACCGGCCTGCACGTGGTGCGCGTGGAACACCTGCTCAACCGCTACGGTTCGCTGGCCGAGGAGGTCCTCCAACTCATCGCCGCCGAACCCTCGCTGGGCGAACCGCTGAAATCGGCCGACGACTACCTGCGCGCCGAGGTGGTGTACGCCGCCTCGCACGAGGGCGCCCGGCACCTGGACGACGTCCTCACCCGGCGCACCCGCATCTCCATCGAGACCTTCGACCGGGGCACCCGGTGCGCCCGGGAGGCGGCGGAGCTGATGGCGCCGGTGCTGGGCTGGGACAAGGACCACATCGAGCGGGAGATAGAGCACTACGACAAGCGGGTGGAGGCCGAGCGCGAGTCCCAGCGCCAGCCCGACGACCTGACGGCGGACGCGGCGCGGCTGGGGGCGCCGGACATCGTCCCGCTGTAGGCGTGAAGCCGCCCCCGGAGCGGGTGATTCCGGGCGCCTTGGAGGAGTCCTGGGGCGGGTGGGGCCCGAGGGCCACCCTGGGCGTCGAGCACTTGTCGGGTAGGGGACAATGGAGGCTCTGTCAGGGCGGGTTGCATGAGGGGACGCATGTCGGAGGCGGAGCGGGCGGGGACATCCCGTCAGGAGACTCGTCAGGACAACCACGAGCGTCTCCTCGCCGGGCGGTACCGGCTGGGCAAAGTGCTCGGCCGCGGCGGTATGGGCACGGTGTGGCGGGCGGAGGACGAAACCCTCGGCCGCACGGTCGCCGTCAAGGAGCTGCGGTTCCCGTCGAACATCGACGAGGAGGAGAAGCGCCGGCTGATCACCCGGACCCTGCGCGAGGCCAAGGCCATCGCGCGGATCCGCAACAACAGCGCGGTGACGGTCTTCGACGTCGTCCAGGAGGACGACCGGCCCTGGATCGTGATGGAACTCGTCGAGGGCAAGTCGCTCGCCGAGGTCATCCGGGAGGACGGACTGCTGGAACCCCGGCGGGCCGCCGAGGTGGGCCTCGCCGTCCTCGACGTGCTGCGCTCGGCGCACCGCGAGGGCATCCTGCACCGCGACGTGAAGCCGTCCAACGTGCTGATCGCGGACGACGGCCGGGTGGTGCTCACCGACTTCGGCATCGCCCAGGTCGAGGGCGACCCCTCCATCACCTCCACCGGCATGCTCGTCGGCGCCCCGTCCTACATCTCCCCGGAGCGCGCCCGCGGCCACAAGCCCGGCCCGGCCGCCGACCTCTGGTCGCTCGGCGGACTGCTGTACGCCGCCGTGGAGGGCACCCCGCCGTACGACAAGGGCTCCGCCATCGCCACGCTCACCGCGGTGATGACCGAGCCGCTGGAGGAGCCGAGGAACGCGGGCCCGCTGCGGGACGTCATCTACGGCCTGCTCAACAAGGACCCGGCGGAACGGCTCGACGACGCGGGCGCCCGCGCGCTGCTCAACGCCGTCATCCACGCCCCCGAACCGGCGGCGGCCGTGCCCGTGGACGCCACCAAGGTCGTACCGCTGCCGCCGCAGCCGGACGGGCCCGCGGGCGGCGGGAGTTCGGGGGGCCGCGGTGGGCGGCGGGCCCAGGAGGCGGGCGAGCGGCTGCGGGGGGCACTGCGTGGGACGCGCAAGGCCGCCGTGGCGACGGGTGCGGCGGCCTCGACGACGACCTCCCCGGAGGCGGGGGTTTCTCCGGCCTCGGCCGCGGGGTCCGGTGGGCGCAGTTCCGGGTGGCCCGTGATGACGCCGCCGCCGGATGTGGCGCCCCGGCCGGTGCCCAAGGCGTCGCTGACCGATGTGGTGCCGCGGCGGACGCTGGTGATCATCGTGGTGGCCGTGGTGCTCGCCGTGCTCGGCACCGTCCTGGCGCTCACGCTCGGCGGCGACGACGAGAAGCAGTCCCGTGGGGGCGGGGGCGCGGTCGCCAGCGCCGGGGCCAGCGGTGACACCAAGGGCGACGAGGACGACGCGGTCGGCGGGGTCGGCACGGACGGCGCCGAGTCGCCGACCGGGGACGCCGACGCGCCGGGCGGTACGGCGGACTCAGAGGACTCCTCGGACGACTCCGGGAAGTCGGACGACTCCGACGACTCCGGCTCGGACGACTCCGGCAGCTCCAAGGACGACGACGCCGACGACGGCGCCAAGTCGACGTACCGGGGCGGTCAGGGGTACTCGATCGGGCTTCCCGACGGGTGGAAGTACCGGTCGTCCGACGCGGCCGGGGACCGCTTCACCGGACCGGACGGACAGAAGCTGCTGGTGGCCTGGACGTCCACGCCCAAGGGTGACCCGGTCGCGGACTGGGAGAGCCAGGAGCGCTACATGACGCGCTCGCAGTACGACCGGATCCGGATAGAGGAGGTGGACTACCGCGGCTGGAACACCGCCGACTGGGAGTTCACCTACGTCGACGGTGGGACGAAGTACCGGACGATCGACCGTGGTTTCGTCGTCAACGACACACAGGGCTACGCGCTGATGTACACCGCCCAGGCCGCTGAATGGGGCAGCGAGTTGCGAAGGAGTACATGGCGGACACTCACGAAGTCCTTCGAACCGAAGTCCTGAACGGGGCGAACACCAGGTTTGAGGCCTGAGATCTCGCATCCCCTCATTGCGGGTTGCCTCCGGCACGTATCGTGAGTGGTTGCGAACCGTACGCATCCGGAAAGACTCCGGAACGGGGCGCCAGACGAACGGAATTGACCAGCCGGGCGGCCGGGGGAGGCCAACGTGGACGACTATGCGGGCCGGGTACTCGCCGACCGCTACCGCCTGCCGCTGCCGCCCTCCGACGAGTACGAACTCACCGAGAGCCGGGCCTTCGACACCTACAGCGGACAGGAGGTGCTGGTCCGTCAGGTGCCGTTGCCCGAGGTCGTCGAGGCCGAGGTGCTCGACGCCGAGGGGCTGCCCGACGGTTTCACCCGGCGTGACAGGGGCCCGGCGGCCCGTCGGCCCGCGGCGCGCGGCGGCACGCGCAGGCCCACCGATCCGGTCGTGCGCCGGGCGATGGAGGCGGCGCAGGCCGCGGCCCGGATACCCGACCACCCCCGGCTCGACCAGGTCTTCGACGTGTTCGCCGAGGGCGGTTCGCTGTGGATCGTCAGCGAACTGGTCGCGGCCCGGCCGCTGGCCGCGCTGCTCGCCGAGAAGCCGCTGACTCCGTACCGGGCGGCCGAGGTGGCGTCCGACGTGCTGATGGCCCTGCGGGTGCTGCACGCCCACGGCTGGGTGCACCGCAACGTCACCGCGCGCACGGTCCTCGTCTGCGACGACGGGCGGGTCATGCTGACCGGTCTGGCGGCCGGGGCGGCGGAGGAGGCGCTGTGCGGGTACGACCCGGTGCCTCCGGAGGACGACGGCCCGGCAGGGGGCGTCGAGGCGCCTGGTCCGGTCGCGGGTGCCCCCGGGCCCGCCGGTTCGCCCGGTGCGGACCCCGAGGCGGCGCGGCGGGCCGCGATCGAGGCGCGGGCGGCCGGGCGGCTGCCGGTGGCCGGTGCGGAGGGCGCCGGTGGCGGGAGCGGTGCGGGTGCCTCGGCCGCGGTGGCGCGCCGGACGCCGGAGAGCGGCAGCGGCGGCGGCGACATCCGGGCCGCGCGGGCCGGGGCGATCGCCGCGTACCGGGCGGGCGCGCGGGCGGCCGCCCGGGTGCAGGAGGCGCAGAACGGACGCGCGGCGCTGCCGGGTGCCCGGCCCGCGTCCGAGGGCGGCCCGGCGGCACCTTCGTACACCGCGGGTGCCGAGCCCGAGGTCGCCTCGCCGCCGGGGCAGATCGCCGACCCCTACGGCGTCGGTGCGACGTCCTGGCACGGGGCCGCGCCGCGCCGTACGGCACCGGAGGGCGTGCCGGGCTTCCCGACGCAGAACACCGGGCAGAGCGCCGGCCAGCACAACGGGCAGAACACCGGCCAGCACACGGGCCAGCACAACGGGCAGAGCTTCGGGTACCACAACGGGCAGGGCAACGGGCAGGGCAACGGGCTGACCCAGGTGCCGCCCGTCCCGCCCGTTCCCCAGGTGCCGCAGGCGCCTCAGGGTCCCTTGGCGCCGGGGCATGTGCCGGGCCAGTCACCGGGCCAAGCGTCACGTCAAGCGCCGGGTCAAGTGCCGGGTCAGCCCGCGCTCGGGCCCGTGCAGGGGCGCACCGCGCTGCCCTCGGGGGCCGCCGCGGGTGGGGCCGGGACGTCGAGCCGCTGGGACGACCTGGTCGCCGGGGCGCCCGTGCGGCGCGGGCCCGCCACCGCGCTGGACGCCGAGCGGGCCCGGCAGGCGCGGATGGCGGTCGTCGGGCCGGTCACCGAGCGGTGGGCGCCCGAGCAGGCCGGACCCGTGCACGAGAACTGGCAGCTGGCCCCGCCGATCGGCCCCCAGACCGACCTGTGGGCGCTCGGCGCGCTGCTCTTCAGGGCCGTACAGGGGCATGCGCCGTATCCGGAGGAGTCGACGGCCGAACTGGTGCAGATGGTGTGCGCCGAGCCGCCCGCCTTCGCCGAGGAGTGCGGTCCGCTGCGGCCGGTCGTGGAGTCGCTGCTGCGTCAGGACCCCACCGAGCGGCTCGACTTCGAGGAGCTGCGGGGCTGGCTGCGGTCGCTGGTGCGGTCGGCGCCGGAGCCGGACGCCGGGCTGAACGTCGTCGCCGCGCCGCCGGTGGAGACGAGCCGTCTGCCCGTCGTACGCCGCCGGGGCGAGCTGGTGCGCCGACGGCGTGCCGGGCTGCCCGCGACGCACGGGCGGCACAAGCGGGGCAAGCAGAAGTCCCGCTCGCCGCGCGCCCTCGGCCGGACGCTGCTGGTGCTGGTCCTGCTGGCGCTGGCCGGGGCGATCGCGTACGCCATGCTGTTCATGCCGAAGGCGGACAGCGGCGCGGGCGGGACCGAGCGGACCGGCGTGGCGGGCGAGGTGAGCCAGGCGCCCGTCGATCCCACCCCGGAGGCCAGCAGTGAGCCCAGGCCCGACCAGACGGCGCCGCCCGCCGCCAGCGGGGACCCCGACGGGTCGGCGGGCCAGACGCAGACCACCGGCCCCGATGTCGCCGAGGGCTTCGAACTGCGCTCGGACGTGGAGGGCTTCCGGATCGCCGTCGCGAAGGGCTGGCAGCGCGCCCCGAAGAACGGTGACGGGCAGGTCGTCTACTCACGCGGCGCCTTCCGGCTGATCGTCGTCCCCGGGCGGGACGGGACGGGCGAGTACGGCACCGACCCGATGACGTACCAGCGCGAGCGCGAGCGGGAGTTGCAGCCGTACCGGGAGTCCAGCTGGGCCACCGCCTCCGGGATGAAGTCGATCGAGGTGGGCGAGCGGTCCATGGCCGAGGGGCAGTTCACCTGGAGTGACGGTGAGGGCGCCGAGGTGTACGTGCGCAACCTCGCGATCCTCGTCGGCGACCGCTACCACGTGGTGCAGGTGCGCGGCCCGGAGACCGAACGGGACGAGGTGACGCGGCTGTTCGAGCAGGCGTCGGCCACCTATCAGGTCACCGGCTGACCGTCGTCAGGGCTCCGGCCGCCCCTTCGGGTCACTGACCGAACATCCCCGGTACACCTGCGGTCAACTCCCGTTTTGGTTCCCGTCCGTCACGGAAAGCGACAACCGTCACAGTGCGGTCTCCATGGCCGCGCGCAGGTTCCCCGGGCCGGGGAGGGTCCCTAACCTGAACCTGTCAAGAACATTGCGGGGAAACGTGGATCAGATGCAGGGCCCGCTCGTCGCGGGCCGCTACCGGCTGGCCGACATCATCGGCAGCGGCGGCATGGGCCGCGTGTGGCGCGCCCACGACGAGGTGCTGCACCGTGCCGTCGCCATCAAGGAGCTGACGGCCGCGCTCTATGTGTCGGAGAGCGACCAGGAGCGCCTGCTCGCCCGCACCCGCGCGGAGGCGCGCGCCGCCGCGCGGATCAACCACTCCGCCGTCGTCACCGTGCACGACGTGCTCGACCACGACGGCCGCCCGTGGCTCGTGATGGAACTGGTCGAGGGCCGCTCGCTGGCCGACGCCGTCAAGGACGACGGCCGGATGGAACCGGCCGAGGCCGCCCGGATCGGCCTGTGGGTGCTGCGCGCCCTGCGCGCCGCGCACGCCGCCGGTGTCCTGCACCGCGACATCAAGCCCGGCAACGTCCTGCTGGCCCGTGACGGCCGCGTCCTGCTCACCGACTTCGGCATCGCGCAGATCGAGGGCGACAACACCATCACCCGCACCGGGGAGGTCGTCGGCTCGGTCGACTACCTGGCCCCCGAGCGGATCCGCGGCCACGATCCCGGCCCCGCCTCCGACCTGTGGGCGCTCGGCGCGACGCTCTACACCGCGGTGGAGGGCAGGTCGCCGTTCCGGCGCACCTCGCCGCTGTCCACCATGCAGGCCGTCGTCGAGGAGGACGCAGCCGCGGCGCACCACGCCGGTCCGCTCGGGCCCGTCATCACCGCGCTGCTGCGCAAGGATCCGGCCGAACGGCCCGACTCGGCCGCCGCCGAGCGGATGCTGGCCGAGGCGGCGGAGGGGCGGCAGCCGCGCGAGGCGCAGGGGTACGTGCCCACCGGCCACGCCGTGCCGCCGACCGCGACCTTCCCGCCGGGCGCCGCGGCCTTCCCGCAGACCGCGGGGACCGTCCACCCGACCGGCACCACCGGGACCCCGTACGTCCCCGACACGCGGGCCCACACGATGTCGACGACGCCCGGGGCCCCGCCGCCCGAGCGGTCCCGGCGGCCGCGGCTGCGCACGCTCACCCTGGTCGTCGTACTCGCCGCGCTGGTCGGCGGGGGTACGGCGGTCGGGATCATGGCGTGGGACCAGGACCGGCGGCAGGGCGGGGACACGAGGGCGTCCGTGTCGCCCACGGCCTCGCCCTCGCCCACGTCGTCCGCGACGGGTTCGCCGTCGCCGGACCCCAGCGCCTCCGAGGGCAACCAGGGGCCGCTGCCGGACGGCTGGGTGCGCAAGGAGGACCCGCGGGGGTTCAGTCTGGCGCTGCCCGGGCCGGAGTGGCAGCGGGTGGAGGTCGACGCCCTCCAGGTCGACTACACGCCCGACGGCGGCCGGACGTTCATCCGGATCGCCGTCGACGCCAGCCCGGACTTCAGCAGCGCCTACGAGCACCAGCTCGACCTGGAGGAGCAGCTCCAGCGGCTCGTCGCCTACCAGCGGGTGACCCTGGAGGAGAACGTCTACCGGGACCGGCCCGGCGCGCTGTGGGAGTGGACCTGGACCGCGCTGGCCAAGGACACGCCGTTCCCCGGGCCGCGGCACGCCATCGAACAGATCTACTTCGGCCGGGACGGCACCGAGTACGCGATCTACATGTCCTCGGCGGAGGAGGACTGGGCGACGACACGCGAGTGGTTCACCAGCGTGTTGCAGGGGTGGCGGCCGGGCGTGTCGTAGTCCCGACCGGAGCCGGCGACGGGCGTCGGTTGTCGGCCAACCCCGGCCGCGCGCCCCGGAACCGGTGACCTGGGCTGCGGCATGATGAGGCGCATGGTGACCGAGGGGTCGGACGGGCGTGTCATAGCGGGCCGTTACCGGCTGGAGGGCACGCTCGGGCGCGGCGGCATGGGCGTCGTCTGGCGGGCCACCGACCGGCTGCTCGGCCGCCGGGTCGCGGTCAAGGAACTGTTCGTCGACCCCTCCCTCACGGCCGACGAGGCCCGGCGGCAGCGGGAGCGCACCCTGCGCGAGGCGCGTGCCGTGGCCCGGCTGCGCCACCCGCACGTCATCGTCGTCCACGACGTCGTGGAGCACGACGAAGGCCTCTACATGGTCATGGAGTTCGTGGACGGCGTGTCCCTCGCCGACCGGGTCGCCGCACGCGGGCCGGTCGACGCGGCCGAGGCCGCCCGGATCGGCATCGGCCTGCTCGGCGCGCTGCGCACCGCGCACGCCGCCGGGATCCTGCACCGCGACCTCAAGCCCGCCAACGTCCTGGTCGAGAACGGCACCGAGCGGGTCGTCCTCACCGACTTCGGGGTCGCCCAGATCCCCGGCGCCACCACGCTCACCGAGAGCGGCACCTTCGTCGGCTCACCCGAGTACACCGCGCCCGAGCGGATGTCCGGGGGCGGCACCACTCCCGCCGCCGACCTGTGGTCGCTGGGCGCGCTGCTGTGCGCGGTGCTGAGCGGGCGGTCGCCGTTCCACCGGGACTCGTTGGGCGGTGTGCTGCACGCCGTGGTGTCCGACGAGATCCGGCCGCCCGTGCAGGCCGGGCCGCTGCTGCCCGTCGTACAGGGACTGTTGGAGCGGGACCCGGAGCGGCGGCTGGACGCGGGGCAGGCGGAGCGGCTGCTGCGGGAGTTCCGGGAGACGGGGCGGGCGGCGTGGCCGGGGCCGGGGCTGGCGCCTCCTCCGGGGCCGGGGGCGGGTGATGGCGACGCGGGGCGGGAGGGGCGGGCGCGTCGCAGTGTGCTGGCGGCGGTGGTGCTGGTGGCGGCGGTCGCGGTGGCTGGCGTGTCGGCGGTCGCGCTGCTGGTCGGCGGGGGCGGGACGCCGGTGGGGCCGACACCGCCCGGGACGGTGACGACCGTGACGAAGACGTCGGCGCCCTCGTCCCGGGCGCCCTCGGTCCCCTCGGTGTCCGTGCCGTCTTCGCCGTCCTCCGCCTCCCCGACCGACAGCGCTACGGGCATAAATGGGAGATAAGTGGCAGGCTGAGTCACGGGTCTGTGACCGCAAAGCGTTCGAAGTGGCTACGGTGCCACCCGGCGCGATATGCATGAACCCATGAACAGCCACGGGGGAGCCCGCTACGGGGCCGACGAGCCGACGAGTTTCGGTCTGCAACCGCCGAACCCGCCCGCGGGGGCGGCCCAGCCCCACCCCGACAACCCCTACGCGGCGCCCACCCAGGTCGTGCCGCCGCAGCCGGGAAGCGGCGCCCCAGCCGCTCCAGCCGCCCCAGTCGCATCCGCCGCGCCCGCCGCGCCCGCCGCCGATCCCGGTGCCGGGCGGCTCATCGCCGGTCGCTACCGGCTCCTCGCCAAGCTCGGACACGGCGGCATGGGCACGGTCTGGCGCGCCAAGGACGAGACGGTGGACCGGGAGGTCGCGGTCAAGGAGCCGCGTGTTCCGGACCATCTTCCCGAGCGTGAACGGGCCAACGCCTTCGAGCGCATGCGCCGCGAGGCCCGCGCCGCGGCCCGGCTCGACCACCCGGCCGTGGTCAACGTGCATGACGTCGCGGTCGTGGACGGCCAGCCGTGGATCGTCATGGAGCTGGTGCAGGGACGTTCCCTCGGCGCCGCCCTCCAAGAGGGCACGCTCGACGCCCGCGAGGCCGCCCGCATCGGCCTCGAAGTGCTCGGCGCGCTGGAGGCCGCGCACGCAGCGGGCATCCTGCACCGTGACGTCAAGCCGGACAACGTGCTGCTCGGACGGCACGACCGCGTCGTCCTCACCGACTTCGGCATCGCCCAGATCGAGGGCGAGACCAACCTCACCGACACCGGCGGCTTCGTCGGCTCGCCCGAGTACATCGCCCCGGAACGCGTCCTCGGCCAGCGCCCCGGACCCGCCTCCGACCTGTGGTCGCTGGGCGTCGTCCTCTACGCGGCGACGGAGGGCGTGTCGCCGTTCCGGCGCAGCAACACGCCCGCCACCCTCCAGTCCGTCCTCAACGCCACACCCGCGCCGCCCGCGTCCGCGCGGGGCCCGCTCGCCGACGCCATCAACGGCCTGCTCCAGAAGGACCCGGCGCGCCGCCCCAACGCGGCCCAGGTGCGGGCCCTGCTGGAGACCACCGCGAACCCTCCGGCGCCCGCGCCGACGCGGGTCGTCACCCTCGCCGAGCCCGGTGCCGGTGGCTCCCGGCCCTCCGGTGTCCGGATCGGCCGCAAGACCCTGCTCGGGCTCGGCGCGGTGGTGGCCGCGGCGGCGGTGACGGCGTATCTGGTGATCGCCGATCCGTTCGCGGGGCCGCTGCCCGACGGGTGGAAGCGGCACGACGACCTCGGCGAGAAGGTGGCCGTCAGTCTCGCCCTGCCCGAGGGGTTCGAGAAGCTGCCGCCCGCTGAGGACTCGGACGGGACGGTCGTGTCGTTCGCCGACCCGAGCGGGCTGATGACGGTCGTCGCCGACCGGGACATCAAGAAGGACGACGCGGACGGCAAGCTTCCCACCCGGGCCCTCGACCAGGCGTACGCGGACTGGGAGACGCTCAAGGACGGCGAGTACGGCTGGAACATCGCCGCCGAGCCCGCCCCGAAGGGCGAGCCCAAGGAGACGACGTACCAGGAGAAGAAGGCCGCCGAGAACACGATCGTCTACACGACCAACGACACCAACAACCCCCGCGAGCGCGAATACCGCATCTACTACTACGTGGCGGGCAACGGCGACCTGT
Organism: Streptomyces sp. B93; assembly: GCF_018070565.1. GTDB lineage: Bacteria > Actinomycetota > Actinomycetes > Streptomycetales > Streptomycetaceae > Streptomyces. The sequence continues at coordinate 79,327 of NZ_JAGPXL010000011.1, forward strand.
ACCGGCTCTCGATCGACGGCCCCGCCACCGGTCACTTCGCCGCCGAGGGCCGTGAGATCGCGCGGACGGTACTCGAGAACTGGGACGTCAAGAACCTCTAGCCCATGACTGACGGTCGAACACACCAGAGCGACGGACGGCTGGTCGGCGGTCGCTACCGGCTGGCCGAACCCCTCGGCACCGGCGCCGCGGGCACCGTCTGGCGCGCGTACGACGAGCGGACGGACCGTGAGGTCGCCGTGAAGGAGCCCCGGTTACCCGGCGATCCCGGGAACCCCGAGGACGACGAGTACCGGCGCGCCGCCCACCGGCTCTACCGCGAGGCCCGTGCCGCCGCCCGCGTCGACCATCCCTCGGCCGTGTCCGTCCACGACGTGGTGGTGGAGGAGGGGGACGGGGCGGACGGGCTCCCCTGGATCGTCATGGAGCTGGTGCGGGGCGAGCCCCTGCGCGCACTGGTCGCACGCGGCCCGCTCGACCCGCCCGAAGCCGCCCGGATCGGCCTCGCCGTACTGGGCGCGCTGCGCGCCGCGCACTCCGTGGGCATCGTCCACCGCGACCTCAGGCCCGCCAACGTCCTGGTCGAGTCCGGCACCGGCCGGGTCGTCCTCACCGACTTCGGCATCACGGGCGGCCGGGACGCCGACGCCCGGTTCGTCGCCCCCGAGCGGATGTCCGGGCGCGGCGCGGGCCCGGCGTCCGACCTGTGGTCCCTGGGGGCGCTGCTGCGCGCGGCGGTCGAGGACGGGGGGCCGCTGGACGCGCTGATCACTCGGCTGCTGGACCCGGACCCGGAGCGGCGGCCGGGGGCGGCGGAGGCCGCGGGGGAGTTGGGGGCGGTGGCCGGGGAGGCGGTCGTACGGGGTTCGGTGGCGGAGGCCGTACGCAATTCCGCGCCGGACGTCGTCCGGGATGCCGTGCCGGAGGCTGTCCGGGGTTCCGGGCCGGAAGCCGTGTCCGAGGGCGCGGGTGGCACAGGGAACGCCGAGGCGGGCACGCCACCCGGGCCCGCGGCCCCGCTGTCCCACCCGCGCCCCCCGCACCCACCCCGTCACCTCCTCCACCGCCCCGCCGCCCTCGCCTTCCTCGGCACCCTTCTCCTCACCGCCCTCTGCCTCGGTGTCGTCCTGCTGCCCGACGCCACCGCCGGCACCCCGGACGGCTGGGCGCGGCATCGCGAGGAGGGCATGCACGCCGTCCTCGTCCTCCCGGCCCGCTACGAGGTGTCCGAGCGGCGTGGCGGTGCCGCCGATCCGCCGCGGGTCGTGGTCTACGCGGACGCGGACGCCGACGCGTCGGTGCGGGTCCGCTTCACGCAGTGGGACACCGCTCCGGGCTCCCCGATGAGCCGGGCGCGGCAGGCGCGCGAGGGGTGGGACGGCGAGCGCACGCGTTACGCCCGCACCACCGTCCAGGGCCATGAGGCGGTCGTCGCCGACACCACGTACCGGCGCGGGGACGGCTCCCCGGCCCGCGCGCTGGAGCTGCTGGTCCGCACCGACGACGGGCGCATGTACAGCCTGCGCGTCGACATGCCCCGGAGCGGGGCACACGAGCGGCAGGGCGCCGCGGTGTTCGAGGGCGCGCGTGACCGCCTGGAGATCGGAAACGACTGACCGACCTCCGTTCCGCTCCGAACTACGCCCTGATCAGGGCGTTTGTTGCCAGCGTTCACTGGCGTGCTGTGTGCAGTCGGTGAATCCCCATTACCGACGGGTACACAAACCCCGCGCCCCGGCATACTCTGCGCCTCATGACGGACGCGCAGGCCCTGGCAGAGACCGGACAGACCGGCCGACCCGGCACCAACCCCCTCGCCCCCGCCCCGGCGGGCACCCGCGGTGCCGCCGACGTGGTCACCCCGGCGCTGGTCGCCCGGCTCACCAAGGGCGTGCCGGGCTCCGGACGGACCGCCAACCACACACCGTTCACCGGCGAGAAGCTGGCCGATCTGCCCGAGTCCACGCCCGAGGACGTCGCGAGCGCCTTCGAGACGGCGCGCGCCGCACAGGCCGTGTGGGCGCAGGTGCCGCTGCGGCAGCGGGCCGCCGTGCTGCTCCGCTTCCACGACCTGATCCTCGAACGCCAGGCCGAGGTCCTCGACCTGATCCAGCTGGAGACCGGCAAGGCCCGGCTGCACGCCCACGAGGAGGTGCAGGCCGTCGCCGTCGCCGCCCGGCACTACGGCCGCCGCGCCGCCGCCTATCTGAAGCCGAAGCGGCACGCCGGTGCCGTGCCCGCGCTGACCCGGGTCACCGAACTGCGCCACCCGCGTGGCGTCGTAGGACAGATCGCGCCCTGGAACTACCCGCTGGAGCTGTCGGTCGGCGACGCGCTGCCCGCCTTCGTCGCGGGCAACGCGGTGGTGATGAAGCCGGACACGGAGACCTGTCTGACGGCGCTGTGGGCGCGGGACCTGCTCGTCGAGGCCGGACTGCCCGCCGACGTCTGGCAGGTCGTCATCGGAGACGGCCCGGTCGTCGGCCCCGAGGTCGTCCGGCACGCCGACTACGTCTCCTTCACCGGCTCCACCCGCACCGGCCGCGAGGTCGCCCAGGGCGCCGCCGCCCGGCTGGTCGGCGCCTCCCTCGAACTCGGCGGCAAGAACGCCATGCTGGTCCTCGACGACGCGGACCTCGACAAGGCCGCCGCCGGAGCCGTCCGCGCCTGCTTCTCCTCCGCGGGCCAGCTCTGCATCTCGGTGGAGCGGCTGTACGTCCACGAGTCCGTCGCCGACGCCTTCCTGGAGCGCTTCGCCGCCCGCACCCGGGCGATGCGGCTCGGCACCTCCCTGGCCTACGGCGCCGACATGGGATCGCTGGCCGGGGCGGGCCAGTTGGAGACGGTCATCCAGCACGTGGACGAGGCCGTGGCCCAGGGGGCCACGATCGTCGCGGGCGGCACCGCACGCCCCGACATCGGGCCGTACTTCTACGAGCCGACCATCCTCGACGGGGTCACCGAGTCCATGACCGTGTGCTCCGACGAGACCTTCGGGCCGGTCGTCTCCGTCTACCGCTTCACGACCGACGACGAGGCCGTGGAACGCGCCAACTCCACGCCGTACGGCCTCAACTCCTCGATCTGGACCAAGGACGCCCGCCGGGGCCACGCCCTCGCCGCCCGGCTGCGCACCGGCACCGTCAACCTCAACGAGGGATACGCCTCCGCCTACGGCAGCGTCCAGTCCCCGATGGGCGGCATGAAGGACTCCGGGCTCGGCCGCCGCCACGGCGCCGAGGGCATCCTCAAGTACACCGAGGCCCAGACGGTCGCCCACCAGCGGCTGCTGCCGATGGCTCCCGCGCTCGGCATGGACGACGAGACGTACGCGGCCTTCATGAGCCGCAGCCTGCGCCTGATGAAGGCGTTCCGCTTCCGCTAACCGCGCCCACTCCCGCACGTACTCAACGAGGAGCGACCGTGCCCCAGGACACCCATGACCACGACTATGACGTCATCGTCGTCGGCTCAGGCTTCGGCGGCTCGGTGACCGCGCTGCGCCTGACGGAGAAGGGCTACCGCGTCGGCGTCCTGGAGGCCGGGCGCCGCTTCACCCGCGAGACGCTCCCGAAGAACTCCTGGGATCTGAGGAACTACCTGTGGGCCCCCAAGCTGGGCATGTACGGCCTCCAGCGCATCCATCTCCTCGGAAATGTCATGGTCCTGGCAGGCGCGGGCGTGGGCGGCGGCTCCCTCAACTACGCCAACACCCTCTACGTACCGCCCAAGGCGTTCTTCGACGACCCCCAGTGGCGGGACATCACCGACTGGCAGGACGAGCTGAAGCCGTACTACGACCAGGCCCAGCGCATGCTCGGGGTGCGGCTCAACCCCACCATGACCCCCTCCGACGTCCATCTGAAGGCGGCGGCGGAACGGATGGGCTGCGGCGACACCTTCCACCTCGCCCCGGTCGGCGTGTTCTACGGCGACGGCAAGGACGCCGACGGAGCGGCCAGGGCCAAGCCGGGCGAGAAGGTGGCCGACCCGTACTTCGGCGGCGTGGGCCCCGACCGCACCGCCTGCAACGAGTGCGGCGAGTGCATGACCGGCTGCCGCCACGGATCGAAGAACAACCTCACCGAGAACTACCTCCACCTCGCCGAGAAGGCGGGCGCCGTCATCCACCCCATGACCACGGTCGTCTCCCTCACGGACGACTCCCGCGGCGGCTACGCCGTCACCACCCTGCCCACCGACAACAGGAGGAAGGGCAAGGGCCGCGTCTACACGGCCCCCCGTGTCGTCCTCGCCGCCGGGACCTACGGCACCCAGACCCTGCTGCACCGGATGAAGGCGGGCGGGCAACTGCCGTACATATCCGACCGGCTCGGCGAGCTGACCCGTACCAACTCAGAGGCGCTGGTCGGCGCGCAGACCAGTGACCGCCGCTACCGCAAGGCCACCGGCCGGCCCAAGGCCGACTTCACCCGCGGCGTCGCCATCACGTCCTCCATCCACCCGGACGCCAGCACCCACATCGAACCCGTCCGCTACGGCAAGGGCTCCAACTCGATGGGCGGCCTGTCCATCCTCCAGGTGCCGTACGCCGAGGGCTCGTCCCGCGCGCTGGCCTGGCTGCGCAACGCCGGCCGCCACCCGCTGCTGGTGCTGCGCTCGCTGTCCAACCGACGCTGGTCGGAGCGGACCATCATCGGCCTCGTCATGCAGTCGCTGGACAACTCCCTGACGACGTACCTCAAGCCGAACGGCGTCGGCAAGGGGCTGCTCACCGCCCGGCAGGGCCACGGCGCCCCCAACCCCAAGCAGATCAGGGCCGCCACCGAGGCGGCGTCCGCGATCGCCACCGAGATCAACGGCTTCGCCGGCTCCAACGTCGGCGAACTCATGGGCACCCCGCTCACCGCGCACTTCCTCGGCGGCTGCCCCATCGGGGACTCCCCGGAGACCGGGGTCATCGACCCCTACCACCGCCTCTACGGCCACCCCGGCATCTCCGTCGTCGACGGCGCCGCGGTCTCCGCGAACCTGGGCGTCAACCCGTCCCTCACCATCACCGCGCAGGCCGAGCGCGCGATGTCGTACTGGCCCAACAAGGGCGAGGCCGACCCGCGCCCCGAACCGGGCGTCGCCTACGAGCGGCTGCGGCCGGTCGAGCCGAAGGCACCGGTCGTCCCGGCGGACGCGTTCGGCGCGCTGCGGCTGCCGGTGCTTCCGGTACCGGCGGTGCCGCGGAAGAAGGAGAAGTAGGAAGCAGGCAACAGGAGCGGCGGGAAGCACAGAAGGGGAAGCGGGAAGCAAGAAGGACCTGCGCCCCCCTCCGAGCGCAGGTCCCTCTGTCCATGCGTGGTGCCGGCTCAGGGGTGCCGGGCACCCGTCGGCACCGGTCAGGCGCCGACCGCCTTGCGCCGCCGCACCGCGAACACCGCGCCCGCACCGGCGACCACGGCGGCACCGCCGACGAGGCCGATCAGCGGCAGCGCGGAGCTGGAGCCGGTCTCGGCGAGGCTGCCGGTGGCCTGCACCCGGCCGACCTCGTCGAGGTCGCCCATACCGCCCTGCGGCTTGGAGTCGTTCGGGTTCCCGGCGTCGGAACCGGCGGCCAGGATGTCGAAGAAGTAGATCCAGCCGTTCGGGTCGTCGGCGATCCAGCAGCCCTCGTCGTCCGAGTACTGCGCGAGGCCACCGGTCAGACCGATGGCGTCCGGCACCTTGCCGCTGACGCTGAGGCGCAGCTGGAACGAGGTCGACTTGCCCGCGTCGAGCGAGAAGGCGGGGAACGCCGCGCCCTCACCGGCGGCACCCGCGAGGGTGTTCCAGGAGCCGGTGGCCTTGTCGAGGACCTGGACGCGGATCTGGCCGGAGTAGTCCGTCTCGTCCTCCCAGCCGATCGCTGCGACACCGATCAGCGGCACGATGTCCTTGATCTCGTCGTCGCTCTTGTTGGAGACGCTGAAGCCGAACGACGTCCAGCCGCTGCCCGCGACGATCGTCTCCGGCAGCCCGGACAGGCCGCTGCGCAGGTCGGTGCTCAGGCCCGCCGAGCCCTCGGGGTCGGCGCAGAAGTCGGGCTTCTCCGTACCGGGCGACTCCGAGGCGCTCGCGGTGGGAGAGGCGGTGTCGGTGGCCGACTCCGTCGGGCTGGCGGTCACCGACTGGGACGCGGAGTCGGAGGGAGTGGGGGCGGCAGAATCCGACTCGGTCTCGTCCGGGGACTGCGACGTCGAGGTGTCCGGGGCGGACTCGGTGGTGGACGGCGGGGCGGAGTCGGAGGCGTCGTCGGACGGGGACTCCGTGACCGACACGCTCGCGGTCGGGGTCGAGGACGACTCGCCGTCCGCGTACGCCGCCGGTGCCGAGAGCAGCGCCATCGGGGCTATCGCGGCCGTGGCGGCCGCCACGGCGATGGCACGGCGAAGCTTCATGAAGACCTCGATCGGGATGTTGGTGTGGCCCTTGGTTCAGCAGGTTTGATCCGCGACGTGCGGTAATGGTTGTCCCGGGATTCACAGAATTCTCATGTGGCTTGCGTCACACGCAAAAGCCCTGCGGGGGATCGTCCTCCGCTTCCGCGGCACAGCGAAGGGCCCCGCGGTGCTCGGCCGCGGGGCCCTTCTCCGTCGGCACCGGCGTCAGGGCTCGCCGGTGCGCGGGAGCGGCGCCGGGGGGTCGCGCCGCTGGTCTCGGTTGTCCTGGGCGGATCGCCGGGCTGCCCGGCCGCCGTGTCGTCGGCTTCCGCCGGCCGGCCCCGGGCGTCCCCGGAGCCGACCGTTCTCTTGGGTGACCGGGCTGCTGTCCCCTGCCGTCCGGTCACTTCCTGGAGCGAGGTCCCACGGCGCACGGCACGAGCCGTACGCCTCATCGCTCCAGCGAGCCACGCGTGGTTCTCTTCGGGCCCGCCCCTGGCTGGCACGGACACCGGGAACAACGAAGCCGCAAGGAGCGCGTCACGCGCCGTACGGGTGAGAGGGGATGCGTACGTCTGTGCCCGGAACGCGGATTCAGGCCGGGAGGGGGCTCAGGCCGGGAGGGGGCTCAGGCCGGGGAAGGGGGTCAGGCCGGGGAAGGGGGTCAGATCCTGCCCCGGCACAGTTCGAGGAGCGTCATCGCCAGGGCCGTGCCGGGCTTGCCGAGCGCCTCGCGGTAGTGGGCGAGGACCTCCATCTCGCGGGAGAGGTTCACCCGACGGCCGCCGGAGGAGATCCGGGCGTCCTGGATGACGGCGGAGACCGCCATCCGTTCCTGGATCAGACCGATGATCCGGTCGTCGAGCGCGTCGATGCGCTCCCGGGCGCCGGTGATCACATCGGCGGCGTCGGCCGTGCGGGCGCCGGTGATGTCGAGGTCGGTCGGGGTGGTCATGAGGGCTCCTCGGGGGAGGGGCCCCGGACCGGCACGGCCCGGAGAACGCCAGGCGCCCCGGACCTTGTTGGCCCGGGGCGCCTGGTGAGTGGCTTGTCAGTTGCTCAAGCAGCACGTCCATGGCAGCCGGCGGGCCGGTTGCCATAGGTAAAGACGGAGGTCTGGTGCGTGAGCATGAGCCAAGTATGCCGCGCCCCGCGGGGACGTCCAAGCCGGTTCGCATCCTGAGACGGGGGCCGCCGGGCCCGTTGATCCGTGGTCCTGGGCGGGGCCGCCGGGCCGGTTGATCCGTGGTCCTGGGCGGGGGCACCGGCGGCTGACCCGTGGACCTGGGACGCCGGTCACCGGCGGCTGACCCGTGGACCTGAGACAGGGGTCACCGGCGGCTGTTCCCGGAAGCGGGGAGCCAGCTGTGGCCGCCCCGTAGAATCGGTGGCACAGCCCTTTTCAAGCCGCCGGAAGGCAACCCGTGTCACCAGCGACCCCCGCCGCCGCCCCCGACACCGTCCTGGTCGTCGACTTCGGCGCGCAGTACGCCCAGCTCATCGCCCGACGCGTCCGCGAGGCGCGGGTCTACAGCGAGATCGTGCCGAGCACCATGCCGGTGGCGGAGATGCTCGCCAAGAACCCGGCGGCGATCATCCTCTCCGGCGGCCCCTCGTCGGTGTACGCGGAGAGCGCCCCGCGCCTGGACCGCGAGATCTTCGAGTCCGGCGTCCCCGTCTTCGGCATGTGCTACGGCTTCCAGCTGATGGCCCAGACCCTCGGCGGCACCGTCGACAACACCGGCGCCCGCGAGTACGGCCGTACGCCGCTGCACGTCTCCAAGGCGTCGTCCACCCTCTTCGAGGGCACCCCGGACGAGCAGTCCGTGTGGATGTCCCACGGCGACGCCTGCTCCGCCGCCCCCGAGGGCTTCACCGTCACCGCGTCCACGGACGTCGTCCCGGTCGCCGCCTTCGAGAACGACACCCAGAAGCTGTACGGCGTCCAGTACCACCCCGAGGTCATGCACTCCACGCATGGCCAGCAGGTGCTGGAGCACTTCCTGTACCGCGGCGCGGGCCTCAAGCCCAACTGGACCACCGGCAACGTCATCGACGAGCAGGTCGAGGCGATCCGCGCCCAGGTCGGCGACAAGCGGGCGATCTGCGGACTGTCCGGCGGTGTGGACTCCGCGGTCGCCGCCGCCCTCGTCCAGAAGGCCATCGGCTCCCAGCTGACCTGCGTGTACGTCGACCACGGCCTGATGCGCAAGGGCGAGACCGAGCAGGTCGAGAAGGACTTCGTGGCCGCGACCGGCGTACAGCTGAAGGTCGTGGACGCCGAGGAGCGGTTCCTGAAGGCGCTGGCCGGGGTCAGTGACCCCGAGGAGAAGCGGAAGATCATCGGCCGGGAGTTCATCCGCGTCTTCGAGCAGGCGCAGGCCGAGATCATCGCCGACGAGGGCCCGGCGGTCGAGTTCCTCGTCCAGGGCACGCTCTACCCGGACGTCGTCGAGTCCGGCGGCGGCACCGGCACCGCCAACATCAAGTCCCACCACAACGTCGGCGGACTCCCCGAGGACCTGGAGTTCCAGCTGATCGAACCGCTGCGCAAGCTGTTCAAGGACGAGGTCCGCATGGTCGGCCAGGAGCTGGGCCTGCCCGACGAGATCGTCCAGCGCCAGCCGTTCCCGGGGCCGGGCCTGGGCATCCGTATCGTCGGCGAGGTCACCAAGGAGCGGCTCGACCTGCTCCGCGAGGCCGACGCCATCGCCCGCGAGGAACTGACCGCGGCCGGGCTCGACCGGGACATCTGGCAGTGCCCGGTGGTACTGCTCGCCGACGTCCGCAGTGTTGGCGTCCAGGGCGACGGCCGCACCTACGGCCACCCGATCGTGCTGCGCCCGGTCTCCTCCGAGGACGCCATGACCGCCGACTGGTCCCGGCTGCCGTACGACGTCCTCGCGAAGATCTCCACCCGGATCACCAACGAGGTCAAGGACGTCAACCGCGTCGTCCTCGACGTCACCAGCAAGCCGCCGGGGACGATCGAGTGGGAGTAGTCCCTACGTGCGCCTGAGGGTGCGTAGGGCGCGGTCGGGCCGCCAGGCCTGCACGACCAGGTACTTGTCGTCCTCGACATAGGTCCGCACGGCCTCCGTCAGCTCGACGCGGAAGAGGTGGAACGGCTCCGGCGGTTCCACCTCTTCGCCGTACCCGGCCTTCTCCCGCGGATCCGTCACCTCCACCGCCCGCCCGGCGATCCGTACGTCCCCGCCGCCCATGCCGGTGCCCTCGCCCGGGTTGGCCTGGAGCGCGAAGCGCCCGTCGCGGCGCAGGTCCAGCGCCTTCAGCGAGTCGGGCATCATGCCGAGCCACAGCTCGCCGTGGAGGAAGCGCACCTCCAGGCCCGTTGTGCGCGGGGAGCCGTCCTTGCGCAGGGTCGCCAGGACATGGTGCGTGTACGCGCCGAAGCGCTCCTCTACCGTGCGGGCCAGCTCGGGTTCGGCCGCGGCGAACGCCGCCCAGTTCGTAGCCATGGCAGCAGTGTCCCGCCGATACCGGACATCCCCTGTCACGTATCGGGTACCCGTGTCGCGGACGCGCGCCAAAGCCCGCGTTGCCCTGTCATCCTCGGCTGACCGACGGTACCTTCCCGCCCGTGACGGAACCCAGCGCCGGAGGACCCATGCTCGGGCCCAACCCCCCACGCCCCCTGCCCACCGACCAACTGCGGTTCGCCATGCCGCCGATGTACGACTCGGTCGAGGACGAGCGGCAGCACCGCAAGGAACGCCTCGCGGGCGCGCTCAGGATCTTCGGGCGGTACGGCCTGGAGGACGGGGTGTCCGGGCACATCACCGCGCGCGACCCGGAGTTCTCCGACTGCTTCTGGGTCAACCCGTTCGGGCTGTCGTTCAACCATGTCACCGTCAGCGACCTGGTCCTCGCCAACCAGGACGGCCAGGTCGTCGACGGCAAGTACCACGTCAACCAGGCCGCCTTCACCGTGCACGCCCAGGTGCACGCCGCCCGCCCCGACGTCGTCGCCGTCGCCCACTGCCACTCCGTGCACGGCCGCGCCCTGTCCGCCCTCGGCGAGCTGCTCGACCCGATCACCCAGGAGAGCTGCGCCTTCTACGAGGACCACGCCCTGTACGACTCCTACAGCGGCGTCACCGTCGACACCGGGGAGGGCCGCCGGATCGCCGCCGCGCTCGGCTCGGGCAAGGCGCTGGTGCTGCGCAACCACGGACTGCTGACGGTCGGCGGCTCGGTGGACGCGGCGGCCTGGTGGTTCCTGTCCATGGAACGCTCCTGCCAGGTGCAGCTCACCGCCCGCGCGGCGGGCCGCCCCGTCCTCATCGACCACAAGCTGGCGGTCGCCACCCGGGAACAGCTCGGCGGCGACCTGGTGGCGTGGATCAACTACCAGCCGCTGTGGCAGGAGATCAGCCGCAGTGAACCGGACCTGCTGAGCTGAGCCCGCCCCGGGCGCGCTCAGAAGTCCCGCAGCACCGCCGCCTTCGTGCGCGCGAACTCCTCGTCGGTGAGCACCCCGTCCCGGTGCAGCTCGCCCAGTTCCCGCAGACGGCGCAGCAGTACGTCGTGACGGTCGGCCGGGGGCGGCAGCGCGGCCGTCGGCTGGTGGGGAAGGCGGGCGAGAGGGCGGCCGGCACGGGTGGAGGGGTGCGGCAGCCGGGCGGTGACGGCGGTGGCGACCAGCGCGGTGAGCAGGTCGCGGCGGGCGCTGCCCCACAGGTCCAGGGCGTGCGGGTCCTTCTCGGGCGGCAGCTTGGAGTAGGCCGTCTCCCGGGTCACGAAACGCAGGAAGCCGTTCTCGTAGCCGGTGTTGGGCAGCCACTCGACCTGCACCAGATCACTTAGGCCGAGGATCCGCGGGCCGGTCGCGCGTTTGACCCGGTCGGAGGTGTCGCTCCAGTCGATCCGCACCTGGCTGCCGTCGAAGGAGACCGTGCCGTCGGAGGACCGCACCGACACCGGGACCGGAGGACCGGGCAGCAGGAAGGACGTGGTGGGTTCCTTGGGAACCCGGTCCAGGAGGAGCGCCCGATGGATCTCCTCCGCCACGTACTCGGCGACCCCGGCCCGGTCCAGGTGCACCGTCAGCCGGTAGGGGTCGGCAGGGTCGGGCAGCCGCCCACCGGTCGCCTGGAGCAACGGGTCGGCGCCCTCGCGCAGCCGGAGCCGGAGCCGTCCGCGCCTGCGTTCGGGTTCGAAGACGACACCGGACACGGCGTCCAGCGGCACCGCGATCTCCCCGTACGACTGCCGGAATAGCGGTACGGAGCGGTGGAGTCCCGGCGTGATCCTGATCGTCGTGCCGTCGAAGGCCCAGGTCCCGTCACGCTGGATGATCTCGGCCATACGTCAGATTCTCGCAGGGGGGTCAACACGGCGACCGCTCCTTCACCCTCATGAGTCCCCGACGACCCCCGACCTGCCGGGCGTGCCGCACGTGGCATAGGGCACAATTCGCAGACGTCATATGGGAGTTGCGGTGTGATTCGGCCGGTGGGGAAGGCGGTTGCGGGGCGTGGCGGTGCAGGAGGCGAGACAGGGCGCGGACGCGGACGCGCGCGGGGCTGCCCACGGCGGCGGCTGTACGTGCGGGGACTGTCCGCACGGGGCGCGGGAGGGGCACCGGCGGGCGGTCGCCGCGTTCCTGCTGCGACGCGACGAGTTCGCCGCCGGGCAGGGGCTGCCCGCCGCGGTGGCCCACTCGGCCGGAGCCTCCCGCCAGTGGGTCTCGGACGAGCTGACCCAGTCCGCCCAGCTCGTCGCCGAACGCGGCCGTGCCGAGGGCGGCGCCTGGCTGGCCGGACTGTGGCGGCGCACCGCCTGTGCGGTGTGGGCGGGCGTCGTCCTGCTGCTGCTCGTCCAGGCGCTCACCGCGATCGGCACCGGCTGGACGGCCGCCCGCACCGCCGGTCTCGCCGCCGCGCTGCTGCTGGCCGCCGCGCTCACCGCGGCCTCCTGGTACCACCGGGCGCGCGGCGGTGCGCTGGCCCCCGTCATCGGTGACGACAACCGCCTGTCCACGTCCCGCGCGGTGGCCGCCGTCTGGGTGCTGTTCGTGGCCTACTCCGTTCTGGTGCTGGTGGGACGGCTGGCCGCGGCCTCCGGGTCCGCCGAGCGCGACGCGCTGATCGACGGGCTCGAACTCGCCCGCGGCGCGGGCGTGGTGACCGTGCTCGCGGTGGTGTGCGCGATCGCGGTGCTGGTGCGGCGGGTGGTCGGGGTACGGGTGCTCGGGCAGCGGCTCCAGAAGGTGCGCGCGCACCGCCCTCGTGCCGCCGACCTGCTGACCGACGACTCCGGCCGGGGCACCTTCGGCGACATCCAGTACGTCGTCATCAGCGCCGTCGCCCTGCTGTTCGCGGCGGTACGGCTGGCCCGCCGCCCCGATCAGCTGCCCGACCTGCCCTGGGGGCTCGCCGTGGTGGTGCTGGTGTCCGCCGCGACCTACTTCGCCGGGAAGTACGCCGAGGGCGGGCGTCCCGTCATCCTCTCCGTGGTGCGGGCCCGGGAGGCGGGCGACCTGGACGCCCCGATCCGCACCGGCGAGGACATCGAGATCCGCGGCGCCGGTTTTGTACCGCCCGGCGCCGGGACCGCCGACCGGCTGTCCCGCATGGTCGTCCGGGTCGGCGCCGTCCATGTCCATGTCCCCCTCGTCCCCGTCTCCGGTGGCTTCAGCAACCCCACGGACAACCTGCTCACCGTCCCCGTACCGGTGGATGTCGAGCCGGGGAAGGTGGAGGTGCGGGTGGTGACGGCGGCCGGGGTGGAGACCGGGGCGTATGTGATCGATGTGACGGAGTGAGTGCGCGTCGCGGCGGTCCGGGCGCGGCGATTTTCGGTGGTTGAAGGTTGAGCGGTATCTCCCCGGCGTGCGTATGGTCGTGCGTACGGTCATGTGCACGGTCGTGTGTACGGTCTTCGGCGGAGAGGCGGCGGTAGCGATGGCACATGGGTTCCCCCCGGACACGCGCACTCCCCCTCTCGACGGTGGCGGCGGGTGGCGGGACACCGCCACCCGCTATGCCCTCCTTCCCTTGCGGATCTTCCTCGGCGTCACCTTCGTCTACGCCGGACTCGACAAGCTCACCGACAGCGCCTTCATGCAGGACTCCGGCGCGGGCTCGATCGGCGACCTGATGCGCGGCGTCCGCGACTCCTCCGCCATCCCCGCCCTGGTCGACCTCGCCCTGGAGAGCCCCGTCGGCTTCGGCTACGCCATCGCCTTCGGTGAACTCGCCGTCGGCATCGGCACCCTCCTCGGTCTGCTCGCCCGCCTCGCCGCCCTCGGCGGAGCGCTGATCTCCCTCAGCCTGTGGCTCACCGTCAGCTGGGCCTCCGACCCCTACTACTACGGCAACGATCTCGCCTATCTGATGGCCTGGCTGCCCCTCGTCCTCGCCGGTGCGCCGATGCTGTCGCTGGACGCGGCGTGGCGGGCGCGGCGGCAGCGGCGGGGGAGCGAGTACGCCTGAGGCGACGGGCCCGCGCCCGGGCACGGCGGAGGGCGGTCAGCTGCCGTGCTGGTGTGGTGTGGCGGCGGGTATGTGAGAGCCCGGCGTCGGCCCGGAGCCGGGGGTGTCCGTGCGGCCCGACCGGCGGTTGCGGCGGATGCCGCGGGCCAGCCCGCCCACGGCGCCCGCCAGGCAGAGGCCGCCCATGACGAGCGGGACGGCCACGAACCACGGTGCTTCCCAGGCGCCGCCCGCGTCACCGGCGTAGACGACGCCCGCGGCGATCAGGAAGAAACCGGCGACCAGCCGTCCGGGCTGGAACTCATGACGTAGCACGGCTCACCTCCACCTGTCCGATGCCGACTTCGAGATCGAGGTCGAGCGTGCCGCCCGCGTCCCCCGCTCCCTTGGGCGGGTTCAGGGTCGTCTCCTGATACCTGCCCGGCTGCACATCCACGTCCTGCCGCTTCTCGCCGGGCAGCTGGATGTCGCCCACTCCGACCTCCATGGTCACCTTGACGGTCGCGTCCCGGGGGACGATCACCCGCAGCCGCCCGAGGCCCACCTCGGCGCTGGTGGTCACGGTCCGGTCCTCGGCGAGGTCCAGCCCGGACAGGTCCAGCGTGCCGACGCCGGTGCCCAGCTCGTACTTCGGCCGGACCTCCGACACCGCCGTGGGCTCCCAGGTCGTGCGTATCCAGTGGGTGCTGATGTCCTTCGGTACAGCCGCCGAGGAGGCGAGGAGGCCCGCCGTGATGACCGCGACGAAGATCGACCCCACCCCCGTGCGCCCCAGGAAGGCGCTGACCGCGATGCCCAGGCCGAGCACCACGAGCATGGCGGACAGACCGGTCTGGAGGCTGGTGCCGAGCGGCTGGTGCTCCCAGGTCAGGGCGGTGCCGAGGCTGCCCGCGAGCAGGGCGAGCAGGACGACCCACCCGCCCGTGCGGCGCGGGCCGCGCGGCTTCGGCGGCTGCCCGCGCCAGGTGCCCGGGGGCGCCGCGGCACCGCGGCCGACGCCCCGGCCGATGTTGACGGCCGCCGCTATGTCCCGGTCCTGGGAGTCCGGCGGTCCCCACAGATAGCCGGTGCCGCCGACATGCTTGCCGTCCTTGACGATCGGGTCGCGCCACCAGGAGGGGTAGGCAGCGGGGACCGGCGGCGCCTGCGCCTCCGGCGGGGCGTCGGCGGCGGCCTGCGCGGCCAGGGGATCGGGGTCCGGGGCGTCGCGGTGCTGCGACCAGTACCCCGCGCCGGCCAGGAGCAGGGAGAGGACGACGGCGAAGGTCAGCACACCGCCGTTGTGCAGCATCGACAGGAAGACCCCGCAGCCGACCAGCGCGAACAGCACGGCCGCGAGCGCCTGGCCGTCCACGCGGCCGGTGAGGAGCTTGCGGACCTCGTTCTCCTCGTCGTCCTCGTACGGGACGAAGAGCCAGGCGAAGCCGTAGAAGATGAGGCCGATGCCGCCGGTCGCGGAGAGCACGGCGAGCGTGATCCGGAAGATCACCGGGTCCATGTGGCAGCGCCGCCCGAGGCCCGAGCAGACCCCCGCCAGCATCTTGTGCCGCCGGTCGCGGCGGAACCTGCGGAACGCCTCGATCATGTCGGTCTCGGCGGCCGGGTCCGGCGGTGCCGCTTCTTCGTGCGCGCGTTCCCGCGCCCGCTCGTGCGCGCGCGGTTCCTCACCTGCGGCGGCCGCGGCTGCCGCGTCGGACGGGGGCCCCGCCTCGGGCACGGCGTCCGCGGCGTGCTGGTGATCAGTCATGAGTCCATGGTGACGGGCGAGCCGCCGCAGCGGCAGTCGGATCGACCCTGGCCGAACCCTGAAATCGCCCCTGAGCCGACGCGGGGGAAGCGTTCGAGGCCCGGCGCCGCCGACCGCCCGCGAAGATCAGGGGCGTCTCGGGGACGGACCCTGATGCCCGGGCCCGCCCGGCGTGTGACCATCGTTGGCATGCCGGAAGCCGCAGCAGCGCCAGTCATGTCACCGCGGCCGCCGCGCAAGCTCTACCGCAGCAGCGACGGACGCTGGCTCGGTGGCGTGGCGCGGGGGCTCGCCGGGCATCTCGGGCTGCCCGTGATCTGGGTGCGCCTGGTCTTCGTCGGCCTGTTCATGGCCGACGGCCTCGGCGCGCTGCTCTACGCCGCGTTCTGGTTCTTCGTCCCGCTGGGCGTGGGCGGCGTCGAGGCCCAGCGGCCCCCCTCCCTCGTCCACACGGAGACCTCCCCCGACGGACGGCGCAGGATCGTCGCCCGCAAGCCGGACCGGGGCCAGATGGTCGCCCTGCTCCTCATGGTCGTCGTGGCCATGGTCTTCGTGGGCAATGTGAACCTCGGCAGCGGAGCGCAGGCCTATCTCTGGCCCACCGTGCTCGTCGGCGCGGGCGTCGCCCTGGTCTGGCGGCAGGCCGACAACGCCCGCCGGGCCCGCTGGGTCGAGGTCGGCCGCCGTCGCCGTACGCTGACGCTGCTGCGCGCGGGCGCCGGTGTCCTGCTGGTCACGGCCGGTGTCACCGGCATCTTCGTGCTGAAGGGGTCCGCGGCCCACCTGGGCTCGGTCCTCCAGGCCGCCCTCGCCGTCCTCGTCGGGATAACGCTCCTCGCCGGTCCCTATCTGGTCCGTATGACCCAGGACCTCTCCGAGGAGCGTCTGATGCGCATCCGCGCCCAGGAGCGCGCCGAGGTCGCCGCCCATGTCCATGACTCGGTGCTGCACACCCTGACCCTGATCCAGCGCAACGCCGACAACCCGGGCGAGGTGCGCCGTCTCGCCCGCGCCCAGGAGCGCGACCTGCGCACCTGGCTGTACAAGCCGGAGGGCACCGGCAAGGACGAGGCCGACGAGCCCACCACCCTCGCCGACGCGGTCCGGCGCAACGCCGCGGAGGTGGAGGACAAGCACGGCGTCCCGCTGGAGGTCGTCGTGGTGGGCGACTGCCCCCTCGACGAGAGGATCGCCGCCCAGATGCAGGCCGCACGCGAGGCGATGGTGAACGCCGCCAAGTACGGTGGCGAGGGCGGAGCCGTCCAGGTCTACGCCGAGGTCGAGGGGAAGACGGTCTTCGTGTCCGTCAGGGACCGCGGCCCCGGCTTCGACCTCGACTCCATACCCGCCGACCGCATGGGCGTTAGAGAATCGATCATCGGCCGCATGGAGCGCAACGGCGGCACGGCGCGGCTGCGCGCGGTGCCGGACGGCGGCACGGAGGTCGAGCTGGAGATGGAGAGGGCGGAGAAGACGTCATGAGCGACCCTTCCGAGACGAACGGCACGGCGGAGACGGCCGGGTCCGCACAGCCCGCGGGCGGCGGTGCGCCCGGGCGCCGGGTGCGGGTGGTCCTCGTCGACGACCACCGCATGTTCCGCACCGGCGTCCAGGCCGAGATCGGGCAGACCGAGCAGACCGGCGTCGAGGTGGTCGGCGAGGCCGCCGATGTCGACCAGGCGGTCACGGTGATCACGGCCACCCGCCCCGAGGTGGTCCTCCTCGATGTGCACCTGCCGGGTGGCGGCGGGGTCGAAGTGCTGCGCCGGTGCGCCGCGTTGATGGCGGACAGCGAGCAGCCCGTCCGCTTCCTCGCGCTGTCCGTGTCGGACGCCGCGGAGGACGTCATCGGAGTGATCCGGGGCGGCGCCCGCGGCTATGTCACCAAGACGATCACCGGCACCGACCTGGTCGACTCGGTCTTCCGGGTCCAGGAGGGCGACGCGGTGTTCTCCCCCCGGCTCGCCGGGTTCGTCCTGGACGCCTTCGCCTCCACCGACGCCCCGCCGGTCGACGAGGACCTGGACCGTCTCACCCAGCGCGAGCGCGAGGTGCTGCGCCTCATCGCCCGCGGCTACGCCTACAAGGAGATCGCCAAGCAGCTGTACATCTCCGTGAAGACGGTGGAGTCCCATGTCTCGGCGGTCCTGCGCAAGCTCCAGCTGTCGAACCGCCACGAGCTGACGCGGTGGGCTACGGCACGGCGGCTGGTCTGACCCGGCCCGGCCTCGCGCCCGGGGGCGCTCACACCACCCGCGTCGCCCCCGCGAACGGCATCTGGCTGATCGGTGCCAGCCGTACCGGGGACGACGGGTTCGGGGCGTGGATCATCTGGCCGCCGCCGACGTAGAGGCCGACGTGGCTGATGCCGGAGTAGAAGAAGACCAGGTCGCCGGGGAGGAGTTCGGAGCGGGCGACGCGGCGTCCGGCGTCGATCTGGGCGTAGGTGGTGCGGGGCAGGGAGACACCGGCGGAGCGGTAGGCGGCCTGGGTGAGGCCGGAGCAGTCGAAGGCGTCGGGACCGGTGGCGCCCCAGACGTAGGGGCTGCCGAGGGCCTGGTAGGCGTAGGAGACGGCGGCAGCCGCACGGGAGTTGGGGGCGGCCACGGGGGCCTGGAGGCCGTCTCGCGGGGCCGGGCCGCGGGAGGCGCGGTCCGGGGCGCCGCGGGGGGTGAGGCGGGCGCGCTGGTCGGCGGTCAGCCGGTCGAGCAGTTGTCGCGCCGAGTCCAGTTTGCCGGTGATGGTCCTGCGGTGGCGTTTCAGTTCGGTCTGGCGTGACCTCAGCGAGGCCAGTTCGACGCGGGCGGCGCCGC
This sequence comes from Streptomyces sp. B93, assembly GCF_018070565.1. GTDB lineage: Bacteria > Actinomycetota > Actinomycetes > Streptomycetales > Streptomycetaceae > Streptomyces. The sequence continues at coordinate 97,715 of NZ_JAGPXL010000011.1, forward strand.
GGAGGCGCTCGATCTCGTGCAGCTGTCTGCCGACCCGGGTGACGGTGGAGGCCTGCCGGTGTCCGGCGCGTTCGGCGAAGGCGGCGCCCTCCAGATACCGGTCGGGGTCGTCGGAGAGGGCGAGTTGGAGCGCGGGATCGAGCCCGCCGGTGCGGTACTGGGCGGCGGCGGCCGAACCGAGCGAGGCCCGTGCCGAGTTGAGCCGGTCCTCCTTGCGGGCCGCCTCGTCGCGCAGTTCCGCGAGCCGGTCCTCGGCGGCCTCGGCCTTCTCCTTGGCGCCGTTGTACTTCTCGGTGGCGACCTCCGCCTCCTGGTAGAGCTTGTCCACCCTGGCCTTGATCTGCGCGGGGGTGAGATCCGGCTCGGCGTGCCCGGTGCCGTCGAAGCCCGTCGCGGTGGCCGCGCCCGCGAGGGCGAGGGTGGCGGCGGTGCGGGCCGTACCGCCGCCCGCGGGACGTTGTCGGAGCTTGCGGTGCGCTGCCACCTGGGCTGCACATCCTTTCCTACGGCCGTGAGGGCGGGGGGCGCGTCCGGCGGCGGCCCGCACAGGGGGGAGCGGGCCGCCGCCGGACCTTCTCGGCGGGGGTGGCCGACTGCCGCCCCTGGTCCGGACGGCGTTGGGGAGCCGGTCACCTGGTCGAGGACGCTAATCCCGGGTGCGTCGGCCCGGTGACACGTTGTACGGAAGTGACGGGAGCGGACCGCGGGGTGACCGGAGATGACCGGGCGGCCCGGAGCGGGCCGTCGACTTCGCGCAGCGCGGTGACCGAAGTGCGGCATCCGGGGCCCGGACGGCCCGGCGGCTGCTATGGGCGCATATATGCAAGGGGCGCCGAGGGCGGGCGGAGAGGGAGGGCCGGTGTCGGACGGCGCCGGGGCCGTGATTAGGCTCCGGCCCCATGGACGTACTCATCCACCTCTTCGTCGGTCTGCACATCATCGGTATCGCCGCGCTGCTCGGCGGCTTCCTCACCCAGATGAAGGCGATGGGGCAGGGCACCGCCCGCTTCGTCCCCGCGATGCTGCACGGCGCCCTGACGATGCTGGTCACGGGGGTGGTCCTGGTCGGTCTGAACCAGGCCGACGACCGGACCGTGGACAACATCAAGATCGGCGTGAAGCTGGCCCTGCTGATCGTGATCCTCGGCCTCGTCTATGTGAAGCGCGACGACGAGAAGGTGGACAAGGGCCTGTTCGGCCTGGTCGGCCTGCTGACCACGGCGAACATCTTCATCGCCGTGCTCTGGACCTGACGTCCCGGTCCAGGGGCCCTGTCCGTGCCGGGCCCCTGGAGCGCCGTCGTCAGGCGGGCCGCACCACGCTGTGGATCGACGACTCGCCGTCGTAGTAGATCGACTCCTCGCGGACGTAGGTGCCGGGCTTCGGGGCGTGGATCATCATGCCGTTGCCGATGTAGATGCCGACGTGGGTGACATCGTCGTAGAAGAAGACCAGGTCACCGGGCTGGGCGCTGGAGACGGGGACCGTCGTTCCGGCGTTGACCTGGTCGTAGGTGGTGCGCGGCAGGGAGATCCCGGCGGCGTTCCAGGCGGCCTGGGTGAGGCCCGAGCAGTCGTAGGAGTCGGGGCCGGTGGCGCCCCAGACGTACGGCTTGCCGATCTGGGCGCGGGCGAAGGCGAGCGCCTTCTCGGCCTTGGTGGTGTACGTGGAGTCGGTCGAGGAACCGGTCGAGGTGCCCGTGGAGGTGTCGGTCGAGCCGGTGGAGCCCGTCGAGCCGGAGGTGCCGGTCTCCTGCTCCTCGGCCTGCTGGGCCGCCGCGGCCTCCTCCTGGCGCTGCTGCTCCTCCGCCTGCTGACGGGCCAGCTCCGCCGCCTTGCGCTCGGCCTCCTCCTGCTTCTTCTTCTCGATGGCCGCGAGGCGGGCCTTCTCCTCGGCGGTCAGCTCCGACAGCAGCTCGCGCGCGTCGGCGAGCTTCTTCTGCACGGTGGTCTTGGCCGTCTGGAGGTCGCTCTGCGACTCGGTGAGCGTGGCGAGGCTCTCGGTGGCCTCCTGCCGCTTCTCCATCGTCGCCGTCTGCTCGGCGAAGTAGTCGTCGACCGCCGCCTTCTGGCTGCCGGTGAGCCGGTTCATCAGCTGGGTCTGGTCGAAGTAGTCCTGCGGTGAGTCCGCGAGCAGGAAGGTGGCGGTGTCCGGGGCGGCGGCGCCGGTGCGGTACTGGGCGGCGGCGTAGGAGCCGAGTTCCTCACGCGCGTCGTTGAGCTTCTGGGTGCGCTTGGCGACGTCGTCGAGGAGGGTGTCGACCTGCTTGCGCTGCTTCGCGGTCTTCTCCTTGGCCGCGTTGTACTTCTCGGTCGCCGACTCGGCCTGACGGTACAGGTCGTCGACCTTCTTCTCGACCTCCTCCAGGCTCGGGCGGTCGTCGTCCGAGGGGGAGGCGTTGGCCGTCTGCGAGAGCAGCGCGACCGAGGTGAGGGCAGCGGTGGCCAGCGCGGGGGTCCGTATGCCCGCCACGCGGCTGCCCGCGGGACGAGACTTGCGGTGCGACGCCAAGGGAGGCGACTCCTTCCATCGGCCGCCTACCGGGTTAGCTGTCGGGTTCGGGCGGGTGGCTCGGAAGGGTTGCCCTACGGCCGCTCCTCGGGGAAGGAGTGGGCCGATTCACCCCGGGGGATCTGTGGGTCCCCGGCTCCGGCCGCTGCCGCTCGGGCACGCCGGACTCGGCGGAGGCCGCGCGGCCCGGCGACGTTCGCCGGTGGGGGTCGTGCGGCCCGCTCGGCACGGTAGCCAACTCGTGTGGCGGCTGTGAAGGTTGGTGGGTGATATGCCCGATACATTTTCGTGACCTTATCCGGAACGTCGCTCACCGTGTCCGCTGCTGAGTGATCCGTGACGGAACTCCGGCCAGGTCCCGTCCGTTGCGGGGGTGTCAGCGGTGTCAGCGGTGTCAGCGGTGTCAGCGGTGACACGGAGGGTGTGGGGAAGCGGGCGGATCCGTGACCGGCATCCGGCCACCGGTTGTCAGTGCGGCGCCCTAGACTCGGAGAGCGATGAGCAGCCTCTTTGACGACAGCTTCCTGGCGGACCTCCAGGCCCAGCGCGGCCCCCTGGACGAACCCCCGCCGCCCGAGGACGATCATGTTCCGGAACCGATCCCGGACGATCTGTTCGGCGGGAAGTTCGACGCGCCCCCGGACCGGGAGGCCTACTACCGCGACGGCGCCCCGCGCCCCGTCCTGGACTCCACCACACTCCTGGAGGGGCTGAACGACAACCAGCGGGCCGCTGTCGTGCACGCCGGTTCCCCCCTGCTCATCGTCGCCGGAGCCGGTTCCGGCAAGACCCGGGTGCTCACCCACCGCATCGCCTATCTGCTCGCCGAGCGGGACGTGCACCCCGGACAGATCCTCGCGATCACCTTCACCAACAAGGCCGCGGGCGAGATGAAGGAGCGCGTCGAGCAGCTCGTCGGCCCGCGCGCGGGCGCGATGTGGGTGATGACCTTCCACAGTGCCTGTGTGCGCATCCTGCGCCGCGAGAGCAAGCGGCTCGGCTTCACCTCGTCCTTCTCGATCTACGACGCCGCCGACTCCAAGCGCCTGATGGCCCTGGTCTGCCGTGACCTGGACCTCGACCCCAAGCGCTTCCCGCCCAAGTCCTTCAGCGCCAAGATCAGCAACCTGAAGAACGAGCTGATCGACGAGGAGGACTTCGCCGCCCAGGCCACCGACGGTTTCGAGAAGACCCTCGCCCAGGCCTACGCCCTGTACCAGTCGCGTCTGCGCGAGGCCAACGCCCTCGACTTCGACGACCTGATCATGACGACGGTCAACCTGCTGCGCGCCTTCCCGGACGTCGCCGAGCACTACCGCCGCCGCTTCCGGCACGTCCTGGTCGACGAGTACCAGGACACCAACCACGCCCAGTACGCCCTGGTCCGTGAGCTGGTCGGCACCGTGGAGCACCCCGTCGACGTGCCGCCCGAAGCCGAGATCCCGCCCGCCGAGCTGTGCGTGGTCGGTGACGCCGACCAGTCGATCTACGCCTTCCGCGGCGCGACCATCCGCAACATCCTCCAGTTCGAGGAGGACTACCCGGACGCGACGACGATCCTGCTGGAGCAGAACTACCGCTCCACCCAGACCATCCTCACCGCCGCCAACGCCGTCATCGAGCGCAACGAGTCCCGCCGCCCCAAGAACCTGTGGACCAACGCGGGCGCGGGCGCCCGCATCACCGGCTACGTCGCCGACACCGAGCACGACGAGGCGCAGTTCGTCGCCGACGAGATAGACCGCCTCACCGACGCGGGCGAGGCGAAGGCCGGGGACGTCGCCGTCTTCTACCGTACGAACGCCCAGTCCCGTGTCTTCGAAGAGGTGTTCATCCGCGTCGGCCTGCCCTACAAGGTCGTCGGCGGCGTCCGCTTCTACGAGCGCAAGGAGGTCCGGGACGTCCTCGCCTATCTGCGGGTGCTCGCCAACCCGGAGGACTCCGTCCCGCTGCGCCGCATTCTCAACGTGCCCAAGCGCGGCATCGGCGACCGGGCCGAGGCCATGATCGACGCGCTCTCGCAGCGCGAGAAGATCAGCTTCCCGCAGGCGCTGCGCCGCGTCGACGAGGCCTACGGCATGGCCGCGCGGTCCACCAACGCCGTCAAGCGGTTCAACACGCTGATGGAGGACCTCCGTACGATCGTCGAGTCGGGCGCCGGCCCCGCGACCATCCTGGAGGCGGTGCTCGAACGCACCGGCTACCTGGCCGAGTTGCAGGCGTCCACCGACCCGCAGGACGAGACCCGGATCGAGAACCTCCAGGAACTCGCCGCCGTGGCGATGGAGTTCGAGCAGGAGCGCGGCGAAGGGGAGTCCGGCACGCTGGCCGACTTCCTGGAGCAGGTCGCGCTGGTCGCCGACTCCGACCAGATCCCCGACGAGGAGGACGGCGACGGCGTCATCACCCTGATGACCCTGCACACGGCCAAGGGCCTGGAGTTCCCGGTGGTCTTCCTGACCGGCATGGAGGACGGCGTCTTCCCGCACATGCGCGCCCTCGGCCAGACCAAGGAACTGGAGGAGGAGCGGCGCCTCGCCTACGTCGGTATCACCCGCGCGCGCGAGCGGCTCTACCTCACCCGGTCCGCGATGCGCAGCGCCTGGGGCCAGCCGCAGTACAACCCGCCGTCCCGCTTCCTGGAGGAGATCCCCGGCCGGCACGTCGACTGGAAGCGCACCGGCGCCACCGCGGCCCCGGCGGGCCCGGTCTCCGGTGTCGCCGCTTCGCTGTCGTCGTCCCGTTCCCGCTCGTCGGCGTCGGGGGCGTCCGGGTTCGCCACCCGCAGGACCGCGGAGAAGCCGGTGGTCTCGCTGGCCGTCGGGGACCGCGTGACCCACGACCAGTTCGGCCTCGGCACGGTGGTCGCCGTGAAGGGCACGGGGGCGAACGCCGAGGCGACGATCGACTTCGGCGACACCAAGCCCAAGCGACTGCTGCTGCGGTACGCGCCGGTGGAGAAGCTCTAGCCGCGTCCGATGTGTGAGGGGAGGCCCCTGCCGACGGGCGGGGGCTTCTCAAGGGGAACGTTACGGCGGGGGCGTTACGACGGGTTCAGGCCGTGACTGCGCAGCCAGGCCAGCGGGTCGATCGCGGAGCCGCCGCCGGGGCGGACCTCGAAGTGCAGGTGCGGGCCGGTCGAGTTGCCCGAGTTGCCGGAGTACGCGATCGCGTCACCGGCCTTGACCGTCGTACCGGACAGGACCTGGTAGCTGGAGAGGTGGCAGTACCACGTCTCGGTGCCGTCCATCGCGGTCACGATCATCATGTTGCCGTAGGCGCTGTTGTACTCGGTGCGCACGGTGCCGTCGGTCGCGGCCATCACGGTCGTGCCGTAGGCGACGGGGAAGTCGATGCCGGTGTGCACGGACATCCAGTTGATGCCGGACTGGCCGAAGTAGGCGCTGAGTCCGTGGTTGGCGACCGGCAGGGCGAACTTGGGGCGCAGCCGCTCCTTGCGGGCCGCCTCCGCCGCCGCCCGCTTCTGCTCGGCCTCCTGCTCGGCCTTGAGGTCGATGCGTTCCTGGGTGCGGCTGACCCGGTCGCCGAAGTCGTTGGCGTCGGCGGTGACGCCCTCCAGCTGGGCGGCCAGTTTGTCGTTGGCCACGGTCTTCTTGACCGGCGTCTCCGCCGCGGTCGCGGGCGCCTCCGGCTCGTCCTCGGCGAAGGTGCCGACCGAGGCGGCGGCGATGCCCGCCACGCCCATGACACACGCCGATGGCACGGCGACGGTCAGCAGCGCGGAGCGTTTGGCGGGGGTACGGCGCCGGGACCGGCCCGCGCGGGCGGCGGCGCGGGAGGCGGGGGCCGGGACGTGTTCTTCCTGGTCATCGAGGAGCGGCTCGGACTCGTGGTCCACGAGAGGTTCTACGGCGGGCAGTTCGCCGGTGCGGCTCAACTCGGAGTCGTCGTCTGCGGGGTGTTCCTGGTGGGCGGCGGGCGCCCCGGTATCAGGGAAGCCCTCGTGGTCGGCGGCCTGCTGCACGTAGTCGTGCTGGTAGCCGGACTCGTGGTCCTCGTGACCCTCGTACGTCTCGTGGCCGTCGTAGGCCTCGGTGCTCCGCGTGGTCTCGGGGGCGGTGCCGTCGGAGTTCCACTGCGTGGCGTCGTACGCGCCGGTGTCGTAGGCCTGCTGCTGGTTCCAGTCCCACTGCTGGGTCTGGTCGGCGGCCGGGGTGCCGGGCTGCTCGGGCTGGAGCCAGGTGCTCGCGTCCCACTGGCCGCTGCTCTCGGGGCCCGTCGTCTGGTGCGGGATCGCGCCGAGCTGCTCGTAGTCGGACGTCCAGGCGGTGGTCTCGTAGGCGCCGGTGTCGTAGGCGGCGTGGTGCTGGGCCGCGTACGGGTCGTAGTTCAGCGTCTGGTGGCTGCCGGTGGCCCACTGGGTGGCGTCGTACGCGCCGGTGGCCTGGGTGTGGTCCGGGAGCGTGCCGAAGAGGGGGTCGGCCGAGAAGGTCGCGGTCACATGGCCGGTGGCGCCGTAACCGGCGTCAAAACCAGTGGCGTTGTGGTCGCTGTACGTGGTGAAGTCACCGTACTGGGCGTCCTGGCCGCCGTAGGGCGCGTAGTGCGCGGAGGCGGCTTCGGAAGCCGAGGCCGGGGAGGTCATGATCCCCGACGGGTGACGGTCGTTCACCAACTTCTCTTTCGCCTCGACAACAGGGGCTGCCAGAGCAGTGCGGCGACTGTACCCGGCGGTACGCGGGCACGACAATCTTCGGCAGGTTTCACGCGCGCAGGAAACGGGCATTCGGCCGTGTTTCGGCGGTCGGCGGACGCAGGCTTGGCCTTGTGTTCGAAGACTGTTCGACTGATGGCCGCCGTGCGGAGCACTCCGGCGGCCGGCGCTACGCCACCGTGAGACCGTCGGCGGGTGCGGCGCCGTCCCCGGTCGTCCCGGGCGCGTCGTCGAGGGCCTGCCTTATCCGGGCCGCCACGGCCGGGTGCACCGGCAGGGCGAGATGTCCGATGCCGGTGACCTGCACGTTCACCACGGACAGATCAGGATGATCGAGCCGTGCGGCCTCCGGCGGGTCCATCAGATGGTCCAGATCGCTCCAGAAGCTGACGAACCGCGTACGGCAGCCCGGCGCGGGCGCGGACAGCTCCGCCATCAGCGTGGACCCGGGGCGCATCTGGCGCACAATGGGGTGCGCGTTCGCCAGTGGTACGACGCGTGTGCCGGAGTGCGGAGTGCCGAGGGTGACGAGGACGCGCACGCGCGTGTCGCCGCCGAGGCGCTGCACGTAGTAGCGCGCGATCAGTCCGCCCAGGCTGTGCCCCACGACATCGACCCGGTCGCTGCCCGTGCGCCGGCAGACCTCCTCTACGTGCCGCCCGAGCAGCGCGGCCGCGGTACGGACGTCGCAGGTCAGCGGGGAGTAGTTGAGCGATTCCAGGTGGCGTCCGCCGTGCTGGGCGAGGGCGCGGCGCAGCAGGACGAAGACCGAGCGGTTGTCGATGAACCCGTGCAGCAGCACGACCGGCGGCTTCGCCCCCGCGGGGAGCCGGGCCGCGCCGTCCGCGGGCAACGGGCCGGGATCACCGGAGCGGCGTTCCTGGACGATGCCGGAGGGATAGAGGAGAAGATGGCCCGCGAGGATCGCCAGCTCCAGTGCCGTCGCCTTCAGCAGGGCCACGGAGATCCCCGCCAGCCTGCCGGGCAGCAGACGCAGTTGCGGCGGAGGGAGCGACGGCAGGGGAAAGGGCGGTGCGGGAAAGGGCGGCAGCAGCCCGGTGACCTTCATGGCCGACCTCCTGTCGGCACGCCGGAGGGCGGCGCTGTCCCCCGTGTGCCCTTGAGGGAAGCCGTGGCCGAGGTGATCGACGGCGGGTGGGTGTTGTGGTGCCGCACCAGCGCGGCGCGCGGCCTGCGGCGCGGTGGTGCGGCAACCTCGTAGCGGCTCCCGTGGCGCGGATGTCCCTCGCCGACGTGGCCCGGGTGCCCCGGCGGTGCGCGGCGTCTGGGCCGCGAAGACTCGAAGACGGTGCGCGGCGAACGTGTCCCACCGTGTGATTTCCCCCTCCCTGCGCGCCGCGAAACTGCCCGTTGCGGGATGCTGGCGATAACGTTCGTTCACTTCCCCGTCCGGTGTGGTGCGGGGCGGAGGAGGCAGTCGCTTGATGGAGGCAGTGATGGGTGTGGCAGCCGGTCCGATCCGCGTGGTGGTGGCCAAGCCGGGGCTCGACGGCCACGATCGCGGGGCCAAGGTCATCGCACGGGCGCTGCGGGACGCCGGTATGGAGGTCATCTACACCGGCCTTCACCAGACTCCCGAGCAGATCGTCGACACCGCGATCCAGGAGGACGCCGACGCGATCGGTCTGTCCATCCTCTCCGGTGCGCACAACACGCTGTTCGCGGCGGTGATCGAACTGCTCAGGGAGCGGGACGCGGCGGACATCCTGGTGTTCGGCGGCGGGATCATTCCCGAGGCCGACATCGCTCCGCTGAAGGAGAAGGGTGTCGCCGAGATCTTCACGCCGGGCGCTACCACGGCCTCGATCGTGGAGTGGGTCCGCGAGAACGTGCGCCAGCCCGCCGAGGCGTGAGACGGGGCTGGGCGCGGCGTCCGACCGGGCACCGGAGAACGGTTCTCCGGCCGGGGACCGGCGGAGGCTTCCTACGCGCCCAGCTCCTCCAGCATCGTCCCTCTCAGCCGTAGGGTCGTGACCAGGCGCTGGAACGCCTCCGTCCAATAGCCCCCGGCTCCCGGTGACGCGTCCTCCGGTTCCTCCGGCGTGGTCAGGAGGGCGTCGAGGCGCGGGGCCTCGGAGGGTGACAGACAGCGCTCGGCCAGGCCCATGACGCCGCTGAAGCTCCACGGATAGCTCCCCGCGTCCCGCGCGATGTTCAGGGCGTCGACCACCGCCCGCCCGAGCGGCGCGGACCAGGGCACGGCGCAGACGCCGAGCAGCTGGAAGGCCTCCGACAGGCCGTGCGTGGCGATGAACCCGGCCACCCACTCGGCCCGTTCGTCCGCGTCGAGCGTGCCCAGCAGCTTGGCGCGCTCGGCCAGGGACACCGCGCCCGGCCCGCCCGCCTCCGGTGCCGCGGGAGTGCCCAGCAGGGCCCGCGACCACTCGGCGTTCCGCTGCCGGACCGCCGCCCGGCACCAGGCCGCGTGCAGTTCGCCCCGCCAGTCGTCCGCCACCGGCAGCTCCACGATCTCCCCGGGCGTACGTCCGCCCAGCCGGCCGGACCAGCCGTCCAGTGGGGCCGCCTCCACCAACTGGCCCAGCCACCAGGATCGTTCACCGCGTCCGGCCGGGGCCTTGGCGACCACGCCGTCCCGCTCCATCCCCGCGTCGCACTCGTGCGGCGCCTCCACGGCGATGGTCGGCGTGTCGGCCGTGTGGTCGAGCGCCACGCACGCGCCCGCCCGGACCGCCATCCGCGCGGCCAGTGCCGAACCCGGCAGCGCCGACAGCAGCTCGGCGGCCGTGGCGCGCACATTGCGGCTGCGGTCGGCGAGCGCCTCCTCCAGGAACGGCTCGTCGTCGGGGCCGAGGCGGGTGCGCAGCGAGTCCAGGAACATCAGCCGGTCCTCGGCCCGTTCCGTCGCCCAGGTCGTCGCCAGCAGTGCGCGCGCGGCGGCGGGCTCCTGGGCGCGGATCGCGGTGAGCAGCGCGACCCGCTCGGCGAACAGGCCCTCCTGCCACACCTCCTCCACCCGTGCCGTGTCCGCCAGGTGCGGCAGCGTCGCGCCGCCGCCGGGGGTGGAACGCAGGGCGAACCGCCAGTCGGGGTTGAGCCGGGCGAGCCACAGGGCGCGCGGCCCGGCGAACGTCAGCGCCGCCGGACGCAGGTCCGTACGGCCCCGGGCCGCGTCCAGCAGCGCGGGCAGCGCCTGCGGCGGGGCCGCGTAGCCGCGGGCGTTGGCCGCCGCCAGCCACTGCGGCAGCAGCTCCATCAGATCGGGTGCCGTGCCCCGGCGGCCCCCACCCGCGCCGGGACGGTCGGCGAGCAGCATCGCCAGTCTGCGGGCCGCGGCGTCGGGCAGGGCCCGCCGCGTGTCGTCCGGCGCCGGATCGGGGCGCCGTGCCGCCCGCGCGGGACGCAGCCCCGCCCGACGCCGTACGGTCTCCAGGGCCGCCGCGTCCAGCAGCGCCACCGGTGCCTCCCGGCCCGGCGTGGTGTCGGGCGGGGTACGCCGCTCGGTGCCGAGCAGCGCGGTGGTGACGAGTTCCTCCCAGGCGCCCGGCACGGGCGTGTCCCTGGGGGCGGAGGTCCTGGTCACGCGGTCTCCTTCCAATCCGTTGGGCTCGGTCGGTCGGGCCCGGTTGCGGCGTAGAGGTGTTCGCCGGGCCGGTGGCTGCGGCGTGGTGGTGTTCCTCGGGCCGCAGCTGCGGCGAGTGGTGTCCGTCGGGCCGGTGGTTTCGGACGTTGGTGTCCGTCGTTCACGGCGGTGAGACCGCCGTGCCCTGGTCCTCGGACGGGTCACCGGCGGGGTGGGGCCTTGGCGGTCCGTTCGGTCGGGGCCGAACCTCGCGGCCGTCGCTCAGCACAGCTGGACCGCCGTGCCCTCGCCCTCCGGCCAGGCCGTCAGTGGGGTGAAGCCGCGGTGGCCGCACTCACCGAAGACCTTGACCGGGGCGCCGCCGGAGAGGGCGACCAGCCGCCACAGGCCCGGTCGGGAAAGCGCGGAGGGGGTGAGCGGCAGCGCCGTGTCCGCTTCGGCGTCCGCGAGCTGCCAGGAGTCACCGTCCGGGGTCGGTATGACGCGGTCCAGCGTCACCGGGACGGAGTCCAGCCAGGGGTCGCCGCGCAGCGCCTCGCCGTAGCGGGCGGCGGCCTCCGACGTCGAAAGGCCCGGAGGCCGGATCGCCGCGGGGGCGGGCGGGGCGAACTGCTCGCCCAGGGACGCCCGGACCTGCCCGGCGCCCGGGAAGGACGCCACCTCCGCGTCCAGCGCCAGGCCCACCGGCAGCGCCAGCTCCGGAGCGCGGCCCGCCGCGCCGTAGGAGAGCAGCAGCGCGGTGCGGCCGGAGTCGGCGCCGTGCAGCCAGATCCGGCGGGTGGTGAGCTTGGCGTCCGCCGTGTCGTACTGGGCGAGGACCAGCCAGCGGTCGCGTACCGCCGGACCGTCCGCCGACGCGGGCAGGCCGACGCGGGAGCGCACCGTCGCCGCGAGGTCCTCGGGCAGCCGCTCCCGGCGCAGCCAGCCCTGGTCGAGGAGGTGGAGCAGCGCGCACTCCTCCAGCAGCCGCACCGGCCAGCCCGCCCCGGAGCCGGGTATCGCCCCCAGCTCCCGGACCCGGGCGGCGAGCCCGGGCGCCTGCGCGTCGACCATGCGGGCGGCGGTCTCCTCCCACAGCCCGTACCCGGCGTGCTCCGCCGCGGCCAGGCCGCCGCGCAGCAGGTCGGCCAGGCGCTGCTCAAGCTCCGTGGCGCCCGCGGTGACCCGCTCCGCCCGGCGCTCCGCACGCCGCCGCGCCGCCTCCGGATCGCCGCCGCCCGACGCGGCACCCCCCGCCCCCGCGGACCGCTTCTCCTCCGAACGCTTCCTCCTCCCCTTTATCCACTCCTCCGCCCAGTCCGGCGGCTGGGCGGAGGAAACCGCGACATCACCGCCCGCCCAGAGCAGCAGCAGCCCGAGCGCGTGCTTGCACGGGAACTTGCGGCTCGGACAACTGCACTTGTACGCGGGCCCGGAGGCGTCCGCGATGTCGACGACCGTCTGATACGGCTTGCTGCCACTGCCCTTGCACAGGCCCCACACCGTCCCCTCGTCGGAACTCCCCGCCCCGGACCACGGCCCCGCCGCTCCGAGTTTGCCGCCCGCCTTGCGTGACGCGGCGTCAGGCGCCAGTGCCAGCACCTGGTCCGCAGTCCAGCGCACCCCCTGCTGAGTCATGCCATCGAAGGTAGATCCCCCCACTGACAATCGGGTCTGCGAGCGCGTTTGCGCAGGTCAGAGCAATTGTCAGTGGGATGGTGCACGGTGGACACCAGATCCGAACCGGCCGAGCTGGAGGGGGCGTCAGCCATGTCCGTGACCCTTGACCCGACGTCTGCTGAACCGACGTCCGCGCAACCGCGGGAGAGTGAACCGGGCGAAGAGCTACGGCCGCACGCCGAGGACGCCTTCGCGTCCGAACTCGCCGCGCTGGCCGCCCAGGACGACCGTCCGCGCCCGGCCCGCTGGAAGCTGTCGCCGTGGGCGGTGGCCACCTATCTGCTCGGCGGCACCCTGCCGGACGGCACGGTGATCACACCGAAGTACGTGGGCCCGCGCCGCATCGTCGAGGTCGCCGTCACCACGCTCGCCACCGACCGCGCCCTGCTCCTGCTCGGCGTCCCCGGCACCGCGAAGACCTGGGTGTCCGAGCACCTGGCGGCAGCGGTCAGCGGCGACTCGACCCTGCTGGTGCAGGGCACGGCCGGAACACCGGAGGAGGCCATCCGCTACGGCTGGAACTACGCGCAGCTGCTGGCCCACGGCCCCAGCCGGGACGCCCTCGTGCCCAGCCCGGTGATGCGGGCCATGGCGCAGGGGATGACCGCCCGCGTCGAGGAGCTGACCCGGATCCCGGCCGACGTCCAGGACACGCTCATCACGATCCTGTCGGAGAAGACCCTGCCGATACCGGAGCTGGGCCAGGAGGTGCAGGCGGTCCGCGGGTTCAACCTGATCGCCACGGCCAACGACCGCGACCGCGGTGTCAACGACCTGTCCAGCGCCCTGCGCCGCCGCTTCAACACGGTCGTGCTGCCGCTGCCGGAGAGCGTCGAGGCCGAGGTCGACATCGTGTCGCGGCGCGTCGACCAGATCGGCCGCTCGCTGGAACTGCCCGCCGTGCCCGACGGCATCGACGAGATCCGCCGCGTCGTCACCGTCTTCCGCGAGCTGCGCGACGGGGTCACCGCGGACGGCCGTACGAAGGTGAAGTCGCCGAGCGGCACCCTGTCCACCGCCGAGGCCATCTCCGTCGTCACCAACGGACTGGCGCTGGCCGCGCACTTCGGGGACGGCGTGCTGCGGGCCGGTGACGTGGCCGCGGGCATCCTCGGCGCCGTCGTCCGCGATCCGGCGGCCGACCGGGTGGTCTGGCAGGAGTACCTGGAGGCGGTCGTCCGGGAGCGCGACGGCTGGAAGGACTTCTACCGGGCCTGCCGGGAGGTGAGCGCGTGATCCGCGCGCCGCGCACGGCACATGAGGACGACGACCTGGGCTGGCCCAAGCCCCGAGGGGGACGGTGTGAACGGAGCTGACCGGCACGCGGGCACCGCGCCGCGGCCGCTGCTGCTCGGCGTACGGCACCACGGGCCGGGGTCGGCGCGGGCGGTGCGGGCCGCGCTGGACGCGGCGGCGCCCCGGGTGGTGCTGATCGAGGGACCGCCCGAGGCCGACGCGCTGATCCCGCTGGCGGCCGAGGACGACATGCGGCCACCGGTCGCGCTGCTCGCCCACGCCGTCGACGAACCCGGCCGCTCGGCCTTCTGGCCGCTCGCCGAGTTCTCCCCGGAGTGGGTGGCCATCCGCTGGGCCCTGGACCACGACGTCCCGGCCCGCTTCATCGACCTTCCGGCGACCCACGGCCTGGCCTGGCGGAGGGGGGACGCGCCCGAGGAGGGGACGGGCGACGACACCCCCGGGGCCGGTGCCGACCTCGCTCCCGCCGACTCCGCTCCAGGTACCGACTCCGCTCCAGGTACCGACGTGGACACCGGGGCGCCCGGCGCCGACGTCCGGGTGGACCCGCTCGCGGTGCTCGCCGACGCCGCCGGGTACGACGACCCGGAGCGCTGGTGGGAGGACGTCGTGGAGCACCGGGGCGTGGGCGCGGGGGACGCCTTCGCCCCGTTCACGGCGCTCGAGGAGGCCATGGGGGCGCTGCGGGAGGCGTACGGCAGCGGGGGCGACGACCGGGACCTGGTGCGCGAGGCGTACATGCGGCTCCAGATGCGGGCGGCGCAGCGGGAGTTCGGTGACGACGTGGCCGTGGTGTGCGGGGCCTGGCATGTGCCCGCGCTGCGCCGGAAGGCCACCGTCGGCGCCGACCGGGCGCTGCTGAAGGGGCTGCCCAAGGTCAAGGCGGACATGACCTGGGTGCCCTGGACGTACCGCAGGCTGGCGCGGGCCAGTGGCTACGGCGCGGGCATCGACTCGCCGGGGTGGTACGGGCATCTGTTCGGTGCCCCGGACCGGCCCGTCGAGCGCTGGCTGACCAAGGTGGCGGGGCTGCTCCGGGAGGAGGACCGGATCGTCTCCTCGGCGCATGTCATCGAGGCGGTGCGGCTGGCCGAGACGCTCGCCGCGATGCGCGGCCGTCCGCTGCCCGGTCTGAGCGAGACCACGGACGCCGTGCGGGCGGTGATGTGCGAGGGCTCGGACGTCCCGCTGGCGCTGGTGCACGACCGGCTGGTGGTCGGGGACGTGCTGGGGGAGGTGCCGGAGTCGGCGCCCGCGGTGCCGTTGCAGCGGGACCTGAGCCGGTGGCAGCGCAGGCTGCGGCTCAAGCCGGAGGCGCTGGAGCGGGAGTTGGAGCTGGACCTGCGCAGGGAGACCGACGCCGAGCGCAGCAGACTGCTCCACCGGCTGCGGCTGCTCGGCATCGGGTGGGGCGAACCGGTCTCCTCGCGCGGCAGCACGGGCACGTTCCGGGAGACCTGGCGGCTGCGCTGGGAGCCCGAGCTGTCGGTGCGGGTCGCGGAGGCCGGGGTGTGGGGGACGACCGTGCTCGCCGCCGCGACCGCGAAGGTGGAGTCCGACGCCACCACGGCACCGGGCCTCGTCGAGGTCACCGCGCTCGCCGAGCTGTGTCTGCTGGCCGACCTGGCGCGGGCGCTGCCCGAGGTGATGCGGATTCTCGCCGACCGGGCGGCCCTCGACGCGGACGTGGCCCACCTCGCGCAGGCCCTGCCCGCGCTGGTGCGCTCCCTGCGCTACGGCGATGTGCGGGGCACGGACACCGGTGCGCTGGCTGAGGTCGCCGCGGGCCTCGCCGAGCGGGTCTTCGTCGGGCTGCCCCCGGCCTGTGCCGCGCTCGACGCGGACGCCGCCCAGGAGATGCGGCGCCATGTGGACGCGGTGCACGGCGCGGTGGGGCTGCTGGGCGGCACCCCCGAGGCCTCCGCGCCGGCCCACGCGGGCCTGCGCGGACGGTGGCACAGCGTGCTGCGGGTACTGTCCACGCGGGACACCGTGCCCGGGGTGATCCAGGGGCGGGCCGTGCGGCTGCTGCTCGACGACGGGGAGCTGGAACAGGGCGACGCGGCCCGGCTCATGGGGCTCGCGCTGTCCCCGGGGACGCCGCCGCCGGACGCGGCCGCGTGGATCGAGGGGTTCGTCGGAGGAGGCGGCGGCGGAATGCTGCTCGTGCACGACGAGCGGCTGCTCGCACTGATCGACGGCTGGCTGACCGGGGTGTCGGCGGACGCGTTCACGGACGTGCTGCCGCTGCTGCGGCGCACCTTCTCGGCGTACGAACCGGGCGTCCGAAGAACACTCGGCGAACTGGTGCGGCGCGGGCCGGGGCAGCGGGCGGGGGCCGCGGCCACCGGCGGCGGGGCGCCCGGGTTCGCCGCGGAGCTGGACGCCGGGCGGGCGGACGCCGTACTGCCGGTGGTGCGGCTGCTGCTCGGGCTGGACGAGGACGGGGACGGACGGTCGGCGGGCGCCGAGGACAACGGGCTTGTGGAGGCGGGGGTATGACGGTCGACGGGAGCGACGCCGGGCGGGAGCGGCTGCGGCGCTGGCGGATGGTGCTCGGGGGCGACACGGCGGACGGCATCGGCTGCAAGCTGACCGGGACGGACGCCGCGATGGACGGTGCGCTGGGCGCGCTGTACGGGAGGGGGGACAAGGCCCAGTCGGGGAAGGACCGTTCGGCGGGGCTGGGGGCGTCGGCGCCGTCGGTGGCGCGCTGGCTCGGCGACATCCGCACGTACTTCCCGTCGTCCGTCGTACAGGTCATGCAGCGGGACGCGATCGACCGGCTCGGGCTGTCCACGCTGTTGCTGGAGCCGGAGATGCTGGAGGCGGTGGAGGCCGATGTGCACCTCGTCGGCACGCTGCTCTCCCTCAACAAGGCGATGCCGGAGACCACCAAGGAGACGGCACGGGCCGTGGTGCGCAAGGTCGTCGAGGACCTGGAGAAGCGGCTCGCCACCCGCACCCGGGCCACGCTCACCGGCGCCCTCGACCGCAGTGCCCGCGTCAACCGGCCCCGCCACCACGACATCGACTGGAACCGCACGATCGCGGCCAACCTCAAGCACTACCTGCCCGAGTACCGCACGATCGTGCCCGAACGGCTCATCGGCTACGGGCGCGCGTCCCAGTCGGTGAAGAAGGAAGTCGTCCTCTGCATCGACCAGTCGGGGTCGATGGCGGCGTCGGTGGTGTACGCGTCGGTGTTCGGGGCGGTGCTGACGTCGATGCGGTCCATCAACACCCGGCTCGTCGTCTTCGACACGGCGGTCGTCGACCTCACCGACCAGCTCGACGACCCGGTCGACGTCCTCTTCGGCACCCAGCTCGGCGGCGGTACGGACATCAACCGGGCGCTGGCCTACTGCCAGTCGCAGATCACCCGCCCCACCGAGACGGTCGTCGTGCTGATCAGCGACCTCTACGAGGGCGGCATACGCAACGAGATGCTGAAGCGGGTCGCCGCGATGAAGGCGTCCGGGGTGCAGTTCGTGACGCTGCTCGCGCTCTCCGACGAGGGGGCGCCCGCCTACGACCGTGAGCACGCGGCCGCGCTCGCGGGGCTCGGCGCACCGGCCTTCGCCTGTACGCCCGACCTGTTCCCGGAGGTGATGGCGGCGGCGATCGAGAAGCGTCCGCTTCCGATACCCGACATGGCCGGGGGAACCAGCACATGACTACCCATCGGTAACAGGGGGCTTGCGCTACCTCGGGCGTCCCGTGCGAGGATCGACGCCGCGCTTTGCTGTGAACCGGCGCGCGACACGTTCCCCGCACGGAGGAAGCTCCCCCTTGATCTGTCCGGCAGTTCTGTCCCGCGCCGCCGCCGTGCGCGTGCTGCGGGTCGCGCTGCTGGTGGGTGGGTTGTTCGTGCTCGGGGTGCTCTGGGGAGAGCAGGCGCAGGCGGCGGAGGGGACGCCGGTGGTCGCCCCGAAGGCCGCGGAGGCGGTGGGGGCGGCGGAGGTCGTGAAGGCCGCCGAGAGCGTGGTGTCCGGTGCCGGGAGCGCGGCTCCTGAGGTGGGGCCGCGGTCGGTGACCGTTGTGTCCCCGGATGCGGTGTCCGGGCTCTCCGAGCTGCCGGAGGAGCCCGCGGTGCCGGAGCTGCCCGAGTTGTCGGAGCTGCCGGAGGAACCGGTGCGGATCCTGCCGGCGGCCGAGTCCGAGTCCGAGTCCGGACCCGGCTCCGGTTCCCGTTCCGGTTCCGAGGCCGCGTCGGGGGCGAAGGACGGGGGCAGTTCGTCGGCGGCCGACGCGGGGGCGGGTAGCGCCCGGCCCGTCTCGGCCGTGACCGGGCAGTTCCACGGGCCGCACACCCGCCCCGTCGGGCCGGAAGCGGTCGTCGGAGCCGTCGGCGTCCCCCGGGGCGTCGAGGCGTCGCACGGGCGGATGGCCGACGGCGCCGCTCCCGCACCGCCGCACCGCCACGCGCCCGCCGGTGAGGGCGACGGCGCGCTGGGCAACCGGTCGGCGGCGGACAGCGGATCTTCGCGACACGGGGACGCGTACGCCGTCACCGTGGAGCGGCGGGCGCCGGTGCGGTTGCCGCCGGGTGCCGCCGCGGTTGTCGTGGCGGACGGGACGCGCGAGCGGTATCGGGACATTCCCCTCTTCCCCGGCTAGGGCAGGCCTCACCCCGCCATGACCTGCCGCGCGGGGGCGGGCCAGGTCTGCCCGCCGGTCCGGACGGCCCCTCAGGGCTCCGGGCACCGGAATGTCCCCAGAATCCCGTAAGGATCTGACGTACCCATGAACAAGAACATCCGCCGTTCCATCGTGCTCGCGGCCGGAGTGACCGGCGCGTGGGCGCTCGGCACCAGCATCGCGAGCGCCGACGAGCTGCCCGCCTCGACGCTCTCCACGCCGGACGCGACGACCGAGACGGTCGCTGGCACCACGGAGACGGTCGCCGGTACCGCCGAGACGGTCGCCGACACCACCGACGCCGCCGAGACGGTCGCCGACACCACCGACACGGTCGCCGACGCCCTCCCCGCCTGGGGCACCGTCGACGTCACCCACACCGACGGGGGAGCCGAGGTCGCCGTCCAGGCCGACGCCGACGACGTGGCCGTCCCGGACGCGCAGCCGCAGGTGCGGGCGCAGGCCGCGGACACCGTCGACTACCTGTTCGGGCCGCTCTCCGCCTTCGCGCCCGAGCTGGAGGAGAGGCAGGAGAGGATCGTCGACGAGGCCGCCGACGCCGTGCTGCCGCCCGTCGCGCACACCGCGGTGCGGGGCGCGGCCCCGGTCGCCGAGCAGGCCGTGGCGGACGCCGGGGCGCTCGGCCACGGTGCCACCGCCGGGGTGCGCCCGCTGGCGGACGGCCTCGCCGGGCACGCCGGGGCCTTCGGTGAGGGTGCCGCCGGGCAGGTGGGCTCGTACGCGCACCAGGTCGCGGAGAGTGGCGGTGCGCTGACCGGGCATGCGGTCAGTGGTGCCGACGGCGTCGTGCGGGACGCCACGCCCGGCTACGCGCAGGACGTGCTCGGACTGTACGGCTCGTACGGCAACCACAACCTGCACCACACGTACGGCTCCTGATCCACAGGCGCTGTATCCCGGCGTCTGAGCCATAGGCGCTGTTCAGGGGCCTCACCGGGCCAGCCCCAGCCCGGTGAGGCCCCGCACTTCCGGCACGGGGTGCCGGAGAGGATGGCATCATGTGACAGGTATCACCGCTCACGTGTGAGATGCGATTTAGAGAGCTTCGCCGAGCGGGGATAACCTGCGAGACGGACATGCCGCGCCCTCGGACACCGTGTGCGCTTCCCTTGTGACACAGCGGACGTCGTCACGTTGCCCTTCGCGGCACGCCCACGCATCCAACGAACCGCGAGATCACTGATAGGGACGGAAGCGCGTGGACCTGTTCGAGTACCAGGCGAGGGACCTCTTCGCCAAGCACGATGTACCGGTGCTGGCCGGTGAAGTCATCGACACGCCTGAGGCGGCGCGCGAGATCACCGAGCGTCTGGGCGGCAAGTCCGTCGTCAAGGCGCAGGTGAAGGTCGGTGGTCGCGGCAAGGCCGGTGGCGTGAAGCTGGCCGCCAGCGCGGACGAGGCCGTCGCCCGTGCGACGGACATCCTCGGCATGGACATCAAGGGCCACACGGTCCACAAGGTCATGATCGCCGAGACGGCTCCGGAGATCGTCGAGGAGTACTACGTCTCCTTCCTCCTCGACCGTGCCAACCGGACCTTCCTCTCCATCGCCTCCGTCGAGGGCGGCGTGGAGATCGAGGAGGTGGCGGCCACCCGTCCGGAGGCCGTCGCCAAGACGCCGATCGACCCGATCGACGGTGTGGACGAGGCCAAGGCCCGCGAGATCGTCGAGGCCGCCAAGTTCCCGGCCGAGGTCGCGGACAAGGTCGTCAACGTCCTCGTCCGGCTCTGGGACACCTTCATCAAGGAGGACGCCCTCCTGGTCGAGGTGAACCCGCTGGCCAAGGTCGCGAACGGGGACGTCATCGCCCTCGACGGCAAGGTGTCGCTGGACGACAACGCCGAGTTCCGCCACCCGGACTTCGAGGAACTCCACGACAAGGCCGCGGCCAACCCGCTCGAGGCCGCCGCCAAGGAGAAGAACCTCAACTACGTCAAGCTCGACGGCGAGGTCGGCATCATCGGCAACGGCGCGGGTCTGGTCATGTCGACCCTGGACGTCGTCGCCTACGCCGGTGAGCAGCACGGCAACGTCAAGCCCGCCAACTTCCTGGACATCGGCGGTGGCGCCTCCGCCCAGGTGATGGCGAACGGCCTGGAGATCATCCTCGGCGACCCGGACGTCAAGTCCGTCTTCGTCAACGTCTTCGGTGGCATCACCGCCTGTGACGAGGTCGCCAACGGCATCGTCCAGGCCCTGAAGCTGCTGGAGGAGCGCGGCGAGGAGGTCACCAAGCCGCTGGTCGTCCGCCTCGACGGCAACAACGCCGAGCTGGGCCGTCAGATCCTCACCGACGCCAACCACCCGCTGGTCCAGCGCGTCGACACCATGGACGGCGCGGCCGACAAGGCCGCCGAGCTGGCCCACGCCGCCAAGTAAGCACTCAGGACGAGGACACCAACACACCATGGCTATCTGGCTCAACAAGGACAGCAAGGTCATCGTCCAGGGCATGACCGGCGCCACGGGCATGAAGCACACCAAGCTCATGCTCGGGGACGGCACCAACGTCGTGGGCGGCGTGAACCCGCGCAAGGCGGGTCAGACCGTGGACTTCGACGGCACCGAGGTACCCGTTTTCGGGACGGTCGCCGAGGCCATCGAGAAGACCGGCGCCAACGTCTCCGTCATCTTCGTGCCGGAGAAGTTCACCAAGGACGCCGTCGTCGAGGCGATCGACGCCGAGATCCCCCTCGCGGTCGTGATCACCGAGGGCATCGCCGTGCACGACACGGCCGCCTTCTGGGCGTACGCGGGCAAGAAGGGCAACAAGACCCGGATCATCGGTCCGAACTGCCCCGGCATCATCACGCCCGGTCAGTCCAACGTCGGCATCATCCCCGGTGACATCACCAAGCCGGGGCGCATCGGGCTCGTCTCGAAGTCCGGCACGCTGACGTACCAGATGATGTACGAGCTGCGCGACATCGGCTTCTCGACCGCCGTCGGCATCGGTGGTGACCCGATCATCGGTACGACGCACATCGACGCGCTCGCCGCGTTCGAGGCGGACCCCGACACCGACCTGATCGTGATGATCGGTGAGATCGGTGGTGACGCGGAGGAGCGTGCCGCCGACTTCATCGCGAAGAACGTGACGAAGCCGGTCGTCGGGTACGTGGCGGGCTTCACGGCGCCCGAGGGCAAGACGATGGGGCACGCGGGGGCGATCGTCTCCGGGTCGTCCGGGACCGCCCAGGCGAAGAAGGAAGCGCTGGAGGCGGCGGGGGTCAAGGTCGGTAAGACTCCTACCGAGACGGCGAAGCTGGCGCGGGAGATTCTGAGCGCCTGAGCCTTCTGATCGACCGTTTGTGGGCCCGTACCCGGCGAGGGTGCGGGCCCACCGGCGTTCTCGCTCGCCGCGCTGGCGGGTAGCCGCTGCGCCCACCCTCCCCCAAGCTCTCGGCTTCGCTCGAGCAGGGGGGACCCCCATCGCCCCAGCGGCACGACTGCCCGCAGCTCAGTCGGCTTCCGGTACCAGTCTCTCCGGGCCGCTCGACGATTCCTCGCGGAGTTTCTTGCGAAGCTTCAGCGCCTCCTCCGACAGGGGGCCGGGGGCCGTGCGTGGGGGGACTCCGCGGACCGTTTCCCCCGGGGGTACCGGGGGCTCGTACTGGGTGGGGGCCGTGCGGAGGGAGAGGGTCGTGGCGCTGATGAGGGTGACCGTGAAGGCGATGGCGGCTCGGGTCCAGAAGCGGGCGCGGCGTTCGCTGAGGCTGCGGACGGTGGGGGGTTTGGCCGCGCGGAGGCGTTCGCGGGAGGCGAGTTCGGCGAGGCGGCGGTGGAGGGTGGGCGGGTCGCCGAGGTCCGGGAGCTGGGCGGCCACGGCATCGCGGGCGTGCAGCAGCCGGTTCGCCGTGGCCCTGGTGCTCGCCTCGGTCTCCGCCGCGGTCTCCGGGAGGCCGAGGCCCACACCGTCGTAGAGGAGGAGGGTGCGGCGGTGGGCCGGGGGGAGGTCGAGGAGGACGTTCAGCAGGGCCCGGTGGGAGGGGTCCGCCGGTGGGGGTTCGGGGTGGCGGTGGCGGGGGCGGAAACGGTGCCAGGGGGAGAGGGCGTAGTCGTACGCCGCCGCGCGCACCCAGCCCGCCGGGTCCCGGTCGACGGCCACCTCGGGCCAGCGGTCCCAGGCCTGCTGGAAGGCCCGCTCGACCGACTCCCGGGCCAGTTCCCGCCGCCCGGTGAGCAGATAGGTCTGGCGTACGAGGGCGGGGGCGCAGAACGCGTACAGGGCGTCGAAGGCCTGGGCGGGGGTCAGGGGCGTCTCGGCGGCCCGCGGGATCGGGGGAGGGGCGTCCGCCGGGGACGGGGTGAGGGACGGTTCGGCGGGTGGCGGTGGTTCGGACGCGAGTGTGGGCGTGGTGTCGGTCGGGGGGCGGGACTTCTCCAGGCTCACCCGCACCGGAGTTTCCGCCGCCGGTTCCTGATCGCGTGTCGCCCGGCGGCGGGATGCCATGGCGTCCAGTTCGGCCAGTTGTTTCGCGTACGCCTCCCGTTTCCTGCCGTGGGGTGTCGTGCGGCCGGTCTCCCAGGTTCGTACCGTCGCACGGCTGACGCCCACCCGCGTGGCGAGCTGAGCCTGCGTCAACCCCGCGGCCTCGCGCAGGCGTCGGCGTTCCTTGGGGGGTGGGAGCGGGGTGGCAGGGCTCTGCGTCACCGGGCGCCCCTTCGTGCGAAAAAGAACATAAACACATATTGAGTGACACGTCGGGGGTTCGCTTGTTACGACGGAAAAGCGCGTGTCGTTGGCAGCATGGCGGGCGTGATCCCCATGACCGGCCACCGTCCGCCCTTCCCCCTCCTGTCGCCCCGGCCCTCCCTGCTGGTCCGGCTGCGCCGGAGGTCCCCGGGACTGGGTGCCGCCCTGCTGGGCGGCGCGGTCGCCGCCGGGCTGGGGCTCGGGGTGTTCGCGGTGCTGGTGACGGTGCTGTGGATCAGCTCGCCGTATCCCGACAGCGGACCCGGTGCCGCGCTGCACGTCGCCGCCGCGCTCTGGCTGCTGGCCCACGGCGCCGAGCTGATCCGCGCCGACACCCTCTCCGGGGTTCCCGCGCCGGTCGGTGTGACACCCCTGTTGCTGATGCTGCTGCCGGTGTGGCTGGTGCACCGCGCGGCCCGGGACCTGGTGGAGGGCGACGACGACGGCGGCTGCGGCGGCGGGCGCGCGCCCGTGTCGGGGCGTACGGCATGGTCGGGCGTCGTCCTCGGCTACCTCACCGTCGGCGGCGCCGCCCTGCTGTACGCGGCGGGCGGTGATCTGCGGCCCTCGTGGCGGTGGACCGTCGCGCTGGTGCCGTTGCTCGCGGTCGGGGCGGCGGCGTCGGGGGTGTGGGCGGCGTACGGCCGGCCCCGGGAGCCCGTCGGCGGGGCGCTGGTGCTGATGCCCCGCCGGGTGCGGCGGCTGCTCCCCGGGGCGGAGGCCTGGGAGCGGACCGGGGCGGCGGTACGGGCGGCGGGCGCCGGGATCGCGGCGTACGTCGGTGGTGGGGCGCTGTTGGTCGCGGTGTCGCTGGTGTGGCACGGCGGTGCGACGCGGGCGGCGTTCGTGCAGCTCACCGAGGGGTTCTCGGGCCGGTGCGCGGTGCTGCTGCTCTGTCTGGCGCTGGTGCCGAACGCGGCGGTGTGGGGTGCCGCCTACGCCCTCGGCCCCGGCTTCAGTCTCGGCGTCGGACGGGTGGCCGGACCGCTGGCCGCCGACCCCGCCCCGCTGCTGCCGCCGTTCCCGCTGCTGGCGGCGGTGCCGGGAGAGGGGGCGGGGACGCCGTTGCACTGGGCCGTGGCGGTGGTGCCGGTGGTGGGCGCGGTGACGGTGGGCTGGTTCGTGGCGGGTGCCGCGGCGCCGCGCGGCGGTGGCCGTACGGCGGCCTGGTCGGCGGGCCGGACGGTGACCGTGGGCGGGCTGGCGGCGGTGCTGTGCGGGGCGGGCCTCGCGGCGCTGGCCGCGCTGGCGGGCGGTCCGCTGGGGGTGGCGGCGCTGTCCCGGTTCGGGCCGGTGTGGTGGCAGGCCGGGGGCGCGGCACTGGCGTGGACCGGGGTGGTCGGGCTGCTGGTGGCGGTGACGGTACGGGGCTGGCGGTGCCGGGAGCGACGTGAACCGCGCGAACCGCGTGAACCGCGTGAACCGCGTGAACCGCGTCAACATCGCCAGCCGCAGGAACCGCGTCCGTCCAGTGGACGGCGTGAAGGGCGTACCCGCTGGTGGCTGCTCCCGCACGCCGCCGCCTGGCTGGGCTTCGCCCGCCCGGGGAAGCCCAACCCCCAGGAACCCACCCCGGCGGCCACGGCCACGGTCACCGAGCAGCAGCCCGCGACCCCGACGCCGCAACAGTCACAGGCGGAACAGACACAGACGGAACAGACACAGAAACAGGCGCAGACACCGGCCATCCCACCCCCGTCGACCGGCCCCTACGACCTGCTTCCGCTCACCGAGCCGACGACGCCCGAGCCCTCGGACACCCCGAAGGCCCCGGAGGCCGGCCAAAGCTCTCCGTGACGCCGCCCCTCACTCACCCGTCCTCGCCCAGAACCCCCCGCAACTCCTCCGGCAGCAGATCGCCGCACGCCTGCCGCGCCTCGCTCGTCAGCGCGTCGCTGCGGCACGTGTAGTAGTCGCGGTAGACGAACTGCGCGGTGAAGGACGCCGCGACGAAGGCCAGGGCGAGGGACGCGGTCACCAGACCGCTGATCGCCGCGGTCCTCTGGGGGCGGGCCGGGCCGTCGCTCGCGGGGGCGTCGGGGTCGGCGTTGCGGGGCTTGGCGCGCAGGGCGCTGATGCCCCAGTACAGGGCGAGCGAGCCGAGCAGCAGGGCCGCGTACGGCCAGCTGAAGAGGGCGAAGAAGAAGGCCCACATGCCGCTCAGCAGCGCGTACCGGGCGCGGCGCTGGGCGGGGTCGGTGGGGTCCCAGCGCATGCCGCCGGAGCCGGAGCCGGAGGAGTTGCCGCCGGAGCCCTCGGGGGAGCTGCCGGGCCGTTCACCGAAGCCGCCCTGGGAGCGGCCGGGCTGGCGGTCGCTCCACCGGCTGCCCCACGGGGAGCGCCCGCCCCCGCCGCCGCCTCCGTCGTCCCCGCCGGAGCCGTTGCCGGAGCCGTCGCCGGGGTCGGAGGAGCCGTCGCCGGACGGGCGGCGCGGCTGCCACGGCCGGTCCGGCGTGCCCTCGGGCGGCGGCGCGAAGGGATTGTCGTCCTGACCAGCCCCGCGCTGCTGGTCGCCCGCGGACGCGTCGGGCGGTGAGGCGGGGCGTTCCCGCAGCGCCACCACGCCGCTGCGCTTTTCTCCCAGCACCGACTGCGGCGGGAGCGTGAGGAGTCGCAGGCTGCGGTCCGGCATCAAGTGAGCGTCTTCCCCTAGATGGTTACGGCTGACTGGCACTACTGGCTGGCTCGGGCGTCACTACGAGAACGCGCCATCTCCCGGCCACGTTCCCGAACCCGCACCCGAACCCGCACCTCCCAGACGCTACCTTCCGGCCACGCCCCCGTCCCGTGGGGGCCGTCCGGTGTGCCGGTATCGTTGCTGACGGTCGACCGCTTCGTACACTTCCCCGTATCGAGGGGCGCGAAGCATTCGTACGACCATACAAACGCTCTCCCGAGAAAGGGCCCCACCGTGGCCGCCAAGCCCGTGGCCGGCAGCGCCAGGCGCCTCGTCGTGCTGGTCTCCGGATCCGGCACCAACCTCCAGGCGCTGCTCGACGCCATCGCCGCCACCGGTCCCGAGGCCTACGGCGCCGAGATCGTGGCCGTGGGCGCCGACCGCGACGGCATCGAGGGGCTCGCGCGGGCCGAGCGCGCCGGGCTGCCGACGTTCGTGTGCCGGGTCAAGGACTTCGCCACCCGGGAGGAGTGGGACGCCGCCCTCGCCGAGGCGGTCGCGGCGCACGAGCCGGACCTCGTGGTCTCCGCGGGGTTCATGAAGATCGTCGGCAAGGAGTTCCTGGCCCGGTTCGGCGGTCGGTTCGTCAACACCCACCCCGCCCTGCTGCCCAGTTTTCCCGGCGCCCACGGCGTCCGTGACGCGCTCGCGTACGGCGCCCGGGTCACCGGCTGCACCGTCCACTTCGTCGACGACGGCGTCGACACCGGACCGATCATCGCCCAGGGCGTGGTGGAGATCCGGGACGAGGACGACGAGAGCGCGCTGCACGAGCGCATCAAGGAAGTCGAGCGAAGGCTGCTCGTCGATGTCGTGGGGCGGCTCGCCCGCAACGGCTATCGCATTGAGGGACGAAAGGTAGTTATCCAGTGACCGCCACCGCCGACAGCAACAAGCGGGCCATCCGACGGGCGCTCGTCAGCGTCTACGACAAGACGGGCCTCGAGGACCTCGCGCGCGGCCTGCACGAGGCGGGGGTGGCGCTGGTGTCCACCGGGTCCACCGCCGCCCGGATCGCCGCCGCCGGTGTCCCCGTCACCAAGGTCGAGGAGCTGACCGGCTTCCCGGAGTGCCTGGACGGCCGGGTCAAGACCCTGCACCCCCGGGTGCACGCGGGCATCCTCGCCGACCTGCGGCTGCCCGAGCACCGGCGGCAGCTGGAGGAGCTGGAGGTCGAGCCGTTCGACCTGGTCGTCGTCAACCTCTACCCGTTCCGGGAGACCGTCGCCTCGGGTGCCACGCCCGACGAGTGCGTCGAGCAGATCGACATCGGCGGCCCCTCGATGGTCCGGGCCGCCGCCAAGAACCACCCCTCGGTCGCCGTGGTCACCAGCCCCGACCGGTACGCCGACGTCCTCGCCGCCGTGCGCGACGGCGGGTTCGACCTCGCCACCCGCAAGCGGCTCGCCGCCGAGGCGTTCCAGCACACGGCGGCGTACGACGTCGCGGTGGCGAGCTGGTTCGCCGGCGAGTACGCGCCGGTCGACGACTCCTCCTTCCCCGACTTCCTGGGCGCCACCTGGGAGCGGAGCAGCACCCTGCGCTACGGCGAGAACCCGCACCAGCCCGCCGCCCTCTACGTCGACGGCACCGGCGGCCTGGCGCAGGCCGAGCAACTGCACGGCAAGGAGATGTCGTACAACAACTACACGGACACGGACGCCGCCCGCCGTGCCGCGTACGACCACGACGAGCCCTGCGTCGCGATCATCAAGCACGCCAACCCGTGCGGCATCGCCGTCGGCGCGGACGTCGCCGAGGCGCACCGCAAGGCGCACGCCTGCGACCCGCTCTCCGCGTTCGGCGGTGTGATCGCGGTCAACCGGCCGGTCAGCAAGGAGATGGCCGAGCAGGTCGCGGAGATCTTCACCGAGGTCATCGTCGCGCCCGACTACGAGGACGGCGCCCTCGACGCCCTCACCAAGAAGAAGAACATCCGCGTCCTGCGCTGCCCCGAGGGCCCCGGCAACCCGGTCGAGGTCAAGCCCGTCGACGGCGGCGCCCTCCTCCAGGTCACCGACCGGCTCCAGGCCGACGGCGACGACCCGGCCAACTGGACCCTCGCCACCGGCGAGGCGCTCGGCGCCGAGGAGCTGCGGGAGCTGGCCTTCGCCTGGAAGGCCTGCCGCGCGGTCAAGTCCAACGCCATCCTGCTCGCCAAGGACGGCGCCTCCGTCGGCGTCGGCATGGGCCAGGTCAACCGCGTCGACTCCGCGAAGCTGGCCGTAGAGCGGGCGGGCGCCGAGCGCGCGCGGGGCGCCTACGCGGCCTCCGACGCGTTCTTCCCCTTCCCGGACGGCCTGGAGATCCTCACCGAGGCCGGGGTCAGGGCGGTCGTCCAGCCGGGCGGCTCGGTCCGTGACGAGCTGGTCGTGGAGGCCGCGAAGAAGGCGGGCGTGACCATGTACTTCACGGGCACGCGGCACTTCTTCCACTGATCCGGCGCGGATACCGGTCACGGCGGGGCCCCGGCCCCGCCGTGACCGGTATCCGTGTCAGTGCTCGAAACCCCACCCGTTGAGCCCCAGCAGGTCCACCTTGCTGGCCAGCCCGTTGCGCAGGGCCAGGTCGACCAGGGACTCCGGGTCCGAGGGCTGCCGGAGCTTGAACGCGAGGTAGTCGATGTTCCAGTGGACGGCGGAACGGGTGACCGTGGGCCAGGTCGGGCGCAGCCGCTTCACCAGGTCCTCCACCGGGGGCAGCGGGGCGTGCGGGCCGTCGCGCAACCGCGGTTCGCACAGGGCGACCAGCACGGCGAAGTACCGCCTGGTGCGGTCCAGGTGGAACTCGGCCTCGGGGCCGTGGAAGGCGTGGCCGGGCGCCCACACCTCGAAGCGGAGCAGGTCACCGGAGGCGAACAGGACGACGCGGGCCAGTTCGAAGGAGACCGGCGCCTCGACGCGGCCCGGCGGGACCTTGATGTGCTCGCTGGCGTCCTCCCGGTTCTCCACGACGTACGTCTGGTCCTCGCTGAGGTTGCTCAGCAACCAGTAGCTGCCGTTCGCGGTGATCTCCCCGGCGACGCCGGGCACCCCCGGGTGCGCGATGGTCAGGGCGCCCTTCGTCTCGGCCCGGCCGAAGGGGAGCCGGTCACCGCTGGTGAGTGTGATCCGTTCGGGCGCCGGGGCGCTCGCTGGCGGTACGACGATGATGCTGTGCATGCGTCGGGCCCTTCGGTCTACGCCTCGCCGGCCGCGATCGTCGCCGACCGCGGCCGTCGTCTCGGGAGGATTGCTCTGGACAATGCGCCGTCCTCGTGGCTAAGGGGCGGAAGGGACGCGGGAGTTGATGTGTGCCTCCGTACGATTGCCCGGGAACGCGGAACCGGTCCATGCTGTTGTGGCTGAGTGCAAAAGCTGAGTTCGACGGGGGAACAAAGTGCTGCGCATCCATTTCAGTGAGCTGGACCTTGCCAGAACCAGACTCGCCGCCGGCTCCGATCCGCTCTGGGAGATCGCGGCCAGCCTGCACAGGTTCCAGTCCCGCAAGGGCCGCTGGGCGTACGCCGCCTGGTACCGCTCCGCCCGTCTGCACCTGCACCGCAAGGGCCTGGAGCGCCCACTGCGCACCGTACTGCTGCCGCTGTACCCGAGGGCCGCCTACTTCCCGGACTTCCTGACCCCGGTCGGCGCGAACGGCGGCCTCGAGGCCGGACTCGAGACCATCCTCGCCACCCCCGCCCGCCGGGTACGGCACGAGGTGACCCTCCTGGACCGGACCGTGGGCGCCCCCGCCTGGGCGGGCCGACTGGCCGATCTGGACACCCGCAAGGAACTGGTGCGGCTGCTGCGCGAGTACCACGACATCGTCGTCGCGCCCTACCGCGACCAGACGCGGGCCCGGGTGGAGGCGGAACGCGCGGCCCGCTGCCGTGCTCTGCTGGACGGCGGGGTCGAGGGCCTGCTGGGCTCGCTGGGCCCCCGGATGCGCTGGCGTTCGCCCGTACTGGAGATGTCCTATCCGGAGGACCGGGACCTCTACCTCGGAGGGCGCGGACTCACCCTCGTCCCCTCCTACTTCACCTGGGGCCAGCCCGTCAGCTTCGCCGACCCCGAGCTGCCGCCGGTGCTGTGGTACCCGCTGCTCGACGACCTGCGCGCCCCGGAACCGGAGGACGACGCCCCCGCACGGCCCCTGACCACCCTGCTCGGCCGGGCGCGGGCGGCGGCCCTGAACGCCGCCGTCGCCGGAGCCACCACCGGTGAACTCGCCCGCGCCGCCGGTGTGTCGGTCTCCTCGGCCAGTCGGCACGCCACCGCGCTGCGGGACGCCGGGCTGATCACCAGCATCCGCGACGGGGCCCGGGTGCTGCACACCCTCACACCCGTGGGCGCGTCGATGCTGCGCGCGGCACGACAAGGCCGTGCCGTCCCCGGCGGGGGATGAGGCACGGCCCGTGAGGTGTGCGCCGCCCCGGCGGGGCGGTGCGCTGCCCGGTCAGTTCTGGATGACCATCGTGCTGGCGGCCTTGTCGTGCCAGCCCTGCTGGCGGCCGGACTTGTCCCAGAAGGGGGACAGGTAGACCAGCAGCTGGCCTATGCCGCAGGCGAAGCTGCCGACGATCGGGATGATCCAGCGGATGAACGACGAGCCGAGGCCGATCTTCTGGCCGGTGTTGACGTTCACCACCCGGATGCCGACGGCCAGCTTGCCGAGGGTGCCGCCCAGCAGCGAGGTGAGCAGCCACTCGTAGAGCAGACCGATGGCCGCCATGATGACGAACACGACCATCATCGAGGCGAAGAGGTCGCCGAAGCCCTCCTCCATGCAGGAGTCGTAGTTGGCGGCGTTCGGGTCGCAGTCCTCGATGGCGGTGGCCGAACCCGCGAGCCCGAGCAGACCGAGCACGAAGTAGATGACCATGAACGCGACGCCGTCCAGCACCCGGGCGCCGAAGCGGCGGC
Organism: Streptomyces sp. B93; assembly: GCF_018070565.1. Classification (GTDB taxonomy): domain Bacteria; phylum Actinomycetota; class Actinomycetes; order Streptomycetales; family Streptomycetaceae; genus Streptomyces. The sequence continues at coordinate 128,319 of NZ_JAGPXL010000011.1, forward strand.
CCATGGAGGCCACCCGGGGCATACCGGGCATACCACCCGGGGCGGCGGGCCCGCCGGTGGGGTAGGACGGATAGCCGCCGTAGCCGCCCTGCGGGGGTACACCGGCGCCGGGCGCCTGCGGGTAGCCGTAGCCGGGCGGCTGCTGGCCCTGCTGCGGGTAGCCGTACGGCTGCTGCGGCTGCTGCGGCTGCTGAGGGTTCTGCGGGTTCTGTCCGTACGGGTTGTTGGGCGAACCGAAACTCATGGGCGACATTCCTCCGGTGCATGGGCGGGGACGACGCGGGTCGCACGGAGAACATCACGAACTGAGCGGTTTGCCCCCCGAACATGAACCGCGGTATTGCGCCGTTCATCGTTCTTCAGGCTGAACGAATTTGTCCAGTCGCATTCGATTCGTGTTGTGCAAGTGCAACATCAACGATCAGAAGGGGCGATACGGGGAGCGGTCCGGTCGGCGGCCCGTGCCGCCCGGATTGGAACCCGAGGGCGGTCATCCGGGAGTATGGGGCCATGACCGCCCAGATTCTCGATGGCAAGGCCACCGCAGCCGCGATCAAGTCCGATCTGACCGCCCGCGTGGCGGCGCTGAAGGAGAAGGGCGTCACGCCCGGCCTCGGCACGATCCTCGTCGGGGACGACCCCGGCAGCCAGAAGTACGTCGCCGGGAAGCACCGCGACTGCGCCGAGGTCGGCATCGCCTCCATCCAGCGCGAGCTGCCCGCCACGGCGACGCAGGAGGAGATCGAGGCGGTCGTACGCGAACTCAACGAGGACCCGGCCTGCACCGGGTACATCGTGCAGCTGCCGCTGCCCAGGGGCATCGACGAGAACCGCATCCTGGAGCTGATGGACCCCGACAAGGACGCCGACGGCCTGCACCCGATGAACCTCGGCCGCCTCGTCCTCAACGAACCGGCGCCGCTGCCCTGCACCCCCAACGGCGTGCTGACCCTGCTGCGCCGCTACGGCGTCGAGATCAAGGGCGCGGAGGTCGTGGTCGTCGGCCGCGGTGTCACCATCGGGCGGCCGATGCCGCTGCTGCTGACCCGGCGCAGCGAGAACGCCACGGTGACGCAGTGCCACACCGGCACCCGTGACCTCTCCGCCCATCTGCGGCGCGCCGACATCATCGTCGCCGCGGCGGGCTCCGCCCATCTGATCCGGCCCGAGGACGTCAAGCCGGGCGCGGCCGTCCTCGACGTCGGTGTCTCGCGCAGCGCCGAAGGCAAGATCGTCGGCGATGTCCACCCCGGGGTCGCCGAGGTGGCCGGCTGGATCTCCCCCAACCCCGGCGGCGTCGGCCCGATGACCCGGGCCCAGCTCCTCGTCAACGTGGTCGAGGCGGCGGAGCGCAGTGTCGGCTGAGCCGGGGCGCCTGCGGGCCGGGGAGATGCGGACGGAGACGGCCGGGGGCGGCGCTCCGGGCGGTGCGCCGGGTGCCGGGCGGCTGGGTGCCGGTGCGCCGGGTGCCGGGCGGGCCGGGGTGTCGGGTTCCGGTGCGGAGGAGGGCGCGGGCGCGGTGGCTGGGGCGGGGGGTGCCGACGGGGTCGGTTCGGCCAACAGGGCCCGTTCGACCGGCGGGGTCGGTTCCGGCGTAGAGCCTGGTGCCGGCCACGAGACGGGCCCCGGCGTGGAGCCTGGTGCCGACGACGAGGCTGGTACCGCTGCCGGGCGCGGTCCCGCAGACGAGGCCGGGACCGCCGCCGGGACCGGTCCCTCCGATGAATCCCGTCCCGCCGACGAGACCGGCGCCGCCGACAAGGCCGTTGCCGGGGACGAGGGTGAGGACGGGACCGGGACCCGCGACGGGACCGGGACCCGCGACGGGGCCGGGACCCGCGACGGGGCCGGGACCGGCGACGAGGTCGGGGCTCGCGACGAGGCAGGGACCGCCGACGTGACTGGGACCGCCGACGTGACTGGGACCGCCGATGAGGCCGGGACCGGCGACGAGGTCGGGGCTCGCGACGAGGCAGGAACCGCCGACGAGGCAGGGACCGGCGGCGAGACCGTCGCCGACCAGGGTGCTCCCGTGTCCGGCACCGACCAGGGCGCTCCCGCCCCCGCCACCGACCAGGACGCTCCCGACCCCGACGGCGAGCTGACCGTCCGTGACCCCATCAGCGTTCCGGACGCCGATGGCAGGGCGCGTCGGGTCACCCGGCGGTTTCCGCTGTTCACCAGGGACACCGCGCGGCCCGAGGGCGGTGGGCGGGCCGCGTCCGGGGCCGCCCCGGCGCCCGCGCGCCAGTGGCCGATCCTGGTGGTGCTGGTGGCCGTCGGCGCCGGACTGCTGCTGACCGCGCTGGACCAGTTCCGCTACGGCACCATGCTGGTCGGCGTCGCGCTGCTCGGCGGTGCCGTGCTGCGCTGGGTGCTGCCCGGCGTGGGCATGCTCGCGGTGCGCTCGCGCTTCACCGACGTCGTCACCTACGGACTGCTCGGTCTGACGATCGTCCTGCTGGCGATGATGGTGCAGCCGAACCCCCTGCTGGAGATCCCCTTCCTCAAGGACACCCTGCACTTCACCGTCAGCAGCTAGCCGCGCCCCCGCGTGCCACGCGGCGGCCCATCCTCTCCCCCGAGCAAGGACGGGCCGCCGCCGGGACCCACACTCCCGCGCCCTGAGCGGCCCGTTCAACGGCTGTCCGTGCGCTGTGGCACGGAAGTGACCGTTCCGCTACGGTGTCCGCGACCTGACACAGCACCCTGATACGACCCCGGCGCGGATGCGTATGAGGGGTATGGAGGCAGCCGGTACCGCCGAGGTCACCGGTGTGTGTCCGTTGTGTCGATGTATTGGCAGGTTCGCGGAAGCGGGGTGTGCCCGTGGCCCGGAAACTGAGATCCTGACCCGGCGCATCCCTCTGGGGCGGGGGACCGCGCGGCAACAACCAGCACGTACCGGGGGGAAGAGGGGGAAGCAATGCCTCGTTGGAAGGCCTTGCCCGATGAACTCGATCCACAGATCAGGGAGTTCACCAGCCAGCTGCGGCGCCTGGTGGACCGCAGCGGCCTGAGCGTCGCCGCGGTCGCCGACCGCACCGGCTACAGCAAGACGTCCTGGGAGCGCTATCTGAACGGTCGGCTCCTCGCCCCCAAGGGCGCGATCGTCGCGCTGGCCGAGGTCACCGGCACCAACCCCGTGCACCTCACCACCATGTGGGAGCTTGCCGAGCGGGCCTGGAGCCGTTCGGAGATGCGGCACGACATGACCATGGAGGCGATCCGGATCTCGCAGGCGCGCGCCGCGCTCAGCGAGTTCGGGCCGCCCCCGGCCAAGGCGAAGGGCGGCAAGGGCGCCCACCGCGGCGGCGGCGCGACGGCGACACCGGGGATCGCGGGACCCGCGGGAGTGGCCCCGACGGTCCCGCCGCAGCCCACGGCACCCGACGCGGACGCCCGGGAGGACGCCGCGGGCGGCGCCGGTGCCCGGCCCGCGGGGGGCGGCAACTCCTGGAACGTGGCTGGGTACACGGGGCCGTCGCAGGCGGGCGGGCGCAGGCCCGGGACGGTCTCCGCCGCGGCCTCCGGTCCGACCGCCGCGGCACCCGCCGGACCGACCGCCGGAGCCGGCCCCGTCACCGCCCCCGTGCCCGGCGCCTTCGGCGCGCCGCCGCCCGGCCGTCGTCGTGACGGGTCCCGTGGGCCGGGCGACCCCGGTGGCCCCGGTGGTTCCGGTCGTTCCGGGGGGCGACGGCTCGGCATGGTCATCGCCGGGGTCGTCGGTGTACTCGTCGTGGTCGTCCTCGGCTTCCTGCTCACCAACCGCGGCGGGGACGGCGAGCAGGCCGCCCCCACCCCCACGCCGACCCCCACCGTCACCACCGAGGCCAAGCTGCCGCCCGGGGTGAAGTGCAGCGGGGACAGCTGCACGGGCAAGGACGCGGAGAGCATGGGGTGCAGCGGCGACCTGGTGACCACCGCCGAGAGCGCCACCGTCGGCACCACCCTGCTGGAGGTGCGGTACAGCGAGACCTGCGGTGTCGCCTGGGCCCGTATCACCGCCGGTGCCCTCGGGGACGAGGTGCGGGTGACCGTGGACGGGGCCGATCCGCAGGAAGGGACCATCACGGAGGCCGGGGACACCATCGCGTACACCCCGATGGTGGCCGTGGGGGAGGCCGGCGACGCCGTGGCGTGCGTGACGCTGGCCTCCGGGGAGCAGGGCTGCACGCAGTGACCCGCGCTTGGCGGGGCGGGTGAATTTCTCCCGCCGGGCCGCATGACTCCGGGCTTCCCGGGCACGCGAACCGTACCCCCACGGGAGTCCCGCTGGATCGGTACCCCCACCCGGCGGCCGACTCGTCTCACCTCTCCCGGACGAGCGGCCGCCCTCTTCTTGCCCTCGGCCCCCGCCCCCCGGGTGCTCCCCGCGGCCCTCGCCCCCCGGGTGCTCCCCGCGGCCCCTCTTCCGGGTGGTCGGCTGTGGGACGGGCCACACCGAGGCGGGGGCGTGCGGTATGCCGGATGCGCGATAGCCTGACCGCTGATCGATCTCTTGACGCCAAGAGATCGATCATCCGGACCCCCGGGGCAGGGACGCCCCACCGCCAGCTGTCATACGGAGAACGCCATGACCCGCACTCCCGTGAACGTCACCGTCACCGGCGCGGCCGGCCAGATCGGTTACGCCCTGCTCTTCCGCATCGCCTCCGGCCAGCTGCTCGGCCCGGACGTGCCGGTCAAGCTGCGCCTCCTGGAGATCACGCCCGCGCTGAAGGCCGCCGAGGGCACCGCGATGGAGCTGGACGACTGCGCGTTCCCGCTGCTCCAGGGCATCGACATCAGCGACGACCCGAACGTCGCCTTCGACGGCGCCAACGTCGCCCTCCTGGTCGGCGCCCGCCCCCGCACCAAGGGCATGGAGCGCGGCGACCTGCTGGAGGCCAACGGCGGCATCTTCAAGCCGCAGGGCCAGGCCATCAACGCGCACGCCGCCGACGACGTCCGCGTCCTGGTGGTCGGCAACCCGGCCAACACCAACGCGCTGATCGCGCAGGCCGCCGCCCCCGACGTACCGGCCGAGCGGTTCACCGCGATGACCCGCCTGGACCACAACCGCGCGCTGACCCAGCTGGCGAAGAAGACCGGCGTTCCGGTCTCCGAGATCAAGAAGCTCACGATCTGGGGCAACCACTCCGCCACCCAGTACCCGGACATCTTCCACGCCACCGTCGCGGGCAAGAACGCCGCCGAGGTCGTGAACGACGAGAAGTGGCTCGCCGACGACTTCATCCCGACCGTCGCCAAGCGCGGCGCCGCCATCATCGAGGCCCGCGGCGCCTCCTCGGCCGCGTCCGCCGCCAACGCCGCCATCGACCACATCCACACCTGGGTCAACGGCACCGCCGACGGCGACTGGGTCTCCATGGGCATCCCGTCCGACGGCTCCTACGGCGTCCCGGAGGGCCTGATCTCCTCCTTCCCGGTCACCTGCAAGGACGGCAAGTACGAGATCGTCCAGGGCCTGGAGATCAACGACTTCTCCCGCTCCCGCATCGACGCCTCCGTCAAGGAGCTGGAGGAGGAGCGCGAGGCGGTCCGCGGTCTCGGCCTCATCTGATCCACCCCGCCGTCACCGGTGATCCCCGGGCCGCCCGACGCGGTCCGGGGATCACTCCGTTGTGGAGCGCTCCACCCGTGAGTCGAGGACGGCCGCCGCGAGATCCACGTACGCGCGCGTGGTGGCCGGACGCAGCCGGTTCAGGTTCCAGGCGGCGGCCTGGTGTGTGGAGGGGTCGAAGGGCACCCGGACCAGCCGGTGCGCGGCCACACCGAGCCGCCCGGCGGCATCGTCGGTCAGGCCGCGGCCCGCGCTGGCGCCCTGCACGTCGACGGCCGCGACCACCGCCCCGTCGGCGAGCGGGCGGTGTCCGCTCTCGCGCAGCGTCTCCAGCGTGCGCGCCGCCGCGTCCAGGGACGAGCCGTGCGTCGCGCAGCACAGCACCAGCCGGTCCGTCAGCTTCAGCACCGGCTCGGCGGACTCGTCCAGCCGGACCGGGGACCAGTCGGTCAGCACGAACGAGTAGTACGGGTCGGTCAGCGCCAGCATCCGCGCGTACTCCTGCGGGTGGGCCGGGCTGGACGCGGCCAGTCCGCCGTGCGCGAGGACCCGCAGCCCCGACGGCAGCGGCGCGGTGCGCGCCCGGATCGCCCGGTAGGGCGCGCCGTCGGGCAGCCGCGCCACCTCGCGCAGCCCCACCGAGGTACTGGACCACCAGTTGCCGGTGAGGAACTCCGCCAGCGCCCCCACCGTGGGCGCCCCGTCCACCGCGAGCACCGGTTCCCCGCGCACCGCCGCCAGCACCGAGCCGAGCAGCACGGTGGTGGTGGCACGCCCGCTGTTGGCGTGGGCGCCGAGCAGTGTGAGCCGCAGACCGTGCCGCAGCGGGGCCCGCAACCGCTCCAGCTGTGCCTCGGCGTGCCGCCGGGCGGCACCGAAGCGGCCCAGCCGCAACGAGCCCGCCGCAGGCGTGTCCTCGCCGGGAGGCGGCGTCAGCGTCACCCGGGGCACGCGCGGCACCGGTCGCTGCGGGGCGCGCGGCGAGGCCGTCTCACGGGCCGCGCGGGCCAGATCGATGTACCGGGCGAGCAGGTCCGCCAGCTCACCCGGCGCCGGGCGCTCCACCGGGTCCGGGTCGAGGCAGCTCAGCACCAGCCCTCGCAGCCGCTCCCAGCTGTCGCTCTGCCACAGGTGCATGCCCTCGGGCAGACCGGGGGTGTTCACCCCGGCCTTGCTGCTGACCAGCTGGAGCAGCTCGCCCAGCGCGCGTACGTTGTCCGCCGCCGTGGGAAGCGGACCGGCGCCCTCGAAGCGGCCGTCGAGGACGCTGTCCGACAGGTCGCCCAGGACCACCGACCGGCGGAGCACGAACACGCTGTCGGCGCTGAAGTCCGACAGCACCACGCCGTTGAGGTGGCACACGCTCAGCGCGCTCGCCAGGTGCCAGGCGACCAGCAGCCCGGCCAGCGTGTCGAAGGGCGCGGTGCCGGTCTCCGCGGCCCGCGCCACCAGGTCCGCCAGCCGGGGCGGCTGCCGGTCCGGGGCGTCCTCGTCGGCGATCGGGGTCATCGCGATCCACGGCGTGGCGGACTTCAGCTCGCTGGCCAGCAGCACGGGCGCGTACCGGCCGTGCAGCCGGTCCAGCACCCGGGCCTCCATCGCGATCAGCCGGGCGTTGACGGCGGGCAGGTCCGGGCGCGGGGTGCGCAGGACGACGCGGTTGCCGCGCTGGTCGACGCCCCGGTACACCATCGTGCGCCGCCCGCGCCGCCGTCCCCGCAGCCGGTACGGGCCCAGGCGGGGCGGGTCGGCCGCGGTGAGCGGCGCCCAGTCGTCGTCGGGCACCTCCAGCGCCGTACCGCCGAGCCCCAGGCCTTCGCCGCGGCGACCGCCCGAGATGCCGAACCGGCTCAGCAGACGTCGTTCGACGCTGGTGAACGGGCGGTGGCCGGCCGGGAGTTCGTCGGCGCCGTCCGGGTGGGTCAGCCAGGCGGGGAAGTCCGGGGAGTTGCCCGCGAGGCGCTCCAGGGTGCGGCCGATCGTACGGCTGGTGCTGAGCAGTTCGGCCTGCGGGACCGCGTCCAGCAGCACGGTCCTGGACTCGTCGACGAAGTCGAACACCAGGTGCTTGGCGGGCAGTCGGCCGGGCACCGGCGCCGGATGCGGGCGCAGCAGCCCGCCCAGGAACACCTCCGCGAGGTGCGAGGTCCGCGCCTGCCACGGCACGGCCGACTGCACCAGCCGCATCACGGGCACCGACAGCGGGGAGACGGCCGCCAGGTGCGCGGCCAGGCGGTACGCCTCCGGGGTCGCCGCGTCCCGGAAGTGCTGGGCGCCGCGCGGCCCCCGGGCGTCGGTCACGACCGCGTGGCGGCTGGGCCGGGCCAGCAGCGGCAGCTCCACCGTGGTGCCCGGCGAGGCCAGCAGCCGGGCCCAGTCGCCCAGCGCCTCGGCGGTGGGCTCCAGCACCGGCACCGGAACCCCGTCGAAGCGGGCCAGCTGCGGCGGCAGCACCGGGTCGGTGATCTGCCAGGAGGTGTTGGCGCCGCCGATGTGCTGGGTCGTCGCCTGCCAGCGCTCGGCGTGCACCCCGGACGCCTCCCACATCTCCGGGGGCAGGGTGTGCAGCAGCGCCACGGGGCCCCGCTCCGACCAGGTGCGCAGCAGTTCGTACAGCGGTTCGTGGCGCCAGGCGGCGCCCATGCCGTCGGTGACGACCAGGGTCAGGGTGCGGCTGTTCGGGTCGTTGACCGTCGTCGTCGGGACGGGCTGGCTGTCCGGTTCGAACGGGCGGGCGTGCAGCCGGGGGGCGAGGGCGTCGCGGGTGTCCAGGCCGTGGACGCGGGTGACGGCGAAGGCGCCCAGGCGCTCCAGCAGGGTGCGCAGTTCGGCGGCGAGCCGGTGCCACAGCAGCATCGACAGGCCGTCGTCGACGAGCAGCACCAGGTGCAGCCAGCGCTCCTCCACCGGGCGCAGCACCACGTCGGGCACCTGGGTCTCGGCCAGCTCGGCCGCCGTCAGCTCCTCGTCCAGCTCGAACCGGTGGCGGCTGCGGTGGCGCCGGCGCAGTGGCCGCAGGGCCCGGCCGAGGGCCAGCTCGTCGGGGAGCGCCTTGGCCTCCGGCACCCGCACCGGCACGGCCTGCCGCCGCTCCGGGGCGGGCGCCTGCGCCGGACGCGTCCAGGAGGCGTCGGCGGGGGCGGTGGGCTGCGGAGGCTGGCGGGCCGCCGCGTACAGCGACGACGGGGTGAGGTCGGGCAGGCCCTCGTCGTCCGGCTCCGGCGCGGGCGGCGGCGCCGACTCCTGCGGGGCCGCGGCGGGCTGCGGCGCGGGCGGCTCCGGGGCCGCGGGACGCAGCACCTCGTGCAGGGGCGCGGTGTCCCCGGCGGGCAGCCGCCGCGCGAGCCACAGCACGTCGAGCACCTGGTCCGCGTCCAGCTCCCGCCCGCACTCGCGCAGCACCCGCAGCACGTCCGCGAGACTCGCCCCACCGTTGTCGGTCACGGCCCCTCCCGCCACCTGGCCGTGGTGCGCACGGCCCGAGGTGTCCCGTGCCCGCCGGTCACAGCGCGCCCGTGAGCTGGTGGAGTACGGCGTCGAGGAGGCCGTCGGCGTCCAGGTCGACGCCGCCGGTGCGCAGGAAGACGGCGTTCAGGAGCTGGTCGGTGGCGAGTTCGCCGGGGGCCCGGCGGCGCAGGAACGCCTCCAGCAGGTCGTCGGCCTCGCGCAGCGCCTCCTCGCCGAGGTGGGCGGCGACGATGGCACGCAGCCGCTCCTCGTCGGGCACCGGCAGGTGCAGGCGGATGCACCGGCGCAGGAAGGCGGGCGGGAAGTCCCGTTCGCCGTTGCTGGTGATGACGACGACGGGGAACTCCTCGCACTGGACGCACCCCCGGTGGACCGTGACCGAGCCGCCGGGGTCGGCGGTCTGCACCTCCACGTCCGTGATGTCCTCGGACAGCCGGGTCAGTTCGGAGATCTCGAAGACGCCGTCCTCGAACACGGTCAGCAGGTCGTTCGGCAGGTCCACATCGCCCTTGTCCATCTCGTCGATGAGCAGCGCGCGCGGCCGTCCGGTGTGCGCCAGGGCGGTGCCGAGGGCGCCGAGCCGGATGAAGGTGCCGATGGCGGGCTCGCCCTCGCCGCGGTCCCGGCTCAGCGTGGTCTCGCGCAGCCGCCCGATCGCGTCGTACTGGTAGAGAGCCTCCCGCACCGTGGAGCGGCTGTTGATGGGCCAGCGCAGCAGCTCTCCCAGGCCCAGTTCGTGCGCGACGGCCCGCGCCAGCGACGACTTGCCCGTCCCGGCCGGTCCGGTGACGAGCAGCGGGCGGCGCAGATGGAGCGCGGCGTTGACGACGTTGGCGTGCTCCCGCTCTATCAGATAAGGCTGTTCGGCACGCCCGGCGGCGGACGACCGCGCGAAGCGCCGCCACGGCGGGGCCGGCGGCAGGGTGACGGCGCGGGGTGTGCCGTCACCGCGGAACAGTCGCCAGCCGTCCTCGGCGGCGGGGGTCATGGGCCCTCCTGGGGTTCGGTCAGGTGCAGTCGTGGCACGGTGCGGTCGGCGTCGGCCCAGGCGAGGACCGGGCGTCCGGGGTACTCCAGCGGCCGGATCATCGTGTTGGCGCGGTAGGAACGCACTCCGTCGGGCAGCTCACGGGTGGCCACCTCCGCCAGCCGCTTCACCACGTGTCCGCTGCCGCGGCCCCGGTCCCACACGACGACCGGTATGCCCACCGCGAGGCAGATCTGCACGACGCGGTCGCGCAGGTCGGGTGCGGCGTCCACGGAGACGCGGACCGTGTCGAGGCGGTCCATCAGCTCGTAGTAGACCTTGTTGGGGTCGGTGGAGGCGTCGGAGACGACCAGCGTCGTCCCGGAGTCGAGCAGGCTCCAGCGGCGCCGCCAGTCAGGGAGGAAACGCTCGTGCCGGCGCAGGAGTTCCGGGCAGTGCACGACCAGCGGGAACTCCACGCCGAGGACACCGGGGACGATCTCGCCGGGCGCCTGCCCCTCCCACTCGTCGACCGGCAGGTTGAGGCTGCTGCGGTCCACCAGCACCTCCACCAGTGGGCGCTGCCCGTCCACGACGGTGGGTCCCAGCGACTCCAGCACCCGCAGCAGCTCCCGGGCCCCTTCACGCGCCGAGTACGACACCGTGGTGTCCGTGGACACCTGGCGCGGGCCCGCGCCCTCGTCGCACCAGATCCGCAGCCGGTGCCGACCGGGCTCGGCCCGGGTCACATGGACCAGCACCCGGGACCGGGTGGACCGGTGCCGCACCACCCGCGCCCACTCCTGCGCGTCCGAGCGCCGCTCGGCGAGCGCGGAGCGGGGGATGCCGAGCCGCGCGGCCACCCCGTCCGCCCACAGCCGCAGCCCCGCGCGCTGGGCGGGGGCACACAGCACGCCGACGTACTCCATGACCCGCAGCAGCGCCGGGACCCGGGGCTCACCGTCCTCGGAGCGGCCGTCACCGGCGAGGGTCTCCAGGTGGTCGAGCAGCGCGTCCAGCGTCTCCCCGCCGGGGAAGGCGGCCACCAGCGGCAGTGCCGCCCGCACCACCTCACCGAACCGGTCCAGCACCGCCCGGTCCAGGCCGCGCAGCAGCTGGTGCAGCAGATGGTGCTCGCGCGGGGACAGCAGCCGCGGCACGCGGGAGAGCCGTCCGGCGACCAGCAGCCGCTGGGTCAGCTCCCGCTCCTCGCGCCGCAGCAGTTCGGTCAGCACCGGCAGCGCCCGCGGGTGGCTGAGCAGGAAGGCCGCGAACTCCTCGACGCTGGGCGGGACCACGGCGCCGCCGTGTCCGACGCCGCACCCCTCCGCCAGCCGACGGGCCAGGTCCCCGCGCTGACTGGCCACCGGCAGCGCGTCCGAGATCGCCGACACCAGCAGGACGTACGCCGGGTCGTCGACGGCGACCGGCGCAGGGTCCTGCTCCTCCAGGGCGCCGACGGCGCGCAGTTCCGCCTCCACGCGCTGCCAGGGCACGCACCAGCTGCGCCGGATCAGATGCTGTGGGCTGTGCGCTCGGGGTTGGCCGGTCGCCGGGTCGGCCGGTGGCATGAAGTGGGCGGTGACCAGGCCGATGACGGCCTTGTCGACGGGGGACCAGAGCGGGCCGCCGCTGTAGCCGGGGCCGATGGACATGCCGGTGGGCGAACCGTCGAGGTAGGCGATCGGGCCCTCGTCCGTCTTGACCGTCAGGTCGGCGAACGTCGACTCACGTCCGCTGGCGTGCCAGGCCCGCACCTTCTGCCCGATCCGCAGCGGGCCGCGCAGCGGTGGCGCGACGCCCTTTCCGGGCGCCAGGTCGATCCGCAGCACGGCCAGGTCGCCGAGCCACTCGGCGGCGCCGTCGGGCACCGGTCCGCCGTCCTCGGCGCGCGGGGGTATCCAGTGCGCCACCCGGGCCGGGCACCGCAGACTCGCGTCGTACGGCCGCCGGATCATCACCTGGAGTTCCTCCAGACCCGGCGTCCGGGTCTCGAACGGGGGCCTGCCGAGGGCGTCGTTGACCACGTGCGCGCAGGTCAGCACGGTGTTGTCGCCGAGCAGGAAACCGCCGCCCGACCAGGTGGCCGCCTTCGGTCCGGCGACGGACACCACATGGAGGGACGGGGTGCCGTCGAGCCGGTCGGGTTCCTTGAACCAGCCCACGGCTAGCCCGCACCGGTTCCGGTGGGGCTCCAGGTGGCGGTGACGGTGAGATGGGCCTGGCCGTTGCCGCCGACGATCCCGAGCTTGAGGTCCTGGCCGATCTGCACGCCGAAGGTCACGCTCAGTTCGGAGGGCGGTTCCGGTACGGCCGAGACGGCGTCGTGCACCTCCTGGAGGAGCGGGCTGAGCGGCCGGAGCGCCTGGCGCAGGGCACCGGCGGCCAGACTGGCGACGGCGCCACCGCCCCCGGCGGCCACGGGCACGGCCCGGCCCATGCCCTCGGGGAGGCCGTCGTCCGGGCCCGGTGCGGCAGCGGATGCGGCCGGGGCGAGCAGGAACCTGACCGGCGTACCGTCGTCGAACTCTGTATTCAAGGCGGTGGACACGGATCACATTGTGTCCGAACGCCGCCGACGTCGATGCCTGTACCGCTCAACTTCCGCCGTAGCGCGGGGGATCAGCACGTCGGGCGCCCTCGGCCAGCCGCTTCTCGAACCAGTGGCTGGCGTAGACGTGGTCGGCGTACGCCGGGATCTCCCGGTAGCCGCAGGCGCGGTACATCGCCTGGGCCTCGGTGAGCGTGGCGTGGGTGTCGAGGCGTACGACGTCCAGGCCGCGGGTGACGGCCTCGCGTTCCAGCCCGCCGAGGATGCGGCGGGCCAGACCGAGGCGCCGGGCGGCCCGGGTCACCCATACGTGTCTGATCTCGCCGACGCCGGGTGACAGCCGCCGCAGCGCCCCGCAGCCCACCGGCGCGCCCTCCTCGTACGCCACGAGGAACGCGCCCGCCTCCCCCGACACCTCCTCGGGCCCGACCAGGTCCGAGGGGTCGAAGCCCTCCGGGAACCGCTCGTCGATCTCGGCCGCGTAGCCGTCGAGGCAGGCACGGGCGTCGGGGGAGGCGCCGTCGACGACGGTGACGGTGATCGAGGCCAGCCGCAGCAGCCGGCGGGCGGTGGCGAGGGACTCGGTGAGCCGGTCGCGCTGGGCCGGGGTCAGGCCGTCGAGCAGGCCCGCCACCAGGGCGTCGGACCGCAGGTCCTGCTCGGCCACCTCCGCGCGCCCGGCCGGGGTCAGGGTGACCGTGCGCAGCCGGTTGTCGCGGGGGTCGGGGGCGAGGGTGACCAGGCCCTGGGCCTGGAGCGTCTTCGCCATCCGGCTCAGGTACCCGGCGTCCAGGCCGAGCCGGGCGCGCAGTTCGCGCAGGGCGACGCCGTGCGGGCTCCCGGCGATCTCGAACAGCAGCCGGGCCTCGCCGAGCGGGCGGTCCCGGCCGAGGTAGTGGTCGTCGAGGACGCCGATGCGGCGGGTGAAGTACCGGTTGAAGCGGCGGAAGGCCGCGATGTGGTCGGGGTGCGGCGGCTGGGTCGGGTGCGGCGGCTGATGCGTCAGGTGCGGTGGTGGCTGCGTCATGGTCTTTGACTTTAGTCAAAGAATAAAGGGCGGGGACAGCACCTCCCATCTCTCCTATGCTGATGCGCCGTCAACTGTCTTCTCATCGGGGGAAAAGGCGTGAGTACCGCCCACGTGCCGCCACAGACCGACCCGGGGAACCCGGGGACACCGCCCGACCCCCCGTCCACCCCGCCGCACGCCAGCGAGGCCACCCGGCTGCTGTGCGCGGGCACCTATCTCGACTCCGGCTACCGCGACCGCGTCATCGACGAGCTGTACCTCGACGAACAGCGTGTCGTCGCGCCCTCGCTCGGCTTCGACGCCGCCCGGGTCCTCGCGCACGCGCTGCGCGCCCGCCGACAGGAGCAGCTCTGGGCCGCCGCCGTCCTCGGACTGTGGATCGTCGGCATGCCGCTCAGCGGCTGGCTGCTCGCCGGAGTGATCTGGCCGAGCCTGCTGCTCGCCCTCGCCCCCTGGCTCCGGGGCCGCGCCGCCGAACCGCCCCTCTACCGCAGGTTCGCCGCCTTCACGGTGCGCTGGTGGGGCCGCCTGCTGTTCACGTTCTACCTCGGCTTCGTCGTCCTCCTCGCGTTCGGCGCCGGATCGGACGACTCCGGGTACGGATCGTCGTACGGCTCCTCCGACTCGTACGACCCCTACGGCTTCGGCGACCCCGACTCGTTCAGCTTCGAGAAGGTGCTGGTGCCCGACGTCGACGGGATCAGTGATGTGGTCGAGCCCTGGCAGGCCTGGTTCGCGCTCGGTGTGTTCGCGCTGATCGGGCTCTGTGTCTCCGCGCAGCGCAGCCAGTTCGCCCGCGCCCTCGCCGCCGAGCTGTCCCCGGGGCGGTTCCCGGACGCGGCGGGCGACCCCGCGGAACGGGCCGAGGGGCAGCGGTTCCGGCGGCTGATGCACCGTATCCGCCTCGAACAGCACGCACCGCTCGTCATGTACCACGAGGCACACCCGTTCTGCGGCGCCGGAGCGGCGTACGACACCTGGGTGCTCGCCGTCGAACTCCGGCCCGACGAGGACGCCACCCAGCAGCCGCTCAGCAACCGGGCGATCCTGGAACGTGTCCGGCCGCTGCTGGAGCAGCTGCGGGTGCCCGCCGAGTACGCCGGGCCCGGCGTACGGGACCGGCTGCGGCGCCTGGAGATCGACGAGTGCGTGTTCCTGCCCGCCGAGGGACTCCTCCGGCGCGACCAGGCCCCGTACACTCTCCAGGACTTCGAGCAGCACCGGGCGCGTGCCGTCGAGGAGGGCGGCGAGAAGCGACGGCACTTCCTGCGCATCCGGGTCGGCGGCTGGGAGGAGGAACTGGTCGTCACCGTCTTCGTGCGCATCCACACCCAGGGCCGCATGCTCATGCTGGAGATCGCCCCGCACGTCCTCACCCCGGTCCGCCCCGACTTCAAGGACGCCGACCGCGCCTCCCACCGGTTCCGCCACAACAACGCCCTCGGCAAGGCGCTCACCGCCCTGCTCCTGGTGCCCGGCTCGGCGGGCCGCTCCCTGGTCACCCTCGGCCGCGGCGTGCGCTACGGCTGGCGGCTGCTGACCGGCGGCCACAGGGGCGCGCTGCCCGACGGGCCCGCCGTCTCCGTGAGGGAACTGGCCGCCGTCCCCTACGGGTCGACGTTCCAGGAGATGGACGTCGCCCGCTATCTGCGCAGCATCCAGGACCGCATCGGACGCGGGGTGCGGCTGGCGCTGGCCGACGCGGGCTACGAGACCGGTGAGTTCGTCCAGAAGATCGTCAACGTCAGCAACGGCGCCGTGCACATCGGCCGCGCCGACAACTCCTCCTTCGCCTTCGGCGACCACGCCCGCTCCTCCACCGTGAACAGCGGCCCCGGGCCGCAGAAGGGACCCGCCGGCCATGGCAGCAAGTGAGCCGACCCCGAACATCCACATCGGCCGCGCCGACAACTCCGCGTTCGCCTTCGGCAGCCACGGCCACGCCGAGACCCACAACACCGTCCCCGCAGCGGCCCGTGACGCCGACGCCGAGGAACTGCTGAAGGCGGTACGGGAACTGCGCGCCGACCTCGCCCGGCTGCGGGAGAGCGAGCAGACCACACGGCTGGACGCGGCGCTCGCCGAGACCGAGGAGGAGATCAGCACCACCGGTACGGCGGGACAGAGCCGTCGGCAGCGGCTGCGGGAACTGCTGGAGGACGCCCAGTCCGTGCTGACGCTGTTCGCGTCGGCCGGGGCCGTGGCCGGGCTGCTGGGGATGTGAGGCGGTCACCATGAGCGGGGGACAGCGGTACTGGAACGAGGACGCGCAGCGGTGGGAGGACGGTGACGGGGGCGGGACCCGGCACTCGGCGACCGGCGGCGGAGGGGACTTCGTGAGCACGCCGCCGCCGACTTCGCCGCCGGCGTTCCCGCCCAACGCGCCGCCGCCGACCCTCCCGCCGAGCCTGCCGCCGCCATCGCCATCGCCATCGCCATCGCCGGAGTCCGTGCCCACCGCGCCCGACGCCGCTCCCGCGACCGCCTGGGCGCAGGGGCCGGACGGGAGCTGGTCCGGGCCCGAGCTGCCCGTCCCGCACGCCCAGGAGGAGCGCGGCCTCAGCCGCCGCACCCTGTGGACGGTGCTCGGCGGCGCGGCGGCGGCCGGGGTCGCGGTGGCGCTGGTACTGACGCTGGTCGTCGGCGACGACACGGGGCCGGGGCCGAACGACGACCGGGGCGACGGGAAGGTGGCCGCGTCCAGTCCCGACCCCGGACCGGAGACCTCCGCCCCGCCCCCGACCGAGGAGACCGAGCCCACCGGCACGGTCACCCCCAGCGCCGAGGTCCCCGCCGGTTACGAGCTGTACGACAACGCCGAGGGCTTCACCGTGGCCCGCCCGTTGGGCTGGACACGGGAGGCGGTGGACTCCCAGTACGGCATGGACGTCGTCAACTACCGCAGCGCCGACGGGGAACGGCGGCTCCAGGTGTTCGAGGTGGCGGAGACCTCACCCGAGGAGTCGTTCGAGCTGTTCCTGTCCGACGACACCCCGAAGGCGGACGGCTTCCGGGAACTGTCCCTGGAGAACCTCGACGACAGCGGCCACCCCGGCTCCCGGCTCGCCTACCTCGCCGACTCCATCAAGGGCGAGCCCGACGTGGGCCCCTGGCACGTCGTCGACGAGCGCTTCGAGGCCGAGGACGGCAGGATCTACGCCATCGCCGCCTACGGCCCCGACGCCGACGGCCGCGAGGACGAACACGAACTGCTGCGCACCGCGCGCGCCCACTTCTGCCCGCCGTACCACTCGTGCGGGGAGAGCGCCTGGTTCGACTGACCCGGGCCGCGCCGCGAACGGCCCTTTATGATCGGCCGTTGACACATACAGTCAACGGGGAGACAGGACATGGCAGAAACGCGTCGGAGGCTGCGCTCCAGCACCGTCGTCCTCGGCGGCATGGGCGTGATAGCCGCGGCCCTCACCTCCTGCGGCTCCGAACCGGACCGCCGTTGCGTGGACCGTGACAGCTACGACTGGGTCAACGGCTACAAGGTCGTCGCCGACCGGAACTGCAAGTCCGGCACCACCTCGTCCTACGGCAAGAACGGCAAGCGGAAGTCCGGCGGCGACTCCGCCTGGTACTACGACGCCGACGTCAGCGCCGGTTACGCCGCCGACGGCACCTTCAGCCGCAGCGAGGCCGTCGACCGCGGCGGCTTCGGCTGCTCCGGCAGCGGCGGCGGCTGACGGGAGCCCCGCATGGAACGCCGCACCATCGAACCCCGCCCCGGCTGGCAGGAGACCGTCGAGGAACAGGGCCTGATCTACCCCCTCACCCGGTACCCCGACAACTCCCTGCGCCCCTACTGGGACGAGAGCGCCTACTACGTCTTCACCCTGCCGGAGGTCGAGGCGCTGGAGGAGGTGGTGGAGGAACTGCACCGCATGTGCCTGGCCGCCGCCGCCCACATCGTCGGGACGGACCGCCTCGCCGACCTCGGCATCACCGACCCGCGCGTCGCCCGCGCGGTCACCGAGGCCTGGCACCGCCGCGCCGAACTGCCCTCCCTCTACGGCCGCTTCGACCTGCGCTACGACGGCACCGGACCCGCCAAACTGCTGGAGTACAACGCCGACACCCCGACCTCCCTCGTCGAGGCCGCCGCACCCCAGTGGTTCTGGATGGAGGAACGCTTCCCCGGCGCCGACCAGTGGAACTCCCTCCACGAACGCCTCGTCGCCGCCTGGAAGAACCAGGCCGCCCTCCTCCCGCCGGGCAGCCCCCTGTACTTCGCCCACTCCTCCGCCGACGAACTCGGCGAGGACCTCATGACCGTCGCCTACCTCAAGGAGACCGCCGAGCAGGCGGGCCTGGACACCGACTGGATCTCCATGGAGGAGATCGGCTGGGACCGCCTCTCCGGCCGCTTCGTCGACAACCGGCTGCGCTTCATCCGCAGCTGCTTCAAGCTCTACCCCTGGGAATGGCTCACCACCGACCGCTTCGCCCCCCACGTCCTCGACACCCTCGACAACGGCGGCGGCACCGGCACCACCCTGTGGATCGAACCCGCCTGGAAGATGCTGCTCAGCAACAAGGCCCTCCTCGCCGTCCTCTGGGAGCTGTACCCGGGCCACCCCAACCTCCTCCCCGCCTACCTCGACGGCCCCCGCGAACTCGCCAGCACCACCGGCTGGGTCAGCAAACCCCTCCTCGGCCGCGAGGGCGCGGGCGTGACCGTCCACGGTCCGGGCACCGACCCCACCCCACGCCCGGAACCCTGCTGCCACCAGCAACTCGCCCCCCTCCCCGACTTCGACGGCAACCATGTCGTCCTCGGCACCTGGGTCGTCGAGAACGAGGCCGCGGGCCTGGGCATCCGCGAGTCCTCCGGCCTGGTCACGGACGAGTACGCCCGCTTTCTGCCCCATGTGATCCTCTGACCCATGACCCTCTGACCCCATGTGATCCCCTGCGGCCGTCACTGGTCACTGGGAGGGCGGCCACCACTCGAACATCAGGATGGTCGCGTCATCGCGGAGCCGGTTGTGCTGGGCGTCCAGGATGGAGTGGATCAGCCGGCGCAGGACCTCCGGGGCGAGTTCCCCCGCGGCGGTCGCCCGGATGATGGAGTCGGCGAAGCGTTGCAGCCCGAACTCCTCGCCCTCCCGGATGCGCGCCTCGGTCACCCCGTCCGTGTACATCAGCACCCGGTCGCCCGGCTCCAGGGCGATCTCGTGCGTCTGCCGGGCTCGGTCCGCGAGCAGGAACGGCAGCCCCATCGGCGGATCGGGCTTGCGCACCATCTCCTCGATCAACGGCAGCTCGTCCCGGATCAGCAGCGGCGCCGGATGCCCGCAGTTCATCCAGCGCAGCATCCCCGTCGCCAGGTCCAGCTGCGCGATCACCCCGGTGCAGAACTGGTCCGGCAGCCACGCCGCCAGCGCGTCGTCCACACAGGTCACCAGCTCGGGCAGGTTCGCACCGGTGCGCCGCGCGTTCCGGCAGGCGGCCAGGGACACCGCCGTCGTCAGGCCCGACGCCAGGTTGTGCCCCATGGCGTCCAGCACGGCCGTGTGCAGGGTCGTCTCGGTGAGGGAGTGGTCGAAGGCGTCGCCGCCGATGTCGTAGGCCGGTTCCAGCACGGCCGTCGACACCACGTGCGAGGTGCCGATCGTCCGCGGCGGCAGGAACGCGCGCAGCATCTCCGCGGGCAGCTGCATCGGTTCGGTACGGGTCCGCCGGACGAAGGAATCCTTGTACGCCCGCTTCGAAGTGATCATTATGGCCAGCAGCGAGGCGAGCGCCCGGCTGCGGCGCAGCACCACCGGGGTCAGCGCCGGTGCGTGCACGGCCAGCACACCGAGCCGTTCCGCGCCGTCCAGCAGCGGGAGCCATGCCGTCATCCCCCCGGTCGGCGACTCCTCCACCCGCAGCGCCTGGGTGCGGTAGCACCAGCCCGCCAGGGAGTCGTCGATCGACAGCGCCGAGGCGGTGTCGGTCATCCTCAGCAGCTGACGCTGCTGGATGTCGGCGAGGTAGACCACGGAGTGCTGGAGCCCCAGGGCCGTGGAGCAGCGCGCGATGGCCGTGCCCAGGTCCAGCCCGAAGTTGGCCGGATCGGCGAGGAAGTCCTCCAGCAGGCTCGCTTCGCTCGCGGGCACTCCCACGTTCCGCCTCCTCCCGTCACACGGCCCGGACACCGTCACGGTGCACCGCACAGCAGTCTCACACCGCTCGGGCGGCTCCGCGCGATGATCGGGTCCGTGCGGTGGGTGACCCACCGCCGCCGGTACGCGGCGCCGCGGGCCGCACCCCGCCGCAGCGAGGACCCCTAACCCACCAGGACCGCCCGCAGCTGGTCCAGGCCCCAGTCCAGGTCCTCCTTGCTGATGGTCAGCGGCGGCGCGACCCGGATGGTCGAACCATGGGTGTCCTTCACCAGGACTCCGCGGTCCATCAGCTTCTCGGAGACCTCCCGGCCCGTGCCGTACGCCCGCGCGATGTCCACGCCCGCCCACAGCCCACGCCCCCGCACCGCCGTCACCCGGCCCGTGCCCGCCAGGGCGCCCAGCTCCCGGTGCAGATGACCGCCCAGCTCCGCGGCCCGCGCCTGGTACTCGCCCGAGCGCAGCATCGCGATCACCTCCAGCGCCACCGCGCACGCCAGCGGATTCCCGCCGAACGTCGACCCGTGCTCCCCGGGCCGGAACACCCCGAGCACCGCAGCCGACGACACCACCGCCGACACCGGCAGGATCCCGCCGCCGAGCGCCTTGCCCAGCACATAGACATCCGGCACCACACCCTCGTGCTCGCACGCGAAGGTCCGCCCCGTACGGCCCAGGCCCGACTGGATCTCGTCCGCGACGAACAGCACGTTCCGCTCCCGGGTGAGCTCCCGCACCGCCGGGAGATAGCCCTCCGGCGGCACGATCACCCCCGACTCGCCCTGGATCGGCTCCAGCAGCACCGCCACCGTGTTCTCGGTCATCGCCTGCCGCATCGCCGTCAGGTCCCCGTACGGCACGATCTCGAAGCCCGGCGTGTACGGCCCGTAGTCCGCCCGCGCCTCCGGGTCCGTGGAGAAGCTGATGACCGTCGTCGTACGGCCGTGGAAATTGCCGCCCGCCACCACGATCTTCGCCATCTCCGCGGGCACGCCCTTGACCCGGTAGCCCCACTTGCGGGCCGTCTTCACCGCCGTCTCCACCGCCTCCGCGCCGGTGTTCATCGGCAGCACCATCTCCATGCCGCACAGCTGGGCCAGCTGGGCGCAGAACTCCCCGAACCGGTCGTGATGGAAGGCCCGCGACGTCAGCGTCACCCGCTCCAGCTGGGCCCGCGCCGCATCCAGCAGCCGACGGTTGCCGTGGCCGAAATTGAGTGCCGAGTAACCGGCCAGCAGATCCAGGTACCGGCGCCCTTCCACATCCGTCATCCACGCCCCGTCGGCCGTGGCCACGACCACCGGCAGCGGGTGGTAGTTGTGCGCACTGTGCGCCTCGGCGGCGGCGATGAGATCGTCCGTAGCGGTCACGGCAGCTCCACGAGGTCAGCCAGCGGGTGATCCGGAACGCGAGTCCGGACATCAGGCGTACCCCCTTCCTACCGCGCTCGCATGCTGGACGCGGGAACCTGCCCGTCCGGCGTGCCCGGTAGGCTGATCCCTGGGCCGTGACTGGCGCGCTGGGATGGGACCGACCATCGGGGAGCGGCCCGCGCGAGCGAGTGCCGTGCGCCTGGGCCGAACCGTGAACCGTGACCACTGCGAAAGCCACGCCGTCCGGAGGCCGACATGCCAGACCAGCACCTGTCCCAGGAGTCCACCGCCTTCCGCGCCGCCCTCGACGTGATCCGAGCCGTCGAGCCGCGCGTCGCCGACGCCATCGGCCAGGAGGTCGCCGACCAGCGCGAGATGCTCAAGCTGATCGCCTCCGAGAACTACGCCTCCCCGGCCACCCTGCTGGCGATGGGCAACTGGTTCAGCGACAAGTACGCCGAGGGCACCGTCGGCCGCCGCTTCTACGCCGGGTGCCGCAACGTGGACACCGTCGAGTCCCTCGCCGCCGAGCACGCCAGGGAACTCTTCGGCGCCCGCCACGCCTACGTCCAGCCGCACTCCGGCATCGACGCCAACCTTGTCGCCTTCTGGGCCGTCCTCGCCCAGCGCGTCGAGGCGCCCGCCCTGGAGAAGGCCGGGGTCCGCCAGGTCAACGACCTCTCCGAGGCCGACTGGGCCGAACTGCGGCAGGCCTTCGGCAACCAGCGCATGCTCGGCATGTCCCTGGACGCGGGCGGCCACCTCACCCACGGCTTCCGCCCGAACATCTCCGGCAAGATGTTCGACCAGCGCTCCTACGGCACCGACCCCGCCACCGGCCTGATCGACTACGAGGCGCTGCGGGCCTCCGCCCGGGAGTTCAAGCCGCTGATCATCGTCGCCGGATACTCCGCCTACCCCCGACTGGTGAACTTCCGCGTCATGCGGGAGATCGCCGACGAGGTCGGCGCCACCCTCATGGTCGACATGGCCCACTTCGCCGGTCTCGTCGCCGGAAAGGTCCTCACCGGCGACTTCGACCCGGTCCCGCACGCCCAGATCGTCACCACCACCACCCACAAGTCGCTGCGCGGCCCGCGCGGCGGCATGGTCCTGTGCGACGACTCCCTCAAGGACCAGGTCGACCGCGGCTGCCCGATGGTCCTCGGCGGCCCGCTCCCGCACGTCATGGCCGCCAAGGCGGTGGCGCTGGCGGAGGCGCGCCAGGACTCCTTCCGCGACTACGCCCAGCGCATCGTCGACAACTCCCGGGCGCTCGCCGAGGGGCTGATGCGCCGCGGCGCCACCCTCGTCACCGGCGGCACCGACAACCACCTCAACCTGATCGACGTCACCACCTCCTACGGCCTCACCGGCCGCCAGGCGGAGGCCGCCCTCCTCGAGTCCGGCATCGTCACCAACCGCAACGCCATCCCGGCCGACCCCAACGGCGCCTGGTACACCTCCGGCATCCGCATCGGCACCCCCGCGCTCACCACCCGCGGCCTGGGCACCGCCGAGATGGACGAGGTCGCCGGTCTCATCGACCGCGTCCTCACCACCGCCGAGCCCGGCACCACCAGCAAGGGCACGCCCTCCAAGGCCCAGCACATCCTCGATGCGAAGATCGCCGACGAGATCTCCCGCCGGGCCACCGATCTGGTCGCCGCCTTCCCGCTGTACCCCGAGATCGACCTCGGCTGAGCCCTCACACATCCCGTAGCTCCTGCCTCGGTCCCGGCTCCGGCCGGGGCCGGTGCGACCAGCTCACCACGAACGGACGCAGCAGCAACGCCAGCACGGCACCGGCCGCCGCACCCGGCAGGACCCACCACCAGCCGTCGCCCCCGTCGCCCCGGCCGTCCGTCGCGGCGGCCGGGGCGGGCGACCCGGTGACGGGCGGTGCCGACTCGCCCGATCCGCCGGCGTCGGTGTCCGTGGCGGCCGTCTCCGCGCTCCCCGGATAGCGCGGCGGTGTCCCCTCGTCACGCGCCGGACCCATCACGCCGAGCCGCTTGAGCAGGGCACGCAACTCGGCGGGCCGCTCGGCCTGATGCCAGGTGCCGGTCCACTGAGGGGGCCGGGTCGAGGTGTGCACCCAGACGGACGGGCCGTCAGCGGACAGATGGATCCGGTCCATGCGCCAGGGGTCTATCCCGTGCAGCAGCCAGGTGACGGTGATCACCCGGCCCTCGACCAACTCGCCGTCGGACGGGGGACCTCCACTGTCCGCAGGCCCTTCCCCGAGCAGTCGGCCCAACTCGCCGTACTCCTCGTCGGAGTAGAACAACCCGGCGGTCTCCTGGCTCTCCGCTGACACCACCAGCGCACTGGTCGGCCCACCGGCCGCCGCGCCCGGCGCACCCCACAGCAACAGCATCCACATCACCGCCAACGCGCCTGCCAGCAGCGTCAGCTGACGCCCCGACCGGCCCGGTGAGCGCCGCACCACCATGCCCATACCAGCCCCCTGAGAGTGATCCCGTGACCCTTCGCGGCCCGTCCGCGAGCCGCCCGTCACTTCTGGTACACCGCCCGGCCCGCCGGGGTTCCCATCCGGCCCGCGCCATCTACGGCCGCCGCGGAACCGACTCCGCGATCTCCACCGCCCGCTCCTGCGCCGCCACACCCTCCAGCCGCAGCGCCACCGGACCGCCCTTAGGGGCGGCGCCGGTCCACAGCAGCGTCGGCCCCGCCGTGCGCGTCTCACGGGTGTAGCGCTCGCCGTCCGGGGCCACCAGCCAGTACGCCAGCCGGTGCGGGCGCGGGAACCACAGGGCGGGCTCCGAGGAGTCGTCGCCGAGCTGGAGCCACTGGGGCTGCTCCCGCACCGTCTTGGCGAAGCCGATGTCCAGACGTGCCGCATGCTCGTCCAGCCGTATCGTGCGCCCCCGCTCCACCCAGCACAGGGTCACCAGGAACCGCCCCCGCGGCTCCCGGCTCACCGACACCGCGTCAGGAGCGCCGAGCGCCCGAGGCACCAGCGGCCGGAACCCCGCCTCGCGCTCGGCCCGGGCCAGCGACACCGACCGCCCGCAGCCGGGCACCTCGGCGGGGGAGGGCGGCGGTGCCGACGGGTCGTACCGCACCTCGACCCCGGCGAAGCCGAACCAGTCGACGACCGCGGCCCGCACCGGGGGAGTGAGCGCGAGCACCGTCAGCAGCCCGCACAGCGCCGCCGTCAGCGACCGCCACCGCGCCCGCGTCCACCGCCGCGCCGTCCGCAGCCGCCCGCCCGCACCGGCGGGCTCGGCCACCGGCACCGGCACCCGCTCGGCCAGTATCTGCTCCAGCACCCGCTCGACCATCGACTCCGCCCCGGCGCCCCCGGACCGGTCCAGGGACCTCCCCAGCGCCCGCAGCTCCTCCGGCAGCGCCCGCCGCACCGGCGCATCCGGCCCCCGCGGCTCACCCGATTCACGGGCCTCACGCGGCTCATGCGGCTTACTGGACTCATGCGGCTCACTCACCCTCATCACCCCCTTCCCGAGGCTCGAAATCAGGCAGCAGTCGGCCCAGCTTGCGCAGGGCGCGGTTGAGCCGGGACTTCACCGTGCCCCGGGGCCAGCCCAGCGCCTGGGCCGTCTCCGGCTCGTCCATCTCCAGCAGATAGCGGTAGGTGACGACCAGGCGGTGCTCCTCGCCCAGCTTCTCCAGGGCCGCCAGCAGGGCCGCGCGGCGCTCCGTCTCCAAGGTCGCCACCGCCGGGTCGGCGGACTCCGGTATCAGCGGTTCCGCCTCGACGAGCGCGGCCTCCCGTCCGACGAGTGTGCGCTGGCGTGCCGCCGTACGGACTGTGTTCCTCGTCTCATTGGCGACGATCGACAACAGCCACGGCCGGAACGCCGCGCCGTCCCGGAACCGGCCCAGCGCGCAGTACGCCTTCACGAAGGCCTGCTGCACCACGTCCTCCGCGTCCGCCCCCGCCCCGAGCGCGGTGGCCGCCCGCAGCGCGATGCCCGTATGGGCACGCACCAGTTCCGCATACGCCTCCGGCTCCCCGGCACGTACGCGTGCGATCACCGCGGCCTCATCGACGATGCGGCCCCCCTCCCGCGTCCTCACACTCTTGTTACACCGCCCGCCCCCGATCGGTTCCCCCTCGACCTCAACCACTTTCCAGCCAGTTCCGGACCGCCCCCGAAGACCTGAGAGAATGATGGGCATGGCCTCAGACCGACCCCGCGTGCTCTCCGGAATCCAGCCCACCGCCGGCTCGTTCCACCTCGGCAACTACCTCGGCGCCGTCCGCCAGTGGGTGGCGCTCCAGGAGACCCACGACGCGTTCTACATGGTCGTCGACCTGCACGCGATCACGGTCCCGCAGGACCCGAAGGAGCTGCGGGCCAACACCCGGCTCGCGGCGGCCCAGCTGCTGGCCGCCGGTCTCGACCCCGAGCGGTGCACGCTGTTCGTGCAGAGTCACGTCCCCGAGCACGCACAGCTCGGCTGGATCATGAACTGCCTCACCGGCTTCGGCGAGGCCAGCCGGATGACCCAGTTCAAGGACAAGGCCGCCAAGCAGGGCGCCGACCGCGCCTCCGTCGGCCTGTTCACGTACCCGGTCCTCCAGGTCGCCGACATCCTGCTCTACCAGGCCAACGAGGTGCCGGTCGGCGAGGACCAGCGCCAGCACATCGAGCTGACCCGCGACCTCGCCGAGCGGTTCAACGGCCGCTTCGGTGACCTGTTCACCATCCCGAAGCCGTACATCCTCAAGGAGACGGCGAAGATCTACGACCTCCAGGACCCGTCGATCAAGATGAGCAAGTCGGCGTCCACGCCGAAGGGCCTCATCAACCTCCTCGACGAGCCGAAGGCCACCGCCAAGAAGGTCAAGAGCGCGGTCACCGACACCGACACCGTCGTCCGCTACGACGTCGAGAACAAGCCCGGCGTCAGCAACCTCCTCACCATCTACTCCACCCTCACCGGCGCCAACATCGGCGAACTGGAGGAGAAGTACGCGGGGAAGGGCTACGGTGCGCTCAAGACGGACCTCGCCGAGGTCATGGTCGAGTTCGTGACCCCGTTCCGGGAGCGCACCCAGCAGTATCTGGACGACCCGGAGTCGCTCGACTCGATCCTGGCCAAGGGCGCGGAGAAGGCGCGCGCCGTCGCGGCGGAGACGCTGGCGCAGGCGTACGACAAGGTGGGCTTCCTCCCGGCCAAGCACTGAGCGCCGGGGCGGACCGCCCCCTCACCCCCCACACCGGTGCACCACCGCGCCTCGGCGCACCGCACAGCGCTGCACATCACTACGGCTGCGCCTGCCCCGGGCATGGCCGTGGCCGTACAGTCGAAAGCCGGACGGCCGCAGCAGCGGCCGCCCCTGCACACCACCAGGACGACGGGAGACGACGTGGGGACCGTAACGATCGGGGTGTCGATCGCGGTCCCGGAGCCGCACGGCAGCCTGCTCCAGCAGCGACGCGCGGGCTTCGGCGACGCCGCGGCTCACGGCATCCCCACCCATGTCACCCTGCTGCCGCCGACCGAGGTCGACGAGGCGCTGCTGCCCGCGATCGAGGCGCACCTCACCGAGGTGGCGGGGGCCGGGCGCCCCTTCCCGATGCGGCTGTCCGGCACCGGCACCTTCCGGCCACTGTCGCCGGTGGTGTTCGTGCAGGTCGTGGAGGGCGGCGAGGAGTGCGCCTGGCTCCAGAAGCAGGTCCGGGACGCCTCCGGTCCGGTCGCGCGTGAGCTGCAGTTCCCCTACCACCCGCACGTCACCGTGGCCCACGGCATCGCCGAGGAGGCCATGGACCGGGCCTACGAGGAACTCGCCGACTACGACGCCGAGTGGCCCTGCACCGGTTTCGCCCTCTACGAACAGGGCGCCGACGGCGTCTGGCGCAAGCTGCGCGAGTACACCTTCGGCGGCCCGGTGGTGCCGCCGCAGGCCGCCGCCCCCGTGGAGCATGACAGCCTGCCCGTCGACCGCTACTGAACCGGCAGCCGCCGGAACACACCGCGCGGCAGATGCCGCAGGGCCGCCATCAGCAGCCGGAGCGAGCCCGGCACCCACACCGTCTCCGAGCGGCAGCGCAGCCCCAGCTCGATGGCCGTGGCGACGGCCTCCGGGGTGGTCGCCAGCGGTGCCTCGGGCAGTCCGCTGGTCATCTTCGAGCGCACGAAACCGGGCCGTACGACCATGACGTGCACGCCGGTGCCGTGCAGCGCGTCGCCGAGGCCCTGGGCGAAGGTGTCCAGCCCGGCCTTGCTGGAGCCGTAGATGAAGTCGGCGCGGCGGGCCCGCTCACCGGCGACGGACGACAGCACCACCAGGGAGCCGTGACCCTGCGCCTGAAGGGCGCGGGCGCTCACCAGGCCCGCCGACAGCGCGCCGGTGTAGTTGGTCTGCGCGACCCTGACCGCGCTCGCCGGGTCGCGCTCGTCGTGCGCCTGGTCACCGAGGATGCCGAAGGCGAGCAGCACCATGTCCACGTCGCCCTCGGCGAAGACCTTCCCGAGCACCGTCTCGTGGGAGTCGGGGTCGAGGGCGTCGAAGGCGACCGTGTGCACCTCGGCGCCCCGCGCGCGCAGCTGTCCGGCGGCCGTCTCCAGGTCGGGGGAGGGGCGTCCGGCCAGCCACACCGTGCGGGTGCGGCGGGTGATCAGACGGCGGGCGGTGGCCAGGGCGATCTCCGAGGTACCGCCGAGCACGAGCAGGGACTGGGGGAGACCGAAGGCGTCCTTCACGGGGCAGCTCCTAGGAGACGGGGACGGGACTCACAGGCCGAGGCGGCGGGACAGGTCCGAGGTGAAGACCCCGCGCGGGTCCAGCTCCGCGCGCAGCGCGCGGAAGTCGGCCAGGCGCGGGTACATCGCGGCGAGCAGGTCGGGCCGTAGCCGGGAGTCCTGCGAGAGGCGGACCCGGCCGCCCGCCGCGGCGACCTCCTCGTCCAGCTCGTCGAGGAACGCGGCGAGTCCGGGCAGGCCGGTGGGCAGGTCCACGGTGAGGGCCCAGCCCGGCACGGGGAAGGACAGCCAGCCCGCGCCGGCCTCGCCGAGGCGTTCCAGGACCGCGTGGCGGGCCGGGCAGCGGTGCTCGGAGAACCGGCGCACGATCCGGCGCAGGGCCTCCTCCTGGCCGTGGGGGACGGCGAACTGGTAGCGGACGAGGCCGCCACGGCCGTATTCGCGCACGCGGTCGGTGGGCACGTCGACGGGACGGGGGAACGCCGGGACGCGCTGGAGGCGGCCGGTACGCGCGCGTGGCGCCGCGCGGTACCGCAGTTCGTTGCGCAGGCCGAGGGCGTAGGGCCCGAGCAGGGCGGCGGTCCCCCCGGAGAGCAGGGGGTGGCCGGGCGCGTACCACACCGGGGCGTCCCGCCACGCGCGGGGCGCGGAGGCGGGCGCGGCGGAGGCCCGCCGCAGGGTGCGGCCGAGGGCACGCCACACGCGCGTACGGGACTCACGCCACCCGCGCGCGCCCGGGGCGCCCAGCGCCTGCGTGACGCGGTCCGCCCACGTGCCCCACGCGCGCGTGCCCCCGCTCACTGCCTCCGGCCAGAGCAGTACCCCGCGACCGGTCGCCGGGCCGCGGGCGAGGAGGTCGATCCAGGCGGCGGTGGGGGCGTGGCGCCGGCCCGTGGTGGTCATCCGGGTCAGCAGGTCGTCGAGGTCGGTGGCGCGTTGGGTGGCGACGGTGACCAGGGATGTCTCGGCCGGCCGCAGCCGCAGGGTCGCGGTGAGGATCAGCCCGGTCAGGCCCAGGCCGCCGGTGGTGGCGTCGAAGAGCGGGGTGCCCGGGTGCGCGCTCACGATCCGGCCGTCGGCGGTGAGCAGTTCCAGGGCGGCCACGTGGCGGGAGAAGGACCCGGAGACGGGGTGGTCGTGGCCGTGGGCGTCGGCGGCGATCGCCCCGCCGACCGTGGCGCCGCGCGTGCCGGATGCCACCGGCGGGACCCAGCCGAGCGGCAGCAGTACCTCCGTCAGCCGGTGCAGGGAGACGCCCGCGTCGCACAGCACGGTCCCGTCGGTCGCGTCGACGGCGTGGATCCGGTCCAGGCCGGTCATGTCGAGCACCGTGCCGCCCGCGTTGCGCGCGGCGTCCCCGGGCGCCCGCCCCAGGCCCCTCGCGATGCCGCCACGAGCCCCGAACTCCCGAACGACCGCGTCCACGGCCTCCTCGTACGTCCGTGGCCGGATCAGACGGACAGGACCGGCGGGACCGGCGGGACCGGCGGGACGGGTGGGATGGGCAGGACGGGTGGGATGGGCGTCGGGAACGGCGCCGGAGCGGGTGTCGGTTGGAGCGGTACGGCCCCGCCCCGTGACGGGAACCGGAACGGTCTCGGCAGACATGCCGGTGACCGTATCGCCCATACCGGTACGAACAGGTGTGAAACGCGGACCGGTCTGGTCAGGTCGGCAGCTTTCCCCCGTTCCGGGGCACCTGTACATCGCGGGCCGGTGAGGAGGGCAAGGGTCGGACCATGGACTGGCTGAGGAACCTCCCCGTCGTGGGGCCGTGGGCCACGCGGCTGATGACCACGCACGCGTGGCGGTCGTACGAGCGACTCGACCGCGTGAAGTGGACGCGGCTGGCCGCGGCGATGACGTTCATCAGCTTCGTCGCGCTGTTCCCGTTGCTCACCGTGGGCGCCGCGATCGCCGCCGCCACGCTCAGCCGCGACCAGCAGACGGAACTCCAGGACAAGATCGCCGAACAGTTCCCCGGCATCACCAAGCAGCAGCTGGACATCAGCGCCGTGGCCGACAACGCCGGGACCATCGGCCTCATCGCGGGCGCCGTGCTGCTGTTCACCGGCATCAACTGGGTCGGCTCGACACGGGAGTGCCTGCGCGCGGTCTGGGAACTGCCCGACGAGGAGGACAACCCCTTCCTGCACAAGGCCAAGGACGCGGGCGTCCTGGTCGGCCTCGGCGGCGCCCTGCTCGTCACCCTGGCGGCGTCCACCGTCGCCACGGCCACCGTCGGCTGGACCTCCCGGCAGCTGGGCCTGGCGGAACAGGGCTGGGGGAGCGTCCTGTTGCAGATCGCCGCGTTCGCCGTCGCCGTACTCGCGGACTTCCTGCTCCTGCTGTACGTCCTCACCCTGCTGCCCGGCGTGCAGCCCTCCCGGCGTCGGCTCGTCGTCGGCGCGCTGATCGGCGCGATCGGCTTCGAGCTGCTGAAGCTGCTGCTGAGCAGTTATATGCAGGGCGTGGCCGCGAAGAGCATGTACGGCGCCTTCGGGGTGCCAGTCGCCCTGCTGCTGTGGATCAACTTCACCTCGAAGCTGGTGCTGTACTGCGCGGCCTGGACGGCGACGCCGAGCAAGGAGGCCGACGCCGAACGGCTGGCCGCTGACGACGACGGTGTCAGGGACGGTTCCGGCGGCGCACCAGATCCGGCAGCGGCCAGCGGCGGTTGACCAAAAACGCACCCCCCGCGAGCAGCACCAGCAGCGCGCCCGTGATGGCGAGGGCCGTCCCGATGCCGCTCGAACCCGAGGCGGCCGGGGCGCTCGCCACCGGCTGGCCCGACGCGTCGCCGCCGCTCGCGCCCCCGGCCTCACCGGAGGCGTTGGCGCCCGGCTGGGCACCCGCCTGGGCGGTGTCGTCGGTCTCGGCACTCTTCGGCGGCACCAGCTCACCGACCGGCGTGACCTTCCCGGCCGCCTTGAAACCCCAGTCGAAGAGCTTCGCGGTCTCCTTGTAGACCTCGTTGTGCTCGCCCTTCTCCGGGTTCATCACCGTGACGAGGAGCACCCTGCCGTCGCGTTCGGCGACGCCGGTGAAGGTGGCGCCCGCGTTGGTGGTGTTGCCGTTCTTGACGCCCGCTATGCCCTCGTACTGGGAGATGTCGTAGTCGCCGGTCAGCAGCCGGTTGGTGTTCTGGATCTCGAAGGTCGAGCGGACCTTCTTGCCCTTCTTGTTCTTCGTCGTCTCGCCCGGGAACTTGGCCCGCAGGGTCGAGCAGTACTCGCGGAAGTCCTTCTTCTGGAGCCCGGAACGCGCTATCAGCGTGAGGTCGTAGGCGGACGAGACCTGCCCCGGGGCGTCGTAGCCGTCCGGGCTCACCACGAACGTGTCGAGTGCCTGTAGCTCCTCGGCGTGCTCGTTCATCTCCTCGACGGTGTTCTCGACACCGCCGTTCATCGCGGAGAGCACGTGCACGGCGTCGTTGCCGGAGCGCAGGAAGACACCCAGCCACAGGTCGTGGACGGTGTAGGTCTCGTCCTCCTTTATGCCGACCATGGAGGAGCCGGAGCCGATGCCCGCCAGGTCGGACGGGGCCACCTTGTGCTCGGTGGTCCGCGGCCACTTCGGCAGCAGCGTGTCCGCGAACAGCATCTTCAGAGTGCTCGCCGGGGCCAGCCGCCAGTGCGCGTTGTGCGCGGCGAGGATGTCGCCGGACTCGGCGTCGGCGACGATCCACGACCGCGCGGAGAGATCCTTCGGCAGCACCGGCACACCGGACGCCAGATCGACCTGCGTGCCCGGCCGGCCGAGCCGTTCACCGCCCACCGTCGACATGTTCGCCGGGGGCTTCACCGTGGCGCTCGGCGACGGCTTCGGCGCGGCGAACGCGGCGGGCGCCGTCACCGGCAGGGACAGCGCGAGGGACAACAAGGTCGCGGAAGTGACCGTCAGGGATCGCCTGGGGGTCTTCATGGGAGCGGGCACGACCGAGAAAGTACCTGGCGTACGTTGCCCAGTCCCGCCCCGGCCCCCACCCCGGGCCGGGAACCGGTCACCCGGCGGCGATACTGAACGTATGAAGCTCAGCCGCCCCCTCTCCTGGTTCCTGCTCGCTTTCGGGGTGTGGAGCTGGGTCATCTGGGTCACTTTCGTCAGAAACCTGATCAAGGACAGCAGTGGGCTCGCGTTCGACGACGGGAGTCCGACGGCCTACTTCTGGGTGCATCTGCTGCTGGCCGTCGTCTCCTTCGTATTGGGGACGGTCATCGGGGGCATCGGGTTGCGCGGTCTGCGCGCGCTGCGCCGTACGTCATAGCCGGGCCGGTACCGCCGCGCTGGAATCGCCGTACCGGTATCGCCGACCGGTCTCGGCTGAGGGGAACTCAAGTCAATGGTGATCGTCATCCTGCTGGTGGTACTGACCGTCCTCGTGACGGCCAACTGGTACCTGTGGCGCCGTCTGTTCCGTGACACCACCCGCGCTCCGGGGCTCGCCCGCCGCGCGGGCGCGGTGCTGATCGCGGGCGGCTGGGCGCTGGCCGTGGGCGCGCTGGTCGCCGAGCGGGCGGGCGCGCCGTTCTGGCTCCAGCGCACGCTCGCCTGGCCGGGGTTCCTGTGGCTGGCGCTGTCGATATACCTGCTGCTCACGGTGGTCGCCGGGGAAGCGGTACGGCCGCTGCTGCGGTGGTTCCTGAAGCGGCGGGCGGCGCGGGTGCGGGCGCCCGCGGCGGCGGGGATACCGCGGCCGGAGCCGGTACCGGCGGGGGCGGGCTCGGGAGAGACGGGACCGTCCGCGGAGCCCGCGGAGCCCGCGGAGCCCGGGGAGCCCCGGGAGTCCGGCGGGTCCGGCGGGTCCGCGCGGGACGGTGGCGGGGTGGCTGCCGGGAACGTGGCCGATCCCTCACGGCGGGTCTTCGTCTCCCGGGTGGTCGCCGGGGCCGCGGCGGCCGTCGCGGTCGGGACCGTCGGGGCCGGGACCTACGGCGTGCTGAACGGGCCCGCTGTGAAACGCGTCACCGTGCCGCTGGCCAAGCTGCCGCGCGCGGCGCACGGTTTCCGGATCGCGGTCGTCAGCGACATCCACCTCGGGCCGGTGCTCGGGCGGGGCTTCGCGCAGAAGGTCGTCGACACCATCAACTCCACCCAGCCCGACCTCATCGCCGTCGTCGGTGACCTGGTCGACGGGAGCGTCAAGGACCTGGGACCGGCGGCGGCACCGCTGGCGCAGCTGTCGGCGCGGCACGGGGCGTACTTCGTCACCGGGAACCACGAGTACTTCTCCGGAGCCGGGGAGTGGGTCGAGGAGGTGCGGCGGCTGGGGCTGCGACCGCTGGAGAACGCGCGTACGGAGCTGCGCCATTTCGATCTCGCCGGGGTCAATGACGTCGCCGGGGAGGACGAGGGGGAGGGGCCCGACTTCCAGAAGGCGCTGGGGGACCGGGACCGGGGGCGGGCGTGTGTGCTGCTCGCGCATCAGCCTGTGCAGATCCATGACGCGGTCGACCATGGGGTCGATCTCCAGCTGTCGGGGCATACGCACGGGGGGCAGTTGTGGCCGGGGAACCTGTTGGCGGCTGCGGCGAATCCGACGGTGGCGGGGCTGGAGCGGTACGGGGACACGCAGCTGTATGTGACGCGGGGGGCGGGGGCGTGGGGGCCGCCGACCCGGGTGGGGGCCGAGTCCGACATCACGGTGGTTGAGTTGGCTTCGCGGGAGGCGTGACGGGGTCGCTGTGGGGGTGGGCCGCGCAACCCGGCGCTCGCGGGGTGCCGCTGCGCCCACCCGTGCCGCCCCAGCGGCACGACTGCCCGCAGCTGCGGCGGATGGGGCTCTGCTGCCGGGTGGGCGTCGCCTGAGCGGTGCGACTGCCCGCAGCTGCGCGGAGACGGCACGGCAGTTGCGGCACATGGCAGCTCGGTGCCCGCAGCTGCGGCGGCTGGGGCTCGGCTGCCGGGTGGGCGTCGTCCCAGCGGCACGACTGCCCCCAACTATGCGAGAGGGCTGCTCGAAGCTGGCGGCGGATGAGCCCCGCTGCCGGGTGGGCGTCGCCTGAGCGGTGCGACTGCCCGCGGCTGCGGCGGATGCAGTCCCGCTGCCGGGTGGGCGTTGCCCGAGTGGTGCGACTGCCGCGGCGGCGGGCCGCTTGTCGGCCTTAAGCCGCCGCCGTCCGTCGTGCCGGTAGGCGGACCGTGACCGCCAAGCCCGTCCCCGGTGATGTGTCGACCGAGACCTTGCCTCCGTGGGCGTGGGCTATGCCCTGGACGATGGCCATGCCGAGGCCGGTGCCCGCGCCGCCGCCCGCGCGGAAGAAGCGGTCGAAGATGCGGGCGGCGTCCTCGGGGCAGAGGCCGGGGCCCTCGTCGGAGATGACGAGGTGGACGGTGTCGTCGCCGTCGCGGGCGACGGACAGGCGTACCGGGACGTCCACCGGGGTGTGGACGCGTACGTTGCCCAACAGGTTGCCGAGTATCTGGCGCAGGCCGGACTCGTCGGCGTGGACCAGGACCGAGCCCTCGGCGTGGACGGTGACGGGCCGGGTCGGCTGCTGGACCTGGAAGTCCTCGCTGGCCTCGCGGACGAGGCGGCTCAGGTCGACGTTGCGGAAGCGCAGTTCGGGTTGTTGTTCGAGGCGGGCCAGGGTGAGGAGTTCGTCGACGAGGCGGCCCATGCGGTCGGCTTCGGCCATCACCCGCTCCCAGGCCCGTTTGCGGTCGTCCGGGTTGCTCAGCATGCCCTTGTCGTAGAGCTGGAGGTAGCCGCGTATCGCGGACAGCGGGGTGCGCAGTTCGTGGGAGGCGTCGGCGACGAAGCGGCGCAGCTGGGTCGCACTGCGCTCGCGTGTGCGGTACGCCGACTCCACCTGGTGGAGCATGGAGTTCAGCGCCACCCTCAGCTGCTCCACCTCCAGCGTGGGGTCGCTGCTGGAGGGCACACGGCGGGTCAGGTCGCCCTCGGCGATCGCCGACGAGGTCTCCACCATGTCCTCCAGCGGCCGCATCCGCCGCCCCACGCTGACCATGGTCAGCCAGGCGAGCAGCGCCAGCAGCAGGGTGCCCACGGCGAGGTCCAGCTTGAGCGCCTTGGCGACGCCGGTGTGCAGGCTCTGGGTGGACGCGGCGATCAGTATGTGGGTGCCGTCGGCGAGCCGGGTCGCGGTGGCCCGGTAGGGCGTGCCGTGCACGGTGATGTCCTGCGGCTCCTCCTCGGCGGCCAGCGCCCGCGGATCGCCCACCGCGGCGGCCAGTTCGCGCTGGGTGTCGCTCGGCGCGAACCCGGCGAACTCCTGCACCCGCCCGCCCGCGCCGACGGCGGTGACCACGGAGTCGGGCCGCGGCCGGTCCTCGGACGTCGGTGGCCGCATCCGCTCCCGCACCAGTGACAGCGCGCTGAAGGAGTCGATCTGCTCCTCGGTGAGCGCCAGCCCGTTCAGGGACTTGCGCATCTCCGACAGTTCGCTGTCGATCTGCGACAGCAGATAGTGCCGCATGCCCATCAGGCTCACCGCCGTCGCCAGCACGATGCCGAGCGCGAGCAGCGCCACGTTCGCCATCGTCAGCTTGGCGCGCAGCGAGTGCATCCCGCCGGGTCGGCAGCGCCCGCCCCGCCAGGCGCCCCTCGGCAGCCGTACGCCGGTCACGCGAGCCCGTATCCGACGCCGCGCCGGGTGGTGATCACGGGTGGGCCGAGGGTGTCGAGCTTGCGGCGCAGATAGCTGATGTAGGTCTCCACGACGGTCGACTCGGGCGGGGTGTGCTCGTACTGCCAGACGTGCCGCAGGAGTTGCTCCTTGGGCACGACCCGGCCGCCGTTGCGGACCAGGAACCGCAGCAGCGCGTACTCGGTGGGGGTGAGCTGGACCGTCTTGCCCGCGCGGTGCACCGAGTACGTCGTCTCGTCCAGCTCCAGGTCGCCGTAGCGCAGGGGCGGGCGCTGGGGGAGGACGTCGGCGGGGCGGGTGCGGCGCAGGACGGCGGTGATCCGGGCGACGACCTCGTCGATGTTGAACGGCTTGGTGATGTAGTCGTCGCCGAAGCCGAGCGCGCCGACGACCTCGGCGGGGGAGTCGCGGGCGGTGAGGAACACCAGCGCCAGGTCGGGGCGGCGGGCGCGCAGCTCACGCCCGAGGGCGCGGCCGTCGCCGTCGGGGAGCATGACGTCGAGGAGGGCCGCGTCGGGGCGGGTGCGTTCGGCGAGGGCGAGCGCCTCGCGGACCGAGCCCGCCGTCATCACCTCGAACCGGTGGTAGCGCAGGGCGATGGCGAGAACGTCCGCGATGGACTCCTCGTCCTCCACGACCAGCACGGTGCCGGGAACCGTCGTCATGCCCCCAGTATCGGCGGGCGCACCGACAACGGCCCCCGCCTTCGCTTTGGAGTTCCTTGAGAGTCATGCGTGCCTGGTGGGCACGCGCGCGTGCCGCCGCCAATCCTGTTCGCCAGGACCTGGGGGACCAACCGGATCGAAGGAGCGATGAACGTGGCGGCATTGGCACGGTGGTGTTTCAGGCACCGGCTGGTGGTCCTGGTGTTGTGGGTGGGGGCGCTGTTCGGTCTGGGCTTCACGGCCTCGACGGCGGGCACGGACTACGCGAACGTCTTCTCCCTGCCGAACACCGACTCCAAGAAGGCCTACGACCTCATGGAGAAGGCGTTCCCGGAGCGGGCGGGCGACACCGACACGGTGGTGTGGAAGACCGACGACGGCTCGGTGCGGGACGGGGACGTACGGTCCCGGATCGAGCCCGCGCTCGACGAGATCGCGGGCATGGACGGCGTCGGCGAGGTCGCGAGCCCCTACGCGGGCGAGCGGGGCGCCGCGCAGATCAGTGAGGACGGGCGGATCGCCTACGCGCAGATCACCTTCCGGGAGCAGGCCAACGCCGTCCCCAAGGAGCTGATCGAGGACGTCGTCGACACCGCGCAGGCGGCCGGGGGCGACGGACTCCAGGTGGAGCTGGGCGGCCAGGCGATCGCCCGCACCCAGGAGCCGCCCGCCGGTACCGCCGAACTCGTCGGCATCGTCGCCGCCGCGATCGTGCTGTTCCTGGCCTTCGGGTCGCTGTTCGCGATGCTGCTGCCGATCGTGGTGGCGATCGCGGGCGTCGGCACCGGCATGCTCGCCACGATGCTGCTCAGCCATGTCACCAACGTCCCCGAAGTGGCCCCGCTGCTGGGCTCGCTGATCGGTCTCGGCGTCGGCATCGACTACGCGCTGTTCATCGTCACCCGGCACCGGCGCGGCATCCTGCGCGGCGCCGAGCCGGAGGACTCCGCGGTGACCGCCCTCAACACCTCCGGCCGTGCGGTGCTGTTCGCGGGCGGCACGGTCTGCATCGCGCTCGCGGGCATGCTGGTGATGAACCTGCGCTTCCTGGACGGGGTGGTTATCGCGACCTCCCTGACGGTGGTGCTCAGCGTCCTCGCCGCGATCACCCTGCTGCCCGCCCTGCTGGGCCTGCTCGGCACCCGGGTGCTCAGCCGCCGTCAGCGCCGGAAGCTGGCCGCGACGGGCCCGGAGTCGGAGGAGGCGAGCGGGCTGGCGGCGCGCTGGTCGGCGACCGTCCAGAAGCGTCCGCGTTCGGTCGCCGCGCTGGCCGTCGTCGTCATGGCGGTGCTCGCGCTGCCCGTGCTGTCGATCCGGCTCGGCGCCACCGACCAGGGCAACCACCAGGACTCCACGACCACCCGGCAGGCGTACGACCTGCTGGCGGAGGGCTTCGGGCCCGGCGTCAACGGCCCCCTCCAGGTCGTCGTCGAGGGCGCGGCGCCCGACTCCCTGGTCTCCGGGATCGAGGCCACCGAGGGTGTCGCGCAGGTCGCCGCCGTACCGCCCGCGAACGGCATCTCGGTGATCAACGTGGTGCCGACGACGTCACCGCAGTCCGAGGAGACGGACGTACTGATCGACCGGCTGCGTGACGACGTGATCCCGGAGGCCGGGGTGGAGGCCCACGTCGGCGGTGTGACGGCCGTCTTCAAGGACTTCGCGTCGGTGACCGGCGACCGGCTCCCCTACTTCATCGCGACGATCATCGCGCTGGGCTTCCTGCTGCTGATGGTGGCGTTCCGTTCGCTGGTGGTGCCGCTGACGGCCGCCGTGATGAACCTCGTCGCCGCCGCCGCGTCCTTCGGTGTGCTGGTGGCGATCTTCCAGTGGGGCTGGGGCACGGAGCTGCTCGGCATCGGCAAGGAGGGCCCGATCACGGC
Organism: Streptomyces sp. B93; assembly: GCF_018070565.1. Taxonomy (GTDB): domain Bacteria; phylum Actinomycetota; class Actinomycetes; order Streptomycetales; family Streptomycetaceae; genus Streptomyces. The sequence goes on from NZ_JAGPXL010000011.1 coordinate 166,250, forward strand.
GTTCCTGCCGGTCATCATGCTGTCCCTGCTCTTCGGCCTCTCCATGGACTACCAGGTGTTCCTGGTGAGCCGGATGCACGAGGAGTGGGTGCACACCCGCGACAACGCCCGCGCGGTCCGTGTCGGTCTCGCCGAGACGAGCCGGGTCATCAACTGCGCCGCGCTCATCATGATCTGCGTGTTCTCCGCGTTCGTCCTCAGCGGCGACATGGAGGGCGCGATGGCGGGCATCGGCCTGGCCGCGGCGGTCGCGCTGGACGCCTTCATCCTGCGTACGGCGCTGGTTCCGGCCGCGATGCACCTGCTGGGCGACTCCAACTGGTGGCTGCCGGAGTGGCTGGAGAAGCGGCTGCCGCACCTCGCGGTGGAGCCGAAGGAGGACCCCGTCCCGGAACCGGCCGCGCCCGAGGGCGGCGCCTCCGTGGTCCACGGCTACATCCGCGCCGCCGACGGTGAGCCCGTCGCCGACGCCGCGGTCACCCTGATGTCCAAGGGCGGCCGTCAGCTCGACCGGGTGACGTCCCTGGCGGACGGCTCCTACATCGTCTCCGTCCCGGCCCCCGGCACCTATCTGCTGGCGGCGACGGCGTCCGTCCACGGCGCGCGGGCACGCCAGGTCGTCGTGGACGGTGAGCCGGTGGTCTACGACATGGAACTGACGGAGGTCTCGGAGGGGGAGGTGGACGCGGTCAACTAGTCCTCCGCCGCGGCCTGGGGGGACCGGTGGGAATCCGGTCCCCCCTTCGTCATCCCCGGCAGGAAGTCCCGGAAGAGTTCGTGCACCTCCCGCACCAGCGGCCGCAGTACCCGGAACCGGGACAGGGCCACTCCGCGGGCGGTGAGCCGGGCCCCCCGCTCGGCCAGCCGGTAGCTCCGCCGCCGCCCCTCCGTGCGGTCGAAGATCCAGTACAGGACGAGGCCCATCTGGGAGAGCCACATCAGCTCGGGCAGGGCCTCCCGCAGGTCGTCGGGGACCTTGGTCCTCGTGGCGCCGCGCAGCACCTCCCGGTGGACGCTGATGGCCTCCTCGCGCGCGTGCTCCGACTCGGGGGAGAAGGGGCTGAGCGGGCTGTCGGGGTCGGCGGCGTTCTTGAAGAACTGGACGGCGAACTGGTGGTAGGGCATGGCGATGTCCAGCCACGCCTTCAACACGCCCGCGAGGCGCGCCTCCAGGTCGGTCTCGCGGGCCAGGACCTCCCGGACCGCCGCCTGGTGCTCGGCGGCGATCCGGTCGTAGAAGCCCTGGATCAGGTGTTCCTTGCCCTCGAAGTAGTAGTAGGCGTTGCCGACGGAGACTCCCGCCTCCTTGGCGATGGCCCGCATCGTGGTCTTGTCGTAGCCGCGCTCCTCGAACAGCCGCATCGCCGTCTGGAGGATCAGGGCGCGGGTCTGCTCGGACTTGCTGGGCGCGGCGCCGTCTGCGGGGCCGTCTGCGTTCTTCGCGGGCACGGGGCGAGCCTAACCAGTGGGTCTCAGGAGGACTGTGCCGCCTGGTAGAGGTTCTGGGCGTCGGTGCCGAAGTACGGGCCGTACATCCGGTTCGGCAGGAAGTTGTACTTGAAGCTGTTCACCGACGACAGCAGGCCGGTGCCGGTGGCCTCGTCGAACCGGGTGAACCACGGGCCGCCGCTGGAGCCGCCGGTCATGTTGCAGGTCATCCCGTGGTCGTTGGAGAGCAGGAAGTCCCGGCTGGTGTTGCCGGAGCAGTGGATGAACTTCTCGCCGTCGTAGGGGGCGGCGGCCGGGAAGCCGAAGGCGTACATCGGCAGGTTGTAGCCGGTGTTGAAGGCGAGCCCCTGCCCGCCGACGACGTCCGTCAGCAGTTGTCCGCCGAGCGGGGCGACGACGGCCGCGCCGATGTCGTAGTTGATGTCCTCGCTCGCCGTCCACTGGGGTGTGGCGAGGGTCCTGGTGGCGGTCCAGCGGCCGTGCGGGGCCTGGCCGTCGTGGTAGCCGGGGACGAAGACCCAGTTGGTGTGCCAGGCGCCCTCCAGCTTCACACAGTGGCCCGCCGTGATCACGGTGCTCTTGTTGGCGCTGGTGACGGCGTTGCCGGAGCAGGACGCCGTACGGCCCTGGTAGGTGAAGAACACCCGGCCCGCGGTGGAGACGACCGCGCCGCCGCCGGTCCAGGCGGTCCCGCCGCTGGGGAAGGCCTGGACGCCGACGTCGGTGGGCGCCACGGTCGTCCGGGCGCCCGTGCGCGGCGCCGAGCCGCCCTCGAAGTGCCCGTCGACGGTGAGCAGGTCGAGCGGGGCCGCCGCCCGCATCCGGGCCGGGGTCCAGAAGTCGCGGGCCCGTTCCTGCGCCGCGGCGCCGACCTCGGCGCCGGAGCCCGGTGCGGGGGCGGCGCCCGCGGGGGTGGCGAGGGCGCCGGTGGTGAGCAGTGCGGTGACGCCCACCAGGGCGCCGAGGAGGGAGCGGGGTATGCGGGACATGCCGGGTATGCCTCTCACGCGTACTCCTTCGCGGTGGGGGGAGCTTGGCGGTCGAACCGTCCAGCAGCGTCCCACGTGAGCGGGATTTGTGAAGAGTGCATGCCAAGACGGTCTGGCCGGAAGGGGGTCCTCAGGCCGTCCCGCACGAACCGTCGTCGCAGTCCGGCCCCCGGTAGACCCAGCCCTGCCCGCGCTCGTACGTCCATCCCTCCGCGCTCCGGTACGACCGCCCGCCCCACTGTGCCTCGCGCCACTTCGCGGCGGCCAGCACCGCCCCCTTGGCGAACACCGCCCCGGTCGGCGTGGCCAGCCGGTGGGCCAGCGCCCGGTGTTCGCGCAGGGCCCACAGGACGACGATCCACGCCGCCGTCGACCGGTAGACCTGTCCGGAGTCCCCCACGACGGTGATCTCCTCCAGGGTCGCGCGGTGGTCGAGGCCGGGGAAGCGCCGCGCGGCCTCCTCCGAACCCGCCGGGACCAGCTCCAGCGGCACCAGCTGACGCTGCCGCCGCAGCCAGTCCCGCACATGGGCGCAGAGCGCGCACTGGGCGTCGTAGAGGACCGTGAGCCCGCGGACCGGGACGCGCGCGGCGTCCCGGTCCGGTGCGGTGGCCGCCGTCATGCCTTGGCCCAGTCCTGCGGAGCGACCGGCGGCACCTGCTCCCGCTCCATCACCCCGCGCCGCCGGATCCTGTTGAGGACGAAGACATTGCCGAGGTGCATCACGCCCAGCACCAGCAGCACCACGCCCAGCTTGGTCGACAGGGCCTCGAAGACGCCGCGGGTGTCGGTGACGGTCCCGTCGTCGCTCAGGTAGAGGGCGACGAAACCGAGGTTGACCAGGTAGAAGCCGACCACCAGCAGGTGGTTGACGGCGTCGGCGAGCTGTTCGTTGCCGTGCAGGACGTCGGAGAGGAAGATCCGCCCATTGCGGCTGAGCGTGCGGGCCACCCAGACCGTCAGGGCGATGCTGACGACCAGGTAGATGACGTAGGCGATGACCGTACGGTCCATGCCCCCACCCCTTCGTTGAACGCGTTCAAAACGCTGACAGAGATGACTCTAGGGCGAGTTTTGAACGCGTTCAACTCAATCGGCGGCACTCGGCGTGAGGCCTGCGTCACTACCCCACCGCGTCACAGCGCCAGCACGTCGTCACGCCACCGGACGCGCCGCCCGCCGTCCCAGCGCCGGGCGCTTGGTGTAGTCCGTGAAGCCGAGGACGTTCCCCCAGGGGTCGGCGACCTCGACGGTCCACCCGGTCGCCACTGGGAACGGCTCGTCGAGCGGCGCGATCCCCGCGGTGGCCAGCTCACGCGCCGTCACCCGGGCGTCCGGCACCTCCAGCCACACGCGCGGCGAGGGCCACGACGGCGGCCGGTGGCCCAGTCCCTCCTCGTGCCGCAGCAGAATCCCGGGCGTCTCGCCGCCGACCTTCAGCAGCGCGATCCCCGCCTCGTCGAACCGGAACCCCACCGTGAACCCGGCGCGCTCGTAGAACTCCACGGCCTGGCCGAGGTCCCCGACCGGCAGCAGCACATTGTCGAACCCGAGCAGTTCGTACGACTCGTCATCTGACATGGCATCAGGTTAGGTCGGCCCCGGCGGCGCTCCGGCCGGGCACGCCGAAGGGCCCGCCTCCCGGAGGAAGCGGGCCCTTCACGGACGGGGCGAAGCCTCAGTAGCGGCGCGTGATCAGCGCCCGCTTCACCTCGGCGATCGCCTTGGTGACCTCGATGCCGCGCGGACAGGCGTCCGTGCAGTTGAACGTCGTACGGCAGCGCCACACGCCGTCCCGGTCGTTGAGGATCTCCAGGCGCTGCTCGCCCGCCTCGTCACGCGAGTCGAAGATGAAGCGGTGCGCGTTGACGATCGCGGCCGGGCCGAAGTACTGGCCGTCGTTCCAGAACACCGGGCACGAGGAGGTGCAGGCGGCGCAGAGGATGCACTTCGTCGTGTCGTCGAAGCGCTCGCGGTCCTCCGCGGTCTGGAGACGCTCACGCGTCGGCTCGTTGGTGTCCTTCGTGATCAGGAAGGGCATCACGTCCCGGTACGCCTGGAAGAACGGCTCCATGTCGACGACCAGGTCCTTCAGGACCGTCAGGCCCTTGATGGGCTCGACCGTGATCGGCTTCTCGGGGTTGATGTCCTTGATCAGCGTCTTGCAGGCCAGCCGGTTCTTGCCGTTGATCCGCATGGCGTCCGAGCCGCAGATGCCGTGGGCGCAGGAACGGCGGAAGGTCAGCGTGCCGTCCAGCTCCCACTTGATCTTGTGGAGGCCGTCGAGGACGCGCTCCTTGGGGTCGATCTCCAGCTGGAAGTCTTCCCAGGTCGCCTCGGCGGAGACCTCCGGGTTGAAGCGGCGGACGCGGAAGGTGACCGTGATGTAGGGGGAAGCCGCGGAGGCGGCCTCGGCCTTGTCCAGAACAGGGGTAGCCATCAGTACTTACGCTCCATCGGCTGGTAGCGGGTCTGGACGACCGGCTTGTAGTCGAGACGGACGGTTTCGGACCCGTCGGCGCCGACCTCGCGGTACGCCATGGTGTGGCGCATGAAGTTGACGTCGTCGCGGTTGGGGTAGTCCTCGCGGTAGTGACCGCCGCGGGACTCCTTGCGGGCCAGGGCGGAGACCGCCATGACCTCGGCCAGGTCGAGCAGGTTGCCCAGCTCGATGGCCTCCAGCAGGTCCGTGTTGAACCGCTTGCCCTTGTCCTGGATCGCCACGTTCTTGTAGCGCTCCCGCAGCTCGGCGATCTTCTCGACCGCCGTCTTGATCGTCTGCTCGGTGCGGAACACCATGACGTTGGCGTCCATGGTCTCCTGGAGCTCCTTGCGGAGCGTCGCCACCCGCTCGGTGCCCGTGGAGCCCCGCAGGTTCTCCACCTGCGTCTGCACGAACTCCGCCGGGTTCTCCGGCAGCTCGACGAAGTCCGCCTTCTGGGAGTACTCGGCGGCGGCGATGCCCGCGCGGCGCCCGAAGACGTTGATGTCCAGCAGAGAGTTGGTGCCCAGGCGGTTGGCGCCGTGCACCGACACGCACGCGACCTCACCGGCGGCGTACAGGCCGGGGACGACGGTGGTGTTGTCCGCGAGCACCTCGCCCTCGACGTTGGTCGGGATGCCGCCCATCGCGTAGTGCGCGGTCGGCTGGATCGGGATCGGGTCCGTGTACGGCTCGATGCCCAGGTAGGTGCGGGCGAACTCGGTGATGTCCGGGAGCTTGGCGTCCAGCTGCTCCGGCGGCAGGTGGGTGAGGTCCAGGTAGACGTGGTCGCCCTCGGGACCGCAGCCGCGGCCCTCCCGGATCTCCGTGTAGATGGAGCGGGAGACGACGTCACGGGACGCGAGGTCCTTCATGACCGGCGCGTACTTCTCCATGAAGCGCTCGCCGTCCTTGTTGCGCAGGATGCCGCCCTCACCGCGGGCGCCCTCCGTCAGCAGGATGCCCATGCGCCAGATGCCGGTCGGGTGGAACTGGAAGAACTCCATGTCCTCCAGCGGCAGACCGCGGCGGTAGACCGCCGCCTGGCCGTCACCGGTCAGCGTGTGCGCGTTCGACGTCACCTTGAAGAACTTGCCGCAGCCGCCGGACGCGTAGATCACGGCCTTCGCCTGGAAGACGTGGATCTCGCCGGTCGCCAGCTCGTAGGCGACGACACCGGCCGACTTCTTGACGCCGTCGACCTCGGTGATCAGCTGGTCCAGGACGTAGAACTCGTTGAAGAACTCCACGCCCTCCTTGACGCAGTTCTGGTACAGCGTCTGGAGGATCATGTGGCCGGTGCGGTCGGCCGCGTAGCAGGAGCGCCGGACCGGCGCCTCGCCGTGGTTACGGCTGTGACCGCCGAAGCGGCGCTGGTCGATGGTGCCGTTCGGGGTCCGGTTGAACGGCAGGCCCATCTTCTCCAGGTCGAGGACGGAGTCGATGGCCTCCTTCGCCAGGATCTCGGCGGCGTCCTGGTCGACCAGGTAGTCACCGCCCTTGACCGTGTCGAAGGTGTGCCACTCCCAGTTGTCCTCCTCCACGTTGGCCAGCGCGGCGGCCATGCCGCCCTGCGCGGCGCCCGTGTGGGAGCGGGTGGGGTAGAGCTTGGTGAGCACCGCGGTGCGGCTGCGCTTCGTCGACTCGATGGCCGCGCGCATGCCCGCGCCACCGGCGCCGACGATGACGGTGTCGTACTTGTGGATCTTCATGATTCTCGCAGCCCCGTGCCTAGCGGATGTTCGGGTCGAAGGTGAAGATCACCAGCGTGCCCAGCAGGATGGTGAAGACCGCGGCGGTGTAGAGCAGGCCCTTCAGCCACAGCCGGGTGTTCGCGCGCTCGGCGTAGTCGTTGATGACCGTGCGCAGGCCGTTGGTGCCGTGCAGCATGGCGAGCCACAGCATCAACAGGTCCCAGACCTGCCAGAACGGGCTCGCCCAGCGACCGGCCACGAACGCGAAGCCGATCTTCGAGACGCCGCCGTCCAGCACCAGCTGGATGAGCAGGTGACCGATGACCAGGACGACCAGCACGACGCCGGAGAGCCGCATGAACAGCCAGGCGGCCATCTCGAAGTTGCCGCGGCTGGACTTCGGCGTCTTCTTGGTGCGCTTGCGCGGGGCCTCGATCAGCGGCGCCGGGTTGTCGACGCTGTAGACGGGCACGCCCTCGACGGGGCCGACGGCGGTGGCGGTGGTCTCAGTGGTGGACATACGCGTCAGCTCCCGAACAGTTCACGAGCGGCGTGGCCGAGGACGGGGTAGATCGCCCCGAGCATCAGCACGACCCACAGGCCGACGACGGACCAGAGCATCTGCTTCTGGTAGCGGGCGCCCTTCGACCAGAAGTCGACGGCGATGACGCGGAGGCCGTTGAGCGCGTGGAAGAGGATGGCGGCGACGAGGCCGTACTCCAGCAAGGCCACGATCGGCGTCTTGTACGTGGCCACGACCTCGTCGTAGGCCTCGGGGGAGACACGGACGAGAGACGTGTCCAGGACGTGTACGAACAGGAAGAAGAAGATGAGGACGCCGGTGACTCGGTGAGCCACCCAGGACCACATTCCTTCCCGGCCGCGGTACAGCGTTCCAGCCGGCACGGAAGAACCCTCCGGGAGCGGGGACTGGGGCCGCGCCGGCTTTCCGTGTCGGTCGGGCCCGGCCGGGTACGGTCCACCGGCCCCCAGCATGGTAGCGACGGATGCGTGTGGTGCTTACAGCGGGCCTGTCTGTGTGATCAAACTGGCACGCGGATGGGGGATTCGCCGGTTATCTGTCGGGTGCGGGTTGTTTGTGGCTGGTCGCGCAGTTCTCCGCGCCTCTCAGGTGCCTCGTCAGCCGGTCTCTTGCCAGGCGCCGGAGTTGCTCCGCCGCTATCTGGCGTTCTTCCTCCGGATCGTTCGCCAGTCGTGACCGAATGGCCTCCAGGACACGGTCCAGCGCTTCCCCGGCCGGGGTGTCACAGAGGTGGATGACGAACACATGTCCGAACTTCGCCTCGTACGCCGCATACGCCGCGTTCAGGGCCGTATGGGCCGCCTCGTAGGTGTCCTCCGGGAGCGTTGGCAACGTTTCCCCCGCCAGGGCCTCGGTCAGGTCGGTCGGGGCCAGGTCGTAGGCGGCCTCGTCGGAGGCGGCCAGGAGGGAGTCGAGGTCGGGGTAGGGGCGGTGGGCCGTGATGCGGTGGGCCCAGTGGTGGCTGCGCAGGCAGCTGAGGAGGGCGGGCTGGAGGTCGGCCGCGGGAGCGCCGTTGAAGTGGTCCAGCCGGGATATGGCGACTTCGCCGGGAAGGTGTGGGGGCGTCACGGGTTTCGGCAGGGGATGGTGTGGGAGATGTACCGTCACGTTATCCAGAGCGGTCATGACGTGTCCGATGGATGCCCGAAATTCACCCGGACGGAAGAGTTTCGGAACGGGTGGTGGACGCCTGTCGTCCGCTGCGGTCGTAGGTTGGCGGGGTGAGTCAGCACAGGCGCCGCGCGGCGGAACACGGGACACGGAGGCAGGGTCTGATAGCGGCGGGGGTGGGCCTCGCCGTGATCGCGGGCGGGGTGGGCCTCGGTCTGTGGGCCACCGCGGGCGACGGGGACGGCGGGTCCGCGATGAGCCCGTCCGGGGACATCTCCGCGAGCACGTCGCCGTCGCCCACCCCCAGTCCCAGCCGCAGCTATCCGCTCTCCGAGGCACCGCGCACCATCCCCGCCGTGCGCGAGCACACCGCGGAGCGCGGGCCCGGGTGGCGGCCCCGGGACGGGTACCGGGTGGTCGTCGGCGACGGTGAGCTGGCCGACGAGGGGCGGCTGATAGCCGGTGAGCTGGGGCTGACGTACGCGGGGGAGCGGGGCGACCGGCGGGCCGGGGACGTACGGCTGACGCTGGGGGACGGCGCGGGGGCCGGGCCGGAGTCGTACACCATGACCGTGCGCGGCGGCGGGGTGGAGATCAGCGGGCCGAGCGACGCGGGCGTGTTCTACGGCACCCGCACGCTCAAGCAGGAGGTGCGCGACGGGGGCACGGCGCCGGAGGGCGTCGTACGGGACGAGCCCGCCAAGGCGCAGCGGGGGCTGATGCTGGACATCGCGCGCAAGCACTTCACCGCGTCCTGGATCGAGGACCGGGTGCGGGAGCTGGGGGACCTGAAGTTCAACCAGCTCGGGCTGCACTTCTCCGACGACCAGGGCTTCCGGATCGAGTCCGACAGCCACCCCGAGGTCGTGTCCGAGCAGCGGCTGAGCAAGGCCGAGGTGCGGCGGATCGTGGACCTCGCGGCCGAGCGGCACATCACCGTCGTACCGGAGATCGACTCGCCCGGGCACCTGGGGGCCGTGATCGCGGCGCATCCGGAGTTGCAGCTGCGGGACGCGCGGGGGCAGGCCGCGCGGGGGGCGGTGGACATCTCCCGGGCGGACGCCGCGACGATCGTGGACGAGCTGCTCGACGAGTACGCCGGGCTGTTCCCGGGCGGGCAGTGGCATCTGGGCGGCGACGAGTACCGGGCGCTGACGGTGGCCGACCCCGAGGCGTCGTACCCGCAGCTCGCGGCGGCGGCGCGGAAGAGGTTCGGGTCCGGTGCCACGGTCGCGGACCTGGCGACCGGCTGGCTGAACGACCGCGCCGAGACCGTCCGCGGCCACGGCCGCACCCCGCGCGCCTGGAACGACGGCTTCTACCGGGACGCGTCCGTGCGGGCCGCCGAGGACATCCAGGTCGCCTACTGGACGGGCAAGGAGATCGGCGCGCGGCAGCCGGTGGAGTACCTGAGCGCGGGCCGGAAGGTCGTCAACTACAACGACGAGTTCCTCTACTACGTCCTCGGCGAGCCGCAGACCTTCGTCTATCCGACCGGACAGCGCATCTACGAGCAGTGGACGCCGCGGGTGCTGCGCGGCACCGAGGCGGTGGCGGAGCGCTACGACGGCCAGATCCTCGGCGGTTCCTTCGCGGTGTGGTGCGACCTGGCCGGTGCGCAGACGCAGGACCAGGTCGCGGCGGGCATCCGGCTGCCGCTGCGGGCCACCGTGCAGAAGCTGTGGGACCCGGACGCGCCGGAGCTGTCATGGGCCCAGTTCCGGCGGCTCGCGGACCGATTGGGGTGATTTCCATGCGCACTGGCGTACGGCTGTGATGGTGTCGGACGGCAGTGCAAGCGAGCAACCGGGGGGAACCGGAGATGGGTTATTGGGGGTACTTCGTCGTGGGCCGCGGTCAGCGGCCGCTCGGGGAGTGCGAGGCGCTGGCCGGGGCGGCGGAACGGCTGACGCGCCGGGAGCAGAAGACGGCGGACGGATGGCAGCTGTGGGAGTACCCGAACGGGGACGGTGACGTCGGCAGCATGAACGTCCTGGCGCGGGAGACCGGGGCGCCCGCGCTCTTCGGGTACGTCATGGACAGTGCCTGCGTGATCATCGAGGCGGCGGCGCCGGAGAGCGGGGCGTGGACGGCCTGTCTGGGCCGGGCGGCGATGGCCCGCTACATCGGGGCCGGGCAGGAGGGGCTGACGCTGGAGGACTACTTCCTGGAGCCGCGGGACGCCGCCGGGCGGGCCGTCGCCTGGGCGGCGGAGGGCGGGCTCACCGTGGCCGCCGAACCGTTGCTCGGCCTGCTGACCGCCGACCCCGATCCGGTGGCCGAAAACCTGCTGTTCCGGTTCCTCGACCGGCTCGGGGTGGTGCCGCTGTGACATTACGGGCCCGTCGCGCGCAGTTAGGGGAAGTGCGGGCTCCGTAAGGGATGGCGCCCCGGCGAGGGAGGCGTGGATGAGCCTGGTGGAACTGATCGCACAGGCCGACGAGCGCGGACTGGCTACCAGCGCCTTGGCTTGTTTGGATCGGTGCGTGCCCCTGCTGGGCGGCGACGACGAGGTACTGCGGCCGCTGTGGGCCAACCTCGTCGACGCCGGTGACCCCGGAGCCTGGGGCGGGCTCCTGGAGGAGGTGCGCGACCGGATCGGCGCCGGGGGCGGCGCAGCCGGGGGCGAGGCCGCCCAGCTGGCACGGCGGATGCTGGCGGCCGCCCCGGAGACACGGGCCGCCGACGAGGTGCGGACCTGGGCCGACGCCTGCTCCGTCGCCTCCCTGCGCGTCCACCGGCTGCTCGACCCCGCGGAGGACGGCGCGGACAGCGTCGAGGCCCGCCGCGAGGGCCGTACGGAGTGCATGTCGCCGCTGGTCGCCGCCGAACTGCGACGCCAGATCCAGGTCCTCGAACTCCTCGCCGGCCACGGTGCGGGCGGCCTGCGCCAGGCCCTGGAGGTGTCGATCGAGGGACGCCGCGTCCTGCGCGCGGTGGTGTCCCGGCGCGCTCGGGTGGGCGGCTGAGGTGCCTGCGTCGTGACGGGCCCGGGACGGTTTCGTACGGGTTGGGGGAAGGTGCACCCGAACGGGTGACGAAATGACCCCGGACCTCGCTTTCCCGTATGTGACGAGTGCGACGACGAGTGTGACGAGGCAGGTTCCGGGCGAGGCCGGGAGCAGACCGCAGGCCGCCGCGAAGCCGGTGCGCTGGGCCGCGGACGCGGTGGCGACCATGCGGGAGGGCGCCCGGGTGCGCCTCGACTACACGGCGCAGAGTCTGTGGCGGGTCGACCGGATGATCGACGAACTGCGCCAGGAGGGCACCCCGGCGGCGGCCGTGGAGAGCGTGCTGCGCGGCTTCGGGGCCTACGCCGGTGAGGTGATCGTCCGTCAGGCCGGCGCGGAGTGGTGGGCGTCGGGCGGCGACCACTGGGTCCGTACGCCCGACGGCCGTCTCTGGGACCCCATCGAGGAGGCCACCCGCTGCTTCACCGGCGACGGTTCGCTGCGGCTGTTGTGCCGGGACGCCACGGCGGGCGGGCGCGGCTGAGAACGACGAACCGGCCGGGACCCGTTGCGGGCCCCGGCCGGTTCGCTGTTTCCGCGTGCCGTGCTACGGCGTCAGCGTCTGGCCGAGCCGGCCGCCGGCCGGCGTGCCGAGGTTGCCGCGGCTGTAGTACGTGTAGCTGCTGGAGTCGACGCCGGAGCTGCCGCTGTCCAGCTGGAGGATGACACCGTCGTAGCCGTCCTCACCGAGGGCACCGATGGCGAGGTCGGCCCGGCCCCAGCCGGACAGGTCCTGGAGCACCACCGAGGAGCCGAGCTTGTCGTTGGTCTCGGTGACGCCGCCGATGCCGCTGGAGTCCTGGTGGAAGGCCTTGCCGCCGGAGCCGGTCAGACCCGTCGAGGAGCCCGGGAGCAGCAGGACCATGCCCGCGTTGGACCGGTTGGTGCCGCTGCGGGTGATGTCCTCGTTGGGCAGGCCGACGAGGACGTCCGCGTAGCCGTCGTCGTTGTAGTCCCCGGCGGAGACGGCGTGACCCATGTCGTCTCCGGACTCGGCGCCGCCCGGAACCCCGCTGCTGTTCTGGTGCAGGGTGCGCATCCCGGTGGTGGTGAAGCCGGACGAGGTGCCGAGGACCATGGTGATCTGGCCGCCCGTGTAGGCGCCGGACTCACTGGACTTCACCTGGCCGATGACGATGTCGTCGTAGCCGTTGCCGTTGAAGTCGCCCGCGGCGATGGACCGGCCGCCCTTGACGGAGATGACGCCGACCTTGGTGAGGCCGTTCGCGGAGCCCGCGAACCGGACCACGCGGCCGACGCCGCCCGCGTCACGGTAGTTGAGGGCGACGTCCGCGTAGCCGTCCCGGTTGAAGTCGCCGGTCGCCGAGTCGAGCAGGGCGATCGAACCGGTCGCGCTCGTGAGGCTCCCGGTCGTTGTGGCGCCGCCGCGGTGGCGGACCTGGTAGCTGCCGCCCTTGCCGGTGCCCGCGGTGAAGATGTCGGCCTTGCCGTCGGCGTTGAAGTCCCCGACGCTCACGGTGGAGCCGAGCTTCGCCCCGGTCGCGGTGATGCCGGACGCGGTGGTGAAGGAGTAGCCGCTGTTCAGGCCGGGGCCGTACAGCACGGTGACCTGGCCGCGGTCGGCGTGGCCGCTGGTGTCGTCCTCGCCGGGCGAACCGATCACCAGGTCGGCGTAGCCGTCGCCGTTGTTGTCGCCCCAGGCGGTGGAGGCGCCGAAGGCGTCGCCGGTCTCGTTGCCGCCGGGCACCCCGGGGCTGCCCTGGCTGAGCGAACGCCGCAGGTCGGCGACGGGGCCGTCGGTGCCGCCCGGCACCACGACGAGGCGGTTGCTGTTCGGCAGGCCCGCGACCAGGTCGTTGACGCCGTCGCGGTTGAAGTCGGAGGTCGGGATGGCCGAGCTGGCGCCGGGGCTGGCGGCGAACCGGCGGATCTCACCGAGCTTGGAATACAGGGTCCGGCCGGGGCACTCGGTGGCGTAGCCGTCCTTGTGGCCGGCGATCTGGTTCAGGGTGGCCTGGTCGCCCTTCTTCCACACGCCGGTGTCGCCACCCGCGGTCAGGGTGACCTTGCCGGTCGGGTTGCCGCCGTACTGGCCCAGCTTCCACGCGGCGACCCGCGCCACCGACTCCAGCGTCGCCCGGGTGGGGCGGGCCGGTGGGATGCCCTTGGTCGGGTCGCCCTCGTAGTCGCCGAGGACGGCGATGCCGGTGGAGTAGGAGTTGAAGCCGTAGGTGTGTGCACCCTGCACGGGCAGGTCGATGCCGCCCGCGCGGCCCTCGAAGATCTGGCCGCACTTGTCGACCAGGAAGTTGTAGCCGAGGTCGTTCCACTCGTTGACCTGGACGTGGTACGCCATGACGCCGCGCACCAGCGACGCCGACTGGGCGCAGCTGTAGCTGTTGGAGCCGACCGTGTGGTGCACGAAGACGGCCTGCACCTTGTCGATGTAGCTCGGCGGGTCCTCGACCAGCGACTCGTTGGCGCCCCACCCGGCCCGGCTGATGACGGGCGGCTTGGTGACGGTGGACGGCGGGGCGACCGGCTTGGTCTCGGTCGGCGACGGGGACGTGGTGGCCGTGTCGGTGGGAGACGCCGTCGTGGAGCCGGTCGGCGAGGCGGTCCCGGTGGCCTCGGCGGTCTCCGTGCTCCCGGCGGTGGTCTCGGTGGCCGTGGCCGTCGCGGTGACCGTGTCGGTCGCGGAGTCGGTGGCCGTGCCGTCCGTCGTCTCCGTGGCGGTGGGGCTGGCGGTCTCGGCGGCGAACGCCACCGGTTCGATCTCGGTGCCGATGGACTTGGTCTCGGCGTTGGTCACCACGCCCGGGTCGACGAGGTTGACCTCGAGCCCCTTGGGCAGCCCGGCGCTGGACGTGCCGTCCTCCCGGACGACCTGCACCTCGACACCGTCGGACGGGCCGACCCACAGCGGCTCGGAGGCGCCGCGGGCGCCCAGCTCGATGCCCTCCGGCGGGTCCTGGCCCAGCTCGAGGTCCTGCCAGCCGGTCCAGTCGCCGGTCCCGGTGCTGCGGGTGCGCACCTGCGCGGTGCCGTCGAGCTGCACCCGGGGTCCGGTCCAGGAGACGCCGAGCAGGGAGAACTGCTGGGTGCTGGTGCGCGGCAGCTCGCGCTCGCGGTTGCCGCTGCCCTTGAGGGCGATGTCGTAGACCTTGACCGGCCGCTTGGCACGGGTCTCCACCCCCTGCGGGTCGTCGGAGGGGCTGGCCAGGGCGTACGTCACGACGCCGCCACCCCCCAGGACGACGGCGCCGAGCGTGAGCCAGGCTCTGCGCTTCAAGCTCAGCGGTCTGTACGCGTGCGACGTACGACGACTCAAGACGAACCCACCCCAAATTGGCCGCGACGGGCCACAGAAGATCGAAAGAAGTAGTCACGCAAGGCACATCCGTCACGGGGATGGCCTGCTGTACCCAGCGCATTGTGCTGGGCGAACATCACTTGCCCACAGGGCTAAGTGGTCTAGATCACAGCCTGATGCCTCCTGTCGATTGCGCCATGCACACGACAGACCAACGAGCCCGGAAAAGGTTGTACGGGGCACCCGCGATTCCCCTGTGACATTCGGCATGTCCGGGGCCCGTGTCGTTTCGCGGCGGGGATCCGCTGGGACTGAGGGGGACCGCTGTGCGTTCCCGACGCCGAGCGAAGAGGTGGGGGTCTCATGAGCCGAGTGGACGAGTACGTGCCGTGTGCGACCGAGATGCGGGCGTACGCCACGGCGTTCGCGTGTCACCGCCCGGAACCGACTGCCGCTGGACTACTCCGTCCGCAGCCTGCGCGTCGTCGACTTCCTCATTGACGGCCTGCGCAAGGGCGGCGCCGACCAGGACCGGGCCCGGGACACCCTCTGCGGCCTCGGTGCCTACGTCGGCGAGGTGCTCGTACGCCGCGCGGGCGCCGCCTGGGTGGACCTCGACGCCGGTCAGCGGGCCGTGCTCGGCCAGCCGGTCGGCGTCCGGATGCCCGACGGCCGGATCTGGAACCCCCTCGGCAAGGTCCTCAACCGCTTCGAGGCGGGCGGCCCCGACGAGTCGCTCCAGACCTTCTACCTGACCCTGCACGGCCGCTCCCAGAGACCGGCCGCCTGACGACCCGCCCCACCTCGGCCGGAACCGTGTCGAACGCCGTGTCGATCTTCCTCGCGCGTTCTGACGGGCTGTGACACTTCTGTGAGCACCGGCGCTGATGACCTTGGGGGGCGTCGACACGGCCGATGCGTGTCGCACGGCGCGGACTAGCAACGGACCCGGTACGAACGAGGACAGTCTTGGGCCAGGGAGGGGAACCCCGGCGCGCACAGGCGTACGACGGGGAGCTGGGCGCGGCCGTCGCGCGGGCGCAGGACGGTGACGAGGCCGCGTTCGCGGTCGCGTACCGGATCGTGCAGCCCGGCCTGCTCGGCTATCTGCGCGGGCTCGTCGGCGACGACGCCGAGGACGTGGCGTCCGACGCCTGGCTGGAGATAGCCCGGGACCTCGGGCGGTTCAAGGGCGACGGTGCCGGGTTCCGCGGCTGGACCGCGACCATCGCCCGGCACCGGGCGCTCGACCACCTGCGCCGCCAGCGGGTGCGGCCCCGCCCCAGCGCCCTCGAACAGGACGTACTGGAGCTGCCCGGACCGCACACCACCCACGACCAGGCGTTCGAGGCGCTGTCCACCGAGCGCGCCCTGCAGCTCGTCCGCGAACTGCCCCGTGACCAGGCGGAAGCGGTACTGCTCCGGGTCGTCGTCGGCCTCGACGGACCCGCCGCCGCCCGCGTCCTCGGCAAGCGTCCCGGCGCCGTCCGCACCGCCGCCTACCGCGGCCTCAGACGCCTCGCCCGCCGCCTCGGCGCCGGGGACGCCACGACCGGGGGTGTGACGGATGACGGCCCCCGGACGCTGGGTGAGTCGAAATGAGCGACGCCGACAGTCCCCGACCACCGACCCGCCGCACGGCCCGCGCGACGACGCCGGGGGCGGAGGGTGGCGGTGGTGCGCGGGGGGTGCCCGGTGCGGTTGGCTGGGCGCGGGTGCGCGGGCGGTCCGAGGCGGTCGCCCGGGCCGGTGCCGGCAAGGGAGCCGGTGCGGTCGGTCAGGCGCGTCCGCCCGGTCGGCCGGGCGTTGTCGGTCGTACGGCGATGGTGCCGGGCCGGGTCGGATCAGCGAGGCGGAACAGGAACGGAAGCGGACATGGGCGAACGGATGAGCGACGGCGGAGTCTCCGGCCGTCGGCGTGCGCACCCCGGTGACGCCGCGTCCGGCCCCTGGTGGGCGGAGCAGGACGGCGCCCTGGAGGCGCTGCTCACCGAGGCGCTGCGCGAGCGCCGGATCGACGCCGACGCCGAGCAGCGCGCCGTCGCCGCGTTCCGCACCGCCCGGGACGCCGGAGCGCACAGCGCCCGCACCCGGCGCCGGGACGACTGGCGCACCCGGCCGCGGCGCCGCGCCGGACGCTCGCTGCGGACCACGTTCGCCGTGCTGCTCGGCAGCCTCACGCTGGGCGGTGTCGCGGTCGCCGCGATCGGCTCGGGCGGGTCCACGGCCGGCGACGCCACCAAGGACCGGGAACGGCCCCGCACCACCACGTCCCGCCCGGACGCCCCGGCCGCCGAGCCCGGCACCGCCGGTTCCGACGCCGGGTCCACGCAGCCCGGGCGTCCGCCCGCCGCCCAGGACACCCAGGCCCACTGCCGGGCGTACGAGCAGGTCGGCGGCCGTGGCAAGGCGCTGGACGCCACCTCCTGGCAGCGGCTCGTGGCCGCGGCGGGCGGCGTGGACGAGGTCGACGCCTACTGCGCCGCGCGGACCGGCCCGTCGGCGCGCCCCACGGACCCGCCCCGGCCCACCGGTACGGCCCGCCCGTCCGCACCGGAGCGGAGCACGGGCAAGAGCGGCGGCGAGGGCGGCGCGGACAACGCCGACAACGGCGACAGCGCTGAGAACGGCGACAGCGCTGAGAACGGCGAGAACGCTGACAACGCCGAAAACGCCGACAAGAGCAACGGGAAGAACCAGTAGGCCGGAGGGGGCGCTGGGAATCGCCCGAGGTCACGGCGGTGGCGCCGGGGACGACCGGGGCCGCCACCCCCCACAGGAGAGGCCCCGGCCGTCGCGCGGCACGGGCCGCGCGGCGGCCCGTACTTCCTACAGCGCCGCGGGTGCGCTTTCTGTCACACCCTCTGCGTCACGAGTTAGTTGCATCCTCTATGAACATGGACGGGGAGCGGTTTCACGCCGTAACGTGCGTTTCGCGCCGAGTGCGGATGATCAACAGGGGTGACGGGTGACTGCCGCCACCACCGGCTGGCAGTGAGCCGCACACACACCAACCACGAGAAGCCGAAGGCGCAAAAGAGGGGCGTACGGTGCTGGGGGACGACGCGGAGCTGACGGCCGCGGTGCTTGCGGCACAGGACGGGGACGAGACCGCGTTCCGGACTGTGTACCGCGCGGTGCACCCACGGCTGCTCGGATACGTACGGACGCTGGTCGGCGACCCCGACGCCGAGGACGTCGCCTCCGAGGCCTGGCTCCAGATCGCCCGGGACCTGGAACGCTTCAGCGGCGACGCCGACCGGTTCCGCGGCTGGGCCGCCCGGATAGCCCGCAACCGGGCCCTGGACCACATACGCATGCGCGGCCGCCGCCCCGCGATCGGCGGCGACGAGACCGAACTGACCGGCCGAGCCGCCGAGTCGGACACCGCGGGCGAGGCGATGGAGTCACTGGCCACCGACCGCACCCTCTCCCTCATCGCCCGGCTGCCCCAGGACCAGGCCGAGGCCGTCGTCCTGAGGGTCGTCGTCGGCCTCGACGCCAAGACGGCCGCGGACACGCTCGGCAAACGCCCCGGCGCCGTCCGCACCGCCGCGCACCGCGGCCTGAAACGGCTCGCGGAACTCCTCGGCGACCAACTCGGCGACGATCCGGAATCCACCGGTGGGCTCGACGCCGTCCCCGCCCCGCGGCAACCGCGCGGGCGGACGGTGACGTCCGCGACTGTGACGCATACGCGCGCGCGGACGCAGAAGGATGTGTGATGGCCGACGAGCAGTACAGGTGGCTGGACCGCGATACGGCGGAGCGGTTGCTGCGCGGAGAGCCGCTGGACGCTGCCGGCGCCGACGCCCGTGAACCCGCCCGCCGACTGGCCGACGCCCTCGGCGCGCTCTCCGCGCAGACCCCGCTGACCAGCGAGGAACTCCCCGGCGAGGACGCCGCGTTGGCCGCCTTCCGCAAGGCCCGGACGGACCGCGAGGAGGAGCACGCCGCCCTTGGCGTGGGCTCCCGCGCCCGCCCTGGCGCCGACGCCGGGCTGGTTCGGATCGGCGTACGTCCCCCGCGCGCCGACCGCTCCGGCCGCGCGCGCCGCCCGCGCTGGGGCCGCCCCCTGCGCCTCGGACTGGCCGCCGCGCTGACCGCGGGAATGGTCGGCGGGGTCGCCGTGGCGGCCGGAACCGGAGTCCTGCCGACACCGTTCGACGACAGCACACCGGCCCCGGCCAGTTCGGTCTCGGCTGCGGCCCCCGAGCGCCCGCTGGTCTCCCCCTCCCCCGACGGCACCCGCGGCCAGGGCTCGGGAACGGCCGTCGGCGGAGAGCACGCCACCCGGAGCCCGTCCGCCACGGCCCCCTCGGGCGAGGCGGACGGCAAGGAAGCCGCCGCCTGCCGCGATCTGCGCGACGGCAAGAAGCTGGACGTCGACCGCCGCCGCGCCCTGGAGGGTGCGGCGGGCGGGCCGTCCCGGGTCCCGAAGTACTGCGAGGCCGCCCTGAAGGACAAGGCCGTCGGCAGCGGCGCCACCAAAGACAACGGCGGCGACGGCAACGGCGACCAGGAGAAGGCCGACGGGGACGGCGACAAAGAGAAGGACAAGGGCAAGGCCAAGGGAAAAGAGACCAAGGACGAGGACCAGGACGAGGACCAGGGCAAGGTCAACGGCAAGGGCGGCGGCAACGGCAAGGGCCGGGACGAGAACAAGGGCGGCCAGGACAAGGACAAGGCGTCCGGCAAGGACAAGACCCCCGGCAAGAACAAGACCCCCGGCAAGAACAAGGCGTCGGACGCCCCCTGACCTGCGCTTTCGTGTCGCGTGGAACTTTTCCTGCGCAGGGTGTGACACATTCGGCCCCCGAGGCGCAGTAATGAGTGAGCCGACTGGTCATCGGCTTCATGGCACAGAGCCAGGGTTCCCCCCGTACCCAGGGCTTGTGCTCCTTGGCGCGGGCGGGACACGTTCCCCCGGTCCCGCCCGCGCCCCACAAGAAGCCCTCACCGGTGCACGACGACCTTGTCGCCGTTCCTCACCTGCGCGAACAGATCCGCGATCGCGGGCTCGTCCCGGACGTTGACGCAGCCGTGCGAGGAGCCCGCGTAGCCGCGCGCCGCGAAGTCGGAGGAGTAGTGCACGGCCTGTCCGCCGCTGAAGAACATGGCGTACGGCATGGGGGAGTCGTAGAGCGTTGACACATGGTGCCGTGACTTCCAGTAGACCTCGAACACACCTTCCCGGGTCGGTGTGTACTCCGAGCCGAACCGGACCGGCATCACCGACACCGTCCGGCCGTCGATCATCCAGCGCAGGGTCCGGCTGGACTTGCTGATGCAGAGCACCCGTCCCGTCAGACAGCGCGGATCGGGCGCGTCGGCGGGCTGACCGCCCATCAGATAGAGCTGCCACCTGCCCGGTTCCGTGGTCATGTCCAGCAGCCGCTGCCAGGTGACGGTGTCGGTCCGGCCGGTCGGGGGCAGTCCGCGCTTGCCCTGGAAGCCGCGTACGGCCTGCTCGGTCAGGTCGTCGTAGGTGCCGGTCGGCCCGTCGAAGAGCCAGTCGATCTGACGCAGCCGGGCCTGGAGTTCGCGTATGTCCCGCCCGCTGTCCCCGGGCGCGTAGAGCACCGGCGCGGGCGCTGCGGGCGCGGGCGCGTTGGTGGTCGGGGGGCGGGCCGGGGCGGACGGGGCGCCGTCCTCCGCCGGTGCCGACGACGGCAGTTCCACCCGCAGCGGCGGCACGGGCTTGCCGTCCTCCCCGGCGGGCTGGACCGTGCAGCCCGCCACCGTGGTCGCCGCCAGCGCGGCGAGTGCGCCGGACAGGCCGAGCAGGGTGACGTACGACCTCACACTCCCCATGCCCGGGATCCTTCCCCTTCCGTGAGCGCGGGCCAACCGTGGGGCATGGTTGTTGTGAGGAAGGTCCCAGCGGGAGGCCCTCCACCGGGCGCACGGCCGCCGCTACAGTCCGTGGCGAGGGTCGGCCTGTACTGGCGAGTAGCAAGCAAACGCGGAGGCGCACCATGGCACGCGAGTCGGAGTCCGGACTCCCCATCGAGCCGGTCTACGGTCCGGACGCTCTCCAGGGCTGGGAGCCCGAGGAGAAGCTGGGCGAGCCGGGTTCGTACCCGTACACGCGCGGTGTCTACCCGTCGATGTACACGGGCCGCCCCTGGACGATGCGCCAGTACGCCGGTTTCGGCACGGCGGCGGAGTCCAACGCCCGCTACCAGCAGCTGATCGCCAACGGCACCATGGGCCTGTCGGTGGCCTTCGACCTGCCCACCCAGATGGGCCACGACTCCGACGCCCCGATCGCGCACGGTGAGGTCGGCAAGGTCGGCGTGGCGATCGACTCCGTCGACGACATGCGGGTGCTGTTCGGCGGCATCCCGCTGGACAAGGTGTCGACGTCGATGACGATCAACGCCCCGGCCGCCCTGCTGCTGCTCCTCTACCAACTGGTCGCCGAGGAGCAGGGCGTCAGCGCCGACAAGCTCACCGGCACGATCCAGAACGACGTGCTGAAGGAGTACATCGCGCGCGGGACGTACATCTTCCCGCCGAAGCCCTCCCTGCGGCTGATCGCCGACATCTTCAAGTACTGCAAGGCCGAGATCCCCAAGTGGAACACCATCTCGATCTCCGGCTACCACATGGCAGAGGCGGGCGCCTCACCCGCGCAGGAGATCGCGTTCACGCTGGCCGACGGCATCGAGTACGTGCGCACGGCGGTCGCCGCGGGCATGGACGTCGACGACTTCGCGCCCCGGCTGTCGTTCTTCTTCGTCGCCCGTACGACGATCCTGGAGGAGGTCGCCAAGTTCCGTGCCGCCCGCCGGATCTGGGCCCGGGTGATGCGCGACGAGTTCGGAGCCAAGAACCCCAAGTCGATGATGCTGCGCTTCCACACCCAGACCGCGGGCGTGCAGCTGACCGCCCAGCAGCCCGAGGTCAACCTGGTCCGCGTCGCCGTCCAGGGCCTCGCCGCGGTCCTCGGCGGCACCCAGTCGCTGCACACCAACAGCTTCGACGAGGCGATCGCGCTGCCGACGGACAAGTCCGCCCGGCTCGCCCTGCGCACCCAGCAGGTCCTCGCCTACGAGACCGACGTGACGGCGACCGTCGACCCGTTCGCCGGGTCGTACGTCATCGAAAAGATGACCGACGACGTCGAGGCGGCGGCCGTCGAGCTGATGCGGAAGGTCGAGGACCTCGGCGGCGCGGTCAACGCCATCGAGCGCGGCTTCCAGAAGAACGAGATCGAGCGCAGCGCCTACCGCATCGCCCAGGAGACCGACAGCGGAGAGCGGGTCGTCGTCGGCGTCAACCGCTTCCAGCTCGACGAGGAGGAGCCCTACGAGCCCCTGCGCGTCGACCCGGCCATCGAGGCCCAGCAGGCGGAGCGGCTGGCGAAGCTGCGCGCCGAGCGCGACCAGGGGGCCGTCGACGCCGCCCTGACCGCCCTGAAGAAGGCCGCCGAGGGCGAGGACAACGTCCTGTACCCGATGAAGGACGCGCTGCGGGCCCGGGCGACGGTGGGCGAGGTCTGCAACGCGCTGCGGGAGGTGTGGGGGACGTACGTCCCCTCGGACGCCTTCTGATCCGGTTCGGACCGGGTTCGGAGCGGGTCCGGAGCGTGTTCTCATCGGGATCTGCTCGGCTTCTCAGCGGGATCTGATCGGGATCCGGACGGGCCGGGCCGAGTGTCGTAGCCGCGTGCGACACTCCCTTCCATGTTCGGTGTCATCGACCTTCCCACGTACCTCGCGGGCCTGATCCTGATCGTCCTGCTGCCCGGTCCGAACTCGCTCTACGTCCTGTCCGTGGCCGCCCGGCGCGGTGTGCGCGCCGGGTACACCGCCGCGGCGGGCGTGTGGTGCGGGGACACCGTGCTGATGACGCTGTCGGCCGCCGGGGTCGCCTCGCTGCTCCAGGCCAACGCCGTGCTGTTCGGGATCGTGAAGTACGCGGGCGCCGGGTATCTGAGCTGGCTCGCGGTGGGCATGCTGCGGGCCGCGTGGGGGATGTGGCGGACGCGGCGGACGCCCGTCGCCGACGACGGGGCGGCCCCCGCCGCCGACGAGCGGCCCTACCGGCGGGCGCTGGTCATCAGCCTGCTCAACCCCAAGGCGATCCTGTTCTTCGTCGCCTTCTTCGTGCAGTTCGTCGACCCCGGGTACGCCTATCCGGTGCTCTCGTTCGTCGTGCTGGGCACGTTGGCGCAGCTGGCCAGCGTCGTCTATCTCAGTGCGCTGATATTCAGCGGGACGAGGCTGGCGGCCGCCTTCCGCCGCCGCCGGCGGTTGTCCGCGGGGGCGACGTCGGCGGCGGGGGCGTTGTTCTTCGGGTTCGCGGTGAAGTTGTCGTTGGCGTAGGGCTCCACCGGTTTCGGGTGCGGCGTTCTACCGGGCTGTCGGCCGACATGCCGTGCGGGCCTTGACCAGGGCACGGGTGACGAGGGGCGGCAGCAGGTCGATGACGACGCGGCGGGCGCGGCTGCGGGGGCGGCGGGGAGGAGACGCCTTGGCGGCGGGCGCGGGTGGTGCCGGTACCGGCTGGTGGGGAAGTGGTGTGGGCTCGGCCGGGACGTCCTCCTGGGCCTCCTGGCCGTAGCGGGACAGAGGGAAGGCCGGGGCCCGCATCTCGCGCTTGGCCTTCAGCCGGATGATGCGGTGGCCCGCCGCCTGCTGCACGCTCAGGTGGCAGTCGTCCCGGCCGCGGACCATCGCCAGCAGGTCCTCCTGGACGGGCCCGGGGTCGCCCCAGGTGCCGTACAGCTTCTGGGTGCTCAGGCAGATCGGGCGCAGGCCCCGGTTGAGCACGGCCTCCCAGACGGCGACGGAGACGCCGGGGGTGTGCTCGGAGCGGAAGTCGTCCAGGACGACGATCCCGTCGGGCAGCAGGGCGTCGCGGGCGGCGCCGATGTCGCCGTGGACGTGCTCGTAGAGGTGCGAGGCGTCGATGTGCACGAACCGGCAGGAGCCCGGGGGCACCTCGCCGGGGACCAGGGAGCTGGGACCCTGGAGGACGCGGGGGAGTTCGTCGTGGAAGGCGAGGTAGTTCGTCTCGAACGCGCGCCGGGTGAGCGTGGCGTACGACTTGGTGGACTCGGCCCGGTTGGCGTCGTCGGGCGCGTCGCCCTCGAACAGGTCGCAGACCGTGTACCGCTCGCCGGGGCGCAGATGACGGCCCAGGAAGATCGCGCTCTTGCCCAGGTAGACGCCGACCTCCAGCAGGTCGCCCCTGGCCCCGTCGGCCTCCTGCCGGTCGAGGAGCCATGCGAAGAGCACCTGGTCGAGTACGGGGAACCAGCCGCGGACGTCGTCGAGACGGCGGGGTGGCGCGGTGGCGCCCGCGGGGAGACCCGGGGCGCCGTCGCGTACGGCGGTGTGTGCGTCGCTCATAGCGGGGGAGCACTTCCTTGTGCGGTGGGGCGGGTCAGGAACTGGGCACTGCTTGCCCGCAGCAGGGCGAGCAAACCTCTCAGAACCCGAACTTCACGCCAATTCCCCTGCCTTGGTGCCCAAGTGGGCTCAAGAGTCACCCGCCCGGCGTACCGCGTCCCCCTTTCCGGTGTTCCCCGGCGTCGTCAGCGCCTTGCGCAGCACGGGCGTGGCCCACCGCTCCACGTACCGGTTGAGCAGCCAGGCCAGGGCGAGCATCGCGGTGAGCGTGGCCGCGAAGGTGGCGGCGGACGGGACGCCGAGGTCCTGGTGGAGGTACTTGATGACGACCCAGCCCAGGTGCTCGTGGACCAGGTAGAACGGGTAGGTGAGGGCGCCCGCGACGGTCAGCCAGCGCCAGTCCGCCCAGTGGAGCCAGCCCAGGGCGATGGCGAGGACCGCGGCGAACCCGAAGGTGACGATGAGGATGATGACCGAGGCCGAGCGGTAGGAGAACTGGCCGGGGTGGTCGCTGTGCCACAGGTTGGACACCGCGATGTGCTGCCCGGTCAGCCAGCTCACGGCGAGGATGCCCCACGCGGTGATGTCCCGGCGGTCGCGGTGGATGAGGTAGATGGCGATGCCGCCGATGAAGAAGGGCGCGTACTTGGGCATCAGCAGCAGGTCCAGGAACGGTTCTCCGGATGCCTGTGCGAGCGCCGCCGCCAGTGTCCACACCGAGCAGAACAGCACCACCCGGTGACGGCTCGCCCCCGGCAGCACGATGCAGAGCGCGAACAGCGCGTAGAAGCGGACCTCCACCCACAGCGTCCAGTCCACCCCGAGCACCCGGTGCGCGCCCAGCGGTTCCTGGAGCAGCGTCAGATTCAGCAGCGCCTCGCTCGGCGT
Organism: Streptomyces sp. B93; assembly: GCF_018070565.1. Lineage (GTDB taxonomy): Bacteria > Actinomycetota > Actinomycetes > Streptomycetales > Streptomycetaceae > Streptomyces. Next base: position 191,053 of record NZ_JAGPXL010000011.1, read on the forward strand.
CACCGCGTCGTACACCACGGCGGGCAGCGCGAACACGCCCGTGACGAGGACGACGGCCACCCAGTAGGCGGGCATCAGCCGGGCGGCCCGGGAGGCGAAGAAGGAGCGCAGCGAGCGCCCCCACCCGCTCATACAGATCACGAACCCGCTGATGACGAAGAAGATGTGCACACCGAGGGGGCCGTAGGCGAAAACGGAGTGGAGGGTCGGGAACTGCACTTTCGGCGAGGATCCCCAGGCCACGGTAATGTCACCGCCGCGTCCGCCGTAGTGGTAGAGCGCCACCATCAGGGCGGCCAGCAGACGCAGTCCGTCGAGGGCGCGCAGCCTGCCGCCGGAATTCCGCCGGCCGCGGGGCGCGGACTGAGGGGCCCGAACGTCGGGCACCACGGCCGTGGCGGAAGTCGGTGCCGTGTTCACGACCGTTTCGGTCACGCTGATACCTCTCGAACGGCGGGGTGAATACCCCGACCCTAGGACGCTTTCCCGCGTACTTCCGTTCGAGGGCACCACGATTTGCCCGACGGCCCCTCGTGGTTCACCTGAAGGTCGTATTGGTTTCTTAGTGTTCTCCAACCTTCCTTGATGCCGTGGCATATCCATGCCGTCGACGCTTCACCCGGATCGTTTCTTCAACGCCAGACTCGCAGGAGCACCATGACGAGGGTTCGCAGCAGATGGTCACGTCCCCGGACGGGGGACCCGGCCTCCGCGCCAGACGCCGCCGGTCCGCCGACCGCACAGCCCGGCCCCGCCGAGCTGGAGGACTGCCTACGGGCCTGCGCGGTGCACAGCGGCAAGCTCGTGGGCAGCCTCGACCACCGTCGCATCGCCCTCGCCGAACAGCTGCGCAAGCTGCTCGCCCTGTGGGCCACCCAGGAGACGGCCGCCGCCACGGGCGGCGGCGGACTGCTGCGGCGCGGCACCAAGGCAGCCGGCGGGCAGCTGGACAACGACCTGCTCGACGCCCTCCTCGCGGTCGGCAACAAGGCCCTCGACTGTGGTTACGACGACGAGCTGAACCTCGCCCTGCTCATCACCGACACCGTGCTCAGCCAGCGCAGGAACTCGCGCGCGGGCTGGCGGCTGCGCGGCCGGCTGCTGGAGACGATGGGTCACCCGGACGCCGCCATCGAGGCGTTCGACCGTTACGTCGGGCTGACCAAGGAGGACGGCTTCGGCGTCCGCACCAAGATCGCCGGACTGCGTGCCGCCCAGGCCGGACGCGCCGAACTGCTGGCCCTGCTGGAACGCGGTGTCCCCGAGGCGGCGCAGTACGCCGGGCAGCCGCCCACCGACGTGTGGGCCGACGGGCTCGCGGCGTACGGCGCCGGGGACTGGGACGGGGCCGAGCCCCGGCTGGTCGGCGCCCTGCTCGCCATGGACCGGGCCGAGAGCCCCGAGCAGGACTTCCAGGAGGCGCTCAGCCACTACCTGGACCTGTGCACCGGCGACCGGGCGGCCCGCCCCACCCCCGAACTCACCGAGATCATCGCCCGCTTCGCCGAACAACGCCGCAACCGGATGCGCGGCCCGCTGTCCGACCCGACCTTCGGCGGCCTCCAGTGGCTCACCCTCGGTGAGTTCCGCAACAGGATCGCGGGCAAGTCGATCTGCCTGATAGCCAACTCCGGCAAAGTCGGCACGAGTTCGCTGGGCGCCGAGATCGACGCCTACGACCTGGTGGTCCGCTTCAACTCCTTCAAGATCGACCCGGCTCACACCGGCGCGCGGACCGACATCCACGTCACCATCCACAAGCACGGCTTCAACTGGGACCGGCCGGTCGACATCCGGCTCGTCTTCGGCGGGATCTCCGGCGACTGGAAGCACTCCCTGCGCAACCGCCTGGTGCCCGGCGCGCAGAAGTACCTGGGCGACGAATCGCTGCGCTGGCCCGTCCGCAACATCGGCAAGCTCGGCACGGACGCCTGGCCCGCGATCCCCACCAGCGGCTTCAACATGCTCTGGCTGCTCGACTTCCTCGACGTCAGCCCCACCCTCGACCTGATCGGCTTCGACTTCTACGAGAGCGGCGCGTACCGACTCGACGCCGCGATGAAGATGCCGATCACGTCCGTGCACGAATACACCAGCGAGAAGGCGTGGGTCATGGAACGGGCCCAGAGCGTCTCCGGCATGAGGATCTCCCTGCGATGACCGCGACCCACATACCCGCAGCCCCCGCGCCGGCGGGACCGGCCACCGACGCCCGCGCCCTCACCGGCAAGCGGCGGATCGCCTTCGCCAGCTTCGTCGACGAGAACTACCTGCCGGGGTTCCTCGTCCTGCTGCGCTCCCTGGCCCTGTCCAACCCGGCCGTCTGCGAGGACTTCATCGTCCTGCACGACGACCTCAAGCCGTCCTCCGTGGCCCGCATCCGCGCCCTGCACCCGCGCGTGGTCTTCCGCCGCGTCGACGCCGACCACTACGAGACGTACGCCAAGGGCGACCAGGACAACTACCTGGTCCGCAAGGCCTACTTCATCCTCGACGTGTTCCGGATACGCGACTACGACACGGTCATCACCCTGGACACCGACATGGTGGTCCTCGACTCGATCGCCGAACTGCTGTCGCTGCGCGAGGGCCTGGCCGCCGTACCGCAGTTCTTCTACGGGCAGCACAAGCTCAACAGCGGTCTGCTGGTGATCCAGAAGGAGTACCTGACCGACGAGTTCTGCCGGAAGATCGACCAGGTCGGCCGCTCCGGCTCCTACGAACTCGACAAACACGACCAGGGCATCCTGAACGCCGTCCTCGACGGCGACTTCGTCCGCCTGGACGCCCGGTACAACTTCGTCAAGCGGCGCCTGTCCGGGGACCTCGCGGTGCCCGAGGACACCGCCATCCTGCACTTCACCGGCCGCCACAAGCCCTGGCAGGGCGGCGAGGCGGGCTACGACAGGGCGCAGGAGCGCTGGCGCGAGTTCGACATCGACGACGCCGAGCTGCACACCGCCTTCCTCACCAAGGGCGCCCCGCACCGGGACCTGCTGGTGCACTACGGCACCCCGCACGTCGAGCGCACCGGCGACGTCGACACCGCCCGCCGGGTCGCCCTCGCGCACATCGGCACCGGTGACTACCAGGCCGCCGTCGACATCATGGAACGCGTCCACATACCCGTCGACGAGGCCTGGCCGCACGAGGTCTACGGCCACGCCCTGCTGAGCGTCTCCCGCTACGCCGAGGCCCGCGCCCAGCTGCTGCTGGCCACCGCCGCGCCCAACCGCGCCGCCACCGCCTTCTCCCGGCTCGCCCAGATCGCCTGGGTGCACGGCGACGACGAGACCGCGCAGAAGTACGCCCTCCAGGGCCTCACCGTCGACCCCACCCACCGCGCCAGCCGCATCTGGCACCAGCGCGCCGTCGGCGTCCCCGCCCAGCAGCAGGGCAGCGCCGCCGACCAGCTCGCGCACGTCGCCTTCTACATGGACCGGCAGGGCAACGCGGGCGACAAGCTCCTCCCGGAGAGCGTCCGGCTCGCCTTCGACCAGGACACCGGCCCCCGCCGCTGGCACCCGGTGCACGCCCACCGCCTCTTCGACGAGGCCGCCCTCGAACGGGTCAACGCCCGCCGCGGAATGGTCATCGGCGGCGGCGGCCTGTTCATCCCGGACACCATGCCCAACGGCAACAGCGCCTGGCAGTGGAACGTCCCCGACGACCTGCTCAAGCGCATCGAGGTGCCGATCGCGGTGTACGCCGTCGGATTCAACGCATTCGACGGCCAGTCCTACCGCGCCACCAGGTTCCGTGAGTCGCTGCGGCTGCTGGTGGAGAAGTCCGCGTTCTTCGGACTGCGCAACCACGGCTCGATCGAGAAGGTCCGCGCGATGCTCCCGGCGCACCTGCACGACAGGGTGCGCTTCCAGCCCTGCCCGACCACGGTCACCCGCCAGCTCGTCGACGGCTGGACGGACCCGTCCCGGCGCGAGGACACCATCCTGATCAACGCCGCCTACGACCGCGCCGCCCTGCGCTTCGGCCACGACTACGGCCACTTCCTCGCGCAGATGGCCCAGGCGGTGCGGGACCTCGGTGACCTCGCCGAGGTGCGGTGCGTGGCGCACTCCCTCGACGACGAGCGGATCGCCTTCGACCTGCGCCGCGAGCACGGGATCTCCCTGCCGGTCATCCCGATGTACGACTTCGACAACGACGAGATCCGGGACCTCTACGCCCGTACCCGGCTGGTCATCGGCATGCGCGGGCACGCGGGCATGATCCCGTTCGGCTGTGGCACGCCCATCATCAGCCTGATCTCGCACCCGAAGATGGCGTACTTCCTGCGGGACATCGAGCGGCCCGAGTGGGGCGTCTCGGTGCACGAGCGGAACCTCGCCGCCGTCCTGGTGGAACGCGCCCGCGATCTCCTCGCCGACCACGACCGGACCGTCGCGGACCTCCACGGACGGCAGCAGGAGCTGTGGAAGGTCACCCAGGCGAACGCGGCGGAGCTGCGCACCTTGCTGGGCGGCTGACGGCATCCGGCACGGCGAGAGGGTCCCGGCGGCGCCGCCGGGACCCTCGGTGCTCAGGGCCGCGGTGTGAACAGCAGGTTCCGGGTGCCCTTCGGGCGCGGCGCGGAGGCCGGGACGAGTTCACCGTCGGCCTCGGCGATCCAGTGGGCGTCATAGCCGAGGGGTGAGAACTCGGCGAGCAGGGGGTCGAGGGGGGCGCCCACCAGAGCCTCCAGCAGCACCGTCGGCCGGTCGCGGGCCAGCGTCCCGCGGGCGCCCCGCAGCACCGACATCTCATGGCCCTCGACGTCGATCTTGACCAGGTCCAGCCGGGTCCCGTCGAACACCTCGTCCAGGGTGACCAGCCGTATCCGCTTCAGCTCGGCGTCCCCGGCGGACTGCTCCAGGGTCGAGCCGGTGGACAGCAGGTTCCCGGCGAAGCGGACGCTGATGTCGGCCCAGCCCGGCTCGCTGGACACCCCGGCCTGATGGCGCCGTACGTTCTGCACGTTGTTCAGCCGGAGGTTCACGGCGAGCCGGGCGTGGATCATGTCCACCGGCTCGAAGGCGTGCACCTTCGCCCGGGGGTTCGCCAGCGCGGCGATCATGGTGAAGTAGCCGACGTGTGCGCCGACGTCGGCCACCGTCCCGCTCCCGGCGGCCAGTCGCGACCAGGTGGACAGGGTGCCCGGCTCATAGCCGAACCGCCCGTTCCACAGGGTGTCGAGGGCCACGGCGTCGTCGTTGACGCAGAACATCACGAAGGGTGGTCCGTACGGGGAGTCGATCTGGGCCAGACCCCGGTACGGGTGCTTCTTCCGGTGGCTGCGGATGATGTCCCCGGTCGACACCGGCCGCACGGTCGCCGCATGCGCCAGCGTGCGGGCGTTGGCTTCTTCGAGTTGAGGAATGCGCACCCGGCGAGCGTAGGACCGGGCCCGTCGGCTCGGACATCCGTTCCTGCGCTGTTCACCGGGATTTCGCCGTCGTCCGGGCAACCCCCGGGTGGGCGGGTCGCGGCGCACCGCCGTGACCCGCCCGGACGGTCAGCGCCGTACCGCCTTCTTCAGGGCCCGGGCCCGGCGCACGACGCGCCGTGCCGTGGCGTTGCGCGGCAGGAAGCCCAGCCGCTCCGGGATGCCTCCCGGCAGCCCCAGGGAGGTCAGACGGCGGCGCTTGAAATAGCGCTGGAGGCGAGGCCCGTAGTGGGCGGCGAGGAACCGTTCGACGGCCGGCCGCAGGCTCGGGTAGATCTGCGGCTGCATGGTGAACCCGACCGCGGTGACCAGTCCGCCCAGCAGCTCGGCCGGGACGGCGAGGTCGTCGCGGCTGCCGTCGCGCTGGTCGGACAGCTCGGGCAGCAGCGCGTCGGCCAGGGTGACCGGGACGCGGTTGCTGTTCTGGTAGGGCGTGAGCCGGTCGAGCAGCGGCTCGGTGCCGACGCGGGCGACCGGGAGGTCGTAGAACGCGGACGCGGTGAACAGCGCGGTGGAGAAGCAGCCGACGACCAGCGCGGGCCTGGTCTTCTCGAACAGCACCTCGGCGAGGACGGGTGAGCCGATCACGGTCAGCTCCACGCCGAGCTTTTCCGCCTCCGCCTCCAGGGCCAGGCTGTAACGGGCCGGGGCGGTGGGGTGCGGCTTGAAGACGACGGAGCGGTGCCCGCGTTCGACGGCGCCCCGCATCATCCGTACGTGCAGCTCCTCCTCCTCGGCCGGGGTGAGGATGTTCAGCGCCGACAGGTACTGGCCGAGCAGCAGCGCCGCGTTCTCCGGCAGCGCGGGCAGCTCACCGGAGGCGCCGGTGAGGCTGCTGAGCACCTTGGTGAAGGCCTGCGTCGGCACCACCTGCGCGCTCACGTCGAACTCGGTGAGCAGCATCGGCGTGAGACCGGGCACCAGGTCGAGGTGGAGCAGCCGCCGTACACGCGTGCCGACCAGCGGGTCCAGCTTGTTGCGGGTGGGGCCGTAGCTCATCAGCCCGTCCGCGTAGACGTGCACCGGCGCGTCGGTGAACATCTGCGCGAGCGCGAGCGCGGGGTTGACCTGGATGGACTCCAGCACCAACTCCACCCGGTCGTCGCCCAGGTCCCACAGCAGCCGCAGATACCGCTCGAACAGCGGCAGGTCGTCGGGGCGCGGCGACCAGGCTCCGGGGTGGAAGGGCCGGATGGCGTCGTTGTAGAGGGCGACGTCGTCGAAGTGGTCGCGCAGGGGCCCGAAGCCGGGCATCTCGTGCACGGACGGGGTGGTCTCCGGGGTCGTGGAGTTGTTGAACACCAGCAGCATCCGGCGGTCCGCGTCCTCGAAGAGGTCGGAGTCGAGCGCGGCGGCCAGGGTGGCGGCGCCGTACAGCGTGGAGACACAGAAGATCTGGGTGGTCCGGGTGGTTCGGGACATCAGGCGGCCGCCTTCGCTGGAGTGATACGGCGCCGCAGCCGCCGCAGTTTGGCGGCGCGCCGCAGGTCCATGGTGTCGAGGACGTCGCCGAGGGCGTCCTGGGGCATGCGCTTTATGGCCGCCGCCGCCATCACCCGCAGCTGCTTGGCCACCGGGGGCTCGAACTTCTCGATCCCCGACAGGTGGTGGGCGATGATCGCGCAGTAGGTGCGCACCGCCTTCGGCAGCAGCTTGTCCGCGTCCCGGTCGGCCGCCGTCTCCTCGACGACCTGGTCGAAGGCCCGGATGAAGTCGAGTTGGCGGACATCACCGATCTGGGTGAGCGAACCGGCCACCCCACGGCGGTAGAAGACGCCGAGCAGGCTCACCACGGCGAAGGTCTCCGCCTCGCGGTGCAGCTTCCAGATCCACGGCCGGTCCTCCGCGGTGCGCAGCCCGTCGGTGAAGTGCAGGACCCCCTTGTCGAGGAGCCTGCGGTGGTAGGCCCCGGCCCAGGCGTAGGCGTAGTCGACGGAGGTGGTGCGGTCCACGGGGAGGATGGCCTCACGCGGGTTCAGCACCTCGTACCGGCGGCCGACCGGGGCCCGGTGCACGGACCGGGCGCGGGCGGTGGTCTGTACGTGGTCGGTGCGCACGAAGTCGCACCCCAAGTCCTCGATGGCGGTCACCAGTTCAGTGAGGTAGCCGGGGGCCAGCCAGTCGTCGCCGTCGAGGAAGGTGAGGTACTCGCCGCGGGCGAGGTCGAGACCGGTGTTGCGGGCCGTGGCGAGGCCGCCGTTGACCTCGTGGCGGACATGGCGCACTTCGGCGACCTTCGAGAGGTCCTCGGCAGCGCGTTCGAGAATCGCCGGTGTTTCATCCCTCGAATGGTCGTCCACGAGGATGAATTCGAAATCCTCTCGAGCGTTTGCGCGAAGACTCCTGAGGGTGTCCGGAGCGTATTGCTGGACATTGTAGAACGGCACGATCACGGAGAGCTTGGGCACCTGGGAAAGCTTAGGAGGTGGCCCGGCTGCGGAACTTTCCGCTTGGGGTACGGAAGGTGAACTCAATGTGTCGGAACGGTGCATGCCGCGTACTTCCTGGGCGTTGACGAGCCAGTTCGGCTTTCGGTGGTCTGCTGTTTACTTTTTGTTGCGTGGCGGTTCGACCACAACTAGGAATTCCTCCCTAGGTTTTGGGATGTGCCACCAAGTACAACGAAGCCCCCACGGATCGCAGTACTCGCGGACTCCGACACCCGCTGGAAATGGGGTGCGCTGACCGCGGGCCGCATCGTTCCGGGCCCGTCCATGGAAGCCGGAGCGCTCGGCGACACGCAAGTCACCACTGCGCTGGACGGATTCCTGCTGCGCGGCCGCGCCACCCCCACCGCCCGGCAGCTCGCCGAGGTCGGCGTGCGCGCCGACTCGCTGCGCGAGGTCACCGCCGTCGAGTTCCTGCGCACCATGGCGCGGGAGTCGTACGACGTCCTCGTCCTGTCACTGGTCGGCGGCGGTGTCCAGGCGATGCTGCACGGTCTGGCACGCGTCTACGAGGACCGCGCGGACCGGCCCGTGATCGTCACCGGCTATGTCGGCGTCGTCTACGAGAAGCTCGCCGACGGCCTGCTGCTGCGGCACGGCGCGGACCTCGTCCTCGCCAACTCCCGCCAGGACGCCGAGCGTTTCCGCGCCGTGTACGACGGGGTGGGCGCCGACTCGACCACGGTCACCGAGGTGGCGCTGCCGTTCCTCGGCGGCACCCCCTACACCGGCGAACACGACCCGTACACCGTGGTGTTCGCCGCCCAGCCCTCCGTACCGGACAGCCGCAGGGACCGCACCTACCTCCTCGACCGGCTGATCCAGCACGCCCGGCTGCACCCCGAGCGCGAGGTGCTGCTGAAACTGCGCTCCAAGCCCGGTGAGCACACCACCCACATCGAGGAACTGCCCTACCAGAAGCTCGCCCAGCGGCACGGCGAACTGCCGCCCAACTTCCAGCTCGTCTACGGCAACATGGGCGAGGTCCTGGACCGCACCGACCTGCTGGTCACGGTCAGCTCCACGGCCGCGCTGGAGTCACTGCACCGCCGTATCCCCACCGTCGTCCTCACCGACCTCGGCATCCGCGAGACGCTCGGCAACCACCACTTCACCGGCTCGGGCTGCCTCGCCTCCTGGGACCAGCTCGACGCCGGGCACCGGCCCGCCCCCGACGAGGAGTGGACCGCCCGCCAGGGCGTGTGCGCCGACGGCTCCTACCCGACCGCCTTCGACGCCGCCCGCGAACGGATCGCCAAACTCCTCGACCGGCCCGGGGGACTCCCGCCGATCCGGCCGTACTACACACCCGTGACCGCGCCCGGATACCTCCCCGGCATCCTCGCCCGCCACCACCTCGGCCCCGACGGCACCCCGCTGCCCGGCGCCCCCGCCCACGACCGCGAGCCCGGCCCCGTACGGCAGATAGTGCGCCGCGCCGCCCGCGGCGCCTACCGCCACGGAGTCCAGCGGGTCGCGCCCGTCATCCGGCGGATGGGGGAGCTGTGACCCTCCCGCACGCCCTTCGAAGCAGGAGTACCTCCATGTCCAACCCGGAAGCGACACCGGGCGCCGCGCCGCGCCGGGTGCTCGCCGTGATCCCCGCGCGGGGCGGCTCCAAGGGCGTGCCCGCGAAGAACCTCGCCCCCGTCGGCGGCGTCCCCCTGGTCGCCCGCGCCGTGCGCGAGTGCCGCGCCGCCCGGCTCGTCACCGACGTCGTCGTCTCCACCGACGACCACGCCATCGCCGCCGCCGCCCGGCAGGCCGGCGCCGAGGTCGTGCTGCGCCCCGCCGCCATCGCGGGCGACACCGCCACCTCCGAGGCCGCCGTCCGGCACGCCATGGACGCCCACGAGGCCCTGCACGGCGTCCCCGTCGACGTGGTCCTGCTCGTCCAGTGCACCAGCCCCTTCCTGGTCCGCGAGGACATCGACGCGGTGGCCGCCGCGGTCGCCGAGAACGGCGCCGACACCGCCGTCACCGTCGCCCCCTTCCACGGCTTCGTCTGGCGCGACGCCGACCAGGAGGCCACCGACACCGAGGGCGAGCCGGTGACCGGCGGCTACGGCGTCAACCACGACAAGTCCTTCCGCCCGCGCCGCCAGGACCGCCCCCAGGACTACCTGGAGACCGGCGCCGCCTACGCGATGGCCGCCCCCGGCTTCCGCGAGCACGGGCACCGCTTCTTCGGCCACACCGAACTCGTGCGCACCGACCCCGCGCGCGTCCTGGAGATCGACGACCCGCACGAGCTGGCCCGGGCCCGCGCCCTCGCCCCGCTCTTCGACGCCGACCGCCCGGGCGCCCTCCCGACCGCCGACGACATCGACGCGGTCGTCCTCGACTTCGACGGCACCCAGACCGACGACCGGGTGCTGATCGACTCCGAGGGACGGGAGTTCGTCTCCGTGCACCGCGGCGACGGACTCGGCATCGCCGCCCTGCGCAGGTCGGGGCTGAAGATGCTGATCCTGTCCACGGAACAGAACCCGGTCGTCGCCGCCCGCGCCCGCAAGCTGAAGCTTCCGGTGCTGCACGGCGTCGACCGCAAGGACCTCGCCCTCAAGCAGTGGTGCGAGGACCAGGGCATCGCGCCCGAGCGCGTGCTCTACGTCGGCAACGACGTCAACGACCTCCCGTGCTTCGCCCTCGTCGGCTGGCCCGTGGCGGTCGGCAGCGCCCACGACATCGTCCGTGGCGCCGCCCGTGCCGTGACCACCGTCCCCGGTGGCGACGGCGCGATCCGAGAGATCGCCGGCTGGATCCTCGGACCCTCGCTCGACTCTCTCGACCCCCTCACCAAGTAAGGAATCCCCAGCCATGAGCACCAACTCCCGCCTCCGCGCCCTCGGTTCGAAGACCGCCGGACCCGGCCAGCCCGTCTACATCACCGGCGAGATCGGGATCAACCACAACGGCGAGCTGGAGAACGCCTTCAAGCTGATCGACGTGGCCGCCGAGGCGGGCTGCGACGCGGTCAAGTTCCAGAAGCGCACCCCGGAGATCTGCACCCCGCGCGACCAGTGGGACATCGAGCGCGACACCCCCTGGGGCCGGATGACCTACATCGACTACCGCCACCGCGTGGAGTTCGGCGAGGACGAGTACCGCCAGATCGACGAGTACTGCAAGGAGAAGGGGATCGACTGGTTCGCCTCCCCGTGGGACACCGAGGCCGTCGCCTTCCTGGAGAAGTTCGACGTCCCCGCCCACAAGGTGGCCTCCGCCTCCCTCACCGACGACGAACTGCTGCGCGCCCTGCGCGCCACCGGCCGCACCACCATCCTCTCCACCGGCATGTCCACCCCGAAGCAGATCCGCCACGCCGTCGAGGTCCTCGGCTCCGACAACATCCTGCTCTGCCACGCCACCTCCACCTACCCCGCGAAGGCGGAGGAGCTGAACCTGCGCGTGATCAACACCCTCCAGCGGGAGTACCCGAACGTCCCGATCGGCTACTCCGGCCACGAGACCGGCCTCCAGACCACCCTCGCCGCGGTCGCCCTCGGCGCCGTCTTCGTCGAGCGCCACATCACCCTCGACCGCGCCATGTGGGGCTCCGACCAGGCCGCCTCCGTGGAGCCGCAGGGCCTTCAGCGCCTCGTCCGCGACATCCGCACCATCGAGGCCTCCCTCGGCGACGGCATCAAGAAGGTCTACGACTCCGAGCTGGGCCCGATGAAGAAGCTCCGCCGCGTCCAGGGCGCCGTCGCCGAGGCCGAGATCGCCGCCGCCGCGGGCGAGCCGGTCACCGTCTGATCAACCCACCCCACCCCCACCCCACCCACGGGACGGTCGTACGCCGATGAGCCCCCGCGCCGGGAACGCCAGCGCCCCCACTCTCGCCTTCGTCGAGAGCCCGGTCCAGCTCCTGAACGTGCTGGAGTGGGCGCACCGCCACGCCCCCGGCGCGGACCTCACGCTCGTCGTGCTCTCCCCGAACGACCCGATGACCCGCGGCCAGCTGAGACGCATGTCCGAGCTGGCCCGCGAGGAGGGGTACGAGGTCCGCTGGGAGGAGGCGCGGGGCGGCGCCGCCGCGCCCTTCCAGACCATCGGCGGCCTCATGGGCCCGCTGCGCCGCGCGGAACGGATCGTCATGGGCGATCCCTTCTCGCGCTACGTCCAGCTGCTGCTGACGATCACCCGCGCCCGTGACCTGGTCGTCGTCGACGACGGCACCGCCACCATGGAGTTCGTCACCCAGCTCGCCCGCGGCGAACGCCTGGTCCGCTGGCACCGCAAGGGCAGCCGCCCCGGCCCCCGCGACCTGGTCTTCGGCCCGGTCTCCGGCGCCGCCCGGCGCCGCCTCACCCCCGGCGAGCGCCGCCGCGTCACCGTCTTCTCCTCGATGCCGATCGCGGAGGCCCCCGGTGGTGTGGAGATCACCGCCAACGACTTCTCCTGGACCCGCGCCCGCTTCGGCCCGCCCCGCATCACCAGGGGCGCCGACCTGGTCGGCACCTCCCTGGTGGAGACCGGCGTCGTCGACGGCGAACGGTACCTGGAGGCCGTACGCACCCTCGCCAAGGCGCACGGCGCCACCCGCTACTTCGCCCACCGCCGCGAGGGCGCCGACAAGCTCCACCGCCTCTCGCTGGAGACGGGCCTGGAGGTCGTACGCCCCGAACTCCCGCTGGAGCTGATCGCCCGCCGCGGCCCCATCGGCGGCACGATCCTCAGCTTCCCCTCGACGGTCGTCCACACCCTGCCCCTGGCCCTCGCCGGAACCGGCGTCCGCGTCGCGGTCTGCGACATCGACCCCGACTGGCTCACCCACGGGGCGTCCCCCCGGGCGCAGGGCTTCCTGAACGGCGTAACGGGCACGGCGAGGGGAGTGGACCGCCTCCTGGCCGTCCGGGGAACATGAGGGCGGCGCCCCGAGGGGCGCGGGGAACTCCCCCCACCCGTCCGCCAGCTGAACGCGCGAGCGTGGGCGGCATGGGGCGTGGTATGCGTGAGGGAGAGGATGGGTGCCGGAGGACAGCCCACTGGGCACGAAATCCGGCGAGTCTACCCATCCGTCCCGACGCCTATGCGTCCGGCGGCCAGATTTTCTTCCCCTAACGGGCTGAAGTTTTGTTGATCTCGGGTCAGTTGGCCGTCCGGGCGTCCTACCCTTCAGAGGGTGAAGCAATTGATGTCACTGGAGTCCGAAGCCGGCGCCCCCGGGGAAGCCGGGCTTCCCGGCACCCTGCCGGAGGCCCTGCGCACCGAGCTGATCGCGTTCCGCCGCGATCTGCACATGCACCCGGAACTCGGCAACCAGGAGTTCCGCACCACCGCCGCGATCAAGGCCCGGCTGGAGAAGGCGGGCCTGAAGCCACGCGTTCTCGCCGTGGGCACCGGACTGGTCTGCGACATCGGCGTCGACGAGGACGGCGGTGAGGGCGGCCCCGCCATCCTCGCCCTGCGGGCCGACATCGACGCGCTGCCCATCCCGGACGCCAAGACCGAGTGCCCCTACCGGTCCACCGTCCCCGACCGCGCCCACGCCTGCGGCCACGACGTGCACACCACCGTCGTCCTCGGCGCCGGACTGGTCCTCGCCGACCTGCACCGCCGTGGCCTGCTGCCCCGCCCGGTGCGGCTGGTCTTCCAGCCCGCCGAGGAGGTGCTGCCGGGCGGTGCCGCCGACGCCATCGCGTGCGGCGCGCTGGACGGCGTCGGCCGGATCATGGCCGTGCACTGCGACCCCCGCGTCGACGTGGGCCGGATCGGTCTGCGCCAGGGCCCCATCACCTCGGCCTGCGACCGGCTGGAGATCGCCCTCGACGGCCCCGGCGGTCACACCGCCCGCCCGCACCTGACGACCGACCTGGTCACCGCCGTCGCCCGGGTGGTCACCGACGTCCCGGCGATCGTCGCCCGGCGTGTGGACACCCGCAGCGGGCTCGCTGTGACCTGGGGCCGCGTCGAGTCCGGCCACGCCCCGAACGTCATCCCGCAGCACGCCGAGTTGTCCGGCACCGTGCGCTGCCTGGACCTGGAGACCTGGCGCACCGCGCCCGACGTCGTGCACGCGGCCGTCGACGAGGTGGCCAACCTGCACCGCGCCAAGTCCGAGATCAACTACGTGCGCGGGGTGCCGCCCGTGGTCAACCACCCCGACGTCACCGAGCACCTGCGCGCCGCGATGACCGCCCGCCGGGGCGCCGACTCGATCGAGGACACCGAGCAGAGCCTCGGTGGCGAGGACTTCTCCTGGTACCTGGAGCACGTCCCCGGCGCGCTGGCCCGCCTCGGCGTGCGCACCCCCGGCGAGCGCACCGTGCGCGATCTCCACCAGGGCGACTTCGACGCGGACGAGCACGCCATCACCGTAGGAGTGGAACTGTTCACGGCCGCCGCGCTTGTCGACGGCGGCTGGTGATTCCCGGGCCGCGTTCGGGTTGCGGCCCCTCGGACGTGGGGGCAACGTGGTGCGCGTGACGCTCAAGCACGCGCACCTTGTCCTATGCACACCATTTGATCCGGTGGTTCACGGGGACGTAACCGGCCATCGGCACGAATGGATAACGGCCAGCCAAGACCCCGTTCCCAGGAGTGTCTACGCGCGTTAATGTGCGCCGAACTGAGCACCCACTGCGGGGCTTTGGAGAATGGGGAACTTCACGATGCGTCGGATATCCAAACTGACCCGCGTCGCGGTGGGGGTCGCGTCGCTCGCGCTCGCCGCCACGGCCTGCGGTGGTACCAGCAGTGACAACAACGACAGCGGCAGCGACGGCGGCAAGGACGACCTCGGCCTCGCCATCGCCTACGACATCGGCGGCAAGGGCGACCAGTCCTTCAACGACGCCGCGTTCGCCGGTCTGGAGAAGGCCCGCGACGAGTTCGGCTACAAGACCGCCGACATCGAGCCCACCGAGGGCGAGACCGACGCCGACAAGGAACAGCGGCTGGCCTCCCTCGCCAAGCAGGGCTACAACCCCGTCATCGGCGTCGGCTTCGCCTACGGCCCGGCGATGGAGGCCGTGGCCGCGAAGTACCCGGACACCACCTTCGGCATCGTCGACTCCGTGGTCGAGGGCGACAACGTCGCCTCCCTGGTCTTCGCCGAGGAGCAGGCGTCCTATCTCGCCGGTGTCGCCGCCGCCAAGGCCACCAAGACCAACACCGTCGGCTTCGTGGGCGGCGTGGACATCCCGCTGATCCACAAGTTCGAGGCCGGTTACAAGCAGGGCGTCCAGGACACCAGCGGCGGCAAGGTCAAGGTCGTCTCCCAGTACCTGACCCAGACGGCGGAGGAGGGTGGCTTCTCCAGCCCCGACAAGGGGAAGGCCGCCGCCGAGGGCCAGATCGAGAAGAAGGCCGACGTCGTCTACCAGGCGGCCGGTCTCTCCGGGCAGGGCGTCATCGAGGCCGCCGCCAAGGCGAAGGTCTGGGCGATCGGCGTCGACTCCGACCAGTACGAGCAGGAAGCCCTCGCGGCGTACAAGGACTACATCCTCACCTCCGCGCTCAAGGACGTCGGCGGCGCGGTGTACACGCTGGCCAAGTCCGTCGAGGACGGTGAGCCGCTGACCGGCGTCCAGACCTTCGACCTGAAGGTGGACGGCGTGGGCCTGTCGGAGTCCAACCCCGAGTTCGCGAACATCGAGGGTCTCCAGGACGCCGTGAACGAGGCCAAGGAAGGCATCATCGACGGTTCCATCAAGGTCAACACCGAGTGACCACCGCCGTGCTCCCACGGTGACGAAGCGGGCGGCGCCCTGGGGGCCCGCCCGCTTCACCGTTGCCCGCCGGGCATCACCGACCGCCACCCGCCCTTCGCGGTCGGCGACCCTGTGACCAAGGTCTCCGGGTCCTTGGGCACGGGGACATAACAAGGCGGACAGAAGGGGTTTTCAGGCTGGTCTACGCGCGTTAATCTGCGGAAAAGCCAGCGCCGTTGCTGAACCGTCCCGGCGCGGAGCGACCCCGGGGGCGGGGGTACCCCATCCCTCCCCGGACCCGCTAGTACGACAGGAGCACCACCATGCGCCGGATTTCCCGGATCACGGTCGCAGGCGCAGCGACCGCCTCCCTGGCCCTCGCCCTCGCCGCCTGCGGCGGTACGTCCTCCGACAACGCCTCCTCGGAGTCCCAGGGCGACAAGGGTCTCGCCATCGCGTACGACGTCGGCGGCAAGGGCGACCAGTCCTTCAACGACGCCGCGTACGCGGGCCTGGAGCAGGCGAAGAAGGAGTTCGGCTACGAGACGGCCGACATCGAGCCCACCGAGGGCGAGACGGACGCCGACAAGACCCAGCGGCTGTCCTCGCTGGCCAAGCAGGGCTACAACCCGGTGATCGGCGTCGGCTACGCGTACGCCGCCGCCGTGAAGGAAGCCGCGGCCAAGTACCCCGACACCACCTTCGGCATCGTCGACGACGCCACCATCGAGGCGGACAACGTCGCGGACCTGGTCTTCTCCGAGGAGCAGGCGTCGTACCTGGCCGGTGTCGCCGCGGCCAAGTCCACCAAGACCAACACCGTCGGCTTCGTGGGCGGCGTGGACATCCCGCTGATCCACAAGTTCCAGGCGGGCTTCGAGCAGGGCGTGAAGGACACCAACCCGAAGGTGACGGTGCTCTCCCAGTACCTGACCCAGACGGCGGAGGAGGGCGGCTTCTCCAGCCCCGACAAGGGCAAGACGGCCGCCGAGGGCCAGATCGAGAAGAAGGCCGACGTCGTGTACGCGGCGGCCGGTCTCTCCGGTCAGGGCGTGATCGAGGCCGCCGCCGCCAACGAGGTGTGGGCGATCGGTGTCGACTCCGACCAGTACCAGCAGGAAGCCCTCGCCAAGTACAAGGACTCGATCCTGACCTCGGCGATGAAGGATGTCGCCAAGGCGGTCTACAACCTGGCGAAGTCGGTCGAGGACGGAAGCCCCGCGACCGGTATCGTCAAGGGCGATCTGAAGACGGGTGAGGTCGGCCTGTCGGACTCGAACCCCGCGTTCAAGGACGACGCCGACCTCCAGAAGGCCGTCGAGGCGGCCAAGGAGAAGATCATCAGCGGCGAGATCGAGGTCAAGTCCAGCTGACACTTTCGAACGACCCTGAGCAGCGTGTAACCGCGGGGTTACGTCCGCTCAACGGGGTACGGGGAGGCTTCTCCCCGTACCCCGTTGTCAGCGGTGCGTCGCCCCTTTGTATGCCGTAGGGGCGCTACGCGCGTAGACGACCCCCGTCCCCAGGAGAGTGCGCCATCAACGCGTCCAGCAGCCCTCCGGCCGGAGCGGCGGTCCACGGTCAGCAGACCGCCGTCGAACTCGCCGGGATCACCAAGCGCTTCCCCGGCGTCGTGGCCAACCACGACATCCACCTCAGCGTCCGCAAGGGCACCGTCCACGCCCTCGTCGGCGAGAACGGCGCCGGCAAGTCGACCCTGATGAAGATCCTCTACGGCATGCAGAAGCCGGACGAGGGCACCATCACCATCGACGGCGAGCAGGTCACGCTCTCCTCGCCCGCCGACGCCATCACCCGCGGCATCGGCATGGTCCACCAGCACTTCATGCTCGCCGACAACCTCACGGTCCTGGAGAACGTGGTCCTCGGCAGCGAGAAGCTGTACGGCATCGGAGCCAAGGCCCGCCGCAAGATCAAGGACATCTCCGAGCGCTACGGCCTCGGAGTCGAGCCCGACCGCCTGGTCGAGGAACTCGGCGTCGCCGCCCGCCAGCGCGTGGAGATCCTCAAGGTCCTCTACCGTGGCGCGCGCACCCTGATCCTCGACGAGCCCACCGCCGTCCTGGTCCCGCAGGAGGTGGACGCGCTCTTCGCCAACCTGCGCGAACTGCGCGCCGAAGGCCTCTCCGTCATCTTCATCTCGCACAAGCTGGGCGAGGTCCTCTCGGTCGCCGACGAGATCACCGTCATCCGCCGCGGCACCACCGTCGGCACGGCCGTCCCCGCCGAGACCACCCCCCGCCAGCTCGCGGAGATGATGGTCGGCAGCGAACTCCCCACCCCCGAGACCGCCGAGTCCACGGTCACCGACCGCGCGGTCATCACCGTCGACAAGCTGCGCCTGGCGGCCCCCGGCGGCAAGGCCCTGCTGGACGACATCACCTTCACCATCCACGCGGGCGAGGTCCTCGGCATCGCGGGCGTGGAGGGCAACGGCCAGACCGAACTCGTCGACGCGCTCATCGGCCTCAAGGGCGCCGACTCCGGCACGATCACCCTCGCCGACGAGGAGATCACCTCCTGGCCCACCCGCAAGCGCCGCGAACAGGGCATCGGCTACATCCCCGAGGACCGCCACCGCCACGGCCTGCTCCTGGAGGCCCCCCTCTGGGAGAACCGCATCCTCGGCCATGTCACCGAGGCCCCCAACGCCAAGGGTGTCTGGCTGAACCCGAAGGCGGCCCAGGAGGACACCCGCCGGATCGTCAAGGACTACGACGTCCGCACCCCCGGCATCGACGTCACCGCCGCCTCCCTGTCCGGCGGCAACCAGCAGAAGCTGATCGTCGGCCGCGAGATGAGCGGCAACCCGCGCTTCCTGATCGCCGCCCACCCCACCCGGGGCGTGGACGTCGGCGCCCAGGCGGCCATCTGGGACCACATCCGCGAGGCCCGCCGCGAGGGCCTGGCCGTGCTGCTGATCTCCGCCGACCTGGACGAGCTGATCGGCCTGTCGGACACGCTCCGCGTGATCTACAACGGCAGGCTGGTCGCGGACGCCGACCCGGCCACCGTCACCCCGGAGGAACTGGGCTCCGCCATGACCGGCGCGGCCTCCGGACACCTCGAACACGAAGAGACCCCCGAGACCCCGGCCAAGGCCCCCGAGTCTCCGGAAGACGAGGCCCGCTGATGAAGAAGTTCGACAAGGAGCGCGTGCTCCTGACGGTGGCCGGTCCGGTCATCGCCCTGGCCGTGGCCTTCGCCCTGACCTCGGTCGTCCTGCTGGCCTCGGGCAAGAACCCGGTCGAGCCGTACGCCCTGATGTTCGAGCAGGCCACGTTCTCCGACATCCAGGTCCTGATCATCAACCAGGCCTCGCTGTACTACATCGCGGCGCTCGCGGTGGCCATCGGCTTCCGGATGAACCTGTTCAACATCGGCGTCGACGGCCAGTACCAGCTCGCCGCCATGATGGCCGCCATCGTCGGCGCCCACATGAACCTCCCGGCCGGCCTCCAGGTCCCCCTGCTGATCCTCACGGCCCTGTTCACCGGCGCCTTCTGGTCGGGCATCGCGGGCGTCCTGAAGGTCACCCGAGGCGTCAGCGAAGTGGTCGCCACGATCATGCTGAACGCGATCGCCACCTCGGTCATCGCCTACCTCTGGCTGCCGGACGTCTTCGGCGTCAAGGTCGGCAACAACAACACCACCGGCGTGATGCACGAGTCCGGCTGGGTGCCCGGCATCGACATGGGCGAGGCGGGCGAGATCTACGGCCTGGTCTTCCTCGCCGTACTCCTCGGCGTCGGCTACTGGGTCGTCCTCAACCGCACCCGCTTCGGCTTCGACCTGCGCGCCTCCGGCGCCTCGCAGACCGCCGCCGCGGCCAGCGGTGTCGACCCCAAGCGGATGGTGCTCTCCGCCATGCTGATCTCCGGCGCCGTCGCCGGACTCGCGGGCCTGCCCATCCTCCTCGGCGGCACCCACACCTACAGCCTCAACTTCCCCACCGGCATCGGCTTCCTCGGTATCGGTATCGCCCTCCTCGGCCGCAACAGCCCCGTGGGCATCGCCTTCGCCGCCCTGCTGTGGGCCTGGCTCGACAAGGCCTCGCCCGAACTGGACTTCCACGGCTACGACAAGGAGATCGCGGTGATCATGCAGGGCATCATCGTCCTCGCGGTCGTCGTCTCCTACGAGTCCGTACGGGAATGGGGCCTGCGCCGCCAGCAGCGCCGCGTCGGTGCGGAACTGGCCGCCGGAAACGTCCTCGGCGCCGACAACAACACGAAGGAGGTGGCTGGCCGATGACTGCCCCTACCTCGGCGACCGACGTCAACCAGCCGACGCTGACGCCCGCGGCGCCCACCGGCCGCCGTCTCTCCCTGCCGGTACTGCTCCTGCTCATCGCCGGAGCCCTGGCCCTGACCTCGATCGTCCGCATCATCACCGGCGCCGACGGCATCACCAACGTCAGCCAGATGTCCACAGCGCTCCAGCTCGCCGTGCCGATCGGCCTCGCGGGCCTCGGCGGCCTCTGGGCCGAACGCGCGGGCGTGGTCAACATCGGCCTCGAAGGCATGATGATCTTCGGCACCTGGTTCGGTGCCTGGGCGGGCTTCCAGTGGGGCCCGTGGACCGGCATCCTCGTCGGCCTCGCGGGCGGCGCGATCGGCGGCCTGCTGCACGCCATCGTCACCGTCACCTTCAACGTCAACCACATCGTCTCCGGTGTGGCCATCAACATCCTCGCCCTGGGCATCACCCGCTACCTCGCGCCCCTCGCCTTCGAGGGCCACCAGGGCGGCTCCGCGAAGCAGTCCCCGCCGGTCGAATCCCTCGGCCACTTCACGGTCCCCGGCCTCTCCGACTGGCTGCGCGACCTGAACGCCAAGGGCTGGTTCTTCGTCTCCGACCTCGCGGGCCTGCTCGGCGGCCTGGTCACCAACGTCTCCTGGCTGACCCTGATCGCCGTCGCCCTGATCCCCGGCACCTGGTACGTCCTGTGGCGCACCCCCTTCGGCCTCCGTCTGCGCTCCTGCGGCGAGAACCCGATCGCCGCCGAGTCCCTCGGCGTCAACGTCTACAAGTACAAGTACATCGCCGTGATCATCTCCGGCGCCCTCGCGGGCCTCGGCGGCGTGTTCCTCTCCATCGTCGCCAACCCCTTCTACCTGGAGGGCCAGACCAGTGGCCGCGGCTACATCGGCCTCGCCGCGATGATCTTCGGCAACTGGATGCCGGGCGGACTCGCCATCGGCGCGGGCCTGTTCGGCTACACCGACAGCCTCAACCTCCGCGGCGGCTCGGAGAACGTCCACGCCCTGCTCCTGCTGGGCGCCCTGCTCCTGCTGATCGGCGCGATCTGGCTGGCCGTCCGCAAGAAGTACGTCCACGCGATGATCACCCTCATCGTCGGCGCCGGCGTCTTCGCCTGGTACGCGGGCACCAACGAGGTCCCCAACCAGGTCGTCTCCGCCACCCCCTACGTCATCACGCTCCTGGTCCTGGCCCTCTCGGCCCAGCGCCTGCGGATGCCCAAGGCGGACGGCCTGCCCTACCGGAAGGGACAGGGCAAGTGACCGAGGCCGACTGGGACGCCCTCCGCGAGGCGGCACGCGAGGCCATGACCCACGCCTACGCCCCCTACTCGGGCTACCCGGTCGGCGTCGCCGCCAGGGTCGACGACGGCCGCACGGTCTCCGGCTGCAACGTGGAGAACGCCTCCTACGGCCTCGGCCTCTGCGCCGAGTGCGGCCTGGTCTCGGAACTCCAGCGCACCGGCGGGGGCCGCCTGACGCACTTCACCTGCGTCGACGGCAAGGGCAACATCCTCGTCCCGTGCGGCCGCTGCCGCCAGCTCCTCTACGAGCACGGCGGCCCGGACCTCCTCCTGGAGACCCCCGCGGGCATCCTCCCGCTCTCCGCGATGCTGCCCCAGGCCTTCGGCCCGGACCACCTCACCACCTGACGCACCAGCGGCCCCTCCGAACGAGAACCCGGAGGGGCCGCACACTTCCAGAACCACTCGGAAGGAAACCCATGGCCATGGACGCCATCTCCGTCATCCGCACCAAGCGGGACCGCGGCGAACTCAGCGACGAACAGATCGACTGGGTCATCGACGCGTACACCCGGGGCGAGGTCGCCGACGAGCAGATGTCGTCGCTCGCCATGGCCATCCTCCTCAACGGCATGAACCGCCGCGAGATCGCCCGCTGGACCGCGGCGATGATCGCCTCCGGCGAGCGCATGGACTTCTCCTCCCTCTCCCGCCCCACCGCCGACAAGCACTCGACGGGCGGCGTGGGCGACAAGATCACCCTCCCCCTGGCCCCCCTGGTGGCGGCCTGCGGCGCGGCGGTCCCGCAGCTCTCCGGCCGCGGCCTCGGCCACACGGGCGGCACCCTGGACAAGCTGGAGTCGATCCCCGGCTGGCGGGCCCTGCTGACCAACGACGAAATGCTGAACGTCCTCGACACCACCGGCGCGGTGATCTGCGCGGCGGGCGACGGCCTGGCCCCCGCCGACAAGAAGCTCTACGCCCTCCGCGACGTCACCGGAACCGTCGAGGCGATCCCCCTGATCGCGTCCTCGATCATGTCCAAGAAGATCGCCGAAGGCACGGGCTCCCTGGTCCTGGACGTGAAGGTGGGCACCGGCGCCTTCATGAAGACCCTCGAGGACGCCCGCGAACTGGCCGGGACGATGGTCGGCCTGGGCAAGGACCACGGCGTACGAACGGTCGCCCTCCTCACGGACATGTCCACCCCCCTCGGCCGCACGGCGGGCAACGCCCTGGAGGTCCGCGAGTCCATCGAGGTCCTCGCGGGCGGCGGCCCGGCGGACGTCGTGGAACTCACCCTCGCCCTGGCCCGCGAAATGCTGGAAGCGGCGGGCATCCACGACGCGGACCCGGCGAAGGCCCTGACCGACGGCTCGGCGATGGACGTCTGGCGCCGCATGATCCAGGCCCAGGGCGGCGACCCGGACGCCCCCCTCCCCACCTCCCGCGAACAGCACGTCGTCAAGGCCCCGTCCTCCGGCGTCCTGACCCGCCTCGACGCCTACGGCATCGGAGTGGCCGCCTGGCGCCTCGGCGCGGGCCGCGCCCGCAAGGAGGACCCGGTCCAGGCCGCCGCGGGCATCGAACTCCACGCCAAGCCCGGCGACGAGGTCACCGAGGGCCAGCCCCTCCTCACCCTCCACACGGACACCCCCGAACGCTTCGCCTACGCCCTGGAACCCCTGACGCACGCATACGACATCGCCCCCACGGGAACCGACTTCACCGCGTCCCCGGTCGTGCTGGAACGTATCGCCTGACCTGCGGTTTCCTCATTCGGGTGAACGGGATCGGTGGACCACCGCCGATCCCGTTCGGCATGCTGGACTCGGTGACGCACCGATAAGGAGACCGCCATGAGCGCACTCACCGTCGACCACTCGGCGGCCAGCGGCCACGAGTGGGACGACCTCGTCCGGGTCTGGCAGGAGACGGACGCGCCAGAGGGCTGCAAGGTGGAGATCATCGAAGGGATCGTCACCGTGGCGCCGCCGCCGTCGAACCCGCACAACGACATCGCTGATCTAGTACAGCGCAGCCTGTACGAGGTGATCTCGAAGGAGTGGGGCGTCTACCAGACACTGGGCACGGCCATTCCCTCCAGGGACGGGCTCTACATTCCGGACATCGCTGTGGCTCCGAGGGAGGTCGTCCGCTCCCGGAAAGGCAACTACGTTCCTGCGGATGCGGCAGAACTCATCGTGGAGATCACTTCCAAGTCGAACGCGAGCCATGACCGGATCAAGAAGGCCGCAGGCTATGCGCAAGCCGGGGTGCCGCTCTATCTCCTTATCGACGGCTGGGCGCCGGGAGGGCCCACTGTCACACTGTTCGGTGAGCCGCACGGGGCGGTGTACCGCGTCCTGCACGCGAGCAAGTTCGGTGTCCCAGTCCCGCTGCCCAGCCCCTTCGAGCTGGACCTCGACACCTCGGAGTTCCTCACCGACTGACGGAGGCGTGCGCGCCGATTAGTTCACGGCGTTCCCCCGGTCTATCGATCGTGGACGCCAAGACACCCGCCGAACTCGTGCTCGAAGGCCCCCTCACCAGGGACGAGGTGACGGGACTGTGTGACGACGTACGGGCGCGGCTGGAGGACACCGGCGCCAGAGTCGTCGTATGCGACGTCGCCGGACTGGGCCCACCGGGCCTGACGACGGTCGACCTGCTGGCCCGCCTCCAACTGACCGCGAAACGGTCCGGCGGCCACATCCGCCTGCGCGACCCCTCCCCAGCCCTACGCGCCCTCCTCGACCTGGTCGGACTCCGCTTCGAGATGGAGGGGCAGCCCGAACAGCGGGAACCACCGTTTGGTGTCCAGGAAGCAGTGGAACCCGGTGATGCGCCCCTCTGAGATCTCCAGCACCTGCACCGCCCACGGACTGAAGCCACCCGCCTCCTCGTCCGGCTTGTAGTGCGCGAACCCGGGCAGCCCGTTCACCTCCACCGGCAACAGCCGCGACCCGGCGCACGCCGCCCCCAGCGTCGTCATGAACCCGGTGATGTCCGACGGGCCGAGCAGCCACAGGTCGAACGGCGGCATCGTCATGACGGCGTCCTCGTGCAGCAGCGCGGTCAGCGCCGTCATGTCGTAGCCCTCGAACGCCGCGACATACCGCTCCAGCAGCTTGCGCTGCTCCTCGTCCAGCGGATCGGACACGGCCGCCTCGGCACCGCTGTCCGCCCGCTCGGCGAGCGTGGCCCGGGCCCGCTGGAGCGCGCTGTTCACCGAGGCGACCGACGTGCCGAGCAGCTCGGCGACCTCGCTCGCCTTCCAGGCCAGCACCTCCCGCAGGATCAGCACCGCCCGCTGCTTGGGCGGCAGCTGCTGCAACGCCGCCATGAAGGCCAACCGCACCGACTCCTTCGCCACGGCGGCCTCCGCCGGGTCCGTGGTGGTCGGCAGTACACGGGCGTCCGGCATGGGCTCCAGCCAGGTGTGATCAGGGCGCGGCGACAGCGCCGCCTGCGCCAGCGGGGTGGCCTCCGACAGGTCCATCGGCCGCGCCCGCTTGTTGCCCGCGGCCAGCAGGTCCAGACACACGTTCGTCGCGATCCGATAGAGCCACGACCGCAGGCTTGACCGCCCCTCGAACTTCTCGTAGCTCCGCCAGGCGCGGACCATCGTGTCCTGCACCGCGTCCTCCGCCTCGAAGGAGGAGCCGAGCATGCGGTAGCAGTAACCGGTCAGCTCGACGCGGTACTTCTCGAGCTGCTCCTCGAGCTGTGTCGTCGTCGCCGTGCCGTTGCTCATGATCCGTCCACCCACCCCTGTGGCATCCCAGTCGCGCCATCGCGCCCAGCACCTTGGAAGCTACCGCAGCCCACTGACAATGGCGCCTGGAGAGGGGAAGTCGCAGGTCAGCGGACTTCTGGCGGCGTGAGTGCGGGCCGGGGGGCGTTGCGCAACCCGGCGCTACGGGGGTGACGCTGCGCCCACCCGTGCCGCCCTGCGGCACGACTGCCCGCAGCTAGGACCGCTACGGCGGCGAGCCACCGCGCGCCCGCACCCGCCGTGTCACGGAAGGGGACGTGTCGGGGGGTGTCCGCCCGCAGTGGTTCGCGCGGAAAGCCCCGTTGCCGTTCCAGTTGGCAGATCGCGCGGTTCCGAGGACGGACACCCCCCGGCGCGGCCCCGACCCACCACCCGGCGGCCAGCGCTACGCGCGGCAGGCACCGGACGGAAACAGGCCGCCGCAGGCATCACGCACGCGCGGCCGCCCGCGACCCCGCCACCGTGATGGCCACGACCCCCATCACAGCCACGAGCCCCACCGCCACCGTCCCGCCCCAGCCCCCGGCGTGGAACGCCACCGCGCCCGCCGTGCTGCCGACGCTGGAGCCGATGTAGTAGGCGGACTGGTACAGGGCGGAGGCCTGCGCCCGCCCCCGCGTCGCCGTCTTGCTGACCGCCGACGAGGCGACCGCGTGGCCCGCGAAGAAGCCCGCCGTGATGAGGACCAGGCCCAGCAGCACCGCGCCGAGCGAGTCGGCCAGGGACAGCAGCAGGCCCGCCGCGGTCGTCCCTCCGGACAGGTACAACGCGCCCCTGCGGCCCAGCCGCCCCACCAGCCGTCCGGCCGTCGACGCCGACACCGTACCGACCAGGTAGACGAGGAAGATCGAGCCCACCACGCCCTGCGGCAACGAGAACGGCTCCTGCGTCAGGCGGTACCCGACCACCGTGTAGATGCCGCCGAACACCGTCATGAACAGCGCGCCGATGGCGTACAGCCGGCGCAGCAGCGGATTTCCCAGGTGCTCCCGCACCGTGCGCACCAGCACCCCCGGCCGCAGCGACCCCGCCGAGAAGTGCCGCGGCGCCGGCAGCAACACCCGGAACGCCACCGCACACACCACCGCGATCCCCCCGATCACCCCGACCGCGACCCGCCAGCCCCACTCCTGCGCGACCCACCCGGTGATGACCCGACCACTCATCCCGCCCACACTGTTACCGGCGACGAACAGCCCGATCGCCGTCACCAGCGCCTTCGGCCGGACCTCCTCCGCCAGGTACGCCGTAGCCGACGCGGGCAGCCCCGCCAGCGCCGCCCCCTGCACCGCCCGCAACGCCACCAGCACCGGCAACGACGGAGCGAACGGCACCAGCAGCCCCACACCCACCGCCACAGCCAGCGACCCCGTCATCACCGCACGCCGCCCGAACCGCTCCGACAGCGCGCTCATCGGCAGCACGAACACCGCGAGCCCACCCGTCGCCGCCGCCACGGTCCAGCTCGCCGCGCTCGCCGTCACCCCCAACTCGCCGGAGATCAAAGGCAGCAACGCCTGCGTCGAGTACAGCAGCGCGAACGTCGCGACCCCGGCCAGGAACAGCGCGAAGCTCATCCGCCGGTAACCGGGACCACCCGGCGCCATACGGTCATCGGAAACAGGAACGGAAGCGGAGGCAGTGGCAATGGCAGCGGCATCCACAACCGTGGACGCCCCGGTACTCGCGGGAGACATACCCAGAAGTTACGTACACCCGCTTTCATGCGTCCAATGCACAGAACCCTCATAATCGTTCCCGTGACGCATCAACCCAGCTCCCAGCCCCGCCTGTCACCAATCAGTGACACAGCCAGTGACGCACCAGACATCGTCACCCGCCTCGCCCCCCGCCTGGCCCACTTCGCGGGCGTGGCCCGCACCGAGCACGTCACCCGCGCCGCCCACGAGATGAACGTCCCCCAGTCGACCCTCTCCCGCGCCATGGTCCGCCTCGAACAGGACCTCGGCGTCGACCTGTTCGCCCGCCGCGGTCGCACCGTCTCCCTCACCCCGGCGGGCCGCACCTTCCTCACCCACGTGGAACGCGCCCTCGCGGAGGTGGAACGCGCCGCGGAGGAGGTCCGCGCCGACGCCGACCCGGCCACCGGCAAGGTCGCGTTCGGCTTCCTGCACACCATGGGCGCCGAGACCGTCCCCGGCCTGATCCACGCCTTCCGTGCCGACCACCCGAGGGTCCGCTTCAGCCTCGTCCAGAACTACGGCGAGGCCATGCTCGAACGCCTCCGCGCCGGAGAGCTGGACCTCTGCCTGACGTCACCCGTCCCCACCGCGCCCGACCTCGTCGCCCGCCGCCTCGACGAACAGAAGCTACGCCTGGTCGTCCCGGCGGACCACCGCCTCGCGGCCCGCAGGCGCGTCCGCCTGGCGGAGGCCGCCGAGGAAGCCTTCGTCACGCTGGAACCCGGCTACGGCCTGCGCCGCATCACCGACGACCTCTGCCAGGAGGCGGGCTTCAAACCGCGCGTCGCCTTCGAGGGCGAGGAGGCGGAGACCCTCAGGGGCCTGGTCGCCGCGGGCCTCGGGGTGGCCCTGCTGCCACCCCCGGCCGTCCCCCGCCCCGGGGTCGTGGAACTCACGGTCACGGCCCCCCGCGCGGCGCGCGAGATCGGCGTCGCCTGGCTGGAGGGCCGCCCGGACACCCCACCGGTGGCGGCGTTCAAGAAGTTCCTGCTGTCAAGAAGGGGCAACCTACTGCCGTAATCCACGCACCCCCACC
>NZ_JAGPXL010000110.1 GCF_018070565.1 Streptomyces sp. B93
GGAATCTCAATGATCGTGTCAAGCCGTCTGCGTGAGCGGCGGGGCGGAGGTGAACAGCCTCTTGTCACGCAGCATCGCCCACAGCACGTCGACCCGGCGACGGGCAAGCGACAGCAGAGCCTGGGTGTGCAGCAGTCCCTCGGCCCGCTTCTTCAGGTAGTAGTCCCTGGACGGGCCGGGCCGCATCATCGCGGTCTGGGCGGACAGGTAGAGGATGTGCCGCAGGCGCCGGTTGTAGCGTTTGGGCCGGTGGTAGTTGCCGGTGCGGCGGCCGGAGTCCCGGGCGACCGGGGCCAGGCCCGCGTGGGAGGCCAGGCGGCCGGCGTCCTTGTAGCCGGACAGGTCGCCGACGATGGCGACGAACTCGGCTCCCAGGATCGGGCCCATGCCGGGCATGGACTCGAGGATCTCGGCGCGGTCGTCGGTGTGGAAGGTCTCGCGGATCTCCCGGTCGTTGTCCTTGATCCGCTCGTCCAGGGCCAGCAGCTGGTGGGCGAGGTCGCAGACCAGCTTCGCGGCCCGCTTCTCGCCGGGCAGTGCGATCTGCTGGGACTGGGCCGCCTCCACGGCCTTGGCCGCGACACCGGCGGCGCCGCGGACCTTGCGGCGTTCCAGCCAGGCCGTCAGCCGCTTGACGCCGATCCGGCGCAGGGCGGCCGGAGTCTGGTACTCGGTCAGCATGACCACCGGACCCTTGGCTGCGGAGTAGTCGAAGGCCCGCTCCAGGGCGGGACAGATACCCACCAGAAGGTCGCGGAGCCGGTTGATCAGCCTTACCCGGTCGGCGATCAGGTCGGCCCGGTAGTTGGTCAGCACCCGCAGTGTGGTGACCAGTTCCGGCGGTGTGTCGAGCGGGGCGAAGTCCCGGCGCATGCGGGCCTGGTCGGCGATGACCAGTGCGTCTCTCGCGTCGGTCTTGCCCTCACCCCGGTAAGCACCGGACATGCGGTTGACCGTCCGGCCAGGCACGTAGACGACCTGCTGGCCGTGCGCGACCAGCAGGGCCAGCAGCAGTGTCGAGGCGCGACCGGAGATGTCCACTGCCCACCGCACCTCGTCGGCCCGCTCGCGGGTGGTGTCGATGAGGGTGAGGATCTGGGCCTCGTCGTTGATCACCTTCGTCGAGAACACCGTCTCGCCGTCAGCGTCGACCGCCACCGCCCAGTGATGTCCCTTGCCGGCGTCGATGCCGACCCATATCCGCCCCTGCCGCGTGCTCAACCCCGAAGCTCCGTTCCACCGTGACCAGCACCTTCGTGGCCCGAAGAACACTCCGCCGACAGGTCCCTAACCAGCGATGACCGCAGTTCTCAATCAGCAGTCGGAGCGTCCCGGAGGACCGGGCGGCCATTCCTTCCGAGCCACAAGCGGCAGACCACCATCAGCCACACCCGGTCCTCCCGGACCGCCTCACATTCTTAGGGA
>NZ_JAGPXL010000111.1 GCF_018070565.1 Streptomyces sp. B93
GGGCCTTGACCCGGAATCTTGGACACGGGCTATGCGGCTTGGGCGAGGGTAGTTGATGTTGTGTCGAGTGCTGCCTCGTAGGCGATGGGACTGCGTTGTCCGAGGTGGGAATGACGGCGTCGGGTGTTGTAGCGGTGCAGCCAGCGGAACGCGTCGAGACGGGCCTCGCGTTCGCTGGGCCAGTGCTTTCGGCCCTGAAGGGTCTCGCGTTTGAACGTCGCGTTGAAGGACTCGGCGAGCGCGTTGTCCACCGAGCTGCCGATCGCGCTCATGGACTGGCGGACGCCGGTCTGGCGGCAGGCGTCGGCGAAGGCCCGGCTGGTGTACTGGGCTCCGTGATCGGTGTGTATGACTGCCCCAGAGAGGCTGCCGCGAGTCCGTTCGGCGGCGGACAGGGCGTCGATGACGAGGCCGGTGCGCATGTGGTCCGCGATCGCCCAGCCGGCCAGGCGGCGTGAGGCGAGATCGATGACGGTGGCCAGATACAAGAACTTCCCGCCCTCCAGCGGGAGATAGGTGATGTCGCCGACGTACTTCGTATTCGGCTCACACGCGGTGAAGTCGCGGCCGATGAGATCCGGGGCCTTCGCCGCGGCCGGGTCCGCGACCGTGGTGCGGTGCCTGCGGCGCAAGCGCACGCCCGCCAGACCGGCGGCCCGCATCAACCGCGCGATCCGCTTGTGGTTGACGCGCTCGCCCGCCTCGCGGAGCTCGGCCGTGATCCTGGGAACGCCGTAGGTGCCGTCCGACTCGTGGTGCACGGCCCGTATCCGGGCGGCGAGGCGGGCGTCGGCCGCCTGCCGGACGGCCCGATCCGCGGCCGTCCGACGCCAGTAATAAAAGCTGGAGCGGGCGATGCCCACGATGGTGCACAGCCGCTTCACGCCGTAACGGCGCTGATGGTCGGCGACGAACTGGAAGCGGTTCACCAGCGCGTCTCCCCGGCGAAATACTTCGCCGCCTTCCGCAGGATCTCGCGCTCTTCCTCCAGCTCACGGACCTTCTTCCGCAGAGCGGCGTTCTCCGCCTCCAACGGCGTCGGCGGCTCGGCAGGCACCTCCGCCCGGCGCCCCGGGGCCGGCTCGCACCGGCCGCTCGGACCCAGTTCCGCAGGGTCTCGGGGTTGATCCCCAGATCGGCGGCGACCTGCCTGATCGTCGCCTCGGGCCGCGACTGGTACAGCGCGACCGCGTCCGCTTTGAACTGTGGCGGATAGTTCTTCATGACCACGAGATGTCCGTTCTCAGATCCTCAGGATCCAGTGTCTCGTGTGTCCAGGATCAAGGGTCAAGGCCC
>NZ_JAGPXL010000112.1 GCF_018070565.1 Streptomyces sp. B93
GAGCTGTGTCGGTCCCTTGGGTCGGCTGAGTGGTGAGCCGGGGTGGTGGGGGCGCGTCGGCGCCTCGCCTGCACGCCGGGCCGGCTTAGCGGCTTGCGGGCCGGTGGGGGCTGACATTGGCGGTCGGCCGTGGCTTGGCCTGGTTTGGCCACGGCTGGTCTTGGCCACGGCCAGTCTTGGCTGGGCCGGGCTGGGCTCAGGTGGGCTTGCGCCATACGGAGATGTGCTTCGCGGAGTCCTGGGTGAAGGGCTCCCCGTTCCATTCGGCGACGCGCCGTTCCAGCTCGAGCCCGGCGATCCGTGCCATGAGGTCGAGTTCCGCAGGCCAGGCGTACCGGTGCCGTGAATTGCCGCGACGGTAGCGGCCGTCGTCGCCGTCGAGGGTGAAGTGGTTCGAGACGAGGATCTGCTCGACCAGGTCGAAGGTGTCGAAGCCGAGGTGGCGCTCGGAGACGTCGAACGGCACGGCGACCTGGCCGGGCGGCAGGGACCGCAGCGGCGGCACGCCCAACTCGATGACGAACCGGCCGCCGGGCCGGAGATGCCGCGCCGCATTGCGGAAGCACTCGACCTGCTCGTCCTGAGTGAGCAGGTTGGAGATGGTGTTGTAGACGAGATAGACCAGGGTGAACTCGCCGGGTACGACGGTGGTGGCCATGTCCCCGAGGACCACCGGGAGCGTCTCCTCGTCGACCTTGCGCCGCAGCACCGCGGCCATGTGCTCGGACAGCTCGATGCCCACGACCGGCACACCACGCTCCCGGAGCGGGACCCCCACCCGCCCGGTCCCGATGGCGAACTCCAGCACCCGCCCGCCCCCGGCGAGTTCTGTCAGGAAGTCAAGAGTCGACCCGAGAACGGCGGCCGAGGACATCTCGGTCTCCTCGGCGTCGTAGCGTTCGGCGGTCGCACGGCCCCACAGCTCACTACTCGTCACGGCCGACCACTCTCCCCGGCACGGAACGTTCCTGTCGACGCATTTTCCGACCGCTGGCAGTGATTGGCCCCTTTGACCCACCCACCCCTGACGAACAAGGGCATACACCCAGGTAGCAGAGAGGCACCCCAGAAACCCCATGAGCAAAAGGCACCACTTACCCCCGCAACCACCAACTCCGCCCACTCCTGAGGCTGATGTGACACCAGAGACCGGACTCACCCCTCCCCACCGGTCCGCAAGCCGCTGAGCCGGCCCGGCGTGCTGGCGAGGCGCCGACGCGCCCCTCAACCGACCCCCACCACGCAGCCCACCCGAAGGGAAAACGGACCTG
>NZ_JAGPXL010000113.1 GCF_018070565.1 Streptomyces sp. B93
CGAGGTCGAGCAGTTGCGTCGGCATCGTGCTTCCGGGTTCGGTCTGGAGGCGCGGAAGCCGTACACGGACGGTGTGGTCACCGGCTGGGGGACGGTGGAGGGGCGGACGGTGTTCGTCTACGCCCATGACTTCCGTATCTTCGGCGGTGCGCTGGGTGAGGCCCATGCGCAGAAGATCCACAAGGTCATGGACATGGCTATCGCGGCGGGTGCGCCGCTGGTGTCCCTCAACGACGGTGCGGGCGCGCGTATCCAGGAGGGTGTGGTGGCGCTCGCCGGGTACGGCGGCATCTTCCAGCGCAACACCAAGGCCTCGGGTGTCATCCCGCAGATCTCGGTGATGCTGGGCCCGTGTGCGGGGGGTGCGGCCTACAGTCCGGCGCTGACGGACTTCGTGTTCATGGTCCGTGAGACCTCGCAGATGTTCATCACCGGCCCGGACGTGGTCAAGGCGGTCACCGGTGAGGAGATCACCCAGAACGGCCTGGGGGGTGCGGACGTGCACGCGGAGACCTCCGGTGTGGCGCACTTCGCCTACGACGACGAGGAGACCTGCATCGCCGAGGTGCGGTACCTGTTGTCGCTGCTGCCGCAGAACAACCGGGAGAACCCGCCGCGCGCCGAGTCCTCCGATGCCCCGGACCGCCGTTCGGAGGTTCTGCTGGACCTGGTTCCGGCGGACGGCAACCGGCCGTATGACATGGCCAGGGTGATCGAGGAGATCGTCGACGACGGCGAGTACCTGGAGGTCCACGAGCGCTGGGCCCGCAACATCATCTGTGCGCTGGCCCGTCTGGACGGTCAGGTGGTGGGCATCGTGGCGAATCAGCCGCAGGTGCTGGCGGGTGTGCTGGATATCGAGGCGTCGGAAAAAGCTGCACGTTTTGTGCAGATGTGTGACGCTTTTAACATCCCGATCGTCACGTTCCTGGACGTGCCCGGGTTCCTGCCGGGTGTGGACCAGGAGCACGGCGGGATCATCCGGCACGGGGCGAAGCTGCTGTACGCGTACTGCAACGCCACCGTGCCGCGGATCTCGCTGATCCTGCGCAAGGCGTACGGAGGTGCGTACATCGTCATGGACAGTCAGTCCATCGGTGCGGACCTGACCTTCGCGTGGCCGACGAACGAGATCGCCGTGATGGGCGCCGAGGGTGCCGCGGGTGTCATCTTCCGCCGTCAGATCGCCGAGGCCGAGGACCCGGAGGCGATGCGCGACAAGATGGTCAAGGAGTACAAGTCCGAGCTGATGCA
>NZ_JAGPXL010000114.1 GCF_018070565.1 Streptomyces sp. B93
CGGATGGTGTTGAGGCGGGTGATGAGGGGGGTGATGGTGCGGCCCTCGTGTTCGGCCGTGTCCCAGTCGCGTGGTTTGAGCTGGTACTTCTCGGAGTCGAGGTATTCCTCGCTGCCCTCTTTGAGGGGGGTGTTCTCGCAGAGTTCGTAGCCGGAGTAGATCCCCCAGGTGGGGGAGAGGGTGGCGGCGAGGACGGCGCGGGCCTCGAAGGCGGGACGGTGGCCGTGCTGGAGGTAGGCGTGCAGGATGTCGGGGGTGTTGGTGAAGAGGTTGGGCCGCATGTAGGCGGCGGCGTCCCCGGACAGCTCGGTCAGGTACTCGGTGAGTTCCTGTTTGGTGTTGCGCCAGGTGAAGTAGGTGTAGGACTGCTGGAAGCCGACTTGCGCGAGGGTGTGCATCATCGCCGGCCGGGTGAACGCCTCGGCCAGGAAGATCACGTCGGGGTCGGTGCGGTTGATGTCGGCGATCACGCGTTCCCAGAACACCACCGGTTTGGTGTGGGGGTTGTCGACGCGGAAGATGCGCACGCCGTGGTCCATCCAGAAGCGCAGTACCCGCAGGGTTTCGGTGACCAGGCCGTCCATGTCGGCGTCGAAGGCGATGGGGTAGATGTCCTGGTACTTCTTCGGGGGGTTCTCGGCGTGGGCGATGGTGCCGTCGGGGCGGTGGTGGAACCACTCGGGGTGTTTGTGGACCCAGGGGTGGTCGGGTGAGCACTGCAGCGCGAAGTCCAGCGCCACCTCCAGGCCGTGCCCGGCGGCTTCCCGGACGAACCAGGTGAAGTCCTCCAGGGTGCCGAGCTGGGGGTGGACGGTGTCGTGGCCGCCTTCGGGGGAGCCGATGGCCCAGGGGACGCCGACGTCGTCGGGGCCGGGGGAGAGGGTGTTGTTGCGGCCCTTGCGGTGGGTGGTGCCGATGGGGTGGACGGGGGGCAGGTAGACGACGTCGAAGCCCATCGCGGCGATCGCGGGCAGGCGGCGGGCGGCGGTGCGGAAGGTGCCGTGGGGCTGTTCGGGGGTGCCCTCGGAGCGGGGGAAGAACTCGTACCAGGCGCCGTACAGGGCACGTTCCCGTTCCACCAGCAGCGGCATCTCCTCCGAGACGGTCACCAGGTCCCGCAACGGGTAGCGGGCCAGCACCGCGTCCACCTCCGGCGTCAACGCCGCCGCCAGACGGG
>NZ_JAGPXL010000115.1 GCF_018070565.1 Streptomyces sp. B93
GGGGCGGGGCGTGGGGTGGGCCCCGTCAGTGTGGGGAGCGCGCAGGCGGCGGTAGACGGCGGGCGTGACGCAGGTGAGGGTGGCGGCGGCGGTACCCGCGGGTCTGCCGTCACGGTGCAGGGTGAGGGCGAGACGCATGCCGGCCAGGCGCCCACCGCGGTACTTGATGTCCTGACAGGTGATCTGAAGGGTGACGGCGGCGGGCTCGGGGCGCAGACGCAGGTGGTCGGGGGCGAGGTCCACGGCCAGGTCCCACATGACGAAGTGATGACCGAGCGGGACGTCGTAGGCGGCGTGGGCGAGGAGCAAGCCGGCCTGGCGGATCGTTTCGGCGGCGATGAGGGGGTCGTGGTAGCCGTCGGCGGTGGCGAAGTACGCGTGCAGGCGCGGCCACTGGGCGGTCACCGTGAAGTGGTCGTCCCCGGTGCGGACCCAGTCGGTGAGCAGGACCTCGGCTATGGCGGCGCGGTGGACGTACTCCTTGGGGACCGTCGTGGTCAGACGGGCGGGGGCGGCATGTCCGGGGGAGCACAGGGCGGGCGGCCCCGCGTGCCGGGCGGCGTCCGGCGCCGTGAGGGTGGGAAGTGCGCTCGCGGTGCTCGCTGACATGGGTGTTCCTCCTGGTGGGCGTCGGCGAGGTGGGTGGCGGGGTTCCTCGGGCGTGAAGAAGATACATACCATCCGGTTTACTCTCCAGCGGTATGAGGTGTTCCGGCTTGTGGGGTGCGGAGGGTTTTGCTCCGTTTCGTGGTGTGGGCTGGCGCGTTGACGAATTGGCGGCGCAGCCTTGTGAAGTGAAGCCGGTGTTTCTCGAGTTGGTCTCGAGTCGTGCGTCTCACGATGGCCGGGTTCGGTGACCGGTGTCAGGCCAGCCTTGGTGAACCGGCTGGGGGAGGCGGTTGATATGGGTGGTCGGGTAGCGGAGTTGGCTGAGGTCCGTGCGCGGGCGTTGGCCGGTCCCAGCGAGAAGGCGACGGCGGCGCAGCACGCCAAGGGCAAGCTGACGGCCCGGGAACGGATAGCCCTGTTGCTCGATGCGGGCTCGTTCTGCGAGGTCGAGCAGTTGCGTCGGCATCGTGCTTCCGGGTTCGGTCTGGAGGCGCGGAAGCCGTACACGGACGGTGTGGTCACCGGCTGGGGGACGGTGGAGGGGCGGACGGTGTTCGTCTACGCCCAT
>NZ_JAGPXL010000116.1 GCF_018070565.1 Streptomyces sp. B93
AGAGGGCATTTGATCTAGGCGTATTGCCCTGTATGCCCTAGTAAGTTCCTCGCCAGGTTGGCGTGGTCTCGTCCGTTATGCGCTTGCTGAGGTTGTCGATCGAGGCGATGTGGATCATCGCCTCGGAGCTGGCCGTGAGCGTCTCATAGTCGCGGGCGAGGCGGCGGTGCATCATGATCCAACCAATACTCCGCTCCACTACCCAGCGCCTTTTCACGACGTGGAAGCCGCGCTTTTCTGGGTTGCGGTTGACGACTTCAACGTCGATTCCGAGGCGGGCGCCGTGCTCGATGACGGCGTTCTTGAAGCCGGTGTCGACCCAGCTTTTCGCGATGGTCGGGTAGGTCTCTTTTGCCTGGTCGAGGAGGCGTATTCCCATGGCATTCTCGGAGAGGCCGGCGCTGGCGACTGTCACGGCGAGGATGAGGCCGATCGTGTCGGTCAGGATGCCCCGCTTCCGGCCCACGATCTTCTTCGCGGCGTCCGTTCCCTGGCTGGTCAGGGGCACGTTGGTGGAGGTCTTGACGCTCTGAGTGTCGATGACGGAGGCGGTCGGCTCGGGCTTGCGGCCTTCCTTTACGCGGGCCAGGCCGGTCAGGTCGTAGTTGAGCTGGGCGAGGATTCCCTCGTCGCGCCAGGCGGCGTAGTAGAAGTAGACGGTGCCGTGGCCTGGGAAGTCGTGCGGGAGGTATTTCCAGGGGATTCCCGTGCGGTTCAGGTAGAGGAGTGCGTCGAACACGTCGCGCAAGTCGACTTTGGCCGGCTGCCCTGTTGGTCGGCGTTCGAGGCGGGCGTTTCGCCAGGCTGTCAGCGTCGGCTCGATCAGGGCCCATCGGGCGTCGGACAGGTCACTGGGGTACGGCTTGCGCTCGCTCACAGCGCAGCGTGATCATGGCAATGGCGGAGGGGTGAGTTCCGCTGTAAGTCGGGCGGTTCCGTACCATTTTCAAATTAGACGGGTTTCCGACTACAGAAGCACGTGAAGTGGACAGCCGAGTGCTCGACCTTGCAGGGAACAAATCACCTCTACCTGGTGAAGACACCCAAAGTAGGTCATGGGTAAAGCAGGCATACCGGAAAAACTCTAGGTGAACGCCCACT
>NZ_JAGPXL010000117.1 GCF_018070565.1 Streptomyces sp. B93
CATGAACGCCGTCAGCACACCGGGGACCGCCGACCGTGTCCTCGTCGTCGACGACGATCCCGGCATCCGGCGCCTGCTGGTCTCCGCCCTGGAGTTCGCCGGGTTCGAGGTGGACGCGGCGGGCGACCTGACCGAGACCCTCGACCGGGTCGCCCGCCGCCCCCCGGACGTCGTCGTCCTGGACGTGATGCTCCCCGGCGCCGACGGCTTCGAGATCCTCCAGCTCCTGCGCGAACGCGCCATCGACGTACCCGTCCTCTTCCTCACCGCCCGCGACGCCGTCGAGGACCGGGTACGCGGACTGCGCCTGGGCGGCGACGACTACGTCACCAAACCCTTCAGCGTCGTCGAGGTCGGCGCCCGCCTCCAGGCCCTGCTGCGCCGCGCCCGCGGCACGGCACCCGCCACCGAGGAGACAGCCCTGCGCTGCGCCGACCTCACCCTCGACGACCCCCGCCACGAGGTCCGCCGCGCGGGCCGGCTCATCGACCTCTCCCCCACCGAATACCGCCTGCTCCACCACCTGCTGACCCACCAGGGCCAGGTCCTCTCCCGCGCCCAGATCCTCGAAGCCGTCTGGCAGTACGACTTCGGCGGCGACACCGTCGTCGTCGAACGCTTCGTCTCCAACCTCCGCCGCAAGATCGACCACGGACACACACCCCTGCTGCACACCGTCCGCGGCGTCGGCTACACCCTCCGAGAGCAGGACGACACGTGAAACTCCGCGGCCGTCTTCCCTGGGCCGTCTCCAGCGTCCGACTGCGCCTGCTCGCCGGGCTGGCCGTCCTGCTCGTCTTCGGTCTGGCCGCCAGCGCCGTCATCAGCGCCTTCCTGCTGGAGAGCTTCCTGGACAAGCGCAACCAGGACACCCTCAAGGCCACTGCCGAACGTCTGACGCGGGTCATCGGCCAGGGTCCGCAGACCGCCGACGCCGACCAGCTCGGCGCCCTCCTCGGCACACCCCTGGGCACGGTCGCCGTCGACGCGGACAACAGGGTTCTCCTGAGCACCGGTTCCGCCTCCCGGGCCGCCGACGAGCTGGCCGCGCTCAGCCTGACCTCGCCG
>NZ_JAGPXL010000118.1 GCF_018070565.1 Streptomyces sp. B93
CGGTCGGGGGCGGGGCCCCGGTGTCGGTGCAGTCGATGACGACGACGCGTACGTCGGACATCGGCGCCACGCTCCAGCAGATCGCCGAACTCACCGCGTCGGGCTGTCAGATCGTCCGGGTCGCCTGCCCGACGCAGGACGACGCGGACGCGCTGGCGACCATCGCGCGCAAGTCGCAGATCCCGGTGATCGCGGACATCCACTTCCAGCCGAAGTACGTGTTCGCGGCGATCGAGGCCGGGTGTGCCGCGGTCCGTGTGAACCCCGGGAACATCAAGCAGTTCGACGACAAGGTGAAGGAGATCGCGCGGGCCGCGAAGGACCACGGCACCCCGATCCGGATCGGGGTGAACGCGGGCTCCCTGGACCGCCGTCTGCTCCAGAAGTACGGCAAGGCCACTCCTGAGGCGCTGGTGGAGTCGGCGCTGTGGGAGGCCTCCCTCTTCGAGGAGCACGACTTCCGGGACATCAAGATCTCGGTCAAGCACAACGACCCGGTCGTGATGATCGAGGCCTACCGCCAGCTCGCCGCCCAGTGCGACTACCCGCTCCACCTCGGCGTCACCGAGGCGGGCCCCGCGTTCCAGGGCACCATCAAGTCGGCCGTCGCCTTCGGGGCGCTGCTCTCGCAGGGCATCGGCGACACGATCCGGGTCTCCCTGTCGGCCCCGCCGGCCGAGGAGGTCAAGGTCGGCATCCAGATCCTGGAGTCGCTGAACCTCAAGGAGCGCGGTCTGGAGATCGTGTCCTGCCCGTCCTGCGGGCGCGCCCAGGTCGACGTCTACAAGCTGGCCGAGGAGGTCACGGCGGGCCTGACCGGCATGGAGGTCCCGTTGCGGGTCGCCGTCATGGGTTGTGTGGTCAACGGTCCGGGTGAGGCCCGCGAGGCCGACCTCGGTGTCGCCTCCGGCAACGGCAAGGGGCAGATCTTCGTCAAGGGCGAGGTCATCAAGACCGTCCCCGAGTCCAAGATCGTCGAGACGCTGATCGAAGAGGCGATGAAGCTCGCCGAGC
>NZ_JAGPXL010000119.1 GCF_018070565.1 Streptomyces sp. B93
GCGGGCTCGGCCTCGGTGGCCCGGGCGAGCGATGCGGCAACGGCGGACGCGGTGACCTCGGTACCGTCCTGGAAGTTGGCGTCGCGCAGGGTGAACACCCAGGCCCGCTCACCGTCCTGCCGCCAGGACGAGGCGAGCGCGGGGACGGCCGTCCCGTTGGCGTCGAGGGCGGTCAGCCCCTCGGTGACGCCGAGCCTGCTGAGGATGGTGGCGTCGGCGCCGTACGGGGAGAGCCGTTCGGCGGGCGGAAAGGCGAGGGCGACACGCAGCCGCGAGCCGTCACCTCCGGCGGAGTCGTCCGAGGCCCCGCCGGAGGCGAAGCACCCGGCGAGGAGAGGCAGGACCAGCAGTACGGCGCTGAACCGCGACAGGCGTTCACGCACGCCGCTCACCCCCGACGAGGGGAACCTCGAAGTGCACGACCTCGTTGCCCGGGCCGCCCGGATCCTCCCGCTCGTCGTGCACGGCCTTCCCGACCGACCGCCAGAACGCCTCGGCGCCGGGCACGGACGGATCGGTGTGCAGATAGACGGCCCGGTACCCGCCGTCCGCCGCCACGAAGTCGAGCAGCGCGTCGACAAGCTGCCGGGCGATGCCCTGCCGACGGTGCTCGGGCCGGACGTACACGCGTCGCAACTGGGCGGTACGCCCGGAGGGGTACCGCTCGGCTACATGCCGGGGGTTCGGCGGATGCGCGGGCCCGCGCGAGTCGACGGCCCCCGTACCGACCACGCTCCCGTCCCGCCGGTCCACCGCCACGAGGAGGGTGTGCCGGGGCGGGGCGAGGTAGGCGGCGGCCGGGTCGATGATGTCGCCGTGCCAGCGGGGCACGTATCCCGTACCGAAGTCGCGGTAGACGGTGTCGAGCATGACGGCCCGGGCGGCGTCGAGGTCTTCGGGGTCGGCTGGCTTTATGCAGTAGTCACGCACTTGCGCATCATATGCATTAAGCCCGGGAGTGGATCACGGAGGGGCCCCGCTGGCACGGCGACATCATCGA
>NZ_JAGPXL010000012.1 GCF_018070565.1 Streptomyces sp. B93
CCCGAGCACCGAGCCGACCCCCGGCCCCACCACCGCCGACCCCTCGGACTGCCCCACCCCGTCCCCGAGCCCGACGGCGACCCCGCCCGGGGACGAGCCGACCTGCGCGCCGGAGACGACCCCGGAACCGGAGGTGAGCTGAGCCGGCGTGCAGGATGGGGGGTATGGATCTCCGCATCTTCACCGAACCCCAGCAAGGCGCGACCTACGACACCCTGCTCACCGTCGCCAAGGCCACCGAGGACCTCGGCTTCGACGCCTTCTTCCGGAGCGACCACTACCTGAGGATGGGCGACACGGACGGTCTCCCCGGCCCCACCGACGCCTGGATCACCCTCGCCGGGCTGGCCCGGGAGACCAAGCGCATCCGGCTCGGCACCCTGATGACCGCGGCGACCTTCCGGCTGCCCGGCGTCCTCGCCATCCAGGTCGCACAGGTCGACCAGATGTCCGGCGGCCGGATCGAGCTGGGCCTGGGAGCAGGCTGGTTCGAGGAGGAACACAAGGCGTACGGCATCCCCTTCCCGGCGGAGAAGTTCGCCCGCCTGGAGGAGCAGCTGGAGATCGTCACGGGTCTGTGGGCGACCGAGCCGGGCGCGACGTACGACTTCCACGGCACGTACTACGACCTCACCGACTCGCCCGCGCTGCCCAAGCCCGCGCAGCGCAAGGTACCGGTCCTGATCGGCGGTCACGGCGCCACCCGCACACCCCGCCTCGCCGCTCGGTACGCCGACGAGTTCAACATGCCGTTCGCCTCCGTCGAGGACTCCGAGCGCCAGTTCGCCCGGGTCCGGGCCGCCGCCGAGAAGGCGGGCCGCAAGGGCGACGACCTGGTGTACTCCAACGCGCTCGTGGTCTGCGTCGGCAAGGACGAGCGGGAGATCGCCCGCCGCGCCGCCGCGATCGGCCGCGAGGTCGACGAACTGCGCACCAACGGCCTGGCGGGCACCCCGGCGGAGGTCGTCGACAAACTCGGCCACTACGCC
Organism: Streptomyces sp. B93; assembly: GCF_018070565.1. Classification (GTDB taxonomy): domain Bacteria; phylum Actinomycetota; class Actinomycetes; order Streptomycetales; family Streptomycetaceae; genus Streptomyces. The sequence goes on from NZ_JAGPXL010000012.1 coordinate 990, forward strand.
GAGGCCGGATCACAGCGCGTCTACCTCCAGATCCTCGACCTCTCCGACCTGGACCACCTGGACCTGATCTCCTCGCAGGTGCAGTCGCAACTGTCATAACGCCACCGCGCGCGACGGCCGCCGTGACCACCGGAAAACCAGGTGGTCACGGCGACCACCTCTGGAACACTCGAGCACATGTTCCTGACCCTCACCACGACCGGCACGCCCGAACGCCCCGCCACCGATCTCGGGTTCCTGCTGCACAAGCATCCTGAGCGGGTGCAGGCGTTCTCCACCTCCTACGGCACGGCGCACGTCCTCTACCCCGAGGCGCGCGTCGAGCGGTGTACGGCGGCGTTGCTGCTGGAGGTGGACGCGGTGGCGCTGGTCAGGCGTGGGAAGGGGAAGGGCAGGGGCGGCGCGCCGGATGCGGCGCTCGGGCAGTATGTCAACGACCGTCCGTACGCGGCCTCCTCGTTGCTCGCCGTGGCGCTGAGCGCCGTCTTCTCCACTGCGATGCGCGGCGTGTGCAAGGCCCTCCCCGAGCGTGCCGGGCAGCCGTTGCCGCTGCGTGTCGAGGTGCCCGCGCTGCCCGCCCGCGGCGGCGCCGCCCTCGTACGGCGGCTGTTCGAGCCGTTGGGCTGGACGGTGGGCGCGGAGCCGGTGCCGTTGGACACCGAGTTCCCGGAGTGGGGGGACTCCCGGTACGTGAGCCTCGCCCTGGAGTCGGAGGAGTTGACGCTCGCCGAGGCGCTGCGCCATCTGTACGTCCTGTTGCCGGTGCTCGACGACGCCAAGCACTACTGGGTCGCGCCCGACGAGGTCGACAAGCTGCTGCGGGCGGGCGAGGGCTGGCTGCCGGGCCACCCGGAGCAGAAGCTGATCACCAGCCGGTACCTGTCCCGGCGCTGGTCGCTGACGCGGGAGGCGATGGAGCGGCTTGAGCTGGTGCGGCTGGCCGAGGCCGATGACAGCGACGTCGAGGAGATCGACAACGCCGTCGAGGACGAGACCGAGGCCGAGGAGAAGCCGACCCCGCTCGCCGTGCGGCGCCGGGACGCGATCATCGCCGCGCTGGGCGCCGCCGGTGCCGCCCGGGTGCTCGACCTGGGCTGCGGCCAGGGGCAGTTGGTGCAGGCGCTGCTGAAGGACGCCCGGTTCACCGAGATCGTCGGCGTGGACGTGTCGATGCGGGCGCTGACCATCGCCTCCCGGCGGCTGAAGCTGGACCGCATGGGGGAGCGGCAGGCCGCCCGGGTGAAGCTCCTCCAGGGCTCCCTCGCCTACACCGACCGTCGTCTGAAGGGGTATGACGCGGCCGTGCTGAGTGAGGTGATCGAGCATCTCGACCTGCCCCGGCTGCCCGCGCTGGAGTACGCGGTGTTCGGTGCAGCCCGCCCCCGCACGGTCCTCGTGACCACCCCGAACGTCGAGTACAACGTCCGCTGGGAGTCCCTTCCCGCCGGGCACGTCCGGCACGGCGACCACCGCTTCGAGTGGACCCGCGCCGAGTTCCGGAACTGGGCGAGGGCGGTCGCCGGACGGCACGGGTACGCCGTCGAGTTCGAGCCCGTCGGCCCCGACGACCCCGAGGTGGGCCCGCCCACCCAGATGGCCGTGTTCATCCTCGAGACCGTGAAGGAGGCGAAGGCAGCGTGAACCAGTCGCCGCCCGGGCGTGTCCTGCCCGTCACCGACCTCTCCCTCGTCGTGCTCGTCGGCGCCTCCGGCTCCGGCAAGTCCACCTTCGCCCGCAGGCACTTCAAGCCCACCGAGGTGATCTCGTCGGACTTCTGCCGGGGGCTGGTCTCCGACGACGAGAACGACCAGGGCGCCACCAAGGACGCCTTCGACGTCCTGCACTACATCGCGGGCAAGCGCCTCGCCGCCGGCCGCCGGACCGTCGTCGACGCCACCAGCGTCCAGCAGGACGCCCGACGCCAGCTGATCGACCTGGCCAAGCGGTACGACGTGCTGCCCATCGCCATCGTCCTCGACATCCCCGAGCAGGTGTGCGCCGAGCGCAACGCGGGCCGCTCCGACCGCGCGGACATGCCGCGCCGGGTCATCCAGCGGCACATCCGTGAACTCCGCCGCTCCATACGCGGCCTGGAGCGCGAGGGCTTCCGCAAGGTGCACGTCCTGCGCGGGGTGGAGGAGGCCGAGCACGCCACCGTCGTCACCGAGAAGCGCTTCAACGACCTCACCCACCTCACCGGCCCGTTCGACATCATCGGCGACATCCACGGCTGCGCGTCCGAACTGGAGGCGCTGCTCGGCAAGCTGGGCTACACCGACGGCGTCCACCCCGAGGGCCGTACCGCCGTCTTCGTCGGCGACCTCGTCGACCGCGGCCCGGACAGCCCCGGTGTGCTGCGCCGTGTGATGTCCATGGTGAAGTCGGGTAACGCGCTGTGCGTGCCGGGCAACCACGAGAACAAGTACGGCCGCCACCTCAAGGGCCGCAGGGTCCAGCACACCCACGGACTCGCCGAGACCATCGAGCAGATGGAGTCGGAGAGCGAGGAGTTCCGCGCCGAGGTACGGGAGTTCATCGACGGCCTCGTCAGCCACTACGTCCTGGACGGCGGACGCCTCGTCGTCTGCCACGCCGGTCTGCCGGAGCGGTACCACGGCCGCACCTCGGGCCGGGTCCGCAGCCACGCCCTGTACGGCGACACCACCGGCGAGACCGACGAGTTCGGGCTGCCGGTGCGCTACCCGTGGGCGGAGGAGTACCGGGGCCGGGCGGCCGTGGTGTACGGGCACACACCCGTGCCGGAGGCGAGCTGGCTGAACAACACCATCTGCCTGGACACCGGCGCCGTCTTCGGCGGCAGGCTGACCGCGCTGCGCTGGCCGGAGCGCGAACTGGTCGACGTACCGGCGGAGCGGGTCTGGTACGAGCCGGTGAAGCCGCTGCGCGGCGAGGCGCCCGGCGGGCACGACGGACGGCCGCTGGACCTGGCGGACGTGCACGGGCGCCGGGTGGTGGAGACCCGCCACCAGGGCCGGGTGGGCATCCGGGAGGAGAACGCGGCGGCGGCCCTGGAGGTGATGAGCCGCTTCGCCGTCGACCCGCGGCTGCTGCCGTACCTCCCGCCGACCATGGCGCCCACGCCGACATCGCACGTCGACGGGTACCTGGAGCACCCGGCGGAGGCGTTCGCGCAGTACGCGGCGGACGGGGTCGCGCGGGTCGTGTGCGAGGAGAAGCACATGGGTTCGCGGGCGGTGGTGCTGGTGTGCCGGGACGCGGAGACCGCGGCGAAGCGTTTCGGCGTGGACGGTGGCCCCACCGGGTCCCTGTACACCCGTACCGGCCGTCCCTTCTTCGACGACGACTCCGTCACCGAGGAGGTCCTCGGCCGTGTCCGCACGGCGATCGGCGAGGCGGGCCTCTGGGAGAAGCTGGAGACGGACTGGCTGCTGCTCGACGCGGAGCTGATGCCGTGGTCACTGAAGGCGTCCGGGCTGCTGCGGTCGCAGTACGCCGCGGTGGGCGCCGCGTCCGGGGCCGCGTTCCCGGGCGCGCTGGCCGCGCTGGAGGGCGCCGCCGCCCGCGGTGTCGACGTGGGCGCCCTGCTGGCCCGGCAGCGGGAGCGGGCGGAGGCGGCGAGCGCGTTCACCGACGCCTACCGGCGCTACTGCTGGACCACGGACGGCCTGGACGGCGTCCGCCTGGCACCGTTCCAGATCCTCGCCGTCCAGGGCCGCAGCCTCGCCGCCCTCCCGCACGACGAGCAGCTCGCCCTCCTCGACCGCCTCGTCGAGCACGACACCACCGGTCTGCTCCAGACCACCCGGCGCCTGTACGTCGACACCGGTGACCCCGAGTCGGTGGCGGCCGGTGTCGACTGGTGGCTGGAGATGACCGGCCGGGGCGGCGAGGGCATGGTCGTCAAGCCGCTCGACGCGCTGGTCCGGGGGCCGGAGGGCCGCCTGGTGCAGCCCGGCGTCAAGTGCCGGGGCCGCGAGTACCTGCGGATCATCTACGGCCCCGAGTACACGCGCCCGGACAACCTGGAGCGCCTGCGCAAGCGGTTCCTCAACCACAAGCGGTCGCTGGCGGTCCGGGAGTACGCGCTCGGTCTGGAGGCCCTCGACCGGCTGGCGGACGGCGAACCGCTGTGGCGGGTCCACGAGGCGGTGTTCGGGGTGCTGGCCCTGGAGTCGGAGCCGGTCGACCCCCGGCTGTGAGCCGCCGCCGGTTCAGTCGGCCCGTGCCGTGGACGCGGGCCGGCCGGGCTCGGTCCGGGTGTGCGCGGGCAGCGGCTCCCGTGGTGGGCGGGCGAGGCGGCGGACCAGGTGCAGCAGGGGCTGGGTGAGGAGCGTGGTGATCAGGGCCATGAAGACCAGCACGGTGTAAAGGGGAGTGCTCAGCAGTCCCGCGTACAGTCCCGCGTTCAGGGCGATCAGCTCGGTCAGGCCTCGGGCGCTCAGCAGCACCCCGACGGTCCGCGCGTCGTCCCGGTCGAGCCCGCCGAGCCGGGCGGCGGCCGTACCGGCGCCCACCTTGGTCACCACCGCCAGCACCGTCACCACGGCCAGGGTGACCCACCCGGCACCGTCGATGCCGGTGAGGACGACGGACTGTCCGGACAGCACGAAGAAGAACGGCAGCAACAACTGCCCCACCTCGTGCAGCGGCCGGACCAGGTCCGGATCGAGGGTGCCGCCCGCCTCGCGGGGCACCACCACCCCGGCGAGCAGCGCACCGAAGATCACGTGCAGTCCCAGCGAGTGCGTCACCCACGCCGAGCCGAGCGCGAACCCGAGGAGCAGCGCCAGCCGCAGTGAGGGCTCCACCCGGGGCCGCCACAGCAGTCGCCGCAGCAGCGGCCGGGCGCACAGCAGCATCACGGCGGTGAAGCCGACGGCGAGCACCGCCCGCCAGGCCCAGCCGAGCCCCCGTCCCTCGCCGCCGTCCAGCAGCGTCCCGGCGAGCACGGTCCAGCCGAGCACGTCCAGCAGCCCGGCGGCGGAGACCGCGACCACCCCGGGCACGGTCGGCGCCAGCCCGTTCTCCCGCACGATGGCGGTCAGCACCGGCACCGCCGTGATCGACAGCGCGACCCCCGCGAACACCACCATCGAGGGCGACAGGTCCCGGGGCATGCCCAGGCCGTGCAGCCAGTCCCGGAACAGCAGCGCACAGCCGCCGCCGACGGCCATCGGCACCAGGAACGCGGCCAGCGCCACCGTCACCGCCGTACGCGCCCGGTCGCCGAGGAGCCGCAGATCGAGTTCGTAGCCCACCCCGAACAGGAACACCACCAGCGCGAATTGCGCGAACCCGGTCAGCGCCGGGCCGATCCCGGCGGGGAACAGGACGTCGTGGGCGTCGGGGGCGAGCGCGCCGAGCAGGGTCGGGCCGAGCGCGATGCCCGCGGTCAGCTGGCCCACGATGTACGGCTGCCGCAGCCGCCGGGCCAGCCAGCCCCCCGCGTGGGCGGCCACCAGGATCACGGCCGACGCCCCCACGAAGTGGCTGATCAGCACCTCAGGGCTCACGCGCCCTCCCCCCACCGCCCGGTTCGTCCCGTCGAGCGTAGGAGCGGCGGGGCCCGCTGTGAGGTCTCATCGACCGTCGTACGGGGAGCACGGGCCGACGGCCGTCATGATCCCCGGGCGACGGGATGCACACCCGCGGCCCCGATGCGCCCGAGGGGCGCGGGCCCTGCCTGATACAGCGGGCCCGCCTGATACGACGGGCCTTGCCTGATACGACGGGCCTTGCCTGATACGACGGGCCTTGCCTGATACAGGGGTGAACAGGCGCCCGATTGGTCAGGATGGAGGCATGGCATTCCACGTGGACTCCGAGGCCGGGCGGCTGCGCCGCGTCATCCTGCACCGCCCGGACCTCGAGCTGAAGCGGCTCACCCCGAGCAACAAGGACGCCCTGCTCTTCGACGACGTGCTCTGGGTGCGCCGGGCGCGTGCGGAGCACGACGGCTTCGCGGACGTCCTGCGCGACCGCGGGGTGACGGTGCACCTCTTCGGTGACCTGCTCACCGAGTCCCTGGACATCCCGGCGGCCCGCGCCCTGGTCCTGGACCGGGTCTTCGACGAGAAGGAGTACGGCCCCCTCGCCACCGACCACCTGCGCGCCGCCTTCGAGGCGCTGCCCGCCCGGGAGCTGGCGGAGGCGCTGGTCGGCGGGATGACCAAGCGGGAGTTCCTGGAGGGGCACGCGGAACCGGCGTCCGTGCGCTTCCACGTCATGGAGCTGGACGACTTCCTGCTCGACCCGCTGCCCAACCACCTCTTCACCCGGGACACCTCCGCGTGGATCTACGACGGCGTCTCCATCAACGCGATGCGCTGGCCCGCCCGGCAGCGCGAGACGGTGCACTTCGAGGCGATCTACCGGCACCACCCGCAGTTCCGCGACGAGGGCTTCCACCTGTGGTCGGAGGGGCAGGCCGACTACCCCTCCACCATCGAGGGCGGCGACGTCCTGGTCATCGGCAACGGCGCCGTCCTCATCGGCATGAGCGAGCGGACCACCCCGCAGGCCGTGGAGATGCTGGCGCACAAGCTGTTCGCGGCGGGCTCCGCGCGGACCATCGTGGCCCTCGACATGCCCAAGCGGCGGGCGCTGATGCACCTGGACACGGTGATGACGATGGTCGACGGCGATGTCTTCACCCAGTACGCGGGGCTCGGCATGCTGCGCTCGTACACCATCGAGCCGGGCGCCGGGGACAAGGAGCTGAAGGTCACCGACCATCCGCCGGAGCACATGCACCGGGCGATCGCCGCGGCGCTCGGGCTGAGCGAGATCCGGGTGCTGACCGCCACACAGGACGTGCACGCCGCCGAGCGGGAGCAGTGGGACGACGGCTGCAACGTGCTCGCCGTCGAGCCGGGCGTCGTGATCGCCTACGAACGCAACGCGACCACCAACACGCATCTGCGCAAGCGGGGCATCGAGGTGATAGAGATCCCCGGCAGCGAGCTGGGACGGGGCCGGGGCGGACCGCGCTGCATGAGCTGCCCGGTGCAGCGGGACGCGGTGTGACGACCCGGTCGTGGGCCTGTGCATGAAGGGGACCCTGTATATAAATGCCGATGTTCGTATAGACTTCCAAGGTCTCTGTCCCTGCACCCCCGGAGCCCTCTCATGGCGACAGTCCCGACCGCCCTCACCGGCCGCCACTTCCTCAAGGAGCTGGACTTCACCGCGCAGGAGTTCCGCGGCCTGATCGAGCTGGCCGCCGAGCTGAAGGCCGCCAAGAAGGCCGGGACCGAGACGCCGTACCTGCGCGGGAGGAACATCGCGCTGATCTTCGCCAAGACCTCCACCCGTACCCGCTGCGCCTTCGAGGTCGCCGCCGCCGACCAGGGCGCCGCCACGACCTACCTCGACCCCTCCGGCTCACAGCTCGGCCACAAGGAGTCCGTCAAGGACACCGCCCGCGTCCTCGGCCGGATGTTCGACGCCATCCAGTACCGGGGTGACGAGCAGTCGGCCGTCGAGGAGCTGGCGGCGTACGCGGGCGTCCCCGTCTACAACGGCCTCACCGACGACTGGCACCCCACCCAGATGCTCGCCGACGTCCTCACCATGACCGAGCACAGCGCCAAGCCGCTGACCGGGATCGCCTTCGCCTACCTCGGCGACGCCCGCTTCAACATGGGCAACTCCTACCTGGTCACCGGCGCCCTGCTCGGCATGGACGTACGCATCGTCGCCCCGAAGTCCTACTGGCCCGCCCAGGAGATCGTCGACCGCGCCCACCAGCTCGCCGAGGGGAGCGGCGCCCGGATCACCCTCACCGAGGAGGTGGCCGAGGGCGTACGGGGCGCCGACTTCGTCGCCACCGATGTGTGGGTGTCCATGGGGGAGCCCAAGGAGGTCTGGGACGAGCGGATCACCGCCCTCGCGCCCTACGCCGTCACGATGGACGTCCTGCGTGCCACCGGCAACCCCGACGTGCGGTTCCTGCACTGCCTGCCCGCCTTCCACGACCTGGGCACCAAGGTCGGCAGGGAGCTCCACGAGAGTCACGGCCTGAACTCCCTGGAGGTCACCGACGAGGTCTTCGAGTCGTCCCACTCGGTCGTCTTCGACGAGGCGGAGAACCGCCTGCACACGATCAAGGCCGTCCTGGTGGCGACACTCGCCTGACCGGGGCCGACCGCCTACGCCGGACGCGTCCGCTGGTGCGGTACGACCGGCAGCCGGAACCACACCGCCTTGCCGGTCCGGGTGGGGCGGTGCCCGCAGGACGAGCTGAGGGTGCGGATCAGCAGCAGGCCGCGCCCATGCTCCTGCCAGGGGTCGGGCGCGCCGCCCGTGGGGCGGGTGAGGTCGCCGGGCGGCGCCGGGTCCGGGTCGTGCACCTCGACCTGGCAGCCGGTCGGCAGCAGCTCCACCACCAGCTCTAGCGGCGTCCCGCCCCTGGTGTGCTCCACGGCGTTCGCGACCAGCTCCGCCGTCAACAGCTCCGCGGTGTCGCTGTCGGCCCCGTGCTCCAGCTCCGCCAGCGCCGTACGGACCAGGGCGCGCGCCACCGGCACGGCCGCGGCGGAATGCGGCAGCGCGATGCGCCAGGAGGCGGAGGCGGAGGGGCGTTCGTGCAAGGTGAGTCCGTTCATGGCAGCAGGCCGTCCTGCTTTCAGTACGACGAATGGTACGGCGCCACCCGCCGAGACGGCTCGACGGGCACCGGGCGCACCGGCGACCTACCCCGCTGAACGGCCGGTCTCGCCCGCCTGAGCCCGCTGTTACGACGTTATGGACATCCGGTGACCGTGTGACGGAGGAGACGCCGCGTCCTCCTCGCTGTATCGCGCACTCGTGACGACAGTCACAGATCGGTGATAACTTCGGTGCACAGAGCGCAGTGAGACCGTGACCGCCGAGGAGGCCGCACGTCATGAGTCCCTTCACCGGCTCCGCCACCCGCACCCCCCGCTGGCGTCACCTGCGCGTCGACCACGACGGCCCCGTCGCCACCGTCACCCTCACCCGCCCCGACAAGCTCAACGCCCTCACCTTCGGCGCCTACGCCGACCTGCGCGACCTGCTCACCGAGCTGTCCCGGGAACGGGCGGTGCGCGCCCTGGTGCTGGCCGGGGAGGGGCGCGGCTTCTGCTCCGGCGGCGACGTCGACGAGATCATCGGCGCCACCCTGTCCATGGACACCGCCCAGCTCCTCGACTTCAACCGGATGACCGGCCAGGTCGTCCGCGCCGTACGGGAGTGCCCCTTCCCGGTGATCGCCGCGGTGCACGGCGTCGCCGCGGGCGCCGGGGCGGTCCTCGCCCTCGCCGCCGACTTCAGGGTGGCCGACCCCACCGCCCGCTTCGCCTTCCTCTTCACCCGTGTCGGCCTCTCCGGCGGCGACATGGGCGCGGCCTACCTGCTGCCCAGGGTCGTCGGCCTCGGCCACGCCACCCGCCTGCTGATGCTCGGCGAACCGGTCCACGCCCCCGAGGCCGAACGCATCGGCCTGATCTCCGAACTGACGGACGAGGGCCACGCCGACGAGACCGCCCGCGTTCTGGCCCACCGTCTCGCCGACGGCCCGGCCCTGGCCCACGCCCAGACGAAGGCCCTGCTGACGGCGGAACTGGACATGCCCCTGGCGGCCTCCATCGAACTGGACGCCGCGACCCAGGCCCTGCTGATGCACGGCGAGGACTACACGGAGTTCCACCGAGCCTTCCAGGAAAAACGCCCCCCGAAATGGCGGGGACGGTGAGCATGGCGTCCCCAGGGGCGCGGGGCAGTGCCGATATGCGGCTCCGCCGCGGGGCGCGACCAGCCACCCACAACCCGCAGCCGCAGGACATAGCGATCGTCGGCGGCGGCCCAGGCGGCCTCTACGCCGCCGCCCTCCTGAAAAGACTCGACCCGAACCGCCAGGTCACCGTCTGGGAACGCAATGCCCCCGGCGACACCTTCGGCTTCGGCGTCGTCCTCTCCGACGAAACCCTCGGCGGCATGGAACACGCCGACCCCACCGTCCACGCCGCCCTCCAGCCCCACTTCACCCGCTGGAACGACATCCACATCACCCACCGCGGCACCCACCACACCTCCGGCGGACACGGCTTCGCCGCGCTGGGCCGGCACCGTCTCCTCAAGGTCCTCCAGGACCGCTGCCACGCCCTCGGCGTGGACCTCAGGTTCCGCACCGAGGCCCCGTACCCGGCCTGGCTCGCCGAGAGCCACGACCTGGTCATCGCCGCCGACGGCGTGCACAGCACGACCCGCGAGGCGTACGCCGACGCCTTCCGCCCCCGGCTCACCCACCACCGCTGCCGCTACATCTGGCTCGCCGCCGACTTCGCCTTCGACGCCTTCCGCTTCGACATCGCCGAGACCGAGCACGGCGTGATGCAACTGCACGGCTACCCGTACGCCCCCAACGCCTCCACCGTCATCATCGAGATGCGCGAGGAGGTCTGGCGGGCGGCGGGCCTGGCCGACCTCGACGTGCGGGAGTCCGTCGACCGCTGCGCCAAGACCTTCGCCGACACCCTCGGGGGCCGCCCCCTGCGCTGCGGCACCTCGGCGTGGACGACCTTCCGCACGGTCGTCAACGAACGCTGGTCGCACGGCAACGTCGTCCTGCTCGGCGACGCCGCCCACACCGCCCACTTCTCCATCGGCTCCGGCACCAAACTGGCCGTCGAGGACGCCCTCGCACTCGCCGCCTGCCTCCAGGAACAGCCGACCACGGCCGACGCGCTCACCGCCTACGAGGCCGAGCGCAAACCCGTCGTCGCCTCCACCCAACGGGCCGCCCGCGCCAGCCTGGAGTGGTTCGAGGACCTGGGCCGGTACGTCGGCCAGCCACCCCGGCAGTTCGCGTTCAACCTGCTCACCCGCAGCCGCCGGGTCACCCACGACAACCTGAGGCTGCGCGACCCCCGTTTCACCGCCACCGTCGAGCGCGCCTTCGGCTGCCCGCCCGGCACACCCCCGATGTTCACCCCGTTCCGGCTGCGCGGCCTCACCCTGCGCAACCGGGTCGTCGTCTCCCCGATGGACCTGTACTCGGCGACCGACGGCGTCCCCGGCGACCTCCACCTCGTCCACCTGGGCGCCCGCGCCCTCGGCGGGGCCGCGCTGGTGATGACGGAGATGGTCTGCGTCAGCGAGCGGGGGCGCATCACCCCGGGCTGCGCCGGACTGTGGAACGGCCGCCAGACCGAGGCGTGGCGGCGGATCACCGACTTCGTGCACACCCAGGCCCCGGGCACCGCGATCGGCGTCCAGCTCGGCCACTGTGGCCGCAAGGGCTCGACCAAGCTGATGTGGGAGGGCATGGACGAGCCGCTGGACGACGGCAACTGGCCCCTGGTGGCCGCCTCCCCGCTGCCGTACCGGCCGGACGGCCAGACCCCGCGCGAGCTGACCCGTGCCCAACTGACCGACCTCCGCGAGGAGTTCGCCGCCGCCGCCGGCAGGGCCGCCCGCGCCGGGTTCGACCTGCTCGAACTGCACTGCGCGCACGGCTATCTGCTCTCCGGTTTCCTCTCCCCGCTGACCAACCACCGCACCGACGCCTACGGGGGCCCGCTTGAGCGGCGGCTGCGTTTCCCGCTGGAGGTCTTCGACGCCGTACGGGCCGTGTGGCCCGAGGACCGGCCGATGACGGTGCGGATCTCCGCCACCGACTGGGCACAGGGCGGCACGACCGCCGAGGACGCCGTCGCCATCGCCCGCGCCTTCGCCGCGCACGGCGCCGACGCGATCGACGTGTCGACCGGGCAGGTGGTCGCCGACGAGCGGCCGGAGTTCGGCCGCTCGTACCAGACGCCGTACGCGGACCGCGTCCGGCACGAGGCGGGCGTCCCGGTGATCGCGGTCGGCGCGATCTCCTCCTGGGACGACGTCAACTCGCTGATCCTCGCCGGACGCACCGACCTGTGCGCCCTCGCCCGCCCGCACCTCTACGACCCGCACTGGACCCTGCACGCCGCCGCCGAGCAGGGCTACGACGGTCCGGGCGCCGTCTGGCCCGCCCCGTACCGCGCGGGCAGCCGCCCGCCCCGCACGGGCCGCACCGACGCGCCCCGACCCCGCCTGACGCTCAACGGCCCAGGTCGGCCATCCCCGCCGTGAGCGTCGCGCCGTCGTCCGGATCGATCAGGATGAACGCTCCGGTGCGCCGGGAGACCCCGTAGTCGTCCAGGGCCAGCGGCTCGGCGGTGCGCAGCGCGATCCTGCCCAGGTCGTTGGCGGCCAGCTCGCTCGCGCCGTCCAGGTCCTTGACCAGGGCCTTCACGGTCCGGGTGGTGTGCCGCAGCAGCACCCGGTCGCCGACCCGCAGCGGACGGTCGGCCAGGTGGCACACCGCCGCGCGGACGTCCTGGGTGAGCGTCGGCGCGTCCACCCCGGCGGTGATCATGTCGCCGCGCGACACGTCCCGCTGGTCGGCCAGCCGCACGCCGACCGACTGCGGCGCGTACGCCACCCGCACGTCCCGGCCGAGCGCGTCGATGCCGGTGATCTCGGAGGTCTCGCCGGACGGATGGACGGTCACCCGGTCGCCGACCCGCAGCGCGCCGGACACCAACTGGCCCGCGTACTGCCGGACTTCGCCGTGCCGGATGACGTACTGGACCGGGAAGCGGGCCGGCGCGTCGGCCGAGGTGCGGCCGACCGGCACGCTCTCCAGGAACTCCAGCAGCGCCGGGCCCCGGTACCACCCCATGCGCGCGGACCGCTCGACGACGTTGTCCCCGGCCAGCGCCGAGACGGGGATCGGGGTGAAGCCGGGCAGCCCGACCTCGGCCGCGAGCCCGGCGAAGTCCTCGGCGATCCGCTCGAACTCCGCCTCCCGGTAGTCGACGAGGTCCATCTTGTTGACGGCGAGCACGACGTGCGGGACCCGCAGGAGTCCGGCGATCGCCGCGTGCCGCCGGGTCTGCTCGACCACGCCGTGCCGGGCGTCGACGAGGACGACCGTCAGTTCGGCGGTCGAGGCGCCGGTGACCATGTTCCGGGTGTACTGCACATGCCCCGGGGTGTCCGCGAGGATGAACCGCCTGCGCGGGGTGGCGAAGTAGCGGTAGGCCACGTCGATGGTGATGCCCTGCTCCCGCTCGGCCCGCAGACCGTCCGTCAGCAGGGCCAGGTCGGGGGCGGACTGCCCCCGGTTGCGGGACACGTGCTCCACGGCCTCCAACTGGTCGGCGAGGACCGACTTGGAGTCGTGCAGCAGCCGTCCCACGAGGGTGGACTTGCCGTCGTCGACGGAACCGGCGGTGGCGAACCGCAGGGTGTCGACGGTCGTGGTGGTGCTCATGCTTAGAAGTACCCCTCGCGCTTGCGGTCTTCCATCGCGGCCTCGGACAGCTTGTCGTCGGCCCGGGTGGCGCCCCGCTCGGTGAGGCGGGAGGCGGCGATCTCGGCGATCACCTTCTCGATGGTGTCGGCGTCGGAGTCGACCGCGCCGGTGCAGGACATGTCGCCCACGGTGCGGTAGCGGACCTGCCGCTTCTCCACCGTCTCGGACTCCTTCGGCCCGCCCCACTCACCGGCCGTGAGCCACATGCCGTCCCGGCGGAAGACCTCGCGGTAGTGGGCGTAGTAGATCTGGGGCAGTTCGATGCCCTCGCGGGCGATGTACTGCCAGACGTCGAGTTCGGTCCAGTTGGACAGGGGGAAGACGCGGACGTGTTCGCCGGGGGCGTGGCGGCCGTTGTAGAGGTTCCACAGCTCGGGGCGCTGGCGGCGCGGGTCCCACTGGGAGAACTCGTCGCGCAGTGAGAACACCCGCTCCTTGGCGCGTGCCTTCTCCTCGTCCCGGCGCCCGCCGCCGAAGACGGCGTCGAACTTCTCGTTCTGGATCTTCTCGGTGAGGGGGAGGGTCTGGAGGGGGTTGCGGGTGCCGTCGGGGCGTTCCTTGAGGATGCCGCGGTCGATGTAGTCCTGTACGGAGGCGACGTGCAGGCGCAGGCCGTGCTGTTCGACGGTGCGGTCGCGGTAGGCGAGGACCTCGGGGAAGTTGTGCCCGGTGTCCACGTGGAGCAGGGCGAAGGGGACGGGCGCGGGGGCGAAGGCCTTGAGCGCCAGGTGCAGCATGACGATGGAGTCCTTGCCGCCGGAGAACAGGATCACCGGCTTCTCGAACTCGCCCGCCACCTCACGGAAGATGTGGACCGCCTCGGACTCCAGCGCGTCCAGGTGGGAGAGCGCGAAATCACTCATACGAGCCCCCGCTCCACCAGCACCGAGTGGACGAGGTCGGCCGACTCGCGCGGGGTCTGGTCCTGCGTCTTGAGCACCAGCGCCGGGTCCACCGGCTCCTCGTACGGGTCGTCGACGCCGGTCAGCCCGGTCAGTTCGCCCGCGGCCTGCCTGGCGTACAGGCCCTTCACGTCCCGCTCGCTGCACACCTCCACCGGGGTCGCCACATGCACCTCGACGTACGGCGTTCCGCTCGCCTCGTGCCGTCTGCGCACGGCCTCGCGGCTGTCGGCGTACGGGGCGATGACCGGGACGAGCGACAGCACACCGTTGCGGGCCAGCACCTCCGAGACCAGGCCGATGCGTTGCACGTTGGTGTTGCGGTCCGCACGGGAGAAGCCGAGCCCGGCGGAGAGGAAGCGGCGGATCTCGTCGCCGTCGAGCACCTCCACCCGGTGTCCCTCAGATCTGAGCCGGTCCCCGAGCAGGCGGGCGATCGTCGTCTTGCCCGCGCTCGGCAACCCGGTGAGCCAGATCGTGGCTCCCTGAGCCCTTGCCGGTGTGGTCATGCGCGACATCCTCTTTCTCTGCTGGCATGGGGCTCAACGAACGCTAGGTAAGAAACTTGAGAAGAGGAAGAGAAGACCGTGAGGGTTCCATAAGGGTCCGGTGATGTGCCCGAGGTCACAGGGCTGTGGTCGCCCGAGTCACTCGCGGGCTGTAGCGGAAATCACAATTCCGCTCTCGTCGGGGCTCACAGCCCGGCGAACTCGGCCCCCGCGTCCCGCAGCCGCTCGTGCAACTCCCTGAAGACCGCGGCCGACCGCGCGCCCGGCCAGCCGGCGGGCAGCAGATGGGCGGGGAGCCCGGGGTCGGCGTAGGGGAGGTGGCGCCAGGAGTCGAGGGCGCGGAGGTAGTCGCGGTACGCCTCCTCGGGCGGGGTGCCGGCCCGCCGCCGCCAGTCGGCCAGCACGGGTGCGTGACGGTCGAGGAACGCCTCGTGCTGCTTGGCGATGGCCGCCAGGTCCCACCAGCGGGCGACCGCCTCCACGGTGGGCGCGAAGCCGAGATGGTCGCCGCGGAAGAAGTCCACGTAGGCGTCGAGCCGCAGCCGCTGAAGGGTGTGCCGGGTCTCCTCGTACAGCCGGGCGGGCGCGACCCACACGCCGGGCGCGGCGGTGCCGAAGCCGAGTCCGGCCAGCCGGGAGCGCAGTACGTGACGTTTCTGCCGCTCCGACTCCGGCACCGAGAACACGGCGAGCACCCAGCCCTCGTCCCCGGCGGGCGCGGTGGCGTAGATGCGGCGGTCGCCGTCGTCGAGCAACTGGCGTGCGTCCGGGGAGAGTTCGTACCCGGCGGTGCCTTGCGCGGTGCGGGCGGGCAGCAGCAGGCCGCGCCGCTTGAGCCGGGAGACCGAGGAGCGGACCGACGGCGCGTCCACGCCCACCGCCGCCAGCAGGCGGATCAGCTCCGCGACGGGCATCGGGCCGGGCAGGAACCGGCCGTAGGCGCCGTAGAGCGTGACGATCAGAGACCGAGGAGCATGCTGGTCGGACACGTTGATCATCTTACGGCGTCGGGGATCGCCGTATGGATCACCGCTGGTCACCCGCCGTACGCAGCCGGAACCGCTGGAGTTTGCCGGTCGCGGTGCGCGGCAGCGCGTCCAGGAAGACGATCTCGCGCGGGCACTTGTACGGCGCCAGCTCGGACTTGACGAAGGCGCGCAGCGCGTCGCCGTCCCGTGGCACGCCCTCCCGTACGACGACGAAGGCGACCACCGCCGTCCCGCGGGCCTCGTCGGGGCGGCCGACGACCGCCGCCTCCACCACGTCCGGGTGGCGCAGCAGCGCGTCCTCGACCTCCGGTCCGGCGATGTTGTACCCGGCCGAGATGATCATGTCGTCGGCGCGGGCGACATAGCGGAAGTAGCCGTCGGGTTCACGGACGTAGGTGTCGCCGGTGAGGTTCCAGCCGTCGCGGACGTACTCCCGCTGCCGGGGATCGGCGAGATAGCGGCAGCCGACCGGCCCGCGCACCGCCAGCAGTCCGGGCTCCCCGTCGGGCACGGGCTCGCCGTCGGCGTCCTGCACGCGCGCGTGCCAGCCGGGGACGGGCAGGCCCGTGGTGCCGGGGCGGATGTCCTCGTCGGCGGCGGAGACGAAGATGTGCAGCAGTTCGGTGGCGCCGATGCCGTTGATGACGCGCAGGCCGGTGCGTTCGTGCCAGGCGTGCCAGGTGGCCGCGGGCAGGTTCTCGCCCGCCGAGACACAGCGGCGCAGCGAGGTCACGTCGTGCCCGTCGAGGTCGCCGAGCATCGCGCGGTACGCGGTCGGCGCGGTGAACAGCACCGACACCCGGTGCTCGGCGATCGCGGGCAACAGCTGGGCGGGGCCCGCCTGTTCGAGCAGCAGCGCGCTGGCCCCGGCGCGCATCGGGAAGACGACGAGCCCGCCGAGCCCGAAGGTGAAGCCGAGCGGGGGGCTGCCCGCGAACACGTCGTCGGCGCTCGGCCGCAGCACGTGCCGGGAGAAGGTGTCGGCGATCGCGAGGACGTCCCGGTGGAAGTGCAGGCACCCCTTGGGGCGGCCGGTGGTGCCGGAGGTGAAGGCGATCAGCGCGACGTCGTCGGCGGCGGTGTCCACGGCCGGGTACGGGGTGTCGGGTGCTGGGCGGCCCAGCAGGTCGTCGGGGCCGTCACCGCCGTAGGTGACGATCCTGAGCCCCGGTATCTCCGCCTTGGCGAGGTCGTCCACGGAGCGGATGTCGCACAGCGCGTGCCCGACCCGGGCGATCTCGCACATCGTGCGCAGCTCGCCGGGGCGCTGCTGGGCCAGCACGGTCACCGCGACCGCGCCCGCCTTCAGCACGGCCAGCCAGCAGGCCGCCAGCCACGGGGTGGTCGGGCCGCGCAGCAGCACCCGGTTGCCGGGTACGACGCCCAGACCGTCGGTGAGGACGTGGGCGAGCCGGTCGACGCGGGCGCGCAGGTCGCCGTAGCTCCAGGGCGGACCGGTGGGGGTGCGGAAGACGGGGCGGCCGGACGGGGGGCCGTCGAGGAGTTCGACGGCGCAGTTCAGCCGTTCCGGGTAGCGCAGCTCCGGGAGGTCGAAGGTGAGCCGGGGCCACTGGTCGGGCGGCGGGAGGTGGTCCCGCGCGAAGGTGTCGACGTGGGCGGAGCGGGTGGGACCGTCCATGGCGGTGCGCCCCCTCGGCTGGTGGGCGGCGTGTGGTCAACCGGAGCGTAGCGCGTTGGTGACGACAGTCAACGGAGCGCGATACCGTCGGGTCAGGCCCAGTGAGGAGGACCGGCGATGCCCGCATTCTCGCTCGACCCCGACCGGCTCAGGTGGCGCACCGAACTACGCGCCCTGGCCGACCGCCGCCTGCGCCCCCTGGCCGACAAGGGCGAACCGGGCCGCGTCAACCGCCCCCTCCTCGCCGAACTCGGCGGCCTGGGTCTCCTCTCCCGCCTGTTCACCTCCGGCGCGCTCGACCTCTGCCTGATGCGCGAGTCCCTCGCCGCCGTCTGCACCGAGGCCGAGACCGCCCTCGCCCTCCAGGGCCTGGGCGCCCACCCGGTCCACACCCACGGCACCGACGCCCAGCGCACCCGCTGGCTCCCGGGCGTCAGCGACGGCACCACGGTGGCAGCCTTCGCCCTCACCGAACCGGACGCGGGCTCGGACGCGGCGGCGCTGGCGCTGCGGGCGACGCCGGAGCCCGCCCGGACCCCCGCCGCGCCCCGACCGACGGGCCGACCCGCCGCCTCGCCGGAAGCTGGGCCGGGCGGTCCGGCGGGGCGTCCCGGCGACCCGCTGTTCGCACCGCCAGGCGACGGGCGGGCGCGGCAGTCCGGGGAATCGCCGGGCGCACGGACCGGCGCCGTGCCGGACCCGGGCGGCGGCAGCCGGGAGGCGGCGGTCGCCCTGGGTGCCGAACCCGACGGCCCCTCCGGCTGGCGGCTCACCGGAGACAAGTGCTGGATCTCCAACGCCCCCGAGGCCGACTTCTACACCGTCTTCGCCCGCACGGGACCCGGAGCGGGCGCGCGGGGCGTGACCGCCTTCCTCGTTCCGGCCGACCGCCCCGGCCTCACCGGCTCCCCCCTCGACATGCTCTCCCCGCACCCGATCGGCACCCTCCGCTTCGACGCCGTACCGGTCACCGCCGACGACATGCTCGGCGAACCGGGTCACGGCTTCCGGGTCGCGATGGGCACCCTCAACCTCTTCCGGCCCAGCGTCGGCGCCTTCGCCGTGGGCATGGCCCAGGCCGCGCTGGACGCCACCGTCACCCACACCGCCCACCGCCGGGCCTTCGGCGGCACCCTCAGCGACCTCCAGACGGTGGCCCACCAGGTCGCCGAGATGGCCCTGCGCACCGAGGCCGCCCGGCTGATGGTCTACGCGGCGGCCACGGCGTACGACGAAGGCGCCGCCGACGTCCCGCAGCGCGCCGCCATGGCGAAACTCCTCGCCACCGAGACCGCCCAGTACGTCGTCGACACCGCCGTCCAACTGCACGGCGCCCGCGCCCTGCGCCGCGGCCACCTCCTCGAACACCTCTACCGCGAGGTCCGCGCCCCCCGCGTCTACGAGGGCGCCAGCGAGGTGCAGCGCGACATCATCGCCCGCCACCTCTACGCCAGGAGCCGGAATGACCGCTGAACGCGTCAACCCGCCCGACCTCTCCCCGCCCACCGGCTTCTCCCACGCCGTCGTCGCCACCGGCACCCGCGTCGTCTTCCTGGCCGGACAGACCGCGCTCGACGAGGCGGGCGAGGTCGTCGGCGCGACCCTCCCCGACCAGTTCCGCCGCGCCCTCACCAACCTCCTCACCGCCCTGCACACCACCGGCGGCACCCCCGCCGACCTCGCCCGCGTCACCGTCTACACCACGGACGTCGCCACCTACCGCGCCCACGCCGCCGAACTGGGCCGCGTCTGGCGGGAACTGGCGGGCCGTGACTACCCGGCGATGGCCGTGGTGGAGGTCGTCCGCCTGTGGGACGAGGCGGCACTGGTGGAACTCGACGGCTTCGCGATGCTGCCGTAGGCCGTACACGTAGGCCGTACTCGTAGCCCGTGAGCAGCACGGAATCGCCCCGAAGGGGTGACGGTGACGGGGTTCGGCGCGCCCGCCGGGTACCAGTGGAGCACCCGCTCCCTTCCCCTCTCCAGGAGGTCTCCCCATGCCCGTACGCGCCCTGCTCGGCGCCGCCGCCGCGGTCCTGCTGCTCGCGGCCCCCGCGTCCGCCGACGCCCGCGGGATGGCCGACGCCCACGAGACGGTCACCGTCGACCCGACCGCCCGCGTCGCCCCCGACGGCACCGTCACCCTCACCGGCACCTACCGCTGCACCGGCGGCACCGGCCCCGTCTTCGTCAGCTCCTCCCTGCGCCAGGACCCCGACGAGGTCCGGTACGGCGTCAACGGCACCCGCGCGATCTGCGACGGCGTCGAACGCCGCTGGACCAACACCGGCCGCCCCGCCACGGCCACCACCTTCCACTCGGGCCCCGCCCACGTCGAAGCCACCCTGATGGAACTCACCACCGACTCGGGCCTCCCCCTGCCCCGCTTCCACGCCCACCGCGGCCAGGCGGTGACCCTGACGGAGGGCTGACCGCGGGAAATTCGACCGTGCCCCGCTGCCGGACGCGTCCGAACACTCCGCACTGACAGCACAGTTCGGGCGCACCGGCGACGGGCAGGTTCCGTTTTCCAGACTGGGGGGAGTTTCCTCTCGCCTGGCCATCTGTTCATTGAACCGACGTTTTGCAGCGTGCAACCGTGTTCGACGTCACATTTGCTGCTTGCGATCTGTCCAGGATGCACTAAAAAGCTCTTCTGGATCTCCACTCACTTTCCACTTAGCGTCCGATGCTGGCGTCCCTGACCAAGGGATTTCGCATTCGGCCGTAGCTGTGGGGTGGGCATGCGTGCGCGTAGGGGTGGAAACGGCAGACGTGGCCGGGGGTTAGCTTGGGCGCTGGCAGCAGCGGCGGTCATGGCGGGGGCGGGCGTGCCGTCGACGGCGCACGCGGCTGATGCGCCCGGGGCTCAGCAAACGAAGACTGCGGCGGAGGAAACCGACCCCGCAGCGGTGACCATAGATGACGCTCTGGCCAAGGCGAAGAGCTTAGGCAGGAGCGTCGAGGTCGGGTCGCTGCGCGGTGAGAGCCGTGACGTGCATGCCACGCCTGACGGGAACTTGGAGGCCCGCGAGTATCTGCGGCCGGTGCGTACGCGGGTCGGGGGCAAGTGGCAGCCGGTCGACACCGAGTTAGCGAAGAACTCGGCGGGGGCGGTGTCTCCGAAGGCGACCACGGTCGGGCTGGAGTTCTCCGCGGGCGGGAACGCACCGCTGGTGCGGATGACGAAGGCGGGACGCGAACTGGCGCTGTCCTGGCCGGGCGAGCTGCCCGTCCCGGAGTTGGACGGCGCCACGGCGACCTACCGGAACGTACTCCCGGACGTCGACTTGCGGATGGGGGCGCAAGTCGACGGCTTCACCCAGCTGCTGGTCGTCAGGTCGGCCGAGGCGGCGGCCAGTGAGCAACTGGCGGAGCTGCGGCTGGAGTTGGCGGCGGAAGGCGTGGACGTCCGTGAAACGTCGGAAGGCGGGCTGGAAGCGGTCGACCGGGGCGCCCAAGGCACGGTGTTCGAGGCGCCCGAGCCGCAGATGTGGGACTCCAGCACAGGTCCCCAGCCGACGGCGGGCAGCACGCCGACGAAGTCAGTGTCGGCCACGGCGGCGGACGCCCACGGTGAACCCGCGGCCGGCGAGTCGGGAAAGCTGGCGCCGGTCGGCGTGGACGTCTCGTCCGGCGGGGACGAGCTGGTTCTGACCCCGGATCCGGACGTGCTGAAGGGCAAGGACACCACGTATCCGGTGTTCATCGATCCTCAGTGGTACTCGCCGAGGGCGTCGGCGTGGACGATGGCGTCGAAGTACTGGGCGTCGTCGCCGCAATGGAAGTTCAACGGCGAGCCCAACGCCGGGATGGGCTACTGCGGCTGGTCGTACTGCCAGCCGAATGACACCAAGCGGCTCTTCTACCGCATTCCGGTCTCGAAGTTCGCGGGCAAGACCATTCTGTCTGCGGAGTTCGTGGTGCGGAACGTGTGGTCCGCGTCCTGCAACGCCCGCGGGGTACAGCTGTGGCGGACCAAGGACATCTCCACCTCCACGACCTGGAACGCCCAGAACAACTCCGAGTTCTGGATCGACCATCTGAGGACCGCGTCGTTCGCCCACGGCTATGAGGGCTGTGCTGCCAAGGACGCCGAGTTCGACGTGAAGGCGGCGGTGCAGCAGGCGGCGAACGGCAAGTGGTCGACGATGACGTTCGGGATGCGGGCGTCCGACGAGGGTGACCCGTACGGCTGGAAACGCTTCTCGGACGCGGCGTATCTGCGGGTGCAGTACAACCGTCCGCCGTCGCAGATCAGTACCTCGCAGCTGACCATGGACCCCGGCGGCACATGCGTGAAGGCCGACAAGATGCGGCGGGTGCGCTCGCAGCCCACCCTGCGCGCGACGAATGTGACCGATCCGGACGGCGACCGCGTCGCGGTGCAGTTCCGGGCACTGTGGGACGAGGGCGACGGGCGTAAACCGCACTGGACGCCACCGAAGTCGTCGTTCAAGGCATCCGGCTCCGACTTCTCCCTCAAACCGACGGGCCTGCCGACGAACAAGACCATCGTGTGGATGGCGCGCTCCTACGACGGGGCGCAGTGGTCGCCGTGGAGCTCGACCAACGCGCACGGCTGCTACGTCGTGTACGACACCAGCGTGCCTGCGGGGCCGTCGATCACCTCCGGGCAGTACCCGGTGTCCAACGCGGAGGACCCGGACGACCCCTGGTGGGACGGTGTCGGCCGCTACGGGACCTTCAGCATCGATTCCACGTCGTCGGATGTGACGAAGTACTGGTTCGGCATCAACGCGGACCCCAGCAGCAAGCACACCCTGACGACATCGGGCGGTGGAACCAGGACGGTGAAGTTCATGCCCACGCGCCTCGGCCTGAACTTCGTCACCGCGCAGGCATTCGACGCCGCGGGCAACGGCTCAGAACCGCGCACCTACTACTTCCGGGTCCGTGCGGGACAACCGGACCGGCTCACCTGGGACCTCGACGAGAGCGCCGGTGCGGCTGCGTTGAGTGGCTCGGGCGGCCCCTGGCCGGCAGCACTGCACGGCGGAGCGACGCCAGGTGGACAGGGAGTCACCGGCAAGGGGCTGCACTTCGACGGTGTGGACGACCGGGCGGCCACCGTCTCTCCGGTCCTGGACACCAGTACGAGCTTCTCGGTGTCGGTGTGGGCGAGGCTCGGCGACCTCGACCCGTCGCATGGCGCGGTCGCCGTCGCACAGGCCGGCAGCGAGAAGAGCGCGTTCGAGCTGTACTTCTCGCCGTCCCGCAGCGGTTGGGTGTTCGTGCGGCATTCCGCCGATTCCGAGACCGCGACGGCGTCGAGGGCGATGCAACCGGCCTGCGCGGCCGGTGACACGGCCTGCATGGGCAGCAGGCTCGACCGGTGGACCCATGTGGTCGGCGCGTTCAACCGTCCCGAAGGGCTGGTGAAGCTGTACGTAGACGGCGAGTTGGTCGCCACGGTGCCGTACAACGGGCCGTGGGACGCCCGGGGCGGCACCCTGCTGGGCGCCACGGAGACCGCCCGCACCCCCAACGGCTTCTTCTCCGGCGACCTCGACGAAGTGCAGCTCTACGACTACCAGCTCACCGACGCCCAGGTCGCCCGGCTGCACGACAAGCAGCCGGTGGACTCCGCCTACCGCCCGGCCAAGCTCATCTGGTCGATGGAGGACGACCCGCTGAAGTCGACGGCGGTGACGGGCCGTGCCCAGAAGGTGACCGCCACTGTGGCCGGGGGCGCAACGTTCGGCGCACCTGGGGTCGCGGGCGGCTCCCTGCACATGGACGGCATCGACGACCGCGCGGCCACCGCCCAGCCGGTGCTGAACACCGGGCGCAGCTTCTCGGTGTCGCTGTGGGCGAGGCTACCCGCGAACAAGGAGAACCGGCCGATGACCGCCGCCAGCCAGGCGGGCTCCACGAACCCGGGGTTCGAGCTGTACCACTCCTCGGCGCTGGGCGGCTGGGTGTTCGCCCGGGAACAGTCCGACAACAGCACGTCCGCGGTGGTTCGCGCCGAGCAGAACGCCTGTCCCTCCACCACCCCCAACTGCGCGGCGGCCCGTCTGGGCCAGTGGTCGCACGTGGTCGGCGTCCACGACTACGACGCCCAGCAGATCCGGCTCTACGTCGACGGCGTACTGAAGAGCACCACGTCGTTCACCACGCCCTGGCTGGCCACCGGTCCGCTCACCCTCGGCCAGACCCTCACCCCCAGCGGTCCGCGGTACCCCTTGGAGGGCGACCTGGACGACGTACGCCTGTACGACCGGACTGTCTCGGATGACGAGGTACGCCAGCTGTTCAGGCAGAACCCCGTGGTCAAGAGCCGCTGGAAGTTCGAGGAGGCCACCGGTAACCCGCCGGTCACTCCCGACGCCTCGTCAGAGGGCCATGCCCTGACGCTGTACAACGGCGCGACGACCGGGGTGGGCTGGGTCGACGGCGCCCTGGAACTGGACGGCGTCAACGACTACGCGTCGACCGCGACCGTACCAGTGGACACCAGCATGAGCTTCACGGTCTCGGCGTTCGCGTGGTCCGCGGCTACTCCGGCCGATGCCATGACCCTGCTCAGCGCACCCGGCGCGCAACAGAACGCCTTCTCAGTGCGATACGTGCCAAGCGAGAACCCTGGGCCCGACCCGGGACGCTGGCAGATCACCGTCGTCGACAAGGACACGGCCGACGCCTCACTCAGCCGCGTGGAGAACAGGCAGTTCTACGGCCTGGAGGAGTGGAACCACGTGGCACTGGTCTACGACGGATTCGCCGCGGAACTGCGGCTGTATGTCAACGGTGAGCTGGAGCAGGTGGCCTGCCCGGACACCGACGGCGACGGGGAGCCCGATAACGCGGTCTGCGGCGACCAGACGTCGCGGGCCGAGAACGTCCTGACGTTCAAGGCGGCGCGGTCGCTGGAGATCGGGCGCGCCACGGCGGGCACGTCGGGCACGGATTACTGGTCAGGTGCGCTCTCGGACGTGTGGACCTTCCAGGGCGCATTGACTGAGGCGCAGATCGGCGACCTGGCTCGTGGCGTTGCCGGTATGGACACCGTGGTTCCTGGCAGTAGCTGACTTCCGCCGTCGCGAGCCCGGTCTCCGGGCCGCCACGGCCCTCCCGGCTTGACACTCGACCTCCGGCCCGCCCACCCGCACGACGTGCGGGTGGAGCCCGTAGCGAAGGACGAATCACAGGATGAACGGCAGATCTAGCAGACGGTTCCGTACGCCGCGGCGACGTGTCGCGCTGGCCTCGGCCGCCGTCATGGTCGGCACGCTCCTACAGGGGGTGGCGCAGCCGGCCGCCGCCGTGGACGACGGCATGGGGCGCCCTGACCTTCCCGTCTCCGAAAGGCCGGTGCCTGGTACGACCGCCAAGGTCAAGCCGCGCACCCTGGCGAAGGGGCCCCGCACACCCGAGGCACCACCCGAGGCGGCCTGGCCGAAGGCTGCGACCGCGGTGGTCGACCTGCCGGGCGCCAACGCGAAGAGCAGCGCGCCGGAGGCTGTCCGCGCCAAGGGCCTGCCGCTGACCCTGACCCTGGACACGCGGGGCAAGGCGGGCAAGGACCCGGCGAGCGGCGCGGTCGAGGCACGCGTGCTGAGCCACCAGGCCGCCGAGAAGGCAGGGGCCGACGGGCTGCTGTTCACCCTTCGCGCCAAGGACGGGCAGTCCGGCCGGGTACGCGCCCGCCTCGACTACTCCGCCTTCGCCGAGGCATACGGCGGCGGATACGCTTCCCGGCTGACGCTGGTCGAACTGCCCGCGTGTTCGCTCACCACGCCGGAGAAGCCGCAGTGCCGCACCTCCGAACCGGTCGGGACGGTCAACGACACCGAGACGCAGACCCTCACCGCACAGAGCGTGACCCTCAGCGCCGCCGCCCCCACGGTGCTGGCCGCCGTGGCGGAGGCGCAGGGCGCGAACAGTGACTACCAGGCGACCCCGCTCTCCCCCTCGTCGACCTGGAGCACCGACCTCAACACCGGTGCCTTCTCCTGGTCCTACGACATGCCGGTGCCGGACGTCCCCGGTGGTCTGACCCCGAAGGTCGGGCTGTCCTACTCCTCGGGTTCCGTTGACGGGCGGACGGGGAACACCAACAACCAGGCGTCCTGGGTGGGCGACGGCTTCGAGATGTGGCCGGGCTTCATCGAACGGCGTTACAAATCGTGTGCCGAGGACGGCGTACAGAACGCGGACGGCAACAAGCCGGGCGACCTGTGCTGGGCCTACGACAACGCGTTCCTCTCCTTCAACGGCAAAGCCGGTGAGTTGGTGCCCACCGGCGCCAACTCCTGGAAGCTGAGGGACGACGACGGCACGAAGGTCGAACGGTACTACGGGGCCAACACCACCACGCGCGGCAACGGCGCCCGCGACGACGAGTACTGGAGGATCACCGCCCCGGACGGTACCCGCTACTACTTCGGCTACAACCGGCTGCCGGGCTGGTCGGACGGCAAGGAGACCACCGACTCCACCTGGACCGCGCCCGTCTTCGGGGACGACTCAGGGGAGCCCTGCCACGCCAGCACGTTCGCCGACTCGTGGTGCCAGCAGGGCTGGCGATGGAACCTCGACTACGTGCTGGACGTACACGGCAACGCCGTGGCCTACTACTACGACAAGGAGACCAACTCCTACGGCCGCAACCTCAAGGCCGCGGACGACACCCCCTATGTGCGCGGCGGCACCCTCGACCGCGTCGAGTACGGTCTGAAGACGTCCTCGATGTACAGCGTGAAGGCGCTGGCCC
The DNA here is from genome assembly GCF_018070565.1 of Streptomyces sp. B93. Taxonomy (GTDB): domain Bacteria; phylum Actinomycetota; class Actinomycetes; order Streptomycetales; family Streptomycetaceae; genus Streptomyces. The sequence continues at coordinate 27,066 of NZ_JAGPXL010000012.1, forward strand.
GCGTCGACTTCACCAACGGCGAGCGATGCCTGCCGGACTCCGCAACCACCTGCTCGTCCATCAGCACGGACGCCTTCTACTGGTACGACACCCCATGGGACCTGAACTGCGACAGCGGCGAGGACTGCGATCAGGGCCGTCTCTCCCCGTCGTTCTTCACCCGCAAACGGCTCACCCAGGTGACCACCCAGGTGTACGACGGCAGCGCCTACAAGAACGTCGACTCCTGGAAACTGGCCCACCGCTGGGGCCAGGCGGACACCGACTACCAACTGCTCCTCGACTCCGTCCAGCGCACCGGTCGCACCGCCGACCCGGCGATCACCCTGCCGAAGACCACCTTCGCCTACACTCAGCTCGCCAATCGCCTGGACAGGACCGGCGACGGCTACGCCCCCTTCGTCAAGGACCGGCTGTCGACGGTCGCCGACGAGTCCGGCGGACAGATCGACGTGGGCTATTCGGCCCCGGTCTGCGACTGGAACGCACTGCCGACCCCACAGACCAACACCACCCGCTGCTTCCCCCAGTACATCGGCGGCAGTACCACCGACGACCCCGAGCGGCAGTGGTTCAACAAGTACGTGGTCACCTCCGTCACAGCGACCGACCGCACGGGCGGCGCTCCGGACCAGGTCACCTCGTACCAGTACCTGGGCGGCGCGGCCTGGCACTACGACGATGACGACGGCCTGACCAAGGAGAAGTTCAAGACCTGGTCGCAGTGGCGCGGCTACGGCCACGTACGCGTCCAGACCGGCGGCCAGGGCGGTGCCTCGGCGATGAGGTCGCAGGCGGACACGTACTTCCTGCGCGGCATGGACGGCGACCGCCAGGATGCCTCCGGCGGGACCAAGTCCGTCGCCCTCACCCTCGGTGAGGGCGAGGGTGCCCCGATCACCGACCACGAGTCGGCGGCGGGCTTCGCCTACAAGACCGTCAGCTACTCCGGCCCTGGCGGCAAGGTCCTGGCCAAGACGGTCAGCCGCCCCTGGCACCACCGGACGGCGGAGAAGACCCGCAGCTGGGGCACGGTCACCGCGAACTTCACCGGCACCGCCCACACCAAGACCTTCACGTCCCTCGACGACGGCGCGGGCGCCAACTGGCGCACCACCTCGGCGGCCACGACGTACGACACCGTGGCCGGGCGCGTCACTCAGGTCGATGACCACGGCGACGACAGCACGTCCGCCGACAACCAGTGCACGCGCACCACCTACGCCACCAACGCCGGGCTCAACATTCTCAACCTCCCCTCCCGCATGGAGACGGTGGCCAAGGCATGTGACGCGACCGTCAGCCGCCCCGCTGACGTGATGTCCGATGTGCGTTCCGCCTATGACGGCGGTGCCTACGGCGCGTCCCCGACGAAGGGTGACGTGACGGCGGTCGCACTGTTGAAGGAGTACGACGGCACCACCGCGGTCTACCTGGAGTCCGGAGCCACGTTCGACTCCTACGGACGGACACTGACCAGCACCGACCTGACAGCGGACGTGAAGGTGACCGCGGCCGGTGCGCTCACGCGTACCGCGCGCAGTGACGGCCGCACCACCACCACCGACCGCACCCCGGCCACGGGCTTTCCCACGGCCACAAAGGTGACCACGCCTCCGGCGACGGCAGGTGACGCCACCTCGGCGCAGACCTCCACCACCACCCACGACACGCTGCGCGGCCTGGTACTGACGCAGACCGACACCAACGGCAAGGTCACCAACTTCGCCTACGACGCGCTGGGCCGCTCGGCGAAGGTGTGGCTGGCCGACCGGCTCACCGGGCAGACCCCCACCTACGAGTTCAGCTACACGATCGCCGAGGGCAAGCCGGTCGCGGTCGGCACCAAGACGATCGGCAACAGCGGTGTCCAGCGCACCTCCTACGCCCTGTACGACGGTTTCCTGCGCCCACGTCAGAGCCAGGAGCCCGGCCCGGACGGCGGGCGTCTGCTGGCGGACACCTTCTACGACGAACGCGGCCTGGTAGTCAAGGAGTTCGCGCCCTACTACACGGAGGGCGCCCCCACCACCAGCCTCTTCAAGCAGGACGACGCGCTGGCAGTCGAGACACAGAACCGCTACACCTACGACGGCCTCGGACGGACCACCGAGGTGAGACAGATCGCCGGCAACGGCGACGGCGGCACCATTCTCGGCACGGCGAAAACCATCTACGGCGGCGACCGCACCACCGTCATCCCACCCGTCGGCGGCACCGCCACCACCACGCTCACCGACGCCCGCGGCCAGATGACCGCACTGCGCCAGCACCACACCCGCAGCGCGAGTGCCGCGTACGACACCACCGCCTACGCCTACACACCGCGCGGCGAGCTGGCGAAGGTCACTGACGCGGCGGGCAACGCCTGGACCTACGAGTACGACCTGCTCGGCCGACAGACCAGGTCCACCGACCCGGACAGGGGCAAGACGCTCAGTACGTACGACGACCGGGGACAGCTGCTCTCGACCACCGACGCGCGAAACACCACGCTCGCCCACGTCTACGACAACCTCGGCCGCCAGACCGAACTGAGGGAAGGGTCCGCCACCGGCACCCTGCGCGCCAAGTGGGTGTACGACACGATCAGCGGCGCCAAGGGCCACCTCGCCGAATCCACCCGCTACGACAACGGCAACGCCTACACCACCAAGGTGGTCGCCTACGACCGCCTCTACCGCACCCTGCGCAGCTCCGTCACGATCCCGTCCTCCGAGGGCGCGTTGGCGGGAACGTACCTGTCGGCGACGGCGTTCAACGTGTCCGGGACCGTGCAGAGCATCAGCTTCCCCAAGGCCGGTGCCCTGTCCGCCAACGGCGTGGTCTTCACCTACGAGGACGCCACGCTGCGGCCCATCGCCCTGAGTGAGACACGGGGCATGAAGGCGACCGTCAGTTACAGCCTCACGGGCAAGCCGCTCCAGTACGAACTGTCCAACAGCGGCGGCCGGAAGACCTGGGTCACCAACGGCTACGAGTGGGGTACCCAGCGCCTGGCCACCTCGCGGGTCGACCGGGAGGAGGTCGCCGGGGTCGACCAGAACAGCAGCTACCGCTACGACGAGGCGGGCAACGTCCTGTCGGTCTCGGACGTCTCCCGCTCCGGCACCGACACCCAGTGCTTCACCTACGACGGCCTGCGGCGCCTGACCGAGGCATGGACCCAGAACACCGCCAGCTGCGCCACCGTCCCCAGCGGCAGCGGACTGGGCGGCCCGGCCCCGTACTGGCACTCCTACACCTACGACAAGGTGGGCAACCGCAAGACCGAGACCATCCATGACACCGGCGGCAACACGGCCAAGGACATTCAGCGGACCTACGCCTACCCCGGCGCGGGCAACGCGCAGCCGCACAAGCTGACCTCGGTCACCACCACCGGCCCGACCGGTACCGCGCAGGACACCTACGGTTACAACGAGACCGGCGATACCATCACCCGCACTCTGGGAGGCGACACCCAGACCCTCCTCTGGGACGCCGAGGGCCACCTCGCCAAGGTCACCGAACCGGTGGAGGGCGGCGCGGACAAGGTCACGGAGTACCTGTACGACGCCGAGGGCAACCGTCTGATCGGCCGGACCCCGACCGAGACCACCGTCTACCTCGGCAACACCGAACTCACCCTGGCCAAGGGCACCAGTACCCCGAAAGCCACCCGGTACATCGACCTCGGCGGCGGCAACCAGGCGGTCCAGGCCAACGACGGCAGTGTCTCGATCACCCTGGCCGACCACCACGGCACCGCCCAGCTCGCCATCGACACGGCAACCCAGCAGCTCACCCAGCGTCGTACCCTGCCCTTCGGAGGAACGCGCGGCACCGAGGCCACCAACTGGCCCGGCACCAAGGGCTTCGTCGGCGGCACCCGGGACGCAGCGACGGGCCTGACCCACCTGGGCGCCCGCGAGTACGACCCCGCTATCGGTCGCTTCCTCAGCCTCGACCCGCTCCTGGAGATCGACAAGCCGCAAACCCTCAACGGCTACAGCTACGCGGCTCAGAACCCGCTCACCTTCGCCGACCCCACCGGATTGCGTCTGGCTTGCGGACCGGAATTCGGCATGGGCTGCGGGACCGGCGTCGTCACTGATTCGGGCGGAAGCCTCTCCCACAACGGAAACCCGACCGGGGGCGGCAACATCGGTCAAAGGGGAGACGGGCCTGTCGCCGTACGGCCTTACGGCGATTCGATCACCGTCGGAGGCAAGTACGTACCGACCGAGGAAGAACTCCCGTCTGTATTCCCGTACTATTCCGAAAACTTGTCCTACCAGTCGAACCTGGAGCTGTGGGCCCGCTCCGAGTGCGGCCCTTCCAATGCCTCTTCAGAATTCTGTAACGGCGCCAACGCGCTCGGGTGGTTCGGCGGCAATCCCGACTTCGATGCGCTGGAAGTGCTTGGCGTCCGCGACTACGTTGACTGCGTGAAGGGCGAAGGCTGCAAGGGAGCGGCCATCGACGTGTCCGTCACCGTCCTCACTGCCGCCGCCGGTAAAGGGATAAAGGTTGCCGCGAAGGCATTCAAGCAAGCTCTCAAAAAGGGCGACAGTGTAGCCATTGACTGTCTTGTACAGGCCACCCACAGCTTCACCGCCGGTACGGAAGTCCTCATGGCAGACGGCACCAAGAAGCCGATCGAGGACGTCGAAATCGGAGACAAAGTCACTGCCACGGACCCGACAACGGGCGAGACAACCGTCCAAGAGGTCGTCGCCACGATCATCACCGAGGACGACAAGCACTTCGTCGACCTCACCCTGGGGACGGGGAACGGTGACGGGCCCCTCGTCGCCACGACCACCCATCCCTTCTGGTCAGTGTCCGAGAACCAGTGGATGGACGCCGGTGAACTATCCCCCGGCATGACCATCCGCACCGCAGACGGCTCCACTGTGCCGGTGGCCGCCACACGCGAGTTCGTCGAACGGCAGCGCACCTTCGACCTCACGGTGAGCGGGGTCCACACGTACTATGTGCTGGCGGGCGAGACGCCGGTACTCGTTCACAACAGCAACTGCGGTGTGGGTGACGCCCTGAAGGGCTGGCAAACGCGCTACTTCCAGATGGGTGACCAGCATCTGCGCCTGACCAAAGAGCGGATGCAGCACATACTGGAGCGTCACCACCCTTCATACCGCAAGGGGCCGGACAAGGCGACGCAGACGAACTTCAGGAAGAGCATGTCGATCCAAGACGTCGAGGATGCGATTAGAAGCGTTACTCAACAGAATCGTGGACTGATTTCGAGTCGAGGAGTCAACGACAGCTATCAGGTGGAAGGCGTTTACGGAGGGGTGACCTATACGATGGGAATTAGCAATGGCAGAATTGGCCAGTTCTACCCGCACTGATGACCGATGATCGTTGTCGAGAGCTACGCGATGATCCGCCCTCACGAGTTCATTCAATTCGAGTCGGTGCAGGACACCTCGACAGAGATTGACCTGATTGAAGGCGCAGTCGAGATTGCTATTGACGACTGTGTTCTGGTCGACACTCGGCTCTGGGACTACCTGTACCCCTTGTGGGCTTATCTGGCAGATTCTGTTTCGACGCTACGGGCGACGGGGGCAGGCTCCTTCAGATTCCCGGACCAGCCCATCCAGGTTGAGTTTGATCGAGCATCTAAGGGGGTGCTGCAGATAACTGTCTCTGGGGATGGGGAGCCTAGAAGGGCCATCGCTAATGAGTCCGAGTTCCTTCAGGCTCTGCGTTCGCGCGGTTCGGATTTCTTTAGCAAGCTCTCAGCTCGCTTTCCCGCAGAGCGGACCCTGATCGAACGTAGCTGGAAGAAGCTTTTGCGCGATCCGGTCGACTCCTTGCTGGCCGATATCCCGTGGGAGGAACGCGTTAGCGAGAGGCAGTCATCCGCTTTTCGTCAAGCGGAGCGAGTTATGGGTCGCCGCATGAACACTGCGCAGCGTGAGCGGCTGATTTCCGATGTAGCGGGACGACGGCTGTCTTTCGGCGAGTTGGTTTCACGCGCTGAACGTGAGCTGTGCGGCGCACAGCCGGGCAGTTCTTGACATCATGTGCGTTCGCGGTAGCGAATCTGGAGCCCCATCAGCTGTCGCTGATGGGGCTCCAGCGGCTTCTGACGGCAGTAGTTGACGGCAACGTCAGCGGATGAGGGCTGCGCAAGACGGCGGTTCGTCGCCGTCGGAGCGTGCCGTCTTGGGGTTCCCCGGGCTGCCGAGCGCGTTGCTGAGGGTGTCGATGGCGTCTCGCTGGAGGCGGAGTCGGACGTGGGCGTAGACGGTGGCGGTGACGCCGATGTGGGCGTGTCCGAGGAGTTCCTTGATGACGACGAGTTCGACGCCCTGTTCCAGGAGCAGGGTGGCCGTGGAGTGTCTGAGGTCGTGGAAGCGGATGCGGCGGAGGCTGGCCTTGCGCAGGAGCGCGGTGAACGCGCGGGTGAGGTTGGTCGGGTCGATCGCTCCGCCCTGCGTGGTGGCGAACACGTGCCCGCTGTCCTGCCACGTGGTGCCTGCGGCTTCCCGTTCGCGCTGCTGCTGCTCGTGGTGGTGCTTCAGCGAGTGGAGGCAGCGGGTGGGGAGGGCGATGCGGCGTTCGGAGGCCCGGGTCTTGGTGGGCAACGTGGTGAGTCCGGCGTTGCTGGTGCGCTGCAATGTGCGGCGGACGGCAGCGGTGCCCCGATCAAGGTCGAGATCTTCCCTGCGCAGGCCGAGGAGTTCGCCCTTGCGGAGTCCGGTGTGAAGGGCGAGTTCGAACAGGGCATGGAGCCGGTGACCCTCGGCCGTGGTGAGGAGTCGGCGGGCTTCGTCGGTGGTGAGGGGTTCGAAGCGTCGGGGCCGTGGGGAGCCGGTGCGGACGTTGCGGGCGACGTTGCGCGGGATTTCCTCTTCGCGGACGGCGTGTTCCAGGGCGGACTTGAGCACGGAGTGGATGTAGGTCAGGGTCAGCGGAGAGAGCCGCTTGGAGCAGCATGATCCGGTGGCGCAGCAACGGGGCGCATCACGCCGGGCATCGATGCCGCGTGCGCAGCACTGGCAGGTGGTGCGGAGCTGGTTGAGCCAGGTGCGGACGTCCTTGGCGGTGAGCTTGGCGAGCTTCTTCTTGCCCAGGCCGGGGATCAGGTACCGGTCGACGCAGGCGGCGTATCGCGTGTGGGTGTTCTCGCGTAGCTGGTGGACAGCGACGCTCTCCAGCCAGTACGTCAGGTACGCGGCCACGCTGCCTGCCGAGCACGGGACGGGGACGCCGCGCTTGCTGGCGGCGATCTTCTCGGTGAGCTTGGCCAGGGCGTCCTTGCGGGTGGTGCCGTAGACGCGGACGCGGCGGCGGCTGTTGCCCTGTGCGAGGACGTATCCGGCGGCTTCCCAGCGGCCGTCCTTGCGCTGGTAGATGGTTCCGTCGCCGTTGGCGCCACACGGCGGGAGGCGGGAGTGTCTCGGGGTGTGGTCATCAGGCGGCGGCTTCCTGGTCGAGGCGGGTGCGGATGAAGTCGGTGAGGGCGTGGGTGGGGATACGGCGGGCGCGGCCGAGGGTGATCGAGGCGAGCTGGCCGGAGCGGAGCAGGGCATAGACGGCGGAGCGGCCGAGCTGGAGACGGGTCATCACCTGGGGCACCGTCAGCAATTCCAGCGCCGTGTCCGCAACGCGGAGGACTACGGGCGGGGGCGAGGCCATCAGCAGTCCCCTTCGGCCACAAACTGCCGTTCCAGTTCCTTGCGATGACAGACGTCGGCCGCGAGGAGGGCCGCGCCGGGGCTATAGCCCGAGCCGAGGTAATCCCAGTGACCGACGACGAGCGTGGTCGTCGGGCCGGACTTGGGCAGGTCAGCGTGGACGCGGGCCTGTTCAGTACGCCAGGTGCGGCGGGCGGCGCGCAGCGCGCCGAGGGTGGTGGAGTAGGAGCGCGACTTGGTGGAGAAGTGGCCCCGGAAGCCGAGCATGTGCGCCCACTTCCAGAGCTTGAGGTCGGCGAACTCGGGCAGCCTGCCGAGTTCCCAGCAGGTGCGGATCATCTGCCGTACGTGCCGGGCGACGGCGAGGCGGGGCAGCGGCCGGGCCTGTCCGGTGCCGTCGCAGGCGGTGCACGGGAGCGGCATTCCGTGGGGCAGCACGGCGGTGGCGCCGCGTCCCTGGCAGGGGCGGCAGAACAGGGCACGGTCGAGGGCACCGGAGGCGTCGGCGGACTTGGTGGCGTACTTCGCCACGTAGGCGGCCACGGCCTGGTCGGTGAATTCGGCGTCGGTGCCGAATGCGGCGATCTCGCGTACGTCGAGCTGTTCGCCCCAGGCGAGTTCGCGTTCCCCAGAGTTGATCAAGGGCGTCCCGCTGACGCGGGCCGCCGCGCGCCGGCGGCCGGTGACCGCCGCCCGCTCCTGTCTGCCGCCCCGCTGGCGACGCCCACCGGCCACTCGGCGCGCAGCAGGCAAGCGATTCGACCCCGATCCCGGAAGCAACCGCATCGGCCTGTAGCTGCGCCGCAGGCCGTCTCCGCCGAACGCCGCACGGCACCTCGTCAGGCCGCGGCAGCCGAAAGCCGCGCGTCGTCGGCGTGCGGTCACAGGCGAGGGCACAGATCGAGCAGCCCAGCCCGCTGCCGAGCGGCCAGGCCGGAGCGGGGTGGATGCTGTGACGGAAGGAAGAGGCGTGGTTGAGGCCGGTGCGGGGTTGCTGGAGACACACGTGGCCGGTGATCTGTCGGCGCACCCGCCGCCGTGGCTGACTTTCTGTGGCTGAGCTTGAAGGTGCCACGGGAATCATGTGACCAGCGACGGTGGCGCGATCGTCCGTGCTCGGTCGTACAGATCGCGCGCCGTCGCGTTCTTAAGATGGGGGCGCAGGAGACCGAGCATCGCCTTCACGCGGTCGTCTGCGCGGCCGGACTGCACCTTGGGGTAGTCGTCGAGGGCCTGGTGCCAGGTGGCGCAGGCCGCTTCCAGGTGGCCGAGTTCCAACTGCCGCTCTGCCAACAGTCCGCGACGGTGTACTCGTGTGCGCTGGTACACGCTGGGGCGGAGCCGGTCCGCTTGTTGCATGGCTTCGACGGCTCCGGCTTTGTCGCCGAGTTCGTAACGTACCTGGCTGACGTGGTAGTTGAGCGAAGAGGGGTCATACGAGCCGAACGCCTTTCCGCGTGACTCGGCACGGTCCATGGCCGCCTCGGCCTCCCGGATGTAGCGCAGCGCGCTCGCACGGTCGCCGGTCTGCGCGGCGGCATGCGCCTGCTGGCCGACGAGGAAGGCCAGCATCCGAGGGCCGGCTTTCGGGGAAGCCGCGGCAGCAGCGTCGGCCAGCTCCATAGCCTTCGCCCCGTGGCGGAGGTCGACCGCCTGGACGCTCATGCCCCGCAGGGTGGTGCAGTACGTCAGGTGGTCCTCGGCAGCGCCCGCCAGCTCCAGAGCCTTGACGTAGTAGCGCTGCGCGAGACCGTGCAGACCTTCGTCCACGGCCATGTAGCCGGTCAGGTACAGCAGGTCCGAGGCGGCGGACAGCATCGCCTTGCGTACGTCCTCAGGTGCGTCGGCACGCAGGTAGGAGGCCACGGTGTTGACCATGAACGAGGCTGCCATGGGGCGTGCGTGACGACCGCCGAACTCGTCGTCCAGCTCCGAGACACGCTCGGTCATGGCGACGACCATGTCCACTTCGTTCATGCCGATGCGTGCTGTGCGGCCGGACTGGACGGCATCGGCACGCCCGACCACATCAGGCCAGCCGGGAATGGTGACGGCCACGGAGAACAGGCCGGCACCCAGGACGCTGCGGCGGGACGGGTCCATATCCAGCCTCCCCAGGTCGATCACCCCTTCCACGGTATCCGCAGCCGCGGAGGAGCGATCGTGTGGAACGGGCAGCCCGGCCTCGGCATGGGTGACGGGGCGGCCGAGGCGGCGGGAGAGAGCCTCGAGGATGCATCCGCGCACCGCACCGCGAGGGACGGTGCCACCGAGCCAGTGGCTCACCGCCGACTCGTCATAGCGCAGAGGGATTCCGGTCTCGGTGCCGACGCGGTTCACCGCCCGCGCGAACTGGCGGTGAGTCCAGCGGCTCTCGGCGAGCAGGCGCCCAAGCGCCACGTTCGGTTCACGCTTGGCCATGCCCTCAACTCCCCGTGACCTTGCGAACTTTCAAGGCTTTCAAGTCCTGGCGCTGCGGCAACGGTACCGCTGAGCGTGGTCGTGCGGTTGCGTAGTGGCAGCAGGCAACGGTGAGTCCTCGCCGCAGCCGTCGTCTGAAGGGCTGAGGGATGAGAAGCGAAGCACGGGCCCGTCTGGCCCGGATGACCGAGGATCGGGGCATGGACGGGGTGTTGAGGATCAACACCTACGAGGGCGCGGACCTGCCGCCGGGTTCGAACCGGTTCTCGCCGTGTCTCTGCCCGCAGCACCGTAGTGCCACGCCCGAGTACGGCGCGGAGAAGCTGAGCGTCGCAGTACGCGAAGCCAACCAGCGCAGCCGCGGAGCGGCTGTGAACCGGTTAGCCGCAGCCGTCGGCGGCTACGCCGGACCAGTCCTGATCATCACCATCTCGGGATCGGCCGGCTTCGTCCTGGGCGTCGCCGCCGCATCCAACCCCACCTGACTCCTCCCCGTCACGCATCCAGGCTCCCCACCTGTGACGAGAGAGGGCCCGCCGCCGGAAGCGGTGGGCACCCCGTCCGGCTGCCTTCGTCGCAAGGGTCCGGCAGCCGGACGGGTCCAACTCCGCAGCATCCGCCGCGGAGTCCACTGAAAACCGTATAGGGAGAAAACGATGAACGTGGACGAGCTGTTCACCGGCGACCTGATCACCGGCGTCCCGGCCGTCGAAGCCGCGCTGCTCGACAAGATGCCGGGCGGCGGCGACAACAACGGCGACCACTGCAGCAAGTGATCCAGGGCTGACGCCAGGCGGGGCGGGGCCGTGCGCGGCCCCGCCCCGCCGCACGACATCGGAAGGGGACTACATGTTGTCGATGCGTCTGCGCCTGGCCGATCTCCAGGAGCCCAAGTGGAGATCACAGGGCGGCCGTTGGACCAACGGCGAGAGCTGGATCGAGCCCGCGAACGTGTCCACGTTGGTCATGGAGGTCAACGACGACCAAGCGCCGCGCGTACGGGTCCGCGTGAAGGAGTGCAAGCGGGACGAGGCCGACTTCGTCGAACTCACCATGGAGCCCGGACAAGCCCGCCTGGCGGCGGGCGTCTTCGGCACAGCCCCGCTCTATCTGACAGAGAAGGCCGAGGAACTGCACGCCTCTTGGGACCTGACACTACTGCGACCGTATATGCAGGCAGACCGCCTGGTGCCGCGCGTTGTCACCCGAACGCTGACGAGGCAGCACCGCTACACGTCCGAGACGCTCTTCCAAGGCGTTTACCGCCTCACCGAACGGGCAGCGGCCACGTTCACCCCTTCGGGACTCAGCATCCACTACCCCGACCCCGCCGAACACGTACTTGAGCCACGTACGCTGCGTGCCGGCGTTGACCCACTCGCCGCTCTGGACGAATTGCTGACCGACGTGATCCGCCAGGCACCGACGGCCATTGGATGTGTGGGTGTTGAGCTGTCGGGCGGCGCGGACTCCGGGAACGTCGCCCTGGCCGTGAAAGCAGCCCGCTTCCCCGAGGTGTACAGCTTCGGCCTGCTGGTGGGAGGAAGCACCGGCAGGCAACAGAGCGAGCGGCGTCGGGCCCTTGTGGAGCACTGCGGCTTCCGGGACACGGCCACGCCCGCCATGCAGCACCCACCCTTCTGCGCTGGAGGCGTGCGCGATCTGTGCAAGCCGCACGATCCGGCGGGAGCCTTCTATCAGGAGGCGTTCGATGTCGTGCGCGAGCAGGCAGCCGTACGGCGGTGCGAGGTGATGTTCACGGGCAGCGGCGGCGACGAGATCAACGCCCACCACTCCAGGACACAGGCCGAACTGCCGACACCCGAACCCGCACCGTGGCTCGGAGCCAAGGCAGCCCGAGCACTCGCCGAGGTGAACGAGCATCTGGCGCCCATCCCGGTACTGCCCGTACCGACCCTGATGGCGTTCGGGATGCACAACCCCGGATTCCTCCGGGCCGGGATCTGGCCGGTGAACCCGCTCGCGCACCCGCGGATCGTGCGGTTCATGGAGCAGCTACCGCACGAGTACAAGCGCGGCAAGGCGTTGTTCCGCGAGCGGATCCGGCGGGCCGGGCTGCCCGAGTGGGTGGCCGCGCCGGCCGAACCGGAGAACTTCCTGGCCGTCCTGGAGAAGGGTTTACGTTCCTACGGCTTGCCGGTCTTGGACGACATGCTGAAGGAGTCCATCCTGGTGGACCTCGGCTACGTTGACGGCAAGGCTCTCGCCCAGGCGCGGACGAACGCCGACTCCGCGCCGGTCATCCCCGATCTGCTGTGCGATGTGCTCGCCCTGGAGGTTGGACTGCGAAGCCTCATGTGACCAGCCCCGAGACGGAAGCCGAGCACGTGGAAGCCACCAACCTCCTGTACCGCGATCCGGCACTTTACGACATGGTCCAGTCCGACAGCACAAGCGCCGGAATGTGCCAGAGCCTGATCGAGTCGCACCGGCCGGACGCCCGGACCCTGGTCGACTTCGGATGCGGTACCGGCCGGGACCTGGAGATCCTGGCCAAGCGCTTCGAGTGCATCGGCGTGGACCTCCAGCCCGGCCTGGTCGACTACGCCCACCAGGCCCGTCCCGGGCTCGACATCCGCACTGGCGACATGCGCACCGTACGACTCGGCAGCCGCGTGGACGTGGTGACCTGCATGGGCAACAGCCTCGCCTACGTGCACGACAACAACGACATCGGTCAGGTCTTCGCCACTTTCGCGGCTCACGCCCGGCCGGGAGCGCTGCTCGTGCTGTGTTCTCCCGTCGCCCCGATCACCCGGACTGAGACAACCACCGCCACGGTCGACACCCCGACGGGATCCGCGACCGTCACCATCCGCCACACGTGGGACCTGCGGACCCAGATCAACACCATGCACCGGCACTGGATGCTTCCCTCAGGCGACGAGGCTCGAGACGAGATCCGCAGACGTGTCCTGTTCCCCCAGGAGCTCGAACGCTACGCGGAGGGCGCCGGCTTCGAGGTCCTGGACATGCTCGACGGCACAGGGACTGGGCTTACTGGCCCGACCGCGTACACGGTGGCCCGACAAACTCCACGGTGACCGGCGGGGCGAGAAATGGCACCAGCGCCAGCCGCCCGCTCCTGGCGGCAGTAGCGACGGCAACACCCACGGATTCCCCCGCACAACCACGGACGCCAGCGGAACGCAAAACCCACGCTGACCAGCGAAAAAGCAGGTAGAGGGGTACCGCGTAGCACACGTACTATGTGCTGGCGGGGGCCACGCCAGTACTCGTCCATAATTCTGGCGGTTGCCCGGAGATCGGGCCGGGGTGGTTCCCGTATGGAAGCGGAAAAATCCCCAGCGGCTGGTCGGGCCCCAACATGACCAAGAAGTTCAAGAAGAACGATAGTAAGCAAGGTTTTGTGTGGCGGGCTCCGAGGGGCCAGGACAGTGTTCGTATCGATAGGGGGGATCCCAATTCGCAGTGGGGGAGTCAGCAGGTTGATCACGTCATAATCAACTCGGGTGGCAGGATCGTCGGCAGAGGGGGCCAGTTGCTTCCAGCTGGAGCAAGAATTCAGGATTACCCCGTGGAAGCCCATGTTCCCCTTAGTGAGTGGCAGACATGGAGGAGCTGGAATGCCCCCTAAGACCGCTGAACTACAGACTCCTTGGATCCGCGCTCAGTTGATCGACTGGCTGGTCAGGCTGAGTGACAAGGGTTGGCAGGAGGAGAACTGGATGTCGAGGGATTCAGGCATTTCCGGTCTCGATGAGGCGCTAGATTTTTTCGATGATTCTGGCGTTCTCGCGGAACCGCGCGGGAGGCTGGGTTTCGTCCTCGTTGATGAAGAGGAAGTTGCAGCTATGCAGGCCCTGAATTCGGTGCTGGACCGCGCAATTTCTGTACCGTCATCATCTGATGCGGAAATCATCCAAACGCGGGTATGGGATGATGTCATTGACGCTGCCCGTGGGGCTCTCGTCGCAATGGGTGAGGAAACTCGCTAGCTGATGCAAGCGAAACCCCATTTCAGGTGTGAGTCATCTGCCTGATGGTGGGAGTTCTAATTCGCTAACAGGCGAATAAGAGTGGGCTCGGGTGTCACGGAAATTGTTTCTGTGACACCCGGGCCCACTCTGACGGCAACGTTAGCGGACGTCGGCTGCGGAGGGTGGGGCGTCAGGGCCGTCGTCGGTCGGGCTGAGGGCGGTGCCGAGGGCATCGATGGCCTGGCGCTGGAGGCGGAGTCGTACGTGGGCGTAGACGCCAGCGGTGACGCCGATGTGGGCGTGGCCGAGGAGTTCCTTGATTACGACGAGGTCGACGCCCTGCTCAAGGAGCAGAGTGGCGGTCGAGCGCCGGAGGTCGTGGAAACGGATGCGGCGAAGCCCTGCCCGACGGCGGAGTCGGCCGAAGCGCCGAGTCAGGTTGGTGGGGTCGAGGGGGCTGCCGATTGTGGTGGTGAAGACGAGTCCGTTGTCCGTCCAGCCCGTTTCTGCGGCCTGACGTTCTTCCTGCTGGTGTTCCCGGTGGCTCTTGAGCGAGTGAATGCACTTGGTGGGGAGGGCGATGCGGCGTTCGGAAGCGCGGGTCTTGGTGTCCAGGGTGGTCAGGCCGCTGGTGCGGGTGCGCTGGAGGGAGCGGTGGATGCTGGCCGTTCCGCCGTCGAGGTCGAGGTCTTCCCAGCGACCGAGAACGGCTACCGGGGCGAACTCATCGAAGAATCCACGCCCGTTGTGCGCCTCCAGAAGGCGTACGATTCTGTGCGCGACCTGGCCTTGTCCCGGGCCGAGTCACGGAATTACATCCTGCGCATGTTGGAGGAAGCGCCGTGCGAATCGTCGGCCTCAGGGAAACGTCGTGGCGCAAGAGTAGCCACAGCAACCAAGACGGCGGCGCCTGCCTCGAAGTCTCCGACGGGTTCGCCGCCGTCGTCCCCGTCCGTGACAGCAAGCGGCCCCACGGTCCCGTCATAGCCTTCGGGGCCGATGAGTGGCGGGTGTTCGTCGGTGCCCTCAAGGAGGGCGGCTTCACGGCAGCATCGTCAGCAGCATGATCGTGGGCTCGGTGGCGCGGACCGTGTGGGGGAGGCGGGCCGGGAGGTGGACCCAGGTGCCGGGGCCCGCCTCGGTCTTCTCCTCGCCGAGGACCAGGTCGAGGCGGCCCTTGACGACCTGGATGACGACGGGCAGGGCCGAGGTGTGCTCGGTCAGTTCCTGGCCGGTGGCGAAGGCGAAGCCGACCACGCGGAGGCGGTCGTCGCGGTAGAGGACGCGGCTGAGGGTGCCGTCCTCGGGGAGGGGGAGTTCGGCGGCGAGGTCGGTGATCACGGTGGCGGACATGGGGCTTGCTCCTTCGGGGGCAGGGACAGGGACAGGCACTCCGTCACAGCAGGCCGCTCCAGTACGTCCAGAAGCGGGTGGCGACGAGGATCAGGATCACGCCGTACCAGCCGGACAGGATCAGCCAGTGGTTCTCCCGTACGGCGAGGCCGACGCGGTGGCGGAAGGTGTGCAGGGTCAGGTACCAGAACAGGGCGATGGTGACGATCCACACCACCGCGCAGTACGGGCAGAGACGGTTGATCGAGTACAGCGACTGCCAGATCAGCCAGTGAACGAAGACGACCCCGGCGAGCGCTCCCGCGGTGAGCGTCAGCCATACGCCCCGGTGCAGGCGCGAGCCCGTCACCACCGCCACACCCAGCGCGGCGACCGCGGCGAACGCGGCGAGGCCGAGCAGCATGTTGGGGAAGCCGAGCAGGTTGCCCTGGGGGCTGGCCATCGCGCTGCCGCAGCCGATCACAGGGTTGATGTCGCAGGACGGCCGGTAGTGCGGGTCCTTCAGCACGTGCCAGTCGTCGACCGTGAGGCGGAAGGACGCCAGCCAGCCGACGAGGCCGGTCACCGTCATCAGCCAGCCGGTCCGCCGGTCCGCCGACGGGGCGGGTGCCGGTCCGGTGCGGGGCTGCGGGCCGGCGTCGCTGACCGGTCTCATGCCGCGCGGCGGTGCTGCCGCTGGCCGGCGGCGGTGGTGTCCTGCCGGGCCGGGGCGGCGGCCCGGCGGCGGTAGACCACGTACGGGCGGACCAGGTAGCCGACCGGCGCGCTCCACACGTGCACCAGGCGGGTGAACGGCCAGGCAGCGAAGAGCAGGCAGGCGGTCAGGGCGTGCAGCTGGAACAGCAGCGGGGCGCCCGCGATGGCCTCCGGCTCCGGCTGGAGGGTGAACAGGCCGCGGAACCAGACGGAGACGGTGGAGCGGTAGTCGTAGCCCGCGCCGAAGACGTTGTGCGCGGCGGTGGCGACGATGCCGAGCAGCACCGTGGCCGCGAGCAGCGGGAAGAGGAGCTTGTCGCTGCGGTCGGTGCCCAGGCGGATGCTGCGGGTCAGCAGGCGGCGCGCGCAGAGCATGCCGAGCCCCGCCACCATGGCGACCCCGGCGACCGAGCCCGCCCACACCGCGGTGGTGTGGTAGGCGTGCTCGGTGATGCCGACGGCCTCCGTCCAGGACGCGGGGACGGCGAGGCCCACCACGTGTCCGGCGATCACCATGAAGGCGCCGATGTGGAACAGCGGGCTGCCGAAGCGCAGCCAGCGGTGCTCCAGGAGCTGGCTGGTGCGGGAGGTCCAGCCGAACTGGTCCTGCCGGAACCGCCAGACGTGCCCCACGACGAACACGGCGAGGCAGATGTAGGGCAGGGCGAGCCAGAGCACAAGGTCGGTTCCGGAGACGTTCATCGGTGACCTTCCACGGTCGTCGGCGGGGCGGGGGCGGGTGGGACGAAGGTGCCGGGCGGGGCGAACAGCCCGTCCGCGCCGTACGGGTCCAGGCCGACGTCCTCGTTCGGCGGGCCCTGCGCGGCCAGTTCGGCGACCGCGTTCAGGTCGGCCTCCGTGGGCGGCGGCAGGAGTGTGACCAGCGCCGCCAGGACGTGCCGGTACGGGGAGTCCGCGTCCGTCAGCGCCCGGTGGATCAGTTCGATGCCGCGCCGGTGCTGACGCAGCGGCGCCTCCCCGGCGCGCGGCCCGGCGAGGGCGGCGTACTCCAGGACCACGGGCAGGTGGTCGGGCAGCTCACCGCCGTCGACGTCCCAGCCGGTGGCGCGGTAGCGCTGGGCCAGGGTGAGCAGGGCCATGCCGCGGCGGCGGGTGTCGCCGTGCAGGTAGTACGTCAGGTAGAGGCTGCTCTTGCGGCGCAGGTCGAACATCTCGACGTAGTGCCGCTCCAGTTCGTCCGTCTCCTGGTCCACGAAATAGCGGACGAACTCACCGAGTTCCGTCGCGGCCTCCGACGGCGGCAGTGCCTCGACGGTCGCCGTCAGCACCGGGCGGGCCGCGGCCAGTGAGTCGTCCGGGTACTGGAGCAGCAGCGACATCAGCCGCAGCAGCAGGGCGCGGGTCTCCTCCTGCTCGGGGGTGAGCGGGGCGGCGTCCCGGTGCGGGCGGCGCAGGGCCGCCTTCACCCGGGTGCGGACGATGCCGGGCACGGTGGTCGGCAGGGGGCTCACGGCTTTCCTCCGGTCGAGGCGCGGCGCAGGGTCGGGATGCCGAGCATCACGCGGCGGCCGTCGGTGGGCTGCGGGTCGCCGGACGTCTCCACCGGGCAGCGGTCCTCCATGGCGGTGAGCGCCGCCGCGTCCTCCTTGTGCGCGGCCGGGACGACGTACCGGTCCTCGTACTTGGCGACGGCGAGCAGCCGGTGCAGGTCCTCCGCCTCCCGGGCGGTCATCCCGACCGCCTTGACCACGGTCTCGTCGCCGGGCTCGCCGAGGGTCCGCTCCCGCATGAAGGAGCGCAGCGCGGTCAGCTTCATCAGCACACCGCCCACGACGTCGGTGTCCCCGGCGGTGAACAGCTCCGCCAGGTACTCCAGCGGGATGCGCAGCCGGGTGACGGCGGCGAAGACGTGGTCGGGGTCGTCCTGGTTGCCGCCCGCGCTGGTCACCGCGTCCAGGACGGGGGAGAGCGGCGGCACGTACCAGACCATCGGCAGGGTGCGGTACTCCGGGTGCAGCGGCAGGGCGACCTTGTACTTGGACACCAGCGCGTACACCGGGGAGCGGCGCGCCGCGTCCAGCCAGTCCTCCGGGATGCCGGACTCCCGGGCGGCGGCGATGACGGCGGGGTCGTGCGGGTCGAGGAAGACGTTCCGCTGGGCGTCCAGCAGGTCCTTCTCGTCCGGCGTCGCCGCCGCCTCGCCGACCCGGTCGGCGTCGTAGAGGAGCAGGCTCAGGTAGCGCAGCCGGCCCACACAGGTCTCCGAGCACACCGTCGGCTGTCCGGCCTCGATGCGCGGGAAACAGAACGTGCACTTCTCGGCCTTGCCGGTGGCGTGGTTGACGTACACCTTCTTGTACGGGCACGCCGTCACGCACATCCGCCAGCCGCGGCACTTGTCCTGGTCGACCAGGACGATGCCGTCCTCGACCCGCTTGTACATCGCGCCGGACGGGCACGCCGACACACAGGCCGGGTTGAGGCAGTGCTCGCACAGCCGGGGCAGGTGGAAGAGGAAGGTCTGCTCGAACTCGAACTTGACCTTCTCGGCCCACTCACCGCTCAGGTTGGGGTCGCCGCCCGCGTTCTCGGCCGCGCCGCCCAGGCCGTCCTCCCAGTTGGCGCCCCAGGTGATGGCGGTGGGCTTGCCGGTGAGGACCGAGCGCGGACGGGCGACGGGGACGTCGGTGCCCGCGGGGGCGTTGACGAGGTTGTCGTAGTCGTAGGTGACCGGCTCGTAGTAGTCCTCGATGGAGGGCAGGTCCGGGTTGGAGAACAGCGACAGCAGGCGCCGCACCCGGCCGCCGGAGCGCAGGACCAGACGGCCCTTCCTGTCCAGCGTCCAGCCGCCCTTCCACTGCTCCTGGTCCTCGTAGCGGCGCGGGTAGCCGACGCCGGGCTTGGTCTCGACGTTGTTGAACCAGGCGTACTCGACGCCGGTGCGGTTGGTCCACGTCTGCTTGCAGGTGACCGAGCAGGTGTGGCAGCCGATGCACTTGTCGAGGTTCATGACCATCGCGATTTGCGCCATCACGCGCATGTCAGTACTCCACGTCCTGCGAGCGGCGGCGGATGACCGTGACCTCGTCTCGCTGGTTTCCGGTCGGGCCGTAGTAGTTGAAGGCGTAGGTGAACTGGGCGTAGCCGCCGGCGAGGTGGGTGGGCTTGACCAGCAGCCGCGTCAGCGAGTTGTGGATGCCGCCGCGCTTGCCGCTGACCTCGGTCTTCGGCACGTTCACGTTGCGGTCCTGGGCGTGGTACATGTACACCGTGCCCTCCGGCATCCGGTGCGTGACCACGGCTCGGGCGGCGACGACGCCGTTGCGGTTGTACGCCTCGATCCACTCGTTGTCCCTGACGCCGATCTTCTCGGCGTCGGTGGTGGACATCCAGATCGTGGGGCCGCCCCGGGACAGGTCGAGCATGTACTTGTTGTCCTGGTAGTTCGAGTGGATGGACCACTTCGAGTGCGGGGTGAGGTAGCGGACGGTGACCTCCGCCCGGCCCCGGTCGCGGAGCTGCTCGTCGCCGTAGTGCCGGGGCGTGTTCAACGGCGGCCGGTAGACGGGCAGTTGCTCGCCCAGCTCGTTGATCCAGTCGTGCTGTACGTAGAAGTGCTGACGGCCGGTGAGCGTGTGCCAGGGCTTGAGGTGCTCGACGTTGATGACGAACGGGGAGTAGCGGCGGCCACCGGTCTCCGAGCCCGACCACTCGTACGACGTCATCACGGCGCGCGGCTGGGTGCGGGTGTCGGCGAAGGTGATCCGCTCGGCCTCCCGCTCGGAGGCGAGTTCCACCAGGCCCTCGCTGCCGGTCTGCCGCTCCAGCTCCCGGAAGCCCTCGGTGGCGAGGCGCCCGTTGGTGGTGCCGGAGAGGGCGAGGATCGCCTCGCACATGTGGGTGGCGGTCGCCAGCGACGGGCGTCCGGCGGCGATGCCGTCGCGGACCGTGCCGTTGCGGTGGCGCAGCTCCTCGATCTCCTTGTCGGGGTGGACGGTGACGCCCTTGGTGGTCGTGCCGAGCTTGTCGAGCAGCGGGCCGACCGCGCGGATCTTCTCCGCCACGGCGGTGTAGTCGCGCTCGATGACGACGAGCTTCGGCATGGTCCTGCCGGGGATCGGCTCGCACTCGCCGGTCTTCCAGTCCCGTACGACGCCGCCGGGCTGGGCGAGTTCGTCGGGGGTGTCGTGCAGCAGCGGTACGGCGAGGACATCGGTGCGGGTGCCCAGGTGCTCGCGGGCCAGCTCGCTGAACCGGTCGGCGATGGTGAGGAAGGTGTCGTAGTCGGTGCGGGCCTGCCAGGGCGGCGCGATCGCCGGGGTGAAGGCGTGCACGAAGGGGTGCATGTCCGTGGAGGACAGGTCGTCCTTCTCGTACCAGGTGGCCGCCGGGAGGACCACGTCGGACATCAGGCTGGTGGACGTCATCCGGAAGTCCATGGTGACCAGCAGGTCGAGCTTGCCCTCGGGCGCCTCGTCCCGCCACACCACGTCCTGCGGGCGCCTCTCGGGCGGGGTCTCGGCGGAGCGGACGGCGGCGTCGGTGCCGAGCAGGTGCCGCAGGAAGTACTCGTTGCCCTTGCCGGAGGAGCCCAGCAGGTTGGCCCGCCACACGGTCAGCACGCGCGGGAAGTTGGCGGGGTCGTCGGGGTCCTCGGCGGCGAACCTCAGGTTCCCCGACTTCAGCTCGTCCACGATGTGCTCGGGGACGCTCTTGCCCTGTTCGGCCGCCTCGTCGGTGAGGTCGAGCGGGTTGCGGTTGAAGCCCGGGTGCCCCGGCGTCCAGCCGAGCCGCACCGCCTGCGCCAGCACGTCGGCCGTCGACTTGCCCGCGAACCGGCCCTCACCCAGCGGCGATGCCAGCTCGTCCGGGCCGAACGCCTCGTACCGCCACTGGTCGGTGTTCAGGTACCAGTACGAGGTGCCCGCCATGTGCCGGGTCGGCCGCTGCCAGTCGAAGGCGAACGCCAGGTGCTGGAGGCCGGTGATCGGGCGGATCTTCTCCTGGCCGACGTAGTGCGCCCAGCCGCCGCCGTTGACGCCCTGGCAGCCGGTCATCGTCACCAGCGCGAGGAACGCCCGGTAGATGGTGTCGGAGTGGAACCAGTGGTTGGTGCCCGCGCCGAGCGCGATCATCGACCGCCCGTTGGTCCGCTCCGCGTTGCGCGCGAACTCCCGCCCGATCCGCGCCGCCTGCTCGGCGGGCACGGAGGTGATGGTCTCCTGCCACGCCGGGGTGTACGGCTGCGAGGCGTCGTCGTACGAGGTCGGCCACACACCGGGCAGCCCCGGCCGTACGACGCCGTACTGCGCCAGCATCAGATCGAAGACGGTGGTGACCAGCCGCCCGCCGACCCGGCGCACGGGCACTCCGCGCACCATCGTGGAACCGCCCTCGTCGAAGCGCGGCAAGGTGACCTCGACGGTCTCCTCGGCCCGCTCCAGCAGGCTCAGCTCGGGAACGGTGTCGCCGAGTTCAAGGTTCCAGCGGCCCTGACCGGTCTCTCCCCACCGGAAACCGAGGGAGCCGTTGGGTACCACGGGCTCACCCGTGGCCGCGTCCAGCAGGACGGTCTTGAACTCGGCGTGCTCGGTGTCACGGCCCAGGTCGGCCGCGGTCAGGAACCCGTCCGGGACGTGCCCGTCCCCGCGCTCCTTCAGGGCGACCAGGAACGGCGCGTCGGTGAACTTCCGCAGGTAGTCCCGGAAGTACGGCACCTCACGGTCGACCAGGAACTCCTTGAGGATCACATGGCCCATCGCCATCGCGAGCGCGCCGTCCGTCCCCGGGTGCGGGGACATCCACTCGTCGGCGTGCTTGACGTTGTCGGCGTAGTCCGGGCTGACGGCGACGATCTTCGTGCCGTTGTAGCGGGTCTCGGTGAGGAAGTGCGCGTCGGGCGTGCGGGTCACGGGGATGTTGGAGCCCCACATGATCAGGTACCCGGCGTTCCACCAGTCCGCGGCCTCCGGAACGTCCGTCTGGTCGCCGAAGACCTGCGGCGAGGCGATCGGCAGGTCCGCGTACCAGTCGTAGAACGACAGCAGCGTGCCGCCGATCAGCGACATGAACCGGGCGCCCGAGGCGAACGACGCCATCGACATCGCGGGGATCGGGGAGAACCCGGCGACCCGGTCGGGCCCGTACCGCTTCACCGTGTGCACATGGGCGGCGGCGACCAGCTCGGACACCTCGTCCCAGTCGGCGCGCACCAGGCCGCCCTTGCCGCGGGCCCGCTTGTACGCCCGCGCCTTCGCCGGGTCGCCGGTGATCTCCGCCCACGCCGCCACCGGGTCGCCCAGCCTGCGCCGGGCCTCCCGCCACAGCTTCAGCAGGGCGCCGCGTACATACGGGTAGCGGACCCGGCTGGGGGAGTAGGTGTACCAGGAGAACGACGCACCGCGCGGGCAGCCGCGCGGCTCGTACTCGGGACAGTCCGCGCCGATCGACGGGTAGTCGGTGGCCTGGTGCTCCCAGGTGATGATGCCGTCCTTGACGTACACCATCCACGAGCAGGAACCGGTGCAGTTCACACCGTGCGTGGAGCGCACCACCTTGTCGTGCGCCCAGCGGTCCCGGTAGAAGCCCTCCCACTTTCCGTCGTTCTCACCGAACACCGCGCGGCCGTCGGCCGACGTCTCGCGGCGGGTCAGCAGCCGCCGGGCCGCCAGCGGCCAGTCCTGGGCCGCGTGCGACTGCTTGGGCCGTGCGTTCTGGTCGTTCTCCATGAGGGAAGACGCTAGGTTCCGGCCGTGTTTCGCAACTGGGGCCGAAGGTCCCTGACCGGGCGACCTACCGGCCCGGTCCCGGGCCCCGGGGGAGGGCCCTCCGGACCCGGGACCGGCGCGCGGGTTCATGAGAACAGGTCCGTGCTGAGATACCGCTCACCCGTGTCCGGCAGCACCACCACGACCAGGTCCCCCTCGTGCCGGGGGTCCCGGGCGACGGCGGTGGCGGCGTGCAGGGCCGCCCCGCTGGAGACCCCGGCGAGGACGCCCTCGGTACGGGCGAGCCGACGGGCCGCGTCCTGGGCCTCGGCCAGACAGACGCGCCGTACCGCGTCGTATACATCGGTGTCCAGGACATCCGGGACGAATCCGGCGCCCAGTCCCTGGATGCGGTGCGGCCCCGGGTCGCCGCCGGACAGCACGGCCGACTCCGCCGGTTCCACGGCCACCACCGTGACCCCCGGCTTCTTCTCCTTCAGCACCTGCCCGACCCCGGTCACGGTGCCCCCGGTGCCGACCCCGGCCACCAGCACGTCCACCCCGCCCTCGGTGTCCTGCCAGATCTCCTGGGCCGTGGTCCGGCGGTGCACCTCGGGGTTGGCCGGGTTGCGGAACTACTGTGGCATGAACCAGCCGTGGGCGTCCGCCAGTTCGGCGGCCCGGGCGACGGCACCCCGCATGCCCTCGGCGGCCGGGGTCAGCACCAGTTCCGCCCCGTACGCCCGCAGCAGGGCGCGGCGCTCCACACTCATGCTCTCCGGCATGGTGAACGTCACCGGCTGCCCCTGGGCCGCCGCCACCATCGCCAGGCCGATGCCGGTGTTGCCGCTGGTCGGCTCGACGATCCGCTGACCGGGGCGGAGGGCGCCGGTCTCCCGGGCGTCCTCGATCATCGCCAGGGCGATGCGGTCCTTCACACTGCCGCCGGGGTTGGCGGACTCCAGCTTCGCGACCAGCCGGGCCGGGAGGTCCTCACCGAAGCGGCGCAGCTCCACCAGGGGGGTGCGGCCGATCAACGCGGTGACGGAGGGGTGGATCGCTGTCATGGGACGTCCTTCTGCGTAGGTGCTTGGGTTGGTGGGAGGTCATGGGGGAGCAGACCCGGGAGTGGGCCGGGACGTCCCGCAGGACGAGGGAGTGGGCGCCGACGAGCGTGTCGTGGCCGATGTGCACCGGCCCCAGGACCGTGGCGCCGACGCCGAGCACCACCCGGTCGCCGACGCTGGGGTGACGGCGCCCGTCGGACGTGTCCGTCCACCAGCCGGTGCCGCCCAGGGTGACCCGGTGGTACAGCATCACGTCGTCACCGAGGACGGCGGTCTCACCGATCACCACACCCATGCCGTGGTCGATGAAGCACCGGCGCCCGATGACCGCGCCCGGATGGATCTCTATCCCGGTCAGCGCGCGGGCCACCTGCGACAGCAAACGCGGCACGAACGGCACCCGGAGCCGGTGCAGTTGGTGCGCGACCCGGTGCGACCAGACGGCCCACAGCCCCGGATACAGCAACACCTCCACCCGCCGGGCACCACGCAACGCCGGGTCCTTGACACAGGCAGTCCGAAGATCTTCGAGGAACATGCACGTCCTTTGGGGTGCGGCGGCGGTACTCCGCCAGCGCCGGGCCGCGTGACCCACCCCCGGGCGGCCCGAGATCGCGGAGCCCTTGGGCCGCGACGCTAAGCACCCGCGCCCAGCCCCCGCCTGGGCCGACAAGCCCCCACCCTCCGGCCATTGGACCCTGTCCGCCCCAGGACACGGGGACCGGTGGGCACGCCCACAGGGACCGTCCGGCCCACGCCCCCACCACCCCCGTACGAGAGAAGCTGTTCTCGACCGACCGGAAGCCGACGCCACGACCGCCGCTCGGCCGCCGGGCCCCGTCTTCTCGTGCCTGGGGCCGCGGCCCGCGGGGCGCGCTTCCGGTCAGGTCACACCGTCCGGCACCCCGACTGATCACGCCGGACGACGGTCCGCCACGCCCCACCCGGGTGGCCCGACCCGCCCCGGCCGGTCCACCGGTTCCCTCAGGGGCGTGGCGGACAAAACCCATCGCACCGGCCGGTCCGACCCGGCCGTTGACCCACTGGAGACCAACCTCCATGAGCGCTCTGACCCTCGCGTCGGCCCCCGAGGACGCCACCGCCCTCGAAGCCGCCGAGGCACACCACGCGCGGATCGCCGGTGAACTGGCCGGACGTGTCTCGCTGCTGCTCACCGCCACGGGCCGGGACCCGGGCGCCGCCCGACGGCTGCACACCGGCCTGGTCGCCTTCTGCGACCGTGACCTCCTGCCGCACGCCGCGGCGAAGGAGACGGTGCTCTACCCGGTCGCCCGGCGGCTGCCCGACACCCGGCTGCTCATCGAGGGACTGGTCGGCGAGCACCGCTGTCTGGCCGCGCTCGTCGAGTCCCTGCGGCACGCCACCGACCCGGCCCTCGCCGCCGCCGAGGCCCGCGCCCTCCAGGTGCTGTTCGAGGAGCATCTCGCCAAGGAGAACGGCCTGGTCCTGCCGCTGCTCGCGGCGGCACCCCAAGTCCCCCTGCCCGCCCTGCTCGCGGACCTGCACGACCGTATCGACCACGAGACACCCGCTGACCCGGACCCCGGTACCGATCGCACGAAGGCCGAGAACATGACCGACGACCCGATGACCCAGGACGGCTGCGGCTGTGGCGGCTGCGGCTGCGGCGCCCAGGAGAGCGGCGAGCTGGAACTCGACGTACAGACCATCCCGCACGCCGTCCGGCACGCCACCGTCTTCCACACCCTGGACACCGTCCCCCCGGGCGACTCCATGGTGCTGGTCGCCTCCCACGACCCGCTGCCGCTGCTCGCGCAGCTGGAGGAGCGCCGCCCCGGCGTCTTCGCCACCGAGTACCTGGAGCGCGGCCCCGAGACCTGGCGGCTGCGGTTCAGCCACCGCGCCGCGCGCGGCGCCGAGGAAGTGACGTCATGAGCGGGTGCCGTAACCGGGCCGGTCTCCTCGCCACCACGGTCGGCGCGGGTCTGCTCGCGGCCGGGCCCGTGATGCTGTGGCGCGCCCGCGGCGGCCGTACCCAGATCCGCGGCGAACTGGCCGCCCAGAAGATCACGTTCCCCGAGGGCGGGCTGCCCGCCCACCTCGCCCGGTACGCGGGCACGACCGTGGAGACCGGCCCGCAGGCCCGCGCCTACGCCGAGCTGATCAAGGACCATGTCGCCAAGGCGACCGGGGGACGCGCCTACGCCGAGGTGACGGAGGAACTGCACGCCACCGGCGGCGACGACGAGAAGCTGACCGAGCTGCGGCAGACCGCCTTCATGGGCGAGTCCCTGCGCGCCTCCCTCCTCTCCGCCTACCAGGCCTGGGAGATCACCACCCTGGTCGCGGGTCTGGGGGCCGCGCTGACCGGCGTGGGCGCGGTGCTGGTGGCGGGCGCGGACGCCCTCGGGTCCCGCTCCTGACGGTTCGTCCGGCGACGAGGGACCTTCGGCCCACCGCCAAGGGCTCATCGGCCGCCGCGCCGCACCCCTCCGATGCCGGAGGCTGATCCACGACCGACCCGGAGGTTCTCCCGTGTACGACCGCAACCCGCGCCCGTGCGGCTGTCTCCCCCGTCACTCTCCGCGGCGGGCGCCGTACCGGCTCCGGGCCGGTCACCGTCCGGCCGCCCACCACGTCTGCCCTGACTCCCGGGCGGCCGGACCCACCCAGCACACCCACATCGCGCGGTGGCACCGGTGAGCGCCGTCCGGGCGATCCGCCGCCAGCACCAGAACGTCGCCGACAAGCCGTTCATCGTCATCTGGGAGTCCACCCGGGCCTGCCCGCTGGCCTGTCTGCACTGCCGCGCCGAGGCGGTCCCCGACCGCGACCCGCGCGAGCTGGACACCGCCGCCGCCAAGGACCTGCTCCATCAGGTCGCCGCGTTCGGACACCCCGCCCCGCTGTTCGTCATCACCGGCGGCGACCCGTTCCAGCGGCCCGACCTGCTCGAACTCATCGCGTACGGCGAACAGGCGGGCGTCCGCGTCGCCGTCTCCCCCTCCGGCACGCCCACCCTCACCCCCGAGCGCCTCCGTGAGGTGCACGAGGCGGGCGCGGTCGGGCTCTCCCTCAGCCTGGACGGCTCCACCGCCGAACTCCACGACGGCTTCCGCGGCGTGCCCGGCGTCTACAGGTGGACCCTGGACGCCTGGGACGCCGCCCGCGCCCTCGGGATGAAGGTGCAGATCAACACCACCGTCACCCGCCGCAACCTGCACGACCTGCCCGGCGTCGTCCAACTCGTCCACGAGCACGGCGCGATGCTGTGGAGCGCCTTCTTCCTGGTGCCCACCGGCCGTGGCCGCGCGCTCGGCGTGCTCACCCCCGCCGAGACCGAGGACGTCCTCAACTTCGTCCACGACGTCGGCCTGACCGTCCCCGCCAAGACCACCGAGGCCCACCACTTCCGCCGCGTCGCCCTCCAGCGCAAGATCCTCGCCGACCTCGGCGAGGACCATGTGAGCGCGCTGCGGCTCGGGCCCCTGTACCAGGAGTTGCGGGAGCGGGCCGCCGACCTCGGCCTCGACACCGGCGGCCGACGCGCCCGCAGGCCCCCGCTGGACGTCAACGCCGGACGCGGCTTCGTCTTCGTCTCGCACACCGGCACCGTCCACCCCAGCGGCTTCCTCCCGCTGGGCGCGGGCAGCGTCCGCGACACCCCGCTGACCGAGATCTACCGCACCTCCGAACTCTTCACCGGACTGCGCGACGCCGACCGGCTCGGCGGGCGCTGCGGGGCCTGCGAGTTCCGCCGGGTGTGCGGCGGCTCCCGGTCCCGCGCCTACGGCGTCACCGGCGACCCGTACGCCGAGGAGCCCTGGTGCGGCTACCGCCCCGGAACCTTCCCCCACCAGCGGGAGCTGGCGGCCGTACTGGCCGGCGGGGCGCCCTCGCAAGGAGCAACGTGACCGGCAAGCCCGTCGACCTCGCACCACCCACCCGCCACGGCGGGTACCGGCCGTCCGGTGTGAAAGCCCGTCATCTGCGCGCCCACGTCCTCGTGGCGGGCTGGCTCGCGCTGGCCCTGGCCGCGGCATTCGCCCAGCGGAGCCTGCCCATCGCCCGCTGGCTGGCGATCCACCTGTTCCTGCTCGGCGCCGCCACCACCGCCATCGTCATCTGGAGCGAGCACTTCGCCACCGCGCTGCTGCACGCCCGGCGGCCCGACGAACGCTGGAGCACCGCCCGGCTGGCCGCCGTCAACGTCGCCGTAGCCGGACTGCTCACCGGGGTGTGGGCCGACCTGCCGCTGCTGACCGGCGCCGCCTGCGCGCTGCTCGTCGCCGCCGTCGCCGCCCATCTGGTGGTGCTGGTGCGCATGGGCCGGGGCGCGCTCGGCGGGCGGCTCGCCCCCGTCGTCGGCTACTACCGGGCGGCCACGGCGGCGCTGCTCGGCGGCGCGGTGCTGGGCTGGCTGCTGGCCTCGGGCCACGCCGGAACCGGCGCGTACGCCGGGCTGCGCCTCGCCCACGTCCACATCACCCTGCTCGGCTGGATCGGACTGCCGGTGCTGGGCACCCTGTTCATGCTCTGGCCCACCGTGCTGGGCGTCCGGATGTCCGAGCGCACCACGAGGACCGCCCGCCGGGTGCTGGCCGTGACCGGCACCGGTCTGCTCGTCACCGTCGTCGCGCTGGCCGCCGGGTGGCGCTGGGCGGCGGTGGCCGGGCTCGCCGGGTACGCCGCCGGACTGGCCCTGGCGGTGGAGCTGTTCGCCCGTACGGTGCGCGGGCGCAGCCCCGTCTCCGCGGCGGCGGCGTGGATGCTGGGCGCCTCCGTCGGCTGGCTGTGCGTCGGTGTCGTCGTGGACGCGGGCGTACTGGCCGCGCGTCCGCCCGCCGAGGCGCAGGACGGCGTGGGGTCCCTGATCCCCGTCCTGCTGCTGGGCTTCGTCGCCCAGGTGCTGATCGGCGCGCTCACCTATCTGCTGCCGGTCGTGATCGGCGGCGCCCCCAAGGAACGCGCCGCGCTGCGGGCGGTCCTGGAGCGGGGCTGGACCGTGCGGCTGGCCCTGCTCAACGCCGGGGTCGCGCTGCTGGCGCTGCCCGGCCCCCTCGACACCGCGGGCCTGGTGGCGGCGGTGCTCGCGGGAGCGGCCTTCCTCGCCCTGACCGTCACCGTCCTGGTGCGCGGGGCACGTGACGTACGCCCCGCACCGCGGCCGGTGCTGCTGGGCACCGCCGCCGGGGCCCTCGTCACCGCGCTGGCCGTCCTGGTCGCCAACAGCGGCGGCGACACCGGCGGTTCGTCCGTCGCCGCGGGCGGGGGCAGCGGCGGCGGTACGACCGCCACCCGCACCGTCGAGGTCACCCTGGCCTCCATGCGCGTGCGGCCCAGCCGGATCGAGGTCACCGCGGGTACCGCCCTGCGCCTGGAGGTCACCAACGACGACGCCCAGCGCCATGACCTCAAGGTCGACGACGGCCCCGCCACCCCGCTGCTCTCCCGCGGCCAGTCCCGCACCCTCGACCTCGGCCCCGTTACCGAGGACCGGCAGGCGTGGTGCACCCTGCCCGGTCACCGGGCCGCCGGGATGACCCTCGACATCGTGGTGACCGGGTCCACCGAGGGTCACACCGACGGGCATTCCGACGGACACGCCGCCCTGGCCGACAGCGGCACCGGGCTCGACCTCTCCGCCGAGTTCACCGGCGGCTGGCAGGCCCGCGACGCCGAACTCGCCCCCGCGCCCGGCGGCACCGTCCACCAGGTCACCCTGCGCGCCGCCCACACCGACGTCGAGGTGGCACCCGGCGTCACCCAGCAGATGTGGACCTTCGGCGGGACCGCGCCCGGCCCCACCCTGCGCGGCAAGGTCGGTGACGTGTTCGAGGTGACGCTCGTCAACGACGACGAGGGCATGGGCCACGGCATCGACTTCCACGCCGGGTCCCTCGCACCCGACAGGCCCATGCGCACCATCCAGTCCGGTGAGAGCCTGGTCTACCGTTTCCGCGCCGAACGGGCGGGCGCCTGGCTCTACCACTGCTCCACCGCCCCGATGCTCCAGCACATCGGCAACGGCATGTACGGCGCGGTCGTCATCGACCCGCCCGACCTGCCGAAGGTCGACCACGAGTACGTCCTCGTCTCCTCCGAGCTGTACCTGGGCACCCCGGGCTCCACCGCCCAGGTGACCAAGATGCGCGAGGGCACGCCGGACGCGTGGGCGTTCAACGGCATCGCGGCGCAGTACGGCAAGGCGCCGCTGAAGGTGAGGGCGGGGGAGCGGGCGCGCTTCTGGGTGGTGGCCGCGGGCCCGACCGACGGGGTGGCCTTCCACGTCGTCGGCACGGTCTTCGACACCGTCTACAAGGAGGGCGCCTACTCGCTGAAGCCCGACCAGCCCGGCGGCGCGCAGGTGCTGGACCTGGCCCCGGCGCAGGGCGGCTTCGTGGAGACGACGTTCCCCGAGGCGGGCCACTACTCCTTCGTCGACCACGACATGCGGCACGCCGAGTCCGGCGCCCACGGTGTGGTGGAGGTGAGCCGGTGATGGACACCGTCACCTGGTGGTCGGTGGTGCGGTTCCTGCACGTGGCCGGGGCCGCCCTGTGGGTCGGCGGTCAGCTCGCGCTGACCCTGGTGATCCTGCCGCTGGCCCGGCGCATGCTCGCCCCCGACGCGAAGGACCGCTTCACCGCCGAGGCGGGCCGCCGGTTCGGCATCCTCACCGGCGCGCTGTTCCTGCCCGTCCAACTCGGCACCGGCTGGGCCCTCGCCTGGCACAAGGGCGTCACCTGGGCCTCCCTCGCCGAACCCGGCTACGGCCGCACCCTGGCGACCAAACTGGGCCTGTTCGTCCTGGTCATGCTCGCCGCCGCCGGCCACGGCATGGCCCACGCCAAACACCGTCCCGATCTGGCCAGGTCCCTGGCGGTCCTGTCCCTGGTCGGCTCGTTGGGGGTGGTCCTGCTGGCCACGGCGTTGCCCGCGTAGCCCCGGGTTGCGCACCCACCCAAAGGGTTGACCCCGAACGACACAGTCAGGGAGCCGTCATGCAGACGAGGCAGACCACGCAGATCGACGCCACCGCACTGGAGACGCTGCTGGCCGCGGCCGTCGCCGCACCGTCGATCCACAACACCCAGCCCTGGCGCTTCGGAATGGACCCGGGAACCCGGACCGTCACGGTCCGCCTCGACCGGCGCCGGTCGCTGCCGCTCACCGACCCGGACCGCCGCGCCCAGTACCTCTCCGTGGGCACCGCCGTCCTCAACCTGCGCGTAGCCGTCGCCCACCTCGGCTGGGAACCGGTCGTCCGCCTGCTGCCCGACCACCGCGACCCCGACCTGCTCGCGACCGTGCGGCTCGTCACCGCCGCCGGTGACCCACCCGACCTGCCCGACCACGCCTCCCTGTACCCGGCCATCGCCCGGCGCCACACCAGCAGGCTCCCGTTCACCGGCCGCCCGGTGCCCGAGCCGGTGCTGGCGGAGATGGCCGCCGCCGCCCGTGCCGAGGGGGCCCGACTGTACTTCCCGGACTTCGGCGGCACCCGCAGACTGCTCCGCCTGACCGCCGCCGCCGAGGACCGCAACCGCGCCTTCCCCGACCGTGCCGCCGAGGCCCGTACGTGGGTCACCACCCCGGACGCGCACTCCCGCTACGGCATCCCCGTCACCGCCCTCGGCCCGCAGGACGCCGCCGGGCGGATGCCGATGCGGGACTTCACCGGCCCGCTGCGCGCCCTGCGGCTGCCCAGGCTGCCGTTCGAGCGGCACGTCCAGCTGGCCCTGCTGTGGACCGCGCGGGACCGGGCGGAGGACTGGCTGCGCGCCGGGCAGGGTCTGGAGCGGGTCCTGCTGACGGCGGCCGCGCACGGGGTGCGCACCTCGATGCTGCACCAGGCGATGGAGTGGCCCGACCTGCGCGCGGCGGCCCGCCTCCCGCAGCGCCGCTGCTCCCCCCACCTGCTGGTCCGCTTCGGCTACGGCCCGGAAGGCGCCCCCAGCCCACGGGCGGGGACCCACGCCCCGGACCTGCCCGAAGGGGCTCCCTAGGAGGCGTCCCCGGCGCCGTCCTCCGCCACCGCGGCGATGTCACGCCCCGTGACGATCTCCGAGTGGATGCGGACGAACACACCGTTGCGGCTGGCCACCCAGGAGCGCGGACCGGTCCGGGCCAGCCGTTCGTGTTCGGCGGGGTCGGTGACCACGTCGGCGCGGCCGGTGACGACCACGCTCCAGCCGGTCTGCGCCTCGGCGTCGTAGTCGTCGACCTCGAACGCGACGACGACCCCGTCGACGGCCCGCACGAGGTCCGAGTCGGCCGCGGTGCGCAGCACCACGGAGCCGTCGGTGTCGACGGCGAAGTTGACCGGGAGCACCGCGGGCAGCGCCTGCCGGGTGTACACGATGCGGCCCACCGGGGCCTTGGCCAGCAGGCGCATGCTCTCTCGCCGGTCGAGAGCGCGGAGGCGGTTGTTGCCGAACATCCCTCCACCATCCCCTGCCGCACCCACCGCGCGTTAGGGCCCAACGGCCCTGATCCGCCGCCCGCCGGGCCGCCGCGTTTCACCGGTGCCGCCCGGGTAACGCGGCAGCCGGAAACGGGGACCGCCGGGCCTGCCGGTGAGGACCGTTCGGCCCACCCGCGCGGCGTACCGCGGCGCGGATAGTTGCTGCGGGTCACCGGCACGCACACCGTGAGCGGACGGCCCGCGGCCCCCGTACCCGCACTCGGGGCCGCCCACCGCGAGCAGGAAGGGACGGACGGAATGCTCCAGCCGTCTGTAAAGCAGAGCGAGCCACCGGCAGGGGCCGTGTCCAGGCAGGCATGGCTGATGCTGGCGCTGGCCACCGTCGGCTTCGCCGTCAACTTCTGGGCCTGGGCCCTGCTGAGCCCGCTCGGTCCGCGTTTCAAGGACTCCCTGGGACTGTCCGCCTTCGAGCAGTCCCTGCTGGTGGCCGTGCCGGTGGTGGTCGGCTCCCTGGGCCGCATCCCGGTCGGCGCGCTGACCGACCGCTTCG
Organism: Streptomyces sp. B93; assembly: GCF_018070565.1. Taxonomy (GTDB): domain Bacteria; phylum Actinomycetota; class Actinomycetes; order Streptomycetales; family Streptomycetaceae; genus Streptomyces. Next base: position 59,848 of record NZ_JAGPXL010000012.1, read on the forward strand.
GCGGCCGGGTGATGTTCCCGCTGGTGTCGGCGGTCACCATCGTCCCGGTCCTCTTCCTCGGCCTCGCCGGTCATGACTCGCTGGCGGCGCTGCTGGCGGGCGGCTTCTTCCTCGGCGTCGGCGGCACCGCGTTCGCCGTCGGTGTGCCCCTGGTCAGCGCCTGGTTCCCGCCCGAGCGGCGCGGCCTGGCGATCGGCATCTTCGGCGTCGGCATGGGCGGTACCGCGATCAGCGCGCTGACCACGGTGAAGCTGGTCGACGCCTACGGCATGGCGGACCCGTTCCTGATCACCGCCGCCGCGCTCGCGGTCTTCGCGGTGGTGTCCGCGCTGCTGCTGCGCGACGCGCCCGGCCGTACCGTCCCCACCGAGCCGCTGGCCCGCCGACTGGGCGCCACCCTGCGCCTCGGCGTCACCTGGCAGGCGTCCGCGCTGTACGCGGTCGCGTTCGGCGGCTACGTGGCCTTCTCCGTCTACCTGCCCACCTACCTCAAGACCGGCTACGGCCTCGAGCAGGCGGACGCCGCCAACCGGATGGCCGGGTTCGTGCTGCTGGCGGTCGCCATGCGGCCGGTCGGCGGCTGGCTGTCGGACCGGGTGGGCCCGGTCCGGGTGCTGGGCGGCTCGCTGGCCCTGGTCCTCACCGGAGCCCTCGTCCAGTCCCTCACCCCGTCCCTCGCCCCGGTCGGCACGATCGCCTTCCTCGCCATGGCCGCCGCGCTCGGCGCGGGCAGCGGCGCGGTCTTCGCGCTGGTCGCCCAGCTCGCCCCGGCGAACAAGGTCGGCTCGGTCACCGGTGTCGTCGGCGCCGCGGGCGGCCTGGGCGGCTTCCTGCCGCCGCTGGTGATGGGCGCCCTGTACGGGGTGTACGGCAGCTACGCGATCGGGCTGCTGCTGCTCGCCGCGGTCGCGGCGGCGGCGCTCGCCTTCACCAGCACCGGGGTGCGGCACGCCGTAGCCCGGCGCCAGGTTCCCGCGCGGACCGCGCAGAGCCACTGACCCCGGGGGAGAGCACACCATGTGCGAGTACTGCGGCTGCCAGTCCCTGACCACGATCGACGAACTCACCCAGGAGCACGACACGGTCGTCCGGCTCATCGCCCAGGTGCGCGACGCCCACCGCTTCGGGCACATCGCGCGCATGGCGGAGCTGGCCCGGCACATCACCGAGGTGCTGGTGCCGCACACGCAGGTGGAGGAGGGCGGCCTGTTCCCCGCGATGGCCGTCGAGTTCCCCGAGCAGATCGCCGCCCTGGAGGCCGAGCACCGCAGGATCGAGGCGGTGCTGGCCGAGGCGGAGGGTTCCTTCCTCGCCGACCCGACCTGGCCGGGGCGGCTGATCGACACGCTCGACCTGCTGCGCGAGCACATCCTCAAGGAGCAGGACGGGGTCTTCCCCGCCGCCCTGGCGTTCCTCGACCCCGAGCAGTGGGAGGCGGTGGAGGCGGTCCGCGCCCGGGTGGGCAGCGCCGTACCCCAGGACCTCGGCCTGAAACCCTCGCCCTGACGTCCCCCGCCCGTCCCCGACGTCCGCCCGGCGCGTACCCCGCGCCGGGCGGACGTGTACGTGGTGCGGGCCGCGGCCCGGCGCGGTAGGGATGGTGTGACCCCAGGTGTCGACGTGGCTCATCGGGGTAGCACGAGCCATTGCGCTACCGGCAGCACCCGAAGCGGGCATCCGAAGGGGCCGTGCAGGCCCGGGAAGGGGCGGCGCCGTGGTCACGGAGACCGGACCGGAGGCGGCAGACGCACGGGCGGGCGGTGAACCGCCGGGCATGGACGGCGAGTTGGCGGAGGCGCTGGTGCGCTCGCGCCGGTTCTTCACCCGGTCCGAGGTCTCGCGGGACCTGCGCTCCCTGCACAGGTCGGGCGGGCGGCGGGCGGACGAGTTCTACCGGGACCGCTGGTCGCACGACAAGGTGGTGCGCTCCACCCACGGCGTCAACTGCACCGGCTCCTGCTCGTGGAAGGTGTACGTCAAGGACGGCATCATCACCTGGGAGGCCCAGCAGACCGACTACCCGTCCGTCGGCCCGGACCGCCCCGAGTACGAGCCGCGGGGCTGCCCGCGCGGGGCGGCGTTCTCCTGGTACACGTACTCGCCGACCCGGGTGCGCTACCCGTACGTGCGCGGTGAACTGCTCCGGATGTACCGCGAGGCGAGGCAGCGCCTCGGCGATCCGGTGGCGGCCTGGGCGGACATCGTCTCCGACCCGGAGCGCTCGCGCCGCTACAAGTCGGTGCGCGGCAAGGGCGGTCTGGTCCGGGCGAGCTGGGACGAGGCCGTCGAACTGGTCGCCGCCGCGCACGTGCACACCATCAGGGAACACGGCCCCGACCGGCTGGCGGGCTTCTCCCCGATCCCGGCGATGTCGATGGTGTCGCACGCCGCGGGCGCCCGCTTCTACTCCCTGCTCGGCGGGGTGATGCTGTCGTTCTACGACTGGTACGCCGATCTGCCGGTCGCCTCCCCGCAGGTGTTCGGTGACCAGACCGACGTACCGGAGTCGGGCGACTGGTGGGACGCGGGCTACCTCATCATGTGGGGCTCCAACCTGCCGGTGACCCGCACGCCCGACGCGCACTGGATGGCGGAAGCCCGCTACCGGGGCCAGAAGGTGATCGCGGTCAGCCCCGACTACGCGGACAACGTGAAGTTCGCCGACGAGTGGCTGCCGGCCCAGCCCGGCACCGACGGGGCGCTGGCGATGGCCATGGGGCACGTCGTCCTCAAGGAGTTCTTCGTCGACCGGGCCACCCCGTACTTCACCGACTACGTCAAACGCTTCACCGACCTGCCCTTCCTCGTCACCCTCGACGAACGCGAGCCGGGCATGTACACCCCGGGCAAGTTCCTCACCGCCGCCGACCTCGGCGGCCAGCAGGAGCACGCCGAGTTCCGGACCGTCCTGCTGGACGCGGCCACCGGCGCGCCCGTGGTCCCCAACGGCACGCTCGGCGACCGCTTCTCCGACTCCGGCGCCGGGAAGTGGAACCTCGACCTCGGCGACATCGACCCGCTGCTGTCGGCGGAGGGGTCCGCCGAGGCCCCGGTCGCCGTGGAGCTGCCGCGCTTCGACGCCCCGGACGGCGCCGCGGACCGCGTGCTGCGCGGAGTGCCGGTGCGCCGCGTCGGCGGACGCCTGGTGACCACCGTCCACGACCTGCTGCTGGCCCAGTACGGCGTCGCCCGCCCCGGGCTGCCGGGCCGCTGGCCCGCCTCCTACGACGACGCCTCCGAGCCCTGCACCCCGGCCTGGCAGGAGACCGTCACCGGCGTACCGGCGGCGAAGGCGGCCCGGATCGCCCGGGAGTTCGCCGCCAACGCCGAGGAGTCCCGCGGCCGTTCGATGATCATCATGGGCGCGGGCACCAACCACTGGTTCCACTCCGACACCATCTACCGGGCCTTCCTCACCCTGACCACCCTCACCGGCTGCCAGGGCGTCAACGGCGGCGGCTGGGCGCACTACGTCGGCCAGGAGAAGGTCCGCCCGATCACCGGCTACTCGGCGATCGCGACCGCCGCCGACTGGAACCGCCCGGCCCGGCAGATGATCCAGACGGCCTACTGGTACCTGCACAGCGACCAGTTCCGCTACGACCCGTTCTCCGCCGACACCCTCGCCGCCCGCCCCGGCGCCGACGGCGGCGGCCCCTTCGCCGGGAAGGCCACCGCCGACGTCATCGCCCAGTCGGCCCGCCTCGGCTGGATGCCGTCGTACCCGACCTTCGACCGCAACCCGCTCGACCTCGCCGCCGACGCGGAGGCGGCCGGACGCCCGGTCGCGGAGCACGTGGTGGACGAGCTGAAGGCGGGACGGCTCCGGTTCGCCTGCGAGGACCCCGACGACCCGGCCAACTTCCCGCGCGTGCTCACCGTGTGGCGGGCCAACCTGCTGGGCTCCTCCGCCAAGGGCAACGAGTACTTCCTCAAGCACCTGCTCGGCACCGACTCCAACCTGCGCGCCACCGAGGCGCCCCCCGGGGCCCGCCCCCGGGACGTGGTCTGGCGCGAGGAGGCCCCGGTCGGCAAGCTCGACCTGCTGCTCACCCTGGACTTCCGGATGACCAGCACCACCGTCTACTCCGACGTCGTCCTCCCGGCCGCGACCTGGTACGAGAAGCACGACCTGTCCTCCACCGACATGCACCCCTACGTCCACGCCTTCAACCCGGCGATCGCCCCGCCCTGGCAGACCCGCACCGACTTCGACGCCTTCCACACCCTGGCCGCCGAGTTCAGCCGGCTGGCCGCCCAGCACCTCGGCACCCGCACCGACGTGGTCGCCGCCCCGCTGCTGCACGACACCCCCGACGCGCTCGCCACCCCGCACGGCAGGGTCCGGGACTGGAAGGCGGGCGAGTGCGAGCCCGTGCCCGGCCGCACCCTGCCGAAACTGGTCGCCGTCGAACGGGACTACGGCGCCGTGGCCGAGAAGATGGCCGCGCTCGGCCCCCTCCTGGACACCCTCGGCGCCACCACCAAGGGCGTCACCTTCAGACTCGACCGCGAACTGGAGTACCTCCGGCACAAGAACGGCACCGCGCGCGGCCGGGTCAACGCCGGGCGGCCGTCGATCGCCCGGGACACCCAGGTCTGCGAGGCCATCCTCGCCCTGTCCGGCACCACCAACGGCCATCTCGCCACCCAGGGCTTCCACACCCTGGAGGCCCGCACCGGGACCCGACTGGCCGACCTCGCCGCCGAGCACGAGGGCAAGCGGATCACGTTCGCCGACACCCAGGCCGCCCCCGTACCGGTGATCACCTCACCGGAGTGGTCCGGCTCCGAGACCGGAGGCCGCCGCTACTCCCCGTTCACCGTCAACGTCGAGCGGTCCAAGCCCTGGCACACCCTCACCGGCCGCCAGCACTTCTACCTCGACCACGACTGGATCGCCGCCCTCGGTGAACAGCTCCCCGTCTACCGGCCCCCGCTGCACATGGACGCCCTCTTCGGCGAACCCCGCGTCGGCGAGACCGGCGAACTCGGGGTGACCGTGCGCTATCTGACCCCGCACAACAAGTGGTCCATCCACTCCGAGTACCAGGACAACCTGTTCATGCTGTCGCTGTCCCGGGGCGGCCCCACCATCTGGATGTCCACCCAGGACGCCGCGAAGATCGGCGTCCACGACAACGACTGGATCGAGGGCGTCAACCGCAACGGCGTCGTCGCCGCCCGCGCGGTCGTCTCGCACCGGATGCCCGAGGGCACCGTCTACATGCACCACGCCCAGGACCGCCTCATCGACGTCCCCCGCACCGAGACCACCGGCAGGCGCGGCGGCATCCACAACTCCCTCACCCGGCTCCTGATCAAACCGAGCCATCTCATCGGCGGGTACGCGCAACTGTCGTACGCCTTCAACTACCTGGGCCCGACCGGCAACCAGCGCGACGAGGTCACCGTCATCCGGCGCCGTACCAACCAGGAGGTGACGTACTGACATGCGTGTCATGGCCCAGATGGCGATGGTGATGAACCTCGACAAGTGCATCGGCTGCCACACCTGCTCGGTCACCTGCAAACAGGCGTGGACCAACCGCACGGGCGTCGAGTACGTGTGGTTCAACAACGTCGAGACGCGCCCCGGCCAGGGCTACCCCCGCCGCTACGAGGACCAGGAGCAGTGGAAGGGCGGCTGGGAGCTGAACAGGAGCGGCCGTCTCACGCTGAAGGCGGGCGGCCGGTTCAAGAAGCTGATCCAGATCTTCTCCAACCCCAAGCTGCCGCCCCTGGACGCCTACTACGAGCCCTGGACGTACGACTACGAGACCCTCACCAACGCCCCGCTCCAGGACCACACCCCCGTCGCCCGCCCCAAGTCCCTGATCTCCGGCAAGGACATGAAGATCTCCTGGTCGGCGAACTGGGACGACAGCCTCGGCGGCTCCGCCGACCACGGCGGCAAGGACGTCCTGCTCCGCGACGTCGCGGAGAGGATCAGGTTCGAGTTCGAGCAGACCTTCATGTTCTACCTGCCGAGGATCTGCGAACACTGCCTCAACCCGTCCTGCGCGGCCTCCTGCCCCTCCGGCGCCATCTACAAGCGCGAGGAGGACGGCATCGTCCTCGTCGACCAGGACCGCTGCCGGGGCTGGCGGATGTGCGTCACCGGCTGCCCGTACAAGAAGGTCTACTTCAACCACCGCACCGGCAAGGCCGAGAAGTGCACCTTCTGCTTCCCGCGCGTCGAGGTCGGCCTGCCCACCGTCTGCTCCGAGACCTGCGTCGGCCGCCTGCGCTACATCGGCCCGGTGCTCTACGACGCCGACAAGGTGCTGGAGGCCGCGTCCACCCCCGACGACACCGGCCTGTACGAGGCGCAGCGGCGGGTCTTCCTCGACCCGTATGCCCCCGACGTCATCGACGCGGCCGAACGCTCCGGCATCCCCCGGGACTGGGTGGAGGCCGCCCAGCGCTCACCGATCCACGCCCTGATCAACACCTACAAGGTGGCGCTGCCGCTGCACCCGGAGTACCGCACCCTGCCCATGGTCTGGTACATCCCGCCGCTCTCCCCGGTCGTCGACGCGGTCCGCGACACCGGTCACGACGCCGAGGACCACGGCAACCTGTTCGCCGCCGTCGACGCCCTGCGCATCCCCGTCGACTACCTCGCCCAGCTGTTCACCGCGGGCGACCCGGCCCCCGTCGACGCGGTGCTGCGGCGCCTGGCCGCCATGCGCTCCTACCTGCGCGACATCAACCTCGGCCGGGAACCCGACGACACCGTCCCCGAGGCCGTCGGCATGAGCGGCGAACAGCTCTACGACATGTACCGGCTGCTGGCGCTGGCCAAGTACGACGAGCGGTACGTCATCCCGCCCGCCCACGCCGAACAGGCGCACCGCCTGGAGGAGCTGGCCACCGAGTGCAGCCTTGACTACGAGGGCGGCCCCGGCATGGGCGGCTCAGGACCCTTCGGGGAGGCCTCCGGCGGCGCCGCGCCCATCGCGGTGGAGAACTTCCGCGCCCTGCGCGACCGGCAGACCTCCGAGACGCCCGCCGCCCCGGTCGACAAGGAGACCCGCGTCAACCTCCTCAACTGGGACGGCAAGGGCGCACCGCCGGGCCTGTTCCCGCCCGGACCGGACGAGGAGAAGCCGTCATGAGGTGGCGGAGGAACCCGGGCGGCCCGGAGAGCTGGCACCCCCACGCCTGGCAGACCCAGTCCCTGCTGCTCGCCTACCCCGACGACGCCCACCCGGCCCGCCTCGCCCTGGCCCGCCGGGCCGCCGACCCCCTGCCCGCCCAGGTCGCCGACCCCCTGCGCGCCTTCCTCGCGGACGCCGGACGCATCCCGCCCGACGACCTGGCCGCCGCCTACGTCGCCACCTTCGACCACCGCAGGCGCTGCTGCCCGTACCTGACCTACTACGGCCACGGCGACACCCGGAAACGGGGCTTGGCCCTGCTCCGGCTGAAGCAGACCTATGCCGCCGCGGGCTGGCGGCTGGCCGACGACGAACTCCCCGACCACCTCGCCGTGGTCCTCGAGTTCGCCGCCGCCGAACCCGGCACCGGCCACCGACTCCTCACCGAGCACCGAGCGGGCCTGGAACTACTGCGCCTCGCCCTCGCGGACGACGGCTCCCCCTGGGCCGCCGTCCTGGAATCCGTCGCCGCGACCCTGCCCGCCCTGAAGGGCGACGACCGGGCGGCCGTGGCCCGCCTGGCCGCCGAGGGCCCGCCGGAGGAAGAGGTCGGTCTGACCCCGTACGGGTCCTCCTCGTCCTCCCCGCTGTTCCTGCCCGACCCCGTCTTCCCGGGAGGCCCGCGATGACCACACCGACCCTGACGACGGCGGCCGAGACCGGTACCGGCGGTGTCCTGCTGTGGGTCGTGCTGCCGTACGTGTCCCTCGCGGTCTTCGTCCTGGGCCATGTCTGGCGCTACCGGTACGACAAGTTCGGCTGGACCACGCGCTCCTCCCAGCTGTACGAGAACCGGCTGCTGCGGATCGGCAGCCCCATGTTCCACTTCGGCATCCTCGTCGTGCTGGTCGGTCACATCGTCGGGCTGGTCATCCCCAAGAGCTGGACGGAGGCGGTGGGGATCGGCGAGGACGCGTACCACGTCGTCGCCGTCGCCCTCGGCACCGTCGCGGGCATCTGCACCCTGGGCGGCGCGGCCATCCTCGTCTACCGCCGTCGCACGGTCGGCCCGGTGTTCTCCGCGACCACGCGCAACGACAAGGCGATGTACCTCTCGCTGGTGGTGACCATCTGCCTGGGACTGGCCGCGACCGTCGTCGCCAACATCGTCGGCGGCGGCTACGACTACCGCGAGACCGTCTCCCTCTGGTTCCGCTCGATCTTCGCCTTCCAGCCGGAGCCGGACCGGATGACCGGCGCGCCCGTCCTGTTCCAGCTGCACGCCGTCAGCGCGCTGTTGCTGTTCGCGTTCTGGCCGTTCACACGGCTGGTGCACATGCTCACCGCCCCCCTCGGCTATCTGACCAGGCCGTACATCGTCTACCGCAGCCGTGACACCCAGCTCGGCGCCCCTCCCCCGCGGCGCGGCTGGGAGCGCGTCGGGTAACCGGGGGCGGGTCCCTCCGTCGGATGGCGAGGGCTCCCCGCCTGAGTGGCCTGAGTGGATACCCCCTGGGGTACTCGTGTACCGTTGAAGGTATACCCCCTGGGGTAATGACTCGCGGAAGGGAGTACCCGTGTTCTTCGTCGACACGATCGAGGTGGCAGGCCTCGGCAACCGGAGCTACCTCGCGGGCGGTGAACGCACGGCGGTGGCCGTCGACCCGCCCCGCGACGTCGACCAGGTGATCGCGGCCGCCGCCCGGCGTGGCGTCCGCATCACCCAGGTCGTCGAGACCCATGTGCACAACGACTACGTCACCGGCGGCCTGGAACTGGCCCGGATCACCGGCGCCGCCTACCTCGTGCCCGCCGGGGCCCGGGTCTCCTTCGCCCGCACCCCCGTCCACGACGGCGACCGCGCCGCGATCGACCCCGCCGCCGGTCTCACCCTGCGCGCCCTGGCCACCCCCGGCCACACCCCGCACCACACCTCCTACGCCCTGGAGGAGAACGGCACCGCCGTCGCCGTCTTCACCGGCGGCTCGCTGCTCATCGGCACCGTCGGCCGCCCGGACCTCGTCGAACCGCGGCTCACCGAACACCTCGCCCGCGCCCAGCACGCCTCCGCGCGCCGGCTCGCCGCCGAACTGCCCGAGGCGACCGAGGTCCTGCCCACCCACGGCTTCGGCAGCTTCTGCTCCGCCACCCAGTCCGAGGGCACCGCCACGACCATCGGCAAGGAGAAGGAGACCAACGACGCCCTCACCCGGGACGTGGACGCCTTCGTCGCCGACCTGCTCGCCGGCCTCGACGACATCCCCGCCTACTACGCCCACATGGGCCCCGCCAACGCCACCGGCCCGGTCCCCGTCGACCTCACCCCGCCCGCCGTCGCCGACGCCGCCGAGATCGCCGCCCGGCTGGCCGCGGGGGAGTGGGTCGTCGACCTGCGCAACCGCGTCGCCTTCGCCGACGGCCATGTGTCGGGCTCGTTCAACTTCGAGGCGGAGGGGCAGCTCGCCACCTACCTCGCCTGGCTGATCCCCTGGGGCAAGCCCGTCACCCTGCTCGCCGAGTCGCCGGAGCAGCTCGCCGCCGCCCAACGCGAACTGGCCCGGGTCGGCATCGACCGGCCCGCCGCCGCGGCCACCGGCAGCCCGGCCGACTGGCTGCGCCCGGGGGAGACCCCGGCCACCTTCCGCCGCGCCACGTTCGCCGACCTGGCCGAGGCGCCAGAGGCCGTCGTGCTGGACGTCCGGCGCGCCTCGGAGCAGGCGGGCGGACACATACCGGGCTCCGTCCACATCCCCCTGCACACCCTGCACCGCCGCCTCGACGAGATCCCCGCCGGTGAGGTGTGGGTGCACTGCGCGGGCGGCATGCGCGCCGCCATCGCCGCCTCGCTGCTGGACGCCGCGGGCCGGGACGTCGTCGCCGTGGACGACTCCTTCGAGGAGGCCAGGAAGGCGGGGCTGACGGCATGAGGACGCTCCGACCCGGCCGGGTCACCGTCCAGGAGGCCGCCCGGCTCGTCGCCCCCGCGGACGGCGCCGTACTCCTCGACGTCCGCGAGACCCTGGAGTGGCGCGCCGGGCACGCCCCCGGCGCCGTCCATCTGCCGCTGTCCGCGCTGGCGGCCGGTGCGGCGCTGCCCGACGACGCGCAGGCCAGGCCGCTGGTGGTGATCTGCCGCTCCGGCAACCGCTCCCAGCGGGCCGCCGAGGTGCTCGCCGCCCGTGGCGCCCGGGCCGTGGACGTGATCGGCGGCATGCGGGACTGGGCGGCGGCCGGGTTCCCCGTGGTGGACGCGCACGGCGGGAACGGCACCGTCGCGTGAGTGTGCTGCTCCTCGCCCTGACCGCCGGGGCCGTGATCGGCCTCGCGCTCGGCGCCCTCGGGGGCGGCGGCAGTGTGCTGGCCGTCCCCGCCCTGATCTACCTGCTCGGCTTCACCCCGGTCGCGGCCACCACCGCGAGCCTGGTCATCGTCACCCTCACCTCCGTCGCCGCGCTGGCCGCGCACGCCCGCGACGGCCGGGTCCGCTGGCGGACCGGGCTGCTCTTCGCGGCGGCCGGGACCGTACCGGCAATGGTCGGCGGAGCGCTCGCCGCCCGCCTCCCGGCGGCGCTGCTCACGGCGGCGTTCGCGGTCGTCGCCGCGCTGGCCGCGCTCCGGATGCTGCGGACGGAACCGGTCACCGACCCCCGCACCCCGGTGCGGCCGGTCGCGGCGGCCGCCGCGGGCGCGGGCCTCGGCGGCCTCACCGGCGTACTCGGCGTCGGCGGCGGCTTTCTCGCCGTACCCGCGCTGGTGGGGGTGCTGGGCCTGCGGATGCGGGTGGCGGTGGGCACCAGCCTGCTGGTCATCACCGTCAACTCGCTGGCCGCCCTGACCACTCGCGCGGACACCCTGACCGGACTGGACTGGGCGGTCGTCGCCCCCTTCACCGGGGCCGCGGTCCTCGGCGCCTGGGACGGCAAACGGCTGGCCGCCAAGGTCTCCGGCGCGACCCTCCAGCGGGTCTTCGCGCTGGTGCTGCTGGCGGTGGCCGCGTTCATGCTGGTGGAGGCGGTGCTGTGACGGCCGGGTGGGCTCAGGCCAGCGACAGGAACAGCTTCTCCAGCCGGGCCCGCATCGCCTGGGTGTCCTCGCCGTCGCGCCGCCCGGACTCGATGTCCGCCACGCACTGCTGGAGGCCGGTGGCGATGATCGCGAACCCGGCCCGGTCCAGGGCGCGGGAGGCGGCGGCGAGCTGGGTGACCACGTCCTCGCAGTCCCGTCCCTCCTCGATCATCCGGATCACCCCGGCGATCTGACCCTGCGCGCGGCGCAACCGGTTCAGCACGGCCTTCAGCTCAGCACCAGCAAGCTCAAGCTCCACTACCACTCCTCAGAGATACCCCTAGGGGTACTGTACGTTTCCCTCTGCGGGAACCAGGCCGACCACGAAGGAACACATCCCCATGACCACCTCTCCCACCCCTGCCGCGCTCGGCGTCGACCAGGCGCGCACCCGGCTGCACGAGTTCACCGTGCTCGATGTGCGCACCCCCGCCGAGTATGCGTCAGGTCACCTCCCCGGCGCCCTGAACATCCCCCTGGACAGCCTGAGGTCCGCCCTCCCCGAGATCCGGCACGCCGCCGAACGCGGCGAGGTCCTGGTCGTCTGCGCCTCCGGCGCCCGCTCCGAGAACGCCTGCAAGCAGCTCGCCGCGCAGGGCGTCCCCACCGCCACCCTCGTCGGCGGCACCGGCGCCTGGGCCGCGGACGGCCACGAACTGCACCGGCCCGCCGCCTGCGCCACCCGCTCCGGCTGGGCCATGGAACGCCAGGTCCGCCTCACCGCCGGAACGCTGGTCCTGCTCGGCCTCGCCCTCGGTGTCCTGCTGCACCCCGCCTTCCTGCTGCTCTCCGCGGGCATCGCGGGCGGCCTGGTCTTCTCGGCGCTCACCGACACCTGCGGCATGGCGGTCATGCTCGGCAAGCTGCCCCACAACCGGCCGCGCAAGGCCGACCTGGACACGGCGCTGGCGGCCCTGCGCGCCCGCTGAGGCGGGAAGGGGACCGGGAGGGCGGAGGGCTCGGCTCAGTCCGCCAGCTCGATGTCGACGGCGGGCGGCTGCTGGAGCGTGTGGTGCACGGTGCAGTGCGAGGCCACCGCCAGCAGTGCCGCCCGCCGCTCCTCGGGCAGACCGGGCGGTGGTACGACCGTCAGGTGCAGGGCGGTGACCCGCGCGGGCCGGTCGGTGGCCATGGTGAACTCGGTGCGCACCCGAAGCCCGTCACGCGACAGCCCGTGCCGGACCAGATAGCGCCCCGCGTAGAAGGCGACACAGGTGGCCAGCGACGCGGCGAACAGCTCGGTCGGGGTGGGCGCGGTGTCCGCGCCGCCCACCGCCACGGGCTGGTCGACCAGGACCCGGTGCCCCCGGACGTCCACGGCGTAGGCGTCACCGTCGACATGGGCGACGTCGAGCACGTGCGCCGTGCCCTGGTCCTGGGTGGTGGTGCTGGTCATGGCATGACCCCTCTTCCGCTCGGTTCCACGCCCATTCGACCGCGCGGGACGCGTGCGGGGCAGAGGCCGACAGGGTGCGGAAGGGGACCGTTGGTCCCTGTGGGTCCCCTCGGGGCCTCAGCCCCGCGTCTCCGCCGCCACCCAGCCCAGATACGCCGCGCTGCCCGAGACCACGGGTACGGCGATCACCTCCGGGGTGTCGTAGTCATGGAGTTCACCGATGCGCTCCGCCAGCCGTGCCACCAGCTCACCGCGCGTCTTGAAGTCGACCCGCCACTCCCGCGCCTCCTCCACGGCGCCCTCCCACCGGTAGACGGAGGAGATCGGGTACACCTGCGCGCACGCGGCCAGCCTCTCCCCGATCACCCCGGCGGCCAGCGCGCGGGCCTTCTCCTCGGCGTCGGTCGTCGTGACCACGATGGCGTACGCGGAATCGGTCATGGACGTGAGCGTAGCCATATGGTCCAGCTGACCGCCGAGGGGCCGCCCTCACTCCCCGAGCGCGGCGACGGCCTCCTCGTAACCGCCCGTCGGCGGCGCGGTGTCGGGCCCGTACACGAGGTTCAGCACCCCGGTCGCGAACGTCTCGGACTTCAGCAGCCGCAGTGGGATGGACGGCTCGCCCTCGTCGAACAGACGCATGCCCTTGCGCACGGCGATCGGGTGGACGAGGAGGTGCAGTTCGTCGAGGAGGCCCGCGGCCAGCAGCTGCCGGACGACGGAGACCGAGCCGCTCAGCGCGATGTCACCGCCCGGCTCAGCCTTCAGCGCCGCGGCGACCTCGGCGACGTCACCCCGCGCCTGCTCGGAGTTGCGCCAGCTCAGCTCCAGCCGCTGCCGGGAGAACACGATCTTCCGCAGGTCGCCGAGCTGCTTGGCGAAGCCCGCGTCCTCGCCGCCCGCGGCCTCTCGCTCGGGCCAGGCGCCGGCGAAGCTGTCGTACGTACCGCGGCCGAAGAGCAGCACCTCCGCGGTGTTCAGGCTGGCGCCGACGGCGGCGCCCATCTCCTCGTTGAAGTAGGGGAAGTGCCACTGGTCGGGCGCCTCGACGACGCCGTCGAGGGAGATGAAAAGGCTGGCGATGATCTTCCGTGGCATGGTGGCCTCCTGGTCCGGTGCGGTGCGCGACGCGCGCTGTACCGGATACGACCGTGCCGCCCGCCGGAACTCATCGGTGGACGGCACGCCGGTCGTCAGACGGTGTCCAGCTCCCGGTGACGTCCCGTGGCCGGTGCACGGCCCGCGGCCCGGCGCGGATCGGTGACGCTGCCCAGCCAGCCCAGCAGGAACCCGGCCGGTGCCGTCAGCAGGCCCGGGATCGTCACCTGCCAGACCCTGAAGTCGTACTCCGGGAAGATCGACTCGGGGGTGCCGGACGTGTACGGCGACAGCGCGAGCGCCACCACGCTCAGCGCCGTGGCCCCCCACAGGCACCACAGCGCGCCGCGGGCCGTGAACCCCGGCCAGTACAGGGCGTACAGCAGGACCGGCGCGAGGGCGGCGCCGCACACGGTGAGCCACAGCGTCGAGACGACCACCAGGTTCCAGTCGACGGCGACGACCGCCACGGCCGCCGAGACCGCCCCCGTCGCCGCCGCCGACCACCGGGCCGTGGCACCGTCGGCCTTGCCGGACCTGCCCAGCACGTCCCGGCCCAGGGCGATACCGGCCGCGAGCGTCACATCCACCACGGCCGCGAGCGCCGTGAGGAAGAGCACGCAGGCCAGCGCCGCGACCAGGATGCCGCCGCCGTCCAGTGCCCGCCCGAGCAGCAGCGGCGTGAACACCTGCGCCGACGGACCGGCCTCGCGCAGCACCCCGCCGACCAGGGCCGCCGCGCCCACACCGACGACGGCCAGCGCGCCGTACAGCAGGACGAGTTCGCCGAGCATCCAGCGTCCGACGGTCCGCGCGCCACGCGGGCTCTTGGTCGCGATCGCCCGCATCAGCACGGCGGGCATCGCCAGCGTCGCCAACGACATGCCGAAGGTCTGCCCGACCCGGTTCACGGCGCCCACCCAGCCGTCATCGGTGTAGCCGCCCGGACGCAGGAACGCCTCGCCCATCCCCGAGCCGTGCGCGGCGGCGTCGAGCAGCCGCCCGGGATGCCAGCCGAAGCGGTCCAGCACGAGCACGGCGGCGACCACCAGCACGGGCAGGGCTATCGCCGACTTCGCGATCATCACCACGCCCGTGCCCCGGATTCCGCCGCTCACCGCCAGCGCCGTCATCACACAGCCGATCACCACGATGCAGCCGGTCCGCGCACCGGGCTGCCCGATCAGCGCCGCGGCCACGTTCCCGACCACCACCAACTGCACGACCAGCAGCGGAAAGCAGACGAACAGCGTCACGAGCCCCCACGACAGACGCACCGCGGGCCCACCGCCGCCGCGCGCGTCGAGCATGTCCGGGGGCGTCAGCGAGGCATGCTTGCGCAGCGGCTCGATGATCAGCACCAGGAGCAGCACGACCCCGATCAGACTGCCCAGCATGACGCCGAGCCCGTCGAAGCCGAACGTGGCGACCATGCCCACGAGCACGGTGACCGTCGCCACCGTGGTGGTGTCGCCGCCCATCGCGATGCCCTGCTGCCAGGACCGCAGACGGCGACTGTCGGAGCGTACGAGAGCGCGGTCGTCCTCGTCGGCGCTGGTGATGATGCACAGCATCAGACAGATCACCACGAACACCGAGAACACGGCGAAGACGAGGGACCGGGACGAGGGATCGAGCAGCGTCGTCATGACCCGCTCCCGGCGTCCGACCGCGCTTCGAGCCGGTCGACCCGCCGCCCGTACACCACCAGCGCGTGCACCCCGACGGCGAACGGCACCACGGCCAGCACCACACCGAAGCTCACCGGCCCGACGACCCGAGCCCCGTACCCACCCGGAGCGAGGGCGGCGACCACCACATACAGAAACCACACGACAGCGATCCGAACCCCGAGCCGCAGCCGCGCCGCCTCCTCCACGGGCCGCCCCTCGACTGCGAACTCCTCATGCTGCGGCGGCCCGTGCCAGGCCTGCGGTCCGAGGGACATGTATGACGACTCCGCTCACGTCGGCCCACCACCCGGAAGGGCGCGGGTACGGCTGGGTGTGTGGGGGGACGGCCGCGGAGTCAACCAGCCCCCCACCCAAACCTGCACACCCAGACCCCAACGCTGTACCCCCGCCCAACGAACACCCCTGCGGACGGTGCCGGAGCACTCCGCAGCGAGACCCCGCGGCTCTCCACGAGGAGCGGCGGGGCCTCTTCCCATACGTGTCAGAGCGAGTGTCCGGTGGTCCGCCGCCTGCCCCGACGGCGTGACGGGGGCGCCGCACCGCCCCTACCGGCGACGGGCCGAACGGCCCGTCGACCGTGCCCTGACGCGGCGACGCGCGTCGTAAGGGGAGGATCGACAGGCCGTGGATACGCGAATGCACGGGCGTATAGAAGTGAAGCAGCACGGAGAGGTGAGCGACTCTCAGAAGGGGAAGCGTCGTGATCGATCGCACAGGGCTGGCCAGCTTTCTCCGCAACCGTCGCGAGGCACTGCAGCCGGAGGACGTCGGCATGCCTCGGGGACGGCGCCGCAGAACCAGCGGGCTACGGCGCGAGGAGGTCGCGACGCTGTGCAACATGTCAGCCGACTACTACTCCCGTCTGGAGCGCGAGCGTGGTCCGCAGCCGTCAACGCAGATGCTCGCCTCGATCGCCCAGGGGCTCCACCTGTCCGTGGACGAGCGTGACCATCTGTTCCGGCTGGCCGGGCACAACCCACCGCCCCGTGGCAGCTCCAGTGAGCACATCAGCCCCGGACTGCTGCGCGTTCTCGACCGGCTGCAGGACACGCCCGCGGAGATCGTCACCGAGCTAGGCGAGACCCTGCGGCAGACACCGATGGGCGTCGCCCTCACCGGCGACACGACGCGGTACACCGGTCCTGCTCGAAGCTCTGGCTACCGGTGGTTCACCGACCCGAGCGCCCGAGACCTCTACGCTCCGGAGCAGCACGCGTTCATGACCCGGATGTACGCCGCAGGCCTGCGCGGGATCGTCACCCTCCGGGGTCCCGACTCCCGAGCCGCATACCTGGCGGATCTGCTCCTGGACTCCAGCGAAGAGTTCCGGCGGGTGTGGGACGACCACGAGATCGGGATCCGCCCGCGCGAGGTCAAGCACTTCGTTCACCCTGAGGTCGGTGCCCTGGAGCTGAACTGCCAGCACTTGATCGATCCGGACCAGGCCCACTCCCTGATGGTCTATACCGCCGTCCCCGGCACGGAGAGCTACGAGAAGCTGCAGGTCCTGTCCGTGATCGGCGCGCAGACGCTGCACTGAACCGGCGGGCCCGAAGATCTACTCGGCCGGATGCCGCCATGACGACGTCTGACGTCGGCATCGACTCGATCTTCGACGTCTGGCGTTCCCTGGGATTTGTGAGCAGGGCGGCGGCATGTCCGGCATGCCCGGCGTTCCCCGGCTCAACCGCGGAACGCGACCGCCGTTGATGTCCCCGGCATGGCGTGGGATGCGTCGGTGACGTGGCCGCGATAGCGGTGAGCCACTGCTCCAGCCCTGTCGGCTCGACCTCAGCCTGGGATCGGCAGAGCCTGGATGATCCTGCTCCCGACGGCCAGCCTGGAACAGCGCTTGACCCGGCGGCCACACAGATGGTTGCGGCGCCGGCCTTCCCTTGCCCGAACTCGCGACCAGCCAGGAGGCACTTGATGAACGAAGAGAACGATGTGGGAGGGGCCCGTTCGGGTGTGTCCCGGCGCAACTTCGTAGGTGGGAGCCTGGTCGCCGCCACCGTGGCGCCGCTGCTGACCGGACAGGCCGAGACGGCAGAAGCCGCCTCGGTGGCCGCTGTCGACGGTGTGACGCCGGTGACGGTACGGGCAGCCGTCAACGGCGATCCGGTCACCCTGCGGGTGGACCCGCGGGCCACCCTGCTGGACACACTCCGCGAGCGGCTCGACCTCAAGGGCACCAAGAAGGGCTGCGACCGGGGACAGTGCGGCGCCTGCACCGTGCACATCGACGGCCGACGCGTGCTGTCGTGCCTCACGCTGGCCGCCACGGCGAGCGGCCACCAGGTCACCACGATCGAAGGGCTGGCCAACGGCGACCGGCTGCACCCCATGCAGCAGGCCTTCGTCGACCACGACGGTCTGCAGTGCGGCTTCTGCACCCCGGGGCAGATCATGTCCGCGGTCGCCATGGTCGACAACGAAGGCCCCGCCCGCTCCGACGAAGAGATACGTGAGCGCATGTCGGGCAACATCTGCCGGTGCAGCGCCTACCCCCGCATCGTCGACGCCATCCGGGACGCGCAGCAGGTGATGCGCTGATGCGGCCCTACACCTACGCCCAGGCGCGGACGGTCCGTGAGGCCGTGCGGGGCGCCGGGCCGGACACCGCCTTCCTCGCCGGCGGCACCACCCTGGTGGACCTCATGAAGCTCGAGGTGATGTCACCCGACCGTGTCGTGGACATCAACCGGCTGCCACTGGACGGCATCACCCTGGACCACGAGGGTCTGCACGTCGGCGCGCTCGAACGAATGAGTGATGTGGCCGCCGCACCCGCCGTGCGGCGACACTATCCGATGATCGCGCAGGCGCTGGAGCTGAGTGCCTCGGCCCAGCTGCGCAACATGGCGAGCATCGGCGGCAACCTGCTGCAGCGCACGCGGTGCAGCTACTTCCGCGACGTCACGACCGCGTGCAACAAGCGCGAGCCGGGCAGCGGCTGCTCAGCCCTGGAAGGGATCAACCGCAGCCACGCCGTCCTGGGCACCAGTGATGCGTGCATCGCCACCCATCCCAGCGACCTCGCTGTCCCGCTGGTGGCGTTGAGTGCGACCGTGCACCTGGCCTCGGCACGTGGCACGCGCACCGTGCCCCTGGACACGTTCTACACCCTGCCCGGTGCCACCCCCGACATCGAGAACGTGCTGTGGCCGAACGAGCTCATCACCGGGATCACCGTGCCCCGCTCGCCCTGGGCGGCGCACTCGCTGTACGTGAAGATCCGCGACCGGCAGTCGTACGAGTTCGCGCTCACCTCCGCCGCCGTCGCCCTCCAACTGCGCGGGCGCACCATCGTGAACGCCCGGATCGCCGCCGGCGGCGTGGGGACCAGGCCATGGAGACTGACGGCCGTCGAACGGGCCCTGGCGGGCCGGCCCGCCACCTCCGCGACGTTCGAGGCAGCCGCCGCCAGTGCCGCTGAGGGCGCCCGACCACGAGAGCACAACCGGTTCAAGCCCGCACTGCTGCGTCGCACCCTGGTACGGGCGCTGACCGAACTGCGGGAGAACCGGTGAGCGGCCGACGTGGCCCCGCCCGGCCTGACACCGTCGGGGCAGGCGGTTCCCGGTCTGGCGGCGGCCATGCTTGAGATCGCCGCCGACCTGGTCGAACGTGTCCGCTGTGAGACCCCGTTCGTGGCCGCCACCGTCACCAGCGTGGCCGGCAGCGCTCCGCGGCAGCCCGGCTCGACCCTGGTCGTGAACGCGGACGGCACTGTGCTGGGCAACGTGTCGGGCGGGTGCGTCGACGCCGCGGTCCACGACGCGTGTCGGGAGATGCTGGCCGGGGACCACCAACCCCGGGCCCTGCGGTTCGGATACAGCGACGCCGACGCGCTCGACGTGGGTCTGACCTGCGGTGGCACCATCGAGCTGCTCCTGCGCCACCACGACCCCACCACCGAACCATGGCTCGAACCGGCTCTGGCCGATGCCGCGAGCGGCCGGGCGGTGGCCGTGGCCACGATCGTGCGCGGCCCGCGGACCCACCTCGGCCGGACGATCGCCGTGCGGCCCGGGCGACCTGTCGCGGGAACGCTCGGGGACGAACTGCTCGACCAGGTCGCCGAGGCACAGACCACCGGCGCCCTGCACGCCGGGCGGACCGGCACGCTCGAGCTCGGGGTGGCCGACAGCTACTGCCGGGAGCCCATGACCCTGCTGGTGGAGACCCGCTCCCCACCGCCCCGGATGCTGGTCTTCGGCGCCATCGACCACGCCGCCGCGCTGGCCCGGCTCGGCTCCTTCCTCGGTTACCGGGTGACTGTCTGCGACGCCAGGGCCACGTTCGCCACCCCGGAACGGTTCCCGGACGCGGAGGTCGTCGTTGAATGGCCGCACCGATATCTCGGGTCCCAGGCCGAGGCCGGGCTGCTCGACCAGCGCACCGTCGTGTGCGTGCTCACCCACGACCCCAAGTTCGACCTCCCGCTCCTGACCGCAGCGCTGCGCATGCCGGTTGCGTATGTGGGGGCCATGGGGTCCCGCCGCACCCACGAGGAGCGTCTTACGCGGCTGCGCGAGGCCGGTCTCACCGGCCACGAACTCGACCGGTTGCGTTCGCCGATCGGGCTCGACCTCGGCGCTCGCACCCCCCAGGAGACCGCGCTGTCGATCGCGGCCGAGATCGTCGCCCACCGGCACGGCGGCACCGGGGCCGCCCTGCGCACCGGCGTGCCCATCCACCGCCCCGGCGTCCCGCTGGCGGGCGCCGTTCCCAGCAGTCAGGAGTCAGGATGACCGTCTCTCCAGTCGGGCGTGAAGTCGCCCGCGTGGACGGCCGATTGAAGGTCACCGGAGCCGCACGCTACTCCGGCGACTACTCGGCCACCAACATGTCCCACGCCCACGTCGTCACCAGCACGGTCGCGAAGGGCACGATCCGCTCCATCGACACCGTCGCCGCGCTGGCCGCTCCCGGAGTCCTGCGCGTGTACGTCGCGGGCGACAGACGCCTGAGGCTGTACCCGCTCGCACCCGAGTTCAGTTTCTTCGGCGAGAACTACATCCCCTTGCAGGACACGACCGTTCGTTACCACGGCCAGATCATCGCCGTGGTCGTTGCCGAGAGTGTCGAGCAGGCGCGCGACGCCGCGGCGCTGATCACCGTCACCTACGACGCGCAGCCACCGCGTGCCTCCCTCGCGGACGGACCCCGTGAACCGTCCGGCCCCGCGTCCAGCGGGGAGCCGAGCAGCGTCACGATCCTCGCCCCCGGCGTCGAGTCGATTGACGAGGCGCTCGCCGCCAGCGAGGTCGTAGTGGAGGCCGAGTTCGAGCAGCCGGTCCAGCACCACGTCGCGATGGAACCCCACACCGTCCTCGCCGAGTGGGACGGCGACCGGGTGACCGTCCACGCCGGCGCGCAGATGCCGACGCCGTTCACGATCCTGCTGGCCCAGCGGCTCGGCGTCCTCCCACAGCAGGTCCGGCTGATCGGGAGGTACGTCGGCGGCGGTTTCGGGGCCCGGGTCATCGTGTGGAGCGAGGCCCCGCTCGCCGCTGCGGCGGCCCGGGAGCTTGGCCGTCCCGTCAAGCTCGCCCTCACCAGGGAGCAGATGTTCACCCTGGTCGGCCACCGCCCGCACCTCACCCAGACGGTCAGGCTCGGTGCCTCTCGCAACGGAGTCCTCAAGGCCATCAGCCACGAGAGCGTCGCCGAGAGGCCGGCCGCTGGTGGCTGGAACATGATCCCGGGCCACTCCACCTCGGACACGCTCTACAACACGCCCAACCTGCGCATCAACCCGCAGCAGGTCATCCTCGACATGCCGAGCAGCTGGGCGATGCGGGCGCCCAACGAGGCCCCCGGGGCGTTCGCCCTGGAGACCGCGATGGACGAGCTGGCCGTCGCCACCGGTGTCGACCCCGTCGAGTTGCGACTGCGCAACTACGCCACCGTCAGCCCCTCCACGGGCCGGCCGTGGTCGAGCAAGCACCTCGACGAGTGCTACCGCGACGGCGCACGACGCTTCGGCTGGTCGGCCCGCAGCGCCATGCCCCGCTCGCGCGTCGACGGGGAGTGGCTGTTCGGCACCGGAATGTCCAGCGCGGCGTACCCGGCGGCCCGCCAGGCCGCGAGCGTCAGGATCCGGCTGTTCGACGATGACACCGCGGTGGTGTCGACCGGGACCTCGGACCTGGGCACGGGCGCGTGGACGATGGTGGCGGTCACCGGCGCCGACGCCCTGGGGCTCCCGCTTGAGCGAGTGACCCCAGAGATCGGTGACTCGGCGCTGCCCCCGGGCGCACCCGCCGTGGGCTCCGGCGCCACGCACAGCACCGTCCCGGCGGTCGTGGCGGCCGCCCGCGACACGATCGACGCGCTCAAGCAGCTCGCGGTGACCCATTCCGGCTCACCGTGGCACGGGGCGAATGCCGCGGACCTACGCTACGAGCAGGGCCGACTGCACGGGAACGATCGCTCGATGACCTTTGGCGAGCTGCTCAAGGCCCTTGGGTCGCGGAGCGTGGACGCCACCGCCTCCGAGCCCGTCGGCGATCCCTCCGGGTACACGTTCCACACCTTCGGCGCCCACTTCTGCGAGGTGCGGGTCAACCGGTTCACCCGCGAGATCCGCGTCACCCGGTTCACCACCGTCGTGGATGCCGGGCGCACCATCAACGCCCGGGCCGCCCGGAGCCAGATCGTCGGCGGTGTCATCTTCGGCATCTCGGGCGCCCTGCTGGAGGAGAACCACCTCGAACGCGACACGGGGCGGCTGGCCGCCAGCACGCTCGCCGACTACCTGGTTCCCGTGAACGCCGACATCCCCGACATCGACGTGCACCTCCTCGACCGGCCCGACCCGCACCTCACCGGGCCGCTCGGCGAGGACGGCGGGGAGGTCGGGACCCGAAGCCTCGGCGCCCGCGGCCTCGGGGAAGTCGGCACCGTAGGCTCGGCCGCCGCCGTCGGCAACGCCGTCTTCAACGCCACCGGCATCCGGATACGCAAGCTCCCCATCACCCTCGACAAACTGCTGTAGCGGTGTGGCCGGTGGCCGTCGACGGGAGCGCTCCCCTGGGTTCCGTCGACCTGCGTGCGGCCCGGAGGCGACCACGTCGGACGACTGGCCGGGGTGGCGGGCGGCGCCCGGACGCCTCCTGGCCGGTCCGCTTGCGGACGGCGCCGGCAGTCGGCACGGCGCCGGACCCGCGATTCGTCGGCACGCCCGTCGAGCGGTGCGCGATCGAGCCGGATTTGTCCTTCTCGGGGAGGTCCGCTAGGAGGGCGCCCGGGCCCGGAGCCAGGCGTTGCACACGCTGTCCAAGATCGCGGATCGGCCGCCACCGACCGACGCCGGCCACTCCCGCCTGGCCTTCAACGGCTGCTGCTACGGAGCGGGACCGCCGTCTTCTTCATGGCGGTCCTGTCTCACGAAGCCAGCTGCCGACGCAAGGCCTCCGCGTCGTGCACGTTCGTCATGTGCACGAACCGGCCGTCACGGACGTGGTAGACGGCGAACTCAACGATGACGAAGGAAGCTCCGGAGGGCGCCACACCCAGCCACTCCTTGGCGGGCGTGCCGGTATTCAGCAGGCGCGCGGCCAGGTGGTCGCCATCTACGGAAAGCTCCTGAATCTCCCAGTGCAGGTCCGGGACAGTGTTTCCAAGATCGGTCAGCGCCGAGACGATCAGATCAGCCGTAACCGTGTCGCCGAAGTACGTGAGGTCGTCGCTGAGGAACTCACGAACGCCGGCGAAGTCGTGAGCATTGAGGGTCTCGATGTAGCGCGTGTAGAAGGCGCGCAGGTCAGTGTCTGACATGGTTCCTCGCTTGGTGGTGATCCAGCACCTTGCTGGGCGCACCAGCCTCACCCGGCCCGATGCCGCGGTTCGCGGCGCGTGCTGGCTGGTAGCGGCGCGTGCTGGCTGGTAGTGGAAGGGCGTGAGCCTCTTTACCCAGGGAGGCCGGGCGCTGATGATCGTTCGGTCAGAACATCGCGACGGGGTTGACTGGTACGCCGGTCAGGCCGTGGATGCGGGGCGGGGCGACGGTGAGCAGGAAGCTGTAGCGGTTCAGCCGCGCGCACAGCGCCGCGAGGTCATCCAATTGGGGCACGTCGATCAGAGGCATCGCCATCCGGCCGAGCGCTACCGCGTGCAGCGGGGAGGGCTCGGCCGGGTTCAGGGGAGGATGAGCGTCACCCGTGTCCGGGGCGACGATGGCAACGCCTCGGCGGTGCATCCACCGCACCGCGTCCATGCTGATTCCCGGGCTCGGTGTGTCGTGAGGCGCGCGTCCCGTCCAGCCGAGTCGGACTACCAGTGCGTCCCCGGAGCTCACCCGGGTTCCCTGCCGCTTCTCGGCCTGTTCGAAGTCATCCGACGTCACCGCGTAGGCGGGCGGAAGGGGTCCTTCGACTGCCAGATCGAGCAGGACCCCACGTGTCACTACCCCGGCGGCGAAAGCTGCCGTCGATGCGTGCGTAATCCCGACGGGGGTGACGACCTGCTCCCTCGGTCGGCCCGGATAGACCTGGCCGTCGGTCGACCAGTGTGCGAGCGCGTCGAGGTGCGTCGACTTCCAGTGGTGGTTGTAGACCACCGACAGATCGGCTGCCACGGGTCCACCGGTGTGGGACACCATCTGCTGCACCGGCGATGCGTCGACCGTCTCGGGCGAGAACGGGCTGAAGAACATCGCGCTCGGGGTGATCGGCTGTGCCAACGACACCCACTGGCCGGTCCGCGCCTCCGCGGCGGCCCTGGCGCGGACCTCGTCGGTAATCAGGTTGAGCGTGCCGAGTTCGTCGTCCGCTCCCCATCGGCCCCAATTGTCTGGCAGGTCCGTCTCGCTGGTATCGGCCATGTCGGTGGCTCCTTTCGTCATGATGTGCTCGGACTGCAATGGCCGCGGCAACGGCAACGGCAATGGCGGATGGTTGACTTCTGCGCCGTCATCCTTGCTCCGGGCTCGGCTGGCAGCTGGTGGCGTACCGGTCTCACGTGATCAGCCGCTCGCCGACGGGGCAGCGGCGCAGTTCGGTTCGCTCGATCGACGGCGGCACGTACGCCTGGTCGAGAGGTCCGACGCCGGTTCCGGGCGGGACGATCCGGTGAGCCCTGCCTGGTTGACCCCCGCGTTCAGTGCTTCGTGGATGACCCGGACCGACTCGTCCGGGTCGTCGCCCATGTGAAGGGAAGAGCGGCGGACAGCCACCGGGAGGGTTCTGGTCGCTGCGCTCACACGCCGACGAGGGTGACGGGGTCCCGGTCCCTCTCAGACGGCACCGATAGTCGTCTTCGTCAGCTGCTCGGAGACTTCCCAGACGCGTGCGGCTTCGTCCGTGCTGCGCAGTCGCGAGTAGAGCTTCTGCTCGGCGGGAGGCCCCCCGAGGCGTCCAGGCCATTGTGGACCGTAGAGACCGCCGGGCTTGGCGTTGGGGTCCGTGGCGGCCATGAGTGCGGGCAGCTTTGCCGTTTCGACCGTCCCGACCAGGATGCCCTTCCCGGACAGGAGGCGGATCATCCTTCGGCCTGACACCTCCTTGTCGCGGCCCAGTTCGGGGCGCGCCGCGAGCAGGTTCGTCGGAGCGAGTCCCGGTTGTGAGAGGTTGCTGGTGATACCCCATCCGCCCGCGTGGCTGCGTCGGTCGAGCTCCAGACCGAACAGACCGAATGCGATCTTCGACTGGCTGTAGGCGCGAGGCCCGACGTAGCTGCGTTCCCAGTTCAGGTCGTCCCAGTTGATGGAGCCCTGATTGGCGGCGATGCTCACTTGCGAGGTAACGCGCGCGCGGCCGGCCCGCAGCAGCGGCATCAAATGCGCAACGAGGGCAAAGTGACCCAGGTGGTTCGTGCCGAACTGCAGCTCGAACCCGTCGGCTGTGGTCTGTCGGTCCGGTGGGGTCATGACGCCCGCGTTGTTGATCAGGAGGTGAATGGGTCGCCCCTCTTCGCGCAACGAGTCACCGAGTGCAGCAACGGACGTGAGCGACGACAGGTCGAGGTTTCGTAGTGAGACCTTCGCGGCGGGAACGGAATCCCGGATCGCATTGATCGCGGTCTCCCCCTTGCGCAGGTTGCGTACGGGCATGATCACTTCTGCACCTGCCTGCGCGAGGCGTGCGGCTATCCGCAGACCCATGCCGTCGCTGGCGCCGGTTACGACGGCGAGTTTTCCCGACAGGTCGGGGATGGTGATGTCGATGGGTGTGCGTGACATGGGTTCACTCCTAGAGGTCAGGTCGTCGGCTCAACTGTCGCGGAAGTGGACGGCGTTATTCAGGGCCTGACGATCCACCCCTTAGGGGCATCTGATCTATGTCGTTGGTAGTCAGGGATGTTGTTGTGACTGCCGGTGCTGGCGGTCGTTGGGCGGGGTGTGAGTGCTCGTCGTGCGTACCGCAGTGGCGGCTCGGGTGTACGACTTGCGGGAGATCGTCAACGCGATCGAACCGTTGCCGAAACGGTGGGTGATCGAGCGGACCTTCGGCTGGCTGATGCGGCACCGCCGCCTGGCACGGGACTGCGAAGCCCTCCCGGAGCGCTCCCAGGCGAATGATCCACTGGGCGACGGCCGACAAAACGTCCCGCGAACTCACAGGAGAATCCACACCGACGTGGCGAATCGAAACGGATTTGACCGCCGCTATGGCATGAATACAGATCAGGTGCCCTCTTACGGTCTCCCGATGACGGGACGCGAGCGGAAGGCGATCAACCGAAACTATTTCAACTCGTGCGTGCGGAAGCCCGCTCTGGCCACGGCGGGCCGTGATCGCCCCGCTGGACGAGGGCAGTTCCGACGGCGCTCTGACGAATCGATCGTCTCCCTGGCAGCTGGATGGGGCACTCCGACCCCGGGTTCACGCTGCGGAAGTACTTCCACTTCCGAAGCTCGCCGCAGGCCCAAGGTCCCAGAGATGCCGCCGCACCCCTCCCTGACCCGCTAAGTAGCAAGTCAGGCGGGATGCGGCGGCATCGTCACATCAAATGTCCCGGAAGATCTCGATCTGCGCCCCGATCGAGTTCAGCCGCTCCGCCAGGTCCTCGTACCCCCGGTTGATGACGTACACGTTGCGGAGGACCGACGTACCCTCCGCCGCCATCATCGCCAGCAGGACGACGACCGCGGGGCGCAGGGCCGGGGGGCACATCATTTCGGCGGCGCGCCAGCGCGTGGGGCCCTCCACCAGGACGCGGTGGGGGTCGAGGAGTTGGAGGCGGCCGCCGAGGCGGTTGAGGTCGGTCAGGTAGATGGCGCGGTTGTCGTAGACCCAGTCGTGGATGAGGGTCTTGCCCTGGGCGACCGCCGCGATGGCCGCGAAGAAGGGGACGTTGTCGATGTTCAGGCCGGGGAACGGCATCGGGTGGATCTTGTCGATCGGCGCCTCCAGCTTGGAGGGGCGGACCGTGAGGTCGACCAGGCGGGTGCGGCCGTTGTCGGCGACGTACTCGGGGGTGCGGTCGTGGTCGAGGCCCATCTCCTCCAGGACCGCCAGCTCGATCTCCAGGAACTCGATGGGGACGCGGCGGACCGTCAGTTCGGACTCGGTGACGACCGCCGCGGCGACCAGGCTCATCGCCTCGACCGGGTCCTCGGAGGGGGAGTAGTCCACGTCCACGTCGATGTTCGGGATACCGTGGACGGTGAGCGTGGTCGTACCGATGCCCTCGACCCGCACGCCCAGCGCCTCCAGGAAGAAGCACAGGTCCTGGACCATGTAGTTGGAGGAGGCGTTGCGGATGACGGTGACGCCGTCGTGCCGGGCGGCGGCCAGCAGCGCGTTCTCCGTCACCGTGTCGCCGCGCTCGGTCAGCACGATCGGGCGGTCCGGGCGGACGGTGCGGTCGACGACCGCGTGGTACTGGCCCTCCGTCGCGGCGATGTCGAGGCCGAACCGCCGCAGCGCGATCATGTGCGGCTCGATGGTGCGGGTGCCGAGGTCGCAGCCACCGGCGTAGGGCAGCTTGAAGCGGTCCATGCGGTGCAGCAGCGGGCCCAGGAACATGATGATCGAGCGGGTGCGCACCGCCGCGTCGGCGTCGATGGAGTCCAGGTCGAACTCGGCCGGGGGGATCAGCTCCAGGTCGACGCCCTCGTTGATCCAGCGGGTGCGGACGCCGATGGAGCCGAGCACCTCCAGCAGGCGGTACACCTCCTCGATGCGCGCCACCCGGCGCAGCACCGTGCGCCCCCGGTTGAGCAGTGAGGCGCACAGCAGCGCCACGCACGCGTTCTTGCTCGTCTTGACGTCGATGGCGCCGGAGAGGCGACGGCCGCCGACGACCCGCAGATGCATCGGGCCCGCGTAGCCCAGAGAGACGATCTCACTGTCGAGGGCCTCACCGATGCGGGCGATCATCTCAAGGCTGATGTTCTGGTTGCCGCGCTCGATGCGGTTCACCGCGCTCTGGCTGGTTCCGAGCGCCTCCGCGAGTTGGGACTGCGTCCAGCCCCGGTGTTGCCGGGCGTCACGGATGAGCCTGCCGATGCGTACGAGGTAGTCGTCTGCCATGAGGTCGAGGTTATCTCAGATATGAGATGGCGCCTGTCGAGGGGGCCGTTCGGGTGACGTGCTGTCAGCGTCACCTGGGCTTTCCCGTCCCGCGGGTACCCCGGCTCGGCGGGTGCTGTCGCCCGGATGCCAACTTCCCTGTGTCCAGCGGTAGTTGATGTGACCCGCGTCACGCCTGGCGGCTCTTGGCGTGAAGTTGTCGTCCGTGTCACGCTGTCTGAACGCTCCCCCTGCCCGAAAACAGTCGTATGGCAGTGAATGGGAGCGACTGCCTTTTTCGGCCCGTTTCGTGGAAGCCGAAGCCGAGTTCGCAACCCCCGGTGCTCGAACTGGAGAACGATCGGGTCCGCGGCCGGGCCCCCTTCCGGTGCCCGGCGCGGCAGGCAGTCACCCCTCCTCGCGATCTTCGCCCCGCGCGGCGGCGCCCCGCGCCCGGCAGGGCGCTGTCCGGAACTGGAGAACCCATGAAGATAGCCGTGTCCGGAACCTACTCATCAGGCAAGACCTCGACAGTGATGGCGCTGTCGCACTACACCGGCGTACCGCGTTCGCTCGCCCGTACGATCCGGGAGATCATGCCGGAGGCCCTGCCGGGCGTGAAGCTCGCGGACGTGACGCCCGCGCAGTTCCTCCAGCTCACCATGCGCCGCCACACCGGCCGCGCGGTCCAGGAGGCCCTGCTCGGGGACCACTTCATCTCCGACGGGTCCTCCCTCCAGGAATGGCTCTACGGCGCCGCCCGCCTCCGTTACGGCATGAACCCCAACGCCACCGCCGGCGGCGGCAACGGCCTGGCGAGGACCACGCCGGAGGAGATGGTCTTCTTCGGCAAGGTCGTCGAACAGTACGGACAGGCCTTCAAGCAGCACGTCAAGGCCACTTACGACGCCTACGTCCATCTGCGCCACGAACTGCCGATCGCCGCGGACGGCCACCGTCCGATGAACGACGAGTTCCGCACCACCATCGACGGGATGCTGCTCGCCACGCTGGACGAGCTGGAGATCCCCTACCACGTGGTCGGCGGCACCGTGGCGGAGCGGCTGGAGGCCATCGTCGAGATCTTCGGCCTCACGCCCGTCATGAGCACGGCCGAGGCCATCGAGCGGGCCCGGCAGGAGTACGGCCGCCAGGACTTCCGCATGGAGCACGAGCGGGTCCCGGCCGGTGCGTGAAGCCTCACGTGTCTGAAGCCCCGCATGTCTCAAGCCTCATATGCCTGAAGCCTCACATGCCTGAAGTCTTCTGAAATCGCCGCAAGTCATCCGAAACCGCCTTCCGGTCGAAGGAGAACAGCAGATGGAAAAGCCACCCGTGATCGTCATCGCCTACCACTCGGGCAGGGGACACACGGAGGTGCTGGCGCAGTCCGTCCGGGCCGGAGCGCTGGCCGCGGGCGCCGAAGTGACCATGGTGACCGTCGACACCATGGACGACGCCAAGTGGGAGGCCCTCGACAACGCCGACGCGATCGTCTTCGGCGCCCCCACGTACATGGGATCGGCGTCGGGGAAGTTCCACACCTTCGCCGAGTCGACCAACAAGCGCTGGGCCCGGCAGGCATGGAAGGACAAGCTCGGGTCGGGGTTCACCATCGGCGCCTGCAAGGCGGGCGACAAGGACTCCACCCTCGGCTACTTCGCGACCCTGGGAGCCCAGCACGGGATGATCTGGGTCAGCCTCGGCCTGCTCCCGGGCTGGCACCTCAGCCACGAGAGCGAGAACGACCTCAACCGCCTCGGCTACTTCAACGGCGCCGCCGCCACCCTCCCCGGTGACCTGCCCCCGGACGTCATGCACAAGGCGGACATCGCCACCGCCGAACACCTCGGCGAGCGCGTCGCGCAGTTGACGGCGATCCACCTGGCGGGCCGCGCGGCCCTGGCGGCCGAGCCGTCGAGAGCGGAGTGATGTGACATGACGACAGCACAGCAGCAGACCACCGCGGCGGTCGTGGACGCGTTCTTCGAGAGGTTCGGCGCCGGGGACCTGCCCGGTCTGCTCGACCTGTTCGCCGAGCGCGTCGACTTCCGGGTGTCGGGGAGCCCGCAGGTGCCCTGGACGGGTGCCCGGTCCACCAGGCAGGAGATCTCCGAGTTCTTCGGGGTCTTCCCGAAGGTGCTGACCGCACCGCAGAGCTTCACCCTCCACGCCCGCCTCGTCGACGGGCCGCACGCGGTGGTCATGGCCGAGTCCGCCTTCGGCGTGCTGGCCACCGGCAAGACCTTCACCAACGCCTACGCACTGCACTTCTCGGTAGAGGACGGACAGATAGTCCGTTACCACATGTACGAGGACAGCTACGCCATCGCCGAAGCCTTCACCGCAGTCAGCGGCGAGCGAGCCGACCGCTCCCGCCGTTGAACGTGGCGGCGGTTCTTCGGCGGGAACAGGAGCACCTGTGCCTTCCCTGGAACTCGCGTCCATCGACGACTTCTTAGGACCACGAGACAGCAGATTCCTCGGCGAGGGGTTCAAACGCGTCGAACACTCGCTGACCGACCTCACGGCAACCCCGGGACCCGACGATGCCGGGGCCATCGAGGCCACGGCCCATGTCGCCATTCCGGGCCTCTGGTCCCGCAAGGGCGACCAGCACCAGAAACCCCATCTCAGCTCCATCGACGTGATGCTCTTCGCCGCCCGGCTCACCGGTCTGTACGCGGCGCACGCCTACGGCCTCGCCCCGGACGCCCGGTTCGAGGTGCGGTCGATCGACATGAAGGCCGGTTCCAGCCCGGACGAGGAGGGCCTGGCGAAGATGCCGGTGAGCGGCCGGCTCGTCGCCGCCGAGACGGCCGGTGAGGAGTGGTCGACCACACTGGACTGCCGGGTCGGCTCGCTGTCGGCCCGGGTGCGCGCCCGGCACAGCCCCGGCCGCCGGCCGGTCGGCGGCGAAGGGACGTACTACCTGGAGGAGGAGTTGCCCGGCCCGTGGATCGACCGGCCCTACGGCGTCCCGCACGCCGCGCGCCGCCAACTGCTCACCGATGTGCGCGTCACGGGCGACGGCGAGGACGACCGTCAGGCGTCGGCCCGGGTGGCGCTGGTCCCGGACGGGGCGGGGGTCGCCCAGGACGACGCGCCGGCCACCATGATCGACACCCTGGTCGCGGTCATGCAGCTGGGGCAGGTCATGCTCTACACGCTGGACGGCGTCGACCGCGCCGACAGCAACAACCTCTGGATGCGGCGGGCGACCCTCACGCTCGACGAAGGCACCCCGCCGCCGTACGACGGCGAGGTGACGGCCCGTCTCGAGCGGGCCCGGCGGCTGCCCACCGCGGCCGGGACCTGGCGGTCGGCCGAGGTGGTCGGCGCCCTGCACGGCGTACGGACCCGGGTCGCCGTGGCGCACCTCCTCAACGAGCCCGTGCACCACGCGGGCCGGGGAGGTGAGGGATGATGAGCGCACCCGCCGCCGTCCTCGCCGGGCTCGGCACCCACGTTCCCCGGCGGGTCGTCACCAACGAGGAACTCACCCGGAGCCTGGACACCAGCGACGAGTGGATCGTCCAGCGGACCGGCATCCGGCAGCGCCACTGGTCCGATCCCGGCGTGGCCACCAGCGACCTCGCCGTCGAGGCCGGACACCGGGCGCTGAAGTCGGCGGCGGCCGACGCGCCCGGCGAGATCGGGCTGGTGGTCGTGGCCACCAGCACCCCCGACCGGCAGGTCCCGGCGACCGCGCCGGACGTGGCGGCCCGCCTCGGCCTCGGCACGGTCGCCGCCCTGGACCTCGGGGCGGGCTGCTCGGGCTTCGTGTACGCGCTCGCCACCGCGTCCGCCGCCCTGGTGGCCGGGCACGCCGAACGCGTGCTCGTCATCGGCGCGGAGACGTTCCGCCCGTTCCTCGACCCCACCGACCGCAGTACGGCGGTGATCTTCGGCGACGGCGCCGGAGCGGTGGTGCTGCGCCGAGGCACCGCCGACGAGGCCGGTGCGGTGCTGGGTTTCGACCTGGGCTCGGACGGCACGCTCCACGATCTGGTCGTCATCCCGGGCAACGGTTCCCGGTCGCGTTCCACCGACCGCCCGCCGGAGCCCGGGGACCAGTACGTGCGGATGAACGGCAGGGAGGTCTTCCCGCACGCCGTCCGCCGGATGGCCCAGTCGTCGTCGGCCGTGCTCGACCGGGTGGGCTGGGACCTCGACCAGGTCGACCACGTGGTGGGCCACCAGGCGAACCTGCGCATCCTGCAAGCACTGGCCCGGCAGCTGGGCGTGGACCCGGCGCGCGTCGTCACCCATCTGGAGCAGGTGGGCAACACCTCGGCCGCCTC
Organism: Streptomyces sp. B93; assembly: GCF_018070565.1. Lineage (GTDB taxonomy): Bacteria > Actinomycetota > Actinomycetes > Streptomycetales > Streptomycetaceae > Streptomyces. The sequence continues at coordinate 91,969 of NZ_JAGPXL010000012.1, forward strand.
CATCCCGCTGGCCCTGGCCGACGCCGCCGCCCAGGGCCGCTTCCAGCTCGGTGACCGGCTGCTGCTGACCTCCTTCGGCGCCGGTCTGACCTGGGGCTCCGCCGCACTGACCTGGCCGGGGACCACTCCCGCATGACCACAGCTCTGCGAAAGGAAACGCCATGACAGGGCGAGTCACCCTCGACCCGGAAGCCGTGCTCGACCTCCTCAAGACGCACTTCGACGTCCCCGCCGACACGGGCGTCGACACGCGGTTCGAGAGCCTCGACCTGGACTCCCTGGTCCTGATCGAGCTGAGTGTCATCCTCGCCAAGCGGTACGGGGTGGAGGTGGCCGGAGACGAACTGGCGGCCGCCGGAACCCCCGCCGGAACGGCCGAGTTGCTGTCGGAGAAGGGCGTCACCGGCTGATCCGACCCCCAGGGCCCGGCGACCGCGGCAAGCGGTCGCCGGGCCCTTTCTTCGTGCGAGCCACGAGTTTTTCGTGCCGCCCACGAGTCACCGCACCGGCCGACACCGGGTACACGGGACTCCGGGCATGACCATCCAGCCCGCATGTACTAGAGTTATCTCGACATCGAGATATCTGCCGAGGCGCACCGCAGCCGCCACCTCGGTAAGGGTTACCTAACTTAGCCTTACCTTAGCGGATCGGCCAAGACGGCGTGGCGGCAGGATTGCGGTGGTACGCGCACATAAATGAAGGAGACTGTCGTGTCGGCGAACAGCTTCGACGCCCGCAGCACGCTGAAGGTGGGCGACGAGTCGTACGAGATCTTCCGCCTGGACAAGGTGGAGGGCTCGGCCCGGCTCCCCTACAGCCTGAAGGTCCTGCTGGAGAACCTGCTGCGCACCGAGGACGGCGCGAACATCACCGCCGACCACATCCGCGCGCTCGGCGGCTGGGACTCCCAGGCCCAGCCCGCCCAGGAGATCCAGTTCACGCCGGCCCGCGTGATCATGCAGGACTTCACCGGTGTGCCCTGTGTCGTGGACCTCGCCACCATGCGCGAGGCCGTGAAGGAGCTGGGCGGCGACCCGAACAAGATCAACCCGCTCTCCCCGGCCGAGATGGTCATCGACCACTCGGTCATCGCCGACAAGTTCGGCACCAACGACGCCTTCAAGCAGAACGTCGACCTGGAGTACGGCCGCAACAAGGAGCGCTACCAGTTCCTGCGCTGGGGCCAGACCGCGTTCGACGACTTCAAGGTCGTCCCGCCGGGCACCGGCATCGTCCACCAGGTGAACATCGAGCACCTCGCCCGCGTCGTCATGGTCCGCGACGGCAAGGCCTACCCGGACACCCTGGTCGGTACCGACTCCCACACCACCATGGTCAACGGCCTCGGCGTCCTCGGCTGGGGCGTCGGCGGCATCGAGGCCGAGGCCGCGATGCTCGGCCAGCCGGTCTCCATGCTCATCCCGCGCGTCGTCGGCTTCAAGCTCACCGGCGAACTCCAGCCCGGCACCACCGCCACCGACCTGGTGCTCACCATCACCGAGATGCTGCGCAAGCACGGTGTCGTCGGCAAGTTCGTCGAGTTCTACGGCGAGGGCGTGGCCGCCACCTCGCTCGCCAACCGCGCCACCATCGGCAACATGTCGCCGGAGTTCGGCTCCACCGCCGCGATCTTCCCGATCGACGACGAGACGCTGAACTACATGCGCCTGACCGGCCGTTCGGAGCAGCAGGTCGCGCTCGTCGAGGCGTACGCCAAGGAGCAGGGCCTCTGGCTCGACCCGAAGGCCGAGCCGGACTTCTCCGAGAAGCTGGAGCTGGACCTGTCGACGGTCGTGCCGTCGATCGCCGGTCCCAAGCGCCCGCAGGACCGCATCGTCCTCGCGAACGCCGCCGAGCAGTTCAAGCTGGACGTCCGCAACTACGTCGACGCCGTCGACGAGGCCGGTGTCGAGTCCTTCCCGGCCTCCGACGCCCCGGCCGTCGCCCCGAACGGCACGCCGTCCAACCCGGTCACCGTGACCGCCCCCGACGGGTCGTCGTACGAGATCGACCACGGCGCCGTCACCGTCGCGGCCATCACCTCCTGCACCAACACCTCCAACCCGTACGTCATGGTCGCCGCCGCGCTGGTGGCCAAGAAGGCGGTGGAGAAGGGCCTCACCCGCAAGCCGTGGGTGAAGACCACCCTCGCGCCCGGCTCCAAGGTCGTCACCGACTACTTCGACAAGGCGGGCCTCACCCCGTACCTGGACAAGGTCGGCTTCAACCTCGTCGGCTACGGCTGCACCACCTGCATCGGCAACTCCGGCCCGCTGCCGGAGGAGGTCTCCAAGGCCGTCAACGACCACGACCTCGCCGTCACCTCGGTGCTCTCCGGCAACCGGAACTTCGAGGGCCGTATCAACCCCGACGTCAAGATGAACTACCTGGCGTCCCCGCCGCTGGTCGTCGCGTACGCCATCGCGGGCTCCATGAAGGTGGACATCACCAAGGACGCCCTCGGCACCGACCAGGACGGCAACCCGGTCTTCCTGAAGGACATCTGGCCCTCCGAGGCCGAGGTCAACGACGTCGTGGCGAACGCCATCGGCGAGGACATGTTCTCCAAGTCCTACTCCGACGTCTTCGCCGGTGACGCCCAGTGGCAGGCGCTGTCCATCCCGACCGGCAACACCTTCGAGTGGGACGCTGAGTCGACGTACGTCCGCAAGCCCCCGTACTTCGAGGGCATGCAGATGAAGCCCGCCCCGGTCGAGGACATCACCGGCGCCCGCGTGCTCGCCAAGCTCGGCGACTCGGTCACCACCGACCACATCTCCCCGGCCGGTGCCATCAAGGCCGACACCCCCGCGGGCAAGTACCTCACCGAGCACGGCGTCGAGCGCCGCGACTTCAACTCGTACGGGTCCCGCCGCGGTAACCACGAGGTCATGATCCGCGGCACGTTCGCCAACATCCGCCTGCGCAACCAGATCGCGCCGGGCACCGAGGGCGGCTACACCCGCGACTTCACCCAGGACGGCGGCCCGGTCAGCTTCATCTACGACGCCTCCCGCAACTACATCGAGCAGGGCATCCCGCTCGTCGTGCTCGCGGGCAAGGAGTACGGCTCCGGCTCGTCCCGCGACTGGGCGGCCAAGGGCACGGCCCTCCTCGGCGTCAAGGCCGTCATCGCCGAGTCCTACGAGCGCATCCACCGCTCCAACCTCATCGGCATGGGCGTGCTGCCGCTCCAGTTCCCGGAGGGCGCCTCGGCCTCCTCCCTCGGCCTGACCGGCGAGGAGACCTTCTCCATCACCGGCGTGACCGAGCTGAACGACGGCACCACCCCGCGCACGGTCAAGGTCACCACCGACACGGGTGTCGAGTTCGACGCGGTCGTCCGCATCGACACCCCCGGCGAGGCCGACTACTACCGCAACGGCGGCATCATGCAGTACGTGCTGCGCAACCTGATCCGCAAGTAGGCGGTACGGCACGGAAGTCGAGGGCCGCATCCCCGGTTCGCCCGGGGGTGCGGCCCTCGCCGTACGTGTTTACATCCGGCCCGCTCGGCGCTACCTTCCACTCCACCGGGGTGGGAGCGCTCCCAAGCGCTGTGGACCGGAACCCGCCGCGCCTCTCCGCTCCCACCCCGCCTCGGACCGCTCACTCGGCCAACACCCCCGCCAGCCAGTCCAGTTGCCGCCGAACGTGCACGGCGTCCCCGCCCTCGTGGCCGTTGTAGGGGTAGGCGTGGATCTCCCGGCGTGGATCGGTGCCGGTCAGTTCCGCGTACCGGTTGAAGGCGCCGTAGGCCCCGCTCGGCGGGCACACCGTGTCCCGCAGGCCCACGCCGAAGTGCGCCGGTGCCTGGGCGCGGCGGGCGAAGGAGACGCCCTCCAGATAGGCGAGGGTGCGGTGGGCGGGCCCCTCGGCGCCGCGGTGGACGGCGAGGTACGCGGCGATCTCGCCGTAGGGACCCGCGTCGGCGAGGTCCAGCGCGCGCCGGATGCCGCACAACAGCGGGGCCGTGACCAGGGCCGCCGTGAGGCCGGGCACCAGCCCCGCCACGGCGAGCGCCAGCCCGCCGCCCTGGCTGTTGCCGACCGCCACCACCCGGCCGGGGTCCACGCCGGGCAGGGCGCGCACCGCGGCGACCGCCCGGACGGCGTCCGTGACGAGGCGGCGGTAGTGGTGGTCGTGCGGCGCGAGCAGGCCCCGTACGGCCGGGCCCGGACCGCCCGGCGCGGCGGCGTGCGGGTCGGGGGTGCCGCCGCCGCTGCCGTACTGGTCGCCCTGGCCCCGGTTGTCCATGAGCAGATGGGCGTACCCGGCGTTCACCCAGGTCAGCCGCTCGTGGGGGAGACCCCGGCCGCGGCCGTACCCGGCGTACTCGACGACGGCCGGGAGGGGTTCGCGCGCGTCGGCGGGGAGGCTGAACCAGGCGCGCACCGGGTCGCCCGCGAAGCCGCGGAAGGTCACGTCCCAGGTGCGGGTGAGCCGGAGCCCGGTAGGGACGGGGCGGGCCGAGACCACGGGTTCGGCGGCCCCCGCCTCCTTCAGGGTGTGCTGCCAGAAGGCGTCGAAGTCGGGGGGCTCGTCGACGGTCGGGCGGTAGCGCTCCAACTCCTCCAGCGGCAGGTCGAAGGCGGGCACGGGACCTCCTGTTCACTCGTCCGATCGTTGCGGATCTATCTCTGAATGTTTCGCGTTGCCGGGCTTCTGCAAGGCCATAACCCACTCCGGGTGCAGGCTGTCACACCCATTGACACCCATAAAACAGGCCCCTAACTTTGCCGCAAAGTTACCGGGACACATCCGAAACTTTCGCCACGGCAAGCGGTTTCGGTGCCCCGCCCTCCGGGAGGCTCATGCATGAGCACGCGCACCAGCTGGCGCCGGGCGCTGCGCCGGGACTGGCAGCTGTACTCGCTGGCCGTCCTGCCGCTGCTGTTCTTCCTGGTCTTCCGCTATCTGCCGATGATCGGCAACGTGATCGCCTTCCGCCGCTTCGAACCGGGCGGATCGATCTTCGGCGAGGAGTGGGTGGGGCTGCGCTATGTCGAGATGTTCCTCACCGACCCCACGTTCTGGCAGGTCTTCCGGAACACCCTGTGGCTCGGCGGGCTCACGCTGCTGTTCTGCTTCCCGATCCCGATCGTGCTCGCCCTGCTCCTCAACGAGGTGCGCCGCCGCTCCCTGAAGCGCTTCGTGCAGTCGGTGTCGTACCTCCCGCACTTCCTGTCGATCGTGATCGTCGCGGGCATCACCATCCAGATGCTCGCCACCGACGGCCCCGTCAACCACGTCCTCGGCTGGTTCGGCCATGACCCGGTCCGCTTCATCCAGGAACCCGAGTGGTTCCGCACCATCTACGTCGGCTCGGAGATCTGGCAGACCGCGGGCTGGGGCACCATCCTCTACCTCGCCGCGCTCACCACCATCGACGAGGACCTCTACGAGGCCGCCCGCATCGACGGCGCCAACCGCTGGCGGCAGATCTGGCACGTCACCCTGCCCGGCATCAGGCCCACCATGATCACGCTGCTGATCCTCAACATCGGCACCTTCATGGCCGTCGGCTTCGAGAAGGTCCTGCTGCTCTACAACCCCCTCACCTACCCGACCGCCGACGTCATCTCGACGTACCTCTACCGCACCGGCCTGGAGTCCAACAGCTTCAGCTACGCCGCCGCCATCGGCCTCTTCGAGGCGGTCATCGGCCTGGTGCTGATCACCTCCGCCAACCAGCTCTCCCGGCGCACGGTGGGGACGAGCCTGTGGTGAGACCGAGCCGCTCCTACCGGGTCTTCCAGGGCGTCAACGGCGTCATCCTCAGCCTGGTCGTGCTGGTCACCCTCTACCCCTTCGTCAACATCGTCGCCCGGTCCTTCAGCGGGGAACGCCAGATCCGCTCCGGCGAGGTGACCCTGTGGCCCAAGGGGTTCAACCTCACCACGTACGAGATCGTCTTCCAGGACGCCATGTTCTGGCGGAACTACGGCAACACCGTGCTCTACACCGTCGTGTCCACCGCCGTCGCCATGGTGCTGACGACCTGTTACGCCTACGTCCTGTCCAAGAAGCACATCAAGGGACGCGGACTGCTGGTCGGCATCGCCGTGTTCACCATGTTCTTCACCGGCGGCCTGATCCCGAACTACGTGCTGATCACCAGCCTCGGCATGAAGAACACCATCTGGGCGCTGGCCGTCCCCAACGCCATCAGCGTCTTCAACCTCCTCGTCATGAAGGCCTTCTTCGAGAACCTGCCGACCGAGCTGGAGGAGGCCGCCCAGATCGACGGGCTGAGCACGTACGGCATCCTGCTGCGGATCGTGCTGCCGCTGTCGAAGGCGGTCGTCGCGACGATGGTGCTGTTCTACTCGGTGTCCTTCTGGAACTCCTGGTTCGGCGCCTTCCTCTACATGGACCGCTCCGAGCTGATGCCGGTCACCGTCTACCTGCGCAACCTGATCGCGGGCGCCACCGGCGGCGGCAACGCCGGAGCCACCACGGAACAGCTCACCCAGGTCGCCGCGAACATCCAGGCGGTGACGATCGTGCTCACCGCGCTCCCGATCCTGTGCGTGTACCCGTTCATCCAGCGCTACTTCGTCTCGGGCGTGATGCTCGGCGCGGTCAAGGGCTGAGACGTCCCCCCACGACTCCACCTCAGGGAGCCCCGATGAACTCCGGACAGCTGTCCCGCCGCCAGATACTCGCCGCCGCGGGCTTCGCCTCGCTCGCCGCCCTCACCGGCTGCGGCAGCGGCGACGACGGCGGCGACCCCAAGGACCTCACCAGGAAACGACACGGCGCGATGAAGAACTACCGCGTCGGCGACCGCTTCAAGGCCGCCAGGCCGCTGTCGTTCTCCGTGCTGCACAACGACAACCCGACCTACCCCATGAAGGACGGCTGGCTGTTCTGGAAGGAACTCACCCGCCGCACCGGCATCACCCTCAAGCCCGTCAACGTCCCCCTCAGCGACTACGAGAAGAAGCGCAGCCTCCTCATCGGCGCGGGCGACGCGCCCCTGCTGATCCCCAAGACGTACCACCCGTCCGAGGTCGCCTTCGTCTCCTCCGGCGCGATCCTCCCGGTCAGCGACTACACCCACCTCATGCCGCACTTCCAGGACACCGTCAAGAAGTGGAACCTGGCGCCCGAGCTGGACTCGATCCGCCAGTCCGACGGCAAGTTCTACCTGCTGCCCGGCCTGCACGAGAAGGTCAAGTCCGGCTACTCCCTCGCCCTGCGCACCGACGTCCTGGACCGGCTGGGCCTCGCGGCGCCCACCACCTGGGACGAGGTGTACGACGTCTTCAAGGCGGTCAAGGCCGAGTACCCCGACCGCTACCCCTTCTCCGACCGCTGGAGCACCAACACCCCCTTCCCCGCCGGTGCCCTGACCCGCTACCTGGGCCAGGCGTACGGCGTCAAGGCGGGCTGGGCCTACGCCAACACCAGCTGGGACGCGGGGCAGAAGCGGTTCGTCTTCACCGGCGCCACCGACGCCTACCGGCAGTTCGTGGAGTACCTGCGCAGACTGGTCGCCGAGAAGCTGATGGACCCCGAGAGCTTCACCCAGACCGACGACGAGGCCGTGAAGAAGCTCCTGTCGGAACGGTCCTTCTCGATCAGCGCCAACCCGCAGGAGCTGGTGCAGAACTACCGCTACAACCTCACCAAGCAGGTCGAGGGCGCCACCATCGACATGATCCCGGTACCGCTCGGCCCCGCCGGGCCGGTGGTCCTCGGCGGCTCCCGCCTGGAGAACGGCGTGATGATCTCCAGCAAGGCGCTGGACGGCGACGACTTCGTCGCGCTGATGCAGTTCGTGGACTGGCTCTGGTATTCCGACGAGGGCCAGCGGTTCTGCAAGTGGGGCGTCGAGGGCACCACCTACCAGCACTCCGGCGGCCGCTACGAACTCGCCGACGGCATCAGCCTCATGGGCTCCGACCCGGACGCCCCGAAGGACCTCCAGAAGGACTTCGGCTTCTTCAACGGCGTCTTCACCTACGGCGGCAGCTGGGACCTGGTCTCCTCCTCCTTCAGCCCGGACGAGAAGGAGTTCGAGGACACCATGGCCCAGCGCGAACAGCTCCCCGTCGACCCCGCCCACCCCCTGAAGTCCACCGAGCAGGAACAGGCCACCCTCTGGGACACCCCGCTCAAGGACCACGTCACCCAGAACACCCTCCAGTTCATCCTCGGCAAGCGCCCGCTGTCCGAGTGGGACGACTACGTCTCCGAACTGAAGGCCAAGAACATGGACCGCTTCATCGAGCTGCACCACACGGCGTACGAGCGGTTCCGGAAGGAGCACGCATGATCCACGTCCCCGCCGAGCCCCAGGGCGCCTTCCCCGACGCCTGGCGGTACTGCGTCGGCACCGGCCGCCTCGACCTCGCCCTGCGCCACGACTACCAGGAGTCCCTGCGCCTCCTCCAGCGCGACATCGGCTTCCGGTACCTGCGCGGCCACGGCCTGTTCAGCGACGGCATGGGCATCCACCGCCCCTACGAGTGGCAGGGCGCCCGGCACGTCCACCACAGCTTCACCTACGCCGACCAGGTCATCGACGCCCTCCTCGACGCGGGCATCCGCCCCTTCCTCGAACTCGGGTTCATGCCGTCCGGCCTGGCCTCCGGCGACCTCACGGTGTTCTGGTGGCGCGGCAACGTCACCCCGCCCGCCGACTTCAAGGAGTGGGCGGCCCTGGTCCGCGCCACCCTCACCCACCTCATCGACCGCTACGGCGTCGACGAGGTCCGCACCTGGCCCATCGAGGTGTGGAACGAACCCAACCTCCCCATGTTCTGGCTCGACACAGACGAGGCGGCGTACCACCGGCTCTACGAGATCACCGCGCACACCGTGAAGGAGGTCGACGCCGGACTCCAGGTCGGCGGGCCCGCGATCTCACCCGGCGCCGACGAGTGGCTGACCGGGTTCGCCGAGTTCGCCGAGCGGCGCAAGCCCCCCGTCGACTTCGTCTCCCGGCACGCCTACGCCTCCGGCCCCGCCCAGCACGTCCCCTTCGGCAGCCACCAGACCCTGGCCCCCGCCGGCGACCTGCTCGACCAGTTCGCCGCGCCGCGCCGCGTCCTCGAGGACACCTCCCTGGCCGGACTGCCCGTGCACATCACCGAGTTCAACTCCTCCTACTGCCCCGACAACCTCATCCACGACACCGCCCTCAACGCCGCCTACCTCGCCCCCGTCGTCACCGGCGGGCACGCGCACGCCGACTCCTTCTCCTACTGGACGTTCAGCGACGTCTTCGAGGAGGCGGGCGTGCCGACCGCGCTCTTCCACGGCGGCTTCGGGCTGCTCACCCACCGGCAGGTCCGCAAACCGACGTACCACCTGTACGCCTTCCTGGCCCGCTCCGGCGAGGAACTGCTGGCCCGGGGCGACGACCACCTGGTCACCCGGCACCGCGACGGCCGCGTCGCCGTGCTCGCCTGGGCACCGGTCGACGCCTCCGGCGAGACCCCCGGCCCCGACGGACACACCCTCCGGCTGTCCCTCCCCCTCGCCGGGGCGGAGGCCTTCGTACGACGCTCCTCCGTGGACGAGGAACGCGGCAACGCCTACACCGCCTGGCGGCACATGGGCAGCCCCCGCTCACCCAGGCCCGCCCAGCTGGACATGCTGTACGACGCGGCCGAACCCGCCCGCTCCCACGCCCGCGTCCCCGTGACCGAGGGACGGGCGGAGCTGACGCTCACCCTGGCCCGCCACGAGGTCACCCTCGTCGAGCTGACCCCCGTCGAGGACGAGACACCGCCCTGGTGGGACGAGCGGCGGCTGCTCGGCGGGAACCCCGCACCGTGAGCACGACGACGGACTTCGGCGCGGGCCCCCTGTCCCGCGCCGCCGCCCTGATCCACACCCTCGTCACCGTCGAGGCGCTGCTGCTCCTCGCCGCCGCCCCGGGCCCAGCAGGACTGCTCCTGCTGGGCCCGGACCCCGCCAACCTCCCCCTCGCCGCGCTCTGCCTCCTCCCGCTCGGCCCCGCCCTGTCCGCCGCCGTCTACGCCCTGCACCACCGCGACCGCGACCTCACCGACCTCCACCCTGCCCGCGCCTACCGGCGAGGCTGGCGGCTCAACGCCCTGCCCGCGCTGAAGCTGTGGGCCCCGCTGCTGGCCTGGCTGACGGTGATCGCCTTCACCCTGACCCACTTCCCGGCCACCGGACTGCCCGGCTGGTGGGCGGCGCTCCTGGCGCTGACCGGCCTGGTCTCCCTGCTCTGGGGCGCCCACTCCCTCGTCCTGACCTCCCTGTTCACCTTCCGCGCCCGCGACACCGCCCGCCTCGCCGCGTACTACCTGCTCCGGCACGGCCGCGCCACCCTCGCCGCCGCGTCCCTGCTGGTGCTGACCGCCACGGCGACCACCCTGCTGACCGAGGCCCTGCCCGCCCTGCTGGCCGCCCCGCTCCTGCTCTCCCTGCTGCACGGCAGCCGACCGGTGATCGCCGAGACCGAGGAGAACTTCACGGCATGACGGCCCCCCGCACTCCCAAGATCCCCTACGGCGGCGACTACGACCCCGAGCAGTGGACGGAGGAAGTGGGGGACGAGGACCACCGCCTGTTCACCGAGGCCGGGATCGACACCCTCACGGTCGGCGTCTTCACCTGGTCCCTCACCCAACCGGGCCCGGACACCTATGACTTCACGGCCCTCGACCGCGTCCTCGCCCGCGCCGCCGCCGAGGGCCGCCGCGTCTGCCCGGCGACCGGCACCGCCGCCGTCCCGCCGTGGCTGGCGAAACGCCACCCCGAGGTCAACCGCTGGGCGCCGCGACGCTGGGCGAGCGCACGCCCGCCCGGACGGCGCTCGTCTTCGACTGGGACAGCTGGTGGGCCCTGGAGACCCCCGACGGCCCGTCCCGGCTGGTCCGCTACCTGGACGTCGTCCACGCCCACTACCGGGCGGCACGGGAGGCGGGCGCGGACGTGGACGTGGTCCCGCACACGACGGACGTGGGCCACTACGACGTGGCCATGGCCCCCGCCCTCTACATGATCAAGGGTGACCTGGCACACCGGCTGGAGACGGAGGCACGGCTCGTCTTCGAGATCGTGCGGCTGACCGGCGCCGAAGCGGTCGCGACCTACGGCACCGACTTCTACGCGGGCACGCCCGCCGTCACCCGCAACCGCCACGGCGCCGGTGGCGGCGAGGCCTGGTACGTCGCGACGGTACTCGACCAGCGGGGCGTGGACCGGATCGCCCGCCGCGTCCTGTCCCGGCACGGCCTGCTGGGCCGGTACGCGGATCACCGCGGCGTGGAGACGGCGACCCGGATCGCCGCCGACGGCACGCCCCTGCTCTTCCTCCTCAACCACGCCCCCGCCCCGGCGTCGCTGACCGCGGCCGGCACGGCCGTCGACCTGCTGACCGGCAAACGGCTGGAGCGGGGCGGACCCCTGACGCTGGATCCGTACGGGGTGGCCGTCCTGCACGCGGCTCAGTAGATGCGCCGCCCGCGCGCGTCGGGCACCCCCGACTTCCGGAAGAAGTAGCTGTTGACCTGGTCCCGCCACTCCCGGGCCGACCGCAGCTGCTCCTCGTACAGCTCCGCCACGCGCGCGTGCCGCGCCGGTTCCATGAGGCCGGCCAGCGAGCCCCACACCTCCCTGGCCGCCTCCACCTCGGCGACGCCCTCGAAGCGGGTGTCGTAGATGTGCTGGATCAGGGTGGAGCCACCGCGCAGGACGTGCCCGTAGGGGAGGTGATGGAAGAAGAGCGCCAGCTCGTCGGGGCAGGTGTCGGGCGACTCGTACACCTCGGCCCACACCTTGGCGTACTGCGCCGCGTACCCGGTGCCGGTGGCGGCGCTGCGGTCGACGCCGACGCCGTCACGGTCGGCGAAGTGGTAGGTGCCCCAGGGGCTGTACTCGTACCCGTCGACGCTCGGCCCGTAGTGGTGCCCCGGCTGCACCATGAACCCGACCCCGAGCGGGGCGGTGTACTTCTCGTACGTCCGCCAGGAACCGTCGAGCACGGCGTGCACCCCGTCGACCAGCCGCTCGGGGGCGTCGGGGTGGGTGAGGCCGATCCACTCGCGCAGAACGTCCCCTGGACCGGCACCGGGGTCCCAGGCGAGCCGGCCGAAGGTGTAGAGGTTGGCCTGGGCGAGCGGGTGTCCGGTCCAGTACGGGTCGTCCCCGGCGTTGGACACGGCGACGAGACCGTCCGCGAGCGCCCCCACGGCCGTCTCGGCGTCGGGCCGGAACCGCAGCACCTCGCTCCACATCGGCCCCAGCCAGCAGACGTGCCGCTGCTGCCCGGTGTACTCCTGGGTGGCCTGGAACTCCACCGCGAGCCGGGTCCGGGGCATCGCCCCGATGACGGGCGACACCGGCTCACGCACCTGGAAGTCCATGGGCCCGTGCTTGACCTGGAGCACGGCGTTGGCGGCGAACCCCCCGTCCAGCGGCGCGAAGTGGTCGTACGCCGCGCGCGCCCGGTCGGTGGAGCGGTCCCGCCAGTCCTGACGGTGGTCGTAGACGAAGGCCCGCCAGTGGACCGTACCGCCGTACGGCTCCAGCGCGGCGGCCAGCATGTTGGCGCCGTCGGCGTGACTGCGCCCGTAGGCGAAGGGCCCCGGCTGCCCCTCGGAGTCGGCCTTGACGACGTACCCCCCGAAGTCGGGTACGGACTCGTACACCCGGGCGGTCGCCTCGGCCCACCACCCCCGCACCCCGGCATCCAGCGGATCTGCGGTGGCCAGCCCTCCCAGCACGACCGGCGCGGCGAAGGTGACGGAGAGGTGGGTGCGGATGCCGTAGCCGCGGAACTGCTCGGCGAGCGCGGCGACGTCACCGATCCGGTCGGTGAGCAGATGTGCCTCGGTCTCGTGCACGTTGACGTTGTTCACGGCCACCGCGTTGATCCCGCAGGCGGCAAGGAGCCGGGCGTACGCCCGCACCCGCTCCCACTGCTCGCGCGCCCGCCCGTCCACCCAGAACAGCGATCCACCCGCGTACCCCCGCTCCACCTGCCCCATCACGGGATGCACGGCCACGTTGTCCCAGTGGTCCAGCATGCGCAGCGCCACCGCCGGACGATGGATCTCGGCGGGCCGCTCCCCGCGGAAGGCGTCCTCCCCGAGCCGTACGACATGGAACAGCCCGTACAGCAGCCCGCGCCCCCCGGACGCGGTGACGACGGTCGTGCCACCCGAGCGCCCACAGGCGAACTCCTCGTCGCGGAATCCCCCCTCGGCCCGGAACACCAAGTCGTACGCCGACGCCCCCGACCCGGGGGCGCGGTCCACCCCGCCCCCGAACCGGGCACACGCCCACTCCGCTTCACCGTGCACCGTCTCCACGAGCGGCCCGGAACCCTGGATCAACGTCCGCCGGGACCCGACCGCCCGGAAGGCGCTGGGCGGCAGCCAGGCCGGGTCGACACCTTCGGGCAGGGCGGGCACGGTGAAGGGCATGACGGCTCCAACCGGGTGGGCTCGGCTCGATGACGGGGTTGGCTGAGCCTTACCAAGGTGGTGGGAGATCATGCGGCGCGAGTGGTGTCGGCGCGTGGCCCGTGGTCCGAGGGGCGTGAGGCGGGGGTACGGCGAATGGCGATGAGGGCGGCGTCGTCGCCCAGGCGTCCGCCGGTGTGGGCGAGCAGGTCGCGTTGGATGTGGCGGAGCAGGACCTTGGGAGAGCAGCCGGTCCACTGGGCGGCGCGCTTCTTGAAGGGGTAGAAGGCGCCGTCACGGTCGCGGGCCTCGATGGCGCCATCGGTGTAGAGAAGGAGGGTGTCCCCGGCGCCGAAGGGCACCGCGTCGAGGGTGTAGAGGCCGGAAGCGGACAGGCCGAGGCCGAGCGGGGGCGCGGGGGTGAGGTCGGGGACGGCCACGGCACTGCCCGGACGCAGCAGCAGGGGCGCGGGGTGGCCGCAGCTGGTCATCCGGATGACCGGGTCGTCGTCGGGGATCTCCAGCAGGAGAGCCGTCACGAAGCGTTCCCCCGTCTCCTCGACGGGTTCGAAGTCGGCGAGGTAGCGGACGACGCTCCGCTCCAGGGCGGCGGCCAGTTCGGGCAGGCTGGAGTGCTGGTGGGCGGCCTCGCGGAACGCGCCGAGCAGGAGGGCGGCCTCGCCGATGGCGGGCAGGCCCTTGCCCCGCACGTCCCCGATCATCACGCGGGTCGCGTGATCGGTACGGGCCGCGGCGTACAGATCCCCGCCGATCTCGGCCTCGTCCTCGGCGGCCAGGTACAGACTGGCCAGCTGGAGCGGGCCGAGCGTACCGGGCAGCGGCCACAGCAGCACGTGCTGGGCCGCCTCGGCGACCGACCGTACCTGCGCGAGCCTGCGTGCGCTGCGGTCGCGCACCACGCACAGGAGCACGACCAGGCACGAGAGCACCGTGAGAGCCACCAGTTGCATGATCAGGGCCCGGGAGAACAGCAGGCCGGAGTTCCAGCCGATGAGGGCCTGCGCACCCACGGCCAGCGCCCCCACGCCTCCGGTCACCCAAGGGCCCTCGGACCAGGCGATGAGCGCGGGCGCGATCACCAGCAGGGGGCCGAGGACGATCTTCGTCGTGCTCACGATGTCCAGGGCGGTGATCAGGCCGATGAGCATGAGCGTGATCGGCAGCAGTACGTGGCTCGGTGGCCACGGTTGCCCGAGGTCGGCCAAGCGTCGCTCTCCTCGGCTCATACCTCCCACAGTGCACCAACACGGATCGGCCTGCGAGCGAGGACACCACGGGGCGAGGCCCCGGAGGAGGATGGCTCCGGGGCCTCGCCGATCAGCGGGTGAGGAAGGAAGGGAGGCGGGTCAGGCCAGGAGTTCCACCTCCGCGATCGTGGCCTCGCCCGCCAGGACCAGGCGGTACTTGGTGTACGTGCCCGGCTGGTTCACCGAGAAGGCGCGTAGCTGGCGGTCCCAGGCGAAGGACTCGCCGGAGCGTTCGTCGAGGGTGCGCCACTTGGTGCCGTCGTCGGAGGCCTGGAGCTTCCAGCCGGTCGGGGCCTTCGACCGGTCGGCGGGGGAGGTCAGCGTGTACTGGACCGCCTTCGTGCCCGACGGCACCGGCAGGTCCACCGACGTCGTCGTCGCCTCCGTCGCCGAGGTGTCGTCGAAGAGGGCGCCCGCGCCCTTCAGGACGTCCGCGCGCGGGTCCGGCTTCTGGTTGCCCTTGGTGATGGAGACGGGGGACGCCTCGTCGCCCGTGCCCCACGACGACGGGCGCGGGCCCATGTCGAACTCCAGGACCCCGCCCTTGGCGAGCAGCGAGTGCGGCAGCGAGGTCGACGTCCAGGGGCGGCCGTTGACCTTCAGGCCCTGGACGTAGACGTTGCGCGCGTTGTTCTTCGGGGCGCGCACCACCAGGTCCTTGCCGTTCTCCAGGTGGACGGTCGCCTTGGTGAACAGCGGGGAGCCGATCGCGTACTCGCCGCTGCCCATTACCAGCGGGTAGAAGCCGAGGGCGGAGAACAGGTACCAGGCCGACTGCTCGCCGTTGTCCTCGTCGCCGTGGTAGCCCTGGCCGATCTCGCTGCCGGTGTAGAGCCGGGAGAGCACCTCACGGACGTTCTTCTGGGCCTTCCAGGGCTCACCCGCCGCGTCGTACATGTAGATGGCGTGGTGGGCGACCTGGTTGGAGTGGCCGTACATGCCCATCCGGACGTCGCGCGCCTCGGTCATCTCGTGGATGACACCGCCGTAGGAGCCGACGAACTCGGGGGAGGCGGTCTCCGGGGTGCTGAAGTACTCGTCCAGCTTGTCCGCCAGGGCCTTCCGGCCGCCGTAGAGGTTCGCCAGGCCGCGGCTATCCTGCGGGGCGGTGAAGGCGTAGCCCCAGCCGTTGGTCTCCGTGTAGTCGTGGCCCCAGACGCGCGGGTCGTACTTCGAGGACTCCACGCGCCAGTCGCCCTTGGCGTCGCGGCCCTGGAAGAAGCCCGCCTCGGAGTCGAAGAGGTTGACGTAGTCCTGGGCGCGGTCCAGGAAGTACTCCGACTCCTCCTTGTAGCGCTTCTCGCCGGTCTCCCGGTACAGGGCCTGGCCCATCCTGGCGATGCCGTAGTCGTTCAGGTAGCCCTCCAGGGCCCAGGACAGGCCCTCGTGGGTGGCGGTGCTGGTGTAGCCGAGGAAGGGCGAGGTCGTCATGCCCTTGCGGCCCACGCCGCCCGACGGCGGTACGACCGTCGCGTTCTTCACCGCCGCCTCGTACGCCGCCTTCGCGTCGAAGCCGACGCCCTTGACGTAGGCGTCGGCGAACGCCACGTCGGAGGAGGTGCCGGTCATCAGGTCCGCGTAGCCGGGGGAGGACCAGCGTGAGGTCCAGCCGCCGTCCTTGTACTGCTGGACGAAGCCGTCGACCAGCTCACCCGCCTTCTTGGGGGTGAGGAAGGAGTACGCGGGCCACGTCGTCCGGTACGTGTCCCAGAAACCGTTGTTGACGTACACCTTGCCGTCGACGATCTTGGCGCCGGTGTGGGTGGGCGTGTCCGGGTTCGGCATGGGGGAGAAGGGCGAGGCGTACTTGTCCTTGCCGTCGACCTTCTCGAAGCCCGAGTTGGGGTAGAGGTAGAGGCGGTAGAGGCTGGAGTAGAGCGTCGTCAGCTGGTCCGGCGTCGCGCCCTCCACCTCGACCTTGCCGAGGATGCGGTCCCACTGGCGCTGCGCGGCGTCCCGCACGGCACCGAACGACCTGCCCTCCGGGATCTCCTGGCGCAGGTTGTCCTTGGCCTGGTCGACGCTGATGAGCGAGGTCGCCAGCCGCAGGGTCACCGTGCGGTCGGCGCCCGCGTCGAAGCGCAGGTGGCCCTTGACGCCGCTGGAGGCGCCGTCGGTGACGGGCTTGTCGAAGACGCCGTAGACGAAGAGGCGGGTGGCACCGGTGGACAGACCGGACTTCACGTCCGAGTAGCCGGTGAAGGTGCCGCTGTCCTTGTCGAGGGTGAGGCCCGCCTGGTCGGTGACGTTGTCGAAGAGGACGCTGGCGTCGTCGGCGGGGTAGGTGAAGCGGAGCATCGCGGCGTGGTCGGTGGGCGTCATCTCCGCCTTGACGCCGTTCTCGAAGCGGACGCCGTAGTAGTACGGGCGGGCCGTCTCGTTCTCGTGGCGGAAGGGCAGGGCGCGGGCGGCGCGGGCGGTGTCCGGGGTGCCGGACGCGGCCGACGGCATCACCTGGAACGTCTGCCGGTCGCCCATCCACGGGCTCGGCTCATGGCTCGCGCTGAACGCCTGGATGGTGGGCAGGTTGTCCGCGTTGTTCGCCCGCTGGTAGTCGTACAGCCAGCTCAGCGTGCCCGCGTTGGTCACCGGCGTCCAGAAGTTGAAGCCGTGCGGCACGGCCGTCGCCGGGAAGTTGTTGCCGCGCGAGAAGCCACCGGTGGAGTTGGTGCCGCGGGTGGTGACCGCGTAGTCCGACAGATGGGCCTTCGGCTTCTCGGGGGCGACCGGCTTCAGCGACACGTCGTCGATCCAGCCCCGGAACTTCGCCGGGCCCTTGGGGGAGTCGTAGGCCAGCAGTACGCGGTCCACCGTCTTGCCCGCGGCGACCGAGCCGATCCGCGAGACGACGTTGTTCCACTGGTTGACGTAGAGCACCTTCGCCGCGCCCTGCCCGCGCGGGGACAGCGGGAAGCCGTGCTGGTCGGTCGCCCGCAGCCCGCTCAGCGAGGTGCCGTCGGTGAACACCAGGTCCACCGAGACGTTCGTGGCGTCGTAGTCCAGGTCGCCGTCGGCCATCGACGGGAAGATCCGGTACGACAGTTCGGTGTCCCGTCCGACGGCCACGTCGACGTCGAAGATCTTGTTGTACGAGTACGCCCTGCCGTCGGCCGTGTGCCGCCCGGCGTAGCGCAGTGCCCGTTTGCCGGTGAAGCCCACCCCGGCCTTCGCGGTCGGGGAGCCGACCGGGCCGCGGTCGGTCCCCGTCAGCATGTCCGGCGGGATCGGGTCGGAGTCACCGCCGGTCGAGAACTGCACATCGGCGAGCTGGACGATGTTGGACGCCCCGTTGTTGCGGGTGATCTCCAGCCGGAAGTGGCGGAACTCGGCCGGTTCGGCGAGGTCGTAGGTCCTGGTCTGGAACCGCTCCGAGAAGGTCTCGCCCGTGCGGGTGTCCAGGGTCTGCCAGTCGGTGCCGTCCGCCGAGCCCTTCAGGGTCCAGTCCCTCGGGTCGCGTTCGGCGAAGTCGTTGGCCGAGGTGAGCGCGTACGTCTCCAGCCGCACCGGCGCGTCCAGGTCGAACTCGACCCAGCCGGTGGGCTGGAAGACCAGCCACTTGGTGCCGGGCTCCACGTCGACGAGGTTCTCCTTCACCTCCCCGGCCCCGCTGTTCTCGCCGTTCGCCCGGACGTCCGTGACCCGGTCGGTCACATTGCCCGGGATGCCGTTGCTGAAGCCGCCGTCGACGCCCGAGGCGCGTGGGCTGCCGTCCGGTGCGGTGTCGACGGTGTTCCGCCAGTCGGGCGCCGGCTCGCCAGACTCGAACGAGGACGCGAACTCCCGGCCCGGCGCCGAGGGTGCCTCGGGCAGGGCGACCGCCGCGCCCGGGGTGCCCACGGCCATGACAAAGGCGGCCGTGCACACGACCGCCGTACTCCATCTGGGCCCAACTCTGTGCCGCGTTCCGCGCTGCATTCGCCCGTACCTCCCTGCGCTGTGGACAACGTTGTCACCTTAGGTGCGCAAGGATCAGTAGGGGCTCAAGTGGTGGGCGCTGTCAAGGGTGTTGCTCGGGGCATTGGGGGTCAATGTCATGGATTTTTCCGGCAAGCCACCCACAGGCGGCTCATATTTCCGCGAGGTCTCAACTCGGAAAAGACCAACGGCCAACCTTGCATTCGATCTTGCTCCGCTGGCGGGAAGTGGACTATACCTGTCGGCACTTCGCACGCACACGGGCACGTCGCAGTACGGCTTCACATGCACGGCGCTTCCTGCACGACTTCCTGCACGGCTTCTCGTAAGACCTGCTTGACCCCACCGCGGTGCCGGGGAGGATCCGGTTCACCGCCTGAGTCCTGGAAGAAGGCGAGGACTTGAGCATGGGATCCACTTCCGCCGAGAACAACGGTTCCGACCATGTCGGCGCACCGGGCGTCGGCCGCCGCTCCCTGATCAAGCGGTCCGCGGCCCTTGGCCTGGTCTCCGTACCCGCGATGAGTTTCCTCTCCGCCTGCGCGAGCGGCGGGGGCGACGACTCCGGTGACGACAACTCCCAGGGAAAGACCTCCGAGGAGAACCCCTTCGGTCTCAAGGAGGGCAGCAAACTCGACGTCGTCATCTTCAAGGGCGGCTACGGCGACGACTACGCCAAGGCGTGGGAGGCCGACTTCCAGAAGCAGTGGGGCGTCACCTCCAGCCACACCGGCACCCAGGAGATCACCGGCAAGCTCCAGCCCCGCTTCAACGCGGGCAACCCGCCGGACATCGTGGACAACTCCGGCGCCCAGAAGATCAAGATCGATGTGCTCTACAAGAACGGTCAGCTCCTCGACCTGGCCGAGGTGCTGGACGCCCCGTCGGTCGACGACCCCTCGAAGAAGGTCCGCGACACCGTCATTCCCGGCACCCTCGACCCGGGCCTCCAGGAGGGCAAGGTCGTCGCCCTCAACTACATCTACACGGTGTGGGGCCTGTGGTACTCCGGCAAGCTCTTCGCCGACAAGGGCTGGGAGGAGCCGCAGACCTGGGACGACTTCCTCGCCATCTGCAAGGACGCCAAGTCCGAGGGCATCGGCGGCCTCGCCCACCAGGGCAAGTACCCGTACTACATCAACGTCGCCATCATGGACCTGATCGCCAAGAAGGGCGGCCTGGACGCCATGAAGGCGATCGACAACCTCGACCCCAAGGCGTTCGTCGGCTCCGACGCCGCCCTGGCGGCCGTCGAGGCGATCTACGAGGTCGTGGAGAAGGGCTACTTGATGCCCGGCACCAACGGCCTGACCCACACCGAGTCGCAGACCCGCTGGAACCAGTACAAGGCCGCCTTCATCACCTCCGGTTCCTGGCTGGAGAACGAGCAGCTGAAGCAGACCCCGGACGACTTCGACATGAAGTTCCTGCCGATGCCGCTGCTGGAGGGCAGCAGCATGCCCTTCGAGGCGATCCGGGCCGGTTCCGGCGAGCCCTTCATCATCCCGTCCAAGGCCAGGAACCTCCCCGCGGCCAAGGAATTCATGCGGATGATGCTCTCCAAGAAGTGGTCGACGCTGTTCGCCAAGGAGGCCAACTCGCTGACCATCCTCCAGGACGGCGTCGACCCGAGCGTGCAGCTGCGGCCCGGCACCCAGTCGACGGTCGAGGCGTCCAAGGCGGCCGGTGACAACACCTTCCGCTACCTGTACACCGAGTGGTACAGCGAGATGGACACCGCGATCCAGAACGCCTCCAACGAACTGATGGCCCAGCGCATCCAGCCCAAGGAATGGCTGAAGCGGGCCCAGACGGCCGTCAACGAGGCCGCGAAGGACCCCTCCGCCAAGAACAACCGCCGGGAATAGCGTCAAAAGGGGTGCCAGAGGTCACCGTCCGGAACACCAGGGGCAGGCAGGAACGCCAATGCGCAAAGGGCAGTACCGGTTCGTCGCGGGGTTTCTCTTCGCCCCTGTGGCGCTTTATCTGATCTTCGTCATCTGGCCGTACCTCCAGACGTTCGGCTATTCGCTGACCGACTGGAAGGGACAGTCGCAGACCTTCGAGTTCGTCGGCCTGGACAACTACAAGGCACTGTTCCAGGACGACGTCTTCCTGCGGGCCATCTGGCACAACATCCTGTTCCTGGTGTTCATCCCGGTGATCACCATTCTGTTCGCCCTGTTCTTCGCCTTCATGCTGAACGCGGGCGGACGCGGCCGGGCCGGCGGCGTCTCCGGAGTCGCCGGTTCCCGGTTCTACAAGGTCGTCTACTTCTTCCCGCAGGTACTGTCGCTCGCCATTCTCGCGGTGCTCTTCGAGGCGGTGTACCGAAGTGACGGCGGCGGCATGCTCAACGGCCTCCTCATCAAGACCGGCCTGGTCGACGCCGACCGGCCGGTGGAATGGCTCAACGAACCCGACCTCGTCCTGTGGCTGCTGATCGCGGTCGTCGTCTGGCACGGCGTCGGCTTCTACCTGGTGCTGTTCTCCGCCGCGATGCAGTCCATCCCCAGGGACGTCTACGAGGCCGCGCTCATCGACGGCGCGGGCCGCGCCCAGTCGTTCTTCCGCATCACCCTGCCGCTGCTGTGGGACTCGGTGCAGACCGCCTGGGTCTACCTCGGCATCGCCGCGATGGACATGTTCATCCTGGTCTCCACCATGACCGTGCCCCGGGGCGAGTTCGGCGGCGGCCCCGACCACCACAGCGAGGTCATGGCGACCGTCCTGATGCGCAACTTCCTCATCTACGGCAAGAGCGGCTACGCCTGCGCCATGGGCGTGGTCATGCTGCTGCTGACCCTGATCCTGTCCGTCGTGATGCTGCGCGCCACCCGCCGCGAGCGCGTCGAGTTCTGAGGCGGGGGAGACCACCATGAGCGCACCCATCAAGGAGCCCGCTGCCGCCCCCGTCCGGCGGACCGAGGACAGCCCGGCCCTCCGGCCGGGCGACCGGCGCGGCGAGGGCGTCGTCCTGAACGTCTTCTCGCACGGCTTCCTCGCCCTGTGGGCCCTGCTGATCGTCCTGCCGCTGCTGTGGCTGGTGCTCAGCTCCTTCAAGACCGACGCCCAGATCGGCGGCTCGGCCTTCGGCTGGCCGCAGCACTGGGACCTCGACGTGTTCTCCCGCGCCTGGGAGAAGGGCATCGGGGACTACTTCCTCAACACCGTCATCGTGCTGGCCTTCTCGGTGCCGCTGACGATGCTGTTCGGCTCGATGGCGGCGTACGTGCTCGCCCGCTACGAGTTCTGGGGCAACCGGCTGCTGTACTACTTCTTCGTCGCGGGCGCGATGTTCCCGGTCTTCCTCGCCCTGGTGCCGCTGTTCTTCATGGTCCGGCGGCTGGACATGCTCAACACCTACCAGGGCCTGATCCTGGTGTACGTCGCCTACTCCATGCCGTTCACGGTCTTCTTCATGCACGCCTTCTTCCGGACCCTGCCGACGGCGGTCTTCGAGGCGTCGATCCTGGACGGGGCCTCGCACTCGCGGACCTTCTTCCAGGTGATGCTGCCGATGGCCAAGCCGGGTCTGATCAGCGTGGGGATCTTCAACACGCTGGGCCAGTGGAACCAGTTCATCCTGCCGACGGTCCTCATGCAGCCGCAGAGCGGCGACGACCCCGAGCGCTACGTCCTCACCCAGGGCCTGATCCAGCTCCAGCAGCAACAGGGGTACGCCTCCGATCTGCCCGCCCTGTTCGCGGGCGTCACGATCGCGATGGTCCCGATGCTGGTGGTCTACCTCTCCTTCCAGCGTCAGGTGCAGGCCGGACTGACCTCGGCCACGCTGAAGTGACCCGGCCGACCTCCGGCCCTGGAGACAAGGCCCGGTAGCCCTCCGCAGTTCTCCGTGCGCACGCCGTTCCCGCCCCTGGTGACGGCGTGCGCAGGTCTGTGCACGCTCACGGAAACTGTTCAACCTCTTGACGGGCGGCACCCCGAACGGCTCAGCTTAGAGTTCACTAGTTGGACATGGACGGGGCCTCATCGAAGCGGTCCCGCGCGCAGGAGGTCGTCGTGGAGACTCCGGGGTCGCAGTCGTCGCTGCACCGAGCCAACCTGGAGCGTGTCGTACGAGCCGTGCGGCTGGCCGGATCGCTCACCCAGGCGGAGATCGCGAGGACGACGGGCCTGTCGGCAGCCACCGTCTCCAACATCGTCCGGGAGTTGAAGGAAGGCGGAACCGTCGAGGTCACGCCCACTTCGGCGGGCGGACGCCGGGCCCGGAGCGTCTCCCTGAGCGGGGACGCCGGGATCGTCGTCGGCGTCGACTTCGGCCACACCCATTTGCGCGTCGCGGTCGGGAACCTCGCCCACCAGGTGCTGGCCGAGGAGTCCGAGCCGCTGGACGTGGACGCCTCCGCCTCGCAAGGGCTCGACCGGGCGGAACAGCTGGTCAACCGGCTGATCGCGGCGACCGGAGTGGACCGCTCCAAGGTCGCGGGCGTGGGCCTCGGCGTACCCGGCCCGATCGACGTGGAGTCCGGCACCCTGGGCTCGACCGCCATCCTGCCCGGCTGGGGCGGCACCAAGCCCGCCGAGGAGCTGCGGGAGCGGCTCGGGGTGCCGGTGCACGTGGACAACGACGCCAACCTCGGCGCGCTCGGCGAGCTGGTCTGGGGCAGCGGCAAGGGTGTGCGCGACCTGGCGTACATCAAGGTCGCGAGCGGTGTCGGCGCGGGCCTGGTGATCGATGGGAAGATCTACCGGGGGCCCGGCGGCACCGCTGGAGAAATCGGTCATATTACACTCGATGAGTCCGGTCCCGTCTGCCGGTGCGGAAACCGGGGCTGCCTGGAGACCTTCGCGGCCGCGCGCTATGTGCTGCCGCTCCTCCAGTCCAGTCACGGCACCGATCTGACGGTGGAAGGCGTGGTGCGGCTGGCGCGGGACGGGGACCCGGGCTGCCGTCGGGTGATCGCCGACGTCGGCCGCCACATCGGCAGTGGAGTCGCCAACCTGTGCAATCTTCTGAACCCGAGCAGGGTGGTCCTCGGCGGTGATCTCGCGGAGGCCGGTGAGCTGGTGCTCGGGCCGATCAGGGAGTCCGTCGGCCGCTACGCCATTCCCAGCGCGGCGCGCCAACTGTCCGTTCTCCCGGGGGCTCTTGGTGGCCGTGCGGAGGTGCTCGGGGCACTCGCCCTGGCCCTCAGTGAGATGGGTGATTCGACCCTTCTGGATGGAAGTGTGGGGGGCGCCCTGCACTCCGCCACACCTGCCTTCACTTAGAGAACGGATGGCACCGTTGCCAACCCGTTAAGGATTTACTTCTTGACGTCGCACGTGTGGCCGAGTTGACTTCCAGCCACCTCGGCCGCAACGACGCGGCCTCGTCAGGGAGGTTTCTGAAGTGAACACGCGTATGCGTCGTGCTGCCGTTGCCATCGCCGCCGGTGCGATGGCCGTCTCGCTCGCTGCCTGTGGCAGCGCTGAGGAAGCGGACGGTGGCAGCAGCGACTCCACCAAGTCCGCCGCCAAGGGCGACAACATCAAGGTGGGGCTGCTCCTGCCGGAGAACAAGACGGCGCGCTACGAGAAGTTCGACCGGCCCTTGATCGAGAAGAAGATCAAGGAGCTGACGAACAACAAGGCGGAGATCCAGTACAACAACGCCCGCCAGGACGCCAACCTCCAGGCCCAGCAGGTCGACACGATGATCACCAACAAGGTGGACGTGCTGATCCTGGACGCCGTGGACGCCAAGGCGATCAAGAACTCCGTGCAGAAGGCCGTCGACGCCGGCATCAAGGTCGTCGCCTACGACCGCCTCGCCGAGGGCCCGATCAGCGCCTACACGTCCTTCGACAACGTGCAGGTCGGCAAGGTGCAGGGCGAGGCCCTGCTGGAGGCGCTGGGCGACAAGGCCGACGACGGCCAGATCGTCATGATGAACGGCTCCATCACCGACCCGAACGCCGCCATGTTCAAGGAGGGCGCGCACTCCGCCCTGGACGGCAAGGTGAAGGTCGGCAAGGAGTACGACACCAAGGAGTGGTCGCCGGACAACGCCAACGCCAACATGGAGGCGGCGATCTCGGCGATCGGCAAGGACAAGATCGTCGGCGTCTACTCCGCCAACGACGGCATGGCGGGCGGCATCATCACCGCCCTGAAGGCCGCCGGCATCGCCGACATCCCGGTCACCGGCCAGGACGCCGAACTCGCCGCCGTGCAGCGCATCGTCGCCGGTGAGCAGTTCATGAGCGTCTACAAGCCGTACGCCCCCGAGGCCGACGCCGCCGCCGAGATGGCCGTCGCCCTGGCCAAGGGCGAGGACCTCAGCTCCATCGCCAAGGACTCGGTCGACAGCGACAGCGCCAAGGCCGTCCCGTCCGTCCTGGTCGACGTCACCTCGCTGACCCAGGACAACATCAACGACACCGTCATCAAGGACGGCGTCTACACCGCTGACGAGATCTGCACGGGCAAGTACAAGGCCGCCTGCGACAAGCTCGGCATCAAGTAACACCCCCGGTCGCCGCACGTCCCGAGCCGGTACGGGAGTCGACACACGACTCCCGTACAGGGCCACGCAATGAGCCCCGGGACCCCTGCCGCGCCATAGGCTCCTTCCGGCGCCCCGCGTCACACAGCCCCGCAAGCTACTGCGGGGCGCCGGACGGAACATCCCCCCAATCTTCTGCACAACCTCCCGCCGGGTCAGGCGGCGAAGGAGATGGTTCACGTGTCCGCTACGCCCGTGCTGGCGTTGCGCGGGGTCTCCAAGCGGTTCGGTGCCGTCCAGGCGCTCACCGACGTAGAGCTTGAGGTCCACGCCGGTGAAGTGGTCGCCCTGGTGGGCGACAACGGCGCCGGAAAGTCCACGCTGGTCAAGACGATCGCCGGCGTGCACCCCATCGATGAGGGCGTCATCGAATGGGACGGCAAGGCCGTCTCGATCAACAAGCCGCACGACGCCCAGGCCCTGGGCATCGCGACCGTCTACCAGGACCTCGCGCTGTGCGACAACATCGACGTCGTCGGCAACCTCTTCCTCGGCCGTGAGCTGAAGAAGTTCGGCGTCCTCGACGAGATCGAGATGGAGCGCCGCGCCCGCGAGCTGCTCCAGACGCTGTCGATCCGCATCCCCAGCGTGCGCATCCCGATCGCCTCGCTCTCCGGCGGTCAGCGCCAGACCGTGGCCATCGCCCGCTCCATGCTCGGCGAGCCCAAGCTGGTGATCCTCGACGAGCCCACCGCCGCCCTCGGCGTCGAGCAGACCGCCCAGGTCCTCGACCTGGTCGAGCGGCTGCGCGAGCGCGATCACGCGGTCATCCTCATCAGCCACAACATGGCCGATGTGAAGGCCGTCGCGGACAAGGTGGCCGTGCTGCGCCTCGGCCGCAACAACGGCGTCTTCGAGGTCAAGACGACCTCCCAGGAGGAGATCATCTCCGCCATCACCGGCGCCACCGACAACGCCGTGACCCGCCGTGCGGCGCGCACGACCGGGGAGGTTTCCAAGTGAGCACCGACAAGACCTCCACCACCACGCCCGAGGACGAGCACATCGTCGAGAACCCCGAGGCCGCGGCCGCCGCGGTCACCGCGGTCGACCCGCGGCTGCTGGTCCGCGAGCAGGGCCTGGCGGGCTACCTCGGCGAGTTCAAGCGCAAGATGAAGGCCGGTGAGCTGGGCTCCATCCCGGTCGTCCTCGGTCTGATCATCATCTGCGTCGTCTTCCAGAGCCTGAACTCGGCGTTCCTGTCCGCGCAGAACATCAGTGACATCACCGTCACGATGGTCGGCACCGGCATGATCTCCGTCGGCATCGTCTTCGTGCTGCTGCTCGGCGAGATCGACCTGTCGGTCGCCTCGGTCTCCGGCGCGGCCAGCGCCATCGCGGCCGTCCTCGCCGTCAACCAGGGCGTGCCCGAGTGGCTGGCCGTGGTCATCGCCATCGCGGCGGGCGCCGCCATCGGCGCGGCCCACGGCTTCTTCTTCGCCGTCCTCGGCGCACCCGCCTTCGCCGTCACCCTCGCCGGTCTGCTGTTCTGGCTCGGCTTCATGCTCCAGACACTCGGCGAGAACGGCACCATCAACCTGGACAGCGACGGCCTCATCGGCCAGCTGACCACGTACTTCTTCACCGACATCGCCGCCGCCTACGTGCTGGCCGCCGTGGTGACCGGGGTCTTCTTCGTCACCTCGTTCCTCGGCAACCGGCGCCGCGAGGCCGTGGGCGTGCCCTCCCGGCCGCTCAACGACACCATCCTGCGCACGGCGCTGCTCGCGGTGATCTCCTTCGCCGCGGCGTACATGTACAACCAGTACAAGGGCCTGCCGCTGGCCACGGTGATCTTCCTGGTGTTCCTGATCGCCACGGACTTCCTGCTGCGCCGTACCTCCTACGGCCGCAAGGTGTTCGCGCTCGGCGGCAGCGTCGAGGCGTCCCGCCGTGCCGGTATCAACGTCACCGCGGTCCGCATCTCGGTGTTCGCCATCTCCGGCGGCTTCGCGGCGATGGGCGGCCTCTTCCTGGCCTCCAAGATCGCCTCGGCCAACCAGAGCGCCGGTACCGGTGACCTGCTGATGAACGCGATCGCCGCCGCGGTGATCGGTGGCACCAGCCTCTTCGGCGGCCGGGGCCGCACCTGGAACGCCCTCCTCGGTGTCCTGGTGATCGTCTCCATCCAGTACGGCCTCCAGCTGGAGTCCATCGCCGAGCCGGTCAAGTACATGATCACCGCGGGCGTCCTGCTCACCACGGTCGTCATCGACTCCGTGACCCGCAAGACCCAGCGGACGGCCGGACGCGCCTAGCCGCACGCCGTCACCACGGTCACTGTGCCCGGCACCAATGGCGGTGCCGGGCACAGTCATGCCGTACGACGCGTGCGACCGCTTGGGCCGGGCAGCCGAACACGTGACGTACTAGGCACCTCCTGTGGTACGTCCACCCGACCGGAACATTAGACTCGACAGGCCCGGCAACAGCTCGATCAGCTCTACTGCAAGGAGGCACGGGTGCCGCTGCTGACCCGCATCAGGGGACCGCGCGATCTGGACCGGCTCACCCTCGAGGAGCTGGACCAGCTGGCCGAGGAGATCCGCACCTTCCTCGTCGACTCGGTCTCCAAGACCGGCGGCCACCTCGGACCCAACCTGGGCGTGGTCGAGCTGACCATCGCCCTGCACCGCGTCTTCGACTCCCCGGCCGACCGGGTGCTCTGGGACACCGGCCACCAGGCCTACGTCCACAAGCTGCTCACCGGCCGCCAGGACTTCTCGAAGCTGCGCGGCAAGGGCGGCCTGTCCGGCTACCCCTCGCGCGCCGAGTCCGAGCACGACGTCATCGAGAACAGCCACGCCTCCACCGTCCTCGGCTGGGCCGACGGCCTCGCCAAGGCCAACCAGCTGCTCAAGCGCGACCAGCACGTGGTCGCCGTGATCGGTGACGGCGCCCTCACCGGCGGCATGGCCTGGGAGGCGCTGAACAACATCGCCGAGGCCAAGGACCGCCCGCTGGTCATCGTCGTCAACGACAACGAGCGCTCCTACGCCCCCACCATCGGCGGCCTCGCCAACCACCTGGCGACCCTGCGCACCACCGACGGCTACGAGCGCTTCCTGGCCCGCACCAAGGACCTCCTCGACCGCACCCCGGTCGTCGGCAAGCCGCTCTACGAGACCCTGCACGGCGCCAAGAAGGGCCTGAAGGACTTCATCGCCCCGCAGGGCATGTTCGAGGACCTGGGCCTGAAGTACGTCGGCCCCATCGACGGCCACGACGTCGAGGCGCTGGAGTCCGCGCTGGCCCGCGCCAAGCGGTTCGGCGGCCCGGTGATCGTCCACTGCCTCACCGAGAAGGGCCGCGGCTACGAGCCCGCCGAGCAGGACGAGGCCGACCGCTTCCACGGCATCGGCCCCATCCACCCCGACACCGGCCTGCCCATCAAGGCCGCCGCCGCCAGCTGGACCTCCGTCTTCGGCGACGAGATGGTCAAGCTCGGCCGCGAACGCGAGGACATCGTCGCCATCACGGCCGCCATGCTCCAGCCGGTCGGCCTGAAGAAGTTCGCCGACGCGTTCCCCGAGCGCATCTACGACGTCGGCATCGCCGAGCAGCACGCGGCGGTCTCCGCGGCGGGTCTCGCCACCGGCGGCCTGCACCCGGTCTTCGCCGTCTACGCGACCTTCCTGAACCGCGCCTTCGACCAGGTCCTCATGGACGTCGCCCTGCACAAGTGCGGGGTCACCTTCGTCCTCGACCGCGCCGGGGTCACCGGCGACGACGGCGCCTCCCACAACGGCATGTGGGACATGTCCATGCTCCAGCTGGTCCCCGGGCTGCGGATGGCCGCGCCGCGTGACGCCGAACAGCTGCGCGCCCAGCTCCGCGAGGCCGTCGAGGTCGACGACGCGCCGACCGTGGTCCGCTACTCCAAGGGCGTCGTCGGCCCCGCCGTGCCCGCCGTACGCCGCATCGGCGGCATGGACGTGCTGCGCGAGCCGGGCACCGACCGGCCGGACGTGCTCCTCGTCTCCGTGGGCGCCCTCGCCCCGATGTGCCTGGAGATCGCGTCCCTCCTCGACAAGCAGGGCATCTCCACCACCGTCGTCGACCCGCGCTGGGTCAAGCCGGTCGACGAGGCGCTGGCCCCGCTCGCCGAGCGCCACCGCGTCGTCGTCACCGTCGAGGACAACTCCCGCGTCGGCGGCGTCGGCTCGGCCGTCTCCCAGTCACTGCGCGACGCGGGCGTCGACGTCCCCCTGCGCGACTTCGGCATCCCGCCCCGCTTCCTCGACCACGCCTCCCGCGCCCAGGTCATGACGGAGATCGGCCTCACGGCCCCCGACATCGCCCGCCAGGTGACGGGCCTGGTCTCGAAACTGGACGGCCTCCCCCACTCTCGGCTTCGCTCGAGCGGGGGGACCCCCACCGACCGCACGGAGACGACCGAGGTAGAGGCGGCGAGGGACTAGACACGGGGTGGGGCATCGCCCTCAGGGGCGCGGGGAACTGCGCGACAAGCCACAACGGCGCCGCGGACGGCGAACAACCCGCACCGCCCGCGGCGCCCGGCCGTCAACGAGGTACCGCTCGGGGCCCCAGCACCCCCGCCCCGAGCGCCGTGACCCGCCGCCGCAACTCCCGGTCCGCCGTCACGACGAGGCACCGCCGTTCACCCGCTCGGGCGACCAGCTCCACCATGTGGTCATCCCCGCTGCCCGGCGCCGACTCCACGTGGACGCCGGGCGCGGACGCCACCCCCCGCGCCGCGCCCTCCACCACGAGGACGATCTCCACGGGCCCCTCCTGACCGGGCACACCCTCCGTGGCCAGCCGGTCCCGCAGCCGCTCCGCCGCTCCCCGCCGGTCCCGCCACCACCCGTCGGGCACCGATCCGACGACGTTCGCGGCATCGACGATCACCAGCAGCGGGGCACTCATGACACCCAGGGTCCCACGCGCCCACGCGACCGGCGCCGCCCGCCTGCGGATTACAGTGGGGCACGTGTCAAAGGTCCGCACAGTGAACGGCGACTGGCTGATACGGGGCCGCGACGGCCGGCTCGCCGCCTACGCCCCCGGCGACGACGCGGTGTGGTGCCGGGCGGAACGGCACCCCGGCGGCCCGCTCCTGCCCCCGCGCAGGGCGGGCGGCGACCAGCGACTGCACCCGGGCTTCGCGGTCGGGCAGGGCACCGACGGCTACGCCCACCTGGTGGCCTGGCGGCCCACCAAGGACGGCGAGTCGGGCCTGGTGCACTCCGTCCACTTCCGCGGGCACCTCGCCGCCCTCGACTGGCTGCCCATCGGCCACCCCAACCGGCGCGGCGAGCGCACGGGCGGGCCAGCCGTGGCCGTCGACTCCGGCGGCCGGGCGTACGTCTTCGTCCGCAACCGCGGCCTCGGCGTGCACACCATCAACCAGAAGGCACGCGGCGGCTGGAACGCCTGGCACGACCTCAAGGGCTCCAGGGTGGACGAGGAACTCGTCGCCGTCACCGGCGAGTCGGGCCTGGTGGAGCTGTACGCCACCAGCCCCGCGGGCATCCTGCGCTGGATCCAGGAGGAGCCCGGCGCCCGCCCCGTCGCCGCCGAGCCGCTGCCCGTGCGGGCGGTGCCGGGGACACTGAGCGCCCTGCCCACCTCCAAGGAGGCCACGACGCTGTTCTACGCCGACCCGGACGGCATGCTGCACGCCTGGCGGCCGGACGGCGACCCGGTCCCGCTCACCCCGGTCCCGGGGCCCGGCCCGCTGTCCGTGCTGCGCTGCGCCCTCGACGGCCACGACTGCACCCTGCTCGCCCAGCGCTCCGCCTCCGGCCGGGTCGCCTTCGCCGCCTACCCGACCGAGGCGGAGTCGGCGGGCCTGTGGTGGACGGAGTCGGGACCGCAGCTCCCCGCCGACACCCGGGTCTCCCTCACGGAGGACGCCGAGGGCCGCGTTGTCGCCGCGTCGATGACCCCGGACGGAGTCCTGCGGCTGTCCCGTCAGAAGGACGAGCCGGGGCTGGCACTGGCGGCGTGGCAGGAGATCTGACGCCCTCCAGTGGTACGGACGCCGGTGCCCCGCACACCGGGAGGCGTGCGGGGCACCGTACGAACGGAAGGCGAACCGCCTACTGGGGCACGCTCGCCACGCCCGGCTTAAGGAACCGCTTCCCGTTCACCCGCTCGGCGACGCCCTCACGGTCCAGGTACGGCGTGATGCCGCCCAGGTGGAAGGGCCAGCCCGCGCCGGTGATCAGGCAGAGGTCGATGTCCTGGGCCTCGGCGACGACGCCCTCGTCGAGCATCAGCCCGATCTCCTGCGCCACCGCGTCCAGGACCCGCGCCCGCACCTGCTCCTCGGTCAGGACGGTGTCGCCCTGCTTCAGCAGCGCGGCGACCTCCGGGTCCAGCTCGGGCTTGCCGCTGTCGTAGACGTAGAAGCCGCGCTTGCCCGCCTCGACGACCGCCTTCAGGTTCGGGGAGACCGTGAAGCGGTCCGGGAACGCCCGGTTGAGCGTCTCGGAGACGTGCAGGCCGATCGCCGGGCCGACCAGCTCCAGCAGCACCAGCGGGGACATCGGCAGGCCCAGCGGCTCGACCGCCTTCTCGGCGACCTCGACCGGGGTGCCCTCGTCGATGACGTTCTGGATCTCGCCCATGAAGCGGGTCAGGATGCGGTTGACGACGAACGCCGGGGCGTCCTTCACCAGGACCGCGGTCTTCTTCAGCTTCTTGGCCACCGCGAACGCGGTCGCGAGGGAGGCGTCGTCGGTCCGCTCGCCGCGGACGATCTCCAGCAGCGGCAGCACCGCGACCGGGTTGAAGAAGTGGAAGCCGACGACCCGCTCGGGGTGCTTCAGCTTCGCCGCCATCTCCGACACCGACAGGGACGAGGTGTTCGTCGCGAGGATCGCGTGCGCCGGGGCGACCGCCTCGACCTCCGCGAAGACCTGCTGCTTGACGCCCATCTCCTCGAACACGGCCTCGATGACGAAGTCCGCGTCCGCGAAGCCCTCGGCCTTGTCCAGGACACCGGTCACCAGCGCCTTGAGGCGGTTGGCCTTGTCCTGGTTGATCCGGCCCTTGCCGAGCAGCTTGTCGATCTCGGCGTGGACGTAACCCACACCCTTGTCGATGCGCTCCTGGTCGATGTCCGTGAGGACGACCGGCACCTCGAGGCGGCGCAGGAACAGCAGGGCGAGCTGCGAGGCCATCAGACCCGCGCCGACCACGCCCACCTTGGTGACCGGGCGGGCGAGGTTCTTGTCCGGGGCGCCCGCGGGACGCTTGCCGCGCTTCTGCACCAGGTTGAACGCGTAGAGCCCGGCGCGCAGTTCACCGCCCATGATGAGGTCGGCCAGCGCCTGGTCCTCGGCGTCGAAGCCCGCCTGGAGGTCGCCGTCCTTGGCGGCGGCGATGATGTCCAGGGCGCGGTAGGCGGCCGGGGCGGCGCCGTGCACCTTGCCGTCGGCGATGAAGCGGCCGGTGGCGACGGCCTGGTCCCAGGCCTGACCGCGGTCGATGACCGGGCGCTCGACCTTGATGTCGCCCTTGAGGACGCTCGCGGTCCACAGCAGCGACTGCTCCAGGAAGTCGGCGCCCTCGAAGATCGCGTCGGCGATCCCGAGGTCGAAGACCTGCTGACCCTTGAGCTGCTTGTTCTGGTTGAGGCTGTTCTCGATGATGACCTTGACGGCGTTCTCGGCGCCGATCAGGTTCGGCAGCAGGGCGCAGCCGCCCCAGCCGGGCACCAGGCCGAGGAAGACCTCGGGCAGCGAGAACGCGGGCACGGCCTTGGACACCGTGCGGTAGGTGCAGTGCAGGCCGACCTCGACGCCGCCGCCCATCGCCGCGCCGTTGTAGTACGCGAACGTCGGTACGGCGAGGGAGGCGAGGCGCTTGAAGACCTCGTGGCCGCCCTTGCCGATGGCGAGCGCGTCCTCGTGCCGCTTCAGCAGCTCGACGCCCTTGAGGTCGGCGCCGACGGCGAAGATGAACGGCTTGCCGGTGACGCCGACGCCGACGATGTCGCCGTCCGCGGCCTCCTTCTCGACCTGGTCGATGGCGGCGTTGAGGTTCGCCAGCGACTGGGGGCCGAAGGTGGTCGGCTTGGTGTGGTCGAACCCGTTGTCGAGGGTGATCAGCGCGAACTTGCCCGCGCCGTACGGCAGGTCGAAGTGGCGCACGTGCGCGCTGGTGACGACCTCGTCGGGGAACAGCTCGGCCGCGCCCTTCAATAGCTCAGCGGTGGTGCTCACTTGTCCCCCTCGAAGTGCGGGTTCTCCCAGATGACGGTCGCGCCCATGCCGAAGCCGACGCACATGGTGGTCAGGCCGTAACGGACCTGGGGCTGCTCCTCGAACTGGCGGGCCAGCTGGGTCATCAGCCGGACACCGGAGGAGGCCAGCGGGTGGCCGAAGGCGATGGCGCCGCCGTACTGGTTGACGCGCTCGTCGTCGTCGGCGATGCCGTAGTGGTCGAGGAGAGCCAGCACCTGCACGGCGAAGGCCTCGTTGATCTCGAACAGGCCGATCTGGGAGATGTCCAGGCCCGCCTTGGCGAGGGCCTTCTCGGTGGCCGGGATCGGGCCGTAGCCCATGACCTCGGGCTCGACGCCCGCGAAGGCGTAGGAGACCAGGCGCATCTTGACCGGGAGGTCGTTCTCCCGGGCGAAGTCCTCGCTGGCGATGATGGAGGCGGTGGCGCCGTCGTTGAGACCGGCCGCGTTGCCGGCGGTGACCCGGCCGTGCACGCGGAACGGCGTCTTGAGCCCGGCCAGGTTCTCCAGCGTCGTGCCCGGGCGCATCGGCTCGTCGGCGGTGACCAGGCCCCAGCCGGTCTCGCCGCCCTCCGGGTTGGTACGGCGCACGGAGATCGGCACCAGGTCGGCCTGGATCTTGCCGTTGGCGTACGCCTTGGCGGCCTTCTCCTGGGAGCGCACGGCGTACTCGTCGGCGCGCAGCTTGGTGATGTGCGGGTAGCGGTCGTGCAGGTTCTCCGCGGTCATGCCCATGAACAGGGCGGACTCGTCGACCAGCTTCTCGCTGACGAACCGCGGGTTGGGGTCGACGCCCTCGCCCATCGGGTGGCGGCCCATGTGCTCGACACCGCCCGCGATGACGGCGTCGTAGGCGCCGAAGGCGATGGAACCGGCCGTCGTCGTCACGGCCGTCAGGGCGCCCGCGCACATCCGGTCGATGGAGTAGCCGGGGACGGACTGCGGCAGTCCGGCGAGGATGCCCGCGGTGCGGCCGAGGGTGAGGCCCTGGTCGCCGATCTGGGTGGTCGCGGCGATGGCGACCTCGTCGATCTGCTTCGGGTCGAGGCCGGGGTTGCGGCGCAGCAGCTCCCGGATCGCCTTCACGACGAGGTCGTCGGCGCGGGTCTCGTGGTAGATGCCCTTCGGGCCCGCCTTGCCGAACGGGGTGCGGACGCCGTCTACGAAGACGACGTCCCTGACGGTACGAGGCACGATGGCTCTCCTCCAGAGGTGCGGGACGGCACTGCTGCGATGCGCTGAGCGCGCGCTCAGGCCCATGCTACTTGTGGGTAACGTAGCTGCCCAGTCCCCCCGCTCTTAGCGGCGAAGGTCACACTTTCGGGGGAGCCGTCGAACCCCGGGGCGTCAGTACCGGTGTCGGCACCGGATGGGAGCCGTGCGCCCCGCCCATGATCGCACCGAACAGCGTGCGGGCCACCTCCGCGCCGAACCCGTGCACGTCATGGCTCATCGCGGAGAGCGTCGGATGGGTGAGGCGGCACAGCTGAGAGTCGTCCCAGGCCAGCAGGGAGACGTCGGCGGGCACCCGCAGCCCCATCTCGGTGGCGACCGAGAGACCGGCCACCGCCATGATGTCGTTGTCGTAGACGATGGCGGTCGGCCGGTCCCGCGGGGCCGCCGTCAGCAGGGAGCGCGTCGCCCGCGCTCCCGCGGCACCGGAGAAGTCGGTGGCGACCTGCGAGGCCCCGGCCAGCCCCAGCTCCCGGGCCGCCGTGTCGAAGGCGGCGGTGCGGATGGCGGTGTGCCCGAGGGCCGCCGCGCCGCCGACCCGGGCGATCCGCCGGTGCCCGAGCGCCGCCAGATAGCGCACCGCCTCGGTGACGGCGGTGGCGTCGTCGGTCCACACCGAGGTCAGCCCGCCGGTGAGGGACGGGTGCCCGACCGCCACCACCGGCAGCCCCAGCCGCCCGGCGACCGCCACCCGGGGGTCGTCCGCGCGGAAGTCCACCAGGATCGAGCCGCCGATCTGCCGCGCCTTCCACCACGACTCCAGCAGCCCGGCCTCCTCCTCCACGCTGTTCACCAGCCGCAGCAGCAGGGAGCAGGAGTGCTCGATCAGCACGCTCTCCACGCCCGACACGAACTCCATGTAGAAGGGCTCGAGCCCCAGCATCCGCGCCGGACGGCACACCGTGAGGCCCACCACGTCCACCCGGGACCCGGCCAGCGACCGCGCGGTGAGGTTCGGCGCCCAGCCCAGCTCCCGCGCGGCCCGGAAGATCCGGTCCCGGGTCGCCTCGGACAGCCCCGGCTTGTGGTTGAAGGCGAGCGACACGGCACCCTTGGACACGCCGGCGCGCGCGGCGACGTCCTTGATGGTGACGCGGGTGGACGGCGTCGATGTCATCGAGTGGGCTCCACGCAGTACAGGGCCGACCGGGCGGCGGCCGCGTCCGGAGTCTTCCAGCCGGTGACCTGGATGGTCACCCGTTCGCCGGGAAGCAGCGTCACCAGCCCGCGATCGGCCCGCGCGCCCGGCTCCAGCCGGTCCGCCTGGAGCAGCAGGTCCCGTACGAGGGTGTGCGCCCGCACCGTGACCCCGCCCGGCGCCAGCGTCACGTCGAACTCCGGCCGGGGGTACGGGATCTCCCGGTCCGGCGCCGGGAAGTGCAGCGCCCGCAGCTCCCCGGCGTCCGCGACCAGGAACTCCTTGGCCCCGTCGGGCACCACCTCCGCGGGCACCGGCACCCGCGTCACCGCCCGCCGCCCGGCCGTGAACTCCACGCGCGCCGCGCCCAGCACCGGGCCCGCCACGGACACCCGGCGCAGCAGCACCGCCTGGCTCCAGCCGCTCGCCGCCTGGTTGACGGCGACCAGCGTCAGCCCGCCGTCCTCCTCCCGCAGCGTCAGCAGCCGGTCGGCGTACAGCCGTCGCAGCTCGTGGTAGAGCGGCTTCTCCCGCCCGTCGCCGTCGATCGCGGCCCACGAGGTCACCGGCCAGCAGTCGTTGAGCTGCCAGACGATCGTGCCCGCGCACACCGGCCAGTGCGACCGCCAGTGCTCGATCCCGGCGGCGACCGCCCGCGCCTGGTTGACCTGGGTGAGGTAGTGCCAGCGGTCGAAGTCGCCCTCGGGGAAGGCGAAGTGCCGCTCCAGACCGCGCCGCAGCTTGCCGTTGCCGTCGTCGGCCTTCTGGTGGTGCAGCATGCCGGGGGAGTCCGGCGCCAGCGCCTCGCCCGGCAGCGCGCGCCGCAGGGTGGCGTACGCGGGCGGCGCCTGCCAGCCGAACTCGGCCACGAAGCGGGGCACGTCGCGCCGGTAGCCGTCGTAGTCGACGCGGTTCCACACCTCCCAGGAGTGGTGCGTGCCGTGCGCCGGATCGTTCGGGTGGTGCCGCCAGGACCCGGACCAGGGGCTGCCCGCCGTGTAGGGGCGGGTCGGGTCGAGTTCGGCGACCACGCGCGGCAGCAGCCCCAGGTAGTACCCCTCGCCCCAGGAGTCCCCGGCCAGCCGCGGCTCCCAGCCCCAGTCCCGGAAGCCCCACAGGTTCTCGTTGTTGCCGTTCCACAGCACCAGCGACGGGTGCGGCATCAGCCGTACGACGTTCTCCCGTGCCTCGGCCTCCACCTCGCCGCGCAGCGGCTGCTCCTCCGGGTAGGCGGCGCAGGCGAACGGGAAGTCCTGCCAGACCAGCAGGCCCAGCTCGTCGCAGGCGGTGTAGAAGTCCTCGCTCTCGTAGATCCCGCCGCCCCACACCCGGACGAGGTCCACGCCCGCGTCGGCCGCCTGGGTGAGCCGGCGGCGGTACCGCTCGGCCGTGACCCGGGAGGGGAAGACGTCGTCCGGGATCCAGTTGACGCCCCGCGCGAACAGCCGCTCCCCGTTGACGACCAGGGTGAACCCGGTGCCGTGCGCGTCGGCGGAGGTGTCCAGCCCGACGGTGCGGAACCCGATCCGGCGCCGCCACCCATCGAGCGCCTCGGTGCCGTGCGCCAGCGTCACCTCGACGTCGTACAACGCCTGTTCGCCGTACCCGCGCGGCCACCACAGCTCGGCGCCGGGCACGTCCAGGCGTACGACGCCCTCCGTGCCGTCGATCCGTCCGCGCGCCCGGACGTCCCCGATCCGGGCCTCGACGGTCAGCTCGGCCTCCACTCGGCTGCGTTCGACGTCGACGCGCAGCTCGACGCGGCCGGTGCCGTCCTCGACGGTGACCAGCGGGCGGACCCGGGCGATCCGGGCCGTCGACCACTGCTCCAGGCGCACCGGCCGCCAGATCCCGGCCGTCACCAGGGTCGGGCCCCAGTCCCAGCCGAAGGAGCAGGCCATCTTGCGGATGTACTGGTAGGGCTCGGCGTAGGCGCCGGGCCGCTCGCCCAGCCGCCCGCGCACCGCCTCCGCCTCGGCGTACGCGGAGGCGAACCGCACGGTGAGCAGCCCCTCGAGACCGGTCACGTCGAAGCGGTACGAGCGGTGCATGTTCCGCACCCGGCCCAGCACCCGGCCGTCCAGCAGGATCTCGGCGGCGGTGTCGAGGCCGTCGAAGACCAGGTCGGTCTGTTCGTGCCCGGCCCCGGCCCGCAGCCGCCGCTCGTACGTCCACTCCCGGCGTCCCACCCAGGCCACCTCGGCCTCGTCGGCGCCGAGGAACGGGTCCGGGATGAGCCCGGCCGCCAGCAGATCGGTGTGCACACAGCCCGGCACGGTGGCCGGGAGCACCGCGCCCGCGTCGTCGGGGTGTCGCAGGATCCATCCCTCGGTGAGCGGTGTGGCCTGAAGCATGAGCGCTCCTTAACCGGTCTATGGGCGAGCCTCGAAACATTTCTGCAACCTTGGCGGGATTGGGACTTTACCGGTTCAGTGACGGCCTGTCAGAGTGCCGAACCAGCCAACTCAGCACGTGCTCGTCCGTCCCACGAACGGAGCTGATGCACATGAACCGCCGCACGATCCTGGCCACCGCCGCCACCACGGCCGCGCTGCTGCTCGCCGCCTGTACCGGTACAGCGGGCGACTCGGAGGGCGCCGACGCCGAGGCGCCCGACGACCCGAAGAAGGTCAGCGGCACCATCACCGTGCTCACCCACCGGACCGACCTGGTGCAGGACGGGACGCTGGAGAAGTACGCCGCGGACTTCAACAGGACCTATCCCAAGGTGAAGGTGAAGTTCGACGGCATCACCGACTACGAGGGCGAAGTCAAGATCCGTATGAACACGGAGAACTACGGCGATGTCCTCATGATCCCCGGCGTGATCGAGAAGAAGGACTACCCGAAGTTCTTCGCCTCCCTCGGCACCCAGGAGGAGCGCGGCGCGAAGTACCGCTTCACCGACTACAGCACCGTCGACGGGAAGGTGTACGGCCAGAGCCCGCTCGGAGCGGTCCCCGGCTTCGTCTACAACAAGCGGGTGTGGAGCGAGGCCGGGATCACCGACTGGCCCGCCACACCAACCGAGTTCCTCGACGACCTGAAGGCGATCAGGTCCGGGACCGACGCGATCCCGTACTACACCAACTTCAAGGACATGTGGCCGCTCAGCCAGTGGACCCAGGTCAACGGCTCGGTCAGCTGCGACGAGCAGGCCACCACCAGGCTCGCCGAGGGCGACCCCTGGGCCGAGGGCGCCGACCTGCGCACCGCCGACACCCTGCTCCACGACATCGTCCACGAAGGGCTCGTCGAGAAGGACCCGACGACCACCAACTGGGAGGCGTCCAAGCCCCGGCTGGCCAAGGGTGAGATCGCCACCATGTGGCTCGGCTCCTGGGCGGTCATCCAGATGCGGGGCGCCGCGGAGCAGGCGGGCACCGACCCCGACGACATCGGGTTCATGCCCTTCCCCGTCCAGCACGACGGCACGTTCTGCGCGGTGACGCTCCCCGACTACCAGCAGGCCGTCAACGTCCACTCCGAGCACAAGGCCGCCGCCCGCGCCTGGATCGACTGGTTCACCGACGAGTCCGGCTACGCGGCGGACAACCTGGCGCTGAACCCGCTCAAGGACGCCCCGCTGCCCGACGTCCTCAAGGACTACGAGGAGAACGGCGTGAAGCTCCTCGACCTCGATGACACCAAGGGCGCCGAGGTGAAGTCCATCGACAACCAGTCCGAGGTCGGCATCAACAAGCCCGACTACCGCCAGGACCTCGTCGACCTCGCCCGCGGCGCCACCAAGGGCAGCCTGGACGACTTCCTCGGACGTCTCAGCGAGAAGTGGACCGAGACC
Organism: Streptomyces sp. B93; assembly: GCF_018070565.1. Lineage (GTDB taxonomy): Bacteria > Actinomycetota > Actinomycetes > Streptomycetales > Streptomycetaceae > Streptomyces. Next base: position 131,448 of record NZ_JAGPXL010000012.1, read on the forward strand.
CAAGCGGCCCTGGGGTCCTGATGACGGAGACGACCCGCGAGGCGGCCGTCGCGACCGGTGCGGAGGCGGCGGCACACCCCGCCCCCGTACCGGCACCGGCCCCGCGCCCGGCCCGTCTGAGGCGCGGGGTCACCCCCTGGCTGTTCCTGCTGGCCCCGCTCACCCTGCTGATCGTCTTCACCTACGCGCCGATCGCCAACATGGTGGCGTACAGCTTCACGGACTGGGACGGCGTCAGCCCCGAGCTGCACTACACCGGGACCGAGAACTACACCGAACTCTTCACCCGCCCCGACCTGTTCGAGGTCTTCTGGGTCAGCGGCTACTACCTGGCCGCCTCCGTCGTCCAGATCGTGGCCGCGCTCTACTTCGCGACGATCCTCAGCTTCAACGTCCGCTTCCGGAACTTCTTCAAGGGCGTGCTGTTCTTCCCGTACCTGATCAACGGGGTCGCGATCGGATTCGTCTTCCTCTACTTCTTCCAGGACGGCGGCACCCTCGACTCCGTACTGGGCCTGCTCGGCGTGGAGACCGACCGCGCCTGGCTCGGCACCCCGGAGTCGGCGAACACCTCACTGGCCGCCGTCTCCGTCTGGCGCTACCTGGGCCTGAACTTCGTGCTCTTCCTCGGCGCGATCCAGTCCATCCCGGGGGAGCTGTACGAGGCGGCCGAACTGGACGGGGCCAGCCGCTGGCACCAGTTCCGGTACATCATCGCGCCGGGCATCAGGCCGGTGCTGTCCCTGGCCGTGATCCTGTCCGTCTCCGGGTCCCTCGCCGTCTTCGAGATCCCGTACATCATGACCGGCGGGGCGACCGGCACCGAGACCTTCGTGATCCAGACCGTGAAGCTGGCCTTCCAGTTCAACAAGACCGGGCTCGCCTCCGCGGCGGCGGTCGTGCTGCTGCTCATCGTGCTGGCCGTGACCTGGGTGCAACGGCGTCTCGTCCCCGACGACAAGGTGGATCTCGCATGACGCGCCGCGCGGTGCCCCGCACCCTCGTGTACCTGTCCCTGATCGCCGCGACCGTCGTCGTACTGCTCCCGCTGACCGCCGTACTCCTCACCTCGCTGAAGTCCGAGCGGGAGATGGCGGACGGCAGTGGAGCGCTGGCGCTCCCGGACGACCTGTTCCACCTGGACAACTACGCCACGGCGTTCCGGGACGGCGAGATGCTCCAGGCGTTCGTCAACACCGCCGTCATCCTGGTCGTCGCCATCGGCGGTACGGTCCTCATCGGCTCGATGACGGCCTACGCGATCGACCGCTTCACCTTCCGGTTCCGCAAGCTGGTGGTCGCGCTCTTCCTGGTCGCCGCCCTGGTTCCCGGCGTCACCACCCAGGTGGCCACCTTCCAGATCGTCAACAGCCTCGGCATGTTCGACAGCCTCTGGGCGCCGATCGTCCTCTACATGGGGACCGACATCGTCTCGATCTACATCTTCCTCCAGTTCGTCCGGTCGATCCCGGTCTCCCTGGACGAGGCGGCCCGGCTGGACGGCGCGGGCGCCTTCACCATCTACTGGAGGATCGTCCTCCCGCTGCTGAAACCGGCGATCGCGACGGTGGTGATCGTGAAGGGGATCACCGTCTACAACGACTTCTACATCCCCTTCCTCTACATGCCGTCCGAGGAGCTGGGAGTGATCTCGACGTCCCTGTTCCGCTTCAAGGGCCCCTTCGGCGCCCACTGGGAGACGATCTCGGCGGGAGCGGTGCTGGTGATCCTCCCGACGCTGATCGTCTTCCTGTTCCTCCAGCGGTTCATCTACAACGGCTTCACCCGGGGCGCGACGCGGTGACGCTCACTCGCCCTTCGCGGACAGCGCCTCCACCAGCACCGGCGTCACCAGCTCCACCTGCCAGGGCCGGGCCCCGTACCCGGTGAGCGCGGCACCGACCGACTCGGCGGTCATGTCCGACGGCGGCTCCCAGCACACCCGGCGCACGGTGTCCGGGGTGATCAGGTTCTCCTGCGGCATGCCGATCCGCTCGGCCAGCGCGGAGACCCCGGCGCGCGCCGCGGAGAGCCGGGCCGCCGCCACGGGGTCCTTGTCGGCCCAGGCGCGGGGCGGCGGGGGTCCCGCCACCGGCTGTCCGGGCTGCGGCAGCTGCGCCTCGGTCAGGGCCCTGGCCCGGTCCACGGCGGCCTGCCACTGCTCCAGCTGCCGCCGTCCGGTGCGCGGCCCGAAGCCGTTCAGCGCGCCGAGCGCGTGCACATTCGAGGGCAGGGCGAGCGCGGCCTCGACGATCGCCGCGTCGGAGAGCACCTTGCCCGGCGAGATGTCCCGCCGCTGTGCGATCCGGTCGCGGGTCTGCCACAGCTCGCGCACCACGGCGAGCTGACGGCGGCGCCGCACCTTGTGCATCCCGGAGGTGCGCCGCCAGGGGTCCTTGCGGGGCTCGGGCGGCGGGGCGGAGGCGATCGCGTCGAACTCCTGCCGGGCCCACTCCAGCTTCCCCTGCCGGTCCAGCTCCTTCTCCAGCGCGTCCCGCAGGTCGACGAGGAGTTCCACGTCGAGGGCGGCGTAGCGCAGCCAGGGCTCGGGCAGCGGCCGGGTCGACCAGTCGACGGCGGAGTGCCCCTTCTCCAGTACGAAGCCCAGCACGCCCTCCACCATGGCGCCGAGCCCGACCCTGGGGAACCCGGCGAGCCGTCCGGCCAGCTCGGTGTCGAAGAGCAGCGTGGGCACCATGCCTATCTCGCGCAGACAGGGCAGGTCCTGGGTGGCGGCGTGCAGCACCCACTCCACACCGCCGAGCGCCTCGCCGAGCCCGGACAGGTCGGGGCAGGCCACGGGGTCGATCAGCGCGGTGCCCGCGCCCTCCCGGCGCAGCTGCACCAGATAGGCGCGCTGGCCGTAGCGGTAGCCGGAGGCGCGTTCGGCGTCCACGGCGACGGGGCCGGAGCCGGCGGCGAAGGCCGCGACGACCTGGGCGAGGGTCTCCGCGTCCGCGACCACCGGTGGAATGCCCTCACGGGGCTCCAGCAGGGGGATCGGCGCCTCCGTCTCAGAAGATCCGCCGTCGTCCGGAGGGGCGCCCCCGGTGGTTCGCAGTGAAGTGTCTGCTGCGGTCTCTTGGGCGTCGGTCACCTGTCAAGGGTATCCGGATGTTCGACGGCCTGACCTGCACGTTCCGGCCAATGGCTGTCTGACCTGCCGAAACGCGGCGGGAATCCATGATCGGTCCGGCCCGGCCGGGGAAGGGGCGCACAGGGTGGTGCAAGCGCACAGGCGCGCGCCCCGTCGGGGGCGCGCGCCTGTCGGGTGCGCGGGGGTCGGGAAGTCGGTGGTGTGCGGCTCGGAAGGGAGTGGGGGTGTGGGTGGGGGAGGAGGTTTCAGTGGATGATGCCGGTGCGCAGGGCGACCGCCACCATGCCCGCGCGGTCGCCCGTGCCCAGCTTGCGCGCGATACGGGCGAGATGGCTCTTGACGGTCAGCGCGGACAGGCCCATGGAGACGCCGATGGCCTTGTTGGACTGGCCCTCGGCGACCAGGCGGAGCACCTCCACCTCGCGGCCGGACAGCTCGCGGTAGCCACCCGGGTGACTCGGGGCACCCGGGGGGCGGCGGTGCAGCCGGGCGGCGGCGGCGCCGATCGGGGCGGCGCCCGGTCGGGTGGGGAGCCCGATGTTGGTGCGGGTCCCGGTGACGACGTAGCCCTTGACGCCGCCCGCGAGGGCGTTGCGCACCGCGCCGATGTCGTCGGCGGCGGACAGGGCGAGGCCGTTGGGCCAGCCCGCGGCACGGGTCTCGGAGAGCAGGGTGAGGCCGGAGCCGTCCGGCAGATGGACGTCGGCGACGCAGATGTCGCGCGGGTTGCCGATGCGGGGGCGGGCCTCCGCGACGGACGAGGCCTCGATGACATCGCGTACGCCGAGGGCCCACAGGTGGCGGGTGACGGTGGAACGGACGCGGGGGTCGGCGACGACCACCATGGCGGTCGGCTTGTTCGGACGGTAGGCGACCAGGCTTGCGGGCTGCTCGAGAAGAACGGACACCAGGCCTCCTGGAGGTGCGGGGACGGGGTCGGCTCGTGGGGGTGGAGCCGGGACGAACCGTGCTTTCAAGGTCACAGTCGTCTTCGGCACCCCGGGCGTCCGCCTTTAGGAAATGATCACGATCCAGTGAGTAACAATCCGTGCAATTCGGACACGTGATCGATCATCCGAAGATCGAGTCGGATCGGTCGCGCTCACGCCGGTATCGATGCGTATCGGTGTGTGTCAAAAAGTGGTCGTGTCGACAAAGCGTGTCGAATGAATCGGCACTCAGTGTGACTGCGGACCCCTGCGCTGCGGCAGCGTCACCACCGACGCGTCCCCCGGACCGGCCGGGGGCAGACCGGCGACCTGCGCCAGCAGATCGCACCACGACGCCAGATGCGCCCCCGTGTCCGGGACGCCCCCCAGACCCTCCCGAGGCGTCCAGGACGCCCGGATCTCGATCTGCGAGGCCGCCGGGCGCGCGGACAGCCCGCCGAAGTAGTGGGAACTCGCCCGCGTCACCGTGCCGCTCGGCTCGCCGTACGCCAGCCCGCGCGCCTGGAGCGCCCCGGTCAGCCACGACCAGCACACCTCCGGCAGCAGCGGATCCGCCGCCATCTCCGCCTCCAGCTCCGCCCGCACCAGCGTCACCAGCCGGAACGCCCCCCGCCAGGCCTCGTGCCCGGCCGGGTCGTGCAGCAGCACCAGCCGCCCGTCGGCCAGGTCCTGCTCACCGTCGACCACCGTGGCCTCCAGCGCGTAGGCGAACGGCGCGAGCCGTCGCGGCGCACGGGTCGCCTCGACCTCCACCTGCGGCCGCAGCCGCGCCGACCGCAGCGCGTCGACGGCGGCCCGGAAGGGCGGCGGAACCGTCTCGCCGGTATGCAGGACCCCGTCTTCGCTCTCCTTCTGTTCGTCCATTCCGCCAGCGCCGTCCGACAGTCGTCCCTGAGCCGCAGCCATGCGGGGAAGATTAAGCGGAACGCGGGCCCAGCGCAGGGAGGACACCCCGCCCGGCCGCCGGGCGGCGGTCGCCGGGCCACGGGCGAAGGCGTCCCCGGGGCGTGGGAGACTCTTCCCGTGAGTGCCAACGGAAGCCCGACGGGCAAGCAGCCGACAGCCACGTACGAGTCCGCCTTCCTCAAGGCGTGCAGGCGCGAGCCGGTGCCGCACACACCGGTGTGGTTCATGCGGCAGGCCGGGCGCTCCCTGCCGGAGTACCGCAAGGTCCGCGAGGGCATCCCCATGCTGGAGTCCTGCATGCGGCCCGAGCTGGTCACCGAGATCACCCTCCAGCCGGTGCGCAGGCACGGCGTCGACGCGGCGATCTACTTCAGCGACATCGTCGTCCCGCTCAAGGCCATCGGCATCGACCTCGACATCAAGCCCGGCGTCGGCCCGGTCGTCGAGCGCCCCGTCCGCACCCGCGCCGACCTGGCCCGGCTGCGCGACCTCACCCCCGACGACGTCTCCTACGTCACCGAGGCGATCGGCCTGCTCACGGCCGAGCTGGGCGAGACCCCGCTCATCGGTTTCGCGGGCGCCCCGTTCACCCTCGCGAGCTACCTCGTCGAGGGCGGCCCGTCCCGCAACCACGAGCACACCAAGGCGCTCATGTACGGCGACCCCGAGCTGTGGGCCGACCTGCTCGACCGGCTCGCCGACATCACGGCCGCCTTCCTGAAGGTGCAGATCGAGGCCGGCGCCAGCGCCGTACAGCTCTTCGACTCCTGGGTCGGCGCCCTCGCCCCCGCCGACTACCGCAGCTCGGTCATGCCCGCCTCCGCCAAGGTGTTCCGGGCCGTCGAGGAGTACGGCGTCCCGCGCATCCACTTCGGCGTCGGCACCGGCGAGCTGCTCGGCCTGCTCGGCGAGGCGGGCGCGGACGTCGTCGGCGTCGACTGGCGGGTCCCGCTGGACGAGGCCGCCCGCCGCGTCGGCCCCGGCAAGGCGCTCCAGGGCAACCTCGACCCCGCCGTCCTCTTCGCCCCCCAGCAGGCCGTCGAGGCCAAGACCCGCGAGGTGCTGGACGCGGCGGCGGGCCTGGAGGGCCATGTCTTCAACCTCGGCCACGGCGTCCTGCCGACCACCGAACCGGACGCGCTCACCAGGCTGGTGGAGTACGTCCACACGCGGACGGCGCGCTGACCCTCACCAGGTGTGCCGGGGCCGGGCCTGCCTGCCGAACAGCAGGCCGCGCGGCTCCGGCGGCGGTGGGGTGCCCCGCCTGAGCGGCCAGGCGATGAGCATCCCGGCGAGGAAGCCGACGATGTGCGCCGCGTACGCCACGGTGCCCGCGTCGGAGACCCCCGTGCCGGAGGAGTACACCGCCTGGAGCACGAACCAGAAGCCCAGCACCAGCCAGGCCGGGAGCCGGAGCGGCAGGAAGACCAGGAACGGCACCAGCACCCACACCCTGGCCTTCGGGTACAGCACCAGATAGGCGCCCAGCACCCCGGCGATCGCCCCGGAGGCGCCGATCAGCGGTTCCGCCGAACCGTCGTTGAGAAGCGCGAAGCCGTACGTCGCCGCGTAGCCGCAGGCGCCGTAGAAGAGCGCGAAGCGCACATGGCCCATGCGGTCCTCGATGTTGTTGCCGAAGATCAGCAGGAAGAGCATGTTGCCCAGCAGGTGCAGCCAGCCGCCGTGCAGGAACATCGCGGTGAGCACGCTCAGCTCCGCCGACTTGTCGTAGCCCGGCGGGCCCACCAGACAGCCCGGACCCTGCGGTCCCACGCCGACGTCGCCGGTGGGCACCAGCCGGGGCATCTGATGGTGGATCAACTCGCGTGGCACGACCGCGTACTGGTCGAGGAACGCCTGGAGGTGGCAGTACTGCGCCAGGCTGCTGTCGCCCGCCACGGAACCGGCCAGACCGGGCATGAAGAGGAAGACGAACACGTTCGCGGCGATCAGCGCGTACGTCACGTACGGGGTGCGGCGCACCGGGTTCACGTCATGGACGGGGATGACCACACAGAAGTAGTGCCCCCGATACGTGCCGTGAATCGGTGAACACGGCTGTCCGGGCGTGCGTATGTCTTCGCGTAGGTCTTGTCGGCCGACGACGTGAGGACACAGGCGATGAACGACCGAGCGGTTCCCCCGATGCAGGCCCTGCCGGACGGCGAGGCGGAACTGGCCCTCGTGGTGCGGCTGCCCTGGGAGGACGTGGCCCGGCTGGGCCAGGAGGCGGGGCGGCTGGCGGCGCAGATGCAGCGGCCGGTGACGCTGGACGAGGCGGTGAGCCATCGGCTGCGGTCGGCCCGGGCGGCGGCTGCGCATGCCCGGCCGGGGGTGGGGGCGGGGGAGCAGCCGTCGGCGGCGCCGGGGAGTGGGTCCGTGGCGTCCTTGCCGCGGCTGAGCGGGTCGGCGTAGCGCCGTTGCGGGGTGTGGACCGTCGTGGCCGGTCGCGCCCACGCGGCGGAGCCGCACATCGACACAGCCCCGCGCCCCTATGAGGTTGGGTTCCGCACCGCTTTTGATGCCTTGCGGGCCGCTACCAGTACCGGGTCCCAGACCGGGGAGAACGGTGGGGCGTAGCCCAGGTCGAGGGTGGTCATCCGGTCCACCGTCATGCCCGCGGTGAGGGCCACCGCCGCGATGTCGACGCGTTTGCCCGCGCCCTCCCGGCCGACGATCTGTACGCCGAGGAGGCGGCCGGTGCGGTGTTCGGCGAGCATCTTCACCGTCATGGGGGCGCTGCCGGGGTAGTAGCCCGCGCGGCTGGTGGACTCGACGGTGACCGTCACGAAGCGCAGGCCCACGCGGCGGGCGTCCTTCTCGCGCAGGCCGGTGCGGGCGATCTCCAGGTCGCACACCTTGCTGACGGCGGTGCCGACGACGCCGGGGAACGTGGCGTAGTCGCCGCCCACGTTGGTGCCGATGATCTGGCCGTGCTTGTTGGCGTGGGTGCCCAGCGCGATGTGCCGCTCGCGCCCGGCGACCAGGTCGAGCACCTCGACGCAGTCGCCGCCCGCCCAGATGTTCTCCTGCCCGCGCACCCGCATCGCCAGGTCCGTCAGCAGCCCGCCGTGCTCGCCGAGCGGCAGCCCCGCCGCGGCGGCGAGCGACGTCTCGGGGCGTACGCCGATGCCGAGGACGACCACGTCCGCCGGGTACTCGGCGTCCCGCGTGAGCACCGCGGCGACCCGGCCGTCGGCGTCGGCGCGCAGGGCGGTGACCTCGGCGTCGTTGACCATGGTGATGCCCATGCCCTCCATCGCCTCGTGCACCAGACGGCCCATGTCGGAATCGAGCGTGGACATCGGCTCCGCGCCCCGGTTGACGACCGTCACCTCGTACCCGCGGTTGATGAGCGCCTCGGCCATCTCCACGCCGATGTAGCCCGCGCCGACGACGACCGCCCGGCGGCCGGGCGCCCGTTCCAGGGTGTCCAGCAGGGCCTGTCCGTCGTCGAGGGTCTGCACGCCGTGCACCCCGGACGCGTCGACACCCGGCAGGTCGGGCCGGATCGGCCGGGCGCCGGTCGCGATCACCAGGTGGTCGTACGGCGTCCAGGACTCGGCCCCGGAACCGACGTCACGCGCGCGTACCCGCTGTGCCCGCACGTCGATCTCCACGACCTCGGTGCGCGTGCGCACGTCGATGCCGCGCTCGCGGTGCGCCTCGGGGGTGCGGGCGACCAGCTCGTCCGGACCGGTGACCTCGCCGCCCACCCAGTACGGGATGCCACACGCCGAGTACGAGGTGAAGTGGCCGCGCTCGAAGGCCACGATCTCCAGTTCGTCGGGGCCCTTGAGACGGCGGGCCTGTGACGCCGCGGACATCCCCGCGGCGTCACCGCCGATCACGACCATCCGGCTGGCGCGGCTCCCCTGACTGGTGTCCATGGCGCCACGCTACGGGGAGTGCGCGCCTCAGTCCCGCTCGCCCTCCTCGTCGCCGCGTCCGGGCGCCGGTACGGGACGGGCCTGCGGCAGCGGGCCCAGCGCGGTCGTCGGCTCCGGGGCCGGGCGTCGCGGCAGCCGGGGCCGGACCACCCGCAGCCACAGCAGCGCCAGCAGGGCCAGCGCCACCGCGAACGGCAGCAGCGCGCCGAACGCGACCGCCAGCCAGCGCAGCATCGTCACGAACGCGTCCCAGCCGCCCGCGAGGGCGTCCACGAACCCGGGGTCGTCGTCCTCCTTCGGCTCCGCCTTCACCGGCTTCTCCGACAGGGTGAGGGTGATGGTGGCGAGGCTGGTGCGGTCCTCGAGGGACGCCTGCTGGGCGAGGAGGGACTCCAGGTCGGCCTGCCGGGCGCTCAGTTCGCCCTCCAGGGTGACCACGTCGCTGAGCCTGGTGGCCTGGTCCATCAGCTCCCGGATCCGGGCGACGCTGGCCCGCTGCGTCTTGATGCGGCTCTCGACGTCCACCACCTGGTCGGTGACGTCCTGCGCCTTCGAGGTGCGCTCCAGGAGCTTGCCGGTGCCCTCCAGGTCGGTGAGGACCTCCTGGTAGGCGTCGGTGGGCACCCGCAGCACCACGCGCGTGTGCTCGGCGCTGTCCTCGTCCCGGGTGGTGGTCTCGCTGCCGATGAAGCCGCCCGCGTTCTCGGCCGCCGTACGGGCGGCGTCGAGGGCCTTCGGCACGTCCTCGACCTGCACGGTCAGCGAGGCGGTGCGGATGATGCGGTTCGCGGCGGGCCGGGTCGGCGCGGAGTCGCGGGCCTTCTCGTCCGTGCCGCTGTCCGCCGCGGCGCCCTCCTGGGGGGCCGCGCCCCTGGCGTCCGAGACCGCCTTCTCGGCGCTCCCGCCGCCGTCGGAGGAGCTGTCGTCGGCTCCGCTGCACCCGGTGAGGGCGAGCGCCGTGACGAGCAGGAATCCGGCCAGAGCCCGCACGGAACGCCGCCGTGCGGAGACTGGTGTGCGCATATGGGTCCACCCCCGAGGGTCGTGACGACTGACGTACCTTCGACGCCCGGGCGGACCGGGACGTTGGCCGGATCCGGTCCCGAAGCGGTCACGGTCGGGACTCGGTGGGGCCACATGGCCCTGGCGGAGGTGTCGGTGCCGTCTGAGAAGGTGGAGCCATGACCGCAGCACCAACGGACACCAGGCATGTCGTCGTCATCGGAGCGGGGATCGCCGGACTGGCCGCGGCGCACCGGGCGCTCGGCCGCGGGGCACGGGTGACCGTGCTGGAGGCGTCGGACCGGGTCGGCGGCAAGCTGCTGCCCGGCGAGATCGCGGGCGTCCGCGTCGACCTCGGCGCCGAGGCGATGCTGGCCCGCCGCCCCGAGGCCGTCGACCTCGCGCGCGCGACGGGCCTCGCCGACCGCCTCCAGCCGCCCGCGACCACCACGGCCGCGATCTGGACCCGCGGCGCCCTGCGCCCCATGCCCAAGGGCCATGTCATGGGCGTCCCCGGCACCGCGGCGGCGCTCTCCGGTGTGCTGTCCGACGAAGGGCTGGCCCGCATCGAGCGCGACACCGAACTGCCCCGCACGGAGGTCGGCGACGACGTGGCGGTGGGGGAGTACGTGGCGGCGCGGCTGGGCCGCGAGGTCGTCGACCGCCTGGTGGAACCGCTGCTCGGCGGCGTCTACGCGGGCGACGCGTACCGCATCTCGATGCGCGCGGCCGTCCCCCAGCTCTTCGAGGCCGCCCGCGGCCACGCCTCGCTCACCGAGGCGGTCCGCGACATCCAGGCCAGGGCGGCCGCCGCCACCCCGCAGACCGGGCCGGTGTTCATGGGCATCCAGGGCGGCGTCGGCAGCCTGCCGCTCGCGGTCGCCGAGGCCGTCCGGGCGGGCGGCGGCGAGGTCCTCACGGGCACCCCGGTGACCGAGCTGCGCCGCGAGGCGGACACCGGCTGGCGGATCGTCGCCGGCGACCGGGTGCTGCACGCCGACGCCGTGGTCCTCGCCGCCCCCGCCCCCGTCGCCGCCGGTCTGCTGCGCGCCGAGGCCCCCGCCGCCGCGTCCGAACTGACCGAAGTCGAGTACGCGTCGATGGCGCTGATCACCCTCGCCTACCGCCGCGCCGACGCCGACCGGCTCCCCGAGGGCAGCGGGTTCCTGGTCCCGCCGGTCGACGGACGCACCATCAAGGCGTCCACCTTCGCCTCCCGCAAGTGGGGCTGGATCGCCGACGAGGACCCCGGCCTGATGGTGCTGCGCACCTCCGTCGGGCGGTACGGCGAGACGGAGATCCTCCAGCGCGACGACGACGCCCTGGTCGCCGTCTCCCGGGAGGACCTGCGGGCGGCGACCGGCCTGGACGCCGCCCCCGTCGCCACCCGGGTCACCCGCTGGGACGACGGCCTGCCCCAGTACCCCGTGGGCCACCACGCGCGCGTGGCCCGCGTCCGCGACCACATCGGCAAGCTCCCGGGCCTCGCCGTGTGCGGCGCCGCCTACGACGGCGTCGGCATCCCCGCCTGCGTCGCGAGCGCCCACACCGCCGTCGACCGCGTCCTCGGCGAGCCGCGCGGTGTGGAGGAAGTCACCGCCCACCCGGTGCCGGGTCCCCAGGGCGGAACAGGAGAATAGGAACCATGAGCGACGACGCCCCCACCACCGCCCCCGACCGGATTCCCAACAAGGGCAAGCTGGCCAAGGACCTGAACGAGGTCATCCGCTACACCCTGTGGTCCGTCTTCCAGTTGAAGGACGTGCTGCCCGAGGACCGTGCGGGCTACGCGGACGAGGTCCAGGAGCTGTTCGACCAGCTCGCCGCGAAGGACGTCACCGTCCGCGGCACCTACGACCTCTCCGGGCTGCGGGCCGACGCCGACCTGATGATCTGGTGGCACGCCGAGACCAGCGACCAGCTCCAGGAGGCCTACAACCTCTTCCGTCGCACCAAGCTGGGCCGGGCGCTGAAGCCGGTCTGGTCGAACATGGCGCTGCACCGCCCCGCCGAGTTCAACCGCTCGCACATCCCGGCCTTCCTCGCCGACGAGACCCCCCGCGAGTACGTCAGCGTCTACCCCTTCGTGCGCTCCTACGACTGGTACCTGCTGCCGGAGGAGGACCGCCGCCGGATGCTCGCCGACCACGGCAAGATGGCCCGCGGCTACCCCGACGTGCGCGCCAACACGGTCGCCTCGTTCTCCCTCGGGGACTACGAGTGGCTGCTCGCCTTCGAGGCCGACGAGCTGTACCGCATCGTCGACCTCATGCGTCACCTGCGCGGTTCGGAGGCGCGGATGCACGTCCGCGAGGAGGTGCCGTTCTTCACGGGCCGCCGCAAGTCGGTCGCGGAACTGGTGGCCGGCCTGGCCTGACGGAGGCCGGGACCGTCCGGCGGCTCAGGCCGCCGGACGGGCGACCGGTGCCTCGGCGCTCCCGCGCTCCTGGGTCTGCTCGTCGTCGGCCGTCGGCTCCGGCAGCGGATGGCCCGCGCAGGAGGCGCGCCGGGCCGGGAGGCGGCCCTCCAGCAGATAGGCGTCCACATGGGCGTTGACGCAGGCGTTGGGGCCGTAGGCGATGCCGTGCGTACCGGCGTCGCGTTCGGTCACCAACGACGAGCCGGACAGCCGCCGGTGGAGTTCGATGGCGCCCTCGTAGGGGGTGGCCGCGTCCCGCTCGGCGGCGAGGATCAGCGTGGGTGGCAGCTCACCGGGCCCGGTGCGCACGTCCAGCGGCCGCTGCCGGGGCGCCTGCCAGTAGGCGCACGGCAGGTTCATCCAGGCGTTGTCCCAGGTCTCGAAGGGCGCCACCCGCGCCAGCCGGGTGTTGTCCCGGTCCCAGACCGCGAAGTCCGTCGGCCAGGGCGCGTCGTTGCACTCCACGGCCGTGTAGACCGCGCGGGAGTTCTCCGCCTCGGCCGCCGCCTCCTCCACCGGTCCGGCGATGTCGACGAGCGGCTGCGGATCGCCCTTCAGGTACGCCGACAGGGCGTGCGCGCGGGCGGGCCAGTAGTCGTCGTAGTACCCGGCCGTGAGGAACGCGCCCTGCAACTGGCCCGGCCCCACCTTCCCGCCCGCCGGTTCGGCGGCGAGCCGCGCCGCCGCCTTCTCGTAGCTGCGCAGCACCAGTTCGGCGGTGTCGCCCAGCCCGTACACGTCGTCGTGCCCGGCGATCCACTCCCGCAGTTCCTCCCAGCGGTCCTCGAACGCGGCCGACTGGGCGAGGTTGTTGCCGTACCAGACACCGGACGGGTCCGGGTTCACCGCCGAGTCGAACACCATCCGCCGTACGTGGGACGGGAACAGCGTGGCGTACAGCGCGCCGAAGTAGGTGCCGTACGAGGCGCCCATGAAGGTCAGCTTCCGCTCGCCCAGCGCGGCGCGCAGCACGTCCAGGTCACGGGCGTAGTTCAGGGAGTGGTAGTGCCGCAGCGCGTCGCCCGTCCGCTCGGCGCAGCCGCGCGCGTAGGCCTTCGCCTCGGCGACGCGCTCCTTCTTGTACGCCTCGGAGGGGTGCGTCGGCGCCTCGGACGGTCCCCTGAAGAACCGTCCGGGGTCCTGGCAGGACAGCGGCGCCGAGGAACCGACGCCGCGTGGTTCATAGCCGACGAGGTCGTAGGCGCCCGCGAGGCGCTTCCACTCGGGGAGCAGGCCGACCAGCGGGAAGTACAGGCCGGAGCCGCCCGGTCCGCCCGGGTTGTAGACCAGGGCGCCCTGCCGGGGCACCTTGCGCTTGCCGTTGCGCGGGTCCTGGCCGGTGGCGCGCACCCGGCTGACGGTGAGGCGGATCTGCTCGCCGTGCGGGCGGGCGTAGTCGAGCGGGACGCCGACCGTGCCGCACCGCATGCTGCCCGGCATGTCCTGCTCCTTGGAGCAGGGGCCGAACTCGATGCCCGCCGCCCGGGCCCGCTCGGCGGCCACCGCGGTGCCGCGCGCCTCGGCCGACAACCCCGGCAGCTGCGGGGCCTCGACCGCCGGGGCGCCGCCCGCGGGGGCGGCGACGAGGGTGGCCAGCAACAGGGCGGACCCGGTGGCCGAGTAGAGGGCGGCTGCTCTCATCGCGTATCCCTTCGGTGCACGGCGGCGACAAAAGGGATGTTTCGTTCGGGTGTCGGCGAAGGCAAGCACCGAGCGCGGGTGTCGGCGCCAATGCTCCCCGTGCGCCCCCGACGGACCTGACGGTCAGTCGCGTGCGTACTGCCCACGGTCGGCGAAGGCCGCCCGCAGGTCCGGCTCGCCGACCGCCCGGACGCCGCGCACGGCGACCGTGGCCAGGTAGGAGCGGTCGTCGATGCCCCGGGCGCTGTGCCGGGCCAGCGCGCCCAGCAGCCGCTGCCCGGCGGGCGAGGCCCAGCGCGAGTACGGGTGCGCCTCGATGCGCGCGATGACCAGACAGCTCAGGGTGAGGGTGAGGGGCAGCGCGAACCACAGGGCGATCAGCGGGCGCGGCGTATGGGCGGCCCCCGCGGCCCCCGGCAGCAGCCCCGGGGGCGTCAGCAGCGCCACCACCCCCAGCGCCAGGACGACCGCCGCGGCCAGCCGCACCTGGCGGATTCCGGACGCGACCGTCGTACGCCCCCCGTCGGGCACGGCGAGGCCCGCGCGCACCAGCCGGTCGGCCAGGCCGCGCACCGGGTCGGCGGCGGCCGTCGCGGTGCGCACCGGCGCGATGCGGGACTGACCGTCCGGGCCGATCGCCCCTATCACCGACCGTTCGATGTCGTCGCGCCCGCGTGGGTCGACGACCGTGGCCCAGCCGGTACGGGCGAGCAGCAGCCGGCGCTGGCGGGCCATCGACACCAGGGTCAGATCGGCGACCCGCGCGGGACCGCCGGAGAGGAAGGCGGCCTCGTAGAGCGTCAGTTCGTGTGCCCGGCCCGGTGCCGTGTCCACCGCCGCCGCGCGCACGGCGGCCAGGCACAACCGCGTACACGCCACACCGGCGACGACCCAGGCGGGCAGCAGGAGCAGGACCCAGAACATGCCGTGTTTCTATGCCAAGGGCCTGGGATTGGCCACACCCCTCTCACCATCCGGGCATCAGCGTTGCCGGTATGTGACGTTCCGGCGGCCCCGCCACCGGGGGCGCGGCGCCGGTCCCGAGCGCTCCCGCCACCACTGCCGCAACTCCCGTCGCACCCGCGCGGGCCGCGGCCGTCCCGCCGCCAGCAGTTCCTCGGCGAAGTCGAGGGCGTCGCGCCGGTAGCCGCCGGTCATGGGGTGGGCGTGGGCGTAGGCGAGGAAGGCGTCCCGGTAGTCGGCACCGAGGATGCCCGGCAGCTCCGGCGCGACCTTGGCCACCACGTCCGCCCGCTTGGCGGCGAGGGCCCGTGCCTGCACGCGCAGCCGCGCCCCGTCGAAGCCCTCGGGTGCCGGGGTGCCCGCGACCAGCGCGGACAGCAGGGCGGTCTGGCGGAGGGCGAGGCGTTCCCGGGCCCGCTCGGCGTCCCCGGGTCCGGCGGCCGGCGCGGTCCCGCGGTCCCGCTCCGGTGCCGGGCGCGCCGGGGCGCCCCCCTTCGCCACCGCCTCCCCGATCGCCGTCAGCTCCCGCTCCAGCTCCGCCGGTCCGGGGAAGTTCTCGTCGCGTTCCAGCAGGACGCCCGGCGGGCGGACCCGGGAGGCGAGGTCGGTCAGGATGTCGAGGACCGGCCGCGGCACCGGGTGGGCGTGGCTGTCGTGCCAGACGCCGTCGCGCTGGAAGCCGCCCGCGACATGGACGTACGCGATGGCCTCCAGCGGGAGTTCGGCGAGCGCCTCGGCGGGGTCCTCGCCGCGGTTGACGTGGTTGGTGTGGAGGTTCGCCACGTCGATGAGGAGGCGTACGCCGGTGCGGTCGGCGAGGTCGTAGAGGAACTGGCCCTGTGTCATCTCCTCGCCCGGCCAGGAGAACAGCGCGGCGATGTTCTCCACGGCGAGCGGCACGGGCAGCGCGTCCTGGGCGACGCGGATGTTCTCGCAGAGCACGTCGAGGGCGTCCCGGGTGCGCGGCACCGGCAGCAGGTGGCCCGCCTCCAGACGCGGCGAGGCGGTGAGCGGCCCGCCCGCGCGGACGAACGCGATGTGCTCGGTGACCAGCGGCGACCCCAGCGCCCCGGCCCGCTGCGCCAGCGCGGCCAGCCGCCCCGCGTCCGGCCGGTCCGCGCCGCCGAGACCGAGGGAGACCCCGTGCGGGACGACCGTCACCCCGCGCTCGCGCAGCCGCAGCAGGGGCTCCGGCAGATGACCGGGGCAGACGTTCTCGGCGACGACCTCGACCCAGTCCACGCCCGGCATGCCCGCCACGGCGTCCGCGATCTCCGGCCGCCACCCGATCCCCGTACCCAGCCGTTCCATGGCCCGTCCCCCCTCCTGTGGCACCTTCCCCGGGGGTATGGCCCACCGTGACGGCGCCCGAATCCCGCGACGGCCGCCTTCAGAGGAACATTTGAGGTTGGCCCGCGCCCCCGCGCCCCCGCGGGCTCAGCGCCGCAGCGCCGGGTGGTCGGCGACGACCGTGCAGCTGCCGGGGGCGATCTCCGTGAAGCCCGCGTCGCGGACCACGGGCAGGCCGCCGGTGGTGAGCGCGGGCCAGTCGGCCGGGTCGGCGGTGCGGACGGCGAGCGGGAAGCCCGCGTCCCGCCAGGCTGCGCGCTCCTCGCCGGACAGCTCCCACCAGGCGAGCTGTGCGCCGTGCCCGGCCTGTGCCATCGCCTTGCCCGCCGACATCTCCACCTCGGGACTGAGCCACAGCACTGGGGTGCCGGGGTCGGCGGGGGCCGGGGCCTCGGGGTCGTCCAGGTCGGTGCCGGAGACCTGGAGCCGGGCCAGGTCCCTGGGCCAGCCGTCCAGCGGCACCGGCGGGAAGACACGCACCTCGGCGGACTTCCCGGTGACCGTGATGCCGGGCAGCGCCTCGGCCCGGCGCCACTCGGCGCCGCGCGCCCGCCGCACCACCTTGCGGATCCGGGCGTCCTGCCAGTCCCGCATCGCCCGCGCCCACTCGCCCTCGCCCAGCGACCGCTCGTCGGCCAGCATCACCAGCACCGCGCGGGCGGCCGTCTGAAGCGCGTCGGTCCGCGCGGGCGGCGCGGCCCGCTCGATCCGCGCGACCAGCGGCAGCACGAACTGCGGTGCCTGGTCGCGGTCGGTGGACTCATGGCGGAAGGGGCTGTCGTTCACGGGCGGACTGTCCTGGCTCACGCACCCCAGTGTGCCAGGGAGGACGGACATCACCCCGAGCAGGCGGTCCGCCGGGTCCTGTCTCGTGCGGAGGGACCCCACCTGTACCGCAGGCCCGGGCGCAAGCCGTTCAGCCCTGTTCCCCCGCGGCCCCGATCAGCTCCGACACCTTCACGAAGCGGTAGCCCTCGGCGCGCAGCTCCGGCACGATCCGGCGCAGGGCGCGTTCGGTCGTGGGGGCGGCGCTGCGGGTGCAGTGCAGGACGACGACGGAGCCGGGGCGCACGCCGTCCAGCACCTGGCGGGCCACCGCGTCCGCGTCCGTGGCGAACGCGTCGCCGCCCACCACGTCCCACTGCACGGCGGTGAGCCCGGTGGCGCTCACCGCCCGCAGCGCCTGGCGGTCGTAGCAGCCGCCGGGGAAGCGGAAGTAGGGCATCGCGTCGGGCACGCCCACCGTGCGGAAGGCGGCGAACGCACGCTCCACGTCCGCCCGCATCCGGTCCGCGGGGAGGGTGGGCAGGCCGTGGCAGTCGGCGGTGAAGGCGTGGTGGCTGTAGGAGTGGTTGGCGATCTCGAAGAGCGGTTCGCGGCCGATGGCGCGGGCCTGGACCGGGTACTCCTCGGCCCAGCGGCCGGTCATGAACACGGTGGCCGGGACCTTCAGCGTCCGCAGCGCCGCGATCAGCTCCGGGTGGTCGAACCGTTCCCCGGCCGCCGCCCGCGGCCCCTGGTCCGCGGTCATGTCGGCGTCGAAGGTGAGGGCGACGACCTTGTCGCGGGTGCGGGGGCCGTGGGAGAAGACCGGGGTCAGCCCGGCGGGGCCCGGGGCCAGCGTGGGCGGCCGGGACACCGGGGCGGACGGGGGCGGCGGGGCCGAGCGGGGTGCCTCCTGGGTGCCGCAGGCGGTGAGGGCGGCGGCGCCCAGGAGAGCGACGGTGATGACCTTGCGTACCTGACTGATCACCGTATGAAAGTACGATGATCAGTCTTCCGGTTGGGGGTGACGCGGCGGTCGGGTCACCTGCCTGGCTGTCCCGCCCAGGGGCCGGTGACCGCGAAGGTCGTGCCGGGGGTGTAGCAGTTGACGTACATCGTCGAGCCGTCGGGGGAGAAGGTGACGCCCGCGAACTCGCCCCACTCCGGTTCCTCCTCGGTCCCCAGGTTCTGGCGGTTGCGGGCCAGGGCGTAGACCTCGCCGCGCCGGGTGACGCCGTAGACGTGCTGGGCGCCGCCGCCGTCCTCGCAGACCATCAGGCCGCCACTGGGGGCGAGGCAGATGTTGTCGGGCGACTCCCCGGGCAGCTGGACGCCGGTGTCCGGGCCGAAGACGACGACCAGGGTGAGCCGGCGGCCCGCCGGGTCGTAGCGCCAGATCTGGCCGAAGTGGTCGGCGGCCGAGCCCTCGGCGCTGCGCGCGTACGACGACACGAAGTACACGCTGCGCCCGCCCCAGTAGCAGCCCTCCAGCTTCTGCGCGTGGGTGATGCCGCGCGGGCCGAAGTCCTGGAGGCGGATCGGCGTCCCGACGGCCAGCGGGTCCGGTACGTCCACCCACTCGACGCCGCCGAAGCGGGCGCCCGGCTCCTGGACGGAGGACAGGTCGGGCAGGCCGGGGACCCGCATCGCCTGGAGGCGCCCGCCCGCGCGCAGCGAGCCGGTGCCGCCGAGCGGGCGGTCGGGCAGGAAGCGGTAGAACAGGCCGAAGGGGCGCTGGAAGGCGTCCTCGGTCTCGTAGACGACACCGCTGCGCGGATCGACCGCGATCGCCTCGTGCTGGAAGCGGCCCATCGAGGTCAGCGGGACGGCGCCGGTGCGGCGCGGGTCCACCGGGTCGGTCTCGAAGATGAAGCCGTGGTCCTTGGTGTAGCCGTTCGTGCCCGCCTTGTCCTCGGTCTCCTCGCAGGTCAGCCAGGTGCCCCAAGGGGTCGGGCCGCCCGCGCAGTTGACGGCGGTACCGGCGATCGCGACCCGTTCGGAGCGTACGGCCCCGCCGGCGTCCAGCGTCAGCGCCGTACAGCCGCCCGCGCCCGCCGGGTCGTAGGTCAGGCCCTCGACGGGCGGGACCCGGATCGCGGCGGTGGGGCGGTTCTCGTGGTTGCGGACGAGGTGGACCCGGCCGTGACGGCCGCCGAAGGCCGCCATGCCGTCGTGGTTCGAGGGGACCCGGCCCTCGCCGGAGCGCAGCGGGTCGCCCTCGCGGGAGAGCACCCGGTAACGGAAACCTTTCGGCAGGTCGAGCAGCCCGCTCGGGTCGGGGACGAGCGGGCCGTAGCCCCGCTCGCCCAGGCCCCGCGCGGCGGCGGTACCGGCGAAGACCTCCGTGAGGGCCCCGGAGAACGCGATACCGGCGCCCACGGCGCCGGAACGGGCGAGCAGCCGACGGCGGCTCACGGAGGCTGGCGTCTCGGACATGGCGAACCTTCCTGCTGGCGGACAGGACTGTGTCGCCGCCCGGTCTACCACCTGCCGTGGGCCACGGGAACCACGCGCGTAGCGCGGGTCACTCCTGACGCGGGGTCAGCTGCCCCTGGGACGGCTGCTGGTGGGCCTTCTCCAGGAAGCGCAGCAGCTCCACCGGGAAGGGCAGCACCAGCGTCGAGTTCTTCTCGGCGGCCACCGCCACCACCGTCTGGAGCAGCCGCAGCTGGAGGGCGGCGGGCTGCTCCGACATCTGCTGCGCCGCCTCGGCGAGCTTCTTCGACGCCTGGAGTTCCGCGTCGGCGTTGATGACCCGCGCCCGCCGCTCCCGGTCGGCCTCCGCCTGCCGGGCCATGGAGCGCTTCATGGTGTCCGGCAGGGACACGTCCTTGATCTCCACGCGGTCGATCTGCACGCCCCAGCCGACCGCCGGGGAGTCGATCATCAGCTCCAGGCCCTGGTTGAGCTTCTCGCGGTTGGACAGCAGGTCGTCGAGGTCGCTCTTGCCGATGATCGACCGCAGCGAGGTCTGCGCCATCTGGGAGACCGCGAAGCGGTAGTCCTCGACGTTGATGATCGCCGCCGCCGCGTCCACGACCTTGAAGTACACGACCGCGTCCACCTTGACCGTGACGTTGTCGCGGGTGATGCCCTCCTGGGCGGGCACGGGCATCGTCACGATCTGCATGTTGACCTTGTGGAGGTGGTCCACCGCCGGGACGATCAGCGTGAGGCCGGGCGGGCGCACGGCGCCCCGCAGCCGTCCGAGGCGGAGCACCACCCCGCGCTCGTACTGCTTGACGACCCGGGCCGCCGCGGCGAAGTACACCGCGCCCGCGGAACCGGTCACCACGGCCACCGTCAGCAGTTCCTCCAGCATGACGGCCTCCTTGCCCAGAGGTCCGTAGCGAGGGTTTTGCTACTGCTGCAACGATATGCCCGGCCCGGCCCCAGGGCCATGGTCCGGCCGGGCCTGCCCACGGCCCTGCCTGCCCACGGCCCTGCCTGCCCACGGCCCTGCCTGCCCCGCCCTGCCTGCCCCGCCCTGCCTACCCGTGCTGGACGAGGCGGCCCGCGTCCCGGGCCAGCGCGGTCAGGCGGGAGATCGCGCGGAAGTACTTCTTGCGGTACCCGCCCTTCAGCATCTCCTCGCTGAACAGCTGGTCGAACGGCAGTCCGGAGGCCAGCACCGGGACCTCACGGTCGTAGAGCCGGTCCGCGAGGACCACCAGGCGCAGGGCCGTCGACTGGTCCGGGACCGGGCGGACATCGGTGAGGCAGACCGCCCGCAGGCCGTCGGTGAGGGCGCCGTACCGGCTGGGGTGGACCTTGGCGAGGTGGTCGAGCAGCCGCGGGAAGTCGTCGAGGGCGGCGCCCTCGGTGGCGTAGGCCGCCTTGGTCACCTGCTCGTCGGTGAACGGCGGCGGGGCCTCGGGCAGACCGCGGTGGCGGTAGTCCTCGCCGTCGATGCGCAGCGCGCGGAAGTGCGCGGACAGGCCCTGGATCTCGCGCAGGAAGTCGGCGGCGGCGAAGCGGCCCTCGCCGAGCTTGCCGGGCAGGGTGTTGGAGGTGGCGGCGAGCGCGACACCCGCGTCCACCAGCTTGCCGAGGAGGGTCGAGACCAGGACCGTGTCGCCGGGGTCGTCCAGCTCGAACTCGTCGATGCACAGCAGGCGGTGGCCGGACAGGGTGCGCACGGTCTGCTGGAAGCCGAGGGCGCCGACCAGGTTGGTCAGCTCCACGAAGGTGCCGAACGCCTTGAGCGCGGGTTCGGCCGGGGTGGCGTGCCACAGGGAGGCCAGCAGATGGGTCTTGCCGACGCCGTAGCCGCCGTCGAGGTAGACGCCGCGGGGGCCGGTGGCGGGCTTGGCCTTCGCCCTGCCGAGGCCGAAGAGGCCGCGCCTGCCGGTGCCGGTCGCGCCCGCCCCGCCGAGCCCGGCGGCGAAGCCCTCCAGGACCCTCACGGCCTCGCTCTGGCTGGGCTGGTTCGGGTCCGGTATGTAGGTGCCGAACCGCACCGAGTCGAACCGCGGCGGCGGCACCATCTCGGCGACGAGCCGGTCCGCGGGGACGTGCGGCTCTCGCGCGCACAGGGACAGCGGGGCGGTATCGGCGGCGGGGCCGATGCCGGGGGCGGTGGGACCGGGAGTGGAGGACGACACGGTTCCCCATGCTAAGCCGCGTGGAACACTGCACGTCATGCGACGCCTGTTCCCTGTGACCGACCAGACAGCGACCGACCGGCCGGCGACCGACCAGACAGTGCCCCCGGCCTCCGTCGACCGTGAGTGGAGCCTCGACGAGCTGGCCGCCGCCTACGCCTATCCGGAGGCCGAACCGGGGCCGGGTGGTCCCCGGGTGTGGCTGCGGGCCAACATGGTCTCCACGCTGGACGGGGCGGCGCAGCACGACGGCCGTTCGCAGCCCATCTCCGACGCGACCGACATGCGGATCTTCGGCACCCTGCGGGCGCTGGCCGACGTGGTCCTGGTCGGCGCCGAAACGGTACGCCAGGAGGGCTACCGCCCGGCACGCGCGCGTGCGGAGTTCGCGGCGCTGCGGGAGGCGGCGGGGCAGGCACCGGCCGCGGCGATCGCGGTGGTCAGTGCCAGTCTGGCGCTGGACTGGTCGCTGCCGCTGTTCACCTCGCCCCTGGTGCCCACGGTCGTCCTCACCGGCGCGGCGGCGGCCCCCGGCCGGATCGCGGCCGCCGAGAAGGCCGGGGCCAGGGTGGTGATCGCCGGTGACGGGATGGGCGTGGACCCCGCGCGGGCGGTGCGCGCGCTCGCCGAGCTGGGGCACACCCGGCTGCTGACCGAGGGCGGCCCCCGGCTGCTCGGACAGCTGGTGGCGGCCGAGGTGCTGGACGAGCTGTGCCTGACCGTCTCGCCGATGCTGACCGCGGGTGACGCGCAGCGGATCGCCGGGGGGCCGTCGGTGGCGGTGCCGCACCGCTTCGAGCTGGCGTCCCTGCTGGAGGAGCGCGGGTTCCTGTTCAGTCGCTACCACCGGGTCTGACGGACGG
Organism: Streptomyces sp. B93; assembly: GCF_018070565.1. Lineage (GTDB taxonomy): Bacteria > Actinomycetota > Actinomycetes > Streptomycetales > Streptomycetaceae > Streptomyces. The sequence goes on from NZ_JAGPXL010000012.1 coordinate 153,898, forward strand.
TGCCAAATCGGCGGAATGTGTCGTTCCGGTTAGCTTCCGGTGGGCAGACTAGGACTCGCACGCCCCGTGCGAACTCGGGGCAGGATGGTTTCCGCAGGGCCCGGCAGCGGCCCACGCAGGAGATGAGGGCCCGTGGGTCCTCGAAGGAGAAGGGCGTCTGGTGTTCACAAGCGTTCTGATGATCGAGAAGGCCCTGACATCCGCTGACGTGGAATTCGTCACCACCTTGCACGGTGATGAGTCGGTCGCCTTCCACGTGCTGCTCCAACCACGCGGCGAGCAGGCCGACCGGCTGCTGCGGGCCATCGACGACGTGGCGCTCGGCGAACTCGACGAGGCCGTGCGCGAGGGGGAGACCCCCGAGGGCGAGGAGGCGAAGAGCGTCGGACAGCAGGCCCTGGAGGTGTCCCTCACCGCCCTGCGCGCCTCCGGGAGCGCGGCGGAGGGACGGCTGGTCGAGGACCACCCCCTGGACGCGCTGAAGAAGCTCGTCGAGGAGACCGGCGCCGACGAGGTGATCGTGCTCACCGACCCGCACTACGTGGAGGAGTTCTTCCACCGCGACTGGGCCTCGCGGGCCCGCCACAAGGTGGGGGTGCCGGTGCTGAAGCTGTTCTCGCACAGCAAGGCGTGACGTACGGCGCCCAGCGCGACGGGCCCCACCCCCTAGGCTGGGGCCCGGTCTTCTACGCTTCGTCTCTTACGCCGTCTCGTACGCTTCGACCGCACGCCCGTACCGCATGTACCGCATCCTGGGAGATACACGCATGGCACCCGGCCTTCCTACCGCCATGGACCGACCGCACTTCATCGGCATCGGCGGCGCCGGAATGTCGGGGATCGCCAAGATCCTCGCCCAGCGCGGGGCCGCGGTCGCGGGCAGCGACGCCAAGGACTCCGAGACCGCCGAGGCGCTGCGCGCGCTGGGCGTCACCGTGCACATCGGGCACGCCGCCGCGCACCTCGCCGACGACGCCAGCTGTGTCGTCGTCTCCTCCGCGATCCGCGCCGACAACCCCGAGCTGGCCCGCGCCGCCGAGCTGGGCATCCCGGTGGTGCACCGCTCCGACGCGCTGGCCGCGCTGATGGACGGCCTGCGCCCGATCGCCGTCGCGGGCACCCACGGCAAGACCACCACCACCTCGATGCTGGCGGTCTCCCTCGGCGAACTGGGCCTGAAGCCGTCGTACGCCATCGGCGGCGACCTCGACGCCCCCGGCTCCAACGCCCTGCACGGCCAGGGCGAGATCTTCGTGGCCGAGGCGGACGAAAGCGACCGGAGCTTCCACAAGTACGCCCCCGAGGTCGCCATCGTCCTCAACGTCGAACTCGACCACCACGCCAACTACGCGTCCATGGACGAGATCTACGAGTCCTTCGAGACCTTCGCGGGCCGGATCGTCCCCGGCGGCACCCTGGTGATCTCCGCCGACCACGAGGGCGCGCGCGAACTGACCCGGCGGCTGGCCGGAGCGGTGCGGACGGTGACGTACGGAGAGGCCGACGACGCCGACGTACGCGTCCTGTCCGTCGTACCGCAGGGCCTCAGGAGCGAGGTCACCGTGGTGCTGGACGGCGCCGAGCTGACCTTCACCGTCTCCGTGCCCGGCCGCCACTACGCGCACAACGCGGTCGCCGCGCTCGCCGCGGGCGCCGCCCTCGGCATCCCGGCCACCGAGCTGGCCCCCGCCCTGGCCGCGTACACGGGCGTCAAGCGGCGGCTCCAGCTCAAGGGCGAGGCCGCCGGGGTGCAGGTCATCGACTCCTACGCGCACCACCCGACCGAGATGACCGCCGACCTGGAGGCGATGCGCGCCGCCGCCGGGGACGCCCGCATCCTGGTGGTCTTCCAGCCCCACCTCTTCTCCCGCACCCAGGAGCTGGGCAAGGAGATGGGGCAGGCGCTGGCCCTCGCCGACGCCTCCGTCGTCCTGGACATCTACCCGGCCCGCGAGGACCCGGTCCCCGGCGTCACCAGCGCCCTGATCATCGACGCGGCCCGCGCGGCGGGCGCCGACGTGACCGCCGTCCACGACAAGGCCGAGGTGCCCGACGTGGTGGCGGGAATGGCCGGGGCCGGTGATCTGGTTCTGACCATGGGCGCGGGCGACGTCACCGACCTCGGACCGCGCATCCTGGACCGCCTGTCTGAGTAAGGGGCTGAGGCACATGTCGTACGACGTCGAGAAGCCGGACGAGCAGTGGCGGGCGGAGCTGTCCCCGGCCGAGTACGCCGTACTGCGGCAGGCCGGGACGGAGCCCGCCTTCACCGGTGAGTACACCGACACCAAGACCGAGGGCGTCTACTCCTGCCGGGCCTGCGGCGCCGAACTGTTCACCTCGGACACCAAGTTCGAGTCGCACTGCGGCTGGCCGTCGTTCTTCGACCCGAAGGACAGCGACGCCGTGGAACTGCTGGAGGACCGCTCCCACGGCATGGTCCGCACCGAGGTGCGCTGCGCGCGCTGCGGTTCGCACCTCGGGCACGTCTTCGAGGGCGAGGGCTACCCGACCCCGACCGACCAGCGGTACTGCATCAACAGCATCTCCCTGCGGCTGGCGCCGCGGGACTGACGCCGACCAGCGCCCTGGCCCCGCCGTCCCTCACAGCACCTTCCGCTGGACCAGGGCCGACAGCACCAGGGCGCCCGGCAGCAGGGGAACCCACACCGTCAGGACGCGGTAGGCGATCACGGTCGCCGTGGCGAGGCCGACCGGGGCGCCGAACGCGGCCATCGTGACCACCAGCGCCGCGTCCACCGGCCCGATGCCGCCCGGAGCCGGTACGGCGCCCACCGCGGTGCTGGCCAGCAGCAGCGCGAGGACCACCTCCGCCCAGGTCAGCGGCAGACCCAGCGAGAAGCCGACCGTGGCGATCACACTGCCCTGGACCAGCGGGGTGGCCGCGGCCCCGCCCCACAGGGCGAGGACCCGGCTGGGGCGGGTGTGCAGCAGCCGCGCGTCGGTCAGGGCGGTCCGCAGGAAGCCCACGGCGGGGCGGCGCAGCGGGCGCACCAGGACGAACAGCAGCACGGCGGTGGCGAGCGCGGCCAGCACGCCCCCGGCGCCCAGGGCCACCGTCCGGGTGTCGGGGGCCGGCGTGGCGAGCCGCAGCGGCTCCGGGAAGGCGAGCAGGAAGACCAGCAGGACCAGGATTTTCGCCACCGGCCTGACCAGCGCGTAGAGGGCGAGCGACGCGGTGGCCCGGGCCGGCGGGACGCCCTGGCGGGTCAGGAAACGCAAGGTGACGGCATGCGCGCCGAGGCTCGCCGGGAGCACATGGTTGGCGGCGCCCGCCGCGAACTGCGAGGCGAGCAGGAGACCCGGCGGCAGCCGCTCCGGAAGCGCGCCCTGCCGGACCAGCGAGGCGACCACCCAGCCCAGGCAGGTGAACAGGGCGGCGGCCAGCAGCCAGCCCGGGTCGGCGGCGGCGAGGCGGGCCGCGCCGCCCCGCATCGAGGGCCAGTCGGCCACCGCCCACCCCCCGATGAGCAGCAGCGGGGCCACGGTCAGGGTCCGGCGGACCAGCCGGGCGGCCCTCGGGGAGCGGACGGCGGTGGGGAGCGGCGCGGTCAGGGCGTGGTCGATCCGGAGCTGGGACACGGCGTACGTCGTCCTTCCACGGGTCGCCCGCCGGGGTGCGGGGGCGGACGGACGCAGGGCGCGGGGGAGCGCGGGGCGAGGGGGACGGCGGCAATGTTCCCCGCCGGTGTGACGCCTCGGTGTCCGGTGGCCGACGCGGCAGCGTCAGCGGGAGGGCGACGTGGGTGCCCGGTAGCCCCTGGAGGGGCGACCGGGCGGTGGCGCTCAGCGCGCCAGCAGCGCGCGCAGGGCCCTGGTCACCTCCGCCGGGTCCTCCTCGGCCATGAAGTGGCCGCAGGTGACGGTCGAGTGCACCAGGTCAGGCGCCCAGGCCCGCCACAGCGCGGTGGCGTCGTAGCCGAGGGCGGCGCCCCAGTCCTGCTGGAGCACGGTCACCGGCATCCGCAGCGTCGTCCCGGCGGCGCGGTCCGCCTCGTCGTGCTCGACGTCGATGCCCGCCGAGGCCCGGTAGTCCGCGACGATCGACGGCACCGCCTCCCGGCAGGCCCGCAGGTAGGCGGCGCGCACCTCGGCGGGCACCGCACCGGGGTCGCGGGTCCACAGGTCGAGGAAGTGGCCGAAGAACACGTCCGGCGCGGCACCGATCATCGCCTCGGGCAGGCCGGGCGGCTGCGCCATCAGATACAGGTGGAAGCCGACCGCCGCGCTCGTGCCGTGCAGCACGTCCCACATGTCCAGCGTGGGCACGATGTCCAGCAGCGCCAGGTGGGTGACGGTCTCCGGGTGGTCGAGCCCGGCGCGGAAGGCGACCAGCGCGCCGCGGTCGTGGCCCGCCAGGGCGAACCGGTCGTGGCCGAGGGCACGGGCCAGCGCCACGACGTCCCGCGCCATGGTGCGCTTGCTGTACGCCGACCCGTCCGCCGTCCCTTCCGCCGCTTCGGCGGGCTTGTCGCTGGCGCCGTAGCCGCGCAGGTCGGGACAGATGACGGTGTGGTCGGCCGCGAGGTCGGCGGCGACGTGCCGCCACATCAGGTGCGTCTGCGGGAAGCCGTGCAGCAGGACGACGGGACTGCCGGAGCCGCCGACCGCGGCGTGCAGCGCGACGCCGTCGGCGACGGGGACGTGGTGCTGCTCGAAACCGGGGATGGACAGGGGGTCGGTGGTCATGGGGTGCGCTTTCCTCTCGGGCGCCGGTGACGGACACGACGAGCCTGCCGGTGCCGGATCAGCGGACAATCAGTACGACGATCAGTGCGGCGACGGCCGGGAAGGTGAGGCAGGGGCATGGGGCGAGTCGCGTTCGGGGTGCTCGGGCCGGTCACGGCCGAGCGCGGCGGCACCGCCCTCGCCCTGAAGGGCCCCCGGCACCGGGCGGTCCTGGCCCGGCTGCTGGTGGCCCGCCGCCGGACCGTGCCCGTCGGCCTGCTGATCGACGACCTGTGGCCGGAGCCGCCGACGGGCGCCGTGGGAGCCGTACGGACCTTCGTCGGTGATCTGCGCCGGGTCCTGGAACCGGACCGGCCGCCCCGCGCGCCCGCCCGGCTGCTGGTCACCGAGGGCCCCGGGTACGCCCTGCGCGCCGAGCCGGACGACGTGGACGCCTGGCGTTTCGAGGCGGCCGTGGGCGCCGCCGCCGGGCTGCCGCCCGAGCGGGCCGCCGAACGGCTCGGCGCCGCCCTCGCCCTGTGGCGCGGCCCCGCCTACGCCGACTTCGCCGACGCCGACTGGACCCGCGCGGAGCGGGCCCGCCTCGGTGAGCTGCGGCTGGGTGCGGTGGAGCAGCTGGCGGCGGCCCGGCTCGGCGCGGGGCGGGCCGCCGAGGCGGTGCCCGACCTCCAGGCCCATCTCACCGAGCACCCGTGGCGGGAGGAGGCGCTGCGGCTGCTGGCCCTCGCGCTGTACCGGACCGGGCGGCAGCCGGACGCGCTGGCCGTGCTGCGCCGGGGGCGCGGGGAACTCGCCGGGCGGCTCGGCCTTGACCCCGGGCCCGAGCTGAGCCGTCTGGAGGCCGACATCCTCGCCCGGCATCCGCGCCTGGACGCGCCCGGCGGGCCCGCCGGCACGGCGGCGCGGCTGTGGGAGCGGACGGCGGCGGCGTACGACCGCACGGTGGCCACCGGTGCCCGGGCCCGGCTGGAGTCCACGGTCGGTCTGATCCGCAGTCTGGCGGTGACCGGCGGCAGCGGGCTGCGGGCCGCCCAGGAGACCCGGCTCGCGGCCGTCGCCGCAGCGGAGGAGTACGGCGACGCCGAACTCACCGCGCGCATCATCGGCGCGTACGACGTGCCCGCGATCTGGACCCGGTCCGATGACCCGGAGGCGTCCGCGCGGCTGGTCGCGGCCGCCGAACGCACCCTCGCGGCGTTGCCGTCGGGTTCCGCCCGGGACGCCGTGCGGTGCCGTCTGCTCGCCACGGTCGCCGTGGAGACGCGCGGTGTGCGTTCGGCCCGGGGGCCGCGTGCCGCCGCCGAGGCGGAGGCGCTCGCGCGGCGGCTCGACGACCCGGGCCTGCTCGCCTTCGCCCTCAACGGTGTGTTCATGCAGTCCTGCACGCGGGCGGGGCTCGCCGGGCGGCGTGATCGCATCGGGGCGGAGCTGGTGGGGCTGGGGGCGCGTACCGGGCTGGTGACGTACGAGGTGCTCGGGCATCTCGTGCGGGTCCAGGCGCTGTCGGCTCGGGGTGACTTCGGGGGTGCCGACGCGCATGCCGAGGCGGCGGATCGGCTTGCGGATCGGCATGAACTCTCGTTGGTCGGGGTCTTCACGGAGTGGTACCGGGCGCTGCGGACCGCCGCGACGGGGGCGCCGGAGCGGGCGGAGTCCGCGTATCGGGCGGCTGCCGGTCGGCTGGACGGTGCGGGTATGCCCGGCGTGGAGCGGGGGTTGTTGCCGTTGGCGCTTCTGTGCCTGCGGCTGGTGGCGGGCGCCGATCCGGAGGTCGATGTCGAGGCGGACTGGGGGCCGTACCGGGCCTGGGCGGAGGCGCTTGTGGGGCGGGACGGCGAGGTGGTGCGGGCGCTTCCTGAGCCGCCGCCGGATCTGATGTACGAGGCATTGTGCTGTCTCCAGATCGCTGCGGCGCGGCGCCTCGGTGACCGGGCGGCGTTGCCGCGGGCGTACGGCTGGCTTCGTCCCGCCTCGGGGGAACTGGCGGGCGCGGGGAGCGGGATGGTGACCCTGGGACCGGTGGACGACTGGTTGGCGGGGATGGGGAGCGGCGTGCGGTGACCGTGAGGGCGTTGCGCGACGCAGCTAGGGCGGATGCGGTAGCCGGGCGGGGGGCTTCCTTACGAATCCGGGACATCCGGGGCCGGGGGCCGCGGTGCGAGGGCTGGGATGCGAGGCTGGCCGGATGGAGCAGCAGTTGAGTGGGGGGTCGGGGGCGCGGGTGCTGGTCGTCGATGACGATCCCACCGTCGCCGAGGTCGTGTCCGGGTATCTGGACCGGGCCGGGTATGTCGTGGATCTTGCCGTGGACGGGCCGGACGCCCTCGCGCGGGCGTCGGCGCACTGGCCGGATCTGGTCGTCCTCGACCTGATGCTGCCCGGCATGGACGGCCTGGAGGTGTGCCGTCGGATGCGGGGACGCGGCCCCGTGCCGGTGATCATGCTCACCGCGCGCGGTGACGAGGACGACCGCATCCTCGGTCTGGAGGTCGGTGCCGACGACTACGTCACCAAGCCGTTCAGCCCGCGCGAGCTGGTCCTGCGGGTCGGTTCCGTGCTGCGCAGGGCCCGTCCGGCGGGGCAGCCCTCGGACACGCTGAGCAGAGCCGGGCTCACCGTCGACCCGGCCGCCCGGCGGGCGCTGAAGGGCGGCACCGAACTCTCCTTGACGACGCGGGAGTTCGATCTGCTGGCGTTCTTCCTGCGGCATCCCGGGCGGGCGTTCAGCCGGGAGGAGCTGATGAGCGAGGTGTGGGGCTGGGACTTCGGTGATCTGTCGACGGTGACCGTGCACGTCCGTCGGCTGCGCGGCAAGGTGGAGGACGATCCGGCCCGGCCGCGGTTCATCCAGACGGTCTGGGGGGTCGGTTACCGGTTCGACGCCGTTGAGGTGCCGGGGGCGGCGGGGGAGCGGCAGCCGTGAACGACACCCTCCTCATCGCCTTCTTCGCCTTTCTCGGTGCCGCCGCCGCCGGGATTCTCGGTGCCTGCGTGCTGATGCTGATCCGGCGTCGTTCGCTGATCGCGCACCTGTCCGTGGTGGTCGGGGTGGCCGTCGGCGCGATGCTCGCCGGGACGCTCGCGGTCGCCCAGGCCATGTTCCTGTCCTCGCACGACCTGACCGTGGTGACCACCGTGGTCGCGATGGCCGCGGTGGTGTCCCTGGGCACGGCCCTGCTGCTCGGCCGCTGGGTCGTCGCCCGCAGCCGCGACCTCGCCCTCGCCGCCCGCTCCTTCGGCGACGGCGGCGACTTCACCTCCCCCGTCGGCCCGGCCACCGCCGAACTGGCCGCGCTCAGCCGGGAGCTGGAGGACACCAGCCGCCGCCTCGCCGAGTCCCGGGACCGCGAACGGGCCCTGGAGACCTCACGGCGGGAACTCGTCGCCTGGATCTCCCACGATCTGCGCACCCCGCTCGCCGGGCTGCGCGCGATGTCGGAGGCGCTGGAGGACGGGGTCGCCGCCGACCCGCAGCGCTATCTGCGGCAGATGCGCGCCGAGGTGGAGCGGCTCGACGTGATGGTGGGCGACCTGTTCGAACTCTCCCGCATCCACGCGGGCGCCCTCGCCCTCAGCCCCGCCCGGATCTCGGTGTACGACCTGATAGGCGACGCCCTCGCGGGCGCGGCCCCGCTCGCCCGGGAGCACGGGGTGCGCCTGGTCGGCGAGCGGGTCGACGCGGTCCCCGTCGAGGTCGACGGCAAGGAGATGAGCCGGGTCCTGGGCAACCTGCTGGTCAACGCCATCCGCCGGACCCCCGCCGACGGCACGGTGGCGGTGACCGCCGAGCGCGGTCCCGACGGTGTCGTGGTCTCCGTCACCGACGGCTGCGGCGGCATCCCGGAGGCGGACCTGCCGCGCGTCTTCGACACCGGCTGGCGCGGCAGCGACGCCCGCACCCCGCCCGCCGGTGCCGGTCTGGGCCTCGCCATCGTGCGCGGCATCGTCGAGGCCCACCAGGGCCGGGCCGCCGTACGCAACGTCATCGGCGGCTGCCGCTTCGAGGTCACCCTGCCGGCCTCCGACGGCTGAGGTCAGCGGCGGGGGAGCCGTACGGTGAACTCCGTGGCGCCCGGCTCGGAGGTCAGGGTGATGTCGCCGCCGTGCGCGCGGACCAGGGACGCGGCGACCGACAGGCCGAGCCCGCTGCCGCCCCGGTCGCGGCTGCGGGCCTTGTCGACGCGGTAGAAGCGGTCGAAGACCCGTTCCCGGTCCCCGGGCGGAATACCCGGCCCGGTGTCGGTGACCCGTACCAGTGCCGCCCCGGACGTGACCGAGGCCGCCACGCACACCTCGGTCCCGGCCGGGGTGTGCACGGCCGCGTTGGTCAGCAGGTTGTCGAGCACCTGTCGCACGCGCGGGCCGTCGAGGCACAGCCGTACCGGCCCCTCCGGCAGCCGCACCGTCAGCGGGCGGCCGGGGTGGGCGGCCCGGAAGGCGTCGGCGGCCTCCCGCACCAGCTCCACCAGGTCGGCCTCCGTGAGCCGCAGCGGGGCCGCCACCTCGTCGGCGTCGAGCCGGGCGAGCAGCAGCAGGTCGTCGAGGAGGAAGCCCATCCGCGCGGCCTCCCCGCGCAGCCGCGCCAGGTGCCGGTCGCGTTCGTCGGGCGCGTTGGCGGCCGCGTACTGGAACAGGTCCGCGTAGCCGCGTACCGACATCAGTGGGGTGCGCAGCTCGTGCGAGGCGTCGGCGACGAACCGGCGCAGCCGCTGCTCGGCCTCGGCGCGGACGGCGAGCGAGTCGTCGATGTGCTCCAGCATGGTGTTGAACGCGGTCCGCAGCTCCTCCACCTCGGGCCCGCCGCCCGGTCCGGCCGCGCGCAGCGGCAGCCGGGCCGCCGACTCGGTCAGGTCGTGGGAGGCGATGCCGTGCGCGGTGTGCGCGATGTCGCTGAGCGGCTTCAGCCCCCGCCGCAGCATCTTCCGGCCGATCACGACCAGCGCCACCAGCGCCGCCACGAACGCCACCACCTGCACGGTGACCAGCTGCTCCACGGTCTCCTCGACGCCCTCCATGGGCGCGGCCGTGACCAGGACGACTCCCGGGTCGACCTCGCAGGCGCGCAGCCGGTAGGTCCCCTCGCCGTCGATGTGCGCGGTGCGCACCAGTTCCTCGTCGGTGCCCGCCCGCTCGGTGGCGAGCGCGGTCAGCGCGACCGTGTCGGACGGCACGTCGGCGGGCCTGCGCAGTGCGGCGGTGCCGTCGGTGACGTCGTAGACGGCGGTGTACCAGCCGTAGTACGGCTCCCTGGTGACCGTGCCGTGGGTGGCGGCGTCCTTGGACTGCACCACCTGGACCAGCTTCATCTGTTCGCCGAGCTGGCGCTCCAGATAGTCCCGCATGTACGTCGTCAGCGCGGTCCCGACGACCGCGAACACCAGCAGCGACAGCACCCCGAGGCCGAGGGCGAGGCGGGTGCCCAGACGCAGTCGCCGGTACGTCCGCCGCAGCCGGGCGATCACTCCCCGGCCTCCCGGACGACGTACCCGAAGCCGCGCACGGTGTGGATCAGCGGCGGGCCGGTGGCGTCGAGCTTGCGGCGCAGTCGGCTGACGACGAGTTCGACGACGTTGGAGCGCCCGCCGAAGCCGTACTCCCACACATGGTCGAGGATCTGCGCCTTGGTGAGCACGGTCGGTGACTTGCGCAGCAGATAGCGCAGCACCTCGTACTCGGTGGGGGTGAGCGTCAGCGCCCGGCCGCCGCGCCGCACCTCGCGGGTGTCCTCGTCCATCGTCAGATCGCCGACCCGCAGCACGGACCGCTGGAAGCCGGGACCGGAGCTGCGCCGCAGCACGGTCCGCAGCCGCGCCATCAGCTCCTCCACGGCGAACGGCTTGACCAGGTAGTCGTCGCCACCCCGGGTCAGCCCCGCGACCCGGTCGGCGACGCCGTCGCGGGCGGTGAGGAAGACCACCGGCACCATCGTGCCCGTGGCGCGCAGCCGGTCGAGCACGCCGAAGCCGTCCACGTCCGGCAGCATCAGGTCGAGCACCACGATGTCCGGCCGGAACTCGGCGGCCCGGCGCAGCGCCTCCTCACCGCTGCCCGCGGTGACCGCCTCCCAGCCCTCGTAGCGGGCGACCGTCGCGACGAGATCGGCGATCGGAGGGTCGTCGTCCACGACGAGCAGTCGTACTTTCTCCACCGCCTCATGGTGCGCCACCGGGCGTCGGCTGATGAGGGGCGGGGCGTCCCCGGGACCACATCGATATCCACTTGAAAGTTGAATGACAGCTGATCGACAGGGTCGGCCAGCCAAGCTCGGGAGTACACCCCCTGCCGAGGAGCTGCCCCACGTGACGACCCTTTCCCCGCCCCCCGCGCCGCCGACCGCCGCGATACGCCCCAAGGTGGTCGCCCGCGCCGGCCTGTACGCCGTGCTCGCCGCGAACGTGGCCGTGGTGACGTACCTCTTCGTCCAGGCGGGCTTCGCGGGCAACGCCCTGATCGTGCTCGGCCGCCTCGCCGGGCTCTACGGCGCCCTGCTGATGGCGTTCCAGCTGCTGCTGGTGGCCCGGCTGCCCTGGCTGGACCGCCGCATCGGCATGGACCGGCTCACCCTCTGGCACCGCTGGACCGGCTTCGCCCTGGTGTGGACGCTCCTCACCCACGCCGTGTTCATCACCTTCGGCTACGCCGAGGGCACCGGCATGGACCCCGTCAGCCAGCTGGTCGATCTCGCCGAGACCACCGAGGGCGTGCTCCGCGCGGTCGTCGCGCTGGGCCTCCTCCTCGTCATCGGCACGGTCTCCGCGCGCTGGGCGCGGCGCCGACTCGCCTACGAGACCTGGCACTTCACCCACCTGTACACCTACCTCGTCGTCGTCCTCGCCTTCTCCCACCAGATGGCCACCGGTTCGACGTTCGTCTCCTCGGCCGCCGCGCGGGCCTACTGGTGGACCCTGTGGGGCGTCGCGCTCGGCGCGGTGTGCCTGGGACGGCTGCTGCTGCCGCTGTGGCGCAACCGGCGCCACCAACTGCGGGTCACGGCCGTCATACCCGAGAACGACAACGTGGTCTCCGTCCACATCACCGGCCGCGACCTCGACCGGCTGCCCGCGCGGGCGGGCCAGTTCTTCCTGTGGCGGTTCCTGACGAAGGACCGCTGGTGGCAGGCGAACCCCTACTCCCTGTCCGCCGCCCCCGACGGCCGCACCCTGAGGCTGACCGCGAAGGCCGCCGGGGACGGCTCCGCCGCCCTGCGCCACCTCAGGCCCGGCACCCGCGTCTTCGCCGAGGGCCCCTACGGCGCCTTCACCACCCTGCACCGCACCCGCCCCGGCACCCTGCTCATCGCGGGCGGCGTCGGCGTCACCCCGATCCGCGCCCTGCTGGAGGAACTGGACGGACCCACGGTCCTCATCTACCGGGTGGCCACCGAAGGGGACGCCGTCCTCCACGACGAACTGCGCGACCTCGCCCACGCCAAGGGCGCCGAACTCCACCTCGTCACCGGACCCGCGACCCCCGACCGGCTCACCCCCGCCGAACTGGCCCGCCTGGTACCCGACGTGACCGACCGCGACGTCTACGTCTGCGGCCCGCCCGGCATGACCAGCGCCGTCCGGCGCGGCCTGCGCGAACTGGGCGTGCCCAAGGCGCAGATCCACTTCGAGCGCTTCAGCCTGGCCGGTTGAACAGGGGGACAGAGGAACATGAAGCGAGCACTGCCCGTCCTGGTCCTGACCGTCGCGGGGCTGGTCCCCGTGTGGCGGTACGTCCCGTCGACCGACGTCGGCGCCCAGCCCACCGCGTCCGCGCCCGCGCCCAGCCCCAGCGCCCCCGCGGAGCCCGGCACCGAGGTCGTCGCGGGCTCCACCGTGAACACCGAGAAGGGCCCCGTCCAGGTCGAGGTGACCTTCGACGGCGACACCATCAGCGCCGTCCGGATGCTCCAGCAGCCCAACCACCCGCAGACCACCGACGCCGTGCCCGTCCTGATCGAAGAGACGCTGGCGGCACAGAGCGCCGACGTCGACACCGTCTCCGGCGCCACCGTCACCAGCGACGGCTACCGGGAGTCCCTCCAGGCCGCCCTCGACGCCAAGGGCTCCTGACGTGCCCCACCGCGTCGAACACGTCATGGGCCTCCCGGTCTCCCTGCGCGTCGACGGCCCCGGCGCCCCCGCCTCGCTCGGTGACGCCGTGTTCGCCTGGCTGCGCGAGGCGGACGAGCGGTTCAGCCCCTTCAAGCCGGACAGCGAGGTGTCCCGCCTGGGCCGCGGTGAGATCGGCCGCGCGGAGGTGAGCGGTGACCTCGCCGAGGTGCTCGGGCTGTGCGAGGAGTACCGGGCGGCGACCGGCGGCGCCTTCGACGCCTGGCTGCCCGGCCGCGCCTTCGACCCCTGCGCGGTCGTCAAGGGCTGGGCGGTGCAGCGGGCCGCCGAACTGCTCACCGGCGCCGGGGTGGCGCGTTTCTGCCTCAACGCCGGGGGAGACGTGGTCGTCGCGGGCGGGCCCTGGCGGGTGGGGGTACGGCACCCCGAACACGCCGGCCGGCTGTGCCAGGTCCTCCAGGTCACCGACGGGGCGGTGGCGACCTCCGCCCGCTACGAGCGCGGCGACCACATCGTCGACGGCCGCACCGGACGCCCGGCGACCGGGCTGCTCAGCGTCACCGTCCTCGCCCCGACCCTCACCGAGGCCGACACCACCGCCACCGCGGCGTACGCGATGGGGGAGGAGGGCGTGGCCTGGGCGGCCGCTCGGCCCGGCTGCGAGGTGTACGCAGTCGACGCGGGGCGGCGGGTGCTGCGTACACCCGGGCTGCCGGTACCGGTCTAGACTCTCCCCGCAACGGCCCACGGAGTGCGGTGAAAGTGGGCAGCGACGGCCAAACCCGAAGGGTATTCGGCGTTTTGATACGGATAGATTCAGTCACCAAGCGGTACCCGGACGGCACGGTGGCGGTCGACCGGCTCTCCCTGGAGATACCGGACCGTGCCATCACGGTCCTCGTCGGCCCGTCCGGCTGCGGCAAGACGACCACCCTGCGCATGATCAACCGGATGGTCGAGCCCAGCGAGGGCACGATCCTCCTGGACGGCACCGACATCCAGCAGCAACCGGTCAACACCCTGCGCCGGTCCATGGGTTACGTCATCCAGAACGCCGGTCTCTTCCAGCACCGCACCATCCTCGACAACATCGCCACCGTGCCCCGCCTGCTCGGCTGGAGCAAGCAGAAGGCCCGCGGCCGGGCCCGCGAACTCATGGAACGCGTCGGCCTCGACGCCTCCCTGGCCCGGCGCTACCCCTACCAGCTCTCCGGCGGCCAGCAGCAACGCGTCGGCGTGGCCCGGGCGCTCGCCGCCGACCCGCCGGTGCTGCTGATGGACGAACCCTTCTCCGCCGTCGACCCCGTCGTCCGCAAGGGCCTCCAGGACGAACTCCTGCGCATCCAGGACGAGCTGGGCAAGACCATCGTCTTCGTCACCCACGACATCGACGAGGCCGTCAAGCTCGGCACCATGGTCGCCGTGATGCGCACCGGCGGCCACCTCGCCCAGTTCGCGCCCCCCGCCGAGCTGCTGTCCGACCCCGCCGACGCCTTCGTCGAGGACTTCCTCGGCGCCGACCGCGGCATCCGGCGGCTGTCCTTCTTCCCCGCCGCCGGACTCGACCTGCTGACCGGGCCGATCGTCGCCGTCGACGCCACCGCCGAGCAGATCGCCGCCCGTACCGCGCCGGACGTGCCCTACCTGCTGGTGACCGGCCTCGACGGCCGCCCCCTCGGCTGGAGTGAACCCGGCCGGCTGACCGCCGGGAACATCGACCCGAAGCGGCTGCTGCCGTGCGGACGGCCCTTCACGGCGGGCACCGACTCGCTGCGCTCCGCCCTCGACTGCGCCGTACTCTCCCCGACCGGCTGGGCCGTCGCCGTCGACACCGAGGGCCGCGCCGCCGGAGTCGTCTCCCAGCAGGCCATCGGCGAGGCCATCCGCGGCGCCCACGCCGACACCTCCGCCGTCCAGCGCGAGCAGGCCGTCCGGTGAACGGCCTGTTCGACATGCCCAGCGATCTCCAGAACAGTTACTGGGGACTGGTCGCGGTGCACCTGCGGGAAGCCCTGCTCCCGGTGCTGGCCGGGCTGCTGCTGTCGCTGCCGCTCGCCCAGCTGTGCGTACGGCTGCGCTGGCTCTACCCGCCCGTGCTGTGGGTGACGACCGTGCTCTACGCCATCCCGTCGCTCGCCTTCTTCGTCGTCCTCATCGACTACACCGGCCTGAGCGAACTGACGGTGATGATCCCGCTCGCCGTGTACAGCCTCGTCGTACTGATCCCGGCGATCGTGGACGGCGTGCGGTCGGTGCCGCAGGAGACCCTGGCCGCCGCCACCGCCATGGGCTTCGGACCCGTACGGCGCTACCTCCAGGTCCAGCTGCCGATCGCGGCGCCCGCCATCATCGCCGGGCTGCGGGTCGCGTCCGTCTCCAGCATCTCCCTGGTCAGCGTCGGCATGCTGATCGGCAACGCGGGCGCCCTCGGCAACATGCTCAACAGCGGCCTGATCTACAACCAGCCCCGCCTGATCTGGCTCTCCGTCATCGGCACCGCCGTCCTCGCCATCCTCGTGGACGCCCTGCTCATCGGCCTGCGGGTGCTTCTCACCCCGTGGATGCCGCGCGGTGGCCGCAAGAACACCCTGGTGAAGGCGGCCTCCCGGTGAACCTCCTCAACCACATCGACGCCTTCTTCAGCGACAGCGCCCACTGGGAGGGCTACGACGGCATCCCCACCCGCGTCCTGGAACACATCCAGTACACGCTGATGGCGCTCGGCATGGCCGCCGCCGTGGGACTGCCCATCGGCCTGGTCACGGGGCACACCGGACGCGGCGGCAACACCCTCGCCCTCGTCGCCACCGCCGCCCGCGCGCTGCCCAGCTTCGGCCTGATGGTGCTGATGTTCATCCTGATCGGGCTCGGCATGGCACCGGTGATGATCCCCCTGGTGGTGCTCGCCGTCCCGCCCATCCTGGTCACCACCTACGAGGCGATGCGCTCCGTCGACCCCGCCCCGGTGGACGCCGCCCGCGGCATGGGCATGGCCGAGGCCGAGGTGCTGTTCCGGGTCGAGGTGCCGATGGCGCTGCCGCTCATCCTGAGCGGACTGCGCACGGCGGCCATCCAGATCGTCTCCACGGCCACCATCGCCGCGTACGTCAGCTTCGGCGGCCTCGGCCGCTACATCATCGACGGCCTCTACCAGCGCGACTACGAGAAGACCGTCGGCGGCGCCACCCTGGTCGCCGTGATGGCCCTGGCCACCCTCGGCGTCTTCTGGGCGGTGGCTCGGCTGACGGTCTCCCCCGGGGTGCGCCGCGGCGGCTGACGGTTCTCAGCCTTCGGTGCGGGCCAGCGCCTGTTCGAGTACGACGAGCAGCGCGTCCCGCACCGAGCCGCGTTCCCGGGCGTCGAAGACCAGCACCGGGACGCCCTCGGACACGTCGAGCGCCCAGCGGACCTCCTCCAGCTGGTGCTCGACCTTCCCGTCGAAGGCGTTGATCGCCACGGCGAACGGGACGCCCTTGTGCTCGAAGTAGTCCACGGCGGCGTAACAGTCGTCCAGGCGCCGGGTGTCGACGATGACCAGCGCGCCCACCGCGCCCTCGACGATGTCGTCCCACATGAACCCGAACCGCTCCTGGCCGGGCGTGCCGAACAGGTACAGCTTCAGCGTCGGGTCGATGGTGATGCAGCCGAAGTCCATCGCCACCGTGGTGGTGGACTTGCGCGGGGTGAGCGACAGGTCGTCCACGCCCGCCGCGACCTCGGTGATGGCGGCCTCGGTGGTCAGCGGCTCGATCTCGGAGATCGCCCCGACGGCCGTGGTCTTGCCGACCCCGAAGCCGCCCGCGATCACCAGCTTCACCGGCAGCGGCGGTCGTACGGCCGTTCCGGCGGCCGTGCCGCGGGCCAGTGGTTCAGTCGGTGTCACGGAGTACCCCCCGGGAGTCGGGGATGGCGCGGAGGCCATCGATAACCCTTCGCAGGACGGACGCGTCATGGGTGTCGGCGGTGTCGGGCACATGGACCGCCAACTGCCCCGCGGCACGCAGGTCCTCGGCGAGGACCCGCACCACGTTCAGGTGCAGCCGCAGCCGGGCGGCCAGTTCCGCGATGGACTGCGGCTGCCTGCAAGCGGCAACGATGTCGTGCCGTTCGAAGGCGAGCCGGTCCAGCGCGACCAGACCCGCGGCGGTGGCGACCACCTGGGTCTCGACGGGGATCGGTGGACCGGTCGCGGTGCCCGCCACCCGCCCGGCGGTGAGCAGGAACGGCCGTACGGCGGGGACCGGAGCGACCGGCTCGGCGCCGGGGGACGACGGCAGACCGTCCCTTCCGGCGCCGCCCGGGATACGGTCGTCCGCCATGACTCGTTCTTCTCTTTCTCTCTCGGCGCTCGGCCCAGTGCCTCGCGTCAGCCCGTCGACGGGACGCCGACGGTGTTCTTCAGCTCCAGTACCAGCTGCGGGCTGAGCGCGGCACCGGCGCGGTTGGCGAACAGGGTCATCTCGTAGGCGATGTTGCCCAGCTTGGCCTCCTTGTCGGCGACCACGCCGAGCACGGCGCCGCTGCCGATCGCGGAGACCAGGACGTGGCCGCCCTCCAGATCGATGATGACCTTGTTGAGGGCGCCCAGGCCGTAGTTGCCGGAGGCACCGGCGGCCAGGCTGGTCAGACCCGAGACGATCGCGGCCAGCCGCTCGGAGTGCGCCCGCTCACGCAGCTGCGCCACCGCGATGAGCAGACCGTCGGAGGACACGGCGATGGCGTCCACGACACCGGCGGTCTCCGTCGCGAAACGGTTCAGCAGCCAGGTGAAGTCGGCCGCGGCGGCCCGCAGCTCCTCCGGTGTGGTGCCGCCTCCCGTGGAAGTGTCACCTGTCGACGTGCTCACTGCTCCGCTCCTTCCGGGAGGTTGTTCCTGCCGTGGTCCGGCGTGCGCGGTTCCTGCGCGCGCTCCGCCGCCGCACGGACGTCGGGGGTGTCGGGCCGCTGGGGCGCGGCGTGGCTTCCGGTGTCGCTGTCGAGATGCGCCCGCGCCACCGCCGCCTCGAACTCCTCCAGCGCGTCGCGGACGGCCGCGGCGTCGGCGGGCGGGGCGGACTTGAGCAGCGCCTGCCGCTCGGCCTCGGAGACCGACGTCGTACGCAGCGTGGCCCCCCGCACCCGACGGCGCAACGGACGCGCGCCACCGGCACCGGGGTCGGCGTCGGCCTCGCCGTTCCTCGCCTTCGGGATGAACGCCGCGTCGTCCGCCGGTGCCGGGTCGTGCCGCGGAACCCGCCGGGGGAGCGGACCGGGGGCGTCGTCGGACCCTGCCCCGGCTCCCGGCGCCGACCCCCTCGCCGACGCGGACCCGCCGCCCGGGGCCGACCCGCTCTCCGCGGCGTACCCGCCGACCGGTGCGGAGCCGCTCTCCAGGGCGGACCGGCCGGCGGGGGCGGAACCGCCCGTCGGGTCGGCCGTTCTCCGGGGCAGGGGCGGGGCGGCGGCTCCGGCGTTCGCCCCGCCCTCGGGGGCGTATGCCGTGCGGGGGGCGGCCCCGTTGCCTGCCGGGGCCTCGGTACGGGCACCGGTCGCGGTCTCGGCCTCGGTCACGCTCTCGGTCCCGTCCTGCGACTCGGCCCTGCTCTGCGACTCCGCCCGGTCCTGCGACTCCGCCCGGTCCTGCGACCCCGCTCTGTTCTGCGACTCCGCCCTGTTCTGCGGTGCGGCCAGGCGCTGCGAGCCGGACCCCTCGCCCGTCCCCGCCCCGGACGCACCGGTCAAGGCCTTCGCCCCGGCGCCGGACCCGGCGCCCGTCGCGGCCGGTGCCGTCAGCGCGCCCATCCCCGTGGGCATGACCAGCAGCAGCGTCGACGGGATCGTCACCTCGGCCGTCACACCGCCGCCCCGGGTGCGGGACAGCACGACCCCGATCTCCCAGCGGCGCGCCAACGTACCCACCACGAACAGGCCCAGCACCTTCGTGGGGACGAGGTCGAGCCGCTCGCGTCGGATCAGCCGGGCGTTCTCCTCGTCCAGCCGCTCGGGGCTCATGCCGAGGCCGTGGTCGGCGATGGTGATCGTGGCGTCCTGGCCGGACGGCCCGCCGCTGCGCACCGTCACCTCGACGGGGCTGCCCGCGGGCGAGAACGACACCGCGTTCTCCAGGAGTTCGGCCACCATCAGCGTCAGGTCGCCGACGATGTCGGGCTCGACCATGATCTCGGCCCCGGCGTGCAACTCGACGCGCTGGTAGCCCTCGATCTGCCCGAGCGCGGCCCGTACCACGTTGGTGAGTTCGACGGGCCCGGAGCCGAGCACGGTCTCGCGGATACCCGCGAGCAGCATCAGACTGTCGGCGTTGCGGCGCAGCCGGACCGCGATGTGGTCGATGCTGTACAGGCGTTCCAGCAGCGCCGGGTCGGTCTCGCCGCGCTCCACCGCGTCGATGAGCGCCAGCTGCCGGGTGGTGAGGTTGCTGACCCGGCGTCCGACGTTGCCGAACATCTCGGCGACGTTACGGCGGCTGAGCACCTGGCGTTCCAGCAGCGCGGCGGCGGTGCTCTGGACGTGGTTGAAGGCGTCGGCGAGGTCACCGATCTCGTCGCGCGCGGTGACCGGCACCTCGCGCAGCCGGGGCGGCGCGTCGTCCTCGGTGTCGTCGTCGGCGACCCGGGCCAGCTCCCGCCCGGCCACCTCGGCGACCTGCCGGGCCGCGCCGGTCAGCGCCTGCACCGGCCGCACCACGGAGCGCCGTACGACGACGGAGAAGGCGAGCCACAGCACGAAGCCGAACACGGCGCTGCCCAGCAGCCATCCGGCGTTCCACCAGGCGTCGTTCGAGGCGCCGTCGGCGCGGTCGGCGATCTGGTCGATGAGGGAGGCGGTGATCTCCAGCCGGGTCTGTGCCTGCTGGCGGTAGGCGGGGTAGGCGGCGAGCGCGGAGGTGAACTTCTCGCGGATCTCGTCGGGCGTCCCGGCCTGGAGGTTGCTGGGGTCGATCTGGAGTTCGGCGTACTGCCGGACGATGGTGGCCTGCGCGGCGCTGTGCTCGATGCCGCGCAGCTCCGCCGTCTGCTCCTCGCTCGCGAACCGGGCGAACCGTTCGGCCTGGTGGGTGTAGACGTCGTAGGAGCCGACCGCGCTGATGAACTCGATGAGGGCGTTGGAGTCGCCGGTCGTCGCCGAGAACACGCTGGTCTCGAAGGCGCTGTGGGCGGCGTCGGCGCGCAGCAGCGAGTCGAGCAGGTTGCCGGTGTAGGTGGTCGCCAGCGGTGCGGTGCGGTCGAGGCCCAGACCGTCGATGAGTCCCTTGGCGGCGCCCGTGTAGGCGGGGTCGATGTTGTCGGCGGGCAGATAGCCCTGCGCGATCGTCGCGCGCAGGCTGTCGAGGCCGCTGACCTCCCTCAGCGCCTGTGCCTCGGTGGCCGGGAGCCGGTCGCCGAAGGTCTCGCGGACCTTCTCCACCTGGGCGTCGACGGCCTTCTGGGCGTCGCGGTAGCCGCTGGCGGAGGGCTGGGTGCCGGGGCCCGCCGCCTCGTACCGCACGGACAGCAGGATGGCCTGCTGGTGTTCCGTCGCGATCCGGTCGACCAGTTCGGCGACCTGGATGCTGTCCCGGACCAGCCGGGCCGAGTCCGCCGCGTCCCGTGCCTGTGCCACCTGGTCTGCGATGAGATAGGCGAGCAGCGCGGCGAGGCCCGCGAGCGGCACGCCCACCAGCACGTTGAGTTTGCGGCGGAACGGCCAGCGGTCGGCGAAGCCGCGCAGTCCGCGCCGCTCGTTCGTGGACACCAGGCCTCCTTCATGGGGGTGTCGCGAGTGGCCGGAGGTCAACAGCGGGGAGACTATCGTCTCTTGTGATGATCGATCACCACGGGAAGTCAAGAATCCGTTACAACCTGCTCGCTCCCGATCGACGCCAATTGGTGACCCGGCTGCACTTGACTGACCGAGAAAGACCTGGATTGGATCAGTTGACGGCACGCACGACCGCCCCGCACACCAACTCGACGGCCCCGGAACGGGAATTGTGACTTCTACAGTGAAGAGCAGCTGGTCCATCACGAGACACCGCGGCGTGGCAGCCCTGGCGTTCGCCCTCACCGCGGCGCTCGTCGCGGGCTGTGGTTCCTCCGACGACACGAGCGACAACCCGCTGGCGGAGGACAAGGCGGACGGCAGCCAGGTCGTCGTCGGCTCGAACAACTTCGCCGAGAGCATCCTGCTCGCCGACATCTACGGCGAGGCCCTCAAGGCCAAGGGCATCGAGGTCACCTACAAGCCCAACATAGGCAGCCGGGAGACGACCTACGGGCTGCTGAAGAACGGCACGATCACCGTGCTGCCGGAGTACAACGGCTCGCTGCTCGCCTACCTCGACCCCGAGGCGGAGCAGAAGTCGGTCGAGGCGGTGAACGCCGCGGTCAAGGCCAAGCTCGACGCCAAGCTGACGCTGCTCGACTCCTCGCCCGCCGAGGACAAGGACTCGGTGTCGATCAACGCCGAGACGGCCGCGAAGTACGGCCTCACCGGGGAGTCCACGCTCGCCGACCTGAAGGACATCGCCCCCGAGCTGGTCATCGGCGGTTCGCCGGAGTTCCAGACCCGGCACCAGGGCCTGGTCGGCCTGGAGAAGGAGTACGGGCTCAAGTTCAAGTCCTTCAAGGCGCTCGACGCGGGCGGGCCGCTCACGCAGGCCGCACTGACGAAGAACACCGTGCAGGCAGCGGACATCTTCACCACGGACCCGACCATCACCAAGGAGAAGTTCGTCGTCCTCCAGGACCCGAAGAACCTCTTCGGGTTCGCCAACGTGACCCCGCTGGTCCACAAGAGCGACCTGCCCCAGAAGGGCATCGACGCGCTCAACGCGGTCTCCGCCAAGCTCGACACCAAGACGCTGCTGGACCTGGACTCGCAGGTGCAGCTGGAGAACAAGGACCCGCTGGACGTGGCCAAGGCCTGGCTGAACTCCGTCGGTCTGGACTGACCGCCCTCGCGGCTCACGCGATGTGGGCGCCCCCGGTCACGGGGGCGCCCACATCGCGTTTCGCGTGTCCGGGGAGCTGAACGGCACGCGTATTCAAAGCGGACAACCTCGGTCAACCGGCTGACATCGAGGGTCAGTTCCCGGCCGGATCGAGGGTTTCCCCCGTATCCCGACCAGTAACCCCTTGCCTATCGTTCGGTCACAGCCGGCCCACAGAGAGCAACCCCACCGGGACGGCTTCGCACCAACTCCCCTCCGCTTCGACGACGAAGCGACCGACCGCCGCTCCGCGCTGCCCGGAGCACGGCCACGAAGGGCAAGACCATGCGAATATCCCCCACTCCCCCCACGTCCCCCACCTCTTCGAAGACGAGACGGAAGCTGCTGTCCGTCGCCGCGGTGTCCGCGGTCTCCGCCGCCCTGCTCACCGGCGCCACCGTCACCACCGCGACCGCCCAGGACACCCCCGCCCCGGACGCCGCGCTCACCGAGGCCGCCCCCGGCACCCCCGCCGAACGCCTCATCGTCGGCTACAAGCCGGGCGCCGCCGAGGCCAGTTCGAACCAGGCCGCCCGCGCCGACGCCGCTGCCAAGGCCGAGGAGACCGGCGAGCGCCTCGGCTTCGAGCGCCGCCTCGGCACCGGCGCCGCCCTCGTCGGCCTCGGCGAGGACACCACCCGCGCGGGTGTCGCCGACGTCATCGCCGAGTACGAGGCGGACCCGCAGGTCGCCTATGTCGTACCGGACCGCCTGAACAAGCCGCTGGCCACGCCGAACGACACCGAGTACGCCAAGCAGTGGGACCTCTTCGAGGCCACGGCGGGCATGAACGTGCCGGGCGCCTGGGACCGCTCCACCGGCAGCGGGGTGACCGTCGCCGTCATCGACACCGGCTACGTCGCCCACTCCGACCTCGCCGCGAACATCGTCGGCGGCTACGACTTCATCTCCGACACCACCGTCGCGAACGACGGCAACGGCCGCGACAGCAACCCCGCCGACCCCGGCGACTGGACGGCCGCCAACGAGTGCCAGGCCGGTGACCCCGCCTACGGCTCCTCCTGGCACGGCACCCATGTCGCGGGCACCATCGCCGCCGTCACCAACAACAGCAAGGGTGTCGCGGGCGTCGCGTACGGCGCCAAGGTCTCCCCGCTGCGGGTGCTCGGCAAGTGCGGCGGCTACGACTCCGACATCATCGACGCCATCACCTGGGCGTCCGGCGGCACCGTCTCCGGCGTGCCCGCCAACACCAATGTCGCCAAGGTCATCAACATGAGCCTCGGCGGCGGCGGTTCCTGCACCTCCGCGACCCAGAACGCCATCAACGCCGCCGTGAACCGCGGCACCACGGTCGTCGTCGCGGCGGGCAACTCCAACGCCAACGCGGCCAACTACTCGCCCGCCAGCTGCAACAACGTCATCTCGGTCGCGGCGACGAACCGTTCCGGCGCCCGTGCCTACTACTCCAACTACGGCACGGTCGTGGACATCGCGGCCCCCGGCGGGGAGACCCGTACGGTCACGTCCAACGGCATCTACTCCACCCTGAACTCCGGCACCCAGGGCCCGTCCACCGAGTCCTACGCCTACTACCAGGGCACCAGCATGGCCGCCCCGCACATCGCGGGCCTGGCCGCGCTGATGAAGTCGGTGAACACCGCGCTGACCCCGGCGCAGATCGAGTCCGCGATCAAGTCCAACGCGCGTGCCCTGCCCGGCGCCTGCTCCGGCGGCTGCGGCTCCGGACTCGCGGACGCGGCAAGGACGGTGCAGGCGGTGAGCGGCGGCGGCTCGACCGGCGCCACCTTCACCTCCTCCACCACCGTCTCCATCCCGGACGCCGGTACGGCGATCGAGTCCCCGATCACCGTCAGCGGCCGCACCGGCAACGCCCCCTCGACCCTCCAGGTCGGGGTGGACATCACCCACACCTACCGCGGTGACCTCGTCATCGACCTGATCGCCCCGGACGGTTCGGCGTACCGCCTGAAGTCCGCCAGCTCCTCCGACTCCGCGGACAACGTGGTCGCCACGTACTCCGTCAACGCCTCGGGCGAGACGGCCAACGGCACCTGGAAGCTGCGCGTGCAGGACGTCTACGCGCAGGACACGGGCAGGCTCAACAGCTGGAGCCTGACCTTCTGACGCTTCTTCGAGGGCTCCCCGAGCGGGCGGGCCGACCGGTGCGGATGGGCACCGGTGGGCCCGCCCTTTTGTCGTCCGCCCCGGGGTAGTTATCAAACCGCGCACCCCGTATTCTTCCCGAACCTGCGCAGTGGGGCCCGCAGTCGTGTGCGCTCCCGGTACGCTGGTCAGACCGATGCCGCCCCATTGGGTGGCGGGAGACTGTGAGTTATCGTGTACGCCCAGTGACAAAAATACGGTGTGACCCGTACTTTTCAGGGAGTCCAGCCCATGCCGAGGCAGGTACGTGCAGAGCAGACCCGCGCGACGATCATCGAGGCCGCCGCTGACCTGTTCGACCAGCGCGGCTACGAATCGACGAGTCTGAGCGACATAGTCGAGCACGCGCGGGTCACCAAGGGGGCCCTGTACTTCCACTTCGCCGCCAAGGAGGACCTGGCGCACGAGATCATGGAGTTCCAGTCCCGGACCGTGCGGCGGCTGGCCCACGAGGTGGACGACACCGGCTGCTCCTCGCTGGAGGCCCTGATGCGGATCACCTTCGGGCTCGCCCGGCTCGCCGTCGAGTACCCGGTCGCCCGCGCGGGACTGCGGCTCGCCTCCTCGGAGGTCGGCGTACGGCCCCCACTGCCGCACCCCTACCGGGAACTCCTCGACCTCGCCGCGGTGAAGTTCCTCGGCGCCGTCAAGGAGGCCGACATCCACCCCGAGACGGACATCGACGCCGCCGCCCACAGCCTGGTGAGCTTCTTTATCGGCACCCGTGTCACCACCCGCACCCTCGATTCGCACGCCCGCCTCCCCCGCCGGGTCGCCGAGATGTGGCGACTCCTCGTCCGTGCCCTGGTCCCGGTGACCCGCCGTCCCCGCTACCTCGGCCTCGCCGCCCAACTGGAGCGCGAGACCAGAGCCCTGTGACGCCGCACGGCGCCCCGCGCCCACCGACGTCGACCTGACCGCCGTACGGCGTCCTGTACGCCCCGCGGCGATCTGTATGACGAGATACGGCCCTACCGTGTGACGTGCCCCGGTACGGGCGGCACCCCGCCCGGCGGCGCCACCACCGGCGCGCCCCGGCCCCGAACGGCCTCCGGGGTACGGTGAGGCGCATGCCCGACACCCCGCCCGTGATCCTCGGCGACGAGCCCGGCTCCTTCCCGCACGGCGTCCTCGCCGAGCGGCACCCCGCGATCATCCGGCAGGTCCGGGACGCCTTCCCCTACGACCCCGAGCGGCGGCGTGCCCTCGACGCCCTGCTGGACAGCTGCGTCAAGGGCGTCATCGAGCCATTGCCGGAGACGGCCCACGACCGGGAACGCTGGACGGCCTGGGGCCTGGACACCCACACCGGACGCTCCTGGTTCGACGTGCCCTGGCTCTGGTCCGAGAGCTACTTCTACCGGCGACTCCTCGACGCCGTCGGCTACTTCACCCCCGGCCCCTGGCAGGGCATCGACCCCTTCCGCCCGGCCAAGCTCGCCGAACTCGACGCCCCCGAGACCGACGCCGAACTCGCCGCGCTGGACGACCTGGAGACCCGCCCCGCCGCCGAACGCGCCACCGCCCTGCTGCACGGCTCCCTCTGGGGCAACCGCGCCGACCTCGGCTTCCGCCTCTCCGCCGAGGCCCCCGGCACCACGGACGGCACCCCCGCACTCGTCGTCGACGACAGCGACGCCCTGTGGCCCCTGCTCACCGGCACCGGCACCCTCTGCCTGATCGCCGACAACGCGGGCCGCGAACTCGTCCCCGACCTGCTGCTCGTCGACCACGTCCTCACCCGGCGGCTGGCCGAGCGCGCCGTGCTGTACGTCAAGCCGTACCCGTACTACGTCTCCGACGCCACGCCCGCCGACGTGATCGACGCCCTGCGCCGACTCCGCGCCGCCCCCGGCGCCGCCGCGGACTGCGGACGGCGGCTGTGGGACGCGCTCGCCGACGGACGGCTCGCCCTGCGCGCCCACCCCTTCGCCGCCGCGCCGCTGCCCTTCGGGGAACTCCCCGCCGACCTGCGCGCGGAGTTCGCCGCCGCCACGCTGACCGTCGTCAAGGGCGACCTCAACTACCGCCGCCTGGTGGGCGACCGGCGCTGGCCCCCGACCACCCCGTTCACCGGCCTCACCGCCCACTTCCCCGGCCCGGTCGCCGCCCTGCGCACCCTCAAGTCCGATGTCATCTGCGGCCTCGACGCCCAGACGGAGGCCGCGCTGACCGCCGCCGAGGGACAGCGCTGGCGGACCTCGGGCACCCATGCGCTGATCCAGGTACGGGCCTGGAGTTGATCCCGGTGAGGAGGTACGGACCTGGGGACCGGGCTCCGGAATCCCGCCGGATTCACGCGATGGTGTGATCATGTCCCCGCGGGCGGATGCCGCCGAACGGGTCCGGGTAGCCCCCGGCCATGACGCAGCCCTTCGAACTCCCGCACTTCTACATGCCGTATCCCGCACGGCTCAACCCGCATGTCGACGAGGCCCGCGCCCACTCGACCGCGTGGGCACGCGAGATGGGGATGCTGGAAGGCTCCGGGATCTGGGAGCAGGCCGACCTCGAAGCGCACGACTACGGCCTGCTCTGCGCCTACACCCACCCCGACTGTGACGGCCCGGCGCTCTCCCTCATCACCGACTGGTACGTGTGGGTGTTCTTCTTCGACGACCACTTCCTCGACATGTTCAAGCGCACCCAGGACCGCCCGGGCGGCAAGGCCCACCTGGACCGGCTGCCCCTGTTCATGCCGCTCGACCTGTCGACGCCCGTGCCCGAACCGGAGAACCCGGTCGAGGCGGGCCTCGCCGACCTGTGGGCGCGCACCGTGCCCGCGATGTCGCAGGACTGGCGCCGCCGCTTCGCCGTGGCCACCGAGCACCTGCTGAACGAGTCCCTGTGGGAGCTCGCCAACATCAACGAGGGACGGATCGCCAACCCCGTCGAGTACATCGAGATGCGCCGCAAGGTCGGCGGCGCGCCCTGGTCGGCCGGACTCGTCGAGTACGCCACCGCCGAGGTCCCCGCCCCGGTCGCCGGCAGCAGGCCGATGCGGGTGCTGATGGAGACCTTCTCCGACGGCGTCCACCTGCGCAACGACCTGTTCTCCTACCAGCGCGAGGTCGAGGACGAGGGGGAGAACAGCAACGGCGTGCTCGTCCTGGAGACCTTCTTCGACTGCACCACCCAGCAGGCCGCCGACACCGTCAACGACATCCTCACCTCCCGGCTGCACCAGTTCGAACACACCGCCCTCACCGAAGTCCCCGCCCTCGCCGCCGAGAAGGGGCTCACCCCAGCGGAGACCGCCGCGATCGCCGCGTACACCAAGGGACTCCAGGACTGGCAGTCCGGCGGCCACGAATGGCACCTGCGCTCCAGCCGCTACATGAACGAGAACGCCACCGCCACCCCCTGGCGCGGCGCCGCCCCGCCCGCGCTCGGCACCTCGGCGGCCGACATCCGCGCCCTGCTCGCCCAGGCGGGCGCCCGACGACTGCGCGCCCACACCCACGTGCCGTTCCAGAAGGTCGGCCCCTCACGCATCCCCGACATCGACATGCCGTTCCAGGTCCGTCTCAACCCGGACCTCGACGGGGCGCGGCAGCGGCTGCTGCCCTGGACGCGCAGCATGGGCATGCTCAGCGAGGGCGTCTGGGACGAGGACAAGCTCGCCTCCTGCGACCTGCCGCTGTGTGCCGCCGGACTAGACCCGGACGGCAGCCCCGAGGCGCTCGACCTCAGCTCCCAGTGGCTGGCCTTCGGCACCTACGGCGACGACTACTACCCCCTCGTCTACGGCCACCGCCGCGACCTCGCCGCCGCCCGGCTGACCACCGCGCGCCTCAGCGCCTGCATGCCGGTGGCCGGTGAGGAACCCCTCGTCCCGGCCAACGCCATGGAGCGCGCCCTGACCGACCTGTGGCGGCGCACCACCGCCGCGATGGACGAGGCGGCGCGCCGCAACCTCAAGGCGGCGGTGGACGTGATGACGGAGAGCTGGCTGTGGGAGCTGGCCAACCAGATCCACCACCGCGTCCCGGACCCCGTCGACTACCTGGAGATGCGCCGCTCCACCTTCGGCTCCGACCTCACCATGAGCCTGTGCCGGATGGGCCACGGCCCCGCCATTCCGGCGGAGGTCTACCGCAGCGGCCCCGTCCGCTCCCTGGAGAACGCGGCCATGGACTACGCCTGCATGGTCAACGACGTGTTCTCGTACCAGAAGGAGATCGAGTACGAGGGTGAGATCCACAACTCGGTCCTGGTCGTGCAGAACTTCTTCGCCTGCGACTACCCGTCCGCGCTGCGCGTCGTCGCCGACCTGCTGAACCAGCGCATGCGGCAGTTCCAGCACGTCGTCGACGTCGAACTGCCGGTCGTCTGCGAGGACTTCGCCCTGTCCCGGGAGGTCCGGGACATGGTGGACGGCTATGTGCTGGCCCTGCGGAACTGGATGGCCGGAATCCTGAACTGGCACCGCAACGTGCCGCGCTACCAGGCCGACTACCTCGCCCGCCGGGCCCACGGCTTCCTCCCGGACCGGCCCCCGGCCCCGCCGCTCACGCTGCCGGTCGGCTGAGCCCGCGGCGCGGCGGGGGAGACGTACGGCCACGGCGCCTCCTCCGCCGGGCGCCGGTCAGTCTCACTCGTTCGTGGCTCGTCGCGCGCCGGTGCGCGGGGTAGTGCGATACCCGGAGGCGATCCATGGAACAGACTGCGCTGCGTCCCAAGCCGATGCCCGGCCAGGAACCCGACACCGACCCCGGCACCGGCCCCGCCGCCCGCCCCGGCAGGACCCCCCGGCGCCCGCACGCCGCGCGGCGCCGCGGCCGACGGCTGACGACCCTGCTCTTCGGCCTGTTCGTCGGCACGGTCCTGGTCCTGTCCGGGGTCGGCCTCGGCACCGTCGGCGCCACGGTGATCGGCATGAGCAAACTCGCGGACCTCAAGCGGGACGCCGAGGCCGTGGGGGCGCCGGCCCGCTCCCCGGCCCCGACGGCGTCCGGCACGTCCCCGGCCCCCGCCGTCTCTCCCCGCTCCGTCGCCGCGCCCGCCCGCGCCACCCTGGGCCTGGAGGTCGTCGACGCCGAGAAGTCCGGCGCCCTCGTCGTCGGCGTCCACCTCCCCGGCCCCGGCCACACGGCGGGCCTCGTCCAGGGCGACGTACTCCTCACCTTCGACGACAGACGCGTCGACTCCGCCACCGACCTCGTGCACGCGGTGGACACGGCCCGCCCGGGACAGGAAGCCCTGGTGACGGTGCGGCATCCGAGCGGGGGCTACCAGCAACTGACCGTACGCCTCGGGGTGGTCGTCTGAGACGCGGCGCCCGCGAGCCGGGACGGAGGCGCGCGGCAGCGCGGCGCACCCCTCGCCGGACCCCGCCGTACCGGCAAACCGGCTCGCGTCGCCCCTCGCGCAAGGGCAGGATGCTGACCGTAGTCCCATCACCGATCCAGGGAGGCCCGGATGACCGGCACCGTGCCCGCGCCCTTCACCGCCGACACCTACCGGGCCCGGATGGACCGCGCCGCGCGGGCCGCCGCGGAGGTGGGCCTGGCGGGGCTCCTGGTGGCGCCGGGGCCGGACCTGGTCTGGCTCACCGGGTACGCGCCGCCCGCCGTCACCGAGCGGCTCACCCTGCTGGTGCTGGCCCCCGGGCGGGTCCCCACCCTCGTCGTGCCGACCCTGGAGGCCCCCGACGCGGCCAAGGCGGCGGGCGCGCCCGTGCTGACCCTGAGCGACTGGACCGACGGCACCGACCCGTATGCCGCCACCGCCGCCCTGCTCGGCGCCGGCGGCCGGTTCGGCATCAGCGACAACGCCTGGGCCATGCACCTGCTGGGCCTCCAGCAGGCGATGCCGGGCACCTCCTACGCCGCGCTCACCGAGGCCCTGCCGATGCTGCGGGCCGTCAAGGACGGGGCCGAGCTGGAACTGATGGCAGCCGCGGGCGCCGCCGCCGACGCCGCGTTCGAGGAAATCCGCAAGGTCACCTTCAGCGGTCGCCGGGAGTCCGAGGTCGCCGCCGACCTGGCCGAACTGCTCCGTGCCTTCGGCCATACCCAGGTCGACTTCACCATCGTCGCCTCAGGCCCGAACGGCGCCAACCCGCACCACGAGGCCGGTGACCGCGTCATCCGCCACGGCGACATGGTCGTCCTCGACTTCGGCGGCCTGCGCGACGGCTACGGCTCCGACACCTCCCGCACCGTCCACGTCGGCGAACCCACCGACGAGGAACGCCGCGTCCACGACCTCGTGCGCGCGGCCCAGGAGGCCGGATTCCGGGCGGTGCGGCCCGGCGTCGCCTGCCAGGAGATCGACCGGGCCGCCCGCGCCGTCATCACCGACGCCGGGTACGGCGAGTACTTCATCCACCGCACCGGGCACGGCATCGGCGTCACCACGCACGAGCCGCCGTACATGATCGAGGGCGAGGAACTGCCCCTGGTGCCCGGCATGTGCTTCTCGGTGGAACCGGGTGTCTACCTGCCCGGCCGCTTCGGCGTGCGCATCGAGGACATCGTCGCCGTGACCGAGGGCGGCGGTCGTCGCCTCAACGACACCACGCGCGAGATGGTGATAGTGGACTGAGCCGACACCACGCCTCCCTCACGTCCCCGAAGGCAACGGCGCGACCATGACCCAGGCACCGACCCCCACCACGGACACCGTCCGCCGACTGCTGCGCACGCTGCTCAAGGACAGCGGACCGGAGGTCCGGCCCGTCCCCGCGAGCGGCGCCTACTCCACGTGGTGGGTCGGCACCCGTCAGGTGCTCCGGCTCGCCCCCGACCGGGACGCCGCCGCCCGCCAGCGCCGCGAGCTGCGGCTGCGCGATCTGGTCCGGCCGCATCTCCCGGTCGCCGTGCCGACCAGCGTGGCGCACGGCGAGTGGGCGACCGGGCTGACGTACTCGCTGGACAGCAAGGTCGCGGGCGGCTCCGCCGAGGGGCACGAGGTGTCCGCGGTCGGCGAGGCGGACCTGGCCGGACTGCTGACCGGCCTGCGCGAGGTGCCCGTCCGGCAGGCGGAGCTGCTCGGGGTGCCCCGGGTCGCCCCCCGCTCCCTGGAGGGGGTGCGCCGGGCCGCCGCGCGGGCCGCCGCCCGCCTCGCCGAGGCCGACGAGTTCGACGCCTCCCGGCTGCACCAGCTCACCCCGCCCGGCGCCGTACAGCTCGCCGCGCAGCCCGGCACCGCCGTCCTCGTCCACCATGGCCTCGCCGACGACCACCTCGTCGTCAGCGCCGACGGGCGGGTGCGCGGCGTCCTCGGCTGGACCGACGCCATCGTGGGGGATCCCGCCGAGGACATCGCCGGGCTCGCCGCCGCCGTCGGCTCGCCCGCCGCCGTACGGGCGGCCACCCTGGCCGGGTACAGCGCCCGGCCCTGCCTGCGCGGCCTGTGGCTGGCCCGCTGCGACGCCGTCGTCCGCCTCGCCGACGGCCTCGCCGGGCGCGGCGACGCCCCGCTGCCACTGCTGCGGACCCGGCTGCGCCGCACCTGGGAGGCGATCCTCCTGGAGCGGGTCACGGACCTGCGCGACGAAGAGACGGACGAGCCCCCGTAGCGACCCCACACGGCCACGCCACGACGGCGCCACGGCGCCACGGCGTCAGGGGCCCACGGGCCCACGGCACCCGCGGCGCCACGGACCCTGCGGCCCCATGGTCTCCACGGCCCTGTGGCGTCAAGGCACCCACGGCCCCGCGGTCTCCACCGGCCTGCGGCGCCACTGCCGCACGATCCAGCGGCCCCGGGGGGCCAAGGCACCCACGGCCCCGCAGTCTCCACCGGCCCGCGGCGCCATTGCCCCGCGGCCCCGCAGCGCTACGGCTGTACGAGCACCACGCACGACTCGCCGGGCACCCGCAGCCCGCCCTCCGTGTCCGGCCCGTCGACCGGCTCCGACGCGGCGAGCACCGTCGCCGGGCGGGACCCCAGCGGGATCACGGCCGCCTCCTTCGCCAGGTTGACCGCCACGCACACGTCCCCGCGCCGGAAGGCGAGCCAGCGGGCCTCCTCGTCGTAGGCCACCTTGGTGTCCCCGAGGTCGGGATCGGTGAGGTCGGGCTGGTCGTGGCGGAGGGCGATCAACTGGCGGTACCAGGCCAGCACGCGCGCGTGGTCCCCCCGTTCGGGCTCGGACCAGTCCAGGCAGGAGCGGTCCCGGGTCGCCGGGTCCTGCGGGTCGGGGACGTCCTCCTCGGCCCAGCCGTGCGCCGCGAACTCCCGCCGCCTGCCGCGCCGTACCGCCTCGGCCAGCTCGGGATCGGTGTGGTCGGTGAAGAACTGCCAGGGCGTGCCCGCCGCCCACTCCTCGCCCATGAACAGCATCGGTGTGAACGGCCCGGTCAGCGTCACCGCCGCCGCGCAGGCCAGCAGCCCGGGGGATACCAGGGCGGCGAGCCGGTCGCCCTGGGCACGGTTGCCGACCTGGTCATGGGTCTGGCTGTAGCCGAGCAGCCGGTGCCCGGCCACCCGGGAGCGGTCCAGCGGACGGCCGTGGCGCCTGCCGCGGAACGACGAGTAGGTGCCGTCGTGGAAGTAGCCGCCGGTGAGGGTCTTGGCGAGGGCGGCGAGCGGGGCGCGGGCGAAGTCCGCGTAGTAGCCCTGTGACTCGCCCGTCAGCGCCGCGTGCAGCGCGTGGTGGAAGTCGTCGCTCCACTGCGCGTGCAGCCCCATGCCGTGCTCCTCGCGCGGCGCGATGAGCCGTGGGTCGTTCAGATCGGTCTCGGCGATCAGGAACAGCGGCCTGCCCGTGTCGGCGGCCAGCCGGTCCACGGCCGTGGACAGCTCCTCCAGGAAGTGGCACGCGCGCGTGTCGACCAGCGCGTGCACCGCGTCCAGGCGCAGCCCGTCCAGCCGGTAGTCCCGCAGCCAGGCCAGCGCGCTGTCGACGAGGTACGCGCGGACCTCGTCCGAGCCGGGCGCGTCCAGGTTGACGGCGGAGCCCCACGGCGTGTGGTGGGTGTCGGTGAAGTACGGGCCGAAGTAGGGCAGGTAGTTGCCGGAGGGGCCCAGATGGTTGTGCACGACGTCCAGGACCACCCCGAGCCCCAGCTCGTGCGCCCGGTCGACGAACCGCTTCAGCCCCTCGGGGCCGCCGTACGGCTCGTGCACGGCCCACAGCGACACCCCCTCGTACCCCCAGCCGTGCTGCCCGGGGAACGGGCACACCGGCATCAACTCGACATGGGTGACGCCCAGTTCCGCGAGATGGCCGAGCCGCTCGGCCGCCGCGCCGAAGGTGCCCTCGCGCGTGTACGTGCCCACGTGCAGCTCGTACAGCACCGCACCCGGCAGCGGACGGCCGGACCACTCGACGCGCCACGCGTAGCGCTCCTGGTCGACGACCGCGCTCAGCCCGTCCGGGCCGTCCGGCTGCCGCCGGGAGCGCGGGTCTGGCCGTACGGGTCCGTCGTCCACCGCGAAGCCGTACCGGGTGCCGTCGCGGGCCTCCGCCTCGCCGGTCCACCACCCCGCTCGCTCCGCGTCCGGCTCCATCGCGCGCGCGGCGCCCCCGCAATGGAGCGTCACTTGCCCGGCCTCCGGTGCCCACACCTCGAACTGCACGGACGGTTCCCCTTCGTCTGCCCACAGTGACGTAGCCCGTCCATGGTCCGTCAAACGAGATCAATCCGCTTTCGCATATTCACTTTTGCGGCGGGTGTCGTCGGGTGTGATCGCCGCACGCGCGCGTGGCCGCCGATCCCCGGCTTTCTGGACACCAGGGGTTCACTGTCCGACAATCACCAGCGTGACGTCGTCCTTCGAGTTCCCCACGCCCCTCGCGCGGCCGTCCGACGCGGAGCGCGACAAAGCGCTGAAGGTGCTGCGTGACGGCGTCGCCATGGGCCGTCTGTCGCACGACACGTTCATCCGGCGCATGGAACTGGCTCTCGCCGCCCGGCGCTCGGACGAGCTGGCCGCGCTCACCGCCGACCTGCCGAGCGAGGGACGGTTCTCCCGGCTGGTGTTCGGCAGCGTCGAGGCCGTCTCCGGCTTCACCGAGCGGCTGCGCCGCACCTGGCGCGCGGAACGGCTGCCCAAGCTGCTGCTGCCGCACGGCGGCACCGGCCACCCGCTGCGCATAGGACGCGACCCCGTGAACGGTCTGCGGCTCACCCATGAGACGGTCTCGCGCGTGCACGCCGAACTCAGCCGCCAGGGCGGCATGTGGGTGCTGCGCGACCTCGGCTCCACCAACGGTACGACCGTGAACGGACGGCGTGTCATCGGTGCCGCCGTCGTCCGCGAGGGGGACCAGATCGGTTTCGGACAGCTCCAGTTCCGGCTCGCCGCGAGCTGATCCGGGGCCGCCGGGGCGCCCAAGTCACGGGAGGCGATGCGGTGTTGACGTACACCTGAAGTCGTGACTGACTGTGCGTACACCACGCACACCAGGTGAACCGACGGCACCGCTTCGTGGAGGTGTGCCCTGCCGCCACTCCTCCGCTATCCGAGCGTCGACGAGCTGGGCGAGCGAGCGGCCGCACTCGTCGCCCGTCATCCGCGCGACGCCCGGCTGCGCCGTATCGGCACCTCCCGCGCGGGCACGCCGCTGTTGCTGCTGAGCGTCGGGCACGGCGCCCGCCAGGCCCTCGTCGTCGCCGGACCGCACCCCAACGAGCCCGTCGGCGGGGCGACCGCGCTGCGGCTCGCCGAGCGGGTGCTCGCCGACCCCGGCCTCACCGAGGGCGCCGGCACCACCTGGAACCTGCTGCTCTGCCTGGACCCCGACGGTCTGCGGCGCAACGAGGGCTGGCTGGCGGGCCCCTACCGGCTGGACGTCCACTACCGTAAGTTCTTCCGGCCCGCCTTCGCGGAGCAGCCCGAATGGCTGCCGCACGGCGCGGACGCCGCCACCCTGCCGGAGACCCGCGCCCTGCTCACCCTCCTGGACGAACTGAAACCCTTCTTCCAGTGCTCCCTGCACGGCGTCGACATCGGCGGCGGCTTCGTCGAACTCACCCGCGACCTGCCCGGCCTCGCCTCCCGCATCGAGCACACCGCGGCCCGGCTCGGCATCCCGCGCGAGTTGGGCGCCTACGACACCCTGTACTGGCCCTCGCTGGGGCCCGCCGTCTACCGGATACCGCCACCGCGCCCGAGCGGCCTGGCCGCGGCCATCACCGAGGCCGCCGTCGAGTCGACCTGGTACCACCCGCACCGGTACGGCACCCTCACGGCCGTCGTCGAGGCGCCCATGTGGGGCGTGAGCGCCGTGGAGGACGCGGCACCGCCCGCCGATCCGGACGGAGTGCTGCGCGGTGTCAGCCGGGCCCTGCGCCACGACACACAGTTGCTGAAACGAATCCTCAAGCGGCTCCGCCCTTACGTCGCCACCGACCCGGACGCGGCCCGGCTGCTCGGGCCCGTCGACGACTACCTGCTCGTCTGCCCCGGTCTCGCCGACTCCTGGGACCCCGACACCACCGACCGGGCCCGCCGCCCGCTCCCGCCCCTCAGCACCGCCCACCTGACCACCCTGCACATCGCCGGACGGCGCCTCGCCCTGCGCACGGCCGGACTCCTGCACCAGCTCGCCACCGGCGCCGGACGGGAGGCCGCCGCGCTGCTCCCCGAGCTGGACCGCCTCGTCGACGCCTGGTGCGCCGAGATCCGCGACGACTGCGGGGCCCGCTGGATCCCCGTGCCGCACCAGGTGGAGTACCAGGCCCGGGTGGTGCTCGCCGCGTTCGAACTGGCCGTACGGGACACCCCGGAGGGCTCCCGTTCGGGTGAGCCGGGGTGGGGTTCCGCACCGGCGGTGCCGATGCACTGGGAATGACGTACACGACCTCAGCGCACGCGGTACGCGGCGGCCTGCTGGCGGCGGCCGCCCTCCTCACCCTCTCCGCGGTCCCGGCCCACGCCACCGCCCGCGACCACCCCGCCGGTGACTGGCTGCACCTGACGCTGAGCACGGGCGACACCCAGTCGGGCGCCACCCACGGCACCCTCCTCCTCTGCGACCCGCCCCGGGGCCACGCCCGCGCCACCGAGGCCTGCGACCAGCTCACCACCGCCAACGGCGACATCGACCGCATCCCCCTGCGGGACGGCTACTGCGCGATGGTCTACGCACCGGTGACCGCGCGGGCACGCGGGCAGTGGGACGGACGGCCGGTGGACTACCGGCGGACGTTCTCGAACAGGTGCGAGTTGGGGGCGCGTACGGGGGCGGTGTTCGCGTTGGACGAGGCCCCGGCGTCCGCGTAACCGCCTCTCCCGCGTGCGCGGGCCCGCGTGGGCTATCCGGCCCGCTCCCGGGCCCGCAGGGCCGTCGTGACGACCGTGCGGGACTGGTGCTCGACCTGGTGATCCAACGGCACCCAGCGCGCCTGGAACCGGTCCGCGAAGGCGTCGCTCCACGTGGTCACCAGCCGTTCGAGGCGCGGTGCCGCACGGTCCTCGGTGCGGCGCAGCGCCCGCAACAGCATCGACGCCGCCCGCAGCGGCAGCCGGCGCGCGAAGGCGTCCACGCTGCCGACGTAGGCGACCGAGTGCCCCGCGGGCGGCAGGTCCGTCCAGTCCGCGGCCAGCCCCGGCACCAGCTCCAGTGCCCACCGTGCCGCCCGCAGCAGCGGCCCGTCGGGGAGGTCCAGCCGGGCGCCGGTCTCGGCGAGCACCCGCTCCACCTCCCGGGCGTCCCGGCGCAGCCTGCGCGCCAGCTGCCGCAGCGCCACGGCCGGGGCGGGGTGCGGGGCGGCGTCGTTGACCAGGTCGCTCGCCCACATCGGCACCTCGACGACCGCGGTCAGCCCGCCGTAGCGGTGCACATGGAACCAGGTGCTGTGCCGCGCGTCGTCCGGCAGGCTCGGGTACGGCACGCGCGAGTCCGCCGCGGGCATCACATGCACGCCCGGCCCCGACACCGGCCAGCCCGCCGCGTCCGAGGCGCCGGTCTCCACGGGGATGCGCAGCCGGGCCGCGGACCTGGCGAACGGCTCGGCGAGACCGGGCACGTCCTTGGTCAGCTGCACCCAGCTGCCCCCGAGGTCCGTGCCGTGCAGGGTCACCTGGAGGTAGGGGCGCAGCTCGTCGATGAGGCCGGTCAGGGTGCGCGTCTCGGGCGGCAGCCGGTCCGGCGGCAGCACGGACGGCGACCACTCGGGCTGCTCGGCGCTGACGGGGCGGTAGAAGCCGAGGTGGTAGTCGAGCAGGCTGCGGGGCGCGGGGGTCCGGTGCAGGCTCGCCCCGTCGGGGTCGGCGCACAGCAGGAAGTGCCAGGACGTCCCGGTGCGCAGGCCCCGCTCGTACAGGACGCGTTCGGCCAGCGACAGAAGGGTGGACCCGCCGGTCGGCTCGTTGGCGTGGGCGCCCGCGACGACGAGTACGGCACGCCGGGCGCGGCCCACCGACAGCAGGTGCAGGGGTCTGCCCGCGCGGGACGCGCCGACCTGTCTGAAGGCGCAGAGCCCCGGCTGCTGAGCGGCCAACATGCGGGCGGACGCGACGAGTCGTGGAACGCTGGGATAGCGCGGCTCCGGCAGAAGACTCACCCCCGACTGGTCCACCCGGCTTCGCACCCGCAGTACCCCACGCCCACCGAACCCTGTCAAGAACGCGCCGGGGAGCCTCCCCGGGGCGCCCGGAGTCGCAACCAGCGCCTCGAAGAGGGCGCACACGTCTCACACGCCCACGGCCGCACGAGCACCCGTGCGTACGGCGCGGACCCGCCTCGCCCTCGCGTCGGACCCGCCTCGCCCTCGCGTCGGACCCGCCCCGGTCAGGCGCCCTCCGCCCCGCTCCGTTCCAGCAGCACCACCGGCAGCCTCTCGAAGAGGTCCTCCACGCGTGCGTGCCCGCTGAATTCGCGTCCGGGGGTCAGGACGTCCGTCCACCGGCCCGGCGGCAGCGCCAACCGTGTGCCGCCCCAGCCGCCCGCCTCCGCCAGCCGCAGGGACAGCCGGGTGACGGCCGTCAGGACCTCGCCGGAGCGCACGAAGGCCAGGCAGTGCGCCGCCGCGGTGCCCTCGGCGGGGAGGGGGACGTACGTCGCCGCGTCGCCGAAGACCTCCGGCCGCCGCCCGCGCAGCTCCAGCGCGGCGGCCGTCAGCGCCCCCTTGTCGCCGGAGTCGCCCGGCGGGAAGGCGACCGGGCGCCGGTTGTCCGGGTCGACCAGCGCCCGGTACTCGCCCTCCGTGCCCTGGTAGAGGTCGGGCACCCCCGGCATGGTCAGCTGGACCAGGGCGGTGCCCAGCACGTTGGCCCGGATGTGCGGCGCGAGGGCCTCCCGCAGGGCGGCCACGCGGGCGCCGGGCGGACCGCAGGGCCCCGCCGCGACGAACGCGGCCACCGCGTCCTCGTACGGCGGCTCCTGCTCGGTCCAGCTGGTGAACAGCCCCGCCTCCCGGACATGCTTCAGCAGCGCCCCCCGCACCCGCTCCGGCGCCGCCGGGCCCAGCCCGAACACCGTCTGCCAGGCCGCCCACGCGAGCTGCGCGTCCGGCACGCCGTCACCCGTGCGGGTCACCTCCGCGAGCACGTCCGCCCACCGCTCGGGGCACTCCGTCAGCACGGCCAGGGCGGCCCGGACGTCCGCGCTGCGCTTGGTGTCGTGGGTGGTGACGACCGTCCCGGTGACCGGCCAGTCGCGCTGCACGCGCGCGCAGTAGGCGTGGAACTCCTCCGGCGAGACGGCGGGCCGCCCCGGGTTCCCGCCCACCTCCGTCGCCGACAGCAGCGGCACGTACCGGTAGAACGCCGTGTCCTCCACGGACTTCGCCCGCAGCGCCGACGCGGTCTGCGCGAACCGCGTCCGGAACTCCACCTGCGCCGGACCGTCCCCGTACCGCCCCAGCAGCAGCCCGCGCACCACGTCCACCGCCCCGGCCTCCTCGGGCACCACGAACGCCAGCCGCGCCTCGGCCGCCGCCTCCTCGGTGAGGACGGCCGCCGCGTCGACGGACGTGTACGGCCGGTACACCTCGAGGCGGACCAGCAGCTCCCGCAGTGCCGCGTGCAGCGTCCACGGCGCCCGGTCCCGCAGCGCCGGGTCGGGCGAGGTGGCGCACAGCCTGCTCGCCACCCGCGTCAGCCGGTCCACCTCGGCGGCCAGCTCGTGCTCCAGCACCCGGTACGCGGCCCGCCGCACCGTCGCCTCCCAGTGCCCGCCCCGGTCCGTCTGCGGGGCCGCGAAGCGCCGGTACTGGCCGAGGAGTTCCCCGGCGCCCGCGGGGTCCGTGAACAGCCCGTCGACGTGCCGCAGGGCGTCGTAGCCGGTGGTGCCCGCGACGGGCCAGGCGGCGGGCAGCCGCTCCCCGTCGGAGAGGATCTTCTCCACGACCGTCCAGCGCCCCCCGGTCGCCTCGTGCAGCCTCAGCAGGTACGCGTCGGGGTCGGCGAGCCCGTCGGGGTGGTCGATCCGCAGCCCGTCGACGACGCCCTCGCGCAGCAGCTGGAGGATCTTGCCGTGGGTGGCGTCGAAGACCTCCGGGTCCTCCACCCGCACCCCGATCAGCTCGGAGATGCTGAAGAACCGCCGGTAGTTCAGCTCCGTACGGGCCAGCCGCCACCACACCGGCCGGTACCACTGCGCGTCCAGCAGCTGCGGCAGCGGCAGGTCCTCGGTGCCCTCGCGCAGCGGGAAGGCGTGGTCGTGGTAGCGCAGCACGCCCCCGTCGACGTGCAGGGCGCCGATCTCCTCGCCGAGCGGCCCGCCGAGCACCGGCAGCAGCAGCTGCCCGCCCTGCGCCTCCCAGTCGATGTCGAACCAGCGCGCGTACGGCGACTTCGGGCCCTCCCGCAGCACCTCCCACAGGGCCCGGTTGTGGCGCGGGGCCATCGCCATGTGGTTGGGCACGATGTCCACCACGAGACCGAGTCCGTGCTCCCGCGCGGTGGCCGCCAGCGCCCGCAGCCCGTCCTCGCCGCCCAGCTCCTCCCGCACGCGCGCGTGGTCGACGACGTCATAGCCGTGCGCCGACCCCGGCACGGCCTCCAGGACGGGCGACAGATGCAGGTGCGACACGCCGAGCGAGGCGAGGTAGGGCACGGCCGCCGCGGCTGCCGTGAACGGGAACTCCGGCTGGAGCTGGAGCCGGTAGGTGGCCGTGGGCACCGCGGGGTCAGGTCGCTCAGGTGTCATGGTGAGCTACGTACCCGCCCCGCCGCCTTTCGTGTCACCGGTCCGGAGATCACCCCCTCCAACCCCCTCCACTGGCCCACGCGCGCGCTCACGCGGGTCGCTGGAGCACCGTCAGGCTCCGGTCCACCAGGGTCAGCCGCTCTCCCGCAGCCACCTTGGGCCCGGTGCCGGGCGGCACCCCGTCGGAGCGGGCGGTGTCGACGACGACCTGCCACTGGCGGCCGTGGTTGACCGGGACCAGGAAGTCCAGGGGCCTCGGCGCGGCGTTGAACATCAGCAGGAAGGAGTCGTCGCTGATGCGCTCCCCGCGCGGGCCGGGCTCGGAGATCGCGTTGCCGTTGAGGAACACCGTCAGCGCCGACGCCCGCGCCGACTCCCAGTCCCGCTGGGTCATCTCCCGGCCCTCGGGGGTGAACCAGGCGATGTCGGACAGCTCGTCATGGGTGCCCTCCACGGGGCGGCCGTGGAAGAAGCGGCGGCGGCGGAAGACCGGGTGGTCCTTGCGCAGCCACACCATGGCCCGTACGAAGTCCCGCAGCCCCTGTACGTCGATGCCGTTGAACAGCCCGTCGTCCTCGCCGTCGCCGGCCGGCCACCGCACCCACGCCAGCTCACTGTCCTGGCAGTAGGCGTTGTTGTTGCCGCCCTGGGTGCGCGCGAACTCATCCCCGTGGCTGATCATCGGCACGCCCTGGGAGAGCATCAGCGTGGCGAGGAAGTTGCGCATCTGCCGGGCCCGCAGCTCCAGCACGGCAGGGTCGTCGGTGGGGCCCTCCACCCCGCAGTTCCAGGACCGGTTGTGGCTCTCGCCGTCCCGGTTGTCCTCGCCGTTGGCCTGGTTGTGCTTGTGGTTGTAGGCCACCAGGTCGTGCAGGGTGAAGCCGTCGTGGCAGGTCACGAAATTGATGGAGGCGAGCGGTCGCCGCCCGTCGTCCTGGTACAGGTCGGAGGAGCCGGTCAGCCGGGACGCGAACTCGGCGAGCGCGCGCGGCTCGCCCCGCCACAGGTCCCGCACGGTGTCCCGGTACTTGCCGTTCCACTCGGTCCACAGCGGCGGGAAGTTGCCCACCTGGTAACCGCCCTCGCCCACGTCCCACGGCTCGGCGATCAGCTTGACCTGGGAGACCACCGGGTCCTGCTGCACCAGGTCGAAGAACGACGACAGCCGGTCCACCTCGTGGAACTGCCGGGCCAGGGTCGCCGCGAGGTCGAAGCGGAACCCGTCGACGTGCATCTCGGTGACCCAGTAGCGCAGCGAGTCCATGATCAGCTGGAGCACGTGCGGGGACCGCATGAGCAGCGAGTTGCCGGTCCCGGTGGTGTCCATGTAGTAGCGCGGGTCGTCCGCGAGGCGGTAGTACTGCGGGTTGTCCAGGCCCCGGAAGGACAGCGTGGGGCCCAGGTGGTTGCCCTCGGCGGTGTGGTTGTAGACGACGTCGAGGATGACCTCGATCCCGGCCTCGTGCAGCGCCCGCACCGCCGACTTGAACTCCAGCACCTGCTGCCCGCGGTCGCCCCAGGAGGCGTAGGCGTTGTGCGGGGCGAA
This sequence comes from Streptomyces sp. B93, assembly GCF_018070565.1. Taxonomy (GTDB): domain Bacteria; phylum Actinomycetota; class Actinomycetes; order Streptomycetales; family Streptomycetaceae; genus Streptomyces. The sequence continues at coordinate 195,381 of NZ_JAGPXL010000012.1, forward strand.
GAAGCCGATGGTGTTGTAGCCCCAGTAGTTGGCGAGGCCGAGGTCGGCCAGCCGGTGGTCGTTCACGAACTGGTGTACGGGCATCAGCTCCAGGGTGGTCACCCCGAGCCCGGTGAGGTGCTCGATGACCGCGGGGTGCGCGAGCGCCGCGTAGGTGCCGCGCAGCTCCCGCGGCAGCCCCGGGTGGCGCATCGTCAGGCCCTTCACATGGGCCTCGTAGATCACCGTCTCGTGGTACTCGACGCGCGGGCGCCGGTCGTCGCCCCAGTCGAAGTACGGGTTGACCACGACCGACGTCATCGTGTGCGGGGCCGAGTCGAGGTCGTTGCGCCGCTCGGGGGCGCCGAAGTGGTAGCCGTACACCTCCTCGCCCCACTGGATCTCCCCGCTGATCGCACGCGCGTACGGGTCGAGCAGCAGCTTCGCCGAGTTGCAGCGCAGCCCGCGCTCGGGGGCGTACGGGCCGTGCACGCGGTAGCCGTAGCGCTGCCCGGGCATGACGCCCGGCAGGTAGGCGTGCCGTACGAAGGCGTCGCTCTCCCGCAGCTCCACCGCCGTCTCCGAGCCGTCGTCGTGCAGCAGACACAGCTCTACTCGGTCCGCGCTCTCCGTGAAGACCGCGAAATTGGTACCGGCGCCGTCGTACGTGGCGCCGAGTGGATATGCCTCTCCAGGCCAGACCTGCATGGATACGACTCTTCCAGGTGTCCCGCGCCGCTGGGGGCGCCTTGACCCCGAGTCTCCCCCAAAGTGACGGAACCACCCCTGCCCCGCACCCCTCTTACGAGTCGACCAGTGCATACGCCGTATGCCGAACCAGTGGGGCAAACACGTACTCCCGGCAGACCAGGGGGAGTAGGGGGAAGATGTGCGCACAGCAGTGCACCGCCATCTCGGGAAATTAGTCGCCGGTGCGGCCATCGCGGTGGCCGCGACCGCCGTGATGATCGGCGTCACCCTGCCGAGCACGGCGGGCGCCGACGACGCCACAGGGGACGTGGCGGCCGGACAGGCCGCCCGGGGAGAAGGGGGCCGGCAAGGGCAGGACGGCACGGCGGAGGTCCCGCCGGCTGTCGTGAAGGAGGCACCTCACGAGGGCGAGGAGGGCACCGGCGATGACCCGCTGACCGACGACGAGACCGAGCGGGTCGTACGGCTCGCCCTGAACCCCGCGCTCCGCTCCTCGGCCGAGGACGTCGACGGGGACCGGGGCCCGCAGCGCCTCGGCGTCGAACTCGCCGAACCGGAACCGGGCGAACTGGACGACCCGTCCGCGCCCCGGCGCGCCGACGTCACGTTCTACGACTACGCCGCCGACAGCCTCGTCACCCGCACCGTCAACCTCGACACGGGCGAGGTCGAGCGGACCGCCACCCAGCGGGGCGTACAGCCACCCCCGACGCGCGCGGAGAGCGCCGAGGCCGCCCGGCTGCTGATCGCCGACCCGCTCGGCGCGGGCCTGCGCTCGGACTACGAGGACGCCACGGGCAAGAAACTCACCTCACCGGACCAGCTCCTGCTCAACAGCATGGTCTACCGGGCCGTACCGGGCGCCCAGCCCGCCGTGCTCGACGACTGCGGAGCACACCGCTGTGTGCGGCTGTTCCCGAAGGTGAAGAACGGCCCGTGGATCGACGCCCGGGACTTCGTCATAGACCTGAGCACCGGTGAGGTCGGCAGGCTGGGCCGCGACTGACCGGCCCGGCCTCACCCAGTCCAGTTTTCCAACCAACTCCTCATGGGAGTCACCTCGTCATGCCCGTGAACCACACCACCAGCCGTACGCACGCGCGGACGGCGGCCCTCACGCTCGCCGTGGCCGCCCTGACCGCGGGTGCCGCCACCGGCGCCGGACCGGCCAGCGCCCGCCCCGCGGCGGCGCCCGCGGCCGCGGCCGAGTGCAGCGACGCCTACCGCATCGAACAGAAGCTCAGCACCGGCACCACCTGGCGCATGTGCTGGCGCTACCACAAGGACGCCGGACTCGTCCTCAACCACATCTCCTACCAGCCGCCCGGCGAGCCCAGCCCCATCAAGGTGCTCTCCAGCGCCAGACTCGGCCAGATCCACGTGCCCTACGACGACGGCAGGAACGAGTACCAGGACCTCACCCAGGCGGGCTTCGCCCAGGGCCTGATGAACCTCAAGCCCGGCGAATGCCCCGGCGGCACTCTCAGGACGGTCAAGGTCCCCAACTCCTGGGACCCCGACCGCCCCACCGTCAACGGCCTGTGCACCACCACCCGGGCGCGTGGCCACGCCTACCGCATGCAGGGCGAGAGGGCGAACAAGGTCTACCAGAAGCAGGGCAAGGACCTGCTCGTCTACACCGTCAACCAGGTCGGCTGGTACGAGTACATCTCGGAATGGCGCTTCCAGGACGACGGCACCATCACCATGAACGTCGGCGCCACCGGCTCCCTCTCCCCGTTCGACTACGACGCCGGGGACGGCCGCGGCTGGCCTCTCGGCAAGGGCGCCAAGGACTACGCCACCAGCCACAGCCACAACGTCTTCTGGCGCCTCAACTTCGCCCTCGACGGCTCCGCCAAGGGCCGCGTCGAACAGTACGACTCCAAGGTCAGCCCGCCCGCGAACGGCGACGGGGGACCCCGCAACACCACCACCCGCACCGACATCACCCAGGAACTCGCCGGTGACGCCAAGAACATGCGCTGGTGGCGGGTCGTCAGCGCCAAGGGCAAGAACGCGGACGGCCACCGCCGCTCGTACGAGATCGTGCCCGGCCCCTCCGCCAAGTACCCCGGCCGCGGCTACACCCGGCACGACGTGTACTTCACCGAGTACAACAAGTGCGAACAGTTCGCCAGCGACAACCTCCCCGACTGCGGCGCCGGACACGGCAGGTCCGTCGACAAGTGGGTCGGCGGCCAGCAGCTCAAGCGCCCCGTGGTCTGGGTGAACATCGGCTACCACCACATAGCGCGTGACGAGGACCAGCAGCCCATGCCGGTCCACTGGCAGGGATTCTCGCTGGCCCCGCGCGACGTCACCGCCATGAACCCGCTCACACCCGAGCAGCTGGCCGACCAGAACGGCCACGTCGAATAAGGGCCGTTGGGAAACGACCCTGCCCATCCGGCTGCACCGCCGACCGCTCCCGGAGTACCCTTCCTTGATCGTTGGGACGGGGAGTTCCCGGGGGAGCGGAAGGCGGTGCGCGGGTGGGCTCGGGAGGCCTGGAGCTGCCCCCTGGTGACGAGGGTCACGAGGGGAACGCCAAAGACGCCCCGCTCGGCACGGTGTCCCTGGCCAGACCGATGGAGACGCACTCCATCGGCCCGGAACTGGACTGGGACGCCGACGCCTGGCACGAAGTGCGCACCCGCGCCCAGCGCGCGGGCCGGGCCTACATCTGGCTGAACCTCGTCGAACAACGGCTCCGCGCGGTCGTCGCCGCCGTGCTGCGCCCCATCTACGAGCCCGTCCACGGCGACGACTGGGTGGTCGCCGCCGCCGGACCGGCCGGACAGGAGTGGGTGCAGCGCGCGGTCGCCGTACGCGAGGTCAGCCGCCGCAAGGGCTATCTGCTCGACCCGGCCGACGACAACGTCCTCAGCTTCCTCACCCTGCCCCAGCTGCGCGAGCTGATGGTGCAGCACTGGCCCTGCTTCGAGCCGTACGTCGACGACCGCCGCGACGTCGAACTCGCCCTGGACGAGCTGGAGGTCAGCCGCAACGTCGTCTCCCGCAACCGCGCCCTGTCCGAGGCCGTGCTGGCCCAGGCCGAACGCGCCTCGGCCAGACTCCTGGAGATCCTCGGCGCGGGCGGCGACGTACCGTCCGCGCGCCGTCTGCCGGTCGACGCCGTGGAGGACCTGGTCGGCGACCGGTACGCCGACGTCGTCGCAGTCCACCCGGACCGGGTCCGGCTGCTGCGCCAGTTCCCCGCCGAGGACATCTTCGGCGGCGCCCGCCGCATCGACGCTCTCGGCATCGGCCTCAACCTGCTCGTGCAGAACTTCTCCGGACGCCGCCTGGTCCGCCTGGCGGAAGCGGGCTGCCGGGTGCGCCTGCTGTTCCTGAACCCCGCCTCCAGCGCGGTGAAGCGCCGCGAACGCGAACTCGGCATCAAACGGGGCGAACTGAGCCGGGCCGTGGAGATGAACATCCTCCACATGCGCCGGGTGCGGGCCCGCCTCCGCGACCCCGACGCCTTCCAGATCCAGGTCTACGACGAGACCCCGCGCTCCACCGCCTACCTGGTCGACGGCGACGGCTCCGACGGCATCGCGGTCGTGCAGTCCTATCTGCGCCGGTCGCGGGGGATGGAGGCGCCGGTGCTGGTGCTGCGCAACGGCAGCCGGGTGGTCAAGCCGGGAGACCCGGGCGACCCGGGAGAGACCGGCCTTTTCACCACCTACCGGGAGGAGTTCGAGGTCGCCTGGGCCGATTCACGGCCTGTGTCATGAAATGCCACCGACTCTTCCCGGAGGCAGATCGGAAGCCGATCCTCCGATTGTCAGTGGCGCATGCGAAGGTGGAGATCACTGGGGGAGAGCACCACCAAGAAGGGGGGCCGCCATGGGCTGGCACCGGGAGCTGCTGATCGGCTTCGACCTGGAGACGACGGGCACCGATCCGCACGAGGCGCGCATCGTCACGGGCGCCGTGATCGAGGTCAGGGGCGCACAGCCCATGGGACGCCGCGAATGGCTCGCCGACCCGGGAGTGGAGATCCCGGCGGACGCGGTCGCCGTGCACGGCATCAGCAGCGAACGCGCGGCCATCGAAGGCCGCCCCGCGGACCAGGTCGCCGACGCCATCGCCGACGTCCTCACCGGCTACTGGAAGACGGGCGTCCCGGTCGTCGCCTACAACGCGGCCTTCGACCTGACCCTGCTCTCCGCCGAACTGCGCCGCCACGCCCTGCCGTCCCTGCGCGACCGCCTCGGCGGCACCGACCCCGCACCGGTCATCGACCCGTACACCATCGACCGCCAGGTCGACCGCTACCGCCGCGGCAAGCGCAACCTCGAAGCCGTCTGCGCCGAGTACGGCGTCACCCTCGACACCGCCCACGACGCCAGCGCCGACGCCCTCGCCGCGGCCCGCCTGGCCTGCGCCATAGCCGACCGCCACCCCAAGATCGCGGCCCTCGGCCCGGCGGAACTCCACCGCCGACAGATCGAGTGGTACGCGCAGTGGGCGGCGGACTTCCAGAACTTCCTGCGCCGCAAGGGCGACCCCACCGCGGTGATCGACGGCACCTGGCCGGTACGGGAGCTGGTGGAGGAGCGGGCGTAATCCATCTGCGGGCGAGGGAAGCCAACGGGACTCAGAAGGGATACCACCGCACCGTCTCGTCCCCGTCCCGCAGGGACGCCACCCGGCGCCGGAACTCCGTCAGGGCCTTGGGGTTGCCCGGGGCGTGCTGGGCGACCCAGGCGCAGCTGGCGGTCTCGCGGGCGCCGCGCAGGACGGCGCAGCCGCTCCACTCGCGTACGTCCCAGCCGTATGTCTCGACGAAGGAGCCGTAGGCCTCGGAGGAGAGGCCGTAGCGGTCGTGGGAGAGGGCCATCACCACCAGGTCGTGCTCGCGGAGGTCGGCGGAGAAGGTCTCCAGGTCGACCAGGACGGGGCCGTCCGGGCCGATGTGCACATTGCGGGGGAGCGCGTCGCCGTGGATCGGGCCCGGGGGGAGGTGCGGGGTCAGTGCCGCGGCGGCCGCCGCGAAGCCGTCGCGGCGCTCGCGCAGATACGCCGCGTCCGCGGGGTCGATCGCGTCCCCGGCCAGCCGCAGCCAGCGCTCGACGCCGGAGAGCAGGTCGCGGGGAGGCAACTCGGGGGAGGGGGTGGGGGAGGGGGAAGCCCCCCGAGCGAGGGGCAGTGCGTGCACCAGCCTCAGCAGTTCCGCCAGGTCCCGCGCCTGGGCCGTCCGTACCGCGTCCGGCAGCCGGTGCCACACCGTCACCGGGTGCCCCTCCACCAGTAGGGCCTCCTCGGAGGCCGCCCGTACGGCGGGGACGCCCGCTTCGGCCAGCCAGCGTGCGATGTGCAGCTCGCGGCGAGCCCGGTCCAGGAGTTCGGCGTCGCGGCCGACCTTGACGACCAGGTCACCGGCGGCGAACACCGCGTTCTCGCCCAGGGCGAGCAGCCGGGCCTGACGTGCCGCCGCGCCGGGCAGCACCTGGGCCGCGACCAGTGCGTGCCGCGCGCGTGCCTCGTCCATCGTCCGCCTCCGCTTCTGGCTCCCTACCGCCTGGGACGGTGGATCGCCGCCGTCCGCCGGTCAGTCTTCCATTCGTGCAGGTGGGGCTGTGGGAGGGGTGGGGGAGGGCGAGATCCCGAAATAGGTTGCACGAGACGTCTCGTCTCGTTTACCGTCGACGGCATGACGACACCGGCAACGACATCCGGGGCGAAGCCCGCCCACATCGCCATGTTCTCCATCGCCGCCCACGGCCACGTGAACCCGAGCCTGGAGGTGATCCGTGAACTGGTCGCGCGCGGCCACCGGGTGACGTACGCGATTCCGCCCGCGTTCGCCGAGAAGGTCGCCGAGACCGGCGCCGAGGTGAGGACCTGGCACTCCACGCTGCCCGGCCCCGACGCCGACCCGGAGGCGTGGGGTTCCACGCTGCTGGACAACGTGGAACCGTTCCTCGACGACGCCATCCAGGCACTGCCGCAGCTCATCGAGGCGTACGAGGGGGACCGGCCGGATCTGGTGCTGCACGACATCGCGTCCTACCCGGCCCGGGTCCTCGCCCACCGCTGGGGCGTGCCCGCGATCTCCCTCTCCCCCAACCTGGTCGCCTGGGACGGCTATGAGCAGGAGGTCGCCGAGCCGATGTGGGAGGAGCCGAAGAAGACCGAGCGGGGGCAGGCCTACTACGCCCGCTTCCAGAGCTGGCTGGAGGAGAACGGGATCACCCAGCACCCCGACCCCTTCGTGGGCCGCCCCGCCCGTTCCCTCGTGCTGATCCCGAAGGCGCTCCAGCCCCATGCCGACCGGGTCGACGAGAGCGTCCACACCTTCGTCGGCGCCTGCCAGGGCGACCGGGCCGCGGAGGGCGACTGGCGGCGGCCCGCCGGTGCGGAGAAGGTCGTGCTGGTCTCGCTCGGGTCGGCGTTCACCAAGCAGCCCGCGTTCTACCGGACGTGCGTGCGGGCCTTCGGCGACCTGCCGGGGTGGCACACCGTCCTGCAGGTCGGACGGCATGTCGACCCCGCCGAGCTGGGGGAGCTTCCGCCGAACGTCGAGGTGCACGCGTGGGTGCCGCAGCTCGCCGTGCTCCGGGAGGCGGACCTGTTCGTCACGCACGCCGGGGCGGGGGGCAGCCAGGAAGGGCTGGCCACGGCTACGCCGATGATCGCCGTGCCGCAGGCGGTGGACCAGTTCGGGAACGCGGACATGCTCCAAGGGCTGGGGGTCGCCCGTCATCTCCCCATGGAGGACACCACGGTGGACGGCCTCCGGGAGGCCGCGCTCGCCCTGGTCGAGGACCCCGAGGTGGCGCACCGCCTGAAGGGGATTCAGGCGGAGATGGCTGAAGAGGGGGGTACGCGGCGGGCGGCCGATCTGATCGAGGAGGCGTTGGGGTAGCGCCTCGGGCAAGGGCGGGCGGCTGCGGGTGCGTTGTGGCTGGTCGCGCGGTTCCCGGCGCCCCTGAGCGGCGTGCACCCGCGCCTCCTGTGAGGCGCGGGTGCACGGGGCGGGCGCGGGTCAGACCGTGACCCTGTCGTCGGTTTCCTTCTCCAGGGTCGGCGGGGCCTGGTGGGCCACCGCGTCGGCGGACTCGTCGTGGGTCATGTCCGGGAGGCGGTGGAGCCACTTCGGCAGGTACCAGTTGCGCTCGCCGAGCAGGGCCATGACCGCCGGGAGCAGCACCCCGCGGATGATCGTCGCGTCGATCAGGACGGCCGCGGCCAGCCCGACGCCCATCTGCTTCATGGACTGCATCGACAGCGTTCCGAAGATCGCGAAGACGGCGACCATGATGACGGCGGCGCTGGTGACGACGCCCGCCGTGGTGACGACACCGTGCGCGATGGCGTCCTTCGTCGTACGGCCCCGCAGCCGGGCCTCGCGGATCCGGGAGACCACGAAGACGTGGTAGTCCATCGACAGCCCGAACAGGATCACGAACAGGAACAGCGGCAGCCAGCTGACGATCGCGCCGACGCCCTCCGCGCCCACCAGGGACGCGCCCCAGCCGTGCTGGAAGACGGCGACGAGGATGCCGTAGGCGGCGCCCACCGACAGCAGGTTCAGCACGATCGAGGTGATCGCCACGGTCAGCGAGCGGAACGACAGCAGCATCAGCAGGAAGGCGAAGACCACCACGAACACGAAGACCGGGACGACCGAGCCGACCAGCTGGTCGTTGAAGTCCTTCGAACCGGCGACCTGCCCGGTGATCGGCGCCTCGACGCCGTCGACCCGGCCGAGAGTGGCGGGCCGTACGTCGTCGCGCAGCTTGTCCAGGCTCTGGCCCGCCTTGTCCAGGTCGGAGCCGCCGACCAGCGGGACGTAGACGAACGCGACGTTCTGCTCGTCGTGCAGCTTGATGTCGACCGGGCCGCGGGAGGCGCCCGAACTGATCGCCCGCGCACGGAAGTCGTCGAGCGCCGACCGCACCTCGGGCGCGTTGATGTCATCGGCCTTCACGACGACCTCGGCGGGCTCGGAGCCGCCGGGGAAGGCGTCGTTGACGCGGTTGTACGTCTGGACGATGGGCAGCGAGTCGCCGAACTCCTGGTCCAGGGTGAGGTTCTGCGTCTTCATGCCGACCGCGGGCGCGGCGATCGCCAGCAGCGCACCGGCCGCGACGACCACGGCGAGCACCGGCCGGGCGAGCACGCCCTTCAGTACGGCGCTCCAGAACCGGCTCTCACCGCCCGAACCGTTGCCGCCCTTGCGGGCACGCCGCCGCAGGAACGGGATGCGCCCCTTCTCCACCCGCTCACCCAGCAGCGACAGCAACGCGGGCAGCACGGTCACCGATCCGACCATGGCGACCGCGACCACCATCAGCGAGGCGAGACCCATCGCCTCGAACTCGGCGAGCCCCGTGAACAGCATGCCCGCCATCGCCACGCACACCGTGACACCGGAGACGACGACCGCCCGGCCACTGGTCGCGGCGGCGATCCGCAGCGCCGTCTGCGCGTCCCGGCCCGCCTCGCGCTCCTCGCGCTCACGCCGCAGATAGAACAGGCAGTAGTCGACGCCGACGGCCAGACCGACCAGCAGCATCACGGAGTTGGCGGTGTCGCTCATCGGCATGACATGGCTGACGATGCCCATCAGACCCATCGTCGCCATGATCGCCGTAACGGCGAGCAGCACCGGCAGCAGCGCCGCTACCAGCGCGCCGAAGGCGATCAGCAGAATGCCGAGGGCGACGGGTACGGCGGAGTACTCGGCCTTCTGGAAGTCGTCCCCGAACGCGTCGTCGAACGTCTTCATCATGCTGGCGCCGCCGATCTCCTCGATCCGCAGCGACCCGTGGTCCTCCTGGACCTCCGCCACGGCCTCCAGAACCGGCTCCACCCGCTCGCCCGCCGTGTCCGACTCGCCCCGCATGTCGAACTGCACCAGCGCGCTACGGCCGTCCTCGGAGATCGTCCCGGTGTCGTACGGCGACGATATGCCGCTGACCTCACCGGTCCCGTCGACCGCCGCGATCACGGCGTCCACCGCGGCGCGGAACTCCGGATCGGTGGCCTTGACCCCGCCGTCCTTCGCCTGGATCAGTACGGTCTCGCTCGCCGGTTCCTCGATCCCGGCATCCTCGATGATCTTGGCGGCGGTGTGGGTCTCACCCTTCAGCTGGTCGCTGTCCTTCACATCGACCCGGCCCGCCGCCGACCCCAGCCCCATCGCCAGGACGACGAACAGCACCCAGATGCCGACCGCCGCCCATCGGTGCCGGGCGCTCCAGCCGCCGGCCCGCGCGGCGAACCCCCGCACGCGTGTTTCTCCGTTCCCCATGACGGGCTGCCCCTCGTCGCGCGGTGACAGCCCCCTGCCGCCACCTTCCGCTTCGAAGGTATGGCCCGGATAAGCCCGTCTCGTCGTGCTGCCCGGTGAGAAAGCGCAGGTCCGGTGTCCTCCCGACGACCCCCCGCCCCTCCGCTCTGGGGAGGACATCGGCCCCTTACATCTATCCAAGGTCTCGGGGAGTGATCTCGGGGGTAAGGTGCCCCTGGACCCCCCACACCAGGGCGGATGTCGTGCCCGCCCCCACGGGGCACGGCAGCCGTCCTATGGTGTGGGGGTGACCAAGAGCTATGCGGCGCTGCTGCGCGGGATCAACGTCGGCGGCAAGAAGATGCCCATGGCCGAGCTGCGCACCGTGATGGAGCGCCTCGACGGCTACGACGCCGTCCGCACCTACCTCCAGAGCGGTCAGGCCGCCTTCACCGCCGACCATGGCGACGAGGACTCGCTCGCCGCCGAACTCACCGGGGCCATCGAGGAGCACTTCGGCTTCCGCGTGGACGTCCTCGTCCGCGACCACGCCTACCTCGCGGCGATCGCCGACGCCTGCCCGTTCCCGGCCGCCGAACTGGAGCCCAGACAGCTCCACGTCACCTACTTCTCGGCCCCCGTCACCCCCGACCGCTTCGCGGAGATCGACCAGCAGGCCCACCTTCCGGAGGAGTTCCGCCTCGGCGACCGCGCCCTCTACCTCTACGCCCCCGAAGGCCTCGGCCGCTCCAAACTTGCCGAGTACCTGGCCCGACCCCGCCTCACCAAGGGCGTCATCGCCACCACCCGCAACTGGAACACCGTCCGCAAACTGGTGGAGCTGACCGCCGGCTGACGGCCCTCAGGCCCCGACCGCCGTGAGCCCCGGCAGCCGGGCCGCCTCGTACCGCTCCAGCAGCACCCGGGCCACCTCGGGCGCCGCGCCGAGCACGTCGGCGAGGACGTCCGCCTCCGCCGCCCCCCGCGCGATCCGGTCGGGGAGGAAGCCGGGGGCCAGGACGTACGGGGCGACGGCGACGCGTGCGCAGCCCAGGGCGCGCAGTTCCCGTACCGCGTCCTCGGTGCGGGGGAGGGAAGCGGAGGCGAACGCAGGCCGCACGGCGCACCAACGGGTGTGCCGCCACTCCCGCGCGATTGCTGCGATCACTGCGATCGCCTCCGGGTCGGTGGACCCCGCCGAGGCCAGCACGACCCCGGTCGAGGACTTGTCGGCGGGCGTCAGACCCGCCTCGTACAGCCGCCGCTCCAACGCGCCCAGTAGCAGCGGTGACGGCCCGAGCACCTCCGCCTGCCGGATCCGCAGCCGCGGCGGCGCGTCCCGCAGCACCGCCGGGATGTCCGCCTTGGCGTGGAAGGCCCGGGTCAGCAACAGCGGCAGCGCCACGACATCCCGCACGCCCTCCGCCGCCAGGGACTCCAGCACGCCCTGCACGGACGGGATGTTGAAGTCCAGGAAGCCGGTCTCCACCCGCAGACCGGGGCGCAGCGAGCGGACCCGCCGCACCAGGGCGTGCACGGTCGCGGCGTGCCGTGGATCGCGGCTGCCGTGGGCGATGACGAGGAGGACCGGAGCGCTCATGGGACGTGTCACCTCCGCGCCAGGAGCCCGCGGCTGCGGAGGACGTGGCGTTCGAGTGGGCTGAAGATGAGCAGGTCGATGGTGATGCCGACGGTGAGGATGAGGAGGATGGCGAGGAAGACCATGGGCATGCTGCTGTTGTTGCGGCCGTTTT